>OZ219814.1:0-1523597 GCA_964291665.2 Thermodesulfobacteriota bacterium | reverse complement strand
AAGCCTATCGTAGCCATAGTCGGAAGACCAAATGTCGGCAAGTCCACCCTTTTTAACAGAATAATAGGGTGGAACAAAACGATAGTAGAAGACATCCCCGGCGTTACGAGAGACAGGGTCTATGAAGACACCCGGTGGAAGGAAAAGGAGTTCACTCTGGTTGACACCGGGGGCCTGTCTCTCGGCGAGGACGACCAGGACTACTCGCTCATAAAAGAGCAGATAGACGTGGCCATCTCGGAAGCCGACCTCGTGGTGATGCTTTTTGACGGCAGGGACGGGGTCATGCCTCAGGATTCCGAGATAGTGCGGTATCTCAGAAAAACCGACAAAAAAGTCATCTACGCAGTAAACAAGATCGATCATGGAAACATAAAACAGGTGCTTAAGACATACGAATTCTACGGCACTGGCACGGATGACTTCATGGCGATTTCCGCGCTTCACAACAAAAATATCTACGAACTTATTGAGCAGATCGCTTCCTGCATAGAAACCTCCGGGCAACCGGAAGAAGAATCGGAAGAGTCCGAGGAGACGAGAATCGCCGTTATCGGCAAACCCAACGTTGGGAAATCCACGCTGGTGAACAGGATACTCGGAGAACAGAGGCTCATAACAAGCCCCACGCCCGGCACTACCCGTGACTCCATTGACTCCGTATATGAAAAAGACGGGAAAAAGTACGTCTTTATTGACACCGCGGGCATAAGAAGAAAATCAAGAATAGACGCCGCGGTTGAAAAACACAGCGTCTTCCGGGCAATAAGGTCGATCGAAAGAGCCCACATAGTGCTGATGATGATAGACGGACAAGAGGGACCGACCCACCACGACTCACGCCTCGCGGGACTGGTAAAAGGCAGAAATAGGGCTCTTATAATACTGCTTAACAAATGGGATCTCGCTCCCGAGGACATAGCGGACCCAAAAGAGGTTGAAGAGGTAACGAAGGAGAAACTGATCGGGGTTGATTACGCCCCCGTGCTGACTATCTCCGCGCTTACCGGCAAGAAGGTCGGGAGAATCTTTGACGTTGTTGAGCGGGTGGAGAACAATTTCAGAAGAAAAATATCCACGGGAAAACTCAACAGGTTTCTTGAAGACCTTACAAAACGCCATCCTCCCCCGGTCTACAGAAGAAAGGAGATAAAGCTTTTCTATATCTCCCAGCCCTTCACCGCACCGCCGACATTCACGATCTTCACGAATTCGGCAAAGGGCATCCCGGAGAACTACAGAAGGTTTATTGAGAACCAGTTAAGGGAGTACGCGGACTTTGAGGGAGTTCCCCTCAGGCTTCTGTTTCGGGACAGGGAAGGAAAGGAAGTCTAGCTCACCGGATCTCAAGTATTATCTTCTGTATGTCAACGGTTCGCTCAGCAGCGGAGCACATTTCCATCACCCTGCGCCTTGAGTTTCGGCCCATTTCATGCCGAGCTTCTGTGTCCCGCGCAAGAATCGAAATACTCTCCCCTATTTTCTGAAAATCCCCGGGGGCGCAGAGAAAACCGGTCTCCCCGTCCTCAACGGCCTCGGCTATGCCCCCTATTGAAAAACCCACGACGGGAAGGCTGAACGCCATCGCTTCTATCACGGACCTCGGAAAAGGATCCGGATAATTGGACGGAATAACGAACAGGTCGAAATCCTTAAGATACGGCCTCACGTCCTTTCTGTACCCGGTAAAGATAAAGCTGTCCCGCACCCCCAGCCTCTCCGCATGATCTTCAAGCTCCCGCAGGTGGTTTTTCGGGAAAAACCAGGGAGTATCTCCGACTATAACGAACTTTGTTTTCTCGCTGATATTGCTGTTTGAAACAAGCCGGCTTACAGTGTCGATGAATTCCACGTAGCCCTTTCTCGGAACCACCCTCCCGGTGTTTCCGACAAGCACGGTATCTGAGGGTATGGAGAACTCATCTCTTAGGGAACCCCGAACGGAATCCCTGTCAAAATCCGCTGGGTCAATGCCGTTATAGACGACGTGAACCTTGCTCTTTGCTCTTTTAAACGGCTCGGCCGTGGCGCGGGAAACGCATATTATCTTTTTCACGCAACCAAACCCAGAGAGCGTTCCCATTAGAGATTTCATAAACCACGTCTGCTGTATGTTCCTTACGTGCCAGATAACGGGTTTTTTGTTTTTCCTCCCTATCAGAGTGCCGACAATCTTTGCAAGGGTTCCGTTGCAGTAGATAATGTCGATTTCGTTTTCTCTGATTATCTTGGGGGAACCGAGGAGCAGACGGAGCATGTTCACTATGTTTATTATTATGGAGAAAACTCTCATGAGACCCGGGGCCCGCGTGGTATCAGCCACCATTGTTGATTTCTGTATGTTCTCGGGAAACCTTGGGTCGACTATTACGTTTTCAAAGATGCCTTCTGATTTCAGGCTCTCGGAGAATATGTCGTGTTTCGGGATTAGCACAAACGGGTTTATCTTATCCCGATCGATGTACTTCAGTATGTAGAGAAGGCTTCTTCCAGGTCCTCCGTCTCTTACCGAGTGATTGATGAAAAGTACATTCGTTTTTTTCATATCGGCTGATATTGCGGTAAAATTCCCGGAGTGTCAAAACGGAAAAGAAAAATAAACTAATTTGAATTTCATGTTATCTTTTACCGTAGGCAAATTAAAAATCGAGGAGTCTTGATGCACGCAAAAACCGGCGCAAGCGCTGTGAAAACTTACCTGTTTTTACTCTTTATTTCCTTATTCGCAGTTTCAGGGTGCGGGCTGGATATCGATTTCGGTGGCAATCAGAACGAAAATGGGGACGCGGAAAAAAATGAGGTAATCACGGGGTTTATCGAGGAAATAATCCCTGATATAGGCGAAGATTCAAACCTAGTCGTGAGGGCAAGTGTAGTAAAAGATGAGACAGTATTTTGCTGTGAAGATACGACAGCTGTAAGAGATGATTTCCGCATAGAAAACAACCTCGACCCAAAAGTAGAACTTGAATTTTTTGAGAATGGAGACTCCTTGCTTGGCACAATAAGACTTCCCGTTTTCCCGGGAGCAGTGATCGATATTGCGGATATTAGAATTGAGGACAGAGTCCCAAGTTATGATTACATTAATATAAGTTTCGAAGGACAAGTAGATTCGAAGAACTGTGTCAACGACACCACACCAAGTGGAACCATGAGGGTAGAAATATTATCTGAGGGCAACGAAACTGAAGTAACTGTCAATCTGACGTCAAGAACCGGTATTGAAAGAGGAGACGAAGAAGATCTCCCGTGCGAAGAAATAGTCGAGGGACGCAAAGTTGTGGTAGATGGCAAACTTGAAATAGGCGAAACCGTAGAGGCGGATTCAGTCGAAATACTATAGAACCTGCTTGCCCTTATTCCATCACTCCAGAACTATCTTCCTTCCATAGTCATCCGCGCCCTCTCTCTTCCTTTCTCCGTAAGAAGAAGCCCTCCGCCCGCAACAGCTATTTCTCCTTTCTGCTTCAGAAATTCGATCACTTTTGATGCGAAATCAGCGGAGCGGAACATGCCCCTGCTGTCGGGGTGGTTTTTTACCGACTCCCCTCTTTCCTGGTTGTAAAGACTCACGAGGAGCGAAGCTTCGGCAAAATCCATTCTCTGTTTCCTTTTTTCTCTCATTATGCCTACGAGTCCCCTTTGAGGAGCAAGGAGAAAGACCGCGAGAAAAAACACCCCGCACACAGAAGCCATTGAGCCCGCTATGTTAACGTCAAGCCAGTTGGCGACCCAGAACCCGGAAACAGCGGCTGAAATACCAAAAACCACGCTCAGAAGAATCATCCTGAAAAGCGAATCCGTAAGAAGGTAGGCGCAGCACGGTGGAATCACTATAAGCGCTATAACCAGTATCGAGCCCACGGCGTCAAACGCCCCGACGCATGTAAGCGACACGACAGCCATAAGCAGGTAGTGGATGAGTCGGGGACGGAATCCTATTGACGACGCGAAGCTCTCATCAAAGGTCGACACCTTGAGTTCCTTGTAGAAAAAGGAGATGAAAAGCAGGTTCAAAAGAAGAATCGAACCCATTACGTAAGCTGATTTGGGTCCCATATCCATCCCTGAGAGAATCAGGCGATTAAAAGGAGCGAACGCTATCTCTCCCAGAAGCACCGAATGGGTGTCAATATGCACATTTCGCGCATACTTGGAAAGCAGTATGACCGCCACGCTGAAAAGAAAAGGGAAGACAATCCCTATTGACGCGTCTTTTTTCACGAGCCTTGCGCGGTTAACCGCCTCTATGAGCGAAATCGCAAGTACCCCGCTTGCGGCGGCCCCCACTATGAGAATCGGCGACGAGAGGTCCTTTACGAGAAAAAAAGCGAGGATTATGCCGAGCAGAATGGAATGGCTGATCGCGTCGGTCATCATGGACATTCTTCTTAGAACAAGAAACGCCCCCGGTATGGCGCATGAAGCCGCAACTATGACAGCTACCAGTTGTATATCAAGCTGATGCGGGCTCATCCGTTATTCCCCACCGGCGAAAGCTTTCTGATCTCGCGAATACCGCTTTGGGTAAGACGCCAGTTCTCCTCCCCTACTCTCTCTACGTATCCCGCCGTCTGCAGTTGCGAAAGACTTTTTCTAACGTTAAACCCCTTCTCGCTTCCAAGCGCAAGCAGCCTCTCGGAATGCGCGTAACCGGGATCGTCATGTTCAAGACCCAGATCGTGAAGAGCCTTCAGGACGTAATCCTTTTTTATCTCCCTTCTGCTCCTGGCGTCTTTGAATCTCAGGGTGAAAAACCCGTTCGGCGAGAAAAGAACCGAGAAAAAAGCGATAACGCTCACGCAGACTATGACCGCGGGTCCGGTAGGCACATTCTCAAACCCGGCACTTAGCGCAACACCCGTAACACCGGAGACAGCCGCTATTAAAGCCGAGAGAATCACCATCGAGCCCATACCGCCGGTCCACTGTCTGGCCGCAACAGCGGGGGCAATGAGCATTGAACTCATAAGCACAACCCCTACTGTCTGAAGCCCGATCACTATCGCCGAAACTATGACGGCCGTAACGAGCAGATCGAGAGACTTCATTGAAAAACCCATGGTGCCCCCGAAATCCGGATCGAAGCAAAGAAGCTTGAACTCTTTCCAGAAAAGTCCCACAACCAAAAGGGCGAAAACTCCCGTAACACCTATAATAAGAACGTCTTTTTCGACAAGCGCCTCGGCCTGACCGAAAAGGAACTTATCAAGCCCCGCCTGGTTGGCATCGGGCATCTTCTGCGCGTAGGTAAGAAGAACAAGGCCAAGCCCGAAGAAGACCGAAAGCGCCATCCCCATCGCGCTGTCGGTTTTTATCCTTGAGTTGCTGGTAACGAGGTTGATCAGAAAAACCGCCAGGACGGCGGAGAGCGCGGCCCCGATAAAGATCGGCAGCTGTTCCTTGACTCCCATTATGAGGAAGGCAAGAACTATTCCGGGAAGCGCCGCGTGCGACATGACGTCGCCCACTAGGCTCTGCTTTCTCAGCACCGCGTACGAGCCGACCACGCCGCTTACAACCCCCAGGGAAGCCGCTCCCAGGAGAATCGTCCTGGCCGTATAGTCAGAGAAAAGCCCAACCGCAAATTCAAGCATCACACTGCCCTTACGGCCGATTTTCTTTCGGGGAAAAAGGAGGTCTTGCCGCCGTAAGCCTTCATGAGATTCCCGGAATTAAAGACCTCGTCCACCTTCCCCGAGGCCACAAGCCCCACGTTCAGAATGGCAATCCGCTCGTAGTACTCAGAAACGGTGTTAAGGTCGTGATGAACCGCGAGCACAGTCTTTCCCCCGGCAACAAGTTCCTTCAGTATCCTGACTATCGCTTTTTCAGTCGTGGCGTCAACTCCCTGGAAAGGCTCATCAAGCAGATAAACCGACGCGCTCTGAACAAGGGCCCTCGCAAGAAAGACCCTCTGCTGCTGCCCCCCGGAGAGCTGGCTTATCTGCCTCTGGGCAAACTCAACCATGTCAACCTTCTCAAGCGCGCCCAGCGCCTTTTCATGCTCTTTTCTTCCTGGACGCCTTATCCAGCCCAGATCCCCGTAACTCCCCATTTTCACCGTATCCACTACGGAGGTGGGGAAATCCCAGTCCACAGAACCTCTCTGGGGAACGTAACTCACTTCCTTTCTCTGTTTCTCGTAAGGTTTGCCGTGGATTGAGACGACTCCCGCAACGCGCGGAACAAGTCCCTGGATGGATTTTATCAGCGTTGTCTTCCCGGCGCCGTTTGGTCCGACGACGGCGACCATAGACCCGCTTGGGATCTCAAGATCTATATCCCAGAGAACAGTCTTGTCGCCGTAAGCGACGGTAAGGTCCGTCACACGGACTGCCGGAACAGCAGGGTTCTGTTCTGCACTGCTCATCACCCATCTCCGGCGGCTTCGGCTTTGGAGTCGGCAACCTCGAGACTGCGGCCGAGGGACTCAACGATAGTATCCACGTTGCTTCTGAACATCCCTATGTAGCCACCCTCTTCTGTTCCCGGGCTGCCCATCGAGTCCGAGTAAAGACTCCCGCCTATCCGGACATCAAAACCCCTTGACTTCACCGAGGCCCGAAGGGCGCGCATGTACCTGGGGGAGATGGAAGTTTCAACGAAAACTGCCGGAATTTTTCGCTCGGCGATTACCCTTGAGAGATTCTGTATATCCGCGACGCTCGCTTCGGAATCGGTGCTTATTCCCTGAAGCCCCATCACCTCAAATCCGTAACCTCTTCCGAAATAATTAAACGCGTCGTGGGCCGTTATAAGCACCCTTCTTTCGTGGCGCAACAAGGCAATCTGCTTCTGTACGTAAGCCTGCAGCAGGTCAAGTTCTTTGATATAGGATTCCGTATTGCTCTTGTAGGTACGGGCGTTTTGGGGATCGTAGTGAGAGAAAGCCTCCATGACAACCTTGGCCGCTTTTTTCCACAAAGTGACGTCAAACCAGATATGCGGGTCATAGTATCCTTCGTACTCTTCGGGAGAAAGAAGCAGGGACTTGTCGATTCCCTCGGCGACGCCCACGGTGAATATCCCGCTTTTTTTCATCTGCGCCAGAACATCCGTAATCTTGCCTTCAAGATAAAGGCCGTTATAAAAAATCATGTCGGCCCCGGCAAGTTTCTCCACGTCCCCGGCACTTGCCTTGTAAAGATGCGGGTCAACCCCGGTTCCCATAAGCGAGATGACCTCCGCTCTTTCCCCGGCGATGTTCTTGACCAGATCTCCGACTATAGCAGTGGTCGTAACCACTTTTATCGTGCCTTCTCTTTTTACGCTTCCGCTGCTTTCAGCGCAGGCCACGCATAGGACCAGCAGCGCAGAAAGCATAAAAAACCTTATGCCCGTTATCATTTTCATTTTTTCCTCTCTCAGTTGTTCGCTTTCTCAACCAGTATGTACTTGGCCGCGTTTCGCCCTATGGGATATTCCTTCCCGGTAAGCTCAACAATTATGGGACCTTTAAACGGCTGCTTGGAAACAACCATCATCTCGGTCTCGGGGTAAAGCCCTATCCCGCCCAGATAGCGAAGCAGCTCCGGGTCGTGGTCGCTCACTTCAACCACTTTTACCATGGTATCCGGCTCCACATCCACAAGAGCGTCGCACTGTCTCACGATCATGGTGCCGTCGCGGCGCGGAATCGGTGAGCCGTGCGGATCGGTAACCGGATAGCCGAGGAACTTGTCGATCCTGTCTTCAAGATCCTCTGAGAGCACGTGTTCCCATTTCTCGGCTTCCTGGTGGACCTGGTCCCAAGGAACGCCGAGCGCCTCCTTCAGGTAAAGCTCGATAAGCCGGTGATGTCTGATTATCTCAAGAGCTATCTTCCTGCCAGCGGGAGTAAGTTTCACTCCCTGGTAGCGCTTGTGGGTTATAAGCTTTCTCTCCGAGAGCTTTTTCACCATGCTGGTCACCGAAGCCGGAGACACGCCCAGTTTTTCCGAAAGCGCGCTTGTTGAAACCTTCCCTTCTGAAGTCTCAACCTCGTAAATGGTCTTCAGATAATCCTCTATTGATTGCGAAAGCATCTTTTTCTCTCTAACCTACAAAAAAACCGCTTAAGATTCAGACAGACAAAAAATTATTTTAGCCTCGTCTAAATTTCTTTTTAATTCTAGCAAAAAACTATGTGCTGTCAAGGGAAAATTCGGGGGACTATATCCAGCCGGGAGAGAATTCCCGGTTCCTTTGTTTCGCCCGTTCTATCTAGATACGTTTTCTCAAGAAAACGGCCGAGAACAAGACAGATGCTATCAAAAACAAGTTAAGCAAAGTACTTTGAGGCGTATGGGTGGTTGCAGCGATTGCGCACCCTTCGTCATCTTCTTTGCAATATTCGGCATCGTCGAGATAAACTCCTGAACCGACGATACGCAAAGACGGAGGAGCACCCAAAGCGGCAAGCTCAGGTGATGTTACGTCTATCACCTCAATATAGCTTTTCTTTATGGAGAAGCCCGGGACTTCGTTTCTTTCAAGATAGCCCTTGTTATTGTCCTCAAGAGTCTCGGGATGGTCCCAATGATATGTGACGAAGCCGTTATTCCCCACTGCCAAATCTGCCAGGTCCCCGCTTCCATCTGTCACTACATTGCGAAAAGCTTCCAGAATATTCGCTCCGTCGCACTGAATCGGGTCAGGGTCAGTTAATGAGACGCTTACTCCATAGAGATGAAAATCGAGTCCGTTTAAAACAGCGAGACCCTCGTCTGCTTCCAGCATGAAGGGGTATATGGAACCCTCTCTGTAATCTCCCTTGCCGATACAGCCCGTTGTCCTGAGAGCTATACGGACAGATTTTTCTCCGAGTTCTTCCTCCGCAGACTGTATCTGTTCCGGTGTGCCAAGTCCTGCGGCAAGGGAAACCAGATGGGGGTATTCTCTCAATAGTTGCAATTCTATCCTGCCCTGACGTTCCTTGAATTTCTCGGCAACTGCTTTTACATACCGTACAAGCAGTTTTTCCCTCTCTTGCGGAGCTTGCTCATCATCAACCTGCTTTGCGGTGACGGGAAGGCTGAACAGGGGGTCGTTGCAGTTAGGATTGTCCCTCTCGATCAGACTGTAGTTATCCTTTGCGTGATGAAGACCCACTACATTGATTGTAGGGCCACCGGCGGAGAAGACCTCCGTACCCATTGCACATACCGTTCTATCTTTTCCGTCATAGTGGTAATCTAGGCATGCCGGATCCTCCGGATCGTCGCTGTCAAGCAGTGTCTGCACAGTTCCGGTCGTCATGCCGCTCCCATCTCTAAACTCGAAAGAAGAAAGATATTTTTGAAATGCAGGTCAGGATACAATCCATGGTTTGCTATATATCCCTCGGGGTTTACAAGTATGAAATAGATTTCACCATTATTGAAGACTCCCCGCTCCCTCGTCCGTTGTGCCAATATCACCAATTCTTTGGCTTGCTCCGGGCGGCTAAGGCTTGAGTCCTCCTGAATCAGGGCTATGTGCTCTGCTATGTGAAGAGCCATTTTCTCTATGGAAACCGCATCTCCAACATCGACGTTTTCCACACTTATATCGAGGTCTGGACTGTGGGAATAACCTCTGTATTCATGAGCGGACGCTTCGGTGCCGAATAAAAAACTAACGCCAAGTGCAAAAAACAAACTTAAGAAAATCCCGTGCATTTTAATCTTCACGCTAATTACCTCTCCAATATTTTTTTACCGCACCTAAATAACAATGACGGCCAACAGCCACCTTATTAAATCAAGGCTGAAGTTGAAATGCAATAAATACATGGGAAAAGGCCAAAGAACATCGAGCACACGCTCTATGGAAGGCAGGAAGGAAAATCAAAACCTAAGAGTTTGGTAGGATTGTATATAGTTCCCAAAATTCTAAGTTTCAAAAAGAGGTATTCATGTCTTAGAATAAGCCCCATGCGGAAACAGCATCGTAAAAGAATAAATCCTCTTCCTGGCATAGCAGGTTTTATCTGCTTCTTTCTCCTTATTCTCTCCACAGGTTCCACGACGGAAACCAGGGAGAATCCGCCCAATCGGTCCACTTTTAAGGTTCTTAACTCTTTTCCGCACGACCCGACTGCATTCACTCAGGGATTTGTCTACAGAGACGGTTTCCTTTATGAAAGTACAGGGCTTTACGGAAAGTCATCCCTTAGAAAAACCAACCCGGCCACGGGAGAGGTGCTTGTCAGGGTGAATCTTCCCAAGAAGTTTTTCGGCGAAGGTCTTACCATAATAGGCAAGAGCATATACCAGCTCACCTGGAAATCCGGAAAGGGTTTCATATACGACAAGGAAAACCTGAAGAGCAAAGGATCGTTTGCCTATTCCACCGAAGGCTGGGGACTTACAGACGACGGAACGAGCCTCATAATGAGTGACGGAACCGAAAAGCTGTACTTTCTCTCCCCCGAGAACTTCGAGGTAACAAAAGTCCTAAACGTAAAGGAGGGCGGGTCCCCGGTTACGATGCTTAACGAACTCGAACATGCAGGGGGAAAAATCTACTGCAACATATGGCACTCAGATGATATCGTGGCAGTAAACCCAGAGAGTGGTGTGGTGGAAAGACGCATAAGCCTCGAGGGACTAAGAAAAAGACTGAGCTCTCCCGAAAAAGCGGAAGCGCTGAACGGTATTGCCTGGAAATCTTCTTCCGACACCTTCTTTATCACCGGAAAACGCTGGTCCGAGGTTTTCGAGATAAAGCTCAGCCCCGCCTCCCCTTGAAGCGGGAACCCGAGCGGGTAGACTCATTTTCCCTTCTGTGTCCCCGTAGCTCAGTTGGATAGAGCGCAGGATTCCTAATCCTGAGGCCGCAGGTTCGAATCCTGCCGGGGACGCGCCAGTAAAAACCCTACGAAAAAAGCTGCCTGAATATCACCCAGATTATCTTCACCCCGGCCATAAAGCTTCCCGTGACTGTTCCGGTTACCTTCGAAGTTCCTATTCTCTTCCTGTAACTCACGGGAACCTCGGTGCAGCGAAGTCCTTTCTTCGCGGCCTTTACCTGCATCTCGACCGTCCATCCGAAAGTCCTGTCTCTCATGTCGAGAGAAAGGAGCTTATCGTATCTTATGGCCCTGAAAGGACCGAGATCGGTGAAGTCCACTCGGTAGAGCAGTTTTATAAGCCTGGTCGCCACGTAGTTGCCCACAAGGGCCTGGGGCAAAAGCGCCCCCCTCTGTCTTTCGCCGATGGTTCTTGACCCTATGACGAGATCGTATCCGCCCTCGGTTATCGGTGAGAGCAGGGTTTTCATCTCCTGTGGATAGTCAGAATAGTCTCCATCCAGAAACACTATGATATCAGGCAGATACGAAGAATTCTTAATGTAATCTATCCCCGCAAGGCAAGCCTGTCCGTACCCCCTCCTGTCTTCGTCTATGACCGTAGCTCCGCAGCTCGAGGCAACACTTGCCGTAGAGTCGGTCGAACCGTTGTTAACAACCACTATCTCCGTAACAAGGTCCCGGGGAATATCCCCGATTACCTGTCCTATGGAACGCTCTTCGTTTAAGGCCGGGATTATGACAACGGTCTTTTCCATGGAATTTTTATATGGAGACAAGCTCAACCTTCGGGATAAGAACTATGTGGCGCGAAAGCAGCGGTTTTTCGAATCTTGAGCGTATGGCTTCGCAGTAACCGTCCATTTGCCCTTCGTAAGCCTCTCGGACGTCGTCATCAATTGATTTTCTATACTTGTAATCGAAAAGACGCATCCCTCCATCCTCCTCGGTCAGAAGGTCTATTCTGCCTCTTTTCGGAGAGCCTTTGCCGGGATCAAAGACAAATTTAAGCTCTCTTCTGGTTTTCTGAGCCTCGCCTATAAAGGAAAAGAGCTCGGATTCCAGAAAATTCGAGGAAAGTTCCAGCAGCAGTTCCTTCATATTCGGGTTTGAAACAAGAAATTCCCCCAGAACGAACTCAATTTCTTTCTCAGCCGTTTCCTCCCTGAAATCCCAGACCTCAAGGAATCTGTGCATTATGCTCCCTGCCCTCTCGGGGTCTTTCAGGCGGTCAGTCGGAGAAAACAGGTCTGGAAGCGGGGAAACCTCCGCCCGCCCTCGCTTATCTTCCCTGCCGTATGCGGGTTCCATGTATTTAAGCCGCAAAGGAGTTTCCGTTTCCACGGGTGGAGTATCCGAGACTGAGTCAGGTTCTTTTGAAGTTTCTCCCTCGTAGAGGCCAGGAAAAGAGATTCCCCAGGTATCGTCTGTAAATCCCTGCGGTGCTTCAAGACACCGGGAAGAGAGGGAGAGCTTCGAATCAATAAGCTCGGCGAAGCTTCCTTTTTCCACCTGGATCCGGTCTTCCCTGGCCAGACGGCGGCCGCTTAGGCATATGAAAAGTCTTTCCTCGGCCCGGGTCATGGCCACGTAGAGATCTCTTCTCTCCTCCTCGGTTTCTTTTCTCTCGACACGGGATTTAAGCTCTTCCCAGTTATCCGAAGAGGAAGCCGGGTATCTGACCACAAAACCTTTTTCGATATCCGCCATCACCCTTTCAGACGGCACAACCCTTCTGTAGTTGGTGTTGCAGAGAAAAACGGTATGAAACTCAAGCCCCTTCGCCCCGTGAACCGTCATAAGCTTCACTACCCCGCTCTCGTCTGTTTCCTCAAAAACCTGCTCTTCTTCGTAACTTCCGCGCATGGAATCAAAGTGCTCTACCACCTGGCGAAGCCCGTACCCCTTGTGTGAGACCAGATTTTCTGTCACCAGAAGAACTTTTTTGAGGTTGAGGTATCTGGCCTTGCCGTCCGGAAGCGCCAGGGCCGCGGAGGAATAACCAAGCCCGTTTACAGCGAGATCGACCGCCCCGAATGCATCTCCGTTAACGTATTCCCTTCTTTTTTCATCAAGAAAACGAAGGTATTGCCCGACCCTGGAGCCGTTTTCTCCTCCCTCTCCCCGGAAATGGGAGAAAAGCTCGTCATCCGACGCCCCGAAATAAGGAGATCTGAGCACTGACCCCCGGGCCAGCAGATCCTGAGGATCAAGCAGGTATCTGAGCATGGACATGACGTCCCTTACCTCGGGAAGATCGTAGAAACCGCGCCCTATGCGTGACTGGAACCTGATTCCCTCCCGCGCAAGGGCCTTCTCGTAGACAGAGACGTTTGAAGACCTTCTGAACAGAAGAGCAATCTCCTCTGAAGATTCCTTCTGTATCTCCTTTATCCTCGACGCCACGGCGCGGGCTTCAAGTTCAATAGCCGCATCGGGCTTCGCTCCTTCGCACGCGATGATTTCCACCGAGATACCGGAACCGCTCTGAGGTACAGGGGCTGTCATCTTTTCGTAATATCCTTCGGGAAAAGTGTCGGCGAAAAAAACATTGAAAAAATCTATGAGACTGCCGCGGGAGCGGTAATTGGCCGCAAAGGATATCTTCTCGAAATCCCCGGCCTGAAGTATCTTCCCGAACGTCTCGGGTTCGGCCCCCTGAAGCCGTAAATGGACTGGTTCACGTCACCAACCACAATAAGACTGCCTCCGGAGTCACCGTCTGTGAGAAGATTCATCAACCTGAGCTGAAGGGAGTCGGTGTCCTGGAATTCATCAACTATAATAAACTTCAGAAAGTTTCTGTAATAGCCTAGTATTTCAGGATTTTTCTCGAGAAGTTCAATCGTAAGGCGTATCATGTCCTCGTACTCTATTTTCTCCTCAAGGATTTTCCTCTGCCTAAGAAAACCATACGCGTCGCCTGATAAATCAAGATAGATAGAGTTGATTTCCGAATCATAATGTCCCATGACTGAAAAGACCGTATCAACAAGCGCAAGCCTCGACTGCTCAACCTCAGACTTTCTCATCTCATTTCTTGCCTCTTCGTAAACGGCTTTCAGGTAGCGAATATTTGGGTCAAGACCCAGAGTCATGTCTATTTTTCCGCTTAGGTCCTGAAGAGCCTGTTTTCTCCTTTCGGAACGGGACGAAAGAACGGAGATATAGTCCTCGATCCTCGTGCGAAGTCTTTTATCCATGGATTCAAGCGCTTCCGGGGGAGGCTTTTCGGAACCGGGTTTCTCTCCGCAGTAGGAAAAAGGAGGTGTCATATGGAGCCTTGCCGCTTCTTTCAGTATCATCGCTACGATCTTAAGAATCTGGGCATAATCATAAGATTCCATCTCGAGAAGTCTCTTTAGCCTCGGGTCGCCTTCCCCGATCTTCATCAGAAGAAACTTGCCGATATTCTGTTCGTAAAAAGCGTCCTCCTCGGAACCTTCAATTACGGAGAAGTTAAGCGGAAGTCCTGAATCAAAGACGTTTTCCCTCAGTATCCCTGAGCAGAAGCTGTGGATAGTTCCTATGGGAGCGGAGAAGAACTTCCTGCGCCAACCCTCGGCTATATTCCCCCTGTGGCCGTAATCCTCGATATATCTCGTGATTTCGGAACTTATTCTGGATTTCAGTTCCGCGGCGGCATTCTCCGTAAAGGTAACGGCAACAATCTGAGGGATATCCGCCTCCTCTCTTTCCAGGATCCCCAGATACCCGGCTATTATGGCTCTTGTCTTTCCCGAGCCCGCTCCTGCCCTGACCGCCACCTTTCTTGCCGGGTGAAGTATCCGGGACTGCTCTTCGTTAAGACTCAGGAATTTGGAAATTCTCTCCATGACTTATCCTTGCGAATGCCCTGTTCTCCTTGCCACCCCGTCTTTTACCCTGCAAAGGTCCGCGTAATCGCAATATGAGCAGGGACGATTCTTGGACATCTCGAGATAATGGACTTCCTGATTCTCCTCTTTTTTCCCCACATAGGGAGGGAAGAAACCTTTTTTTATGTTCTCCACGTAGTACTCCGCAAGCGAAGCCGCTTCCTCCAGAGAAGGGTCCCGGGAAGAAACGCTGTCTCCCGGTTTTCCGATTGAAAGATAGGAACCCCTAGAGGGAACCGCCCCCTCTTCAGATAACGCCTTCAGGTAAAGGGGGAGCTGCAGATTTTCAAAATCAAAATATTTTCTGCCTTTTACCCCTCCGATCTTGTAATCTACAATCGCAGCCTTTTTCTCATCGTCTCTGTGGACGTCTACCCTGTCCACTTTTCCGCTGATTTCGGCATTCCCGATGCGGAACTTCACTTCTTTTTCAAAAAACCTGGGGATGAATTCATCTTTTCCGATTCTTTGAATCTCATCGGCGATGAAGTTCGGCAAAATGCAGTCAAAAAACCTTTTCTTCCCAATCTCCGCCACGTTCTTCGGCAGATGGGAGAAAACCCCGGGCTTCGTTTCGTACTTCCTTCTGAGTTCCTCATAGACCTCGGCGACACGGCTTGCTTCCGGCCAGTCGGAACCCTCGGTGAAAACTGTCTCCATGAACTCCTTGAGGATCTCGTGGGCAAGTGAACCTAGGTCAAGCTGCGATGCCTTTTGTTCCTCGGGATCCTCGACCCTTCCCAGTTTCAGTACTTCCTTCGAAAAATACATGAAGGGGCATGTCCCGTAGGTCTCAAGCCTTGTGGGTGAAAAAGTGTCTGGATGCGGAGGGGCGTTTCGGAGAACCCCTTCGAAATCCGTGTAATCACCCTCAAGCTCGAGTCTTTTTCTCTCAGCGGAGATGCCATCTGAGAGATAACCGACCATATCCGAACCGTAGTGCTTTCTTATGACTTCCACAAGCTCCGGGTCGAGATCCGATGTTCCCGAGGGTGAAAAACAGTGAAACAGGGCATCTTCCCCCGAGAATATCTCTCCCGGTTCTGAAAAGCTCTCAGAGCGTCGTGTCTGAGAGGAGATCCCCGCCTCTTCAAGAAAATCAGAGCGGTTTACATCCCTTGATTTCTGGTCGTAGCGGAAGCAGGAAAAAAACACTTTCTCGGAAGCCGCGGTGCCAAGGGTAGAGAAAAGATGCTTTTCCTTCTCGTAATGAAGACCTTCCTCGTCAAAAACCCTTTTTTTTAGCACCCGGTTTATTTCCGCCTTCTCCCTGGGCTTGAGCACGGGATCCGCGGGAAGAGCGGAAGGAAAAGAAGTGTCCGAAAGGCCGACCAGAAAAAGAAACTTCGGGTTTATTCCGCGGGCCGCGGAGAAATCGGTAACGCTCACCCTTTCCGAATCGCCATCGCAGGGGGTTTTATAGGGAACCGTCCTCTCTCCCATGAACTCATCCAGAAAAAGAAGATACTCTCCGGGGTCTGGAACCCGGAAATCAAACTCTCCGTAAGAGAAGGAAAGCTCCCTGAGAAAAGAGAAGAACTCATCGAAACACTCTCTGGTGGTTTGATCTCTCTCTATAAGCAGTGCCGAGTTCTCGGAAACCCTGAGTTCTGAAAAAATCTTTCTAAGATCAGAAGTCATCGCTGAAAAAGTTCTTCTGCCGAACTTTGACGATACCGAATCAAGCGCCATGCCTATATCGCGGGCAACTGAGGAGAGCTGGGCGTCCCGCTCCACTATGTGTTCGAGAACCCTCTTCCAACCCGAGATACCGCTTACGGTTCTGTATTTCCTGTCTTCGGAAGAAACGCTTGCGGAGGAAATCTCCTTTACAAGATTGGTGCAGCGCTGCGAGAGCTCAGACTCTCCCAGATAGAGGGAAAAAAGCGGGTTGCAGAGAAGTCCGATCAGGTCGTTTCTGTGAAAATTTCCTGACTTGAGGCGAAGGATATCGCCCGCAAGGCGCCCGTATACGCTCCCCGCCAGGGTTCCGGAGTTTCTGAGGTCAACTGCGACTCCGTTTTTCTCGAATATATGTGCTATGGAATGGCCTCTTTTCTGCGATGACCTGACAAGAACCTTAAAATCAGAGGCTTTGTGTCCCTCATCCACAATGAGCTTTTTGATCTTCCTTGAGACGTACTCGACCTCATCGTGAGAGTCCCGGAACTCACTGAACTCGCTTTGCGTCCTGGCTGCCGGAATTTCGTCTGTTATTGCGGAATCTTCTTCATAGGCCACGGAAGCTTCGCTGAATCTGCCCAGAAAACAGTCTCTGTATTCACCCAGACCGCCGAAGTCGCTTACGAAAAAGAAAGTTTCCGGAACCGCCGAGGAAAGGCCTTTTATCACGTCAAATTCGCAGAGAGTAAAATCGGAGAACCCGAAAATAACAAGCTTTTTCGCAGACGGGAAAAACGGCGTAAGCCCTCCCCTCTCTAGCTCTTCTGAAACGACACGGGCAGAATCAGCATCATCAAGAAAGTCTCTTTCGGCGATAAGCGCTTCGTATTTTTCGTAGACAAGCCCTATATCCGAGAGTTTTTTCTGCAGGCTCCGCGCCTTGATTCTCCTAGGAGACCCGGCAAGCTCTCTTGCGGAGATTTTGCTTTGCTTCAGTTTCGAAATAATTGAAGCCACGGCGTTTAGAAAATCCCGGTTCTGCGAGAATTCCCCGAAAACCTCAAGGTTCCCCGAGACCGACTCCGCCGCTTTTCTGGTTACCGATAAGGACTGGGTCCTCGATATTCTTTTCTTCTTCAGGTTCGGGGATGCTTCGTTTACAAAATCCGAAAGCTCGTTGAACGTAAGCAGGTTTTTCCCCCATACCCCCTCGCCACAGTAATAATCTTCTATTTCCTGCACAACCGAGACCCCTGGAAGAAGGAAAAGGGTTGTCTCATCACTTGGGTTAAGCCCGTATTTTTTGAAAAGATCTTTGAAAGTGAATTCTTTAGGGTGATAGATCAGCTTCATCTAGTATGAATTCGGGACATTTGAAGATCTAAATAACGCTTCAAACTGGCTGGCCGTTTCCACTTTTAGGACATTTCCTTATCTCTTCTTGAGCAGTCATCCTACTATCTTAAGTCTGGAAATTTTATTGAGCCAAGATTCTCAGCCATCCCGCCAGTTCTTTTTCATCAACAATACCTTGGGCGGCTCTGATAATCATCTCACTTGCTTCCACCGTGTCAAAGTCCACTTCTATGCCGTTAATCCTCAAGCAAGTATCCATTACCGTAAATGCTGTCCGTTTGTTTCCATCATTAAACGCATTACCAACGGCAATACAACATGCATAAGAGGCAGCAAGTTCAAACACATCCTCAATAAATCCGTAGGTTATGCGGTTGTCTACACGGGCCAAAACTGACTCAATAGACCTGTTCAGTGCCACCCCCTGAAGTTCGTTGGGTCCAACAACCTGCTCATGGATGGCTATCACCTGCTCGGAAGATAAATAGTTCATTCCTATTTATCTTTCAGATAATCTAGGATTGGCTGATTCTTAGATATGCTCTTTGCAATAGCAGCATCAACCTCATCAGAATCAGCAAGTTCAAAGTTTATTTTGTTCACGGCGGATGCAGGCACAAAATAACCTTCAAGCTTATTCCGGTTCAAGATTGCAACAGGCTTGCCACCGGCTTTTTTGATCACATTCTTAGGATCACGAAGTTCGGTTAATGAAGCGGTTTTATTAGTTAATAAGTCCTCCATAACTACCTCCTGTCTCGTGCTTCAAGCATACGGAACTCCGCCTAAAATGTCAATTAAACGC
Source organism: Thermodesulfobacteriota bacterium (assembly GCA_964291665.2). Lineage (GTDB taxonomy): Bacteria > Desulfobacterota_D > UBA1144 > Nemesobacterales > Nemesobacteraceae > Nemesobacter. The sequence continues at coordinate 1,505,158 of OZ219814.1, read as the reverse complement.
ATATCTAGGTGTATATTTAGATACCTTTTAAGAAGAGTTTTTCTCTTCACTTCCACTCTGTCCCGGCTGCGGAATACCCTCAATCTGTATCTTCTTCGCCTTCATGATATTCTTGCGCTTGGAAAGAAAATACCTTTTATGCTTGCTGTAGCGGCCCCAGATTCTTACTCTGCTCCCATTCTCAATGCCTTCCACGAACCCTCTTGCGTAAACGTTTATTCTTCTCTCCGGATCATCCTCAAAGAACCGGAACAGGGTGAACTTTCTTCCGTTTGCCATTCTCTTAAAGCGCAGTTTACCCACCTGTCCGTCAAGGGTGAATATCTTTCTGTCAAACTCATCACGTGAGGAAAGAACCTGCGAGATGGTTACGGCCGGCGGATCAAGCTCCCCTATGTCGGTATAGGTCTTGTAAGTCTCTTCCTTCGCATAAGAAGAAACCGGAACCGCCAAAAAAAGCAGAGAAACCAAAAGAATTTTCCTCATTCTTCCAACCACCGAAAATACTCTACACAGCCAAGCGGCCATCCGGTCCCATGGCACTACGAAACCGGCTTCGTCATCGACAGCGGGTCAAGGACCCTGTCAAGTTCCTCGTCTGAAAGCACTCCCTTTTCCCTGGCAACTTCCCTTACGGTGCTCCCCGAGGCGTAGGCTTCCTTCGCAATCGCAGCCGCGTTGTCATAACCTATTATCGGCGCGAGGCTGGTGCACATGGCGAGGCTTTGCTCGATGGTCTCGCCGCAGCGCTCTTCGTCCGCCTCTATTCCGGAGATGCACTTGTCGACAAACACGGTGCATACCCTTGAGAGAAGCCTTATAGACTGAAGAAGATTGTCCGCCATCATGGGCATCATCACGTTAAGCTCGAAATTCCCCGACTGTCCTCCGATCGTTATCGCCGCGTCGTTCCCGATCACCTGGGCCGCGACCTGCGTAACCGACTCGCCGATCACCGGGTTAACCTTCCCCGGCATAATGGACGAACCCGGCTGTATCGCGGGCAGAAGGATCTCTCCGAAGCCGCAGCGCGGGCCGCTTCCAAGCCACCGTATGTCGTTCGCTATCTTGATGAGGCTCACGGAGACCGTCTTTAGCGCTCCGCTTGCCTGGACAACCGCGTCCTTTGACGCCTGGGCCTCGAAGTGATTTTTAGCCTCCCTGAACTTAACCCCAGTGGCCTCGGTTATCCTTGCCGCCACCTTTTTTCCGAAATCCTTGTGGGTGTTTATCCCCGTGCCGACCGCGGTCCCCCCTATGGCGAGTTCCGAAAGGTCGTTTCTTGTCCGCTTTAATCTCGAGATTCCGTGATCAACCATGCTCGCGTACCCGCTGAACTCCTGGCCGAGCCGTATAGGGGTGGCGTCCATAAGGTGGGTGCGCCCTATCTTTACTATGTGGTCAAACTCCTTTGCCTTTTTCGAGAGCGCGTCGCGAAGATACTCAAGCGACGGTATGAGGTCCTTTTCTATCGCCTCAAGGGAAGAGACATGCATGGCCGTGGGGATCACGTCATTGCTTGACTGACCCATGTTCACATGGTCGTTCGGATGCACACGGGTCTTTCCCTTGAGTATCTCGGTCGCCCTGTTGGCTATCACTTCGTTCGTGTTCATGTTTGTCGAGGTGCCGGAGCCCGTCTGAAAGACATCCACCACGAAATGATCGTCGAGCTTTCCGTCAACAACCTCCTGCGCGGCTCTCGCTATGGCCCGCGCGGCACCCTTCTTCAAGAATCCGAGTTCTGAGTTCGTATGCGCGGCGGCCAGTTTCACAAGACCCATCGCCCTTATGAATTCCCTTGGAAGAGTGCGTCCGCTCACGGGAAAATTCTCAACCGCCCTTGCCGTCTGCGCCCCGTAGTAAGCGTCCGAGGGAACTTTCATCTTCCCCATCGAGTCGGATTCCACCCTGTATTTCGTCTTAGCCATTTAAGATTCCCTCCAAATGATTGTCAATTTTCAGTCAGGGAATTTATTATGCCACAAACAAAACCGGTTTCATAAGAAGGAGGGCCTTCTTCGGAACTCGAGCATGAGGCTGAAAACGGAAGGGATCAGAAACAGGGTAAAGACCGTGGAGAGAACAAGTCCGCCGACCACGACGCTTCCGAGGCCCTTGTAAAGCTCAGAGCCTTCCCCCGGGGCAAGCACAAGGGGAAGCATGCCGAACACGCTTGTGAGGGTGCTCATGAAGATCGGCCTTATCCTCACCCTTACCGATTCGCGTATGGCTTCCTGCTGCTCCATGCCCGCCCGGATGTTGTTAAGCGCCTGGTGGACTATGAGTATGGCGTTGTTAATGACTATCCCTATGAGAATCACAAAACCCAGCATCGTCAGTATATCAAGGGGCTGGTACGTGAACAGGTTAAGGATGAAAAGCCCGAGGAACCCTCCGAGGGAGGCAAACGGAACCGTGACCAGGATAACAAGCGGATGGAGAAAACTCCCGAAAAGAGCCGCCATCAGCAGAAACGATATCACCACGGCCAGAAGAAAGTTCCACTGAAGCGCGTCTTTTGCCGTTGCGAGCTTATCCGCTGTCCCGGCAAGGACAAAACCGGTCCGCTCCCCCACCTGGCCGCTTTGCTGAAGAACGGAGATTATATCGTCGTTAACGGTCTCTATCGCCTCCTCAAGCGCAATTTCCTCGGGAGGAGTTATCTGTATCGTTATCACCCTTTGTCTTTCGTAGTGATTTATCTGCTCCGGGCCGTTTTCAAGACTGACCCTGGCCAGGGCTCCCACGGTAACCACCTGCCCGCTCGGAGAAGTGATCATTATGTTCTCTATATCCTGGGTTCTCTCGGAGAAATCCTGCTCCGCCCGCAAGACTATGTCGACCTCCTGTCCCTCGAGGTTAAACTCGCTTGCCTGGACTCCGTCTATCAGGGATCTCACGGTAAATCCGAGCTCGCTGTTGGTGATCCCGACCCGGGAAGCCGCCTCCCGCTCAGTAACGATCCTGAGCTCGGGGTTTCCGAGATCAAGGCTCGGAATCGGTCTTATCTGCGCCCCGGGAATGCTCTCCATGGACATGAAAAACACGCTCCTGGCGGTCTTCAGTATCTCATCCAGGTCATCTCCCGTGACGTTAACGTCTATAGACCTCCCCTCGCCTATGTTGGCGTTAAAGATACTGGGCTGGATTATCACGCCGAACGTTCCCGGAATCTTGGACAGGGCCTGCTGAAGAACGGGAAAAAGCTCCTTTAGTTCCTTTCTGTTCTCGGCGACCGCGCCCATGAAAATCTGTTTTCCCCTCGCGACGTAGAAGAAATTCTTTATCCGCGGGAGATCTTTCCCGGTCGCGGTTTTTCCGTTCATGTAGGGTTCGAGATCAGCCTCGAGTTGCTTTCCGATGGACGTATATTCCTCGACATTGTATCCGGGAGGCGGGATAAGTATCCCGAAAAGCAGGTTCCTGTTTCCCGTGGGCAGGTACTCGGTCTTGGGAAAGACGGCGATTATAAGCACTATTGAGAGGAGGGTGAAAGAACCCACGAGAACCGCTCTTTTTTTGACGCTTGTCATTATCTCCTCGGTAAAGCGGTTTATAAAGCCGGATACCCTTCCCGCAAAACCGAACAGCCGCGACATGATACGAAGGCGCTCAAGAGATTCAGCGCCCTTAGCGGAGAGATACTTTGAAGACGCAGACGGTATGACGGTTATGGAAACAAGAAGACTCAGTATGACGGAGACGCTGATCGCTATGGCTATGTCGCGAAACAGCTGTCCCGTCTGCTCCTGAATGAACATGATCGGAATGAACACGGCGGCCGTGGTGAGGGTGCTTGCAAGCACCGCCCCCCAGACCTCGGTCGTGCCGTCATAGGCTGCCTTCATCCTCGATTTTCCCATCTGCATGTGGCGGTACACGTTTTCAAGAACCACGATCGAGTTGTCTATAACCATGCCGACGGCGAAGCTCATCCCCGCGAGACTGACCACGTTTAGGGTGCGCCCGAGCGCCTCGAAAACTATGAAAGTCCCTATGACGCTTGACGGTATGGCGATTGCCACAATCATCGTGCTGCTCGCGCTTCTCAGGAAAAGAAGAAGAACCGTTATGGCGAGCACACCGCCTATGATAAGATTTCCCCTCACGAGCTTTATCGCGTTTTTTATATACCCGGTCTCTTCGTAGACATTCCGGAGGCGAAGTCCGTTTTCCTTGAGGACTCCCTCATTCAGTTCTTCAACAGCCGCAAAGATGCCCTCCTTAACCTCTATTGAGTTCGCCCCGCTTTCGCGAAGCACGTTAACGGCGATGCAGGGCTCTCCGTTCTGCCTCACGGTGTAGCCTGGATCCTCGTACCCGAGGCGGATAGTGGCAACATCCCTCAGGTAAACGGGAATACCGCTTTGCGCGGTAGCCACTACTATGTTTTCTATATCCCGCGTGGTTCTGTACTCTCCGACGGTTCGAACGAGATACTGCCTTTTACCCTCGTTAAAGGAACCGGCGCTGAAATTCTCATTCTCCCTGTCAATGGAGGCGGCAAGCTCAGCTATCGTGATATTCCTCTTGGCAAGCGCGGCGGGATCGAAAAGAACCTCTATGAGCCGCTCCCTTCCGCCGAACACGTTCGAGGCCCCGACTCCGGGAACCCTCTCAAGCCTGGTGCGGATTATCTCGTCCGCGAAATCGTAGTAGAGATTTATATCAGCGGGGTTGCCGGCAAGGGGCTTCAGGATAAACCACGCCATGGCGTTTGCCCTGGGATCGACGGTGGTTATCACGGGCCGCTCGACCTCGTCCGGATATTCCTTTACCTGGTCAAGCCTGTTCGAGACCTTGACTACCTTGGAGTCAATGTCGGCGCCGACTTCAAACTCGAGTATTACCTCGGAGGAGTTCTCCGAGCTCTCGCTGTCAAGCCTTCTGAGTCCCGTTATTCCCCGAAGCTCGTCTTCCTGCTCGTTTACCACCTCGCTTTCCATCTCAAAGGGGCTTGCCCCCCTCCAGAAAGTGCTCACGGTAACTCTGAGCGTCTCGACATCCGGGGTAAGCTGAACGGGAATCCTGAAAAGCGAGATAACCCCGAAAATAACGAGGAATATAACGCCGACGGCTACGGTTACGGGATTTTTTATAGAGGTCTCGACAAGATTCATTGCTCTATGGTGTCAGTAATCCTGACTTTCTGCATGGGCCTGAGTCTCTCGTTTCCTCTTATGACCACGCTCTCACCTACGCTTATTCCCCCTTCAACGTGAGTGAAGCTCTCATACCAGCCCTTTTCTTCCACCGGCACAGGGTGAGCGAGGCCTTCCCTCACGGCAAAGACCATAGAGCCCTGGGGAGACCTGACTATGGAATCTTTCGGTACGAGCTTTATTTTCTCGGTTTCGCCGATTCTTGCCATGATTACGGCGGAAGCCGAGGATTTTATCGTATGATCGGGATTCTCAAGCACTACCCTTACCGGAAAGGATACAGCTCTCGGGTCCGCGTCCGGGATGACTGAAGAGATCTCTGCGGGAATGGTAAGCCGATTGTGAGAGGGCAGTATGACCTCGACCTCCATGCCCTCGCTTATCTCGTCTATGTACCTTTCGGGCACCCCAGCCATTACCTCTATCGTGTCTATGTCCACAAAGGAAACCACCTTGTCCCCGAGACCTAGCCACTGTCCCGTTTCGGTGTGGTGCTTAGTCACGTAGCCGTTAAAAGGAGCGGCGATTCTCGACGCCGCAAGATTGTATTCGGCGATTTCGATGCGGCTCTCAAGGCTGAGCAGCCCGGCCTGGCCGGACTCCCTCTGGGTCCTCGCCCTGTCAAAATCTCCGTCAGAAATAATTCCCTTGTCGTAAAGCTCTTTCATCCTCGCAAAATCTTTTTCCGAAAGCTCGGCCCTCGCAAGGGCTTCCTTTCTCTCGTTTTTAAGCTGCTCAAGGGCAAAGCGGATCTTGTCGTTCTTTATCTCGGCGAGGGTCTCACCCTTTTTTACGTACTGGCCCTCCTCGGCGTTCATTTTACCGACGACCCCTTCGACCTCGCTTGATATGACGGACTTTCTCGCGGGAAACGTCGCGCCGACAAGCCTGAGGGGTTTCTTCACCTCCCTCTCAACGACCGCGGATACCACCACTGGAGCGTCGGGGGGCTGAGCGAGCGAGAACCCGGGAAAAAGACAGGCAGACAAAAAAAGCAGAAAGACTTTTGTTCGCATAAACAAGGCTTTTCTCCCTATATCACAGTATCCCGTTCAGAATAATCGCGAAGAACCCGCGCACACCGTATTAAAAGTACGGGACGGTACATGCGCATTCTGAAATCCTCCAAATTATACATGACTAAACAACCGGCACTATAGACGGGGAGCATCTCCTGCCCTCTCCTTGTATTATTCCAAATTGGTATTAGCATATAGGCATAAAAGCCCCAAAGGAGATTAAAATGGCATCCTCAAACATAGTCGAAGTAGAAGATTCCGCGTTCGATAAGGAAGTAATGGAAAGCGAAGTCCCCGTTCTGGTTGACTTCTGGGCTCCTTGGTGCGGTCCCTGCAGGGCACTCTCCCCCGTCATCGAGGAAATCTCCAATGACTACGAAGGCAGCGTTAAGGTGGGAAAGGTGAATGTGGATGAGAACCCCCAGACGACCATGAAATTCCGCATAAGAAGCATTCCCACGCTGATAGTTTTTAAAAACGGCGAGGTCGCCGAGCAGATAGTCGGCGCCGTCCCGAAAAGTGAAATAGAGAAGGTGCTGAACAAGGCCCTGGACTGATACGTTCCGGGCGCAGGTGCGAAAAATGGGCAAATACATCATGCTTAGCAACCTCACCGACGAGGGCAGAAGGACCATAAAGATGAGGCCCGAGAGGATAAACGAGGTTAACAGGGAGCTTGAAGAGATGGGCGCCAAGGTTGAAGCCCAGTACGCGGCGCTCGGTCCTTACGACTTCGTTAACATAGTGGAAGCCCCTGATAACGAAACAATCACGAAGATCGTAATAGAACTCGGCTCAAGGGGAACCATCCACATAGAAACCCTGGCCGCAATCCCCATAGGCGAATTCGAAGAAAAACTGATAAACGAATAGCCCTTCCTTTCCCGTTTACCGACATATAAATCACCGTAAAAAAACTGAACCGTTCGGTTCCGTTTTGGTGTATAGTCATAAAGTGCACCAAAGGACCGGAGATCCGGTGATGGTGATATCTATTTCAATTGGAGGTATATGGTCGTGGAAAGACTAGGTGTTTTGGGTTCTGTCCTGCTTTTGGTTTTTATGGGAATACTCTCTTCGGGCTGCCGCGGAGACGGTGAAGCGGAAGTGGACTGTGCGGAAACTTTCTGCATAGGAACGCTTCTGGCTGAAGGCGAAGTGTTTAACGGTCCTCTTATAGAAGCCGTTGGGCTCGCTAAAGACGACATTAACAAGGCAGGGGGAAATATAGAAATCATAAGTGGGAACTCTTTTGAAGCGGGAGTGTCCGAAGTGACCGCAAGCGCGACGGGGCTTCTTGAAATGGGTGTTCGCGGCATGGTGGCACCTTCATACTCTTCAGACTCTCTGGCGGTTCATCCTGTTCTAAGCGAAAATCAAATACCCGCTATTTCTCCCTCGGCAACTTCTCCCGCCCTCACCGACGAGAACAAAAAGCTCGTGGACGGTGGAAATCAGCCTTTCTTCTTCAGAGTATCCCCCTCTGACCTCTTTCAGGGACCGATACTGGCAGCTCAGGCGATACAGTCCCAGGGCAATACGGTTATAGTGAATCGCGATGACACATGGGGAGAAAATCTCGCGAGGATTGTCAGGGAAACAATAATGGCTCACGACAGTAACAGGCAGGTCGAGGTCGTTAGCTATCCTTCCGCTTCTCCGGATGCCGCCGCTGTGGTCGCAGATGTTGAGGCTGCAGTGCAAAGAGTCGGAAACGTAGGTTCCTTGGTCATACTTACCTTTGAAGAGGGAGGGCAGATAATCAGAGGCCTGCTGGATTCCGCGGAGATTCCCGATGAAATCGGATATTACGCCGGGGACGGGCTCGTGTTCAGCGAGAGCCTTTTACCGCTTGTGGATGAGGAAAACGGCGAGATTGAAGGATTCAGGCGTGTGACTTCGACTCCGCTTCCGGGCACAAGGCTTGAAGAATTCAAGGAACGGTTTGAGGCCGGCACCTTTAATGACTACACCGCTCAGGCCTACGATGCGGTGGTCATACTCGGTCTCGCGGCCCTAAGCGCCGGGAGCTATGATCCCTCCGATTATGTTTCCAAAATCCAGGAGGTCACAAAAGAAGGAACGAAGTGCTACAGTTACGCTACCTGCGCCGCGGCGCTTACCGATGAAACCTCGATTAACGATGATATCGACTATGAAGGAATTTCAGGTCCGATCGATCTTGATGATAATGGAGATATAACGGATGGAGTTTATGTGGTTGAGACATACGATGCTCAAGGTGTGCCGGAAAGAGTATATCTTAATTTTCAAGGCCAAGAAGTAAACGTGAATACGAATTAACTTCCTTCAGTAATAGGCCCGTATTGTTAGCCGCAGGTGTTTTTCGGTTCAGGTGAAGGCGTCTGGTTATGAAAAGACTAAGTGTTTTAGGTTCTGTCCTGCTTTTGGTTTTTATTGGAGTATTCTCTTCAGGCTGTCTGGACGACGGAAAAGATGAGGCAAAAGTGGATTGTGCAGAAACTTTCTGCATAGGAACGCTTCTGGCTGAAGGCGAAGAGTTTAACACGCCCCTTATAGAGGCCGTGAATCTCGCGAAAGGCGACATTAACAAGGCGGGGGGTAATATAGAAATCATAAGTGGAAACTCTTTTCAGGCGGGAGCGGGCGAAGCGGCCGCAAGCGCGATGCGGCTTCTTGAAATGGGTGTCCGCGGCATTGTAGGACCTTCATACTCATCAGATTCTTTGGATGTTCATCCTTTTCTGGTCGAAAATAAAGTGGTCGGTATCGCAACCTCGGCAACTTCTCCCGCTCTTACCGATGAAAACAAAAAGCTTGTGGAGAGTGGAGATCAGCATTTTTTCTTCAGAGTGTCCCCTTCTGACCTCTTTCAGGCGCCAATACTGGCGAAACAGTCCCGGGGCAACACAATTATAGTGAATCGTGATGACCCATGGGGAGAAGCTCTTTCGGCGCTCGCCAAAGAAAAAATAATCTCTGACGGCAGACAGGCCGAGGTCGTTAGCTATCCTTCCGCTTCTCCGAATGCCGACGCCGTGGTCGCAGAGGTTGAGGCGGCGGTGCAAAGAATCCCAGACGTAGAGTCTATAGTGGTACTTGCTTTTGGAGAGGGCGGGGAAATAATCAAAGGCCTGCTGGATTCTTCGGTGATTCCCGAGGAGACCGGATATTACGTCGGGGCCGGGCTCGTGTTTAGTGCCCACCTTTTTCCGCATGTGGATGAGGAAAACGGTGAGATTGAAGGGTTCAAGCGTGTAAGTCCGACTCCGCACCCAGGCAAAAGGTTTGAAGAATTTAAAGAACGGTTTGACGCCGGCAGCTTTTCCAATGACTATGCAGCGCACGCCTACGATGCGGTGGTCGTACTCAGCCTCGCGGCTCTAAGCTCCGGAAGCTATGATCCCTCCGATTATGTTTCTGAAATCCAGGAGGTCACGAGAGGGGGAACAAAATGTCACAGTTACGCTACCTGTGCGGCGGCGCTTACCGATGAAACCACGGTCAACGACGACATTGACTACGAAGGACTCTCGGGCCCGATCGATCTTGATGACAATGGGGACATAACAGATGGACTCTACGTGATTGACACATACGATGCTCAAGGCGTCCCCGAGAAAACATATTTTAATTTTGAAGGCCAGGAAGTAGAAGTGAATAATAATTAACTTCCTCAGCAGCAAGCCCGTATTGTCCGCGACGGGCCTGGGGAAACAGTTTCAGGAGGTCGGTCGAAAACGCCATTTTCCAGAGGTTTTATGCCTGCCAGCAGTATTCACCGACTTCGCCCTCCCACAGGTAATTCCAGAAGAGCGCTCTTCGGTACCGGGAACTTTATTTTTGATTGAAGAGCGTATAACCTTAACCAACCCGCGGGGATAACTGCTCACCCGGGAAAACGTACTATGAAAGCCGCCCGTCTTCACGGATTCAAAGACATATTTCACCCCGAAACGGAAAAACTGCGACGTGTAGAAAGCAAAACCAAGGAAGTGTTCGAGCGCTTCGGTTTTTCCGAGATAATCATTCCGGTTCTGGAACTCTCCGGGGTCTACTCAACAGGTCTCGGCGACACTACAGACATAGTCCAGAAGGAGATGTACACCTTCGAGACCAAGGGCGGAGAGTGGGTCTCGATGAGGCCCGAGGGGACAGCGGGAGTTGTAAGGGCATTTATCGAGCATTCCCTCTACAGAAAGTCGCCCGTTACGAAGCTTTACTACTCGGGAGAGATGTTCAGGCACGAAAAACCCCAGGAAGGAAGACAGAGAAGCTTTAACCAGATAGGAGCCGAGCTTTTCGGTTCCAGTGACCCTCTTGCCGATTCAGAGGTAATCGCGATGCTCTGGCTTGTGATCACGGAACTCGGCCTTTCCGATCACGTGGAACTTGAACTTAACTCAATAGGAAAGCCCGCAGAGCGCAAGCGGTACATAGAAGCCCTTCTCGGGTTTCTATCCCCGAAGAAGGACTCTCTTTGCGAGAACTGCCAGAACAGACTCGGCACAAATCCCCTTCGCATACTTGACTGCAAAACCGGAGCGTGCCGCGAGGCAACCTCCGAGATCCCCTTCTCGATACGGGATTACCTCTCGGAGGAAAGCAGCGAGCACCTGGACACCCTCACCTCCTCTCTCGAAGGAAAATCCATACCCTACAGACTCAATCCCAGGATAGTGAGAGGGCTTGATTACTACACAGACACCGTCTTCGAGATAACGACGGACAAGCTCGGTTCCCAAAACGCCGTGGCCGCCGGAGGAAGGTACGATCTTCTGGTGGAGCGTATGGGAGGACCGGAAACTCCCGCGGTAGGCTTCGCTATGGGACTTGAGAGAATACTGCTTCTGCTTGATAAAACCGGATCGCGGAGAAATTCCCCCGGGAAAAAACAGCTCGTATGCATTATCCATATCGGCGATGAGGCCAGAGGTGAAGCGGCAAAAATAGCCGATGACCTGAGGAAAAAGGGCATACGGGTCGAGACCGAATACGAAAACAAGAGCTTAAAAAGCCAGATGAGAAAAGCGAACAGGACCGGGGCGGCGTACTCCGTAATTATCGGAGAGGACGAGCTTCGGAAAAAAGTCTTTTCGCTTCGCAACATGAGAACCGGAGAGGAAAAGACGTTTCCCCTCGAAAAACTCGCCGACCTTGGGGGGCACGGCGATTTTCGGAAACTTCTCTGATTCGCCCGCGGCGGCGAAATCCCGTTTCCACACAAAACCTATGCTTAGAAACAGATTCTTTTACGGATGGGTAATAGTCATAGCGGGACACCTGCTCATAACGCTTGACGGGATGGTTCTCTACTCGTTCGGGATATTTCTCCCTTACCTCAACGAAGCTTTCGGCCTCTCAACCGCTGTCGGATCGTCATTTTTTTCCCTGAGATGCGTGTGCATGGCCTTTTCGTTCGTGTTCGCGGGAAGGCTCATAGACACTCACGACGCGAGATACCTCACCTTCTTTGGAGGGCTCATAGGAGCATTCGGCTTTCTTCTCTCAGCTTATGCCGAAACCACCTGGGAACTCTACCTGACCTACAGCGTGATGGTGGGAATAGGAGACGGGTTCCTCTACATACTGCCAGTCACCATTATCAGCAGGTGGTTCGTCAAGAAAAGAGCGCTTGCCATAGGAATCGCCACGGCGGGGGTTCCGGTAAGCGGGCTGGTGGTAAACCCGCTTACCACCTGGCTTATAGAATCATTCGGTTACGAGCGCGCCCTTGTTTATATCTCCATAATCTTTACCACGATACTCTGTTCCGCGTTTCTGATCAAAAGCCGCCCCGAGGACATGAACCTAAAGCCATACGGAGAGAACTCGGAAGATGCGGAAAAACAGAACGGGGCTTCTGTCTGGAGCGCGAAAGAAGCGTTTTCACACTCAAGCTTCTGGCTTATGTACGCTGCCTTCTTCTTCGGGTTTAACACTTTTCTCATCATTGTCGTTAACCTTTTTAACTTCTCGGTAGGGGCGGGAATAACGCCGCTCGTGGCGGCCGGGGCGCCCGCCTTCATAGGGGTCGGAAGCATCATCGGGCGGATTTTCTTCTCGGGAGTCGTGACCAACTTCCTAAGCGACGTGCGCATACTGTTTGTCTGCTATTTCTTCCAGGCAACCTCCATAATCCTCATTCTGTCGGTCGCGGAGGTGTGGTCACTTTACCTGTTCGGCTTTCTGTTCGGCCTTTTCTACAGCGGATGGGTACCGATGTTTCCGACTATACTTGGAAAATTCTACGGTCTTAAGTCACTTGGAAGCATCTTCGGTATTTTCGGCACCGGATTCTCCCTCGCCGCGATCACCGGTCCCCTCATCTCGGGATTTCTCTTCGACATGACTCAGAGCTACTATAACTCCCTTGTCGTGGCGATGGCGGCGTCTTTTATAACGGCCTTCTTAGTACTACTTATAAGGACTCCCGTAAAAAAAATTAACAAAACCGCCACTTAGTCTTCCGGTTTTGGTTATATTAGACACTGGGAGAGAGAAACGATGTTCGGACTCGGCACAGCTGAATTACTCATAATACTTTTCATCGCACTTGTGGTTCTGGGGCCCAAGGAGTTGCCCAAGGTCGCAAGAACCCTTGGCAGGGGGATAAGAGAGCTTCAAAGAGCCAAGGACGATATAAAAAAGAACATAGAATTTGAAGACGATTTTGACGAAAAGACCAAGTCCTAGGCGTCCCGAAAGAGCGGAAATCCTTACTTGTCAAAAGCACTTTCTCTGATAATATTTACGCTAATCGTTTTTTCCTTTGAGCCCTCTCTATGCCCAAGATAACCATCGACGGAATTGAACTGGATGTGGACGACGGAATAAACGTCATCCAAGCTGCCGCAGTGGCCGGGATAGAGATCCCTCATTTCTGCTATCACCCTTCGCTGAGCGTGGTCGCCCAGTGCAGACAATGCCTCGTGGAAGTGGAAGGCGTTCCCAAGGTGCTCCCCGCGTGCAACACGACCGTGAGAGACGGCCTCGTGGTCAAGACGGACACCGAAAAAGCTTTTGAGGCCAGAAAGGCGGCCGTTGAGTTCACGCTGATAAATCACCCGCTTGACTGCCCCATATGCGACAAGGGTGGGGAATGTCCGCTCCAGATGACCACTTTCGATCACGGTCCCGGCTACAGCAGGGTCGGCGGTCCCGAGAACAAGAAGGTAAGGCAGAAAAGCTACCTGAGCGACCGCATAATGTACGATGCCAACAGGTGCATTATGTGCACCAGATGCGTGCGTTTCACGGATGAGGTGACGAAAACCCATGAACTTGGAACCACAGGAAGAGGATTTCGGAAGAAAATCTCCGTTTTCCCCGGCAAGACGCTTGATAATGAGCTTGCAGGAAACGTGATTGACATCTGCCCGGTCGGGGCCCTGCTCCCCAAGGACACTCTTCACGAAGAGAGGGTCTGGTACATGAAATTCACAGACTCCGTGTGTTCTCTCTGCAGCACCGGGTGCAACATTACAGTGGGCGTTGATCCAAGAAAAGGAGAGGTCTCCCGCATACGTCCGAGAATAAACGAGGAAGTTAACGGGCACTGGATATGCGACAGGGGAAGATTCGACTACAAGGAGGTCCAGAAGTCGACCAGGCTTAAGGACCCCATAATGAAAAGCGATGAGGACTACGAAATAGCTTCCTGGGAAAACGCGGTTAACAGCGTCGGGGCAAGGCTCTCGGGAATAAAATCGGGCGGCGCGGGCGCCTGCGCGATTGCGGGATCGGCCAGGCTTACGAACGAGGAGATGTTTCTCGCGGCGAAGCTTTCATCCACTCTTGGAGACTGCCCGGCGATCTGCGCCACGGGAACCGAAAAAATAGAGAAAAAATTCGACCTTGTAAGCAACGATCCGTATCCAAACAGCGCCGGAGCCAGAAATTTCATGCCACAGGCGAACGGAAACGATATGAAAGCTACGGTGGACTCGCTGCTTGCCGGCAGGATCAATACGCTGGTGGTCATCGAGGCAGACCTCTTTGAGATGGTTTCAGGCCACGAAAAATACGCTCTTTCGCGCGCGCTTGAGAAAATCGGCTTCCTTGCCGTTATCGACTACAGACTCACCGAGACCGCGAGATACGCCCACGTAATACTTCCAGCGGCAAGTCCCTATGAAAAAAACGGGACTTTCACGAACGACGCCGGACGGGTTCAGAGGATAAGAAAGGCCATATCTCCTCCCGGAAATGCCAAGTCCGCATGCGAAATACTGTGCATGATCGGGGAGCGGCTCGACAAAGCCCTGTTCAGTTACGCTTCCGCGTCGGAAGTGATGGATGACATAAGCCTCAAGATCCCCGGATACGGGGGGATCAGCTACGACAAGATAGGTACCGTCGGAAAAGTTCTTGAACACAGCGTGGGCAGATGACTCCACTTCTAATATCAATAGCGGTCGCAAAGATAGCGCTTGTTTTTTTCGTCGTCCTGACGGTTGTCGCCTATCTAACCTTCGTGGAAAGAAGGTTAAGCGCCTTTATACAGGATCGCTACGGACCGAACAGGGTCGGACCCTCGGGACTGCTTCAGCCTCTTGCAGACGGCATAAAATTCATTTTTAAAGAAGACATCATTCCCCCTAAAGCAAACAAGACCATGTACATAATGGCCCCGGCGTTCGCACTTGTCACGGCCCTCGCGGCCCTCGCCGTGATTCCCATAGGAAAAGGGGTTCACACGGATCTTTTCGGATTTCTCCAGGATCCCGTGTTCATAAGGTTCCAGATAGCCGACATAAACATCGGCCTTCTCTACGTGCTTGGAATAAGTTCGCTTAGCGTATACGGCGTGGTGCTCGGCGGGTGGGGTTCTAACAGCAAGTACTCGCTCTTGGGAGGCCTTCGGGCCGCGGCGCAGATGATAAGCTATGAACTCGCCCTGGGCCTATCCATACTAGGGGTAATCGCCATAACGGGATCGCTTCGCCTAGGGGACATAATCGAAGCGCAGGAAAAGATGTGGTTCTTAATCCCGTCCTTTATAGGCTTCGTGGTTTTCGTGGTTTCCGCGTTTGCCGAAACCAACAGGCTTCCGTTTGATATGCCGGAAGCCGAGCCCGAGATAGTCGCCGGCTATCACACCGAATACAGCAGTATGAAATTTGCAATGTTCTTCATGGCTGAATATACTCATATGATAGTTGCTTCGTGCATGATAACTTGTTTGTTTTTGGGTGGTTGGTATCCCTTACCGTTCGGAGGGTGGTTCGGCATTGATATCAACACACATTGGTATCTGCCGCCGGCTGTGTTTATCGGCAAAGTCCTCTTCTTACTCTTCCTGTTTATCTGGGTAAGATGGACTTTGCCAAGGTTCAGGTATGATCAGGTAATGGGCCTCGGCTGGAAGAGGCTTTTCCCCCTAGCAGTAGCCAACCTGCTTCTCATAAGTTTTCTTATCGTTTCGGGAATCCTTTAGTCTACAACTCGTTTTTAAGAGTCACACGGAAAGTCTTATAAACTATAGTGAAGTAAAACAGTTCTGGATGTTATTAGATATCCAGATTGCTAACCCTAAGAGCGTTTAACTCAATAAATTCCTTTCTGGGTTCAACTTGGTCGCCCATGAGTTTGGAGAATATCTCATCCGCTTCAACGCCATCGTCAACCTGGACCTGTTTCAGCACCCTGTTCTCGGGATTCATGGTCGTTGACCAAAGCTGTTCCGGGTTCATCTCCCCGAGACCTTTATACCTCTGTATGAACTGACCCTTCTTCCCTCTCTCCATGATGAATTCAACGAACTTCTCAAGGCTTCCAATCTCTTTCTCACCAGAATCATCAACTATATGACAGGCGGAGTCCCAAAGCGGACTAAGAGACTCGGCAAGCTTCCTAAGTTCCCTGAAATCGGGAGAAGCAAGGAAGTTAAAATCAATCACGCAGGAACTTATCCTTCCGTTTTCCCTGAAGCTATATTCAATGCTGTTCGAGTTATGTTCGGTGTCCTCTCCAAGCGTCCAGTCAAGATCGACTATGTCGGGATAGTTCTCCCCTAGCCATTCCTTTATTCCGACAAGATGAGTATCCAAGGAGGCTTCGTTGCCAACCCTGAGGTTGGTTTTGCCGAGGTCGGTTCTTCTGGCGAAACCGTCAACTATTCCTCTGTTTCTCCCCCACCTGCTCATGCGGTCAAGAAGTTTTCCGTATCTAATGGCTTTCTGCACAAGATCGAAAAGCTTTGTTCCCCTGATTTGTCTTGCGTGGCCGTTTGTACCCCCGGAGGCGATTTCAAGTCCTTCGACTCCTAGCTTGACGAGAAGCTCCTCGTATTCCTGATCGTCCTTGAGGTAAGTTTCCTTTCTTCCCTTTCTCACTAGGTAGAGAGGAGGCTGCGCCACGTAGAGATATCCCTTTTCTATTACTTCCCTGAAATAGCGGTAAAACAGCGTGAGAAGAAGGGTCCTTATGTGCGACCCGTCAACGTCCGCGTCGGTCATCAGTATTATCTTGTGGTAGCGTATCTTAGATATGTCGAAATCCCCCTCTTCCTCCCCTATTCCCGTGCCCAGAACAGTGATGGTGGTGCGGATTTCCTCGTTTGCGAGCATCTTGTCAAGCCTGGCCTTCTCGACGTTAAGGATTTTCCCCTTAAGTGGCAAAATGGCCTGGTTGTGCCTGTCTCTCGCCTGTTTTGCGGATCCACCCGCCGACTCTCCCTCGACTATGTAGAGTTCGCTTTTCTCTGGATCGCGCTCCTGGCAGTCAGCCAGCTTTCCGGGAAGACTTCCAGACTCAAGGGCACTTTTTCTCCTGGTAAGCTCCTTTGCCTTTCTCGCGGCGTTCCTTGCTCTCGCGGCTTCTATGGTTTTCTCCACGATGCGTTTTGCCACAACAGGGTTTTCCTCAAAGAACACCCGAAGTTTGTCGTTAAGCAGGGACTCGACTATGCCCCTTACGGAGGTATTCCCAAGCTTTGTTTTGGTCTGTCCTTCAAACTTAGGATCCGGAATCTTCACGCTCACGACCGCCACAAGGCCCTCTCTCACGTCTTCTCCGGCAATTGCCATCTTGAGGTTCTTTAGAAGGTTTTTCTCCTCGGCGTACCTGTTTATGGTCCTCGTTAAGGAAGTGCGAAAGCCCGAGAGATGGGTTCCCCCTTCAATGTTGTTTATGTTGTTCGCGTAACAGAATATGGTTTCCCTGTAAGTGTCGTTATACTGCAGGGCGACTTCAACCACAGTCGAGTCCCTCTCTCCAGTAACGTAGATCACCTCGGGATGCAGCGCTTTTCTGTTCTGGTTAAGCTCCTCGACGAAAGCGACGATCCCCCCTTCGTAGAAAAACTCCTGGGATCTTTCCGTTCTCTCATCGTTAAGGGTAATCCGAAGGCCCCTGTTAAGAAAGGCAAGTTCCCTTATCCTGTGGGCTAGTATGTCGTAATTGAACTCGCTAACCTCGAATATCCCGGAGTCGGGCTTGAAATGAATCTTGGTTCCGCTTTTTTTCGTTTTCCCGGTGTTCTTAAGGTCTTTTACCGCCTCTCCCTTCTCGTACTCCTGATACCAGACCTCCCCTTCCCTTTTGATCTCTATCGAGAGGCTCTCTGAAAGCGCGTTTACCACCGTGACGCCTACGCCGTGGAGCCCTCCTGAAACCTGATAGACCTTGCTGTCGAATTTCCCCCCGGCGTGGAGCATGGTCATTACGACTTCAACGGCCGGTTTTCCCGTCTCTTCGTGGATGTCAACCGGAATCCCTCTTCCATCGTCTTCAACCGTGATGCTCTCATCCACGTGTACCGTGACGAAGATATTGTCGCAGAAACCCGCCAAGGACTCGTCCACGCTGTTATCGAGAACCTCGAACACGAGATGGTGGAATCCCCGGGAATTGGTATCCCCTATGTACATGTCAGGGCGTTTTCTTACGGCTTCAAGGCCCGGAAGAACCTTTATCTGCTCAGCGGTGTAATCATCACCGGAACCGTTGTCCTGCCGCAATTCACCCATTATTTCGGATTCTTGAGATTCACTCAAAACAAGTACCTCCCGGTCAGAGATAATGTGTTTATTATAATACCTAAGAAAAAGAAAAAAGTCCGTAATATCCGGCAGTTTAAGTAAAAATCAGAATTTTACGGACTTTTAAGTTACGGCTTCTATGGCTTCGGAGCGGGAACCAAGCACCTGCATGATCCGGTCAAAGCACGTGATCTCGAATATTTCTCTCATAGGTCCGGACAGGGAGCACACCGCGAATTTCTCTTTGTTCTCCTGCTGCCTTTTGGCGACAAGCAGGATCGAGCGAAGTCCAGTGCTGTTGATGTAGGTCAGCCCTTCGAGGTCCAGAACTATAGGGGCCTTCTGCCCCTGGATTTCCCGGAATATCGCGCGGTGAAATTCCCGTCCGCTCAGGCCTTTGATCTCGCCGGATATGCTTACTATCAGAACTCCTTCTAACTGATCGACCTGGATTTTAACTTCCGCGTTGCTCATTTGAGGCGCTTCTCCATACTGTCCGGACGCTGCAGTATTGTCTCGAACTTGTTCTGTAGGGAATACATTAGGCCCACGCTTACATCTTATCACACTTTTGGGCAGTGAAGTATATAAACCCCGAATTTTTCGGTAGATTGCAGGCTCAATCGGTCTCCCGTGGACAGAATTACCTTCCAGAACCCCCTATGCCTGGGAAATTTTCGGATGCGTGATACCGGTCTGTTTCTGATATTTCCCTTTCTTGTCCGCGTAGGAGATATCGCACTCCTCATCCCCTTCGAAAAAGAGCACCTGAGCTATTCCCTCGTTTGAATATATCTTCGCCGGGATGGGAGTCGTATTTGAGATCTCAAGCGTCACGTACCCCTCCCACTCGGGTTCAAAAGGGGTGACGTTAACGATTATCCCACACCTCGCGTAAGTGGATTTGCCGACGCACACGGTAACGGTGCTCCTGGGTATCCTGAAATACTCAACGGTCTTTGCGAGCGCAAAGGAATTCGGCGGAATTATGCAGTAATCATCCTTTATCTCAACAAAGGACTTGGGGTCGAAACTCTTCGGGTCAACAACGGCGCTGTGCAGGTTGGTAAAGACCTTGAATTCATCGCTTACTCTTATATCGTAACCGTAAGAGGAAAGGCCGTACGATATGACACCCTTGCTTACCTGCCCTTCCACAAAAGGATCTATCATCTTGTGCTCAAGAGCCATTTTCCTTATCCAGTGATCAGGTTTGATTCCCATCGGTGTTCTCCTTTTTGCCTTCTCGAACCTCGTTTAATATCTGATTCATATTACCCTCATATGAAAGATGTTTTTTTCCTTGGAACCGTTATTTAATTAGTGATTTTTATATCGAAAAACGAAACGAGTCATAAAAAACCAATGCCCCGTTCTAAAGCAGTCACTCGGAAAACTAGACGAACTGCCTCAAAAATCTTACGTCATTCTCAAAGAAAAGCCTTATGTCGTTTATCCCGTACTTAAGCATGGCGATTCTCTCAACCCCCATGCCAAAGGCGAAACCCGAATAGATGTCAGTGTTGTAGTTAACGCTTGAGAAAACTGCGGGGTCAACCATTCCGCATCCCATTATTTCAAGCCAGCCGGTACCCTTGCATACCCTGCATCCGTTGCCGGAGCATATCTGACACTCTATGTCCACCTCGGCGCTGGGCTCGGTGAAGGGGAAGAAGCTCGGGCGGAACCTTACGTTCGTATTCTCGCCGAAAGTGAGTTTCACGAACTGAATAATGACGGATTTCAGGTTTCCGAAAGTTATGCCCTTGTCAACGAGAAGACCCTCTATCTGGTGGAACATAGGGGTGTGGGAAACGTCGCTGTCGCAACGGTAAACCTTTCCGGGGGCTATTATCTTCACCGGAGGCTGCTGGGTCTGCATGATCCGTATCTGCACCGGCGAGGTATGGGTTCTTAAGACCATGTCGTCGGTTATGTAGAAAGTGTCCTGCATGTCCCTTGCAGGGTGGTTTTTCGGTATGTTAAGCGCCTCGAAATTGTAGTAATCAAGCTCGACCTCGGGACCCTCGGCGACTTCGAATCCCATCCTCTCAAAGTCATAGACGATGCGCTCCATCACCTGGGTTATGGGGTGCTTGGCTCCGACCGGCATTCCGCGACCGGGGAGAGTGAAATCAGTTATCTCCTCAAGGAGCTTTTCATCCATCGCCCTGCGCTTTATTTCATCTGATTTTCTCTCGATCAGCTCCTCGATTTCTTTTTTGGTTCCGTTTATGAGAATTCCCGCCTGGCGGCGCTCGGAAGCGGGAAGATCCTTCATGGATTTAAGAAGCTGCGTGAGAGATCCTTTCTTTCCGACGTAACCCGCCTTCACCCTGAGGAGATCGGCCTCTGTAGAGACCCCCTCAAGGTCAGAATCTATCTGATTTCTTATCTGCTCAAGCGCTTCTTGCATAATGTGAACGAGTTGTGTGTTTTCAGAAGCAAAACGGGAAATATTTAACCGTTATGAGAGCGATTATCAAAGTGCGGAACCCGCTTTTGACAGGCCATCCGCCAAAACGCGGCTTCTACATGGTCCCCTTTCTTTTTCTCCAGTAGACCACGAAGGCGCTTGCCACAAAAATCGACGAGTAGGTTCCTATAATGACTCCCACCATGAGGGTAAACGCGAAATCGTGTATTACCGAGCCGCCCAGGAAAAAGAGCGGAAGGAGCACTATGAACACCGTTATAGCCGTGAGCAGCGTACGCGAGAGCGTCTGGCTTATTCCGTCGTTAACAAGCTCCCTGAAGCCCTTTTCGGGGAAATTGCCCATGTTCTCCCTTATCCTGTCAAATATGACGATCGTGTCGTTAACCGAATAACCTATCACGGTCAGAAGCGCGGCTACGATCGCAAGGGTGAACTCCTTGTCCGCGAGCGATATGGCCCCCACTGTTATAAGGGTATCGTGAATAAGGGCGATAACCGCCCCAACGGCAAAGCCGAACTCAAACCTGAACACCAAGTAGGCAAGTATGCCGACGCACGCAATCAGTATGGATAAAAGGGCCTTGGTTATAAGCTCCTTCCCCACCCTGGGACCTATGTAGTCTATCCTCTGGATGGAGGCTCCCTCGAAATCCTCTGACGTGGCGAAGAGGTCCTCAAGCTTCCTCTGAAAATCACCTATCTGGTCGAAGGTCGCAAGTTCCGGGGCGAACTGTATCAGGTGCTCGTTATCGCCCGGAAGGCCAAAACGCTGAACCGATTCCGAGGGAAATCCGTTCTCGGCAAGCGCACCTTTTAAAACTTCGGTCTCAAGGCTCTTTGCAAGCTTTATATGTATCTCCGTTCCGCCCGTGAACTCCACTCCCCAGTTAGGCCCCTGGTGATACAGAAGGGAAGCGATGGAAATAACCACAAGCGCGATGGAGATACGCATCGCGCCCCCCATCTTATCCACAAAATCGTAGCTCAGTTTTCCTATAATCCGCACTCTCTCACCCTCAGATACTTACTTCGGTCAGTTTTTTGTCCCTGTAAAGCATGTTCGTAAAGACTCTCGCCACAATCAGATTGCTGAAAACGGTCGACACTATCCCGATTGAGAGCGTTGCCGCAAAACCCTTCACGGGGCCGGTGCCCAGCCAGAAAAGTATAAGCGCAGTAAGAAGCGTCGTGACGTTCGCGTCAAGTATGGTCCAGACGGATCTTGCGTATCCCGTCTCAATCGAGTGGACCGCAGTTTTGCCCGCCACGAGTTCCTCTTTTATCCTCTCGAATATGATGATATTTCCGTCAACCGCCATGCCGAGCGTCAGAACAAGTCCCGCTATGCCGGGAAGCGTAAGCGTAACGCCGAAAGCGGAGAGAAAACCCATTATGAAAAGTATGTTGAGCACGAGCGCTGCGTTCGCTACAACGCCCTGCATCCTGTAGAAAAAGACCATGAACACAAGAACAAGTATGCCGCCGACGATCATGGAGAATCTTCCCTTCTCTATGGAGTCCTGCCCCAGGGAAGGTCCCACGGTCCTTTCCTGCTCAACTCTCACGGGAACCGGAAGGGAACCCGATCTCAGGATAAGCGCGAGGTCCTTTGCCTCCTCCGGGGTAAAGGTGCCGGTTATCGTGCCCTGGTAGGTTATCTTGTCCTGGATTGTGGGCGCCGACTTTATAACGCCGTCAAGAACTATCGCCAGGCGTTCGCCGATGTTAGCCTCGGTGAGCTTTCCGAACTTGCTAGCGCCTTCCCCCCTGAAAGTGAATCCGACCGCGGGGTTTCCGTAATTGTCAAACGTTATCCGAGCATCCGAGATATATTCCCCCGTCACGCTCGCAAGCCTCTCGGTCAGAAAGAACTTTTCGTTCTCGTTCCCGGTGTCTCCCTCGTGGATGACAAGGCCTTTTTCCGCAAGCTGCTTCTCGGTTCCGGCTTCGGCCGCCGCGAGGAGGTTCTCCCGCGTCGCCCCGACGGCCCTTACGATCTTGAACTCCAAAACTGCCGTCTTTTTGATCAGGTTAACTATTCTCTGTCTGTCTTTTTTGGAAGCGCCCGGCACCTGTACCAGGATCCTGTCTTCACCCGATTTCTGTATGCTCGGCTCGACAAGGCCGAAATCCTTAACGCGGTTCTCTATTATGTGGCGAACCCGCTCTATTGAGTTTCGCTCAAGCTCGTTCACGTAGGACGGTTTTATCGAGAGCCTCACCAGAAAGCCGTCGGAATTTACATCCGCCACCTCTTCAAACTCGTCGCGCGCGATCTTAAGAGCCTTGTCCATATCCGCGCCCGGGAAAAGACCGATCTTGAGGGTCCCGTCAGAAACTGAGGAGTTCTTAACGAGAATCCTGTTCTCCCTGAATTTCGATACGAGGGCCTCCTCAACTATGAGCATCTCCTGCTCCACGCCCTCTTCGGTCTCCACTCCCAGAAGAAGGAATATCCCTCCCTCAAGATCGAGTCCGAGACTTATCCCCTTGCTTGAGAAAACCTTCCCCCACCACGAGGGAAGCTTGTCGCCCATGAAGGTAGGCGTAAGGAGTATTACGCAGAGAAAGGAGAAAAGAACGATAACGCTAATCCAAAGACGGGACACGCCTTTCATCTAATCAGCCGCCCCCTTTGGATTTGCCTTCAGCGGCCCCAGAATCGGTCTTCTCCGAGATCCCGGAGCGTGCCATTTTTATGTTGATCCCCTTAGCTATCTCGACCGTGATGTCGTCCCCGTCGACGTTTATCACCCTGCCGTATATGCCACCGGTGGTAACAATGCTGTCACCTCTTTTTACCTCGGCGAGCATTTTCTTTCGCTCACGGCTCTGGCGTTGCTGGGGTCTTATGATAAGAAAGTAAAAAAGGGCGAATATGGCGACGAACGGAAGTATGGCCGAAAACGTCGTTCCCCCCGCTCCTCCCTGCCCGGTTCCGGGAGGCATACATGATAAAAGAAAAAGGGCTGAAGTAGCGATAAAAGCTAGTTTTTTCAATTACTGTTCCTCCTCAGCATCGCTGAGTTCCGAACATAACTGCCTGAAGGTGCCGGTTTTTATCGATTCTCTTATTCTTCTCATCAGTTCGGAGTAATAATAGAGGTTATGAAGGGTCAGCAGCTGAAGAGAGAGAATCTCCCCGGCCATGAATATATGCCTCAGATACGACCTTGAAAAATTTTCGCACGTGTAGCAGCCGCAACCCTCATCAAGAGGCGAGCCGTCGTACGCGTAACGGGAGTTTTTTATAACCACTTTTCCCCGGCTTGTAAAGAGAGTTCCGTTGCGGGCGTTACGGGTCGGGATTACGCAGTCAAAAAGATCGACTCCGAGAGCCACCGCCCTCACTATGTCGCCCGGATTCCCGATGCCCATGAGGTAGCGGAGCCTGTCTTGGGGCAGAAGCCCGGTGCAGAGCTCGGTAATCTCAAAAGTCGCCCCGCTTGACTCGCCGACCCCCAGTCCACCTATCGAGTAGCCGTCAAACCCCATGTCCACAAGCTCTCCCACAGAGCGCGCCCGAAGGTCCTCGTACACCCCTCCCTGCACGATGCCGAAAAGGGCCCTGGAAGAGTCCCGCCTCGCTTCCTTGCAAAGCCCCGCCCAGCGCGTAGTAAGGGAAACCGACTTCTCCATGTACTCGTAGGGGGAATCATGGGCCGGGCATTCGTCAAAACACATCATCACGTCAGAGCCCAGGTCCTCCTGAACGGCTATCGAGACCTCGGGGGAGAAAAAATGCTCGCTTCCGTCTATATGGGAGCGGAAGGAGACTCCGTCTTCCGTTATCTTCCTGCTTTTCGCGAGGCTCAGGACCTGATAGCCGCCGCTGTCGGTGACGATCGCGCCGTCCCACGACATGTAGCGGTGAAGTCCGCCGAGGGAGCTTATTACGTCAGTGCCGGGCCTCAGGTAGAGATGGTAGGCGTTCGCGATAAGAACCCCAAAACCTAGGCGGCGAAGATCAAGGGGTGTTATGGCCTTGCCCGCTCCCTGGGTCGCCACGGGCATGAATGCCGGAGTCTCTACAGTTTCCTGGGAAGTTCGGATTTCCCCCAGCCTGGCGGAACCGCCCTTTTCCTTTTCGATAAGCCTGAACTGGTACATGGTGGATAAACGCGGCGGGATCAGAATCCGAGCACGTCCCTCATCGCGTAGACCCCCGGAGGTTTTCCCGGAATCCATTTCGCCGCGCGAATCGCGCCCGCGGAGAAGTTCTCCCTGCTGGTCGCCCTGTGGGTAAGCTCCACTCTCTCTCCGTCGCCGAGGAACATGACGGTGTGATCCCCGACCACGTCTCCTCCCCGAAGCGTCTGGATGCCTATTTCCCCTTTCCCTCTCGTCCCTATCCGCCCATGTCTTTCGTATCTGGCCACGTTTTCGAGTTCCGACCCGAGGCCGGCGGCGACCGCTTCTCCGAGCGCGATTGCCGTTCCGCTGGGAGAATCGGCTTTCCCCCTGTGATGGGTCTCGAAAATCTCTGCATCGTAGCTCTCTCCAAGGTGAGACGCCACCTGTCTTGATATCTCGAAAAGAATATTTACCCCGACGCTCATGTTGGGAGAGAAAACGCACGGTATCCCCTCAAGCAAACTAAGAAGTTCTTCTCTCTGCTCCGGGGTAAAGCCCGTCGTCCCTATGACCATCGATTTTCCGTTCTGGGCCGAATATTCGGCGTGGGCAAGGGTCGCTTCGGGAACGGTGAAGTCAATTATGACGTCCGCGTCCCGGGCCGCTTCCGAAATGCTGTCACTCACGCTCACTCCCGACCTCGCGCCCGAGACAAAATCCCCGAGATCGTGGCCAATCGAAACGTGTCCCGCCTCCTCCGTCGCTCCCACAAGCTCAATATCCCCGTCCGAACCCGCAAGCGAGGCCACGCTCATTCCCATACGTCCGCACACTCCGACTACCGCAACTTTTATCACTTTAGCCTCCTCCTTCTCCGCCTTCGCCCTCTGGTCCGTAGCTGCAGTTCTCAATGCACTCGTCCTTCATTATCTTCCATTCTTTTTCGGGTATGGAAAGATCGTAGCGGTTTGTGTATCTGGCCCTCTGACGCTTGTCTTCGCCCGGCTCCATGTAGTCAACCTCCACTTCCGCAACCACTATAGCCGTGTCCTTGAAAAGCTGGGTCGCCAGGATCCTGTAGTCAACTATCCTGATGTCGTAGCGCTCGTAAAGAAGCTCGAACCTGCTCACGTAACCCTCGCGGTCCGAACTGAATATGTGGATCTTGTCGTAAGCGGATTCAAAGTCCCGCTCACTAAGCGCCTCGAGAAAGGAGCTGACGACGCTGGTGGCGGAAACCTTCGGCTGCGGCCTTCTCGCGTCCTGGCTTCGCACGGGAATGGCGCAGGAGACAAAAAGAAGCAGCAATGGCAAAGCGAAAAGATAAGCTTTTCTCATGGAGCGGAAACTGAAGATCCTCTGAATAAAGTAAGAAGGTAAACGAGAAAAATGGCGCAGGCAAGTTTCGGCGATACGCGGCGCGTTTTCTTTGCGCACCCGGCTGCGGTTGCGAAGCGGAACCTGTTGCGGGTATTCTGCTTGGGAAAAACGGATACCGAAAAAGGAAGAAGCGCACTATGAAAAGCATGACAGGTTTTGCGGAATCATCCGTGAACACGGAGATCGGAAAGATCATGGTGGACATGCGGTCTGAGAACCACAGGTTCCTTGACGTAAAGGCCAGCGTTCCCGAATCCCTGCTCCATATGGAAACCACCATTGAAGACAGGCTGAAGAACTCGATTCAGAGAGGGAAACTCCGCCTCAGGCTTTCCGTGCAGACAAACAAAAGGGAAAGACAGCGTTTGTCCGAAAAGGTTCTCCGGGAAAACCACAGTTCCCTTAAAAGAATCAATTCCTCCCTGGGACTTAAAACGGAGATAGGAATTGAGCACCTGCTCATGATGGAGAACTCCTTTGAAAGCCATGCCGGACCAGAGGTCTCAAGGGATACGGAAGCAAGGATCAAGGAAACGGTCGCAAAAGCCCTCGTAAAGTTCAACAGAAGCCGGGAAATCGAGGGGCAGAAGCTTGAAAAATCCATACTCGGGCGTCTGGACGTCATAAGGAAGACGGTTGACGGCATAAAGAAGAAACGAAAGGAATTCATAAAGAAATCCGAGAAAAAAACGAAAGAAAAAATCGAGAAGATCTTCTCTTCAAAGCACAAAAACGACCCCACTATCTCACAGGAAGCCGCGGCAATAATCACGGAGAAAAGCGAGATTGACGAGGAAATCGTAAGGCTTGAGGCTCATGTCTCAAAGTTCAGGAAAACCGCCAAGAAAAAGGGGCCCGTAGGGAAAGAGCTTGATTTTCTGGTCCAGGAAATGAACAGGGAGGCGGGAACGATATCGGCGAAATGCAAGGACGCGGGAATCTCACACCTTACCATAGGCATACGCCTTGAACTCGAGAAAATACGGGAGCAAATTCAGAACATAGAGTAAGTCCAGTTTCCTGCTCTTAATAAAACCCGCTTTGTGCAGATAGACCGCCTCGGCAATATTCCCCGCTCTAAAGCGGTCTGTTCAGAAGTTACCAAGCGGTTCGTTAAGAAGGCAGCCAGTATCGTACTCATCCTCTCCCTCTTCAACCGGGAACCAGATAGGGAAACACCATCTCTGGAACTCGGCTTCATTGTCGCTTTGCTTACAGGGTGTCAAGTGAAATATCAAGTCATTTCAGAGAGATATGAAATGATTAGTCCTAATAAATAACCTGCCCTTCATGAATTTAAGCAGGTAATTACCTGCTTCTACACAGAGCAAAGATGTTGGCGGGGGGAAATGACTCTAATGTGGCGGGGCATCCTGCCTAGCGTCTTTTTCAAACCTTAAATATTCCTTGTCCTCTTTGTAAACCCAAGAACAAAACGCTTTGAAAAAACATACTAGGCATGTTATAGTTCCCCCTCATTTGAAAAACAATGAAGCTCTCAAGGGAGAACCGGAAAAATGAGCATTCTTGTAAATAAGGACTCAAAAGTCCTCGTGCAGGGAATAACGGGAAGCGCAGGACTTTTCCACGCGACCCAGTGCCGTGAATACGGAACCAACGTCGTTGGCGGCGTCACTCCGGGAAAAGGCGGAAGCAGCGTCGAAGGGTTCCCGGTTTTCGACACCATGTCCGAGGCAGTGCGGGAAACCGGAGCGGACGTGTCCCTTGTATTTGTTCCTGCGGCGTTTGCGATGGATTCAATGCTGGAGGCCCTCGATTCCGGCGTCAAGCTCGTAATCTGCATAACAGAAGGAATACCCACTCTCGACGTTGTAAGGGTAAAGGAGTACATGAGGGGTTCTGACTCTAGGTTAGTTGGACCCAACTGCCCGGGCGTAATAACCCCCGGGGAAGCCAAGGTGGGAATAATGCCGGGCTACATACATAAACCCGGAAGAGTCGGGATAATCTCAAGAAGCGGAACCCTTACCTACGAGGCCGTATGGCAGCTTACCAACCTAGACATAGGACAGTCGACATGTATCGGCATAGGCGGCGACCCCGTTATCGGAACCACGTTTATCGACGCACTTTCCCTCTTTGAGAACGACCCGGACACAGACGCGGTGATAATGATAGGGGAAATCGGGGGATCCGACGAGGAAGAGGCGGCCGAATACATAAGCAAGAACTTCACAAAGCCCATAGCCGCATTCATCGCGGGAGCCACGGCGCCCAAGGGGAAAAGAATGGGCCACGCGGGAGCCATTATTTCAGGGAGTTCGGGAAGCGCCGAGGACAAGTTCCGGGCACTCGAGCGCGCCGGAGTCACAACCTGCAAAAGCCCGGCCGAAATGGGAGAAGCGCTTCGTAGCGCGATCTCGCAAAGTCCCCAGGCTTAATCACCACTCCGAATCCTGCTTTTCACGCGGGCAATTCTCAAAATTGGTTATTATTTTGCCCGTATGGAACTAAGACTTTTCGAGCTCGAGATCTTCAACAACCTTCTCGGAACAATCGCCGAGGAGATGGGTTCTGTTCTCGTAAGAGCGGGATTCTCTCCCAACATAAAGGAAAGAAGGGATCTTTCCTGCGCCATATTCAACTCAGACGGAGAGATGATCGCCCAGGCGGCCCATATCCCCATACATCTGGGATCAATGTCGTTTGCCGCGAGATCGGTAGCGACGGAGAATCTCTCCCCTGGAGACGTTTTCATACTTAACGACCCTTTCCGCGGCGGAACACACCTTCCCGACGTAACGTGCATAGCGCCCGTGTTCGTCGACGGGAAGCCCGAGTTTCTGCTCGCCTCGCGGGCCCACCACGCTGACATAGGGGGCGACACCCCGGGGTCCATGCCGCTTTCAACGACAATCCACGAAGAGGGAATCATAATACCCCCGACAAGAATACGGGAAGAAGGAATACTGAAAGAAACCCTGCTCCAGGAAATAATCCTCTCGACCAGGGATCATGAGGAAAGAGAAGGGGATCTTCGGGCGCAGATAGCCTCGCTTGATACCGGAGAGAAAAGGATGCAGGAGCTCCTCGAAAAATACTCCCTTTCGAAAATAAACCAAGCCGCTTCCGGGCTTCTTGACTACGGGGAGAGGCTCGTCAGAAACGCCATAGAGAAAATACCGGACGGCGACTATCTATTCACCGACTACCTTGAGGACGACGGAGCGGGAACGAGGAATATACCGATACAGGTAAAGATAGAAATAAGCGGGAACGCGGCAGTGGTCGACTTCAGAGGAAGTTCAAAGAAGGTAAAAGGATGTCTTAACGCTCCCCTGAGCGTAACCACTTCCGCGGTTCTATACTGTTTTCAGTGTCTCTCTGGCGAAGACACGCCTCTTAACTCGGGAACCCTGAGGCCGATTGAGATCAGAGTCGATGAGGACTCGATTCTTAACGCCAGGTACCCAAGTGCTGTCGTCGGCGGAAACGTAGAGACATCCCAGAGGATAGTGGACGTGGTGTTCGGAGCGCTCGCCGATGCAATACCCGAAACGATACAGGCGGCAAGCGCGGGAACGATGAGCAACCTCGCGTTCGGCTCGCCGCAGGACACACCTTCTGATTCCTCCTACGCCTACTACGAAACCATAGCCGGCGGAATGGGAGGACGCTCAGGCGCGGGAGGGGCAAACGCGGTGCACACGCACATGACAAACACGCTAAACACCCCGGTTGAGGCAATCGAGAGGGAACTTCCCGTAATGGTGGAATCATACTCCGTAAGAAAGGGGTCAGGGGGCGCGGGCAGGTTCCCGGGCGGGGACGGAATCATAAGGCAGTACAGGTTCCTCGAGGACTCCCATGTCTCCCTCATAACCGAGAGAAGGGAGAAACGACCCTGGGGAGCCCGGGGCGGAGAAGACGGAGAAAGCGGCAAGAACACGCTTGTATCGGAAACAGAAGAGAAAAAACTGCCCGCAAAATGCTCTATCGAGGTAAAGGCCGGAGAAGCGGTAAGAATCGAGACTCCGGGAGGGGGAGGATGGGGAGCCCCCGAACCGGCCACTTTTTTCACCATCGATGCCCATGAGGACATAGCCTTTCACATGCGCCACTACAAGAGGGATTTCGAGAATCCCGAGGTCTCCTGCATGATAACCCTTCCCGGACTCAGGCAAGGCGGGGCCAGAATCGTTTTCAACACCGTTTTCATACACCCGAAGCACAAGCCCGCCGGTTCCGTTGCGGAAGCCATGGCCCAGCTTGACCTCTACGACGAGATATACCGCGAACACTCAGATAGCGTCTTTCAGATAAAAGACAGACGGGACATAGACAGACTGCTGGAAGGCAAAAAAATCGGGTTTTTCACCCTCATGGAAGGAGCTGACCCCATTTTGAACCCGGAGCATCTTCTTGAATACCAGAAAAGGGGCGTGCGGGCTCTCGGTCTTTCCTGGAACAACAGGAACATCTACGCCTCCGGGCCCGAGAGCAAAGAAGGGCTATCCGACCAGGGAAAAGAGCTTCTGCGGCAGATGAACACCCTTGGCATCACGCTTGATCTCTCCCACCTTAACGAACGCTGCTTCTGGGAAAGCGTGGAACTAACCGAGCTTATCCCCGTTGCGACCCACTCGAATTCAAGAGCGCTTGTTGATCATCCCAGAAACCTGCGTGACGAGCAGCTTCGGGCCATTTCAGATAGGGGAGGTGTAATCGGGGTTGTTTTCTACGGAAAATTTCTAAGGAAAGGAAAAGGTTGCGCCACCCTCGAAGACATATACGCCCACATAGATCACATTATAGGCGTCTGCGGCGAGGATCACGTGGGGGTGGGAACCGACATGGACGGAGCGCCCACAAACGACTTCCCGGAGGAAATGAGACATATATCCAAACTCCCGGCACTCCCCGAGTATCTTCTCGGCAAGGGGTATCCGAGGGGAGTTGTGGAGAAAATAATGGGAGAAAACTTCCTTCGGGTAATAAAAACGAATCTTGAGAAGATACCGGACAACATAGAATAACGTGTCGTCAACGCTTTTTTCACCTAAGGCGGATACTTACTGATTTTCCTCGTAGAGAGGCAACGAAGTAGTTAGAGCAAAGACCGTCAGCCCAAGTTTATCTTGTACTTTCCGGGGCCCGTAATCAGCAATACTATATAGACAAAAAGGTATTCAATCGCGTTTGAAGCCCCCTGCCATCCCGCAGCAGATGACTCCTCCGGAAGATACAGGTGAAAGAGAACCGCCACGATCATGTTAACGCACAGAAGAAAAGTCGCGGGCATAAAGAAAATCCCCGCGATTATGAAAGCAGAGCAGAAAAACTCGGCAAAAGCCGCCATGAATCCCCAGAAAACCGGATAAAAATCAATGCCGAAGGTCTGCAGTGACCCCCCGACTTTAGCCCACCTCTCGGGTCCTCCGATTAGCTTCCCGTAGCCGTGGAAAATAAGCATCGAGAAGCCGAAGCCCAGCCTGAGCAGAAGAATTCCTAAATCCCAGTCCCTGTCTCTGCCGTAACTTAACATGCTGTATACTCTATACTAAGAAGACTTGTTAGACAAGCTCCTTCCCTCCTTAATAAATTCACACTGAACGGTCCTATTAGACAAGATCTTCCCCGCCGTCAACCCCTATCACGTTACCCGTGACCCATGAGGCTTCGTCAAGAGAGAGTAGCGCGATGGCTTTTGCCACGTCTTCCGGTGTCGTCAGTCTTCCCGAAGGGTTTGCCGCGAGAGCGTGATCAATGAGCTTGTCGTTTCCCGGAATCTTTCTCAGTGCGGGAGTGTCCGTTACCCCGGCCATTATTGAATTAGCAGTAATCCCGCTTGGGGCAAGTTCGACGGCAAGTTGGCGTATGTGGGCCTCTATGGCCGCCTTGGCGGCCGATACCGCGCCGTAGGTAGGCCATACCCTGTGGCTCCCCGAACTCGTCATGGCGAATATTCTCCCGCCCTCGCCCATTATTCCTTCCATAACAAGATCCTGCGCCCAGTAAACGATACTGTGGGCCATCACGTCAAGCGTCATGTCAATGTTCCTGTTGTTAAGAACGTCCCTGCGTTCATCCGCAACGTAGCGCTTTAGCGTCCCGAAGGCAACGGAATGTATCATTACCTTTACCCGCGATCCATCCTGCTGCACCACGTCCTTCATGTCCGCGATGACCTCCTGTCTTTTCTCCGCATCGGCGACATTTACGTTGTAGAACCTGACATCGCTTCCCGTGTTTTTTATCTCCTCAACTATGCCTTCCACCTTCGCCATCGTGCCCCTGCGGTCAAGATGCACGCCGAAAATATTCATTCCCCGGCGCGCTAGCTCGAGACTGCAGGCCTCTCCGAAGCCGCTTGAAGAACCGAGCACAAGCGCCCATTTACCTTTAATAGAATTCTCAAACAATCTATGCTACCTCTCTAGATATCGAATTTAGGAAGTGGAATCGTACACGATTTCCCCTCCTTTTTCTAAATCAGAAAAATCACTGCGACCCGTTATCCGTCTCCTTGCCTGGGGAAACGGCGTACCCGGAGAGCTTGGATTTCTCCACGAGGTCCCGGGGTAGTTCCTTTGAGGTTTTTACCCCCAACTCCTTGAGATCTGAGGCTCTTTTCACGAGGTTGCCCTTTCCGTCGCGAAGGCTGCTCATTGCCTTGTGATAAGCCTGATCGGACTGTTCTATACGCTTTCCAACTTCTTCTAGGTGCTCGATGAAAGTCACGAACTTGTCGTACATCCTCCCGGCGCTTTCAGCTATTTCCTTGGCGTTTGAGTTCTGATCTTCAAACTGCCAGATGCTGTGTACGGTTCTGAGAGTAGCGAGAAGAGTGGAGGGACAGACGATTATCACGTTTTTCTCAAAAGCCTCCGCGTAAAGACCCCTCTCCGTTTCTATGGCCAGCATGAAAGCCGATTCGAGCGGGACGAACATTAAAACATAGTTAAGGCTCGTTATTTCGGGGATATTCTCGTATCTTTTGTCGCTGAGTTCCTTTATGTGGTTTCGAAACGAGAGAACATGCTCCTTCAGGTGATCTTTTCTCTCCTCCTCATCCTCACAGGAGACGTATCTCTCGTAAGCCGTAAGGGAAACCTTGGAGTCGATTATAACGTCTTTCCCTTCGGGAAGGTGAACTATCACATCGGGTCGGAGGGTATTGCCGTTGTCCCCCTTGTAGCTTGACTGGGAGTGATATTCCCTGCCCTCGGAAAGGCCCGACATCTCAAGCGCCTTCTTAAGCACTACTTCGCCCCAGGCGCCTTGGGTCTGCGATTCTCCCTTGAGGGCGGTAGTGAGATTGAGAGCTTCTTGGCTCATCTGCTCGCCCAGTTTCTTAAGATTCTCTATGTGGGTTTGCAGAGAAGCTCTGTCTTTGCTCGCCTCCGTGTGGGTATCGGTGACCTTCTTCTCGAAATCCTTTATCTGCTCGCGGAGGGGATTGAGAAGGGTTTCCATGTCCGCCTTGTTTTTGTCGGTGAATTTTTTGGTCGTATCCTCGAAAATCCTGTTCCCTAGGTTCTCGAACTCATCTCCAAGCCTTTTTTTAGCTTCATCCAGAATGGACAGTTTTTCCTCGAAACCCTTTCTTTCCTGCTCTATGGTCGTACTGAGCCTTGAAAGAAGGCTTTCTTTTTCGGTAATCCGGGAGTTAAGTTCCGTGATTTGTCTTTCGAACCCGGAAATCCTGGAATCACGGTCCGAAATGGCGGCTTCCTTTTCTTTTACGCTGGACTGAAGAGAGGCTTTCTCGGCGTTAAGTGCGCCTGCTACCTCGGCCGATTCTTTAAGCTCCCCTTCAAGCAGCACACTCTTGCCCTTTGACTCTTCCAGTTCGGCTCTTATAATGGACAGCTCCGTTTCAGCTGATTCGCGCCGGCCCCTTTCCCTAGTCAGGTAGTAGAACAACGCGAGAGCGACAATCGCCATCGCTCCCAGGTGGGTAAGCAGACCGGAGATATCCATAACACGGTTATTATAAACGATAAAAAGAGTTGCGGGGAACGATCCTCGGAAGGCCTTATGCCCGCAGAAGCGGAAAAACCTCTGGCAACCGAATATAACGCTTGAGAAAATTGTGTGTTGTATCGAGAATTTTCAAACCTCGCAGTAAGTCTCACGGTCGGTTAGTACTCATCAGCTTAATCCCTCACGGGACTTACACCCTGAGCCTATCAACCTCGTAATCTTCAAGGGACCTTAAGGAACTTACGTTCGGGAGATCTAATCTTGAGGCAGGTTTCCCGCTTAGATGCTTTCAGCGGTTATCCTTTCCGAGCATAGCTACCCAGCACTGCCGTTGGCACGACAACTGGTACACTAGAGGCTCGTCCACTCAGGTCCTCTCGTACTATGAGCAGATCCTCTCAAATCTCCTTCGCCCGCTACAGATAGGGACCGAACTGTCTCACGACGTTCTAAACCCAGCTCGCGTACCGCTTTAATGGGCGAACAGCCCAACCCTTGGGACCTTCTCCAGCCCCAGGATGCGATGAGCCGACATCGAGGTACCAAACCTCCCCGTCGATGTGAACTCTTGGGGGAGATAAGTCTGTTATCCCCGGCGTACCTTTTATCCGTTGATCGATGGCCTTTCCACACAGAACCACCGGGTCACTAAGACCTGCTTTCGCACCTGCTCGACCTGTCAGTCTCACAGTCAAGCTCCCTTATGCCTTTGCACTCTGCGCTTGGTTTCCAATCAAGCTGAGGGAACCTTTGCACACCTCCGTTACCTTTTAGGAGGTGACCGCCCCAGTCAAACTACCCGCCTAACATTGTCCTTGATCCGGATAACGGACCTAAGTTAGAATTTCAGAACTACAAGGGTGGTATTTCACCATTGCCTCCACTCCGCCCTAGAGCGAAGTTTCACAGGCTCCCACCTATCCTACGCATGCAGCACCAAAACTCAATGCTAAGTTATAGTAAAGGTGCACGGGGTCTTTCCGTCCCGTAGCGGGTATCCGGCGTCTTCACCGGAACCACAATTTCGCTGAGTCTTTGGCCGAGACAGTGCGGCAATCGTTACACCTTTCATGCAGGTCGGAACTTACCCGACAAGGAATTTCGCTACCTTAGGACCGTTATAGTTACGGCCGCCGTTTACCGGGGCTTCGGTTCTGAGCTTCTCCGAAGATAACCCATCCCCTTAACCGTCCGGCACTGGGCAGGTGTCAGACCCTATACGTCCACTTGCGTGTTTGCAGAGCCCTGTGTTTTTAGTAAACAGTCGTTACCGCCAATTCACTGCGACCCATTTCCGCTCCAGCCGCGAGGGCTTTCACGTACATATGGGCACCCCTTATTCCGAAGTTACGGGGTTAATTTGCCGAGTTCCTTAGCCAAAGTTCTCTCACGCGCCTTAGTATTCTCAACTCACCCACGTGTGTCCGTTTCGGTACGGGCACTCGGTCGTCAACGTTTAGAAGCTTTTCTTGGAAGCATGGACTCAATCACTTTACGAGGCTAACGCCTCTCGTACTCACTTCTCAGAGTATTGAAAGGAGGTTTTACTTGTCCTTTCCTCCTACAAGCTTGAACCGGGATATCCATCACCCGGATGACCTATCCTTCTCCGTCACTCCATCACTCAAACCGAATGGTACGGGAATATTAACCCGTTTTCCATCGACTACGCCTTTCGGCCTCGCCTTAGGTCCCGACTTACCCTGGGAGGACGAGCCTTGCCCAGGAAACCTTGGGTTTACGGCGAGGTGGATTCTCACCACCTTTATCGCTACTCATGCCTGCATTCTCACTTCCCAACAGTCCAGGTTTCCTTACGGTAACCCTTCGACCCGTTGGGAACGCTCCCCTACCGCTGCGTACAAGTACGCAACCCGCGGCTTCGGCAACGAACTTAGCCCCGGTTCATTTTCGGCGCAAATTTGCATCGACCAGTGAGCTGTTACGCACTCTTTAAAGGGTGGCTGCTTCTGGGCCTACCTACTGGCTGTCTATGCCAATTCACATCCTTTACCACTTAGTTCGTATTTAGGGGCCTTAGCCGGCGGTCTGGGCTGTTTCCCTTTCGCCGATGGGACTTATCTCCCACCGACTGACTCCTGTGCTAACCCAGCGGCATTCGGAGTTTGTCTGGGTTTGGTAGATCTTTCGACCCCCTAGTCCAATCAGTGCTCTACCTCCGCTAGTCATCACACAAGGCTATACCTAAATATATTTCGGGGAGAACCAGCTATCACGAATCTTGATTAGCCTTTCACTCCGATCCACAGCTCATCCGACAGGTTTTCACCCCTGACCGGTTCGGGCCTCCACAAAGGTTTTCTCTCTGCTTCACCCTGGCCATGGATAGATCGATTCGCTTCGGGTCTATCCCCAGTGACTGGCGCCCTATTCAGACTCGCTTTCGCTACGACTACACCTGTACGGCTTAATCAGGCCACTGAAGATAACTCGCAGGCTCATTAGGCAAAAGGCACGCGGTCAGGCATTTCCATAAATGGACATAGCCCTTCCACTGGTTACAAGCAGATGGTTTCAGATTCTATTTCACTCCCCTCACTGGGGTTCTTTTCACCTTTCCCTCACGGTACTGGTTCACTATCGGTCAACGGTACGTATTTAGCCTTGGATGGTGGTCCACCCAGATTCCTCCAACATTCCACGTGTGCCGGAGTACTTGGGATCCCTCTAGGGCTTCTCGGGGTTTCGCGTACAGGGCTTTCACCTTCTGTGGCAAGACTTTCCAGACTATTCTGCTACCCTTCAAAGTCCCATGCTGAGGTCCCGCAACCCCGAAGGGAAAATCCCTTCGGTTTAGGCTGATCCCCGTTCGCTCGCCGCTACTAGGGGAATCTCGGTTGATTTCTTTTCCTGGGGGTACTGAGATGTTTCACTTCCCCCCGTTAGCCTGCCATCGCTATATATTCACAATGGCATGACCAAGGTTTGCTCGGTCAGGTTTTCCCATTCGGAAATCCTCGGATCAAAGCCTGTTAAGCGACTCCCCGAGGCTTATCGCAACTTACTACGTCCTTCATCGCCGTCCGTTGCCAAGGCATCCACCTTCTGCTCTACATATCTTATCTGCGAGGCGTGAAAATCCTCGATAATACTAACAACACGATCAATTCTGTTTCTCAGCGTTATATTCAATTGTCAAAGATCAAAAAAGCATTCGAAATTCTTTTTTATATGGAGGTGAACGGGCTCGAACCGTCGACCTCCTGCTTGCAAAGCAGGCGCTCTCCCAACTGAGCTACACCCCCTATTGGTGGGCCTAGTTGGATTTGAACCAACGACCTCACCCTTATCAGGGGTGCGCTCTAACCAGCTGAGCTATAGGCCCCCTGTTGCTTTATAAGCGCAGGAAATACTTTTTCGTAAAAAGCAGATGGCGAGCGAAAAAAAGACAGATATCTCCGTGAAAAAGGAGGTGATCCAGCCGCAGGTTCCCCTACGGCTACCTTGTTACGACTTCACCCCAATTACCAGCCCTACCTTAGGAACTTGCCTCCCGAAGGTTAGCACAGCTACTTCGGGCAGAACCGACTTTCGTGGTGTGACGGGCGGTGTGTGCAAGGCCCGGGAACGTATTCACCGTGGCAATGCTGATCCACGATTACTAGCGATTCCAACTTCATGCAGGCGAGTTGCAGCCTGCAATCTGAACTGAGACTAGCTTTGATGGGATTGGCTCACTCTCGCGAGTTCGCGACCCATTGTACCAGCCATTGTAGCACGTGTGTAGCCCAAGACGTAAGGGCCATGATGACTTGACGTCGTCCCCACCTTCCTCCGGCTTGTCGCTGGCAGTCTCTTCAGAGTGCCCACCCGAAGTGATGGCAACTAAAGATAGGGGTTGCGCTCGTTACCGGACTTAACCGGACACCTCACGGCACGAGCTGACGACAGCCATGCAGCACCTGTGATAACTGTTCCGAGCGAACTCGGAACCACCACATACTTTCGTATAGGCTTAAGTTAACATGTCAAGTCTTGGTAAGGTTTTTCGCTTAGCATCGAATTAAACCACGTGCTCCACCGCTTGTGCGGGCCCCCGCCAATTCCTTTGAGTTTCAGCCTTGCGACCGTACTCCCCAGGCGGGATGCTTAATGCGTTAACTACGGCAGGGAGAATTAAATTCCCCCTACCTAGCATCCATCGTTTAGGGCGTGGACTACCCGGGTATCTAATCCGGTTTGCTACCCACGCTTTCGTCCCTGAGCGTCAGTACCAAGCCAGTTGGCCGCCTTCGCCTCTGGTGTTCCTCCCGATATCTATGCATTTCACCGCTACACCGGGAATTCCGCCAACCTCTCTTGGACTCTAGTCAGGCAGTTTTGGATGCAATTCCAAGGTTAAGCCTTGGGATTTCACAACCAACTTGCCTGACAGCCTGCGGACCCTTTACGCCCAGTAATTCCGAGCAACGCTTGCCCCCTCCGTATTACCGCGGCTGCTGGCACGGAGTTAGCCGGGGCTTCCTCTGGAGGTACCGTCAAGACACAAGTGTCCCATCGTCCCTCCTGACAGAGGTTTACAACCCGAAGGCCTTCATCCCTCACGCGGCATCGCTGGGTCAGGCTTTCGCCCATTGCCCAATATTCCCCACTGCTGCCTCCCGTAGGAGTCAGGGCCGTGTCTCAGTCCCCATGTGGCCGTTCACCCGCTAAGGCCGGCTACCCGTCTTAGGCTTGGTAAGCCTTTACCTTACCAACTACCTGATGGGGCGTGGACTCATCCAAAGGCGATAAATCTTTTACCGCTGTATCCTTGGATACTGTGGTCTTATCCGGTATTAGCCCCGATTTCTCGGGGTTGTCCCAGACCTTAGGGTAGATTATCCACGTTGTACTCACCCGTTCGCCGCTTTACTCGCGACCGAAGTCACTTTCTCGCTCGACTTGCATGTGTTAGGCGTGCCGCCAGCGTTCGCTCTGAGCCAGGATCAAACTCTTCATAAGAATTTAAAAGAATTTACGGATACTGCTCTAGTTCGCCCGCTATCATCTGCTATTAAATTTTCAAAGATCAAGCTATCAAAATGGGTAGAATATAGTACTCACCCACCGGAAATTGTCAATTTAAAAAGAACAAGGAAAACAAAACAACTTCAAACAAAAAAAATGAAGGTGGACCATCATACTAACGGACGGTTTTGCTTTGGCAAGGGTTTTTTTTACTTTGAAGAAAAAACTGCTGGAGAGGGGCAATAATCCCCGTTCTTTGCCCAGATTTTGAGAAAGGGGCCCTGATCGCCTTGCGCACGCGTGCCCTGCCCTTGAATTTAGGGAACGAATACGTAAAATCTTCCTTTCAAAAAATATCGCGGGACAACGAGGTCTCGCGGTGATCTTCCTTGAAGCATGCAAAAAGAACCTCCCAGAATAAAAATCTATAATTCTCTCTCGCAGAAAAAAGAAGATCTCGTTCCCTTTGAAGGTGACAAGATCCGGATGTATGTCTGCGGTCCCACGGTATATGACTCAGCCCACCTGGGACACGCCCGCTCGGCCGTGTCCTTTGACGTGATACAGAGATTTCTCCGCCATGCGGGCTACGACGTGCTGTTCGCGAGAAACTACACCGACATAGACGACAAGATAATAACCCGTTCAAACCAGGAAGGGGTAAGCTGCGATGAGATATCGGAGAAATACATAAAGGAATACAGAGAGGATATGGCCTCGATAGGGGTTGAAACCCCCGACGTCGAACCCCGGGTAACGGAGCATCTGGAGCAGATAACGGCGCTTATAGAGAAGATATTGGAGAAGGGGTTCGCCTACCGCTCGGGCAACAACGTCTTTTTCTCCGTAAGGAAATTCCCGGACTACGGAAAGCTCTCCGGCCGCTCCCTCGATC
Organism: Thermodesulfobacteriota bacterium; assembly: GCA_964291665.2. Classification (GTDB taxonomy): domain Bacteria; phylum Desulfobacterota_D; class UBA1144; order Nemesobacterales; family Nemesobacteraceae; genus Nemesobacter. The sequence continues at coordinate 1,465,304 of OZ219814.1, read as the reverse complement.
ACATGCTCGAAGGGGTGAGAATAGACGTTAACGAAGAAAAGGAAGACCCTCTTGATTTCGCACTCTGGAAGGAATCAAAACCCGGCGAGCCGGCCTGGAGGAGCCCGTGGGGAGACGGAAGACCGGGATGGCACATAGAGTGCTCCGTTATGAGCATGGAGTACCTCGGAACTAATTTCGAGATACATGGAGGGGGAAAAGATCTCATCTTCCCGCACCACGAAAACGAGATAGCACAGTCAGAGTCCGCCTCCGGCGAACCGTTTGCAAGATACTGGCTTCATAACGGCCTCATAAGAATAAACAAGGAGAAGATGTCTAAATCCCTGGGGAACTTCTTCACACTGTCTGAGGCAACGAAGAGATGGTCCCCCGAGGCCATAAGGCTTTTCTTCCTCTCTCACCACTACCAGAACCCCGCCGATTTCTCGGAAAAAAGCATGCATGACAGCGAGGCGGCGCTTGAGAGGATTTACCTCACCTTGCTGAGAGCCGCCGAGGCACGCGAAGCCAAGGGCTCCGATCCCGCACTTGAGGGTTCAATCAGGAAATTCGAAGAGGATTTCTACTCCTCGATGAGCGACAATTTCAACACCGCCGACGTGGTGGGAAGCCTTTTTGACCTGATACGCTCGATTAACAGGTCGCTTGACTCCGTGGGAAAGACTCAAAGCGCGACCCTGGCGCTTGAAAAGATAAAGGAAATATGCGGAGTGCTCGGAGTGCTATCCGAGGAGCCGGCCGAGTACATGGAAAAAAGAAAGTCAGCCGCCAACCTCTCAGACATAGACCCCTTTGAGATAGAAAAACTCATAGACGAGAGAAACTCGGCCAGAAAAGAAAAGAACTGGAAAAAGGCCGACGAAATAAGAGACTACCTAAGTTCCAAGGGAATTGTGCTTGAAGACCGCCCTGGCGGCACCGACTGGAAAGCGCAGAGAACCTAGATATAGATTCCCATGTATTCCATGGCCCTTTTAACGTTCGCCGGGCTCTGAGTTTCCCCCCTACAGCTATACCAGCAGGAAGTGCACTTGGTTTTTTCGTAAAGGTCCGGCTTGTACTCGCTGTAGTGGGCGGCGACGGGCATCTCCGAGCAGCGTTTTAAGTGCCCGCTCGGGGTAACGTGTATCTGATTGAGGCCGGCCAGGCAGTCGGGGACGCTTCCCCTCTCGAAATAGCCCGGGATTTCCCTCAGATAGTACTCGGTCGAGAGTATCGTACCCTTCCACTTCTTTCGAAGCGCGACCAGTTCCTCTACAAGATTGCTTACCTTCGAGAGAGCTTCTTTTTTCACGAAGTGGTCTTCGTTGTTGGTTTTCATGACTGAGTAGGAGCTGAAGGATATGGCTATGCCCCACTCCCTTGCCTTCTTCGCTATCTCAACCACCTCGTCGAGGTTGTCTTCCATTATTATGGTGTTAAGCACGAGGCTTTTGTCAGGAAACCGCTCGGCCAGTTCCGGCAGGGTTTCCGAGAGTTTTTTCCAGAGACCCGGAATGCCCCTGTATGTGTCGTGCTTTTCGCCCGGAAAATCAAGGGAAACGGCAATCTGATCCATCCCCGCGTCGAAAAGCTCTTCGGTTTTTTCCTCGTTAAGGAAATCCCCCTTGGTGACCATGGAAGTGAAAATGAATATGGAGCATCCCTTTATCTGCCTCACTATGTCGGGAAGATCTTTTCTGATCATGGGCTCCCCTCCCGTAATGACCGTGACAAGAGGATTTATTTTCTTTATCACTGGCGTGTAGTCAGAAAGGCGCTCTTCGTGTTTTGTCTGCCAGTAGTCGCAGAAATCGCAGCGGGCGTTGCAGAGCTTGGTGATCTCAAGATTGAGGAGCTTAGGCCTTCCGGTGGCCTTTATGTAGAAATATTTTAATGTGCCGTTTAGGGCCTGTCTTGGATGTATCATCAACTCTATCCTTCCCGTCTATTATAAATTATCCGCGTGATTTACCAAACGCCTACGCAAAACTGTATAATTAATGAAGAAACAAAGGGGAGGTAAAGCACTTGTCGGTAAAAACAATAGAAGTTGAAATCTACCAGTGTGATCACGTAAGTCCCGGAGGGGAGCGATGTGAACTTTCGGGAGAAAGAAACCAGATCAAGCAGTGCGTTAGGTGCGGAATAGATATCTGCAGTCGCCACTACCAACTGATCACGGTCAACCGAAGCGGCAGCACCCTTCTTTCCTACTATTTTTGCTTTGATCACGCCGAGGAATTCATCACCGCGCATATAGAAAACCTCGGAGACACAAGACCCACCGGAGCGGGCGGTATGGGGAAATAGGCAAATCCGGGGGACCAGCCCCAAGGAACCATGAAGCTCTCAACCAAGCAGATCTCAAGGGAAATAGACCGAAGGACGATTGAGGAGTTCGGAGTTCCGGGCGTCGTGCTGATGGAGAACGCCGGAAGAGCCGTGGCGTCGGTCATCCTCGCCGAGTGTCCCTCCGCAAAGAAAATGGCGGTCATCTGCGGCGCCGGAAACAACGCCGGGGACGGTTTCGTAATCGCGCGTCACCTTATTTCCTCGGGAAAAGAGGTAAGCGTCCACATCGCAGAGAAAAAGGAACGCTACAGGGGAGACGCGAAAACGAACCTCGACTCGCTTCTCGATATCGAAGCCGACGTAAGGGAGCTCGGCGGAAAACTTCCCAGGATAAAGGATGTAGATGTCATAGTCGACGCCATCTTCGGTACCGGACTCGACAGGGGTGTGGAAGGATTTTACGAGAAACTTATAAAATTCATAAACCGCCAGAGCGCCCGATGCGTTTCCGTGGACATACCCTCGGGACTTGACGCCGACACGGGACGGCCTCTCGGGGCAGCGGTGCAGGCCGACGTTACCGTCACCTTCGCCCCGGCGAAACTCGGGATGTGCATTCACCCGGGAGTGGATTACGCGGGAAAGCTCTGCGTGACGGACATAACAATCCCCAGAACGCTCTGGGAGGATCTGCCCCTTGAACTTCTCACCTTTGAGAAATGCCGGGGACTCATTAAAAAAAGGGCCGCCGATTCCCACAAGGGAACCTACGGACATCTTCTCGTGCTCGCCGGCTCTCCGGGAAAAAGCGGTGCCGCGGTCCTCTCCGCCGAGGCGGCGCTTCGCGCCGGAAGCGGACTCGTAACCCTGGGGGTTCCAAAAAGCATATCTTCGGCCGTTGAGGAAAAGACAACTGAGGTAATGTCCGTTTCTCTTAAGGACTCAAAGGACGGAACCTTCCATCCCGACGCCTACGAAGAGGTGCTCGGGGAGCTTGAAGGGAAAAAGACGGCGCTTGCCGTCGGCCCGGGGATATCGACCTCCAAGGGCACGGGGAAGTTCCTTGAGAAGGTGATAACCCAGTGCGAAGTGCCGGTCACTCTCGATGCCGACGCTCTTAACATAATTTCAAAAAAACCCGATATGCTCAGGAAAACAAAAATTCCCGCGGTAATAACTCCGCACCCCGGGGAAATGGCGAGGCTCTGCGGCGTAAGAACAAGGCAGGTGCAGGATGACCGTGTCGGAATCTCGACCCGGTTTTCCGAAAAATACGGGTGCTACGTCGTCCTTAAGGGAGCGAGAACGGTCCTCTCCACCCCCGGCGGGGAAGTGTTCATAAACCCGACCGGAAATTCCGCTATGGCCACGGCCGGAACCGGAGACGTGCTTACGGGAATAATCGGGGGGCTCGCGGCCCAGGGATACGACCCTCTTCAGTCCTGCCTGCTAGGCGTTTTCCTCCACGGCCACGCAGCCGACCTTCTTTTAGAGGAAACGGGCACCGCGGGCTTTACCGCATCTGAAATATCGCGTAAAATCCCCGCTTCAAGAAATTCCATCATTTCATCCACAAAAGAAAGGCATTTCGCCACGGTAAGATAGTCCCCATGGAACCCGCATTCCTCCTAGAAGTAAGAAAACCCGAGCAGACTATGCTTTGCGGCGAGATAATGGGGAAACTCATACCCCGGGGCTCTGTCGTGGGACTCACGGGAGATCTCGGCGCGGGAAAAACGGTTTTCGCCAAGGGTCTTGCCCGCGGTCTGGGAATAAAGGAGGAACCCAACAGCCCCACGTTCGTCATAATGAACTGCTACGAAGGCAGCGTGCCTCTTTTTCACTTCGATGTCTACAGGCTGTCTGGCGGCGCGGAGTTCGAGGACACCGGCTATGAGGAATTTTTCTACGGAGACGGAGTTTCCGTCGTGGAATGGGCCGACAAGGTACGGGATGTATTACCGGGAAACGCTGTTATAATTGATATCCAATTCCTGCCCCAGGGGGGTGAGGAATCGAGAACAATAAAGGTTGCAGGTAAGGGAAAATGGCTCTTGTCGTTCAGAAATACGGCGGAACAAGCGTTGCTAGCATCGAAAAAATAAGGCACGTGGCCGAGCACATAGTAGCAACGAAAAAGAAGAAAAACGACGTGATAGCCGTGGTTTCCGCCATGGCGGGGGAAACCGACAGGCTGGTCGGCCTCGCAAAAGAGATAATGGATCCCCCCGATGAAAGGGAGTTTGACGTGATAACCTCAAGCGGGGAGCAGGTGTCCTCCGGCCTTGTGGCGATGACGATAAAATCGCTCGGCCAGGATGCGATATCTTTCCAGGGACACCAGATAAGGATCACCACCGACAACATTTATTCGAAGGCGAAGATAAAGTCGATAGACGACAGGAACATCCGCCTTGCCCTCGGGGAGAAAAAGGCGGTCGTAATAGCGGGATTCCAGGGAGTCGACGAGAACGGGAACCTTACCACGCTCGGGCGGGGGGGCTCCGACCTGACCGCGGTGGCGCTCGCGGCCGTGATGGGAGCCGACGCGTGCGAGCTCTACAAGGATGACGTGGACGGAGTTTACACCACGGATCCCGGGATCTGTCCCGACGCAAGGAAACTCAGCTGGATTTCCTATGACGAGATGCTCGAGATGGCATCTTTGGGCTCCAAGGTGCTTCAGGCCCGCGCGGTGGAATTTGCAAAAAAATTTAAAGTGCCTATACATGTTAAGTCAACTCCGAGGCCCGAGGACGAGGGAACCTGGGTCGTTGACGAGGAAAAAGTTATGAAATCCATGGAAGAAGTTCTGGTATCGGGAGTCTCTTACGACAGGGATCAGGCAAAAATTACCGTGACCCAGATGCCCGACCAGCCCGGCATAGCGGCCAGGCTTTTCTCGTCGCTAGCGGACGAGAACATAGTGGTCGACATGATCGTTCAGAACGTGAGCACGGAAGGGTTTACCGACCTCACGTTCACCGTGCCCAAGTCGGATTTCAAGAAATCGATAGAACTCTCGGAGAAGATGGCCCGGGAGCTAGGGGGAAAGCAGGTGCTCTCCGACAACCTTATCTCCAAGATCTCCCTGGTGGGAGTGGGGATGAAGACCCACTCAGGAGTGGCTTCGCGCATGTTCAAGACGCTTGCAAACGAGGGAATTAACATTATGATGATAAGCACTTCGGAAATAAAAATCTCCTGCGTGCTTGAGGAAAAAGATACGGAAACCGCCGTAAGAACTCTTCACGACGCCTTTAATCTTGGAAAAACCGATGAGTAATTCGAGAACCGTTGAGATATACGACGTGACCCTGCGTGACGGAACCCAGGGGGAAAACATATCCTTTTCCATACACGACAAGATCCGGATAACGCAAAGGCTGGATGACCTCGGGGTGCATTACATCGAGGGGGGATGGCCCGGTTCTAACGAGAGGGACAAGGGGTATTTTGAGGAAGCGAAGAAACTGGGGCTCAAAAACGCGAGCGTAGCGGCTTTCGGAAGCACAAGACGCGCCAGGAAAAGCTGCGAGGAAGACGCGAGCATACAGGCGCTTTTGCAGGCTGAGACCCCGGTTGTGACGATTGTCGGGAAAAGCTGGGACTTCCAGGTAACGGAAGCTCTCAAAATAGAGCTTGAAGAGAACCTCGAGCTCGTACACGACTCGATCGAGTACCTGAAACGCCATGTGGACAAGGTGTTTTTCGACGCCGAGCATTTCTTTGACGGCTGGAAGAGAAACTCCGAGTACTCAGCGAAGGTTCTTGAGACCGCCTACGGGGCGGGGGTCGACACGGTGGTTCTCTGCGACACAAACGGCGGTTCCATGCCGTGGGACGTCGAGGGCGCCATAAGGGAAGTTAACGGCATGTTCGATAACCCGAGCCTCGGAATACACACCCATAACGACAGTGAAGTCGGAGTCGCTAACACGCTTTACGCTGTAAGAGTGGGAGCATCCCAAGTCCAGGGAACCATGAACGGCTACGGAGAGCGGTGCGGAAACGCTAATCTCTGCGCCATAATACCGAATATCGCCTTAAAGCTCGGGATGAATTCCCTTTCCACAGAGAACCTGAGGAAACTCTATTCCGTGTCCCACTTCATTCATGAGCTCACCAACCTTCCTCCTCTCAAGAAACAGGCCTTTGTCGGCGAGAGTGCCTTCGCCCACAAAGGGGGGATCCACGTAAGCGCCGTAATGAAGAATTCAGACACCTACGAGCATGTAGAGCCCCAGAGCGTCGGCAACAGGAGGCGGGTGCTGGTCTCTGACCTCTCCGGCCGGGCCAACATAGCCTACAAGGCCCAGGAACTGGGAGTGGAAATAGACCCCAAGGACGAAAGGATCCTCGAGATACTCAACGAACTCAAGGTTCTCGAGAACCAAGGTTACGAATTCGAAGGGGCGGACGCGTCCTTTGAACTGCTGGTGAGAAAAACCCTAGGCACTTATAAAAAGCGGTTTTACCTGAAAAACACCCGGACACTGGTCGAAAAGCGGGAAGGAGACGAGGAGCCGCTCTCGGAGGCCACCGCTGAGGTCCAGGTAAACGGCGTCACGGAATACACGGTGGCAAGGGGGACCGGCCCTGTAAGTGCGATAGACAGGGCGCTTCGGAAATCGCTTGAGAAATTCTTCCCCGGGCTTAAAACCCTGCGGCTGCTTGACTACAGGGTAAGGGTAGTGTCAAGGTCGGGCGGCACCGACTCCGTGGTGAGGGTGCTTGTGGAATCGGGAGACGGGGAGAAGAGGTGGAGCACGGTGGGGGTTTCCGACAACATAGTGGAAGCGAGCTGGAAAGCTCTTGTCGACAGCATAGACTACAAGATCTTAAAGGACGAGCTCGAAGCCTGAGATTAACCCTGCGCCCGTTTCGCGCTCCCTCTTTTTATTACGGCCCCAAGATGTTTGCTGTTTCTCTCCTTGGCGAGCCTCATCTGCTTCTGTCTTTCCTCAAGCGATGAAATCCTCTCCAGAGTAAGCTTAGTGTAGCAGCGGGGACACGATACCCCTTCCCGGAATCCCTCGGATTCCCTGTCCTCCGGAGATACGGGCGCCCTGCAGTTCCTGCACGTGCTCCAGTGTCCCCTAGAAAGATCGTGGCCGACCGAGGTGCGGTCATCAAACACGAAACACTCCCCTTCCCAGAGGCTCTGCTCGCGTGGAACCCGCTCTAGGTAGGAAAGCACTCCCCCTTCAAGCTGATACACCCGCTCAAATCCCCGCTCGAGAAGATACGAGGTCGCTTTCTCGCATCTTATCCCGCCCGTGCAGAACATCGCAACTTCCTTGTGTTCCGCGGGGTCAAGGTTTTCCCTCACGTACTCTGGAAACTCCCTGAAGTGCCCAGTCTTGGGATTCACGGCGCCCTTGAAGGTTCCCACGCGGTTCTCATAATCGTTTCTCGTGTCTATAAGGAGCACATCAGGGCGGCTTATAAGCTCGTTCCACTGCTCGGGCGGTATGCGCTGTCCCGAGAGGCGTTGCGGCTTTATGCCGCTTACGCCCATGGGGACCAGTTCCTTTTTGAATTTGACTTTAAGCCGGTGAAAGGGGCTTTTCTCGTTGTAGCTGAGCTTGTACTGAGCGCCCGAGAACCTGGTGTCGCTCTCAAGATAGGCAATAAGCCCGTCTATGCCCTCGCGGGGACCCGCTACGGTGGCGTTTATCCCCTCAGAAGCGAGAATGAAGGTGCCGTTTATGCCGTTTTTCCCGGAAAACAAGAGCAGGGATTCCTTTATTTCGAAGAGGCCGTCAAGATCAACGAATTTGTAGAAGGAAAGGACGGCGACGCAGTGGCTTTCGGGCTGCTTACTCATCCACCCCTACCCCACTCAGGCTCTCCCACTTTGAGAGGTAAGCCAGAAGATGCCGGCGCCTTTCGGGGCTCTCAGCCTCTTGCTTTATCATGTCGCGAAGCAGGCGCTGCTCCTCTGCGTACTGGTCCAAGTCGAAGTGTCCGATCGAGTGGGCCATCCTTAGCCACAGAAGATAGGTCGTAAGCGCGTCGCACTCGTTATAGGCGACTATTTCGTCAAGTTTTCCCTCAAGCCACATCGGAGCGACCTGTTTTCCATCGACTCCCTCCATTTTCCCCGGGATTCCGCTTACGACCGATATTTCGTGAAGAGACGGGGTGCCCTTCCCCCATGTGCTTACGCAACGCATCAAATCGACGTTCCAGTCGCTCCCGCGGGCAAAGAAATCGGCACCTTCCCAAGGCCTGTTGGGTCTCTGCGTGAAAAAACCGCCCTGGAGTCCATGCTTGATCATTCTCTGGGCAAGAATCGGTATGTCGGAACCCGAGGAGTTATATCCCACGAGCTGCGGGTGGTGCTTGTCGAGAATCTTGAAAAAGTCTTCTATGATTCTTCTCTCCGAACAGTCCTCTTCGGAAATCGGAATCGACGGAATCGAGTGAAGCTTGAGTCTTGAAACCGTTCCGTCTCTCTCCGCTTCCCGGAAGACCATCGAGATGGAAACTATTTTTGAGAGAACCATCTTGAGAAACGGCATTGGCTCTTCTTCGGTCGCCCCGCCCTGCTGCCACATGAACTCGATCACCTCGCGATCGGGCATATCCTCCGGAAGTCCGTACGCGACCTTTCCCGACTCGGGATCGGGAACCCATTCTATGTCGAAAGCAAGAACCCGGGATTTTACTTCTCTGAACATCTGCTGCGGTCAGCTCCTTATGTAGGTGCGCATGAAAAGTATTATCGCGAAAAGGGTCGGGACAAGCAAAAACGCCTGGGAGACAAGTATCCCCTTAAGCCTTGTTATCTCGAACCCGCGCTCAACAACCAGGATGTATCGGGGTGTTAGCGAAGTGGCGCTTGTAAAAGACTCGATCACGTAACCTGTCGGCCCGGGGTTTTCAAACTCGAATATCTTCACTCCTCTCTTTCCCATGTAACTGTATCTTTTCTGGGAATCGGGCACCTTGAGTTCCACGTTTTCCGCGTCGGAAGCTTTTCTCAGATAAACGACTATCGAGTCCCCCTCGATGGAGTCCCCGCTTGTCTTTCCTTCGTCAAAAGCGCTTTCATACTGGTGGTAGATTGAGTAAAGCCCCTTTTCCTCAAGCCGGATTGAGTGGCTTCCCGGAAAATTGTATTCGTTAAGCGTCTCGCCGAGCCCTGTGAAGCTTTTCACTACGTTATAAAAGAAAAGTCCCCCTCCGAGCAGAAACAGCACTACGCAGAAAATGTAGATTCTTTTTCTTTTCCTGTCTTCCATTGATTTTATACCTACTTGAAAATCCGCTTTGCGCGGATTTGAGATGCACGTAATTATACTGCGAAAAGCTCTGAGAACCACTATATAGTTTCATCCCAACCCAGAATTTTTTCTGAAAAAGTGGAAATTCTGTTTGACAAAACAATATAGGTCTGGAATAATCCCGCGGATATTAAATTTCTAGAGGTAGGTATTATAATGCAGGGAACTGTAAAATGGTTTAATAGCTCCAAAGGCTATGGATTTATAACATCCGACGAAGTGCAGGATGATGTTTTTGTTCATTACACCGCTATTGAGGGCGAGGGCTACAAGACTCTCAATGAAGGCGACGAAGTAAGCTTTGAGATCACTCAAGGTAAAAAAGGACCCACCGCAACAAACGTTGTGCCTGTTTAGGAATCCGCTTTGCGCGGATTTGAGATTCACACAGGTAAACCGCGAAAAGTTTTGAGAACTACTGTATGTTTTCCTCCGCATCCAGGATTTTGCCTGGATACGGGGGAGATACAGTTTGACAAAGCAATATAGGTGTGGAATAATCCCGCAAATATTAATTTAGAGGTAGGTATTTTATAAATGCAGGGAACTGTAAAATGGTTTAATAGCTCCAAAGGCTATGGATTTATAACATCCGACGAAGTGCAGGATGATGTTTTTGTTCATTACACCGCTATTGAGGGCGAGGGTTACAAGACTCTCAATGAAGGCGACGAAGTAAGCTTTGAGATCGTTCAAGGCAAGAAAGGACCCACCGCAACAAACGTAATAAAGACTTCCTAAGGGAATTCAGAATCCGGTTATTTTGTTTCCTGGGGAAAAATCCCGTTTTTTAACTGACGGGAAAGTTGCGTTCGCGGTTTGAAAATACGCAAATCATGTACTAACTTTAAGTGTCTGAATATTTTAGATCGCAAGGAAGGTATTTAAAATGGACTTGAGTAACCAGGAGATAACAAGGTACAGCAGGCACCTTATAATGCCCGAAGTCGGCATTGAGGGACAGAAAAAACTCAAAAACTCAAAGGTCCTCTGTATCGGCGCCGGAGGGCTCGGGTCTCCGCTTGCTCTCTACCTCGCGGCCGCGGGAGTCGGCACCCTGGGAATACTGGATTTCGACGTGGTGGATTTCAGCAACCTGCAAAGACAGGTGATCCACAGCGAGAAGACCGTCGGCACTCCCAAGGTGGAATCCGCAAGGGACCGTCTCCTGGAGCTTAACTCCGATACCAATATCGTTACCTATAACGAGATGCTGAACTCGGACAACGCCATGGACATAATGAAAGACTATGACGTGGTCGTTGACGGAACGGACAATTTCGCCACGAGGTATCTCACAAACGACGCCTGCGTTTTCCTCGGAATTCCGAACGTCTATGGAAGCATTTTCAGGTTCGAGGGTCAGGTAAGCGTGTTCGATGCGAAAAGAGGCCCCTGCTACAGGTGTCTCTATCCGGAACCCCCTCCCCCGGGACTTGTGCCGAGTTGCGCCGAAGGAGGAGTGCTGGGAATACTGCCCGGAGTCGTGGGAACCATGCAGGCATCCGAGGTCGTAAAGCTTATAATCGGAGAGGGAACGCCCCTTATAGGAAGGCTTCTTTTCATTGATGTCCTCAACATGGAGCCGAAGATACTCAAGCTCAGAAAAGATCCTGACTGCCCCGTCTGCGGCGAGAACGCGACCGTGACCGAACTCATAGACTACCAGGAGTTCTGCGGCATCGGCCGAGGTGAAGAGGTTGAAGAGGAAAAACCCAAGGTCGAGGAGATAACCGTTGAGGAGTTCAGCTCTATCAAAGAAAACAAGGCCGATTTCGTTCTGATCGACGTGAGAGAGCCCCATGAGTACGATATATGCAGCATCGAGGGCTCAAGGCTTATTCCCTTAGGCGAACTAAAGGACAGAACGGACGAACTTGACCCTAAGGACGATATAGTCGTTCACTGCCACCACGGTGGGAGAAGCATGAAGGCTGCGACTTTCCTTGCCGAGCAGGGCTTCAGCAAGGTTAAGAACCTCAAGGGCGGCATAGACGAGTGGGCTGAGAAGTACGACTCGGAAATGGCCAGGTACTGAGGATCAGAAGTCTTAGGGAGAGGAAAGCGGAAGCTTTTTTCTGGGCGGAGAGGGAATCGAACCCTCACGGGCTAAAGCCCAACGGCTTTTGAGGCCGTCGCGTCTACCTATTCCGCCACCCGCCCTTAAGATAGGGGACTATTATTCTCGCTAAACCCGGAGAAATCAACCGGTTCACTCCCCGAGAAAGTAAAACCCGAACGCCGCTATCACTATGCAGTGATCTATGGTGCCTTCCCTTATGTATCGTTTTATTTCCTGCGGAGCGACAAGCAGGGTTTCTATGTCTTCTGTAGTGTCAAAAGACGGTTCAGATGTCCGCTCGCACCCGGATGCGAGGAAGGTAGAGCAGGAGTTTGACATGAAGGCCGGGTTCGGCCTGACGCATCCTATCTGCTCCCACCGGGTGGAGGTAAATCCCGTTTCCTCAAGGAGTTCCCTGCGCGCGCATTCAGCAGGGCTTTCCCCCGGGTCGATCATTCCGCCCGGAATCTCAAGTGTGATCTCTCCGGTGCCGTGGCGAAACTGTTTTATCAAAACGATTTCACCAGAAGGCGTGACGGGGATAATGTTAACCCAGTCGGGAGCGTCCATTACGTAGAAGTCGTGGACGGCGCCGTCTTTGGGCGAAACGGTGCTTTTCTTTCTCGTCGAAAAAATTCTGTAGTCGTTAAGCGGAGTACTTTCTTGAAGCTTCCATTTTTTCGGCATTTCTGTATTTTAATAAACCCGATTCTCTTGTTAAACTAGAGAGGGTTTTTCACAAACCGCGGGAAATTGTTTATAAAACTCCCGAAAAAACGACAGTCTTGTAGTGTCGTCAGAACAGAAATACACGGAGAGATGACCGAGTGGCCGAAGGTGCACGCCTGGAAAGCGTGTAGGGGGTTTACGCTCCCTCGTGGGTTCGAATCCCACTCTCTCCGCCAGATTTACCCAGTCCCAAGCACAATTACTTAATAAGTTCTATCTTGTCTTCGAGATTCGGCACAAGACACAGGAACTCAAAAGGCTCTTCACCCTCAACTTCATACCAGTGCGGCACCCCGGCAGGAATAAAGACTACGTCATCCTTCTCGACGTTATACACATCATCTCCGATTCCAATTTTTGCCCTGCCACCAAGCACGTACTGCTCGTGCTCAACTGCGTTGGTATGAGCGGGGATATCACCTCCGGGCTGCATAACAAACTTTCTCATCGCGAAGTTCGGACCTTCCTCCGGACTGATAAGAACCTGCCTTGAAGTACCCTGCCCTGCTCCGATAATCGTACTCTCTACTTCTCTAACTTTCTTTACATACATAACTTTTTTATTATAGCACAGAAAAAACGGGTTGTTCCATAGATATTCAGGAGGATTATATGCAATGCTAGCCGACCTTAACGGCTAGGTATCAGTCTTTCCTGTCTTTTCCGGCGGGGCTATTTTGTGAAAACCATCTCGTTGTCTTTATTCGGCAAAACCGACAGAAGCTCGAAAGGTTCTTCTCCGTAAGCTTCATACCAGTGGGGCTCTCCGGCGGGGATGAAGACCACGTCGCCCTTCGCCACTTCATAAACCTGATCCCCGATTCCGACCCTTGCCGTGCCGCCAAGAACATACTGCTCATGCTCGGCGCCACTTGTATGAGCGGGAATCCCGCCCCCAGGTTCGATGACAAGCTTTCTCATAGAGAAATTAGGACCTTCCTCGGGACCTACTAGCATCTGTCTTGAGACGCCGTTGGCCGACTCCAGAACCTCGCTCTCTATATCGTCAATCTTTTTTACATGCATGCGCTTTTACCTCCAACAGATTCCGACTTCTACTTATAGTATCCTACGATTGTATATAATTTTCATTTATTAAAATCTTATTTATCTTTCGTTCAATGCAGGTGAAGCCTTGCCGGAAAATAAACAAAGTGGATGAAAAAGGCGCCCCAGGGGAAATTCGCCAACCGGCACATCGCGCCATTTTCCCCTGATATAAAACGAAATTCGCGACCGCCCATTTCTAAAAAACCCGTTTTTGTGTAGATTGATTAGCTACGGAACCGCGACGGTTCATCTCTTTGGAGAATAATCCAGTGGCCGGGCCCGTACGACTGGGGCTTGCGAATCCCGCCAGGCCCGGAAGGGAGCAACGGTAGCAAAAACCTCCGTGCGTTACGGATACCTGGTCGCTGGTTTTAAAAAATATGGCTTATAGAGTACTCGCCCGCAAGTGGCGTCCCCAGACTTTCGAAGACCTGATAGGTCAGGAATTCCCCGCCGTCACCCTCAGAAACTCAATCGAGTCCGGAAAGATAGCCCACGCGCTGCTTTTCGCCGGCCCAAGAGGCACGGGCAAGACATCCACGGCGAGAATCGTCGCCAAGGCCATAAACTGCGAGAGAAAAGACGGGGGGAAATACCCCTGCTCAACCGACCAGTGCTCAAGCTGCGAGGGGATATCGGAGGGAAAATCGCTTGACGTGCAGGAAATCGACGCCGCGTCGCACACGGGCGTGGCCGACGTTCGCGAGATCATAGAGAGCGTTAAATACTCCCCGGCTTCCGCGAGAAAAAAAGTCTACATAATCGACGAAGTGCACATGCTCTCCCAGTCGGCCTTTAACGCCCTTCTTAAGATAATGGAAGAGCCCCCGGAGCACGCGATCTTCATACTGGCGACCACTGAAGCGCACAAGGTTCCCCCGACCATCATGTCGCGCTGCCAGAGGTACGACTTCAAGAAAATACCGGTCGAGAAGATAAAGGAGTCCCTCGAGAAGATAACAAAGGCGGAGAAGATAAAGATCGATACGGAAACCCTCTACCTGATCGCAAGGGAATCTGAGGGAAGCATGAGGGACTCGCTTAGCCTGCTTGACCAGCTGACGGTGTCCTTTGAAGACAGAATAAACCACAAAGACGTGATAAGTCTGCTCGGCATACCGGATAACGAGTCGCTTAAAAGCATCCTTAGATCTGTTTTCGCCAAGGAACCGGCAAAATGCGTGGAACTTGTGCGAAACGCCGCGTCGAAGGGGATAAGCCCGAGGAGAATGGCACAGGACATAATCTACATGTTCAGGAACCTGCTCTACCTTAAGATCTGCGGCAAGGACTTTGTTTCCGACCTGTCCCCGGATGAAAAAGACGAGCTTTCAGAACTGGTGAAAAACGAATCCACGGAGACCGTGGAGCTTCTTTTTAACGTAATGATCGACGGGGGAGAGAGAATACGAAGTTCCTTTTACCCGGAAATCGTGCTTGAGCTTGCGCTTGTAAAGATGAGCACCGTCGGAAAAGTCGAAAAAATAGACGACATTCTGAAAAGGCTTGAGACGCTGTCGCCGCAGGGTTCCGGCACGGAGAAGACACCGAGGGGACAGGGAGGACAGATGAAAACCGCGGGGCGCAGCCCCGAGAAACAGAAAGATGAACCCGCGGAAAAAGAGAGTAAGAACGTTGAAGAAAACACTGACGAAAACGAAAAACCGGCAGAGGAAACGCCGGTGTCTCCCACCGGGGCGCAAGACTCTGGCGACCCCACAAAACAGGAAGTTGTCGATTTTGTGCACGGCAAAGAAAAGTTTTTGGCAAGAAAGCTCTCCCAAGCACACCTGCTTGAAGTAAGCGGAAACCGGGTAAGCGTAAAATTTCTTAAAAACGGCATAAATCACGAAAAAGAGCTTAAAAAATCAAGAAAATTAAGAGAGATACTAAGGGAGATGCTCGGCGTTGAGAAAATAAGGCTCGAGGTAGATACCATAAACGACGAGGGGATTAACGGAACCGGCAAAGCCTCGAGAAAGCCTGATCCCGCGGAAGACGAGATAGTTAACTACGCCATCCGGCAGTTTGACGCCAGCGTGATAAAAAGAAAAAATTTAAGCTAGGGGTGAAAAAATGAAATTAGGCGGAAACATGAAGAACATCATGAAGCAGATGGGGAAGATGAAGGAGCAGATGGAGCGCCTTCAGAACGAGGCCGGGGAAAAGACCGTGGAGGCTTCTTCCGGGGGCGGAATGGTCACGGTCACCGCAAAAGCAAAAGGGGAGATAGTATCAATACTCGTAGAGCCCGAAATAATAAGCGAAACCGACATTGAGATGCTCCAGGATCTTGTGACCGCCGCCGTAAACGAGGCCCTTTACAAGGGACAGGAGCTTATGAAAGACGAAGTCTCCCGCTTCACCGCCGGTATGGGACTTCCGCCGGGGCTTATCTGAGATGCAAAGAACCGGCCTTCCCGAGCCGATCTCAAGACTAATAGAAGAACTTTCCAAGCTTCCGGGAATCGGCGAGAAAAATGCTACCCGCCTCGCATTTCACATATTCCGATCATCGGAAGGCTACGCGCGTAGCCTCTCAAGCGCGATAATCAGTACCAAATCCGACGTAAGCACATGCGGCACATGTTTTAACTTCACGGAAAAAGACCCGTGCGCAATCTGCTCCGATCCTTCAAGAGACCCGCAGATTCTCTGCGTCGTTGAAGAACCACTCGACCTGCTGGCGATAGAGAGAAGCGGGGAGTTCCGGGGAAAATACCATGTCCTCCACGGGGTAATCTCTCCCCTTGAGGGCGTGGGCCCGGAAGACCTTCGTATAAAAGAACTCTTAGCAAGAACGGAACGCGAGAATATAAGGGAAATAATAGTCGCGACCGGCACGAACGTCGAAGGCGAAGCCACCGCGGTTTACCTCTCAAGAACAATAAAGCCGCTCGGGATCAGAACCTCGAGAATAGCCTATGGAATACCCGTCGGCGGAGACATAGAGTTCATAGACGAACTCACGCTCGGCAAGGCGCTTCGGGACAGAAAGGAAATGTAGCCTGGAGTCTCAGCTTTTCCTCGACACGACCGCGGCCTCAAGAATCAGCCAGCCGGCAAGAACGAGCATTATCGCCGAGAGGCTGAAAAGAAGCGTGTTATCAAGAAAATACTTAAGATTGAAAAATATAGAGGCCGTTGTCATGGCCACCAGAAAAACCATAGGTACGAATGTGTAGATAAACGGTTTTTTCGATCTTCTTAGGTAAAGGGTAATCAGAAGCAGCGTGATTCCGGCTATCAGCTGGTTTGTAGCGCCGAAAAGAGGCCAGAGCAGAAATCCTCCCGAGCCCGGCCCCTTGCCGGGGACCTGCGCGAAAAGAGCTAGAGCAAGCGGAGGCACGATGGCGAAAAACGCCCCGATATACCTGTTTTTAAGAGCCTTGATTCCGTAGGCCTCCCCGAGTTCTCCTATAACGATCCTCTGTATCCTGGCCCCGGTATCAAGGGAAGTCGCCGCGAAACTTATCACTATCACGCTTATAAGGGTGGTTCCCAGCACCTCGGGAATATGGATTGAGGTAAGAAAGCTAGAAGTTCCCATGACGAAATTCGCTATGCCGCCGCTCGATGCCGATTCCCACGAATGATAGTGCTTAAGCCATTCACTGCGCTCTATTCCCGCAGCAACCGCGAGAGTCGCTATCATGGCAAGCGTGCCCTCCCCCAGCATACCCCCGTAACCCACGAATCTTGAGTGCGGCATCCTGTCAAGCTGCTTTGAGGTGGTTCCGCTCGCGACAAGGCCGTGGAATCCGCTTACCGCTCCACACGCAACGGTTATGAAAAGAAACGGAAGCACGGGAAGTCCGTCGGCGGCGAAGTTAACGGCGGGGGCCTGCATCTCCGGATGCGCCACCATTATCCCAGTTATAAGTATCGCTAGCCCCACGAAAAGATGAATCCCGTTTATGTAGTCCCTCGGCTGAAGAAGCATCCACACGGGAAGAACCGAGGCCACGAAGGAATAGACCATGAGAATGATTACCCACGTCACCACCTGGCTTCCCATCACCTCGGGGATGGTCAGGGGAACCTTGGTCCCCGCCCAGACCATGAAGTAAAGAAGCGCAAGCGCGATTATTGATGGCCAGAGGATGGGAACCCCTTTTCTGTAGAAAAGAAACCCGATAACAAGGGCCACCAGTATCTGGAAGTTCACGGGAAGCACGCTTGCGGGAAAGTTTACGAAAAGAACCGCGATCGCGTAGGCGAAAACGGCTATCACGAAAAAGACCAAGAAGCAGACCATGAGAAGAAAGAGGGTTCTTCCCCTCGGGCTTATGAATATGCCGGCAAGATCCCCCACGGATCTTCCCCTGTTTCTCGCCGAGATAACCAGAGCGCCAAAATCATGAACGGCCCCGATGAAAATCGTTCCGAACACGACCCAGATAATCGCCGGGACCCATCCCCAGAACACAGCTATGGCCGGTCCTATTATCGGCGCGGCTCCCGCTATGGACGCAAAATGATGGCCGAAGAGAATGTGCCTGCCGGCGGGCACGTAGTCCACGCCGTCTCCCAGCTGGTGGGCAGGGGTAGGCTCCCCGTCTCTTACTCCGTAGACTTTCTCGGAAATGAATTTCGAGTAATACCTGTACCCGACTAGGTAAAGAGCTATTACGACTATCGCTATTACGGCTGCGTTCATCTGAAATTCCCTGAAATCAGAAAATCGTGGGTTTCATCATTATAAAGAAAAACCCGCAGGACTGAAACTGCACTACCCTCAACTGAAATTCTTCCGTATGTGTTCACTCACCTCATTCCACCTGCCGTAAAAAATGGTTGAATTCAAGTTCACTTTCAACTTCTCTTTCCTGAGATCTCAGATTTCCAATGCTAAGTAAGATAGTTGAATCAAAAAACGCCAAATCCTTGAACTAGGGGTTCTCAACAAGCAAGTCCTTCAAAGGGCTACTGCATGCAACTCCTTGAATGAGGTATTTCTCCGCCTTCCACATTAACAAAATACCCGCCTTGATTTACATAAAAAACAAGCTTGTTATGAAGCAAGTTGAAAAAGCAGGGGCTTCTGCTAGGGTATGACGGTTAGTACAATCGAGACAGAGTTCAATTTAAATTATGAAGTAAAAGAGAAGTTGACAAATCCTTTTTCGTTGACATTTTCGCAAAATTTAATCCACATGCGGTCTAACCCACTCAAAATTCAGAGGAACCGGACTTTTTGGTTGCTGTGCCTTTGCTTCACGCTTGTCCTGGGCATGTCTGCGGAAGCTCAGGAGTCCATTACCGACGAATTCAGGATCATGATCACGGATGGTCGTGAAGTCGTAGTGCTGCCCTCCGCGGCGACTTCCACGCGTATGCAATTGGAACTCGGTCCAATAGACGGACGTTCATATGAAACGACCTCGCAACGAGTTCACATCGTTTCATTTGACGGAGAGGTTTTTAGGGCCTCAACCCCTCTCGAAGGCAAATCATCGCGAATCGTCTTTGTCCCCTCTCAACGAAAGTTTGCTCAGCTACTTCCCAGTATTCGAGTCGAACTTGAGGATTACGCTAACCTGGATTCAATCTCTAAAGCGATCGGTGCTAAAAAAGCCACTTTCTTTGAAAAACTAGGCTTTTCCATTATCGACCTGCCAGATACAGTTCACCCCGTCGAGGCGATCGAACAATTGGAAAAACTTCCCGAACAACCGAAAGCATCCATCCGCATTCGCGGACCGAGAGTAAAGTGGCGATGAAATCTCTCAGGTCTCTCACGTTCATGTTTTTGCTGGTGGCAAGTGTGGGGTGCGGCAGTAATAACAAATCAGAATCCCCAGTGAACATATCGCTTGTAGCGCCAACTTCCCAAAACATTCAAGAAGCTGAAAACCAAACGATACGGGTTTTCATCTCACTCGATTCAACCGCATCCACTAGCGTAACGGTGCCGTTGAATTTTTCCGGTTCAGCAAAACAAAACGCTGACTATACGGCGAGTGCCGATTCCATCATCGTGCCACCTAATACGACATCTGCAAGCGTGGACATCGACGTATTCAGGGACTTCGATCTGGAGGGCAACGAAACCATAACTGTCAGCTTAGGTGAAATTGAAGGAAACGGTAAAGCCGGCACAATGTCCAGTATCAATTTTACCATCATCGACGGCGAGGCGGCGACCGTCGATAAAACCCCAAAGGAAGACGGGGCCAACCTTGTACTCCTGAACACGCAGTACATCATTACCGAAGAGTCAGTTGATTTTGCGGTCGTGGTGTTGAATTTCTCGAATCAAGACGTAGCACCCACTAAACTGTTCGCAGAATGGTCAAGTGACATGGACTTTGAAACCGATGTTCATTCGCTCGGTATCGTCGATACTCCCGCATTTGTTTCCGGCGAGGTGAATTTCCCTCAACCTTACGAATTTAGTCTGCCGTTAAGCGATCTGGCTCCAAACGAAACCTACTATATTAGGGTCTACTTAGACGAGGTTCCGGAAGAAGCAATCGAGCAGCTATTTGATAATGCTGTCCTGTTTGGATTTGCGACGAATGCTGAAGGGAAGGTAATCACGCGATGTGAAGCTCCGGTGAGAGTAGCCAGCGGTACTGAGGATCCATTATTCAGAGAGCAATGGCATTTAAAAAACAGCGGACAGTCTGGATTTGCAAACAACAATGGCGTCGCAGGAGCTGATCTGCAAATGACCGAGGCCATTAGTAACGGTCAAAATGGCGACGGCGTGAAATTAGCGGTCGTCGACACCGGGCTAGAGATTTGCCATCCCGATTTGGCTGCAACCGTTGAAGAAGGCAAATCATTCAATTACGCTTTCCGAAATAGCGCAGGTTCGTCTCCCACCGATCCATTTAATCACAGCGTACTCGGGGACCACGGCACAAGTGTTGCCGGCGTAGCCGCGGCAGTGGCAAACAATGGCCTTGGAGGGCGCGGCGTGGCACCGGGCGTTAAGCTTCGAGGGTTCAAGCTTAGCACCACTCTCGAAGCTGATTATGCCGAACTCTTGAGCAGTTTAGGGGGAAGCAGCAGCAATCCGGATTCGGCTAGCGCACATATATTCAATATGAGTTTCGGAATTGAGGTGCCCTCAGAAAATTCAGAAGAAGATTTCGTTAAGCTCGTGAAAATGGGGACGACGGACCTTCGGTCTGGTCGAGGCGCGCTTTATGTAAAGGCGGCGGGTAATGAATTCGGTGTCTGTGAGAATCCGCATCCTATCAATATCGAAATCGGATGTGTGGGTAGCAACTCGGATCCAGATCAGAACCTGCCTTATCTAATTACTGTGGGTGCGTTTAACGCTAAAGACGTCAAGTCTTCTTATTCGAACGCAGGCGCCAATTTATGGGTCGTTGCTCCGGGTGGGGAAGATGGCGAAGAACAGCCGGCCATCATCACTACGGATCAAGTCGGAGTTCATGCGGGATTCAGCAAAATTCCCGTTAATTCACTGACTACTGATCATCGATTTAACTTGGACGGTGACTACTTCGGCGCTTTTGGCGGCACTTCATCCGCAGCGCCCGCTACTTCCGGAGCTATCGCCATTCTGCTTGGCGTAAACCCTAATTTGACGTGGCGTGACGTAAAACATATCCTAGCTGCTTCGGCACGAAAAATCGATCCGGACATAAAAGAAGTCCGAGCGGCTTTCGACGGCAAACCGTACATAGCGCAACATGCTTGGCAGACAAATGCTGCAGGGTACTCCTATCACAACTGGTATGGCTTTGGCGCAGTCTCCGTCGATGATGCAATCACTATGACAAACGGCTATACCCCCAACAGCTTGGGTGAATTTGTCGAATCCCGATGGTTCCCAGCGGCAGATAATTCAAACTTGTCCTTAGCCATTCCAGACGAAGACGGCGCTGGAGTCACGCACACTCTGACGGTTACCGATTTACCAAATACCGCTAACATCGAAGCCGTAATTCTGGATATCACAGTAAATCACGGATATGGCTCCGATTTAGGTGTTAAATTAACCTCACCGAGTGGCACTGAAAGCATAGTGAATGCACCATTCAATGTGATTCTCGACGAATTTCCCGGAATGCGGGACTGGCAATTGATGAGCAACGCGTTCTACGGAGAAAAACCTAACGGTACATGGACAATTCAAGTTGTTGATCTGGCCGCCGATCATACAGGTAGTTTGGAATCATGGCGACTTCGCTTTTACTACGGGGACCATCCCTAGAAAAGCCGCAAACTATATAGGACGAGAATGACTCGAACGGAAAGGCTATTGCTTTTTTGTCAGGCGAAATTTTTTCGCATGTGCTCGCTCACCTCATCCCATCTGCCGTAAAGAGCAGAGAGCTTCGCCTCAAGTTCGCCAAGCTGCCTTGTTTTTTCTTCCCAGCTAGTGCCTTGGGGCAAAGTCTCGGGGTTCGCAAGAAACCTCTCCATCTCCTCTTTTTCAGTCTCGCATTCCGATATCCTGCTCTCAAGGTCCAAAAGGGCATTTTCCATCTGTTTTTTCGAAAGAAGCGTCCAGTTCTCCATGTTCTCTATTCCCTTTTCCCGGAGTTCCCTGTAAAGACGGTTGCGCCTCTCCGCCTCAAGAGCTTTTGCAGTTTTTCTCCTGGGTTCGTCGTTTTGCACCTTGGCGGGCATCGGTTGGTCACCTGAGTCGCAGGCTTTTTTCTCGAGAAATTCCGAGTAATTACCTATAAAGGTCTCGACCCCTCCTCCTTCCACGTACCATATCCTGTTCACGAGGCTGTCAATGAAATACCTGTCGTGGCTTATCAGCAGAAAAGTGCCGGAGTACTCCTCGAGAGCCCGGCGAAGCACCTCCCTGGAAGCCATGTCAAGGTGGTTTGTAGGCTCGTCGAGAACAAGGAAATTGGAGCGGGAAACCAGAATCTTGAGAAGGGAGAGGCGGCTTTTCTCTCCGCCCGAGAGAACCGATACTTTCTTGGTTATATCGGAAGCACCGAAAAGAAACGAGCCCAGAAGCGTTCTTGCCTCGGTCTGGGAAAAAAGAGGATAGGCTCCGATGAACTCTTCGTAAACCGTGTTCTGCGGATTAAGCATCTCGTCCTGGTTCTGCGCGTAATAGCCCAAGGTTACGTTGTGGCCGAGGCGGCTCTGGCCGGAGAAGCCCTCCACGCCGGCAATCATCTTGCAGAGAGTGGTTTTCCCCTCGCCGTTTTTCCCTGTAACAGCTATCCTGTCTCCCCTTTCCACGCGAAGCGCGGGGCAGTTTCGAAAAACTTCGTTTCTCGCACCGCCGGCGGCTTCATACTCCTTTGAAAAATCGCTTATCTCGTAAACCACGCGTCCCGCGCGCTCGGGGGCGGGGAAATCAAACTCAAGGGTTCTTCGGGTCTCCGCAGACGGGGCTTCGGGTTCCATCTTCTCAAGCATTTTTATCCTGCTCTGCACCTGCCTTGCCTTTGAAGCCTTGTACCTGAAACGCTCTATGAAACGGCGCTGGGCCCGAAGCTTCCTCTCCCGGTTCTTAGCAGTCGCCTCGGCGACCTCGGCAAGCTGCTCTTTTCTCTCAAGGTAAGAGGAGTAATCGCCCCGAAACTCCCTTATCACCCCACCTTCAAGCTCCGCTATCGTGTCAACCATGCGATCAAGCAGGTATTTGTCATGGGATACCAGGACCACGGTTCCACGGTAGTTTCCAAGATACCCTTCAAGCCACTCTATGCTTTTTATGTCAAGATGGTTAGTCGGCTCGTCGAGAAGAAGCACCTGAGGCTCCAGAAGAAGTATTCTCGCAAGCTCAACCCGCATTTTCCAGCCACCCGAGAGGGAAGAAACCCTCTGGGAGAGCTGTTCACCCGTAAAACCCAGTCCAAACAGGATTTTCTCGGCTTCGTGGACGGGTTTTTCGGAACCGCCCTCGCCTTCGTCGCGATCGCTTGTGCGGGCCGCCGAAAGTACCGTAAGATCACCCGTCCCTAGATCCATTATCTGCGGCAGATAACCAAGGGTCAGCGCAGAGGGAACGGAGGCCTGCCCTTTTTCCGGTTCCATTAGTCCCATTACGATTTCAAGCAGCGTGGTTTTACCTGAGCCGTTCGGACCTACAAGACCGTATTTTCTTCCTTTTTTTACGCTCCACTCAAGGTTCCGGAAAAGGTCCTTACCAGCGAAGGAATGACATATGCCTGACAAGCCTATCATCTCGACAAAAACAAAAAGAAACCTGATACTATTTCCCGGCGATACCCTCTTTGCTCGCCGGTTGCGGATAATGAAGGTACAAAAAAAGCTATCTAAAAAATCAACCTCATTCCAGATATGCCATTCGATAACGGAAGTCGAAAAAAAAGAATACGACTCCATTCAGCCCGATAACAACCCCTTTTTTGAGTTTGATTTTCTTTTCGCTCTCGAGAAATCCGGATGCGTGGGTCCGGAAACCGGATGGGAGCCACGCCATCTTCTGCTGCGCAATGGGAAAAAGCTCGTCGGGGCGGTTACGTTCTATCTGAAAACCGATTCTTACGGCGAGTACATATTCGACTGGCAGTGGGCGCGGGCCTATCAGGACGCAGGGCTAAGATATTATCCAAAGGCGGTCGCAGGAGTGCCGTTTACCCCGACAACCGGCTTGAGAATAATCGTTCGCAAAGACTACGATTACGAAACATGCGCGCAGGAACTCGTAAAGAAACTGGTTGAGGTATGTTCCCTCAACAGCCTCTCTTCAATACATTTTCTGTTCGTAACGGCAGAGGAACAGGAACTGCTTTCTGACTGCGGGTTTCTCTCTAGGCTCACCCACCAGTACCACTGGCATAACTCGGGCTATCTCTGTTTCGATGACTTCCTCGGGGACCTTCGCTCGGGGAGAAGAAAACAGATAAGGAAGGAAAAACGCCGCCTCCGCGATCTGGGCGTAGAGGTCTCGGTCCTCGAGAAAGAACAGATCCGCCGCGAGCACATCGACTCCATCTGGGAGTTCTACGTGAGTACAAACTCGAGGAAATGGGGAAGCGCCTATCTTAACAGGGAGTTTTTCGACCTGATGTTCGAGACGTACAGGGAAAAAACCGTGCTGGTGATCGCGAAGATAGATGGCTGTCCTATCGGCGGCACAATCAACTTCAGAAAAGGCGACAAGCTCTACGGCAGGTACTGGGGATGCAACGTCGAGGTGCCGTACCTTCACTTTGAGTGCTGTTACTACAGACCGATAGAGTTCGCCATAGACAACGCAATAAATGTTTTCGAGGCAGGCGCGCAGGGCGAACACAAGTTCCTCCGCGGTTTCGAGGCGGTACCGGTCTACAGTTCCCATCTGTTTTTCAACCCCGGGGCGCAGAGATCCATAGACAACTTCCTTCGGGAAGAAAGACCCTACATGCGCTCGCTTATCTCAGAGTACAACAAACACTCCCCGCTTAAGCGGGTCCGCGGTGGCAAACCGGAAAAAATCGTATAGAATATTGCGCATGTCTGAGCGCGAAAACCCAACTCATACCAGGGACCCCCAGCAGGTCGTCAGGGAGGATATCCGGGTAAAAAGGCCGGACATGTATATGATAGTCCTGCTGAACGACGACTACACCCCTAGGGATTTCGTAGTCTGGGTTCTCATGAAGGTGTTCTTCAAAAATGAAAACGACAGCAGAAATATAATGCTCGAAGCTCACACCAAGGGGAAAAGCGTCATCGACTCCTATACCTACGACATAGCTACCACGAAGATAAGACAGGTAAAAGACCTTGCGGAGAAATACGAACATCCGCTGAAATGCATACTTGAAGTCCAAAAGACGGGAAGCTGACATGGTAGCATCAGAAGAACTCGAAAAAACCCTTTACCGCGCCTACCAGCAGGCAAAAGACCGCAAGCACGAGTTCATCACACCGGAGCATATACTCCTTGAACTCACAAGGGACAAAGTCGCCGCTGAAGTGCTGATAGAATGCGACGTCGACACCGAACTTCTGGCAACCGATCTTGAGGAGCACCTGGGCAAGAGCGTATCCTCGGTCGACTCCCCCCATCTTCCCGAACCGACTTACTCCGAAGGAAGCAAGTACATCTTCAGGGTGGCCTCAATGCACGCCGAAAGCGCGGAAAAAGAAGAAATAACCGGGGCTAACATACTGGTCGCCATGTTCAGGGTTCCCGAATCGCACGCGGTGTACTTCCTGAATCGCCAGGGACTTACCCGTTTTGCCGTTATAAAGCATATATCCCACGGAAAAGGCGAGGAGGCCGAAGAACATAAGGAAAGACCCGCGACCGCCAAGGAGCAGCCGAAGGAAACAAAAAAGGCCGAGGCCAAAAACCCACTTGAGCTTTACTGCACGAACCTGATCGAAAAAGCCCGGAACGGGAGCATCGACCCCCTCATAGGAAGAGAGAAAGAGGTTCAGAGGATAATCCACATTCTCGGCAAGAGAAAGAAAAACAATCCCGTGCTCGTCGGGGACGCTGGGGTGGGAAAAACGGCAATCGTCGAGGGAGTTGCTCACCGCGTGGTTTCAGGAGAAGTCCCCGAAGCGATGAAGAACCTCAAGATACACCTTCTTAACATAGGAACCCTTACGGCCGGAACGAAATACCGGGGAGACTTCGAGGAGAGGCTTAACGTCGTCATAGACGAAACCAAGAAGGATCCGGACAACGTGCTTTTCATAGACGAGATCCACACGGTTATAGGAGCCGGAGCGGTTTCCGGCGGGAGCCTCGATGCGTCTAACATGCTCAAGCCCGCCCTTGCCGGAGGAGACATAAAATGCATAGGAACGACGACGCTTAAGGAATACAGGATCATCTTCGAGAAAGACCACGCGCTTTCAAGAAGATTCCAGAGAATAACCGTGGATGAGCCTTCGATTGAGGACTGCGGGAAAATCCTGTTCGGACTCAAGCGCCATTACGAAAAGTACCATAACGTGAAATACTCCCGGGGGGCGATAAAGGCGTGCATAGAGCTCTCCGACAGGTACATAATGGACAGGAAGCTTCCGGACAAGGCGATCGACATCATGGACGAGGCCGGAGCCGCCGTGAAGCTCCGCAACCCCGATCCCGAAATAACGAGACAGGTAAAAGTGTCCGACATGGAAAAGCTGGTGGCGAAGATCGCGAAAATACCTCCCAAGTCGGTAAAAGTCGAGGACCGAAATCTCCTCCACAATCTCGGGGACAACCTCAAAGAATTCATCTACGCCCAGGACGAAGCCATAGACAAGCTCGTAAACGCCATACAGATGTCGCGCGCCGGCATAAGCGAGCCGGAAAAGCCCGTGGGTTCCTTCATGTTCTCAGGACCTACGGGGGTCGGCAAAACGGAGCTTGCGAAAAAACTCGCAGAGATCCTCGGGGTCGAATTCATACGTTTCGACATGAGCGAATACATGGAAAAACACACCGTCTCCCGCCTCATAGGCTCACCGCCGGGATACGTCGGCTATGACCAGGGAGGACAGCTCACCGAAGCCATATACAAATCTCCTCACTGCGTCCTTCTGCTCGACGAGATCGAAAAGGCGCACGAGGACATATACAACATCCTGCTTCAGGTAATGGATCACGCCACGCTCACGGATTCAAACGGAAGGAAGGTGGACTTCCGCCAGGTAATTCTGATTCTGACGACGAACACCGGCTCGAGGGAGAGTATGAACAGGAACGTCGGGTTCGCGAAAAAAGAGTTTGAGGACAAAAGCCCGGAAGCCATAGACAAGTACTTCTCTCCGGAATTCAGAAACAGGCTGAATGAAATCATCAGGTTTAACCCTCTTGATATAAAGATAGTGGAGAGAATAGTCGACAAGATGATCGGAGAGCTTCAGCAGAGGCTCGTCCCGAAAAAAGTGACGATCAGCCTTACGCCGGAAGCGAGACTTTTTCTCGCACGCAAGGGCTATGACCCCCAGCTCGGCGCAAGGCCCGTGCAGAGAGTAATAAACTCCGAGGTGGCGGAGAAACTTTCAAAGGAAATCCTCTTCGGTGAACTCTCAGGCGGCGGCAGGGCGATTTTCTCCCTTGAAGATGAACGGATAGTTCTTCGGGCGGAAACTGACTGAATTTCTGCTGGAGCGCGCAACCAGAAAACCCATGATCTCCATACGCGAAACTGCTAACAAAATGGTCCAGTACGTGCTTCCCGAACACTCGAACAACCACGGGACCCTACACGGCGGAATACTCATGGACTGGATTATGCTCACTGGAAGCATCACGTCTTTTAAGTTCACAAACGGGCCCGCGGTACTGGGAGCCACAGACAGCATAGATTTTCTTAACCCCGTAAAGATCGGGGAGATAGTAGTTCTTGAAAGCTGGGTTGAGTACGCGGGAAACTCGTCCATTGAAGTCGCGGTGCGAGTGCACTCAGAAGACGGGGAGACCGAAGAGAAAAAGCTTATAACCCTCTCCTATATGGCCTTCGTCGCCGTGGACGAAGATGTAAAACCGAGGAAAATAGAAACAAAACTAAGCGCATCCAGCACGGTTGAACGGGAGCTCATAACCTCGGCCGAGGAAAGGAAGGCTCAAAGACTTCCGGAGATAAAAAGAAGGAAAAGAAATCTCTCCAACGTAGCGGATGAGACGGAAAGCTCGAGACTTATTTTCAATACCACTAAAATGGTACTTCCGGAAGACGCCTTCTACGGAAAATTCATGTCCGTAGGAAAGCTCATGAAGTACATTGACGAGAGCGCCGCCATTTTGGCGAAGAGGTTTACCAAAGGTGTTCTGGTTACGGGATCCCTTGACGATCTCTTTTTCTATTCGCCGCTTAATGTCGGGAATCTGATCGAATTCAAGGCGGGCATCACCCATGTGGGAACAAGGTCCCTTGAACTGGCGACCAAGGTCGATTCGTATGATACCCAGACCGGGGAGTCATCCCACGCGTGCACGGCGTTTCTCACCTACGTGAAAGTCGACGAAGCCGGAAACCCCGTCCCGGTCCCCGAGTTCGCTCCTGAGACTCCCTACGAAATCCGCCTCTGGAAAGAAGCGGAAAAAAGGAAGGCAAAGAGAAGAGCGAGAGTGGAAAGGGCCAAGAGTCTTGCCGATGACTACCTGAACGAATACAAAAAAGTAAGCTCAAGACCAAAGAAGAAAAGTTGATTGCCTTCTCCGGCGATCTTTAAAACCTGCCTTTTCCCATCCCCGGAGCGAGCATACAGATACAACGGCAGAGTTATGGAAGAGAGAAAAAATCAGGCAATAGGGATTTTTGACTCGGGAATAGGAGGACTTACGGTCTCAAAGGAGATAATGAATCTCCTTTGCGAAGAGAACATCGTATATCTCGGCGATACGGCCAGAGTCCCTTATGGAACGAAATCCCAAAGAACCGTAAGAAAATATGTTGAGAGCACCACTAATTTCCTTCTATCAAAAAACATAAAACTTCTGGTCGTGGCGTGTAACACCGCGTCTGCCTACGCGATAGAAATGCTGAAAGAGAATCTTGAAATTCCCGTTGTGGGAGTAGTGGAACCGGGAGCGAAAAGAGCCTCGGAGCTCACCGTCAATGGAAAAATAGGGGTAATAGGAACCCAGGCGACCATAAAAAGCGGCTCCTACGAAAAAAAACTGCGGGAAATCTGCTCCTCTCCGATTGAGATACACTCAAAACCCTGCCCGCTTTTCGTTCCGCTTGCTGAAGAAGGATGGGAAAATGACGAAACCGCCGTCCTTATAGCCGAGAAATATCTTGGAGATCTCAGGGAATCCGGAATAGACGTGCTGATATTAGGCTGCACGCACTACCCTATTCTTAAAAACACGATCGCCGGGGTCATGGGAGACGGGATAAGTCTCGTCGACTCGGCTGAAGAGACCGCAAAGCAGACCGAAAACATATTAAGGTCCCAGGGACTGCTAAGAGAAGACGGCAAAGTGCGGGAGATGTCGTTTTACCTTACCGACGATTCGGAAACCTTTACCTCAATCGCGTCCAGGTTCCTGGGCAAACCCATGGAAAAAACGGAAGTCGTCGATATAGTGTGACGGGTTCCGTTACTCGGACAAGGCTTTTTTGAGTTCCTCAGTAAGCGGGGGAAGAACCTGGAAAAGGTCCCCGCAGATTCCATAATCGGATTTCGCGAAAATCGGGGCTTCCGGATCCTTGTTTATGGAAACTATCACTTTTGATGAACCCATGCCGGAGAAATGCTGTACAGAACCGGATATGGCGACCGCGACGTAAAGCACTGGAGACACTGCCTTTCCGGTCTGGCCGACCTGCATGTCATACGGGCAGTATCCCGCGTCAACGGCGGCTCTGGTCGCTCCCGCGGCCGCGCCAAGCAGGTCCGCGAGATCGTATATGTGATTGAAATTCTCTTCGCTGCCAAGACCCCTGCCGCCGGAAACCACCCTCTCGGCCTCGGTAAGCTCGGGTCTGTCGGATTCCTTGGTTTTCATTTCAATCACTTTGATCTTTATGTCAGAATCCGCAATCCCCGCATCTTCGTTCACCACCTGCCCCGCGCCGGCTGACTCTTCCTCCTTAAAGGAATTGGGTCTTACGGTGGCGATCATCGCGCTTCCGTCGCCGTTAAATTCCTGTGTGGATATCGCCCTGCTTGAGTGTGAATACCTTTTTATCCTAAGCCTTCCGTCGTCGGTCATGCCTATATCTACGCAGTCCATGGCAAGCCCCGAACCCACGCCAGAAGCGACCCTGGGCATGTAATCCTCGGCGAAAGCCGTGTTGCCTGAGAGCACAACCGCGGGAGAGTGCTTCTTTATAAGTTCGCAAAGGGCTTTCACGTAACCGTCGGGATTAAAATCCTTGAGGTTGGGATTGTCTACCACATAGACTTTCTCCGCTCCGTAGCTTGCAAGTTCAGAAGCCCTGTCCGAAATGCCGCTTCCGAGCAGCACCGCGCAGACAGAACCTCCAAGTTTTCTTCTGGCCTCGGAAAGAACCTCAAACGTCACCTTTCTTATCTGTCCGTCAGCCTTTATATCAGCAACAACCCAGATTTCACTACTCATTTAATTCAAGCCTCCTAGCGATACTTTCTGATAAAGCAATCCCGGATATCCCGGATCATATGACCTTCGCGTCATCTCTCAAAAGTTTAACGAGTTCCTTTGCGGACTCGGCAATCTCGTCTCCCTTGACCGTAGTCTCGTCGCTTCCCTTTATGATTCTCAGCTTTCTCTCCACTTCGGGAACTTCAAGACTCACTGTTTTTATCTTCGCCCCGGATTTGCCCACGGCATCCCTGCTGATGCCGAGAGAACCGAAATCCACATCGTCGAGGGAAACGGTCTTCATTGGTTTTCTCTTCGCTTTCATTATATTGGGAACAGACGCGTAGCGGGGCTCGTTCATAGCGTCGGGACAGGTTATAAGGGCCGGGAGAGAAACCTCGACGGAAACGCTTCCGCCATCGATCTCTTTCTGGCAGACAAGCTTTTTCTCGTCCGGCTTTACGTCAATCACTTTGCTTACAAGCGCAAGATGGGCAATTCCAAGTTCCTCGGCTACCTGTATGCCTACCTGCACGGATTCCTCATCAATGATCTTCATCCCCGTGAAAATCAGATCCACCCCTTCGATATTTCCAAGTTCCCACGCGACCAGCTTCGAAATGACAAGGGAATCCACGGTCTCCCCGAGAGCTTCATCCGAAATATGCACCGCGGAATCGGCACCCATTGCAAGCCCCTGAAGCAACGCCTGTGAAGCGCGTTGCGGGCCCGCAGTGATCAGAACAACTTCGCCCCCGTATGCTTCCTTGGTCCTGATGGCTTCCTCGACGGCGAACTCATCGTAAGGATTCATGATCCATTTCATGCCTTCTGTGTCTATGGAATCGCCGGAGGAACCGACCTTTATCCTCGCTTCGGTGTCCTGCGTCTGTGTTATAAAAACCACTATCTTCACCTGATACTACCTCCATGCTGGACTGATTTAATAGAGATGTAAATCTAAAAAAAAAGCAGCGGAAAGACTCACTCCTTGCTAAGGGCATCATTATAAATACTAGGGAGTTGCTGTCAAGAACAGAAAAACCTCTTTGCAGACAGCTCATCCGCTGGAGAAAAATCCGATTTCCACCTGCACTGCGTGCGCCTAGAGTAATCTTTGCCCTAAAACTCAGGATCGCTGCTACAGATCGGTTCGATACAGGTAGCGAATATCCCAAAGCCCGTACAACGTGGGGGTCGTGTTGCCGAAGACGTTTCGGACCGCACTCATCCGTTCTCCACGTGTTGTGTAGATGAGCGGCATGTTCTCGGAAGCGATTTCCTGGGCGCGGTGGTAGAGCGCTACGCGTTCGCTACGGTCCAGTTCCTGGCTCGCCCTCACGTAAAGGCGGTCTATTTCGGCTTCCCAGTCCGTCAGCCGGCTGCGGCTGATTCGGATACCAAAGGTGCAGATTCTCACTGCTGTGCCAGAGAACAATTCCGGTATGCGGATCCGTTCCGCCTCCGAAACCCATGACCATGGCTTCCCAGTCGTAGGAACGTGTCAACTGGGAGACGAGTTCGCCGAACTCGACCAGCCTGAAATCCGCCTTGATGCCGATCTCCTCGAGGCCCTGTTGGACGATCATCCCAACCCTTTCACGTACGCTGTTCTGGGTGTTGGTTACCATTGAGAATTCAATCGTATTGCCCGCATCGTCTTCGCGAATACCGTCCCCGTCGGTATCAACCCAGCCGAGGCTATCTAGAATGCGGTTGGCTTCGGCGATGTCGTACTCGTACCGTCGCACGTCGGGATTGTGGAAGTCACCCGCAGAGGGACTGATGGAGGACCACTGCGGATAGCCGAGTCCGTGCTGTACGTCGCGTATGATCGCCTCTTTGTCAACGATGTGCGCGACGGCCCGGCGGAACTGAGTATTCCGGAACCACTTAAGCTTGTTAGCTGCTACATAGGGCTCCATTGTATCCGGGTTTTCGCCAGGGTTCATGTTAAAAGTCAGAAACGTCGACCCTAAGGCGGGACCTCTCCTGTAGATCGTGAAATCCCCTTCCGCCTGAAGCGGTTCGAGTTCCGCAAACTCCCTGCCCAGCACGCCATGAATGTCCGCTTCCCCGTCCTTGAACTTAGCGAGTTCGGTCTCTAGGTCTGGGACGATAAGATGAACGATTTTGTCCAGGTACGGCAGACTGTTGCCCACATCATCCTTTAACCAGTAACCCGGATTGCGGCTCAGGACCACGCGGTTGCCTGGGTCATAGCGTTCTATGGTAAAGGGACCAGTGCCAATGACTTCGGCCGGATCCGTGCCTATGTCCCATACCTCGTTGAAAGTGCCGTCGTCTACGTACTGCTCCAGAATGTGCTTGGGATAGATAGCGGTAACCATGGAGCGTAGGAAAGGGAGCAAACGACACCGGTAAAACGCACCGTACCGTATAGTCGTCAAGCACAGTAACGGTCATCCTCGCTTCCGTCCAAGTTCCGGTGGCCTCGTCCAGAAACCGGAAGTTAAATGCTGCCCGGTCGCTGGAGTTTATTTCCTCGTTGTATATGATGCGGTTGAAGGTGAACTCCACGTCGTGCGCCGTAAAAGGTGTCCCGTCGTGCCACGTCACGTCCTCGCGCAGAGAGAAAGTCCAGGTCAGGCCGTCATCCGAATGGGTCCAGGACTCGGCAAGCGACGGTTCGACTTCGTCAGTGAGCCAGGAGATCTCGGTCAGGCCATCGAAGAGATACCCCAGAACTCCTGTCGATCCGGAATCGTTCGCAATAGCCAGATTCAGGGTAAGCGGCTCCGAAATGGTCGCAATCGTCAGTATCCCGCCGGCCTCCCCGATCGTATAATCAAATGCTTCGGCATTTTTTCTGAGCTGATCGGCGATGCTGCTCGGGCGGTCGCTGTCGTCCAAGCAGGCAAGCAGAGTCAGCGTCGCGAAAACAGAAAAAACGGCAAAAAGAACACCGACCTGACCGCATGACCGCAGTAATCGTCTTCCTCGGCAGAGTACACCGCCCCAAGCAAGTCTACTATACCAAGAACTGCCGGAACAAATGTAGGGTTTTAACTCTCGCTGCTTAAACATATCTCTCACTCCATATTTAAATTGATGGTTTTGTCCTAAGATAGATCGCTTCACGGAATCACGCCTTACGAGCATTTCGAGATTAAACTGCCCGGTTATACCAATGAAGAATAAATTATAACAAAGCCAGCCAAGATTTTTCGAATTTTTTCTGCTTTTTCTCTTCATTAATTCTTTGCGAACGGCGCTTACACTTCTTAGAACTTACCGTTTGGTATAAATTTCTCTTGACAATGATCAAACCCCGTTATTAAATCAAAAAGTATGGGGGTTTTTGGGTGGTTTTCCTTTAGCGGTCTTTGTTCATCACCCTCTTTACTTTATAGAACATTTTGTGGGATAAAGAGGCAAAAAGACTTAAAAACTAGTCCCTTAGAAGGGTGAGTATGTTGGATAAAGAAGCATTCTGGGTAACGATGCTTGCTTTTGCGGTTCTTTTGTTTGTCTATCTCTACTATGTTAAATCCAGAAAATACAGAGCTGAAAAACGTCGTAGAAAAAATCAAAGAAAACATTGGGAAGTCAAGATAAAAAAAGATGGGACACAAGCTGAAGATCATACCTCCGACACCTAGAAACTTGGAGCAGATAACCGATGCCATGTTTACAAAGGATTGGGACATCCGAGCGAAGAAGCAAAAGCCTAAGACTCCTCCAACCTCATCCGATAAACGGCAGTTGGGCTGAACATCTGCCGCCTCTTTTTGGGGGTTTTAGCGGCAACCTATATCAAGCGGGTTTCCTCTAGGTTCCCGGCACCTAGGTCGCGAAAGCCGGGGTCTAATTTAAACCTTTTGGCTAACAAAGCATATAATCCTCGATCAAGAACTAAACCTTATATTAAGTTTTTCAAACGCCGTGTAGAAGTAAGCCGCAGGAACAAAACGCGGAAATATTAGTGAAAAACCTATCTGGCATTTGGCCCCCTACGATGTCGCTTTTCTCAGAAATTCAGACCAAGCGTTATCACTAGGGTAAGGCCTAAGAGGACCAAAGTCATTTCCGTAATACAATAACTGCAGTAGATTGCCTGACCCGTGATGTTGCCTTCATATTATGGTATAGATTTATATCAAGATGAACCACTATGTTTTTCGGTTCGGGACACTTGGAGTTCCAACCCTTTTTTAAGGGGAATCAAGACTTGAGTCCCCCTTTCGGATGGGTTTGAAACAATGGATAATTCCGAGAAAGGAGACCCTGAAAATGAAGATCGCTATCGGAAGTGATGAAAAAAACGCCCTCACCGACGAGGTGATAGAGGAGCTTCGCAAAAGAGACATGGAGGTTGAACTCTTCGGACCGCTTGCGGACAAGAACGTGGAATGGGCAGAAGTCGCCGAGCAGGTAGCCGAGAAGGTTTCTCAAAAAGAGTGCGACCAGGGAATACTGTTCTGCTCGACGGGAACGGGGGTAAGCATTGCCGCAAACAAGGTCCCTGGAATAAGAGCGGCTTTGTGCACGGACTCAAAAACGGCCGCGGGGGCGCGAATGTGGAACGACGCAAACATACTCGCCATGAGCCTGCGCCTGATATCCCCTGACGTAGCCAAGGAAATTCTCGACGCATGGTTCCAGAGCGAACCGGACCCCTCGGAAAGGGAAAATATAGAAAAAGTAACCGGAATCGAATCGAAGTATCAAAACCGGATGGACTGACAGCAAAATGGAAAGAAAAGAAAAATACAACGTGGCGATAGCGGGAGCCACAGGCGCCGTGGGACAGGAGATGATGCAGATACTCGAGGAAAGAAATTTCCCGGTGGGAGAGCTGCGCCTTCTTGCTTCTGAGCGCTCCCGAGGGAGAAAATACAGTTTCTGCGGAACAGAGATAACCGTTTCGGTGCTGGGAGAGGACTCCTTTCGTGGCATAGACATAGCTCTTTTTTCCGCTGGCTCCGAAAGAAGCAGAAAATATGCGGACTGCGCCGTAGCAAGCGGAGCGGTGGTTATCGACAACAGTTCGGCGTTTCGGATGGATCCCGAAATTCCCCTGGTAATACCCGAGATAAACGCCCGGGCGGCCGCGCTTCACGAAAAAAAGGGAATAGTTGCCAATCCCAACTGCACGACCGCGGTAGCCGTCATGGCGCTTAAGCCCATTCATGACGTATCGAGAATAAAAAGGGTGGTAGCGACGAGTTTTCAGGCGGTCTCCGGAGCGGGAGCTGGTGGAATAACGGAACTCGAAAGCCAGGTGCGAAGCTGGTCTGATAGCGGAGAGCCCCCCCGCGAAACAAACACGTTCCCCCACCAGATAGCCTTTAACGTGATTCCGCACATAGACTCCTTTACCGAAAGCGGCTACACGAAGGAAGAAATGAAGCTTCACAACGAGACGCGCAAGATACTGGGAGATGATTCCATCGTCCTCACAGCGACGACTGTTAGGGTTCCCGTCTTCCGGTCCCACTCGGTTTCACTTAACCTCGAAACAGAAAGAAAAGTGACTGTCGAGGAGGCAAGGGAAGCCATCAGGAATTTCCCCGGGGTCTCGCTCGTTGACGACCCGGAGAATTCCGATTACCCGATGCCGGTTGAAAGTTCCGGGAAAGACGACTGCTTTGTCGGAAGAATCAGGGAGGACTACACGGTCAAAAACGGTCTTTCCCTGTGGGTGAGCGGAGACCAGTTAAGGAAGGGCGCGGCTCTTAACGCAGTGCAGATAGCGGAGCTTCTGGTTCGAAACCATGTCTGAAACAGGTATTTTCAAAAAGCTTTCGGATTTTTTTCTTGCGCCTCCCCAGATCGACTCCGATGAATTGAAGGAGCTGCTCGGGGAAGATGATTCCGTGCTGCTCACGGTTCAGACCCTCAGCTGCACATACAAGCCCAGGGCGTGGGTAGACAGAAACACTTTTTTCAGAAGCATTCTGATGCTTACGAAAAAAAGGGTCCTGATACTTAAAAACAGTTCCAAAGTGAACGTTCTAAGGGACATAGAGCTCGACACCATAACGAATCACAAGTTCGGTTCCACAAGAAGCAAGGGACTCAAGCTTGAAATAAAAACAGTTGACGCGGAAGACTCGATAATGTTTCACCAGCAGTACAGAAAAGAGTTCGAGGAGCTTTCGGGGAAATTCGAAGAGGTGATGTCCCAGGCCATTGAACTCTCCGCGGGGACCGGAGAGAGTTTTTTCTGCATGCACTGCGGAGCAAGAATTCCCACGGCAAGCGTTTTCTGTTCTTCCTGCGGCAAAAAAGTTAGGGTATAGCCTCTTGGTACGGAGAAAAAATTGATACATGGTTCTATAGTAGCGATAGTAACGCCGTTTGAAGACGACGCCGTTGACTACGGAAAGCTAGAAGAGTTAATAGAGTTCCACATAGAAAGCGGAACCCACGGCATAGTTCCGGTCGGAACCACAGGAGAATCCCCCACCCTTTCTCATGCTGAGCACGAAGAAGTAATAAAATTCACCGTGGAAACGGTAAGGGGAAGGCTTCCCGTGGTTGCGGGCACGGGATCAAACAGCACCAAGGAAGCCCTGCGCCTAACGAAATTTGCGGAGCAGGCCGGTGCAAACGCAGCCCTTGTGGTAACTCCTTACTACAACAAGCCCACTCAGGAAGGAATCTATCAGCATTTCCGCACAATTGCAGAGAAGACATCCATTCCGCTCATACTCTACAATGTGCCCGGGCGCACGGTTGTAAACATAGAGCCGGAAACCGTGGAGAAACTTTTTTGCGACTGCGAGAGCATAATCGGCGTCAAGGAAGCCTCGGGCTCGCTTGAGCAGGCAAGCAGAATCATTTTTCTCTGCGGAGAGGATCTGATCCTTCTCTCGGGAGACG
The DNA here is from genome assembly GCA_964291665.2 of Thermodesulfobacteriota bacterium. GTDB lineage: Bacteria > Desulfobacterota_D > UBA1144 > Nemesobacterales > Nemesobacteraceae > Nemesobacter. Next base: position 1,428,121 of record OZ219814.1, on the reverse strand, counting down.
ATGTGGTTAACTACCCCCTTTTAACGGTCGGGGGCAAGGGTTTCATAAGCGTAACGGCGAACATAGCTCCCGCAGACGTATCGGAAATGTACAACTCCTTTGCAAGAGGGGAACTTGAGAGGGCTAAAGAGCTTCACTACCGCCTTCTCCCGCTTAACAGAGCTCTCTTCGTGGAATCAAACCCGATACCCGTAAAGGCCGCTCTTGCCGTGATGGGGAAAATAAGCCCCGAGATAAGAGCCCCGCTTTATGAACTTTCGGGAGAAAACCTCGAGAGACTGAAGAGGGAACTTGAGAACTACGGGCTCACGTAACACGGAAATTGTCTGAATCCGACTGCCTTTTACACACTGAAGATGGAATCTCAGGATCCGGGGGAATTGTGGCCGGCGTGGACGAAGCGGGAAGAGGATGTCTGGCCGGGCCGGTCGTGGCGGGTGCCGTAATACTCGATGTGAACCGGCCTATTCACGGACTCAGGGATTCAAAGGCGCTTTCCGAAAAAAGGCGCAATGAGCTTTTCGAGCAGATCCGGGAAAAGGCCCTCGCTTACTCGATCGGGATAACCGGGGCCGGGGAGATTGACCGCATAAACATCCTGCGGGCGGCGCTTTTGGCAATGGAAAAAGCCGTTCTGGCGCTGGGGAGAAAACCGGACTGCCTTCTCATAGACGGCAACTCGAAGACTTCCCTCCCTATCCGGCAAAAGGCGATAATAAAGGGTGACTCTAAGTGCGCGTCAATAGCAGCCGCTTCAATTGTTGCAAAGGTGACAAGAGACCGCATCATGACCGAGATTGAAAGGGAGTATCCCGGATACGGCTTTTCCCGCCACAAGGGTTATCCAACAAAAGAGCACCTCGGGGCGCTACGAAACCTGGGGCCCTGTCCGATACATAGAAAATCCTTTAAAGGTGTCTTATAACTGATTGACATAATTATATCTTGACTTTTTCCCAGTATTGAAACGATAATATAAGTATGTCTGGGATGCTTTCAGATCTGTCCCTGCCGGACAAGCTTTATTTCAAGATAGGAGAAGTAAGCGAGATCATAGGAGTAAAGCCCTATGTTCTCAGATACTGGGAAACCGAGTTCAAAGAAGTAAGGCCTATCAGGAGGAAGTCCCAGAGACTCTACGACAAGGATACGATTTATCTCTTCCACAAGATAAAGCACCTGCTTCACGATCAGAAGTTCACCATAGCGGGGGTTCAGAAAAGACTCAGGGATGAGAAAAGCGGAAGCGGAAATATATCCCCCCTCTACTCGGACAAAATGCTGTTGCGCGAAATTCTAAATGAGTTAAAATCCCTGAGACAGGATCTCTGAACGGGCCATTGTGCGTCCTGTTCGCCTCTGATCCGGTTTCTGTTCAATACGGGGTGTGGCGCAGTTGGTAGCGCACCGGTCTGGGGGACCGGGGGTCACCGGTTCAAGTCCGGTCACCCCGACCAAATCAAATCCGCAAGTCAGGTTCCAACTCAAGTTCAGTCATCTATATAACTCCCTCAGTATGCCGGGATTGTCTGTTGCGAGAAATCCCTGATGGGTTAAAATCTAGCCGGAACTTTTTGTTCGGGGTGTAGCGCAGCTTGGTAGCGCACCGGCTTCGGGAGCCGGGGGTCACCGGTTCGAATCCGGTCACCCCGACCATTCCCAGACATGAAAACTAAAAAAATACTGCTCTCAAACGATGACGGGGTAAACTCAGAAGGCTTAAAAGCGCTAGGAGAGGCGCTCTCTCATCTGGGGGAGGTCTACACCGTGGCGCCAGACCGTGACCAGAGCGCTTCGAGCCACTCGCTCAACCTCATGAGGCCTCTTAGAATCGAGGAAATTTCAGAAAAAGTATTCTCCGTGGACGGAACTCCAACGGACTGCGTGAATCTCGCCGTGAACGGAATTCTGGGAGACAAAAAACCCGATCTCCTGGTCTCCGGAATAAACATGGCCGCCAACATGGGAGATGACATAACGTATTCGGGGACCGTAAGCGCCGCAATAGAAGCGACCCTTATGAAAATCCCCGCGATAGCGGTGTCGCTCGCGGCGAAAAAAGACTTTCTGTTCTCAACCGCCGCCCACTACTCAAGGGTGGCCGCGGAATTCGTTCTTAAAGCCGGTCTCCCCGAAAACACCCTGCTGAATGTGAACGTGCCTAACCTTCCCCTCGAAGAAGTAAGGGGAATACGGGTTACGCGCCAGGGCAAAAGGGTTTACCAGGCACCAATAGTGGAAAAAACCGATCCCCGAGGGAAGAAGTATTACTGGATAGGCGGAAACGAGCTTGATTCCCTGAGAATCGAAAACTCAGACATAGTGTCCATCCTTGAAGGCTACGTCTCGATAACCCCGATAAAGCTTGATATGACGGATTACGGGTACCTTGAGGAGCTCAGGGAAAAACTAGAGAACCATGCTTAAAAGCCTCTACGACTGGGTTCTGGGCTGGGCGGACAGAAAACATGGTCCCTTTGCGCTTTCCCTGGTTTCCTTCACGGAAGCGTCTTTTTTCCCCATCCCCCCGGATCCGCTCCTCATGGCACTTTGCCTTGGAAATCCCAGAAAGTCATACCGCTTCGCTCTTTACTGCTCCGTTTTCTCCATACTGGGAGCGGCAGCAGGATATCTCATAGGATACTGGGTGTGGGGAATTGTAGGGGATTTCTTTCTCTCTCACATAATAACCCCAGAGACGTTTGCGATTGTGGGCGACAAATACTCGGAAAACGCGTTTGAAGCAGTCCTGGCCGCGGCCTTCACTCCTATACCTTTTAAGGCGTTTACAGTAACGGCGGGAGTATTCAAGGTTGACTTCCTAGCCTTCATCGCCGCCTGCGCAGTGGGGAGAACTGCCAGATTCGCAATAATTGCCTTCCTTCTTTCAGTTTTCGGAGCGAGAGTAAAATTGCTTATCGATAAATATTTCAACATATTTACGGTTATATTTTTCATGCTGCTTCTGGTTGGGGTATTGCTTCTAAAGAAACTCGGCTGAAGTGCCCGGCAAAAGCTTGGCGGACATGCGGACACGGAAAGTGATTTGTTGGCACGTAACTTGCCAGATAAGAACATATATGTTCAATAGAAACCCGGTTTCAAACCGTATCACACGTACAGATTATGAGCGCTAGAAAGGTCGTTTTAATCCCGGGAGACGGTATCGGCCCGGAAATCGCCGAAGCGACAAAGGACGTCATCTCCGCTTCCGGAGCCAAGATCGAATGGGTCATAAGAAGGGCCGGCGTATCGGCCATAGAAAAGTACCGAGAAGTCCTGCCGGAAGTCACTCTGGACGCCATAAGGGAACATAAAGTCGCGCTCAAGGGCCCATGCACGACCCCCATAGGAGAGGGATTTTCATCGGCGAACGTGGAACTGAGAAAGAAACTTGACCTGTACGCGGCCGTAAGACCGGTACGAAGCATCGAGGGCGTGAGAACCAGATTCTCCGACGTTAACATAGTCATCGTGCGTGAAAACACCGAAGGTCTTTACAGCGGCGTCGAGAACACGGTCTCCCCAGGGGTAGTGATGAGCATGAAAGTCGCGACCGAGAGAGCGTGCGAGCGAATCGCCAGATGGGGTTTCGAATACGCGAGAAAAAGAGACAGAAAGAAGGTGACCGTGTTTCACAAGGCCAATATAATGAAGATCACCGACGGCCTTTTCATCAAAAAGGCAAGGGAGGCAAGCGAACAGTACCCGGATATCGAGTATGAAGAATACATAATAGACGCGGGATGCATGAGGCTGGTTCAGGATCCGGGCATGTTTGACACGCTGCTGCTTGAGAACCTCTACGGCGACGTGATGAGCGATCTCTGCGCCGGCCTTGTCGGAGGACTCGGCGTTGTTCCTGGCGCCAACATAGGGGATGAATATTCGGTCTTTGAAGCGGTGCACGGGTCTGCGCCGGACATAGCGGGGCTCGAGATAGCAAATCCGCTCGCCCTAATAATGTCAGCGGTAATGATGCTCAGGTATCTGGCCGATTCAGAAGGAAGAGAGGACATGAGAGAAGCGGCCGACAAGATAAAGACGGCTTACAACACAGCTCTCTCGAACGGCGATAAGACCCGGGATCTGGGAGGCAAGCTCAAAACGGCCGATTTTGCCAGGGTTCTCATACAGAATATACTGAAGATATAAACAGGCCCCGCCCCGCGCGCGGCAAAACGCTGGTAAATCCCGATGTACAGGAACAGAAAGGTCCCTTTCCCGGTTTTTCTTCTGATCTCAACCGTGCTGAATCTGATACTGATTCAGATTCTTTTCTCAGAGATACTCCCAGACCCCGAAAGTCTTAAGGACTCGCTTGAGAGAACGTACATAGAACTTATCGAAATACCGGTTAAAGAGACGGAACCTCCTGACAAGCCGTCAAGGCTCGCTGATAAGTCTCACAGGGCGGAAAAAGAGACTACGATAGATGACACGACGAAACTCTCAAGGTCCGCTCCACAACCGACAAAGAAAAACACGGTGCAAAGAAAACCCGCAGGGACAGTTCAACCTGGAGAGGCCAAGAGGAGCGCTGAGAGGTTCTCTCCCGAAAAAGACCGGGTTGCCATAATACCCGAAGGAGAAAGGGAAAAACCAGAAAAAAGAAGATCGACCCCTAACGAACTGTCCAGAAACAACCCGAGTGCTTCCGCTTCGCAGATGGTAAATCCCAGCATAGTGGACGTTCCGTTTGACTATAATACAGAAGAGCCGCTTCTTGGCACCAAAGACGTCGAGAAGGAAATTACCGTTGATTTAAACACGACGGAATACAAGTACATTTCCTATTTCACGAAACTGAAAGAGAGAATCTATCAGGTCTGGAAATATCCCAAGGAATCGCAGATAAGAAGGGAACAGGGAAACGTGCAGATCGTTTTCATCCTCAGAAAAGACGGATATCTTGAAAACGTGAGGATAATCCAGCCTTCCGGTTTCGAGAATCTGGACAGGGAAGTGCTGCGCACAATAAGGGTGGCTTCCCCCTACAACCCCTTCCCCGAGAGCTGGGATGAAGAAAGACTCAGAATACCCGCCACCTTCGATTACAGGCTTCCAAAATGGGTAAGGAGATACTACAACTGAGTCTGTGTCCTCAGAGAATGCGGACCTTGGGGCCGGGGGTGTCAGCCTCTTTTATATCGCCGATAAGATAAGCCGCTTCCGATAGATCCCGCGCGAAGGACAAAGCTTCTTCGGCCCGCTCGCGCGGCAGCACCGCTATCATTCCCACCCCGCAGTTAAACGTCGAGTACATCTCGTCGCGGCTTACGTTCCCGGTTTTCATTATCAGGTCGAAAATGGGAGCAACTGGCCAGCTTTTACCATCAATTGCCGCAAAAAGTCCGTCAGGAATGACTCTTGAGAGGTTTCCCGGAATCCCGCCGCCCGTCACGTGGGCAAGGGCCCTTACGTCGAAACTTCCGCATAGACCAAGAATGGCGCTTGAGTATATGATCGTGGGTGTGAGGAGTTCCTCTCCAAGGGTTTTTGAGAGGCCTCGGGGCTTTGAATCCATAGAGTAGCCACCGACATCAAAAAGCACCTTTCTCGCAAGCGAGTAGCCGTTTGAATGAAGACCGCTTGAAGCAAGCCCGATAACCGCATCGCCCGGCCCTACCCCGGCGCCGCTAACATAGTTGTCTTTCTCCACCACTCCGACACAGAAACCCGCAAGATCAAACTCCCCCTCGGCGTAAAATCCGGGCATCTCAGCTGTCTCGCCCCCGATAAGCACGCATTCCGCCTGAACACATCCCCCGCAGATACCTTTTACCACCTCGGCTGCCTGCTCCGAGTCGAGTTTCGAGGTAGCCAGATAATCAAGAAAAAACAGGGGTTTCGCGCCGCACGTAATCACGTCGTTAACGCTCATGGCAACCAGATCTATGCCTATCGTATCAAACCTGCGCGCGGAAAAGGCTGTTTTGAGCTTCGTGCCGACGCCGTCTGTGGCTGATACAAGCAGGGGCTCGCGAAAAACACTTGCATCAAGCGGAAAAGCCCCCGCAAACCCCCCGAGCGGGCTTACTTTGCCTTCGCCGTAGGTCGACTCGACAAGAGGTTTTATAAGCCGCACGAACCTCTCGCCTTCCTCCACGTCAACACCGGCACTTTTGTAAGTAATCTCTTCCGACACGAAAAAAGAGACCGTCTGTTAATTGACGACCTTCATGGACAAAATAGACACCGTCTCGACGGGAACATCTCCCGGTCTGGTCTGAACAGTGGCGATTTTGTCAACAACTTCGATTCCCTCAACCACTTTCCCGAACACCGCATAACCAAAATCACGGACACCATGATCAAGAAAAGGATTGTCCCTGTGATTTATAAAAAACTGCGACGTCGCAGAGTCCACATCGGCGGTCCTAGCCATTGCTATGGTACCGCGTTCATTTTTAAGACCGTTTTCAGCCTCGTTTTTTATCGGGGCTTTGGTCGGCTTTTGTTTCATGTCCGCGCCGATACCGCCACCCTGTATCATGAAATTATTTATCACCCTGTGAAATATGGTGTTGTCGTAAAAACCTTCTTCCACATAGGAAAGAAAATTCGCCACAGTAATCGGCGCTTCTTCCTCATAAAGCTCGAGTTTTATGTCACCTAGCGAAGTTGAAATAAGAACCATTGGCTTTCTCCTTTCTTTCTTGCCGCTCGATTCAGCGGACGTATTTTTGTTATGACTGGGATCGGAATGAGAGTGTCCCTCCCCGGGAAAAGCAATCAAAGCGAAAACAAAACATAGAGCAAAAACAACTGCGTTTTTCATTGGAAACCTCTGGATCGTAGATTTAAGAAGAAACGGAATTGTTCTATTTAAAACAGGCGGTAAAAAGTTCCTCAGGCACTTTGGGCTTTCTTCTTCCCGTCGCCCGTAATGATAGCACAAAGAAGTAAAACAGTGAACTTTTATTTCCTTGCTTAAACAAGTAAAGAGGCACTGCTGTGTTTACAGCGTCCCCAGCTAAAGGGATAATTACCCCTGCGTTTTACAACCCTGCGCAAACACCAAAAAACGGAGACAGACAATGGGCAGACCCGAATTCGGAGTAATGCTGAGACAGCAGAAAATAGATTTTGAAGACATAAAGGCCGCAGCGCAGTTATGCGACTCGACCGGATATGATTCCGTTTGGTTCTACGATCATGTTCTAGGTCAGGGAATAATAGGTATCGACATCTATGAACCCTGGACTCTAATGTCCGCGCTCTCGACAGTAACGGAGAACGTTAAGCTCGGAACGATGGTGCTCTGCAACCCATTCAGGTATCCTCCGCTGCTTGCCAAGATGGCTTCAACGCTTGATGTGATAAGCAAGGGGCGGGTTGAGTTCGCAATAGGAGCCGGGTGGTTTGAAGAGGAATTCCGCGCCTACGGGTATCCCTTCCCGTCAACTAAAGAAAGAATAGAGATGCTGCGAGAAGCGGTCACGATACTTAAACTGATGTGGGCGGATGAAACCGCCTCTTTTGCCGGCAGACATTACAAAGTGGAAAACGCCCTTTGCAACCCCAAGCCCGTTCAGCGTCCCCACATTCCCGTATGCATCGGAGGTTCCGGAGAAAAATTCCTATTAAGAGCAGTTGCAGAACTCGCCGATGAATGGAACTGTCCCGCGACAAGCGCAATTGAATTTGACCGCAAGCACTCGATACTCCGTAAGCACTGCGAGGAAGTCGGGAGAAACATAGAAGACATAACGATATCCCAGCAGACCGTCTGCGTTCTCGTTCAGGACAGAAAAGATCTCCCCGAAAAACTCGAAAAAGCCCAGAGACGCTACGGATTCTTCGGAGATATAGAAAAACTCGGGATCGTGGGAACTCCTGAAGACTGCGTAGGGAAGATCAACGCGGATTTGGAAAAGGGAATATCCAAATACACGATTTTTTTCTCCGACGTGATGAACCCCTCAACCATAGAGCTTTTCGCAAAAGAAGTAATACCCGAATTCAGATAAAGACAAGTTGTTGCAGTTCTTCATTAATTTGCAGACACTCCTAGGTAACCTGTTTCTTTCGAACTTCTGCCATTGAAGTTTGAACTAAAAGTGAATAGCTTATAATTAGGATGTGGGCACCATGAAAACAGCATTACTACTGGCAACATGCATCGCATTGTTCTTCACCGGCGGCATGGCGAACGCTTTCTCCACATGTCCAATGAACATGGACAAGGCTTCCGTCGAAATGCAGATGGACTCCTACGTGGACATGCCTTGCCACGAAACAAAAGATTCGGAAGACAGAAATTCCGACCAATGCGATGGCTGTGATTGCCAGCATTGTGTCCAGATAAACGCACTGCCGGTTCAAGAATTAAAAGATCACCATGGGGGACCTGCTGTCGGAATTCTTGCCGATCAGCTTCTGTCCTCCCGTCAGATCGAAACCCTTTTCCGACCTCCAAAACACCTCTCCTGAGCAAACTTGCGCGCACCCGCGCGCTATAAACGGCTTCGCTTCGGCGTCGCCAGGCAATAATCGATACTCAGGAGGAAACATGAAATTAACAGTTTTCACTTTATGCTGCGTGATCCTGATGGGATACGTCCCCCAGTCATTGTCTCGTCCGGTCTCGTATCCGGGCGGATGGACGGTCATGCAGAAAAACGACAAGAGCGCAAATTCTCTTCACGTTCATTATTCGCCGACGGCCAAGTATTCAATAGGATACAGAACCGAATACTGGCGCGAGGAGGATTGGCAGTTCCACGGCGCACAGCTTAACTATCTGGTGAAGCGCCACAACGCACCCGAGTCGCAGGCAAACTTATATCTTAAAGGCGGTCTCGGCATAGCCTACGGTGATCTCGGAGTGCCCGACGGCGAACCTCAGCCCGCCGCCTTTACCGATATCGCCCTTGACTGGGAAACTCGACGGTATTTTACGAGTTATGAGAACCGCGTCTACTACGCCGGAGACATAGCGAAGTTTTTCAGGCAGAAAGCGCGGGTGGGAATCGCCCCTTATATCGGGGACTACGGCGATCTCCACACTTGGCTCATGCTGCAGGTTGACCATATCACGGGAGAGAGGGATAACATCTTGTTTACACCTTTTGTACGGTTTTTTAAGAACGAGTATCTCGCTGAAGTCGGAGTGAGCGACAAAGGTGGGATTTTGTTCAATTTAATAATAAGATTTTAAGGAGAAAACTATGAAAACATCAATCATTGCAATTTGTTTTATGACACTTTTCTTCGCGTTCCAAAGCCATGCGCAACATGGAGAACACGAACATAACCATGAAGGTCAGGTGGTGGAGCACTCCGCCGCTTCAAACAACATGGAAAACGCCGCCTGTGAAGACACCATCAATGTCAAGGTCAGCGGGCTTGTATGTGATTTTTGCGCCCGTTCCTTGGAAAAAGTCTTCCTGAAACGAGGCGATGTTGCGGGAATCAATGTTGACCTTGGCAAAGGCTCCGTAGCGGTAGCCATGAAACCCGGATTGACCATTGACGATGCAACGCTTACAAAGCTCATCACGGACTCAGGGTACAAAGTGAGTGCCATTCAGAGGGGGTGCGAACATGGATAACACAAATTCGGGCTATGGAGTGAAACAAACGCTTCTGCCCTCGCTCAGCCTGCTTACGTCCGCTGGAACGCTGGTGTGCTGCGCCCTTCCCGCATTACTGGTGACAATCGGTGCCGGCGCGGTTCTGGCGGGAATCGTAGGAACCGCACCCTGGCTGATTGCGTTGTCAAAATACAAGATTTGGACGTTTGGAATCTCCGGAGCGATGCTTCTAATCGCCGGAGTCGCGCTCTGGAGGTCAAGGAACGCCCCCTGCCCGATTGACCCGGCGCAGGCAATGGCATGTGCCAGATTACGAAAGACAAGCAACTGGATATACCTGTTATCCGTGCTTCTATGGTGCGTAGGTTTTTTCTTCGCTTTTATCGCCACGAGAGTTTTTTACTGATTTTCGGGTCGCAAGGTTAGGGAAATGTCCGGGAAAACCGGCGTTTCCTTAATCTGCAGGGTTCTAGGGAGTGTTGGTCAGGAGTTTTTCTGGCCTCCGAAAGACTCAAGGACCATCTCGGCAAACTCGCCCGCGAATTCTCTCATTCTGTTCGATATCTGCTTCTCGGAGGTAGCCCTTTCGTATGTGTCGGCCATTTTCATCATCGTATAGTAAAAATGATAGTTCATCTCCCCCACTTCCATTTTCTTTGTCCAAAGATCTATTACCAGGGATTCCTTCTTCTCGGCATCCCACATGGAGAGAAAAGCCGCCTCGCAGCGCTTCTCTCCCGGTTCCTCGGATTGGGAAGCCTCCCAGAAAAGCCCCTCGGGAACATTGTCGTCCCCTAGCACTACCTTAAGTTTGATTTCGGTATCTTTGGACATGGGAAACTCCTTAGAAGATTTTTTATGAAGAACGGGAAAATCCCGCACGGAAATTATATCCGGTTTCTAGCAAAGCATCTTAAGGCATGTTATGCGACGCCTATTTAACGCGCAATGGAAGGAGAGAAGAAATTACCAGGGAAGTTTGCCCATCAATGGAGCTATCTTAGTGCCGAAAAGTGCTACGGTAGCCACTATGCCTATAAAAGCCGCAATACCGATAGCCACTTTCACAGTGAAAAGCAGAACTATTTTGTCGAGCTGTTCAGGAGTAAGCTTCATCTCAATGCCCTCCTCCTTTCGATTTGCCGTCAAAGTACGGGTCGCCGAAAGGTATTACCGGGAACCTGTTTATAAACATAAGAAAAGTCGCCACAAAACCCGCGAGAAAACCCAAGGTGATCAGGAAATGATTGATACTGAAAACCAGCTCGCTGGTAAGCGAGGGGATAACCAGCAGGAACTTGTCCATCCAGAGACCCGAGAAAGAAACCGTAGCGATAAAGACGACTATCGGGGTAACTATCTTGTGCGTGCGGGGCAGCAGGGAGACAAAAGGAAATATGAAGCAGCAGGTGAGGATAGCCCAGGCAAGGGAGCGGAAAGGTTCATCCACCACCCTTTTTATCACAAACCCGGTCTCTTCGGGCATGTTCGCGTACCAGATCGTAAGGAGCTGGGAGAACATGAGATAAACCCAGAAAAGGGAGAATCCCTGAAGTATCTTTCCCATATCCCAGTAATGATTAACGGAGAGGTAGTCGTCAAGCCCGAGATAACGCTTGAGGGGAACCGAAAGTATTATCGTCGCCCCTATGGCAGCTATGAGGCTTCCAATAAAGTAGTAGGGTCCGAAAAGCGTGCTGAACCAGTGAGGGTCAAGCGACATCATGAAATCCCAGGCGAAAAGGGAGAAAACAATAGCGTAGACCAGAACTATGGCGGGGGCCAGCTTTTTTAACCTGACGATTCTCTCCTTGCCGTTTAGATCCTGTTCAATTGAGGTTTTCAGGTAGAAGTAGTTCAGAACGAGAAGAATCGCGAAACCTATTACGTTTCTCGCCATTACGAAATTCATATTAAGCCATATGTCCTTGGGACTGTGGTAGTGATGATGCGCATAGGGAAGGACGAATTCCTGTCCGATGAAAAGAACCAGCAGGAGCACTAAGGAGACCAAGGTGAAGCTCGCAAAGCCCTCGCTTATGCGAAGAAGTCCCCTGCCCCACCTGGCGTTGGTTATCCTAAGTATGCAGGAGAACACAAGCCCGCCTTGGGCCACTCCCGTCCAGAAAAGAAAGTTCACCAGGAAAAGCTGCCAGACCTCCTCGGCCCTCTCCCCCCTGGCGTTAATCACGAAAGCCGCTACACCCACAGCCGCCAGAGCGAGGAAAACCTTGAACACCCACCCGGGTATCTGGTTTCTCTTCGCTAGTATCTCCTGGCTTACGGACTGATCCATCGTTCTACTGACTCTCCTTGCCGGAACCCGGGTTCTGAAGCTTTCTCACGTAATTGACCACGTGCCATGCGTCCTGTTCCGATATGTTCTCGCTGTAAGAAGGCATCATCACCTTGCCCCCGTAGCGTATATAGGCGTAGATGTAACCGTCGGTTCTCTGCGCTACGGCCGGCGTGGTAAGGTTAACCGGGTAAAAACCGAGTCCTTTCTTTATTATGATTCCGTCTCCCAATCCCCCGGGACCGTGGCACACGACGCACTGCTCCTTGAAAACCTTCGCTCCCCTGGCTACTGATTCATCGCTTTGTGGAACCGGTCCTTTTTCTATCTGTTCGACGCCGGTTCTGTCTTCAAGCTTTGTTTGCTTCCCGTCGGTGGAAATCGAGTTGCGCGGGAAAAGCACGGGCTCTTCGTAAGGCTGAATTGAGTCCTGAGACCACATGTCCCACGACCAAGGAAGTGAATGGGCGGAAGAAAACGAGAACGCAACCGCAAAAGCGACGGCGGCACATACTTTCAATCCCCCGAGGAAGTTAAAAACCCAAGCTCCCCCCGGAACTGTCTGAGAAAACTTTCTATGCTTCATCAAACTTGATTTCTTCAGCTCCCGTAGAATTTAATATCGCTTCAACCGCGCCTATCTTTTCCTTCTCGCATATAACGGCGACACCGAACTTGTCATCCGAAAAACGCTCGTCGTAAAGCCTCACCGGGGTTCTCTGTCTTATAAGGGAATTCACTATCAGCCCCAAAAAGGTTGAAAGCGCGCCGAAAAGCACCGTAAGTTCAAAAACGATGACCATGTAGGGAATTATCGAAACTATGGGCTTGGCGCTCACCGCTATCGGCCAGGAGCTTGAAGTAAGAACCGTAAAACCGATTCCGCAGGTTGCCCCTAGCAGACCTCCGAAGAGGGTAAAAAACCGCACGGGGCTCTCAGGCAGATCAACCGCCGCCTCGATTTCGTGGTCTGGAAACGGGGAGAACACCCTCATGTTGCGGTAACCCGCTTCCTTGAGCTTGCCAATGGCTTCAAGAACCGAATCCTGATACGAGTAAATTCCGATTACGCCCTGATCCATCTCCTGCTAACCTCCTCCCTTCTTCGGCACCGGAAGTATTTCTTTCATCTCCGCTATGGAAACTGCCGGAAGAGTTTTCACAAACAGTAAGAAGAACATGAAGAACCACGCGAAACTTCCGATCGTTATGCCGGCCTCGACAAACGATATCTTGTATATGCCCCACGCGCCGGGCTCAAAATCTCTCGAAAGCGATATCACGATGATATTGAACCGCTCGAACCACATCCCTATGTTTATCAGTATGGAAATGACAAAAAGCGCCTTTATGTTCTTTCTCACCTTTTCCCACCAAAACGCTATCGGAACAACGCAGTTGCATATCACCATCGTCCAGTAGAAAAGTGCGTACTCTCCAGTCGCCCTGTACACAAACTGTCCCCACTCATAAGGACTTCCGCTGTACCATGCCATGAAGAATTCCGCCGCGTACGCGTAGGCGACTATGCAGGAAGTCAGAATTATGAGCTTCGCCATGCCATCATAGTTATCAAGCGTTATATAGTCCTCGAGATGGAAAATCTTCCTTATCGGTATGGTAAGGGTGATAACCATCGCGAGTCCCGAGAAAATAGCTCCCGCAACGAAGTACGGAGGGAATATGGTGGTGTGCCATCCGGGAACGTTACCCATTGCGAAGTCCCAGGACACGACGCTGTGAACCGAGAGAACAAGCGGCGTGGCGAGAGCCGCGAAATAAAGATACGCCCTCGTGTAGTGAAGCCATTCCTTGTTTGAGCCCTTCCATCCGAAGGAGAGAATCGAGTATATGATCTTTCTCGGAACTTCCTTCACCTTGTCCCTTATCGCCGCTATATCGGGAATCATTCCGACCACGAAAAACACCGAGCTCACCGTAAGATAAGTACCCACCGCGAACACGTCCCACACAAGCGGGGACTTGAAGTTTATCCACAGCTCTCTTGAATTCGGATAGGGTATGAGCCACAGGAAGTTCCATGGTCTTCCGAGGTGGATTATGGGGAAAAGTCCCGCCGTGAGAACCGCGAAGACCGTCATGGCCTCGGCGATTCTGTATATGGACATCCTGAACCTTGCGCGGAACAGATAAAGTATGGCCGAGATAAGGGTTCCCGAGTGCGCTATTCCGACCCAGAAAACAAAATCGGTTATGTAGACTCCCCAGAAAACAGGATGACGGTAGCCGGCAACTCCAAGCCCCGTGGCCACCTGATAGAAAAAGCACGTGACGCCAAGTCCCACGAGCGCCAACGTGGGAAGAAAAAGCGCCCACCACTTCGCAGACGGCTTGTCGACCATCCTGACTACATCCTCGGTTATTCTCGCGTACGTTAAAGGAGTCTGCTGCGTCTGGCTCATTACACTCTTTCCTGTTTGACTTTCTTAAGATAGGTAATCGCGGGCTTGGTGTTCACCACTTCGAGAACCTTGTAGCCCCTATCATCCTCGGACAGCACCGAAGCCCTGCTCTTGTCGTCAAGGAGGTTGCCGAACACTATGGCATCGCTCGGACACGCCTGCTCGCAGGCCGTAAGAACCTCCCTGTCGCGAAGAAGCCTTCCTTCATCCTTGGCAAGGTCCTTCCCGTAACTTATTCTCTGAACGCAGAAGGTGCATTTTTCCATGATTCCCTTGGACCTTACGGTCACGTCGGGATTAAGCTGCCAGTTAAGAGGCTCGGGGAACTTGTAGGTATACCAGTTGAACCTTCTCACCTTGTATGTGCAGTTGTTCGCACAGTACCTCGTGCCCACGCAGCGGTTATATATCATGCCGTTCAGGCCCTCGTGATTGTGGTAAGTCGCGAAAACAGGGCACACGGGCTCACAGGGGGCATTTCCGCACTGCTGGCAGAGCATGGGAAGAAACCTTACGTCAAGGCTTCCGTCGCTGTTTTTCTCAAAGAATCTCTCTATGCGAATCCAGTTCATCTCGCGGCGCTTGGCCATCTGCTTCTTCCCCACGAAGGGAATGTTGTTCTCCGCGGAACACGCGGTCACGCAGGCTCCGCAGCCGGTGCACTTGTTAAGGTCTATGGCCATCCCCCATCTGTATTTGGAGTATTCCTTTTCCGGATAAAAGTCAGGGTGCTCCGAGTGGTCCGCCCCGTGGGCGCCGTTATGATGGCCGATCTGGTCAAGAGCGATGGTCTTGGCGACGTGCCTGTCTCCCTGGCTCTTTGTGTACTGTGTCCTTACAAGCAGGTCTCTTTTCCTAAGAGATGAAACGTTCGCCTTGGTTGAAAGCAGCGAGGGTCCACCTGAAAGCGCGTCGGTAGCCGCCGGCAGCAGGGCAAAGGGATTCACCCCTCTTCCCTTCGCATACCTTCCGTAGGAAGTGTGTCCCTGTCCAATCGGAATGGCAATCGTATCCGGCCTTATCCCCTCATAGACGAAAACCTGCACCTCGAAACTTCCCCCGGGGATATCAACCTTCACGTAAGAACCGTCTTCGAGGCCCATTTTCGCCGCGACGGCGGGGTTTATCTCAAGCCACGAATCCCACACCGAAGTGGTAAGGGCATCGGGAAGTTCCTGAAGCCACGGCTTGTTCGCCCCCCTTCCGTCAAGAAATCTGTGGGACGGGTAAGCGATCAGGTGGAAATCTCCTTCTCCCCGGAACTGCGGGTCGCTGAAAGAAACGGAACTTATCCTAGACGAAAGAGCTACATTGACGGGCGCGGGAGTGGTCGTTAACGAACCTTTTACAAGAAGTTTTTCCCAGAACCTCTCGAAGCTTGTTCCGGGCGAGAGGGCCGCGGCCCTTTTCTTCCAGGCGCCTCTCAGATAGTCATAGTATTTTTTCTCCGCAAACGTGTTTTTAAGCGCCTCGACATTCTTTGAAACGGATATCAGCGTATCGCCCGCGGATTTGGTATTGAAAACTGGCCTCATGACGGGCTGAGTAATGCCGGTCACGCTCTTTTTCGGACTGTAGTCTCCCCAGCTCTCAAAAGAAGTGCTTTCGGGAAGCACGAGATGCGCCTTCTCGGAAGTCTCGTCAAGGAATGAAGAGAGGCTTACGACAAACGGAACTTTTTCAAGAGCCTCGGCAACTTTAAGCTCCCCCGGAAGCGTGAAAACCGGGTTCACGTCATGAACGATGAGCATTTCCACCTTGCCCGACCTCATTTCCTCCACAAGCTTCTTCATGTCGCCGAAGGTGCTTGTATCCGAGATTGAAAGAGGATCCGAGAAATCAACCGTCTTGCCGATGTTTCCGGCAAGGTAGTTCAGTATGTTCACGGCAACCATGGTCTCGGTGGCGTTCGAGCCCGTGTTGGCCGCTCCGCCACCTATCGCCAGGCTTTTTGAAGCCGCAAAGTCTCGGGCGATTTTCTTTATGGTATCGGGGGATACGTCGGTGAGCGCCGCAACTTTTTCGGGCGTGTAGCCTGAAATCATTCCGGCTATCGGCCCCGGGGCGACCTTGTTAAGCCCCTTTGAGATCATCACGTTTGCGATCCCGAGGGCGAGGTACTGCTCCGTGCCCGGTTTTGCCGCAACCCACGTATCGGCGTTTGAAGCGGTCATTCCGGAGCGCGGCTCTATATGAACGACCTGACCGGTTTTTCCGTGATCTATGTCTCTTAGTTTTGAATATCCTATGGAATTTGAAACCGCAGAAAGCCACGTTTCAAGATAATCTGCCCCGAACGAGAGAAGATAGTCCGCTTTGTCTATCCTGTAGGAAGGAATTTCGTCTCTTCCGAAGACAATTGAATTCGCCTTTCTGATGGGTTCGTGTGAGAAGGTCTCGTAAACGTAATGCTTTCCTCCCAGAGGCCTCAGGAATTCCGCCACGAACCTTGAGTAAGTTCCCGACACGTTGTTGCTCAGATAGACGATCTTCCCCGAGCCGAGAGAATTTAATTTTTCCGTGAGTATTGCTTCTCCCCGCTCCCAGCCTATGGCTTCGAATCTCTGCGTCTCAGGATTGTATCTGAGCGGGGAACGGACCCTGTCGGGGTTGTAAAGACCCTGTAGGGATGCCTGGCCCATGGCGCACGTCTTTCCCTTGTTTATAGGGCTCTCGGGGTTGCCTTCAACCTTGATGGCCCGTCCCTCGCGGTTTTTCACCACGAGACCGCAGCCCGACGAGCACTCCCTGCAGGTCGTCGCGTAGAACTTGGGTACTCCGGGAATAACGTTTTCAGGAGGAATAACGTAAGGGATTATCTGCTCCACGGGCTCCGAACAGCTTGCGGCAACTGCTGCCGTACCGCCGGCTACCCCGATCACTTTCAGGAAATCCCTTCTCTTCATGCCGTTTTTTTCTTTATTTTCTTTCCGAGACATATATCCCCTCCGGCCTAGTAATGGCAGGTCAGACAATCCTTAAGTTCGGTTTTATGTTCCTCGTTGTCGGCGTTTTCCTCATGACATGATATGCAGAACCCCATCGTCAGGTCCTCTGCCTTGTGCACCACGTCCATTTTCTCAACTTCCCCATGGCAAGTGCTGCACTCAAATCCGCGCTTTATGTGCCTTTTATGGTTAAAACGTACAAACTCCGGCATTCCCGCGGAGGTCGTGCCGTACATTCCGGTAACCCTTACCCACGGTATCGGTTCCTGCCTTCGCCAGTAACCCTTTACCTTGTTTATCTCCTCTCTTATGTTGATCGTCTGCCCTCCCTGCGTTGTGTACTCAACGTCCCTTCCGGCAACATAGGAATGACATCCCATGCACTTCTGCACCGAGGGAATACCGGGATGGGGAGAGACTTCCGTGTAGCTGTGGCAGGTCTGACATTGTATCTCGTTGTCACCGGCGTGTATTTTGTGGCTGAAAAGAACCGGCTGCGGGGGGCCCTTATCGCTACTCTCGGCAGTTTCCGCATAAAAGAAAAAACCTGCCGATATAAACAAAATGGTTATAGCAATAGGCAGAAATCTCTGTCTTTCTCTCTTCATCAGACTTGCTTAAAAACGGGTTTATTAATCAGGAAGCAAATTAATAATGGGGTAGTATTATTAGCAAGTTCTTCAAATCTGTCAAGAATCTGTCAAGAACTCAGAAACCGCTCCGGAAAAACCGCGAAACTCTAAAGAAAAAAGCCGGCGGCAGGCTGGTTACGGTCCGGGAAAATCACCACCCCGCTTTCCGAGAAAGCTCATCTAAAAAGGCATCCGCTGAGAATCCCCCCCCGAAAAGCGGGGAAAAACAGCTCTCCCCAATACCCTTGAGTCCAGAAAAGGAGCCCCCTTCAACGTCAAGTTCCGGAAAATGGGGAATCACCCCGATTATGTTCACCGAGAAAACATCCCTCAAAACGGCCGGGTTGGTTGCTGAAGCCACGTCCGCAGGTTTCGGAAACCCGTTTATCACCACCCCGAGCACCTGTGCGCCCCTTTGCCTCGCGTACTCAAGAGAAAGGGCGGTATGATTAAGGGTGCCGAGCCCCGGACGCGCGACTATAACCATCGAGGCATCAAGATCAACGGCGAGGTCGGCCATCATGTAGCTCCCGGTAACGGGCACGCAGAGACCCCCTGCGCCTTCAACAAGAGTTACGTCGTTTCGGGATATATAATCCCGAGTATGTTCTATTATGCTCTCAAGAGGAATATCAACCCCTTCAATCGCGGCGGCGCGATAGGGAGACAGGGGGGCTTTCAGGCGGCAGGGAGAGACCTCCGACAGCACGCAGTCCCTTCCCAGGAACTTGTAGATGAATTCGGCGTCACTCAGACCTTCAAGATCCGTTCCAGTCTGAAACGGCTTTATTACCCCGGTCACAAGACCCTTTTCGGAAAGAAGAGCAGCAAGCGCCGCGGTGACCGCGGTTTTCCCCACTCCCGTGTCGGTACCGGTTATGAAAACGGCTTTGGGAAGATCCTTCATCAAATTCGCGGCAGGAAAACTACAAACCCAGCTCTCTTACCTTCTCGGTTACCTCTTCAGCGTGAGAGGAGGTCTTCACCTTGTTCCAGATATGGGCTATCCTGCCACCTTTTTCTATAAGGAAAGTGACCCTGCGGGCGCTATCGAACTTGCTTTTTACCCCGTATAGATTCACTATCTCCCTGCTCTTGTCGCTCAGCAGCGGGAAATTGAGCGAAAACTTGTTTCTGAAGTTCTCATGGGACTTAACCCCGTCTGTGCTTACCC
Source organism: Thermodesulfobacteriota bacterium (assembly GCA_964291665.2). Classification (GTDB taxonomy): domain Bacteria; phylum Desulfobacterota_D; class UBA1144; order Nemesobacterales; family Nemesobacteraceae; genus Nemesobacter. Next base: position 1,409,109 of record OZ219814.1, on the reverse strand, counting down.
CCAGGACCTGCACTCCAAGAGACATGAGTTCCTCCTCCGCATCGCGGAGCGAGCAGGCCTCCTTGGTACAGCCCGGAGTGTTGTCCCTGGGATAGAAGTAAAGCGCCACGGTCCCTTTCGAATAAAAATCACTCAGCCTTACCTTCTCCGCCCCGTAGGTTTCGGCTTCAAAATCAGGAGCCTGGCTCCCTATCTCAAGATTTTCTCCCATTTCCGACCTCCTTGGTTACGGCACCAAAGCAGGGAATCAGAACATCCCCAGGCTTTCCTTCGCCGCCTCGCTCATCTTTCCCGGATCCCAAGGCGGATCCCACACGATCTCGACGTTTACCTCGGAGACCCCGTCAAGCTCTTCGACAAGGTACTTGGCCTCGGCAACTATCTGCGTTGCGGCGGGACATCCAGGAGACGTCATGGTCATATCGATATTCACCCGGGAACCTTCTATGGCAACCCCGTAAACAAGCCCCAGATTGACTATATCTATCGGTATCTCGGGATCGTATATGTCGCCGAGAACCTCCATCACGTCATCTTTGGTAACTTCGAATTTTTCAGTCGTCTCGCTCATCGAAAAAAGGCCTCTGCTTAAAAAGTATCATTCCCCGGCTTGCAACTCAACACCGCATCTGGGACAGACCACATCAGACTCTCCGTATTCGTAGTATTCGCCACAATAAGGACAAAGCTTTACCTTGGGCCTCGTTATAAGCCACAGCGGCAGAAACAGTATGAGGACGAAAAACACGCCAAGGAACCATAAAAAGGCCTTCCCCGTAGTCTTACCCCTGTTTTTCGCATCCGTATAAACCCAGAAAGCCGCTATAAACGCAATTGCCAGTCCAAGAAACTGCATGTTAAACCTTCTCCCCTATCGGAAATTATATACTTTGTTCACCGTTTAAAGACCTAGTTCTTTTACCTTGCCGAGTATCTCTTCGGCATGGGACGAGAGGTTAACTTTGTCCCAAATATACGCTATCCTGCCACCTTTCTCTATAAGGAAGGTGACCCTGCGAGCAACGAAGGGGAGGAACTTCCACCTTGCCCCGTACAGACTCACTATCTCCCTGCGCTTGTCGCTCAACAGCGGGAAATTGAGTGAAAACTTGTCTCTGAACTTCTCATGGGACTTTACCCCGTCTGTGCTTACCCCCAATATCTGCACTCCAAGAGACGTAAGTTCCTCCTCCGCGTCGCGAAGCGAGCAGGCCTCCATAACACAGCCCGTAGTGTTGTCCCTGGGATAAAAGTAAAGCACCACAGTTCCCTTGGAATAAAAGTCGCTCAGTCTTACCTTCTCCGCCCCGTAGGTTTCGGCTTCAAAATCAGGAGCCTGGCTCCCTATCTCAAGATTTACTCCCATAATTGTTCCTTATTCTTACGAAATCTTTGGTGAATTACGTATATAATTCTCCCTCTATCCTATTGATTTTATCACCTCAAGCGCCGCATCGTAATCGGGTTCATTCACTATGTCTTCAACGTACTCAACATGCTCAATCACGTTATTACGGCCCACAACGAAAATCGCGCGGGCAAGAAGCCTGTTCTCCTTTATAAGTACCCCGTAGGACTCGCCGAAGGAGGCGTACTGGTAATCCGACGCCGTTCCTACCCTTTCCACTCCGGCGGTCGCGCAGTAGCGGCTCTGCGCGAACGGAAGATCCATGCTCACCGTTATTATCTGAACCGAATCAGAAAGCTCAGCCGCTTCCTCGTTGAACCTCCTGATCTGAACATCGCAGACCGGCGTGTCCACAGAAACCACCACGTTGAAAACTTTCACGTCATTGCCGAAGCTCTCGAGGCTTATCTCGCTTCCCAGGTTTTCCACGCACCTGAAATCGGGAGCCTGATCGCCTTTTTTCAGTTCAGGGCCGATAAGGGTAATCGGATTGCCCTTCATCTTTACCGCATCATCTCTTTCCATCTGGCTTTTTCCTCCTTAAAGCTTTTTTTCGTCAATATCAAGATTTATTTTCCTGGCCGTTACGTTCGCATCATAAATGGATATCCCGGCAATGAAAAGCGTCGCAAGAGAATACCCCGCGACAAGAGTAAGTGTAGAGCGGGGAACATCTTCAATCGTCTGGGTGTCCGCAAACTCAAGGAAAACCGTAAGCGGTTCGCGCGAAAGCATGTTCACCACGATTATAAGGGCGAATATCGAGATGGCCTTAGCGAACTGTCCGTTGTAGAGCTGTCCCAGTCCCGGGAAAAAAAGGGAGAGCAGAACCGCCAGCCAAGGTTTTTTCCTTCCTTCTCTGCGCATCTTCGGTAAAGGCTCCATCAGCAAAGAAAACCGCGGAGGGCTTCGCCGGGACTTTCAGCTTTCATAAACGTTTCTCCTATAAGAAAAGTGTCTATACCGCAGGCCATAAGTCCCTCCATGTCCCTGACCGACGATATCCCGCTTTCGCTTATTATGATTTTCCCTTCAGGCACCATGGCGGAGAGCCTCTTTGAGACGTCAAGCGAAACGTCGAATGTCCGAAGGTCCCTGTTGTTTATGCCGATTATTTCGCTTCCGGCCAACAAAGCGGTCTCGAGCTCCTCCTCGCCGTGCACTTCCACGATGCAGTCCATTCCGAGGGAACGCGAGAGAGAAAGATATTCTTCTATCTGTCCCCGGTCCAATACGGCGACTATAAGAAGCACGAGGTCGGCCCCGTGGCACCTCGCCTCATAGACCTGATAGGGGTCTATGGTGAAATCCTTTCTCAGAATCGGGAGCCCCGAGTGGGTTCTTATATCGGAGAGATAGGAAATGTCCCCCCCGAAGAACTTGCGGTCGGTAAGAACCGAAAGTGCGAAAGCCCCCGAGGCTTCATACTCCCGGGCAATAGAAAAGTGATCAAAATCATCCCTTATGACGCCTTTGGAGGGAGAGGCCCTCTTTATTTCCGATATTATTTTCACCCCCCGGGTCTTTGCGTGAAGAGCGGCAAAATCGATGGCCGGGGAACGGTCCGAGGCGGCGGACACGAGTTCTTCTAGAGGAAGCTTTTTCTTCGCCTCATCAAGTTCCTGCCTTTTATACGCAACTATATCATCAAGAATCATTCGGCTGGTTCCGGTTGGTAATTTCGATCAGCATCTCAAGCTTTCCAAGCGCTGCCCCGCTTAAAAGAGAATCTTTTGCCAGAACGAGCGCTTCCGCAAGGCTCGCCGCCTTGCCCGAAACGTATATGGCCGCCATCGCGTTAAGCAGACTCGCGTCTGTTTTCGCACCGTTCTCCCCTCCTCTCAGCACAGAAAGGGTTATCTCCGCGTTCTCAGCCGCGCTTGTCCCGCCCCTGAGTTCTTCGTGCGAGCGGGTTTTTACGCCAAAATCTTCGGGGTGCAGATCGTACTCGGCGATTTCGCCGTCACGAAGTTCGGCCACTTTCGTGCTTCCCGTAACGGTTATCTCGTCCATGCACCCTTCTCCGTGAACCACCATGACCTTTTGCGAACCCAGATTTTTAAGCACTTCGGCAACAGAAACGAGAATCTGCGGGGAGTAGACTCCCATGACCTGGTTCCTTACTCCCGCAGGGTTTACCACGGGACCTATCAGGTTGAAAACGGTCCTTATTCCGAGGTCCTTTCTGCATTTGGCCACGTTTCTCATGGCGGGGTGATATACGGGAGCAAAGAGAAAAGCGATGCCCGCTTCCAAAAGACATTTCTGCGCAAGAGACGGGGAAATACCTATTTTCACCCCAAGCGCTTCCAGCACGTCCGCGCTTCCGACCGGGCTTGAAACCGACCTGTTGCCGTGTTTTGCGACCGTGACTCCCGCTCCTGAAACTATGAAGGCAGCAGTTGTGGATATGTTAAAGGTCCCGCTTCCATCACCGCCGGTCCCGCAGAGATCCACCGCCGTTTCCCGGTCGCAGTCTATCTTCTCCGCCTTACCCAAAAGGGCCTTCGCCACGCCGGTTATCTCGGAAACGGTCTCCCCTTTCATGCGAAGCGCCGTAAGAAAGGCGGCCATCTGGCTTTCTGGAAGTTCCCCCTCCATCATGAGGTCAAAGACCGCAGTCACTTCCCTCTCCGAGAGGTCCCTGCCTTCCACAAGCTTAGAAATCACTTCAGTTATCATCGCCGAACTCGCCTCTCTCCACACTTTTCCCAATCTTATCGAGAATGCCGTTTATAAACGCGGCGGAGGTCTCCGACCCGAACTCCTTGGCCACTTCGATCGCCTCGTTTATAGTAACAGGCAGAGGTATCTCGCTCAAGAAAACGATCTCGTAAACTGAGAGGCGCAGAATGTTCCTGTCTATCATGGACATTCTCGACACCCTCCAGTGCTCAGAACTGCTGTTTAGGATGCCGTCTATGGCGTCGATATTCTCCACAACGCCCTGGCAGAGGAGAAACGCAAATTCAAGCATTTCGCCGTCCGCGGCTTCATGATGAAGCAAACAGAAAGATTCAAAATAGGAACGCAGGTTGGATGAATGTTGGGAACCATCCCCGGAGGCTGAATCAACCTGATAGAGAAACTGAAGGGCAGTTTTTCTTGATAACCTTCTCTTCCCCATCTGGTAAATCTTAGGAAAGCGCTTTTACGAGGTTAACCATCTCGAGCGCGCTGAGCGCGGCCTCGCTTCCCCTGTTTCCCGCCTTGACCCCCGCCCTCTCAATGGCCTGCTCGGTGGTCTCAGTGGTTATTATGCCGCAGCAGACGGGCACTCCGGTCTCAAGAGCCACCGCCGAGAGATCCTTTGTCACCTGCGAAGCGAGGAAATCAAAATGGGAAGTCTGCCCCCTTATTATGGCTCCAACTGCCACGACGGCATCGTATTTTCCTGACAGCGCCGCCTTTTTCACCGCCAAAGGCACCTCGAAAGAGCCGGGCACCTTTATTACGTCTATTGACCTCTCGCTCGCACCGTGGCGAACGAGGGTATCGATCGCTCCCTCCGTCATGGGGTTCGTGACGAAACTGTTTACCCTGCTTGACACGACGGCGAAGCGGAATTTCCCGGCGCTCAGTTTTCCTTCTATCGTTTCAGGCATCTGCTTCCCTCTTACTTTGATATTGAGACAATATTACCGTAATCAGCGCTTTTTCCCATTGCGGTCTCCTTTTCCGTGTAATCCGAAATGTCTATGGGAACGCTCCCGACCATTCTGAGCCCGAATCCCTCAAGCCCTTTTACCTTTATAGGATTGTTAGTGAGAAGCCTTATGTCGCGCACTCCAAGATCCCTGAGTATCTGGGCTCCCACTCCGTAATGCCTGAGCTCGGCCTTGAGCTCCTGTCTCTCCGGAACAAGGGCGGGCATCTCCTTTACTTTTCCGTTTGAATAGCGCTTTATCTTTTTCGCAAATCCCCCGTTGCTTGACTCCTGATTTATGTAGACCAGGACCCCGGAGCCGTTTGCCTCTATCATCTTTAAAGACTGGGTAAGCTTCGCCCTGCTGTGGCAGTAAAGCGAACCGAAAATATCGCTTATGGCGCAGTCTGAGTGCACCCTGACGAGTGTCCCCTCCTCGGGGCTCAGTTCCCCCTTCACAAAGGCCATGTGCTGGAGGCCGTCTATTTCATTTTCAAAAGCGATGGCGCGGAAAACCCCGTACTCGGTAGGCACTTCCGCCTCGGCCACCCTGCGAACGAAGCTCTCCTTGCCTATCCTGTACCTTATGAGATCGGCTATAGTGGCGATCTTTATGCCGTGCTTTTTCGAGAAAGCCATCAGGTCCTCAAGACGCGCCATGTCGCCGTTTTCCTTCATTATCTCGCAGATAACCGATGCCGGGTGAAAACCCGCCAGCCTTGATATGTCGACCGAGCCTTCCGTGTGACCGGCGCGCACAAGCACCCCGCCCTTTTTCGCTATGAGCGGAAAAATATGCCCGGGACGCACGAAATCCTCAGGTCTGGAATTTTCGGATATAGCCTGTCTTATCGTCGAGGCCCTGTCATGGGTCGATATGCCGGTCGTAACACCCTTTTTCGCGTCTATGGGAACGGTGAAAGCCGTGTGTTCGGGAGCTTCGTTGTACTCGGGCTTTATGGGCTGGAGAGCCAGACGATCTGCGTCTTCTTGGGTAAGAGAGAGACAGATAAGACCACGGCCGTGAGTAGCCATGAAATTGATCATTTCCGCAGTAGCGTTTTCGGCGGGTATGACGAAATCCCCCTCGTTCTCCCTGTCTTCGTCATCGACCAGTATTACGAGTTTGCCCTGTTTTACGTCATCAATAATTTCTTCGATGGAGTTCATTTGCCCATATACCCTTGCATCGCGAAAAACGTCATAAACACAAACAATTTCTTTAAGCAGGATATAGAATAGACAGCGTCTCTGTCAACAAACACACGGAGCTTTACGTGCGGAAAAGACCAACCTTCTCCTTTATCTCCTCCATGTTCTCTTCGGCTATCCGTTTCGCCTTGAGGGTTCCCTCGCGGAGTATGTCCCTTACCTCGTCCGTCCTCTTTTCGTACTGCGCTCTTTTTTCCCTGATGGGCTCAAGGAGAAGATTTATGGCGCGGGCGAGTTTCTTCTTCACCTCGACATCCCCGACGTTTCCTGTCCTGTAGCGGTCCTTGAGATCCTCTATCTCCTCGGTATCGTCGTTGAAAAGATCGTGGTAGATAAAAACCGGGTTGCCTTCCACGGTGCCCGGTATGTCGGCCCTTATTCTCTTGGGGTCGGTATACATGCTCCTTACCTTCCGCTCAACTTCCTTTTCGCTGTCGCTTAGGTATATGCAGTTGTTAAGACTCTTGCTCATCTTCCTGTTCCCGTCGGTGCCCACGAGGCGAGACGCTTTGCTAATGAGGGGTTCAGGCTCCCCGAAGTAATCTCCGTAGAGAAAATTAAACCTCCTGGCAAGCTCCCTGGTGAGTTCCACGTGACTGAGCTGGTCTTCGCCCACCGGAACCTTGGTCGCCCGGAACATCAGTATGTCGGCCGCCATGAGCACGGGATATCCGAGAAGCCCGGCCGAGTAGTTGTCCCCCACTCCCATATCCTGGATTTTCTCCTTAAGGGTGGGAATTCTCTGGAGCCTCGGCACGGGGCAGAGCATCGAGAGTATGGTTGAGAGTTCCGTTATCTGCGGCACCTGGGACTGCACGTAGAAAACTGAGTTCTCCGGGTCCATCCCCACGGAAAGCCAGTCGCACACCATTTCGACCGTGTTTTCCTCAACCTCGACAGCCCTGTCGTAATGCGTGGTCAGCATGTGGAGGTTGGCAACCAGAAAAAAACAGTCGTATTCACTCTGAAACCTGATGCGGTTCTGAAGCGAACCCACAAGGTGCCCCAAATGAAGTTTCCCGGTCGGCCTGTCTCCGGTAACCAGGATGGGTCTTCCGCTCACTGTTAACCTCCGAAAATTGATGCGTGGCGGTAATGTTACTCAAACAGTGAAGATACTCAACAGAATGACCGGGGTTTGAGTCTTTCCACCTAGGCTTTCCGCAAATTTCAGCGGAAAGACAGAGAACGATTAGTACTAAAGAAGTTGCACCCGGAATATTAGAGAAGTATAATCTAACTAGAAAGAAAAATTGAGCAGGTGATATATGCTAATCAACAATTCTCTAAGGTTAGTAGCTGTGGCTTTGCTGCTCATGCTCGGTGCGGCGGCCTGTAGTAACGAAAATGATGATAAATACGATTACAAAAAGAATTACGAAACTGAAGGTGTAATCACAGGTATCGTTGACTCCCAATCCTTCCTCCTCGACAACGTCCTTGTAACGCACGATTCTTCAACCCGCTTTGAACACGGCAGGGCCGAGGACCTCGCCGTCGGCAAACGCGTAGAAGTCGAAGGCACCAGAACAACTTCGGGAATTATCATCGCTCGAGAAATCGAGTTCGAGGATAGAGATTAATGAGGAGAGGGGTGAAAAGTCTCAATGAAAGACTCATGGACAGCTCTTGCAGTTGTTCTGGTAATGTTGAGTTTAATAGCCTGTAGCGGTGGAGATACCGGCAATACAGGAACAAGCAATACAGCAAGACCTACGGAACAGACTGACACGGGGTTAAGAACTACCGCTTCCAGTTACGAGATCGAGGGCGCAATCACTAGCATTGTTAACTCCCAGTCCTTCTTTCTTGGCAGCACCCTCATAGTACACGATTCCTCCACCCGCTTTGAATACGGCAACGCCGACGACCTCGCTGTCGGCAGGCGCGTAGAAGTCGAAGGCTCAAGAATAACTCCGGGAACCGCCACAGCTCAAGAGATTGAATTTAAGGATAGGAACTACGACGATGATTACGAGGGCTATTACGAGATCGAGGGCGCAATCACCAGTATTGTTGACTCTCGTTCCTTTTTCTTGGGTAACGCCCTAATAACCCATGATTCCTCCACCCGCTTTGAATACGGTAACGCCAATGACCTCGCTGTCGGCAGACGCGTAGAAGTCGAAGGTTCAAGAACAACTTCGGGAACTATAACAGCCCGAGAGATCGAGTTCGAGGATGGAGACTATGACGACGATAGCGACTATAATAACGAAATCGAGGGCAGAATCTCAAGCATTGTTAGTTCCCAATCCTTCTTCCTCGGCAGTACTCTCGTAATCCACGACTCCTCGACCCGCTTCGAATACGGCAACGTCAACGACCTCGCTGTCGGAAGACGCGTAGAGGTTGAAGGCTCAAGAATAAGTTCGGGAACCATCATAGCCCGAGAAATCGAGTTCGAGTACACAGACTATGACGATAATGACAACCATGATGACGATTATTACGATGATTATTATGAAATTGAGGGCAGAATCACCAGCATCGTTGATTCCCAGTCCTTTCTTCTCGGCAGTACCCTCATAATACACAATTCTTCAACCCGCTTTGAATACGGTAACGCCAATGACCTCGCCGTCGGAAGACGCGTAGAGGTTGAAGGCTCAAGAACAACTTCGGGAACCATAACAGCCCGAGAGATCGAGTTCGAGGATGGAGATTATGACGATTATTACTACCATAATAGCGGCGATGATGATGACGATTATTACGATGATTATTATGAAATTGAGGGCAGAATCACCAGCATCGTTGACTCCCAGTCCTTTCTTCTCGGCAGTACCCTCATAATACACAATTCTTCAACCCGCTTTGAATACGGTAACGCCAATGACCTCGCCGTCGGAAGACGCGTGGAAGTCGAAGGCTCGAGAACAAGTTCAGGAACTGTCATTGCTCGAGAAATCGAATTCGAGGATGACTAACTATTGCAAGCAGGCTTCATTGAGGCTGTGGAGTGTAATACCCGTGGTAAAGTTGCATCAAGTAATGTGACAAACTGGTAGGAATATTAAAATTCCTCTCGACCCCCCCCTGCTCCTTGTGGTCAGAATCGCTCTTGAATTCACTTTAGTCCTCTAAAATCGAACCGCACTGGACTTTTCGCAAATTCCGCCGTATCGAAATCCAAGGTCTCGCGGCCTCGCATAGATCGTTGACACCGTACCTTCTCGTGTGTTAGAGTAAATGAAAATATTTCTCATTTAACAATCGGATGAGCCAGACACTTTCCTTACTACTGACAATCGCCTTTCTGGGGGCGCAGATGCTCTCTTTTGCCCATGCAGCCGAGTACGGCTCCTCGGAACACGAGCATGAGGGAACTACCTGCGAGATCTGCCTTAGTGCCAAGTATCAGGACTGCACGAGTCCCGGCGCCACGAGCGGAGCTTGTCTTCTTTACCACGCAGAGCACGTCCCGCAGCCATTCATTGGCGTTATCATCGTTCGGGACACTTACGATGCGGGAATTACCCGCGGACCTCCCCTCTCCTCCTAAAACAGTAAAGAGACTTTTTTAGGGTTCCCTGCGTATACAAGCAGGAATCAGTGTTTTTTTCAAACTTAAGGAGGAAAAAATGAAGATATTGCGTTTTGCGGTCATAACCGCGTTTTTTGCCGTTCTGCCGTTTTCTCACATCCCCGCCTTCGCCGCTTCGGATCAGGAGATAGAAGCTTTAAAGAAGGAGATACAGGAGATGAGATCGGAATATGAGAACCGGATTTTAAAGATGGAAGAAAAACTCGTCGAGATGGAAACCGAAGCATCTCAGGCCAAAACGACTTACTCAAAGAGCAAGGATAGTGTCTACCCAAGTAGAGCCATTTACAACAGGAACCTCAACCCTTCAATCGGAGCGATACTGGGCGGACGATTCGCCGCCTTTTCTTCGGATGAGGGCGAAATTCCCGGGTTCGTCCTGGGACACGAGGGGGAACGTGGGGCGGAAGGAATCTCTCTTGGGGAAACCGAGCTTAATTTTTCGACAAGTGTTGACCATAAATTCTACGGCCACATAACCACGGCTCTTGCAGACCATGGAGACGGGGTCGAGATCGAGCTTGAGGAAGCATACGTGGAGACCCTTCCAGGTTTCGGGCTTCCAACGGGCGCGACCATAAGAATGGGCCGCGCGTTCTGGACTCTGGGATATATGAACGAGCATCACGCCCACGCTGACGATTTCGCCGATCGCCCCTTGCCTTACAGGGTGTTTCTCGACAAAGCCTTTAATGATACCGGAGCGCAGATTTCATACGTGCTTCCGACCGACTTCTATGTCGAGGCGGGAGGCGGTATTTTCCGCGGAGACGACTTTCCGTTTGCAGGGGCTGAGGGTAGCGACATAAACTCGTTCAGCGCCTTTCTGCGGGTAGGCGGTGATATAGGAGAGAATTCATCCTGGAGAATCGGGGGCTATCTGCTTGACGGAGAGGCAAGCGGTCGCGGCGGCGGACACGGACACGGGCATGAAGACGAGCATGCACACGAAGACGAGCATGGACATGAAGACGAGCATGGACATGAAGACGAGCATGGACACGAAGACGAGCATGGACACGAGGATGAGCATGGACACGAGGACGAGCATGGACACGAGGAGAATGGACACGAGGAAAATCTCGAGGAGTTCTTCGCCGCCGGCATGTTCACGGGCAACACGAGGCTTTACACGATTGATTTTCGCTACACTTGGGCCCCCACCGGAAATCCCCGCCAGAAAGAGGTGCTTCTCCAGGGTGAGTATTTCTGGCGTGACGAAGAAGGCGTCTACACTCTTGCGGAAGGAGACGAGGTCCACGAAGAACGTCTCGACGGGGGAAGCCACGGCTGGTACGCGCAAGGAGTTTTCAAGTTCTCGCCGAAATGGAGAATCGGCGCCCGCTATTCCCAGCTATACTCTCCCGAGGATTCAGGGATAGATCACGATCCCTATGCGGTAGCGGTCATGGGAGACTGGTCAAACAGCGAGTTCTCCCGCATACGCCTTCAGTACAACTACGAAAAACTAGGAGAGGATCTAAGCGACAACCAGTTCCTGCTCCAGTACATAATGAGCATAGGTGCACACGCCGCGCATAAATACTAAGAGCAACCGTAAGAAGAAGCGTTAACTGACTCTCCTTTCCATCCTCCTGCCGGGGCTGCTTTTCGTGGCCCCGGCATATTTCTTCGCAAAGGTAAAAATATTTGCCTGCAGGCCGGAATGGGCGACGCTGGCTCAAGAAATCGGAAGAACTAACGGCCCCAAGTGCAACATATTGACACTGTACTTTCTCGTATGGTAGCTTAAATGATAATATTTCTCATTTAACAATGCAGATGAACAGAACATTTTCCTTATTGCTTACAATCGTCTTTCTGGGAGCGCAGATGCTCTCGTTTGCCCACGCAGCCGAGTGCGGTTCCCGGGAGCACAAGCATGAGGGAACTGAATGCGAGATATGCCTGAACGCCAAGTATCAGGACCATACAGATCTCGGCACCACGAGTGAAGTCCGTGTTCTTCACCGCGCACAGTACGTCCCGCAGCCACTCGCTGACATTATCGTCGTTCGGGACACTTGCGAAGCGGGAATTACTCGCGGACCTCCCCTTTCCTCCTAAGCTGTAAACAGACTTTTTATTCCCCGCACATACGTGCGGGCAGCGGAATTTTCTTTTCAAACTTAAGGAGGAAAAAATGAATACATTGCGTTTCGCGGTCATAACCGCGTTTTTTGCCGTCTTGCCGTTCTCTCACATCCCCGCTTTCGCCGCTTCTGACCAAGAGAAGGTAAAAGTATTTGCCTGCGAGCCAGAATGGGCGGCGCTGGCCCAAGAAATCGGCGGTGACAAGGTGGAAGCGTTTGCGGCTACCTCGGCCTTGCAGAATCCACACTACATAAGGGCGCGCCCAAGCCTGATATCCAAAGTCCGCAATGCCGATTTGCTGCTCTGCTCGGGCGCAAGTCTTGAAATAGGCTGGCTTCCGATTCTGCTTAAGAAGGCAGGCTCCGACCTCCAGCCCGGTTCCATTGGTTACCTTATGGCATCGCATCTGGTCACCATGCTCGAAGTCCCGGTTATGGTCGACCGCAGCATGGGAGATATACATCCGGAAGGAAATCCCCACGTACACCTGAATCCGTACAACCTGATGACGGTGGGTGAGACTCTCGCTGACCGGCTTTCGGGGATAGATCCTGAAAACGCCTCTTTTTATAAGGATAATTACCGGGATTTTTCGTCGCGTTTTCGCGTTGCGATTTCCCGATGGGAATCCGAAGCTGCCACGCTTAAAGGAAAACCGGTTGTGGTTCATCACCAAACGTTTGTTTATCTGATTGACTGGCTTGGAATGAAACGAGTGGGAACACTTGAACCAAAACCCGGCATTCCGCCGACAACTTCTCACCTGAAGAATCTGCTGCGAAAGTTAAGAAGCAGCCCGGCGGACGTGATTATCCGTACTCCTTACGATCCGGATAACGCGAGTGAATGGTTGTCGGAAAAAACCGGGACAAAGGCAGTCGTGCTTCCTTACACCGTTGGCGGCAACGAGCAGAGCGGCGATCTGTTCGCACTGTTTGACAGTACTATAGCTTTGTTGAAAGAGACATATCATGTTAATCGGTGAACTTCTGGAAATCATCGGGCCGGCAATAGCTGCCGGCCTCATGATTGCGCTCACCCACGCTCCCCTGGGCATTGAAGTGCTCCGCCGTGGCATCATTTTTATTGATCTTGCGGTGGCACAGATTGCGGGCCTCGGGCTTGTGGTCGGCAACATGTTTATCCATGATCCGTCTCCGTGGCTGATCCAGTTCATAGCGCTTGGCTGCGCGGTCGCAGCAGGGCTGTTTTTCCGCAAGGTGGAAACTACAATGCCAGAGCGACAGGAGGCGATCATAGGGTGCACTTTCGTGCTTGCCGCATCGCTGGCGCTACTGCTGCTGGCCGACCATCCCCACGGCGGAGAGGAGGTAAAGCACCTGCTTTCGGGACAGATGCTGTTTGTGACATGGACAGATGTAGCGAAACACGCGCCCATTTACGCGTTGATACTGCTGGCTTGGTTTTCCAAGCCAGAGGTGCGAAACAACATGGGATTTTATCTGATCTTCGCTCTCGCCATCACTTCATCGGTTCAACTGGTCGGCGTTTACGTAGTCTTCGCAAGCCTTATACTCCCGGCTTTGGCCGCGGTACAAGTCAAACAGCCATACCCTATTGCATGGCTCTGCGGAGTGGCGGCGGTTCTGTCCGGTATTGCCTTCGCCGTAGCGTTTGATATGCCCGCCGGACCGATCATCATCCTGTCGTATACCGCAACGGCCCTGATTATACGAGGGGTTAGGATAGCAAACCGGGGTAAGAAAACTTAAAAAGAGTTTAATGAAACAGTTGTCATTAAATAAATCCTTCCGATATGAAACGTTAGGAGGTTAGAGAGATGAGACAATTTGATGTTGTTGTTGTTGGAGCCGGTCCAGCAGGGATAGGGGTTGCCGCTATGCTTAAGGATTTGGGTATAAAGCGAATGATTGTTCTTGAGAGAGAAGAAGTCGGCGCAACTTTCGACAAATGGCCGAAGGAAATGCAACTCTTAACCCCCTCATTTACAACTAATTTTTATGGTCATCTTGACCTTAATGCGGTTATATCCGGGACCTCGCCAGCATATATGCTTCAAAAGGAACACCCTACCGGCAAGGAGTATGCGCTGTATTTAAGAACTGTATCAGAATATTTTGATCTGCCGGTTATGGAACATACAAATGTGGAGGAAGTACTTTATTCTGAAGGCTCTTTTAAGGTTCACATCACTGAAGGAAAACCGATAGAGTCTCGCTTTCTGATTTGGGCGGCCGGAGAATTTCAATACCCGAATACAAATTCCATTCCCGGTGCTGAACTGTGTCTGCATAACAGCCGAGTGAAAAGCTGGGAACAGGTTAAAGGCGATGAAATTTATATTATCGGCGGTTATGAGAGTGGCATTGATGCAGCCATCCATTTAAGTCGATTGGGCAAGAAGGTTCGTGTATTAGACCGCGATGCGCGTTGGAGTAGAAAAACAACTGACCCAAGTGAAAACTTATCGCCTTTTACGTTGGAGAGGTTGAAGCGAGAAATGATTTATAACAGGATTGAGCTTGTTGGTAAATCCATGGTTAGGGAGATAAGGTTGGAGCAGGACAAGTATTTGATTTATGTCAGAGGCAAATCATTACCTTATCAAAGTGCCACACCACCCATTTTGGCAACAGGATTTAAAAGTAGTTTAGCCGTCATTAAAGACTTGTTTAGTTGGGAAAAAAATAAAGCTTATTGCTTGCTGAATGAGCAGGATGAATCAACCAAAACTCCTGGATTGTTTCTCGTTGGTCCACAAGTTCGTCATGATGATCTTATTTTTTGTTTTATTTATAAGTATCGGCAGAGGTTTGGCGTTGTAGCTAATGCAATTGGAAAACGACTGGGTATGGATACAACGCTGCTTGAGCCATATCGTAATGAAGGTCTCTACCTAGATGATTTGAGCTGCTGCGGAGAGGAGTGTGTTTGCTGATGCAAGAAGAACTAGTTCAGAAAAAAGTTAAGGCCAATATAAACATACAATGGTTAGGCCAATTGATTGCCAGCTTGTCTTGGTTAGCTTCCGTTATTGCTTACGGATCATTTGAACTGGGTGATTGCCTGCAAGCGTTAGCTGCATCCGCATGGACCCTATCTAATATTATGAACTATCTTACTAATAAAGATTATGTCATAAGCCAAAGCACGTGACGGTGGAGGCAGGAGGCCAGCGTCAACAGAAGTGGCTTCTGGCGCATACGACGCCTTTAAGTTTGGAACCCATAAACAAAGACGCCGGTTGGTAAACTTTGTATTTTCGAACCTAGAGCTAAAGGGATTAACCCTTTGTTATACCTCGCCCCCTGAAAAAACCGTTGATAGGTTCGTAAATGCTTCTAATATTGAAGAATGGCGCGCCCGGAGGGATTCGAACCCCCAACCTCTTGATCCGTAGTCAAGCGCTCTGTCCAGTTGGGCTACGGGCGCGGAAAAGCAACGCTTCCTAATGGTTCCTGAGCCGGGTGACGCAGTCAACCCGGAAAACGGCAGGAACGATTAACAATACGGATTTCTGTATTATAATAGTCGTTCTGAATTTTCTTTCGGGAAAAACTAGATGGAAAAGCTTGAAGCGCTTCTTGACATCGAAGTCGAAACCTATCTTCGCAGGGTGAAAGACAAAGAGGAGATAAAGGATCTTGTTTCCGGAAACCTAACCCGGGAAACCTACGCAAGATTCCTGTTCACTTTTTATATAATCGAATTTCTCAGTCAAAGGGCGGTTAACATGGCAAGCATAAACACTAAAGACTCCGATCCCTACCTGAGCAAAAGGTTTCATTCCTGCGCACAGGGAGAACTCGGACACGCTGAGATTGCCCTTCGTGATCTAAAGACTCTCGGAGAGAAAGAGGTTAACCCTTTCTGCCTGGAGATCGTAAGGGAATACGACGAGTTCCTGCAGAACGCCGCCGAGCAGTTCCCTCTCGCGATACTTGGACACTCCTATCTGTTTGAAAATGTATCGGGGCTTCTTTTCCCCGAATTAGAGACAGTTCCCGACCCCTCGACTTTCATAGATGTTCACGCCAAGGAAGATCCCGCGCACTCCCTGGCGATAAAAAAAACGGTAAGAAGAATCGAAAAAGATCTCGGCAAAGAAGAGATCGAAAAAATAATCCAGTTCAGCAGGGAAAGCGGAGATTACCTGATGCGGCTACTTGACTCCCTTGCCTAAACCCAGGATCTCCCCATAGCGAAAACACGAGACCAGATGATCGTTAACCACCCCCGTCGCCTGAAGATGGGCGTAAACGATAGTGGGACCCATGAAGCGGAAGCCCCGTTTCTTAAGGTCGCGACTGACCGTCACTGAAAGTTCCGTAGAGGCTGGTATTTCCGAGAGTTCCTCCCAGGAGTTCGTAACCGGGACTCCGTCGGTAAACCCCCACAGGTAATCGCAAAAGCTTCCGAACTCTTCCCGTATCTCAAGGAACCGCGCGGCATTGTTTATCGAAGCCTCTATCTTCTTTTGGTTGCGTATTATTCCGCTGTCAGACATGAGTTGCTGTATCTTTTCCTCTCCGTAGCGGGCAACTTTTTCCGGGTCGAACCCGTCGTAAAGGCGCCTGTAGTTCTCCCTTTTGCGAAGAACCGTAAGCCAGCTGAGGCCTGCCTGGGCGGACTCGAGGACTAGAAACTCAAACTGCTTTTCATCGGAAAAAACGGGAACTCCCCACTCGTTGTCGTGATAGGCTCTCTCAAGATCGGTGCGCTCGCACCAAGGACATCTTCGCATTCCATTTACTCCTGCGGTTCAAAGAAAGGCGTTGTAGAGAAACCCGAAGAAAAGCACCTGAGGGACGGCCACTACTGGAAGGAGCAGGGCCGTCTTTCTGCCTATGTTAGTCCAGAGAAGCCCGATCTCCGTATAGTCGGTCACAACCCCCGCCATAAGGAAAACAAAGGGGTTTCCAAACGCCTGGACCTTGTCATAGATTTCAAACGCAATAACCGAACTTCCCTCGCTGCAGACCTCAATCACCGTGGCTCCCACAAGGGTGAGCAGAAGGCCGCCTGTGTCCGGACCCAGATAACGCATAAAAAATTCCCCGGGCACGTATACGTCTATCAAGACTGCTGCTATAAGGCCGATTATAAGCCACCAGAGAACCATGTTGGAGAGGTGGAGACTACCCCTGAGAACCCCCGGAACACTTTCCCTCAGGGAAAAATTCTTTATCTTCTCCCACTCGTATCCTTCTCCCAAGCCCGTGACGTCGTTTTTCTCCACGTAGCCTCCCCGCTCAAGTGCCTCGAAGATGAGGCCTGTAATAATGGCGATAAATCCCGCCGTGACTATGAACAGAACTCCTTTCCACCCGAAAAAGCTTATTAGAAGAATGGTCACGGGAAAATTCGCCCATGGAGAAGCGAGCAGGAATGTTATCACGGCCGAGGTGCTTGCCCCTTTTCTGTAGATCTGGATCGCTATGGCGAGTATTCCGTGGGAGCAGGAAGACATTAGAAAACCTCCCGCAAGCGCGTAGAAAAGCGATGGCTTGCCTGTTTTGCCAAGGTATCTGTATATAAACCCCTCGGGAACCAAGTAATCTATTGCCCCGCCCAGAAGAAAACCCACGGCAAGCGGAATGGCGAGCAGCCGGAGATAGCCCAGAAGAGAAGCATTGAGGGCCGAAAGTGGCGGAAGGAAAGAAACGGCTACCAGGAAGAGAAGCAACGCAAGGGATATCTTCAGGTTTCGGCTGACCCGGAGAGGTTCGCCGGGCGGCGGAGTGTGGCAGCAGGAAGCCTCGTTCATTTTATTAATTCTAACATAATTTAAAATCCCGACCGAAGACTCCGCACCCTCGCCCACGGCGGAACGAAGGAAAAACTTCCCTGTTTGTCCACCTTTTTTTCTAGGGTAGAATCCTTGCGTTATGGGAAAGAGAATCGTGGTAGCCATGAGCGGAGGAGTAGACAGCGCCACAACGGCCGCTCTTCTTAAGTCCCAGGGGCATGAAGTCATAGGAATGACCATGCAGCTTTGGGATTATGGAGAGAGCGAAGGAGGATGCTGCTCCGCGGATGAGGTCTGCGACGCGAGAAGAGTCGCGTACGAGATAGGCATACCTCACTACGTGGTAAATTACATGGATTCCTTCAGGGAGCTCGTGGTCTCAGATTTCGTAAGCAAGTACGACTCGGGAGAAACCCCCATACCCTGCGTGCTCTGCAACCAGTTCATGAAGTTCGACTTCCTTCTAAAGCGGGCTCTTGAGCTTGACGCGGATTTTCTGGCCACGGGCCACTACGCGAGGATATCCAGAAACACCGAAACCGGCGAGTACTCCCTTGAACGGGCCGTTGATCCCGCCAAGGACCAGTCTTACTTTCTCTTCACCCTAGGCCAGAGAGAACTTCAAAGGCTCATTTTCCCCTTGGGAGACAAAACGAAAACCGAGGTGAGAAAAATTGCCGAGGATATGGGACTCAGGGTCGCCACGAAGGCTGAAAGCATGGGCGTCTGCTTCATCACGGGAGACGGCTACAGGGAATTTCTCGAACCCTACCTTGAAAGAGGAAAAATAGAGGGTGACATAGTGGACATGGAGGGAAATCCTGTCGCCAGACACAGGGGGATCGCATCTTTTACCGTCGGGCAGAGACGCGGACTCGGTTTCGCCAAGGGAAAGCCGATGTATGTTGTCGGTATTGACGCCGAGCGAAACGAGGTCAGGGTCGGAGAGGAAAAGGATCTCTACAGCAATACCCTTACGGCACAGAATCTATCGTGGGTAAGCGAGCCTCCAGAAGGAGAAATCGAAGTGCGTTCGAAAATAAGGTACCGCCACGGCGCGGTCCCTTCCAGAGTGACCGTCACGGACGATGGGGAGGCAATAGTCAGTTTCTCGGAACCGCAAAAAGCCGTAACGCCCGGCCAGGCAATCGTTTTCTACAGGGACGAAACCGTTGTGGGCGGCGGCTGGATAAAAGGGGCGTGCGTCCAATGAAAAGGATTTCCGTAGTAACTCTGGGGTGCAAGGTTAACCAGTATGACACTGCTGCCCTGCTTAACCATCTTCCGTCTTCTGAGTTCGTAAAGAACAAAAAATTCGACGAACCGGCGGACGTATACGTAATAGACACCTGCACCGTCACGCACAAGGCGGATTCGGAAGCGAGAAACTACGTATACAGGGCGAAACGATCAAATCCACGCGGCGTGGTAATAGTCACGGGCTGCTACGCACAGGTCTCACCCGAGCAGCTCTCGGCCATGGAGGAAGTCGACTACGTAATCGGAAATTCCCACAAGTTCTCATCCCTTCTCGGAGTCATACGC
This sequence comes from Thermodesulfobacteriota bacterium, assembly GCA_964291665.2. GTDB lineage: Bacteria > Desulfobacterota_D > UBA1144 > Nemesobacterales > Nemesobacteraceae > Nemesobacter. Next base: position 1,389,926 of record OZ219814.1, on the reverse strand, counting down.
CGGGGAGAAGTTCAGAATGAACCGAAAGTTCTCATATCCGACATTTTCAAAGAGAAGAAAAGAAAATTCGACACCCCGGATATCAGGTTCTTTCCCGACAGGACAAGAGCGTTTCTCAAGGTGCAGGACGGGTGCAACTACGCCTGCACATTCTGCGTTATACCGAGGGCACGCGGGCGATCCCGCAGCCTGGAGACGGATGAAGTTATCTCGAGGCTAAGAACTCTCGCACGTGCAGGTTACAGGGAAGTGGTCCTCACAGGTGTTCACCTGGCAAGTTACGGAAGGGACATAGGTTCTGATCTCGTCGGCCTGCTTGAGAAGATTGAGGAATCCGGGGCAGTACGGAGGATAAGACTGAGCTCGCTTGATCCTGCGGATACCACGGAAGAACTGATCAATTTCGTCTCGGAATCGGAAATTGTCTGTCCGAGCTTCCACGTAGCGCTTCAAAGCGGAGACAGGGATGTCCTCAAAAAAATGAGAAGAAGGTATAGCCCCGAGCAATTCCTTGAGTGCACAGACACTATACGCAGCGTTCTACCGGAGGCCTCGATCGGTACGGACATAATGGTCGGGTTTCCCGGGGAAACGCAGGAGCAGTTTGAAAATTCCCGTGACGTCGCGGCCGCTTCGGAACTCACCTATTTCCACGTGTTTCCCTATTCCATAAGGAAAATGACCCCAGCCGCGAATATGAAAGATCAGGTTTCCCCGCAGGTGAAAAAGGAAAGAGCGGCGGAGCTTCGCGCACTTGGAAAAACGAAAAAAGAAAACTTTTACAGAATGTTCATAGGCAAGACCCTTGACGCTATTGTTGAGAGCAAGTCAAACTGCACCACGGAAAACTACATACACGTAAAACTGACTGAAGGTGCTATCGATACCGGAACGGAAATAAAGGTAAAAATAGAAGATGTAAGAAACGAAGTTGCCTACGCAACGGCCGTGTGAGCGACTTTCCTGAGACTACTCCGTCGCCGAGCACCCTAAATTTGTCCCTGATAAACTTTCCTGCTTCCTTAAATTAAAGATGCGGCTTTTACGTTTCTTATACGGAAACGCCATGCAATTTCGGAGTCTATTTCCCAGAATGGATGAGTGGCGGAGAGAGTGGGATTCGAACCCACGAAGGGGCTTTCACCCCTTACTCGATTAGCAATCGAGCGCCTTCGACCACTCGGCCACCTCTCCCCGCTCGGTGAAAAATCATAACTCAACGGAAAACAGAGTCAAAACTCCGCTCCGCCTGTTTTTTTTCAACCCTTAACGGAAAAAATCTCAAGAATCAGCAAAACACCGTCTGCATTGTTTTCAACGGTACAATTCTCCCCATCTTCAAGAAAAACTGTCTGCCCCGTATAGAGTTCATCGCTGCCTTTATCACTGATTATCAGAGCTTCTCCTTCGAGAACCAGCAGTCGGAGGTTTTGAGAAGAGATGTTTTCCGTTCTTGCGGATTTGCCAGGGAAGACAGTCGTTTTCGTCACTGCTGAGAGTTCTCCTTTTTCAACTTCTTCCCTGCTGCCCCATGGATAGTGAACTACTTTCGGGCGACTCGCCTCATCCCTGCCCCGCTCTCCTAATTCCTTCGCAAACTCGCCCGCCTCATTAGAGCGGTCAAGACTGGAGACAAAGACGGCATCCTTGGTTTCAATCACCGCAATGTTGCGAAGACCAGCTACGCAGACAAGCCTCGAACCGCTTTTTACGAGGGAATCCTCCGTGCCCTTCAGGATTACGTCTCCTTCAAGCACGTTGCCTTCGGAATCTTTCGGAAAAAACTCATAGAAAAGCCGCCATGACCCTATGTCGCTCCACGGAAAAGAAGACGGTATTACTGCTCCGCGCGAGGTCCTCTCCATTACCGCGCGGTCAACGGGAACGGAAGGAAGCCCGGCGTAGACATCCCTCTCGATTTCCCCGCGGGAAGCTTCGCGAATCGGTTCATACACCTCGGGACAAAGAGTCGCGTATTCCTCGATCATGGTCCGGGCCCGGAAAACGAACATTCCGCTGTTCCAGAAGAAATTTCCCGAAAGCAGGTACTCACTCGCGACTTCGGCACTGGGCTTCTCGACGAATCTTTTTATTCTAAGCCCGCCGTCGCGAAGCGGTTCTCCTCCCTCGATGTAGCCGTATCCGGTCTCGGGTGCTGAGGGAGTGATTCCGAAACAGACCAAGTGATCGTCTTCGGCAAGCGAAACAGCCCTTCGCACGTGATCACGGAAATTCTCATCGTCCCCGATCACATGATCCGAAGGGAAAACCATTATCACTGCATCTTCGTCCTCAGAGGCAACCTCAAGCGTTCCAAGCAGAATCGCCGGGGCAGTGTTTCTGCCAACGGGCTCGCTAATGATTTTTATCTTTCCCGAGAAATCCGTGTAGCGAAGGTTCTCTTCAATCAGGAGGCGCTGTTTTTCCTCAAGCACAACCAGTATGTTCTCCTCGGCAACAAGACGGGCGGCTCGCTTAAGCGTTCCAAGCAGAAGCGATTCATCTCCGTTTATGCTGAGGAACTGCTTGGGCAGAGACTCCCTTGAGAGAGGCCAGAGCCTAGTTCCCCTTCCCCCGGCAAGAATAAGGCAGTAAAGATTTTCTTTAGGCATTTTGAGAACCGAGTTACGCAGAACAGCTTCTGAGTTTTACTCTACCTGATGCGACTCCTTCAGGAGATCCCATACAGTTTTCACGGGATTAAACGTTGTGGAGGGAACTTCCACGAAAACAGTTATCCAGCCTGACATGGAACCGTTCCAGAGCCCGGGAAGCTCAAGCGCCTTTATCTTCATAGTATCGAAGGTCTTTTCGGTGATAATTCCGGCTTCGGGATCGACAAAATCTGGCAGGCTGAACTTCTCTCCCTTAAAATTCTTCACTCCGCAGACAATATCCACAGGATTAAAATGGGTTGAACTCCCCCAGATACGTCGCTGCAAAGAAGAATCGTGATCAACCTCGGCGCTTTCAACTATCTGAAGAGACTCCCCTCCCTCTCCTTCCACCCAGAACGGACCGCCGCCCGGCTCGCCCACGTTTTTTACGACGCCGCATACCCTGACGGGTCTGTCAAGCGCTTGGAGCAAGTGTTTCCTCCTGTCGGCTTCGGGGAGTCCTGAAAACTCCCGGGGAAGGCTCATAAAAAGCTCTCCCCGGCAGAAAGAAACTATTTCTCGTTCCAGGGATTCTGAGATCCGGCGTGAAGAAAGAGCCTCTGTATATAGGAAAACTCTTCTCTGGATGGAAAGCAGGAGTCCCCCTAGTGTCTTTTTCCACTTAACCGTATCGGGAAGAAGTGCTTCTTTCGCGACGTTATCTATGTTTTTTATAAAAATGCAGTCATAGCAAAGTTCGTTCAGGTTCTTCAGCAGCGCTCCGTGCCCCGCAGGCCTTCTGAGCAAAGATCCATCGGCATCTTTAACGGGCACGTTGTCCATTGTGACCGCGATTGTGTCTGTTTCGGGGTCCTGAACCGAGTAAGTCACATCAAATGAGGTCCCCTCTGAGGAAAAAAAAGAAACTGCCTTCTCCTCCTCTTGAGCGAACTCCTCGGCAAATGCGGGGGGAATCGTAAAATGCATGGAGACTGTGCCACGCGAACTTATATATCCGAGGGCTTCCTTGAAATGCTCGCAAAAAGCTGTCCTCCTCTCACTGCCGTAACTATGAAAAGGCACAAGCCCTTTCGGAACGTTTTCGTAACCCAGGCCGTCGCTTCCCAAAAGGGTGTCAAAAATGAGTCTGAAGTTTCCCGAAGAGGCAACCTTTTCAAGGCTTTCCCCTAATCTCTCTTCAAGCAGGCCCGCAAAAGGAAATCTTGCTGCGCCTGAGAGCAGTTGCTCAAGTATCTTCTCCTCTTCGGGATTCAAAACCGCTTCTTCCGAGGAAAAGACTTCCCGAAGCGCACCAAGGTCCCGGAACATTCTCGAGGCCGCTCCCGATGCCGGAACGAATTTGTATACGCTCGTTTCGGAAAGAGAATCCTCGTATTGCTGCTGAAGTACCCGGGATTCATCCTCTCCCAGTTTTCTTATGCCGTCACCTATTGTCGCGGGGCGAAGGAGCCTGCGGAACGGGTAACCCTTTTTGAACCGTTCAATCTGTCTTTGAATATCCAAGATACGAATTTCCCGCAGCGGAACCTAATGCGAAAACTATACATAAAAAAGCTGGAAATCCCCCAAACGCCAAGCGGAATTCCGTGCGATTTTTCAATCGGGGTGGCGGGACCGACGGGATTTGAACCCGCGACCTCTGGCTTGACAGGCCAGCGTTCTAACCAGGCTGAACTACGGCCCCGTTTAAATCAGATGGTGGGCGGTACAGGATTTGAACCTGTGACCCCCTGCTTGTAAGGCAGGTGCTCTCCCGCTGAGCTAACCGCCCGCAAAAACGCAAAAAAACAGGCAATCTGTATAACCGAATAAAAACTCTTTGTCTAAGACTAAGACACGGAACGGTTAAAGTCCATGCCCTTCTATGAACTTTTCTGCGTCCATAGCCGCCATGCACCCGCTTCCCGCTGCCGTTATAGCCTGTTTGTATCTTGTATCCTGTATGTCTCCGGCGGCAAAAACGCCGGCAACGCTTGTTTCAGAGGTGCCGTTATTGGTAATCAGGTAACCGTTATCGTCCATCTCAAGCTGTCCCCTGAAAATTTCGCTGTTAGGAGTGTGCCCGATCGCCACGAACATGCCTTGGCATTCCTTAACGTAACTCTCCCCGGTCACGACATCCTTTATCCGCACCCCCGTTACTCCGTCCTCTCTTGAACCCAGCACATCCTCAACGACCCCGTTCCATATAAAATCTATTTTTTCGTTTTCTCTGGCCCTCTGCTGCATTATGACCGACGCCCTGAGTTTGTCGCGCCTGTGAACCACCGTAACCTGGGTGGCAAACTTGGTAAGAAAGATGGATTCCTCCATGGCACTGTCCCCTCCCCCGACAACCACAAGTTCCTTGTCCCTAAAAAAGAATCCGTCGCATGTGGCGCACGTGGAAACCCCGTAACCCACAAGCTCGCGTTCGGAAGGCAGACCGAGCATCCTCGCCGTGGCGCCCGAAGAAATAATGAACGTGGAAGCAAGTATCTGCTCATCTTCCGTCGATACGCGAAACGGTCTTTTGGAGAAATCGACAGCGGTTACGGCCTTCTGCACGCACTGCGCCCCGAAACGTTCGGACTGTTCTCTCATAAGATCCATAAGTTCAGGACCCATGATTCCGTTTGGAAATCCCGGGAAATTCTCAACATCGGTAGTTGTGGTAAGCTGCCCGCCGGCTTCCGGACCTTCGAATACAAGCGGCTCAAGATTCGCCCGCGCTGCGTAAAGGGCCGCGGTCAGCCCCGCCGGGCCGGAACCCATTATGACCACCTTGTAGCTTTCTTTCAGTTCTTTCACTTCGCACCCCTGCAATTTCTTTTTAGAACAGGGACTTTATACTACATTCAGGCAGTGGTTTTTCAAGAGACAAAACAGACGAAGGAGGCGGTCAAAACCCTCTACCGCAAGCACTTACGCTAATGGAATCCGCAAAGAAAACTCCGCTTTATGACAGACACGCGGCCCGGGGAGCCGTATTCGGCGAGACAGGGGGATTTCTTCTTCCGAAAAGCTACGGTGATCCTGAAAGGGAAGTAAAAACCGTAAGAAATTCTGTGAGCATTATAGATATTTCAAGCAGGGGAAAACTCATGCTGTCGGGAGCCGACCACATAAAATTCCTGCAGGGGATGCTTACAAACGACGTAAAGGAAAAAAAACCTGGGACAGGCGTCTATGCGGCAATACTCACCCCCAAGGGGAAAATGACTTCAGACATGAGAGTATTTAAGAGCGAGGACTCAGTCTACATGGACACAGAACCCGGCATGAACGGAAACATAGCGGAGCTTCTTCGCAGATTCAGGCTTTCATACAAAGCCGAGGTGCTTGACGTTACGGAAGATTACTGCGTTTTTCACGTGTGCGGTCCAGACTGCGGAGAGTTAATCGAAAAGCGCCTCGACGTCAACTTAAAACAGATGAAGGAATACGATCATCGCGCTTGCGGCGAGGCAACCGTAATAAAGCTCAACAGAACGGGAGAAACCGGTTTTGACGTTCTTTTTGAAAACCGCGGGGCCCAGAAAATCTGGGAACTTCTCCTCGAAAATCAGCCGGTCCCGGGACTCTGCGGACAGGAGGCTCTCGAAACCCTGAGAATAGAAGCAGGAATTCCTCTTTACGGAAAGGATATGGACATCTCCACAATACCAATTGAAGCCGGCATATGGGAGGCCCTTGACTTTGAAAAGGGCTGCTACGTGGGACAGGAAGTAATAGCAAGGATAAAGTGGAGAGGAAGAGTGAACTGGCACCTCGCGTACTTCGAGGCGCAGAAAGACGGCGGCGCGCTACCGGGAGACACGCTCTGGGTTAAGGAAAAAAAAGTGGGAAGAATAACCTCTTCGACATACTCTCCAACCCTAGAGAAAAATATTTCCATCGGCTATATAAGGAGGGAATTCTGCGATTTTCAGGGAGAAATATCCGTCAGCGGGGAACACCGCGCCGATAAAACTCCAAACACGGTAAAAATAACTGAAAAACCCTTTTATAGCCGCTTTGAATAGTTAAAAAAAATGCTATAGTTTAAAAGTTAACTATTTGCCGTAGACTCGTCCGGGCTACAGAGGTGCGTACGGCGAGTATTTCGGGTTTGATCATGTTTTAACTAAAGAAGAGGTAATTACAAAAAATGATACTGGATAGGCTTCTGAAACATTTTTCAAACGATCTGGCAATCGACCTCGGAACTGCAAACACCCTTGTATACCTCAAAGGCCAGGGGATAGTGTCTAACGAACCGTCGGTTGTAGCAGTGCAGCACATTCCGGGACATAAAACAAGACTCATCGCTGTGGGCAGGCAGGCCAGGGAGATGGTAGGGAGAACTCCCGAGTCGATCAAAGCCATAAGACCTCTTCGCGACGGGGTTATCGCCGATTTCGAAGCGGCTCAGAAAATGATCGAGTACTTCATAAAGAAATCCAACGGCAACAAAAGAAGCTTCGTGCGCCCGAGAGTAATAATATCGGTTCCCCTTGAGATTACCGAAGTAGAGAAAAGAGCCGTAAGAGAATCGGCCGAGGCGGCGGGAGCCCGGAGAGTATATCTGATTGAAGAAACAATGTGCGCCGCCATAGGGTCTGGGATAGAAGTACATAGACCCTCGGGTAACATGGTGGTCGACATAGGAGGCGGTACCACGGGAATAGCCGTTATCGCGCTGTCCGGGATAGTTGTGAGCAAATCAATCAAAATCGGCGGAGACAAGATGGATGAAGCCATACAGCAGTGGTTGAAAAGAAATCACAACATAGTAATCGGATACAGGACGGCAGAAGAACTTAAGAAAAAGTTCTCCTCACACCCGGAAATAAACAGCGCCAAGAGGATGCAAATGAAAGTAACCGGAAGAAACAACATTTCCGGTGTTCCTTCAATGCTCACAATTGACGCCGAGGAAATCGGAGAGGCGGTAGAAGAAACCATAAACCAGATAGTCGATGCAATCATGCAGACTTTGGAAAGAACCCCGCCGGAACTCTCCGCGGATGTCTTTGAATCGGGAATAATGCTAGCTGGAGGCGGCTCGCTTCTAAAAGGGCTGCGCAACCGGATAGAGCAGAAAACCGGCATACAGATAAAAAGAGCCGAACAACCCCTTGATTGCGTCGTTATGGGCTCTGGAAAAGCTCTCGAAGATATAGATCTTCTAAACTCCGTCGCCATATAAATTATAGAAAGCCTGCAATATCAGGCGGATTTCATCGTGTCCCGACCCATGGAGTTGTCAGCACAGAAATCGGGTTTGATTTTCTTCCGATTTTCTAATCAGTCATAAAACCAGATTGTGACTTCACTTCGCCTTGAAACTTGAGTTCTTCTGTGTTAGAATAAAATCCCAGTAGTTTTTTGCTTTGGTGTCTCGTAAGTTCTTGCAACGGCTGCCATTATAGCGTGGACAACGATTTCTTCCGCCGGTTGTGAGAAGCAGGATTAAGCATTCCCGACCGGAAGGGAGCCTTAATGAGAAATTTCTTTAGTAGAAATCAGCTTTTTCTGTCCTTCGTCCTTATAATTGCACTAATCCATCTGTTGCCCGTCGCTTTTGATCTGGCAAAGAGGGAAAACAATTACACCACAAAGTTGATGCTTAGCGTTAACTATGGTTCTGGCGCTTTCGCAAACCACGTAAAGGATGGCGTAAGATACTACTGGGACCATTATATTGACCTAGTCGATACAAGCGTTGAAAATTCCCGCCTCAAGGCGCAGCTAGAGGAAATGGAAGCGCAAGAGGTGATGCTGACGGAAATAAGGCTTGAGAATGAAAGATTAAGAAGTCTTCTTAACTATAGAAAATCCTTTGAGGGGGAAGTAGTGGGAGCAAAGGTCATAGGAAGCAGTCCTTCGTTGGTGGGGCCCGGCTTCCTTATAATAGACAAAGGGTCGTCTTCCGGGATAAGTGAGGGGTCTCCGGTACTTAACAACGTAAGGGCTATAGGAACCGTTCACTCGGCAAGTGAAAAAACCTCCATGGTAATGCTAATGACGAATCCCTCAAGCGTAGCGGATGCAATTGTACAAAGGAGCCGCGCACGAGGCATAGTTGCTGGAGCGGGAAATCACTACGTTATGAAGTACATTGAGCAAGAGGACGATATTGCAGTCGGAGACAAGATCATATCATCCGGAAAAGACAATGTTTTCCCAAAAAATATTGTTATAGGAACCGTAACAAGAATTGAGCCGGACGGAGGACTTCAAAAGGCCATCATAAAACCGGTAATCGATGTGAGCAGGGTTGAAGAGGTGCTCATACATCTCAATTAACTCTCTCCAACTGAATCCAGTTGGAATATGATGAGAATAAACTTCTCTTTTCTTTTCTACCTATTCTGCTCTTTTCTCTTCATTATTATCCAGACATCAGTAATCCCGACATCTTCTCTGGGCAGGTTCACCCCTGATCTCAATCTGATCTTAATAATCTGCCTGGCAATCAGAACCGAAATACCTTATCTGTTCACACTTGCCATGCTTAACGGGTTTTTAATGGATTTTTTTTCGGCCGGAGCTTTGGGACTCCATACGGTCACGAGATTCGCCGTGTTTCTGACTCTGCGAGTGAGCATGCACAATCTTAATTACAGCCCCAACCACCCCGTTTTCCTACCCCTGGCACTTTTTATAGGAACCCTGCTCATGCACTTGCTGCTACTGATATTGCTTCTGTTTAGACCAGACAGCGGACAGATGGCATTCCTCAGTGTTGAGCTAGCTTTTTATCAAGCTATCATTAATACAGTAGTCGGTGTTCCGATAATAATGCTTCTGAGAAAACTGGATGGAATTCCAAAAACATAGATTCACAATAGCCTTCTCCCTAATTGTGCTGTTTTTTGTCGTCTTCTCGGCGAGGTTGTTTTACCTCCAGATATACAAGGGCGGGGAATACAGAAATTTTTCGGAAAGAAATATCCTGAGGGCACTTGAACTTCCTGCGCCCAGAGGACGCATTTTCGATAGAAACGGTGAAAAAATTCTCTATAACAAACCGTCTTTTAACGTACGAATATTTCCGAGAGAAATAACAGATACCGAGGAGCTCGCGGAAGAACTTGCGGAGATAATAAACGTTCCGGAGAAAGAACTTCGGAAAAAACTTCGGAAAATAGCAAACCTCAAAAGTTTCTACCCCGTTACAATCGCCAAGGACATAAGCAGGGAAGAGCTTCTTCTGGTCGAAAAGAACAAGGAAGCACTAGAGGGCATATTTCTTGAAGTGGGACACAAGAGATTCTATCCGCATGGAGAGGCAGCCGCCGTGCTTCTGGGATACACGGGAATCGCCGACGCAGAAGAGGTAAGAATCTACGGTCGGGTCAAGGCAGGGAACGAACTCGGAAAAATGGGTGTTGAAAAGATCTTTGACAACGAACTCAGAGGAACAAACGGCCTTGAATACGTCATGGTAAACGCACACGGAAAGGTGATCTCAGACTCAGTTGCCACACTATTACCAACCCGCAAGAACAGGGAAATGATTCAGGGAAAAGATATACATCTCACCATTGACGCACAACTGCAGAAAGTCGCCTATGACGCTCTGGGTGAAGAGAAAGGGGCTATAGTCGCAATGGACGTAAAAAGCGGAGAAATTCTGGCAATGGTAAGTCGTCCGTCTTATCGCCCCGAGCATATCTCGCAAGAGCTTTCGCCCGGGCAAAGAAGAAAAACAAGAAAAAAAGAATCTTTTTCCCTTCTAAACCGCTCAACCCAAGGAACTTATCCGCCCGGGTCAGTACTCAAAATAATCACGGCCTTCGCGCTGCTAGAGGAAAAAACTGCCGATCCGGAGTCGTCCGTATACTGCCCAGGTTATTACTTGATAAACAAGAAACGTTTTAACTGCTGGCGCGAAGAAGGCCATGGGCATATGGACCTCCACAAGGCAATTGTCGAATCGTGCGACGTATACTTCTACAAACTTTCCCTGAAGCTTGGTGTTGACGGCCTTTACCCCTATCTGAAAAAATTCGGACTTGGAGAAAGAACCGGTATAGCACTGCCTGAGAAACGTGGAGTGAACCCATCCAAGACATGGAAAAGAAAACACCTGAAAGAACCTTGGTACCCAGGCGAAACTGCAATCCTGGCGATAGGTCAGGGATATGTTACCGCAACTCCTCTTCAGATAAGTATTATGACTTCAGCAATAGCAAACGGAGGCATTATAGTCAAACCGAAGATAAGAAAAACGGATAAAAAGAAACTGCCGCAGATAACCGGGACGGGTCAGCGTCTTGACGCAAAGTCAGTATCTTTTCTCAAAAAAGCACTTTACGGTGCCGTAAACGAACAGCGGGGTACCGGGATTTACGCAAAATCGAAGATCACGTCCGTCTCGGGTAAGACGGGCACGGCTCAGGTCGTCTCGGCGAAAGTCGAGTCGACAGAAAAACGGTTCCAGGACCACGCCTGGTTCACATCCTACGCGCCGTCGGATTCGGCGGAGATATCCGTAACCGTTCTTGTTGAAAACGGGGGGAGCGGAAGCGTGGCCGCGGCTCCGATAGCAAAAAAAATCATTGAAACCTATTTCAGACTCAAGAAGGAACGAGGTGAAGCTCGAATTGCCAAATCTGAGTAGATATTCCTGGCTGTTGCTGTTGACCGCTTTGCTTTGCTTGGCGGGACTCGTCAATCTCTACAGCGTTTCTCTGCTGGCCGGCTTGGGTGCATTCAAGAAACAACTCGTATGGGTTCTCGCGGGACTTCTGGCTGTGGCAGTTATTAGCAGCCTAAGACCCATTACGCTGAAGAACCACTCGCTTGCCTTCTACCTGCTTTTCCTTGTGCTGCTGGCGTTGCTTTTCGTATTCGGAAAAACGGTATCGGGGTCCAGAAGCTGGTTCCAGATAGGTCCGCTCTCCGTTCAACCCTCCGAATTTATTAAAATCGGGATAATAATGGTGCTTGCCAATTACTACGCAAACGAAGTGACCGTAAAGGAAAATTACAATTCGGTGGAACTTCTCAAGCCCATAGCTCTTCTGCTTGTTCCTACCGCGGCAGTAGTTGCTCAGCCCGACATGGGAACCGCAATCACCATTCTTCTTATTGGTTCAAGTATCATTCTGCTTCTGGGAATCAGCAGAAAAGCACTGTTTAAAATAATTATCATAGCGCTGATATCCATAGTGCCGGCTTGGCATCTTCTGATCAAGGACTACCAGAAGGAGAGGATATATTCCTTCGTGGACACCTCCTCTGATCCTTTTGGTATAAGCTATAACTCGATTCAGTCCCAGATTGCTATAGGTTCCGGCATGGGCTTCGGAAAAGGCTTTTCCCTGGGTTCGCAGTCCAACTTGAATTTTCTTCCCGCACACCATACGGATTTCGCATTTTCGGTGATTTCCGAGGAGTGGGGATTCCGGGGTTCGGTGTTTGTCCTTCTTCTGTATTTCTCCATAATCCTTCTTATCCTCAATACCGCGACATCCCTAGAAGATCGCTTCTCGGTGATCGCATGCTTTGGAGTGGCGGCCATGCTCTTCTGGCACGCAGTGATAAATATCGCTATGGTAACGGGACTTATGCCGATTATCGGCACTCCTCTTTTCTTCATCAGTTACGGCGGTTCTTCAACCCTAACGGCCTTTATCGGAATCGGTATAGTTCTCTGCCTAGGGAAAAAATAAACAGAGTCCGAAAATTCGAAAAACGTAAAAAAAACGAATTCTTGACAGAGAATTAACATCAGATAGAATCTACGCCTATTTGAGACGAGAGAAGAGAAAAAGCTTTTTAATATCTTAAGCCCTCAAACGTTTTTCATTAAAAAAAACAGCCAAAAAACAGCTCCTTTCATGTGGAGGTTCTTCATTTTCTTCAGTGTTATGTATATCTCAAGCACGGTTCCGGTTCTCTTCACATCAGACGTCCAAGCACTTTCTAACGTAAACGACGTAAAAGAAATAGGTTTTGACGAGAAACTTGCGTCTTCCATAGATCTTGACACGGAATTTCGTGGGGAAAACGGTGAGGCGATGAGTATTTCCTCTTTCTTCGGGCAGAAGAAACCGGTGGTTCTAAGCCTCGCCTACTTCACATGCCCAAGACTCTGCCTTCTTGGAACGGACGGAGTTCTGGAAGTCATAAACCAGCTAGATTCCTTCAGGCCGGGCAAGGACTACACAGTGGTGACCGCAAGCTTTGATCCGGAGGAACCCCTTGATGCTATCGGCGAAAAATCCACAAGATACAAAAAAGCGCTTGCGGGCGGGGCTGAAGAAGCCAAAGACTGGCACTTTCTAACGGCAACGGCGGAAAACATACTGAGGCTTACCGATTCAGTGGGATTCCGTTTCAAAAAAGACGGTGAGGAGTTCGCTCATCCTTCGGGAATAGTCATACTCACGCCGGATGGGACAATCTCGCGATACCTCTACGGAGTCCAGTATGATCCACGCAACTTCAAATTATCTCTAATAGAGGCTTCCGAAGGGAAGATAGGCTCCTCGGAACTGCTTAATAAAGTTCTTATGTTCTGTTATCAGTTTGATCCTGTGGGGAAAAGATATGCGCTTGCCGCTCTTAACGTCGTCAAGGCGGGAGGAGTGGTAACCCTTACGGTTCTCGTAGCGTTTCTCTGCCTGATGTGGAGAAGAGAAAGAAAAACCCATTAATTATTGCGGAGGTTGTAAATCATAAATGTCCACTTGGATACCGGAATCAGCTTCAAATCTCGCAGCAAGCGTTGATAACATAACCCTGTTCGTAACAATCGTATCAGTATTTTTCTTCGTCCTGATTTCGGCCGTACTCGTAGCCTTCTCAATCAAGTACAGGCGGAAAAGCGAGGATCAGGAAACCGCCTACATAACTCACAACCCGGTCATCGAAACCATCTGGACGATAATCCCGACCATACTGCTCATGGTCATCTTCGCATGGGGATGGATAGCTTTCAAGGAACTCAGAAACCCGCCCGCAGAAGCGATCGAAGTTAACGTCGTGGCAAAGCAGTGGCTTTGGGAATTTGAGTATTTCACCGGGAAGAAATCCCTGAATGAACTTTTCGTGCAGCAGAACAAGCCCGTAAGGCTGATAATGAGATCAGATGACGTTATTCACAGCTTCTTCGTTCCGCAGTTCCGAGTAAAACAGGATATTCTTCCGGGCAGCTACCAGCAGCTCTGGTTCACCCCGACCAAGGTCGGCACCTTTGATCTTCTGTGCGCGGAATACTGCGGTTCCGGGCACTCGCAAATGCTTGCGACAGTAAAAGTCCTGAGTCCAGAGGCGTTCGCAAGATGGGAAAAAGGGGACGAGCTTGAAGACGGGCCCGCCTTGGCGGCGATCAGCGTATCCCCGGCGGAGAGAGGAAAAGACCTGCATTCCCAGAGGGGCTGCCTCGCGTGCCACAGCGTAGACGGCAAGGAAGTCATAGGGCCAACTTTCAAAAATCTTTACGGGAAAACAGAAAAACTTGCAGACGGTTCGTCGGTCCTTGTGGACGAGAACTATATCAGAGAATCAATTTATGAACCCCAGGCAAAAATGGTAGAGGGCTACCCGCCAACGATGCCTTCGTTCAAAGGTATACTGTCTGAGGATGAAGTAACCGCTCTTATCGAGTATATAAAGACGTTGAAGTAGCAATATCAAGGAGAAAAAGATGGCAAACGGAGTCATGACTCAAACCCAGCATATACCGTATTTAGCCCAGAAAGGTTTAAAGTCGTGGATTTTGACAACGGATCACAAACGTATTGGGATCCTTTATCTCGTTACGATCTCGTTTTTCTTCATGATCGCCGGCCTAGCGGCCTTGGGAATGAGATACGAGCTTATGACTCCCGAGCTTGACTTCTTTAGAACCGCAACGGAGTACAATGTAGCGTTCACGCTTCACGGTTCCCTGATGGTTTTCTTCTTCATCGTCCCGGGAATCGCGGCGAGTTTCGGCAATTTCCTGATACCGCTAATGATCGGGGCCAGGGACGTGGCGTTTCCCAGAATAAATCTGCTGAGTTTCTGGATATATCTCGTCGGAACCGCAATACTGCTTTCCGCACTTGCCCAACCGGCTGACACGGGCTGGACATTCTACACTCCCTACAGCATTCAGACGGGCACCAAGGTAATAATGATAACCTTGGGAGTCTTCGTCCTCGGGTTCTCATCGATTCTCACCGGAATGAACTTCATAGTGACCATCCACAAGCTTCGAGCGCCTGGAATGACGTGGTCAAGACTGCCGCTTTTCATATGGGCATCCTACGCGACCGCCATATTGCAGTTGCTCGCAACGCCGGTTGTGGGAATCACGCTTCTTCTGCTTATAGCAGAGAGAGCGTTTGATATAGGCTTTTTTGATCCGGCCAAGGGAGGGGACCCCATACTCTTCCAGAACTTCTTCTGGTTCTACTCCCATCCCGCCGTTTACATAATGGTTATTCCCGCCTTCGGGATTATCTCCGAGATAATCCCCGTCTTCGCGAGAAAACCCATCTTCGGATACAAGGCAATCGCGTATTCAAGCTTCGCAATCGCGATAATAAGCTTCTTTGTCTGGCTGCACCACATGTTCGTAAGCGGCATATCGGAAACGGCAGCGGCAATATTCTCATTCTTGACCATGCTTGTCGCCATCCCGACAGCCGTAAAGGTGTTTAACTGGACTGCAACTCTGTACAAGGGATCAATAGATTTTCACTCATCCATGTTATACGCACTGTCATTCATAGTGCTTTTCACGATCGGAGGACTGACCGGAGTTTATCTGGGGGCCTTGGCCGTTGACGTGCATCTGCACGACACGTACTTCATAGTAGCTCACATGCACTATGTCATGATAGGAGGAACCGTGATGGGATTTTTCGGGGCCCTTCACTTCTGGTATCAGAAGTGGTTCGGAAAGGTATTCAATGAACTGATCGCAAAAGCCGCATGGTTCCTGGTTTTCGTAGGATTCAACGTAACGTTTTTCCCACAGTTTTTTATGGGTTTCCAAGGGATGCCCAGAAGGTATGCGACATATCCAGAAGAATACATATCCTATCATTCCCTTTCGACCTACGGATCATGGATACTCGGGCTCGGGATTTTAATAATGACCGTGAATCTGCTTATACCGCTCTGGAAAAAAGGACGGCCCGAATCGTCAAATCCCTACGGCTCCCTTTCTCTTGAGTGGCAGGTTCCTTCCCCGCCGCCACATGAAAATTTTGACGAAATACCAACTGTAACTGACTGGACCTACTCTTACGGGAAAAAATAGATCGGAGGCTAACGCAAAAAATGAGCAGCACAGTAGAACACGCCGAAAGCCACGCGCACGGACACGGGCTCGGAGACGCCGTAACCCACAACGCGGCTAAATTCGGGATGTGGCTTTTCCTCGGAACGGAAATTCTTCTTTTCGGGGGACTCTTCGCGGCGTACGCGCTTTTCAGGGCCAAGTTCCCGGATCTTTTCTACGAATCGCACAAAAAACTGGACATAACCCTAGGCGCCGTAAACACCATAGTGCTCATATTCAGCAGTTTCACAATGGCTCTGGCGGTGTCGGCCTCACAGAAAAGAAACAGGAAATGGCTGATGATACTGCTTTCCGTAACCTTCCTATGCGGAGCGGCTTTCGGGGTAAACAAGTACTTTGAATACAGTGCGAAGTTCCACCATCATATATTTCCCGATACGAATATATTTTTCGCCCTTTACTTCATGATGACAGGGCTTCACATGCTCCACGTATTTGTGGGAATGGGCATAATCTTGGCCCTGATAATAATGGCCAAGCAGGGAAGATTCAAAGAAGGAAACAGATATACCCCGGTTGAGGTCGGAGGGCTTTACTGGCATCTGGTTGACCTGATCTGGATATATTTGTTCCCGCTATTGTATCTAATCGGGTAGACGGAGAAAGAAAATGAGCACACACGATCACACTGAGGAACATCACACAGGTTTTCGGGTATACGCAGCTGTATGTCTCGCGCTGTTCGTCCTAACGGTAGTTACGGTTTACGTCGCGAAGTTCGATTTCGGCGACTTCAACATCGTCGTCGCCATGCTAATAGCGTCGATAAAAGCATCGATCGTCGCCCTTTATTTCATGCATCTTAAGTTTGAAGACAAGCTCACGTGGATATACGCCCTATATCCTCTTTTCCTGCTTTTCCTTCTCATCGGGTTCACCATAATGGAAACCTTCACAAGGGTGCCGGTAATAAAGTAGCCATACAAAACAGGCATGCTTGCAAAAACTGCTCTAGGGCTTCTGTTCATACTTCTTATATGGGGAAACGCGGTATCGGGGCTCAAGGCCGGACTCGCCTGTCCCGACTGGCCGCTTTGCCACGGAGAGATAATCCCGCCTTTCAGGTGGGACATATATGTCGAATTCTCCCACCGCGTAATAGGCGGCATAACATCCATAGTGCTTTTCATCCTCTGTTACAGGAGGTTCCGCGCGTACAGAAAGAATTACAGGATACTTCCGCTGCTCGTAGTTCTGCTTCTTCTGTTTCAGATTGTGCTTGGAGGAATAGTGGTTCTTGCCAAGCTTCCCGTAGATCTGACTACCATCCATTTCACAAACGCCATCATAATCTTCTCTATTACACTTTATATGGTGTATTTCGATGGCGTCATTAGGAAGCCCGATTTCCGTTTCTCGGGCCCGGCCGGGCTTTTCTTCGCGCTTTTTCTGCTTGTATTCATCCAGGCTTCCCTGGGAGCTTACGTAAGGCACCTTGGAGCGGGGCTTGCGTGCCCTGATTTTCCCACGTGTCTAGGCTACTGGATTCCGCCCGAGCTTTCGGGCAAGGTCCTGGCGCACTTTACGCACAGAGCGGTCGCTTACCTGCTCACGGTGGTATTTATTTTCGTGCTGATTCTCTCCAGAAAATCCGAAAGACTCAAGGAAGCCCGAAAAAACATGTCCCGGGCGGTCGTCCTGCTTTTCCTCCAGATCGGACTTGGGATTGTGGTCGTAACTTCAAAACTTGTCTTTTACGTCACCGCCGTTCATCTCGCAATCGGTCTTCTGATACTTTCCCTCTGCCTTCTCACCTGGTTCGGGTATATAAGTAAAAACACAGTCGCCGAAGAAACTTTTCAGCAATGAGCGAAGCGCAGAAAAAATCCGTGGGAACCATGGCGGTTTCCGCCGTTATCCTCTCCAAGCCCGGAATAATAATGAGCGTGGCTTTTACGGGCCTTGCGGGAATGGTGGTGGCCAACCGGGCTTTCCCCTCCGCACAGACGGTTTTTCTATGCGTTGTATCCCTTCTCCTCAGCGCCGGCGGAGCGGCAATTCTGAACAACCTGCTCGATAAGAAAATCGACAGGCAGATGACCCGCCTTAACAAAAGGGTGGAAGCCCTGAGAGTTCTCGGAGACCGAAACGCGTGGGCAATCTCGATACTCATGATGGCCGTGGCTCTCTTCATTTCGGTTTCTTACTTCAATTACGTAAACGCGGCGCTTATTCTCCTCGCGATTCTAAGCTACACCCTTATTTACACCCTTTTCCTTAAAAGAACTTCCCCTTTCGGCACCGTGCTCGGGGGAGTGCCGGGCGCCCTTCCCGTGCTTATAGGCTACACCGCCATAAACCCCATCCTGCAACTCGACGCGATGATAGTATTCATATTCATGATGCTCTGGCAGCCTCCCCATTTCTGGGTGCTCGCGCAGAAATACAGAAAGGATTATGAAAAAGCCGGGATAAACGTTCTTCCTGTCGCCCTGGGCACGAAGTACACCAACATGCTGATACTTATCTACTCCCTCTCCCTGATACCCCTGACCTTCATTCTCTGGCTCACGGGAACAAACACCGTCTATTTCGCGGCCTTCGCGGCAGTATCCGGAATATACTTCAATTACCTGGTGGTAAGGAGCGTTTTCGCCAACCGCGGTTACGGAAAGGCATTCTCGGCTTCAATCATCTACATGCTTCTCATAATGCTCGGCATAGTGGTTGACATACTGGTTAAGTCGCTCTCCCCCGTGGAGAGGGTTATCGGGAATCTTATGTAGCGACCGAGGGCAGAAGCTCTTTTAGCTCCTCAAGGGGCCGCGAGAGGGTAAGAATCGCCTCTTTCCAGAAATCCTTGCTCGTTATATCGTCCCCGATTGACCTTTTCACCGCCCCTTCCGCATCGTCTGAACCGGTGAGGGTGAGGAACTCTTCGTAGACTGGAATAAATTCCTCCCCGTGCCGCCTGAATTTCTCGAAAAGCGCCCTGCTCAGCAGGTAACCAAAAGTGTAGGGGAAATTATAGAAACTGACGCCCGTTATGTAGAAATGGAGCTTCGAACCCCAGAAAAACGGGTCGCATTCCGAAAGCACGTCTCCGAAGATCTCCTTCTGGGTATCGGTCATAAGTTCCTTTAGCTCGCTCACTGTCAGTTCCCCTTGGGCGCGCCGTTCGTAGAGCTTCCTTTCGAACTCATACCTGACTGGGATGTCCAGAAGATATATGGCCCCGTGGTTTACTTCCGCGTCCCTAATAAGCACCTTGTCTTCAACGCTCGTTGATGGGTCTCGCAGCAGCCCCTCGGCAAGCAGCATTTCCCCGAAAGTTGAAGCGGTCTCGGCAAGCGTCATGGGGTAGAACTGCGCATAGGGGCGAAGTTCCCTCATCACGTGGGAATGAAAGGCATGGCCCGCCTCGTGAGCAAGGGTGAGTATGTCGCCTACCCCGCCGTTATAAGTCATGAATATCCTTGACTCCCCGGTGAGAAGAGAACCCGTGCAGAACCCCCCGGGTCTTTTCCCCTCCCTTACTTCCCAATCTATCCACTCGCTCCGGCATATATGGTCAAAAAACCCGCCGAGGCGCCCATAGGCAGCCGAGAAGGAATCAGAAACCATGGATTTCGCGCCGCTCCAGTCAACCCCGCCGGTTTTCCCAAGATCCATTGGAGCTCCCAGATCATACCACGATATCCCATCGAGCCCCAGCGTCTCGGCCTTGAGCCTAAGGATGTTCCTTGGAAGTTCGACCGTCTCCCGTATTGCCTCCATCATGGAATCCAGAGTCTGTCTCGATATCGCCGCGTCAAAGAGCGCTACGTCGAGGAAATGATCGATTTCCCTGTGCCTGTAGAGAGTGTGCCTAGTTCCCGATATGGCGTTTATGGCGCCGGCGGCCACGTCTTCGAAATCCCCCCAGGCCTCGTTGCCCCCGGAAAAAGCGGCTTTTCTTATCTGCCTGTCGGGACTTTCCATAAGCGATCTTCTCTGGGACATGGGAAGTCTTTTTTTCGTCCCGTCGGGGTAAACCATCTCAAACGTCATCTTGGAAGATACGGTATCGTAGATCCGCCCCCAGGCGCTTATCCCGTCGACTCCGAGTTCCGAGGCCAGAATTTCCTTCGGAGCGGACATGGTGAACCGGGAATTTCGCCAAACGCGCCTTACGTAGTAGGAAGCCGACTCTATATCCGGAAGAGAGGCAAATTCTGAAATCAGGTCTTCGTCGGCGTCCCGAAGCGCTCTTTGCAGCTGGACCTCAAGCTTCTCGAGATCCGAACCGAGAAGGGAAATTGCCGCTTCCTCGCGCAGATAATCCTCCCTGTTGGAGTCCGAGGCGCTGAGACAGCCCACATAGGAACGGATATGAGAATATTGGCTTATGAACCTCTCGGTTTCCAGGAAGACATCTTTCCAGAACGCTAGGTTTTCTCCGCAAAGAGGTTCAGAAGCCGAGGCCTTCTCGTCGAGACTCTTTATGCCTCCGGAGAGATTCTCTTTGAACTCTTTATATTCAGCTCCCTGAAATTCGGAGAAATAAGAAGTGAGGTCCCAGTTCATATCGGTACTTTCGCGTCACATCAAAAGCGGCAAGCTTCTGGATGCAGTCGCTCCTTAAGAGCAGAAATAATACAACAGAATTCCCTAATTGGAAAAAACCGAGCTCCCGCCGAGGGCACTTTGGAACCCGCCGTGTTAATCTCCGCGAAAAGGAACATTTGACATTGCCACAGGCGTATATATTTTAACCCCCTGAACAATGAAGAAAGCTTACCTAGCGCTTGAAGGCGGAAAAGTATTTGAAGGCACAAGCTTCGGAGCCCAGGGAGAGGCAACCGGCGAAGTTGTTTTCAATACATCCTTAACGGGTTACCAGGAAATACTCACGGATCCTTCCTACAACGGTCAGATCATCGTAATGACCTATCCCGAAATAGGCAACTACGGAATCAACCCCGAGGATTTCGAATCAGAAAAACCTCACCTGAGCGGTTTCGTCGTAAAGGAATACTGGGATCACCCGAGCAACTGGAGATCAAAGGAAAGCCTCGACAGTTTTCTTTCAAGACATGGAATACCCGGCATACAGGGAATCGACACTAGGGAACTTACAAGGATTATACGGATCGGCGGAGCGAGGAAGGGAATTATCTCAACTGTCGAGACAAACCCCGAGGCTCTGGCCGAAAAAGTCGAGTCCTCGCCGGGAATAGTCGGACGCGACCTGGTAACGGAAGTAAGCTGTACGCAGCCTTACGCATGGGATGAAGGAACGGGTAAGTGGCGCCACGGCAGGGACAAAAATTCCGAACCCTCCAGAAAATTCAAAGTCGCCGTCTACGACTTCGGAATAAAGAGAAACATACTCAGGGAGCTTCACGATCTTGGATGCGAAACGACGGTTTTTCCGTCGAAAACGGACTCTAAGGACATACTGGCTTTCGATCCCGACGGGATTTTTCTCTCAAACGGACCCGGGGACCCGGCCGCAGTTAAATACGCCTCGAAGAATGTAAAAAAGCTCATCGGGAAAAAACCCATTTTCGGAATCTGCCTTGGACACCAGATCCTGGGTCTCGCGCTTGGAGGAAAAACCTTCAAACTAAAATTCGGGCACCGCGGAGGAAACCAGCCGGTCAAGAATCTTGCGACCGGAAAGGTGGAGATAACTTCGCAGAATCACGGCTTCGCCGTAGACCCTGATTCGCTTAAAAGCAATGTCGCTGTCTCCCACGTAAACCTGAATGACCAGACCGTCGAGGGACTGAAACACAGGGATTATCCACTCTCCTGCGTCCAGTATCACCCCGAAGCCTCGCCCGGGCCGCATGACTCTTCCTACCTTTTCAGAAACTTCATCGAGATGATGGAAGATTTTTCAGCTTAAGCACTCAGGTTGCATATTCGTTAAGGAACAACAGATACCCAGCATTCCAAGATTCAATAGATCTATTGAAATTCACAGTATGCTGGTCCACAGAACCGTTCATCTAGCTTTTGTTCCCTAACGTATTACCCCATTTCTTCCCTTTCCAGGTGTTTCTCAAAAAATTCTATCGTCCGCAACGTAAGTTCCGCCTTCTCATCAAGTCCCTCAAGTCTTTCCTCTTTCATTTTTGCGTTGAGCAACTTGTATAGATGGGCATATATATCCGAAGGGGTCTTTATCTTCTGTTCCTGCATACTCTCTTCCTCCCTAGAGCGATATGAGTTTAACCGACCGGATACTCCCATTACATGCATCACTTCGATGAGAACTAATCATCGCAGAAACGGTATCGGTTCACGTACCCACTTAAGGGCATGCGGTCAATTTATCCACATACCTCTTTTTTGAGAAACCCTACATACTTGTCGGCAAGTCTTGTAGGTTCGGGAATCCTAAGACCGCGCGAGCACTCAAGGGCAACCACAATAGCGGTATAGAGGTCAGTTCTGTTCCCAATAGACACGAAAACCGGTCTAACGCCGTCTCTGGTTCTCAAGGCTGCGCCAACGACCTCACGGTCCTTGCCTCTTATTAACTCTCTTTCACCCTTCCTAGGACCCGGTTCGCTGAAAGTCCCGTAAAGACATTTCTTCGCGACACCTATCGCTGGAATATCGAGCAGAACTCCGACATGACAGGCAAGTCCGAAGCCTCTTGGATGAGCAAGTCCGTGTCCGTCTACCATAATCATGTCACAGCGCTCGCGAAGCTCACTGAAAGTCCTTATGACGCAAGGCGCCTCCCTGAAGCCCAGAAGCCCGGGAACATAGGGGAATACCTCATCCGAGACGGTCCACACCCTCTCGATCTCCTCCAGCTCAGGGTAGGAAAAAAGAATCATCCCGCAGACAAGCTTTTTTTCCTTAACGCAGATGGCAATATCGGCACCGGCAATCGTGCGAATAGGCTTCGATTCAGGGGTTTGTACAACCCTTCGGGAAAGCTCTTTCTGAATACGGAAAGCTTCCTTCACAGGCGGAGCTTCCCCGGAATAAAGCACCTCAAGGTCTTTTACCAAGTCGTTCGCAGGACTCATAACAACAGAATAGAAATTGAAGTCTATTTTACTTCACGCAAAAGATATTACCTGCCCGTCTACTGTAAATAGGATTCCATTTCGACTAAAATATCAGAAAAGATGTTCGGCAAAAACTTCAAAAAGCAAAAAATCCAGACTCCCGAAGTCGAGATAAACACTGTCTGGGGAGGAAAAGGAAAACCCTTACTTCTTCTGCACGGATATCCACAGACACACGTCATGTGGCACGTGGTAGCCCATACGCTCGCCTCGAATTTTCTGGTGGTGTGCCCTGATCTCAGGGGGTATGGAGACAGCTCGAAACCTACTGGGGAAAAAGATCACTCAAGCTATTCAAAAAGAGCCATGGCAGCGGATATGGTCTTGGTGATGGAAGCTTTAGGTTTTCGTGAATTCTACGCCGCGGGACACGACAGAGGAGCCAGGGTGCTTCACCGCATGTGCCTTGATCACCCTGAAAAAGTCCTAAAGGCCTGTGTCATGGATATAGCCCCTACTCACCACATGTTCAAGACCGCGGACAAGCATTTCTCCACGGGTTACTATCACTGGTTTTTTCTTATCCAGCCCGACGGACTTCCGGAGAAAATGATAGGGGCTGACCCGGAATACTATCTTCTTGAAAAACTCAGACGCTGGAGCGCCCCCGGTGCGAAATTTCATCCCGAGGCCGTAAAAGAGTACGTGCGCTGCTTCAGCGATCCGCGTGCAATCCACGCGAGCTGCGAAGACTACAGGGCCGCGGCTTCCATAGATATCGTTCACGACGAAGAAGATATGGATGCCAAGATAACGTGTCCGCTTCTTGCCCTTTGGGGTGGAAGGGGATTCATTCACAGGACCTACGACGTGCTTGACGTATGGAGAAAAAAAGCGCTCAGCGTTTCGGGAAAACCGCTTGACTGCGGCCATTTTGTCCCAGAGGAAAAACCCCAAGAGACCTCAGCGGAACTGCTGTCATTTTTCGGATAGCGGAATTTCCCCAAACCAGTTGAACCGGGCTTGATTCCCTCGGGAGAATCCCCGCCGGCATATTGTCCGCCAACGCTATTTTGTATAGAGTATCAGCATGTCGAAAATGCTTTTCGTAATGGATCCGATCGAATCCATAAACATAAACAAGGACACCACCTTCGTTATAATGCTTGAATGTCAGGCCAGGGGACATGAAGTCCGCTACTGCGAACTCAAAGATCTCTTCGTCAAGGATTCGAGGGCATGGGCGGATTCAACGGCTCTTCGCCTTGAGAGAAAAAGTGATTACTACTCGAAGGGTTCCACGGAAAGTTCTCCGCTTGATGACTTCGACGTTGTATGGATGAGAAAGGATCCCCCCTTCAACATGGACTATATCTACTCAACCTACATACTAAGCAGGGTTGACGAGTCCGTAACTCACGTGATCAACCATCCGGCCGGCATAAGGGAATCTAACGAGAAAATGTATAGCCTTAATTTCGCCGACTACATCCCCCCTACACTGGTTTCAAAAGACATTGGAAAGCTAAAAGAGTTTCTCTATGAGACTGGCAACGAAATAGTGGTAAAACCGCTTGACGGTTACGGCGGGGAGGGAATTTTTCTCGTAAGAGCGGATGATCCTAACCTCAATGTTATACTCGAGAACATAACCGATTTTGGGCGGACCTACGTGATGGCCCAGAAATTCATAAAAGAGGTTTCGCAAGGAGACAAAAGGGTTATAATTCTAAACGGCCAGCCCATAGGAGCTGTAATGAGGGTAGCTGCAGAAGGGGAATTCAGAAGCAATTTCCACTCCGGAGGACATCCCGAGAAAACCACTCTTACGGAAAGGGACCTGGAAATATGCGACGACCTCAGACAAAAACTCACAGAGGACCGGCTCTATCTGGTCGGAATCGACATAGTCGGAGGGTATCTGACCGAAGTCAACACCACGAGCCCGACATGCGTTCAGGAAATAAATTTCTTCAGCGGGGTAAAGCTTGAATCGCAGATAGTCGATTTTGCGGAGAGTATTATCCGCGGGGCTCCAGAGAGCCTTTAGGAATTTCCAGACAGGAAGCCGACACAGGACTCTGACAATGAAAATATCCAAGGAAGACGTGCTTAACACGGCCGAGCTTGCAAGGCTCGAGTTTAATGACGAAACGCTTTCGAAGTTCACCCGCCAGCTCGGCGACATCCTCGTCCATATAGATGAGCTTGCCGAGCTTGATACGAAAGACGTGGAGCCCACATCGCATGTGCTTGAACTCTCGACCCCTTCCCGAAAAGACGAAGTGAATCAGCTAATAACGACTGAAGATGCCCTTAGCAACGCACCTAGCAAAGAAAACGACTTTTTCACGGTTCCAAAAGTCATAGAGGATCAGAGCTAACCCAATGTCCATTCCAAGAACCATAAAAGAGGCAGCCACGTTAATAGAAAAAAGAGAGGCTTCTCCGGTGGAGCTTGCCGAACTCTTTTTGGAGCGCATATCCTCCGAAGACGGAAAAATAAACTCATACATAACCGTCTGGGAAGAGGCGGCCTTGGAGACCGCCAGAAAAGCGGAAAAAGAGATATCCGAAGGAAACTATCTGGGCCCCCTCCATGGAGTCCCGATAGCGCTTAAGGACATTTTTGTAACGAAGGGCTCGCGGACCACCTGTGGGTCAAAAATGCTACGGGATTTCGTCTCCCCCTATAATTCCACCGTAGCCGAAAAACTCATGGAAAGTGGTTCCGTAGTACTAGGAAAAAACAACATGGACGAGTTCGCTATGGGATCTTCAAACGAGACATCTTACTTCGGACCGGTAAGAAACCCCTGGGATACCGACAGGGTTCCGGGAGGATCAAGCGGGGGCAGCGCCGCCGCTACAGCGGCAAATCTGTGCGTCGCGTCAGTCGGAACAGACACCGGGGGTTCCATAAGGCAGCCCGGTTCCCTCTGCGGAGTAGTGGGAATGAAACCCACCTACGGAAGGGTAAGCCGCTATGGCATGATCGCATTTGCTTCTTCCCTCGATCAGGCGGGACCGCTTGCAAAAACCGTGGAAGACGCGTCCATAATCCTCTCCTCCATAGCGGGCCATGACTCGATGGACTCAACATCCGTAAACCTTCCGACCGCTGATTACGCAAGCGCGCTCAGTACGGACATAAAGGGGCTACGGGTAGGCATACCGAAGGAATACTTCATCTCGGGGATGGATCCCGACGTGGAAAAATCCGTCCGCAAAGCTATCGCCGAACTTGAAACCCTAGGAGCGGAAATTGTGGAAATTTCGCTTCCTCATTCCCGCTATGCTGTTTCAACCTACTATATAATAGCCCCCTCGGAAGCGAGTTCGAATCTAGCAAGATACGACGGAGTAAGATACACATACCGTTGCGAAAATCCCGAATCCTTAAGAGATCTGTTTTTCAAAAGCCGTTCGGAAGGGTTTGGAGACGAAGTGAAAAGAAGGATAATGCTTGGAACCTATGCCCTATCCACGGGTTACTATGACGCTTATTACCTGAAAGCCCAGAAGGTAAGAACCCTGATAATAAGGGATTTTGACAGCGCTTGGGAAAAAGTTGACGTCATAGCAAGCGCTACTTCCCCTGAAACCGCTTTCAGAATAGGTGAAAAAGCAGACGATCCCCTTAAAATGTACCTATCCGACATACTTACCATTCCCTGCAACATAGCTGGGTTGCCAGGAATATCAGTCCCCTGCGGATTCAGCTCGGAAAAGCTTCCGATAGGGCTTCAGATAATGGGGAAACCGTTTGACGAACAGACGATACTCAACGTCGCGTACGCTTACGAGCAAAGCACGAAGTGGTACGAAAAAGAAGTAGCGCCACTTGGATAATCGCAACTCGGGATACACCTCGGTGCAAAAGCATGTTATTATCGAAGATATGAAGCTTCTTTTCCCGAAACAGGAGGGCGGGTTATGAGTAAAGAAAAAAAGTGTACTGTATGCGGCAAGTCTTCTCCCGATTTCATATGCGAGTCATGCAAGTCGAATATTCAGGCTGAGGCCGTGGGAAAGAAATCAAAAATGGAAAAGCAGGTAAAGGTAGGCGGCTCAATGGCCGATAAGCGCTCAAAAGAAAAGTAGCCTGCTATCCTTCCCAGATTTCGAGGGCAATCCTGTATACGCTGTTCTTCGACGCTCCCGAGGATTCGGAGACCGCTCGGACTGCATCACTGAGAGCGGTCCCGCGTTCTTTCATCGTGTGAAGCGTCCTTTTTATTTCTTCGGTTGAAATCTCACCTCGCCTTTCCCTGCTACCCTCTAAAACAATCGTCACTTCCCCTTTAATCGATTCTTTTTCTGAAAGAATCGAGATCACCTCAGAAACTGATCCCCTGATTACCTCTTCGTAAAGTTTCGTCATTTCTCTGGCAACACAGATATTCCTATCACCGAGAATTTCCAGCATAAGGCTCAAGGTGCGTGAAAGCCTCCTGGCGGACTCGTAAAAAACCAGGGTGTAAGGGTAGCGTTTTACATCCTTTAGAAGCTCTTTCTTCTTGCCGACGGTCTTCGGAAGAAAACCAAGAAAAAGAAAACTGTCCGTGGGAAGTCCCGAGACAACAAGAGCTGACAAAACGGCCGAGGGACCGGGTATGGGAACTATTTCTATATTGTTTTCAATCGAGAGGTTTACGAGCCTCCAGCCAGGATCGGAAACTGAAGGAGTTCCGGCGTCGGAAACCAGTGCCACGTCTTTGCCGTTTTTGAGTCTTTCAAGCAGCCTAGGCGACTTTTCAACCTCGTTATGTTCATGATAACTCGTGAGGGGGGTTTCGATATCGTACCGGGCAAGGAGCTTTCTTGTGTTTCTGGTATCCTCGCACGCTATAACGTCGCAATCCTTAAGAACGTTTACAGCCCGCAAAGTTACGTCTTCAAGATTTCCTATCGGGGTAGAGACTACGAAGAGCTTTCCAAACATACTGTTATTCGGCGAATATCCGGGCACTGAAGAGCGGTTTGCCGTATGTGCTCCTTATTTTCCAAGATAAGGAAACTTGTTTTCCACAGATTGCCGCGGAGGGCGAGGGATTCGAACCCCCAAGTCCTTTCGGACGCCGGTTTTCAAGACCGGTGCAATAGCCGTTCTGCCAGCCCTCCGGCAAAAGTCAGATTATACAGATAAACCAGACGCGCTTCACTGATCTTTCACAGTAATAGTTATTTTCTCCGAAAGCACGGGAGGTTTATGAGGTATATGCAGATAATTACCCAGCAGCAACTGCAGTGTATGCTTCCCGGGAGCAAGGGTTATCTCCGTTTCCGTCTGCCCGCCTCCGAAGTGCCTTACATTCTCGCTGAAAGCAAGAGGTTTTTCCATGTCCGGCAGATTTTCAAGATCAACTAACAGATGGTGATGCCCGGTATTTTGAACCTTGATCCCGGCCGGAGCGACCCCCATGTTCACAAGCCCAAATCTCACGGTGAAAGTCTTACCGACAACTTCCCCATCTTTGGGAGAAATGATGTACACCTTGGCGCCGGGAGGAGATTCGGAGAAATACTCTTCCGCAAAAGCCATATTCCATGACATGGCCACAGCTATGAAAAGCAGAAAGAATGTCCTGATTATTATCATCTTGGAAACCTTAATCATAAAAACAATTTATTATCTAAAAGTACATGTTTTTTTCAGAATCGCCACTTCACTGAAATGTCCGAAAAGCTGAAAAAAACTAACCCGAGTCAAAGAAATGGAACCAATTACAAGAGATATTCGGACAGAACTCTGAGCAGCGCGTTATAATGGACCTAACCCAGTACCACGGGATTTCTAATTCCAGAGATCAATTACCACTCTTCCAACCTGGCCGCCTTTCAATATAACGTCTATCTCAGGGTCAAGATCTTCGAGGAAGACCGTTCTGCAGATTCGCTCAAGGGTATCGAGCTTCCACTCGCCGGATATTTTCTCCCATACAAGCCGTCTTCTTTCCATCGGGCAGCTTGCAGAATCTATGCCCACAAGCGTAATTCCCCTCAATATGAACGGGTAAACGTTCGTGTTAAGTTCATGGGAAGCCACATTGCCGCATGTAGTCACAACCCCTCTTTGTCTCGTGGACTTAATAGCGGTGGCAAGCATCTCTCCGCCCACGGTATCGACCACCCCGGCCCACTGTCCCTTAAGCAGCAACCTGCCCGAAGGGTCAGTTAAATCCTCTCTCCCGATTACTTCCTCCGCTCCCAAGTTCTCCAGAAACTGTTTCTGCTCCGTTTTTCCCGTGGAAGCCGTCACGCTGTAACCGGCTTTCCCAAGAATAGCGACGGCCATGCTGCCAACCCCTCCTGTCGCCCCTGTTACGAGAATCTTTCCGTCTTGAGGGCTTACTCCGCCCTCCACGATTCTTAACACGGACTGTGCCGCAGTAAAACCCGCGGTCCCGTACATCATCGACTCTTTTAGATCAAGTCCCGCAGGCAGGTTAACCACCCAGTCAGCCGGAACCCTTACGCATTGCCCAAATCCTCCGGAGGTATCCATTCCCAAGTCGTAGCCATGCACTATAACCTCGTCTCCAAGTTCAAACTCCGCGCTTTCTGAACGCTCGACTACACCGGCAGCATCAACGCCGGGCGTATGGGGGTAGTTCTTGGTAACGCCCCTGTTTCCTATGGCTGAGAGAGCATCTTTGTAGTTGAGGGATGAATATTTTACGTTCAGGAGCACCTCCCCGTCCGGAAGACTGTCTAGTTTTCTGGTCGTAATTTCCCTCGTGAATTTTCCGTCTTCATCCCTGCTTACAACCATCGCCTTGAAATCATCAGAACTCATTTAAAACCTCCTTCAGTTGCGGTTTTCATCTGCGCAAAGATCCTCAAGCGCTAGTAAAAGCGCCTGCGTTCCGAGCCTTCCGTGCCCCAGCACACTCGCCCTTTCATAAAGGGATTTAACAAGTGCAAGCCCCGGAAGGTAAATTCCCATCCGCTCCGATTCCCCGAGAGCGATCTCCATATCCTTTATGAAGTGTTCAACGAAAAATCCCGGGTCGAAATCCCCATCCATTATTCTGGGGCCAAGATTATTAAGAAGCCAGCTCGATGCCGCGCCACTCCCTACGGAACGGAGCATGATGTGGGGATCCAGCCCTGCCTTGCGACAATAAATCAAGTTCTCGCATATCCCTATCATTACTCCCGCTACCGTGATCTGGTTGCACATCTTCGCGTGCTGACCGGAACCCGCCTTCCCCTGATACACGATGTTTTTTCCTAAAAGCCCCAGAAGCGGCTTTACCGAATCAAAAACTTCCTCATCCCCTCCAACCATTATTGAAAGCTCTCCCTTCACGGCTCCTACGTCTCCCCCGGAAACAGGGGCGTCCAAGGAAACGCAGCCGAAGCCAGACGCTTTTTCGTATATCTCTCTTGCAAGAGTCGGTTCGGTCGTGGTCATATCGACGAAGACGCAACCGGGTTCGGGTTCCACGAGAAGGCCCTCGCGACCGAAATACACTTCTCTTACGTCATCCGGGTAACCGACAATGGTAAAGATAACATTGGCCCGGCGGACGACCTCGGAGGGAGAGTCACACCAGATGGCGCCTTCACTCAGCAGTTCTCCCGCCTTTTCCTTTGTCCTGTTAAAAACAAAAACACGGTACCCGGCACGAACGAGGTGTCCGCACATGGACGCGCCCATGATTCCCGTTCCTATCCACCCTATCGAACTTTGTTCGGGATTTATTTCATTCATTTGCGCTGAAAACTACTGAGATGCGACACTTTGCTGCTTAAGCATGGGAAGATATTTCCCGCCAAGGAGTATGTGACCCTCGCTTGAACCGGCAAGCAGCCTTTGCACTAGATATTCTCTGTCAGGCCCTAGAACGTTAACCCCATGATCCGACTCGACAAGACAAAGAAGCTTTATGTCGCTGCCATTTTTGGTTGCGGTCTCGTAAACCGCGGAATAGTTGAGAAGAGCGGCTTCCACGGTGCCACAGGGAAGAGAAGGATTCCGGGCTCCGGCGTGGTGTTCACTCCCCTGGAACCAGCACGGATCAGGGTAACCATGGAAATGTAGAATCGACATTTCCTTCTCAATGAGATAAGGGGCGTAAAGAGCGGAAGAGAGTGCTTGGGAGAGTATAACGTAAGTATCAAAAGACGGCCTTATGTCTTTTCTTCCCAAGTCGACTCCTCTGGGTATCTCGAGATGAAGCTTTCCCTTCACAAGGCCAATTCTGACTATATCCGAATCCGGATTCAGGTTTGTTTTATCGCATCCTGACCTTGAAGTGACAATCCATATGTCCGGAACCTGCTGGTACACCGTCTCATCACCGAGAAGGGTCTTGACATACCATCTGTCGTTTGAGGCCGCTCTTACCTCATCAGGGTTGTAGGCCGGAATCTCCTGCAGGGAATTCCACATGTTCTCGTCAATATATTTATCCCCATCGTATCCGGGAGGCTCGGCAAGTGCTATAAAGCCGTAGGAAACTCCGGTTCTCCCGTCAAGTATCTTGTTCGCCACGTCCCTGTGGGACAGGCGCTTTATCGCATCTGAAAATTTTGACCCTGCGGGAAAAAGGTCGGTGCTTTTGAGGTCGGCACCCAAGGCAGACAGCTTCCTGGCGTATTCAAATTCCTTCGGGTCGTATTCCCTTACGGAAAAACGAGTCAGAATGGGTGGTTTTATAGGGGCGTATATCTTCGGAATAAGCGAATAGAGCACAAAATCATCAAGCTGATCATGGGTGTATATGGAATCGGATAAATTCATGTTTGTTATCCCGAACTTGCTGTGCGAAACCCCTATAACGATCTCCGACATGTTGGCTATCAGGTTTTTCAGGCCTATGGAGATTTTTCTCTCATAGGTCGTATCCTGGTTCTCAAACTCCGGGTCGAGGGACATTATCGTGATAACCTGAGTGTTATAGGGATCCTGGAGATAGCCGACGGTGAAATCGTCCGCCCAGCCGCTTATCTTTAGTATGCTGCTCACCGATAGGCTGTCCTTCCTCATAATCCTGTAGATGTTCTCGGCTACCTTGCTGAGAAGCCATCTGAGCGGAGACAGTTTCTTTTTAACGTCTATTACGGCGTTTACCTTCCTCCTAACAGACCTAAGCCCCATGAGCTTGGAGAACGCTCCGTAAGACCCGTCTTCGGTCGTCGCGTCTTCCCAGGAAATTACGTTTACCCCGTTGCTCAGAAGCGAGTTTCTGAGCCTTTCCCTGTACGCGCTTATCTCGGTGTCCGGGTAATTTTTCGGAATCGGCTTGAAAGTTACGATAACCCGCTCTGACATCTCAGTCGGATTTTTTGGGTTAACCAGGTTCTTTATCTTCGGCATCCCGGTAAGCGCCGCTATGGTCTGCAGATCTAAATCCGCAATTCCCTGATGATCATTCATAAAAAAGACAACCTCACACAACCCGTATCAGAGTACAGGTACAGGGGCAAACAAAACAGAGCGAACGAAAGTTCCAACCAAGTCCGGACAACCTAGAGTTTAACGCTTGGCACGGATTTTTTCAATCTCGCGAAGCATCTCTTCCCGGACTACACCTTCAAGTTTCTCGCTGCCCTCTTTTCCCTTTGGAAAGCTTGCGGTATCTATAGGGGGAAGGATTCTGACTACAATATCCCTGTCGGTATTAAGTTCGTAGGAACCCTTTTTTCTTATATCCTTGCCTCCCCATATGATCATAGGCACAACCGGCACTCTTGAAAGCGAGGCCATAAAAAAACCGCCCTGCTTAAAAGGAAGAAGTTCTCCGTCCTCACTTCTTGTGCCCTCGGGGGCAATAATGACCGAAGGCCCGTTTCTTATTTTCCTCACGATTTCCCGGACTTTATTCGTATCTCCAACCGAGCCGTCCCTCGCAACGAAATATTGTCCGCTAAGTGAGCACACCCAGCCGATAAAAGGAATCGAGGCGACTTCATTTTTCATCACGGCCCTCCATTCGAAGGGCAGCACCGCAGAAAAAACGGGTATGTCGAGAGAGCTCTGATGGTTGAACATAACTATGAAGGGACTTTTGGGGAGATTCTCTGTTCCTTCTACGTCAAGCCTCACTCCGCAGGACCAAAGAACCGTTTTCCCCCAAGGCCGAACGGAGCACTTTATAAGATGCCTTACGGCGAGAAATGACACCACAATTCCCACGCTGCCCCAGAACGCCGTAAACAGGGACGAAAGAATCATCGCCACAATGCTTCTTGTTTTGTTCATCACCGATGCTCCGTCGCGTTGCAGAAAGAAATTCCGTGATTCCGGATTACTCGGGAACTATAATGTTTACTCCCTGCTCCCCGATCCGTATATCATGTCTTCCTGAGCGAAGAAGGAATGTCTCCCCGTCCATGTGAGCCGGAAGATCTGTAAAGGTTTCAAACCGCAACTGCTTTGCCCTTACAATGCTGACCTCTCGAAGCCCCTCGTGGCGGCCCTTAAGTACCTTTTGTATCTTAAAAAGCCTTCCCAGGGGACTCATGTCACTTATTATATGGATATCAAGATATCCGTCGAATATGTCAGCCCCAGGAGCTAGGTTGAACTTTCCACCCTGAAAAGGGCCGTTTGAAGCGCCGAAGAGAAGCAGTTTTTCGCCCGCGGCGCCGACTTCTCCATCCATCTCGGAGAAAAATCCCTGGAACCGGAACGCCTCGATCACCGCTCCAACAACGTAACCGAAGGAACCGAAACGCCTGAGGCCCAGATCCCCGAAATCGTGCGCCACGGCCCCGTCCATCCCTACCCCGAAACCGTTTATAAAGCATTTCTCATCAACAAAAGCCACATCGGCCTTCCTGGGCTGGCCAGAAAAGATATTGTCGACCGCCACCTGCGTATTAAGCGGAATACCGGCTGCCTTCGAAAAATCGTTTCCGCTGCCTCCCGGAACAATTCCCAGGACAGTTTCGGTTCCGTGAATCGAACTCACAATCTCACTTGACGTACCGTCTCCTCCAAGAGAAATCATGTGGGTAAAGCCTTCACGAAGCCCTTCTGCGGCGATCTCAGCAGCGTGCCCGGGGAATTGCGTAGATCTCACCTCGCAAACAATTTCTCTTGCTTCAAAAGCGCTGCGGATCTGCTCAAGCGTCGGGCCAAGCGCTTTTGTACCCGCCTTGGGATTTGCTATTACGAGGTACTTCATCTTGTCTTGTTCTTGGTCCCGGAATCGGGAGTTACGGAACATTATGATACCCTACAACTTGATTAATAATTGTTTTTCTGGTATTAAAACCTGATTTGCAAAAGGAATTCGGAGGATATTTAATGACAGAAGAAGCCGTAGCTAGCGAAAAACTCAGTATGAAAAGCCTGCTCGAGGCGGGGGTGCATTTCGGACACCAGAAAAGCCACTGGAATCCAAAAATGAAATCCTTCATCTTCGGAGCAAGAAACGGCATTCACATAATCGATCTTCAGCAGACCGTCACGCTTTTTAACAGGGCGCATAATTTCGTGAAAAACACAGTGGCAGACGGAGGAACCGTTTTGTTGGTGGGGACCAAGAAACAGGCCCGGGGAATAATCGAGGAAGAATCGGTCCGATGCAGCATGCCCTACATAAACACGCGTTGGCTGGGCGGAACCCTTACCAATTTCAACACGATACGCTCGAGGGTTGATTACCTGCTGGAACTGAAGAACCTCGAGGAAGACGGGCAGATGGAGATGCTTCCGAAAAGGGAAGCGAAAAACCTTAGAAGAGAGATAGTAAAGCTCGAGGGGCTTCTGGGCGGAATAGTGAGCATGAGGCGGGCTCCCGACGCTATTTTCGTCGTAGATACGAAAAAAGAGCATATAGCCATAAAAGAAGCGAGAAACCTCTCGATACCGGTTATAGCGATCGTGGACACGAACTGCGACCCCGCGAATGCGGATTATCCGATTCCGAGTAATGACGACGCCATAAGGGCGATAAAGCTGTTCACTTCAAAAATAGCGGACGCCTGCATTGAAGGAACCCACATATACCAGGAAAAACTGGTGAGCGGAGAGGTTGAGCAGACAAAAGAAGACAGCCTTGAGGGCGTAGTGGTGGAAAGGAAGGTGTTTGTTTTCAAGGAAGCTGAGTCCGAGGACAACGAGGAAAGCTTTGTTTCGGTAGCAATATCCGAATCTTCGCAAAGCGAAGACGCTCGGGCGCAGAAGGAAATGTCGGAGAATACAGAAGATAAAAAAGAGGACTGAAAATGGCTGAAATCAAGGCAACAATGGTAAAGGAGTTAAGAGAAAAAACAGGCGCTCCTTTTCTTGACTGCAAGAACGCACTCGTGGAAACCGACGGGGATTTCGAAAAAGCCTCAGAGGTCCTGAGAATAAAGGGCGTCGCGAAAGCTTCTAAAAAAACTACCAGAAAGACCGACCAAGGAATCATATCCTCATACGTTCACGCCGGTGGGAAGATCGGCGTAATGCTCGAGGTTAACTGCGAGACGGACTTTGTGGCCAGAAACGACGAGTTTCAGAGTCTCTGCAGGGAAGTCGCGATGCAGATAGCGGCAAACAATCCGATTTACGTAAGAAAGGAAGAGGTCTCGGAAGAAGAAATAGAAAATGAAAGGCGGATTCTCAAGGCAGAAGCTATGGAATCGGGAAAGCCCGAGAATATAGCGGAAAAGATGGTTGCGGGAAGAATAAACAAGTTTTTCGAGGAAATATGCCTTCTTGAACAGCCATACATAAGAGATCCCAAGATGAAAGTCACGGACCTTGTAAACAACCTGATAGCCAAGATCGGCGAAAACATAGTCGTAAAAAGATTCGTAAGATACCAGCTGGGCGAATGAAAAAACCGGACAATGGGATCCTCTGAAAAAACCATCCCGAAATACAAAAGAGTGCTGCTGAAACTCAGCGGAGAAGCTCTTCAGGGTCCCGGCCAGTTTGGTATCAGTTCCGACGTAATTGAATACGTCTCCGAAGAAATAAAAAGCATCCACTCACTCGGGGTAGAAACGGCCATAGTCATAGGCGGAGGAAATATCTTCAGGGGCGTTTCCAGCTCTTCAAAGGGGATGGACCGCTCCACAGCCGACTACATGGGAATGCTCGCAACCGTGATAAACGCGCTTGCCCTGCAGGACTTTCTTGAAAGAAAAGGGCTTTCAACGCGGGTACAGACCGCACTCGAAATAAAACAGGTTGCCGAACCCTTTATCAAGAGAAGGGCCATACGTCATCTTGAAAAGGGAAGGATAGTCATATTCGCTTCGGGAACAGGCAATCCGTTTTTTACAACCGACACGGCCGCAACTCTGAGAGCGCTGCAGATGGGAGCGGATATCATAATGAAGGCGACCAAGGTTGACGGCATTTATGACAAGGATCCCGTTAAAAACGAAGACGCTTCGAAGTTCACCGAACTCACATACATGGAAATCCTCAAAAAAGGGTTAAAAGTCATGGACGCAACTTCAATCTCTCTTTGCATGGAAGGGAGTATTCCCATAGTAGTGTTCGATCTTTTTGAGAAAGGCAACATAGAGAAAGTTATAAGAGGAGAGAAAGTAGGTACTATTGTAAGGAGCGGTACGGAACAATGAGCGAAGAACTGTCCGTTGAAGAACTCTGTATTGACGCCGAAGACAGGATGGACAAGACAGTAAGCGTCTTCGAGCAGGAACTCTCCAGAATAAGAACCGGCAGGGCGTCAGCAGCTCTCGTCGACACTATGAGAGTTTCCTATTTCGGCGCCCAGACACCGATTAACCAACTCGCCAACGTTTCGGTGCCCGATAGTTCGACCATACTCATACAGGCGTGGGATCCGGGAGCGGTAGAGGAAATCCAGAAAGCGATCGTGCAGTCAGAACTCGGGATAAATCCGTCGGTTGACGGAAACACGATCAGGCTTGTCGTACCTCCCCTGACAGAGGAAAGAAGGAAAGAGCTGGTCAGGCACACGGGCAAAGTCGCCGAAGAACACAGGGTGTCTATAAGGCAGATAAGAAAAGACGCGAACAACCTGATAAAAAAAGCCGGGAAAGCGGACAACCTTCCTGAAGATGAGACAAAAAAAGCCCTCTCCGAGATACAGGAACTTACTGACGAGCGGATAAGCAGAGTAAACGCCCTGCTTGAGAAAAAAGAAAAGGAAATCCTGGAAATCTGAGAACCGCGCGGATTACCGGCCGATAACCCTGATACCATCCATGTAGGGAACCAGCACCTCGGGAACTTCCACAGTCCCTTCTTCAGTCTGGAAATTCTCAAGAATTGCCAGCAGAGCCCTGCCCACAGCCACCCCGGAACCATTAAGAGTGTGAAGATGGGCCGGCTTGGAACCCTTTGACTTTCTGTATTTTATGTTGGCCCGCCTTGCCTGAAACGCCTCAAAATTGCTGCAGGAGGATATTTCCCTGTATCTGCCTTCGCTCGGCACCCATACTTCAAGATCATAAGTCTTGGCGGAAGAAAATCCCATGTCCCCCGTGCAAAGAACAATAACCCTGTAGGGAATACCCAAAAGTTCAAGAATCTTAGCGGCATCAGCGGTCAGAATTTCTAGTTCCTCGTACGAGTTCTCCGGGTCGGCGAAGCGTACAAGCTCCACCTTGTTAAACTGATGCTGCCTTATTATCCCGTGTACGTCCTTCCCGTAAGAACCCGCTTCTTTTCTGAAGCACGGAGTGTAGGCCACGTATTTAATCGGAAGCATCTCCGCGGGAATTATCTCGTCGCGGTGAATATTGGTAACTGGAACCTCGGCAGTGGGAACCAAGTAATAGTCCGTATCGCTAAGCTTGAAAAGGTCTTCCTCGAATTTGGGGAGATTTCCCGTTCCAGTAAAACTCTCCGTGTTAGCCACGAAGGGAGTGAGAACCTCCGTGTACCCGTGCTGCTTGGTATGAACATCGAGCATGAAATTTATAAGAGCCCTCTCAAGCCGCGCGCCCGCGTTTTTGTAAAGCGCAAACCGCGCGCCCGCGATCTTCGTCGCCCTCGGAAGATCCAGTATGTCGAGCTCAGCCCCCAGCAACACGTGGTCCTTCACCTCGAAGTCAAAATCCCTTGGCTCTCCCCACTTCCTTATCTCGACGTTTGCCGTGTCGTCCGGGCCCTCGGGAACCGAGGGATCGGGCATGTTGGGTATGGTCAGGAGAAACTCCCTGAGAAGCCCCTCCACCTCCGCCTTCTTCTCGTTAAGATCCTTTATCTCTTCCGAGAGAGCCTTAAGTTCGGGCAGAAGCTCTGAAAGTCCCTGCTCATCTCCGGACCTCTTAAGGGCACCCACCTTTCTCGAACCCTCGTTTCTCTGGTGTTCCAGAGTCTCAACCCTTTTTATTATCTCTTTTCTCCGGGAATTCAGCACGGCAAACTCCGAGAGATCGGTCTCAAAACCGCGGGTAGCGAGTTTTTCACCCACAAGATCAATATTTCGTTCAATTAGTTTGGGATCCAGCATATAAAACACATGCTCCGCAAGAACTTGAAAAAAACCAAAAGTCAGGTGTCTAATTTACACTCACAGCCGATATTTTCAAACAGGCCGAGACTTTGCACAAAAGGTTCTTTTCGGGTTTAATAACCGGATGTATAAAGCTCAAAGAACGTCAAGAAAGGGAGCAAGCAATGAAAATACTGAATAACGGAATAGAAATAACCTACTTTGGACATTCCACTTTCTCAGTAAAATCGCCCGCCGGCAAAACGGTGATGATAGACCCTTGGATTGAAGGAAACCCCTCGTGTCCGGAAGAGCTCCGTGAAGTCGGTCATGTTGACATCATAGCGATTACACATGGACATTTTGACCACATAAGTGACGTGATTCCTCTATGCAGCAAATACAATCCCAAAGTGGTGGCAAACTGGGAGATCTGCGACTGGCTGGGCTCAAAGGGAGTTCAAAACTGCATGCCGTGTAACAAGGGAGGCAACGTGGTCGTAGACGGAATAAGGTTCACAATGACCCACGCCCAGCACAGCAGCAGCATGAAGGAGGAAGACGGAACTGTTATCTATGGCGGGGAACCGGCAGGCTACATAATAAAGTTTGAAAATGACTACACGATATACCATGCCGGAGATACCAACATTTTCGGCGACATGAAACTTATATCGGAGATATACAAACCGCAGTTGGCAATGCTACCCATCGGAGATCTCTTCACGATGTCTCCGCTTGAGGCATCATACGCATGCAGACTGCTTAACGTAAAATGGGTCATCCCAATGCACTACGGAACTTTCCCGCTTCTGGTGGGAACTCCGGACGAGCTTAAGTCGCTGACCAAGGATATGGATTCGCTGAGCGTGGTTGCCTTGGAACCGGGACAGCAGGTCACATGACCTGCAGAAAGTTTTTACTTCAGAACCAAAGGAGCTTTTTGTCCTCATAGAAAGACAGCTTCACAAAACAGAGCTATGAGAAACCCGGGAAGATTATTAGTCACTGTTGCCTTGCTACTTGCGGTTTCCTGCGGGGGAAAGCAGGCGATTTATGAAGGAACGGCGGAGCAGCTTAACAACGAAGTCCTTGAAGAACTTAACAAGGAAGGCGGTTTTCCCTGGATATTCGGCGGAACAAATTACGACAAAGTATTCGACATCCTCAAGGAATTACAGATCCGCTATCCCTATACCAAGTACGCCGCGCTGGCCGAACTCAGAAGCGGTGATGTCTATTTTAAAAAAAAGGAATACACCTTAGCCGCTGAGGAATACGAAAATTTCATAACGAACCACCCGGGTCACGAACAACTTGACTACGCAATGTATCGTCTCGGACTCTCCTACTATAAAATGAAAGCGGGGAAGGACAGAAACCATTCAAAGCGGCTTCAGTCAATAAAGTGGTTTACACTGCTTAAAAAAACTTATCCCGATTCCCCGTACGCTGAGCAGACACAGGACAAAATCGAGGAATCCAGAAGAATGCTCGCGGAAAGAGAAATCTACATAGGAAAATTCTACCAGAAGAAAAAGAACTACGAGGCGGCGGCGCAAAGGTACAGAAACGTTCTTGAGAATTACTCTGACACCGAATACGCCGAGAAGGCCAGGGAACTTCTCAGAGAGACTGAGGAGAAATTATCCGAGCAGTCATCCTAGCAGCAGGAAAAACCTTTCCCCGAAGCTACGGGTAAGCAATCCGGAACGTGCGTCTTGATCAAACGATGCAATTCCACTCAAACAGAAAAACAGGCATGGTGACGACATACAAGCTGCTTGCATGTCTGGTTGCTATCATCTTTCTAGCCTCCTGTGGGTCTTCTGATGAGGAGAAAATAAATCTACTTTTGGACAAGAGGACCAGCGCCTTTGAGCAAAAAGACCCTGAAACATATTCTGAGTGCATACACGAAGATTACAGGGTAACTTCAGGGGAAGAAGTAGTTGACAAGCACAAGCTGGTAAGCAGGTTCAGGGATCACGTATCCATCATTGACACGGTATCATTCGGTGAATCCGAAAGGTACATATACATTAACGGAACAGACGCGAGGGTAATGATGCTCTCTTCGATTGACGTAAAGATAGATGGTTATTCAATGACATATAAAGCCAAAGAGGTTATTAACTTATCGAAAGTGCTGGGGAAGTGGAGAATAACCAAGGAGTCTATGCTTAACTTGCTCAGCGGAACTATGATTCTTGATAACTAAGAACTAGCCGAATTTCTTTTCGATATCTTCCTGCTCTTCCTTGCACTCTATGCAAAGAGTAGTCTCCGGTCTTGCAATCAGTCTCTGCTCCGAGATCTCCTCTTCACACACCTCGCAGATTCCGTAAGAACCATTCTCAAGCCTCGCAAGCGCGTCGCGTATTTTACGAAGCAGTTTTCTTTCCCTGTCCCTTTCCCGAAGTTCAAGAACCCTGTTTGACTCGGATAGGGCTCTGTCAAGTGGATCTGGGAAAGAATTGGATCCCTTACTCATCCTATCAACAGTATCATAGGCAATGCCCAGTATATCGGACATCTTCTGAATCAGGATGGTTCTTACCGTCTCCCTGGTTTCTGCCTTCATGGAGAATATTATATATACCCACGTCTTTTTGTAAATTTGACGAAGGGCAACAAATATAATTAATTATCCGCCATGGCGAGAATGAAAAAACTTACGATTGAGTTGCCGGGAGAAATGGCTGCACTTGTTTCGGATCTGCTCTTGGGTCTTGAAGCCGGAGCCGTAAGCGAGGAGCAAAGAGAACACAAAGAACCATTAATTCATGCATATTTTAAGGAAGAAACGGATATTGCGGGAATCATAACAACCGTAAGGGAGTTCTCTACGCTTTTTAGCGAAAACCCCGAGGCGGTGCGGTTCACCACCCGATACATTAATCAAGCGGACTGGGAAGGTTGGAAATCCCACCTGAAGCCGGTAAGGGCGAGTCGTCGAATAGTTATCAAACCTCCATGGGAAAAGCAATACAAGGCGGAGCGGGGAACCAAGGTGGTTGAAATAAATCCGGGAAACGCTTTTGGCACGGGACATCACGAAACAACAAGAATATGCGTAAGTTATCTGGATGAAATTATCGAGAAATCCCCAGGTTGTTCCGTTCTTGACGTGGGATGCGGAAGCGGCATTCTGGGCATCTGCTCAATTAAACTGGGAGCATACATTTCATTTTGCGCAGATACTGATTTCAAGGCCGCAAAAGAAACCATCTCGAATTCCGCAAGAAACGCAACTTCCGACAAGGTGAAAGTCTGGTGCGGTTCCGCAGACTGCACGCGGAAAAAATTCGACGTGGTTGTTTCCAACACATCCAAGGATACCCTTATCTCAATGAAAGAGAGTCTAAGAGCGAGACTTCTCCCCCCGGGACATCTCATAGTTTCCGGAATACAGGCAAGCGAGAAACGAGAAGTAGCCGAAATTTACGGAAACTCGGGTTATGATATTGTCAGCGGGAAGGTCGAGGGCGGATGGGCCGGAATTCTCCTGAGGTTAAAGAAAACGAGGAAGCTTGCAGAATGAACTCTTTTAAAACCATAGAATGGAAAAACAACAAGGTCCTAATGATTGACCAGAGAAAGCTTCCGGGGGAAGAGGTCTACGTTGAATGCACCTCTTTTGAAGAGGTAGCCGAATGCATAAGGAAACTGGTTATCAGGGGGGCCCCGGCGATAGGAATAGCGGCCGCCATGGGAATGGCTCTCGGGGCCGCGGGTATCGGAAACGATTGCTCCTACGAAAACTTCGAAGAACGAATGAAAGCCATATCGGAGCACCTGGCCCTGACGCGACCAACAGCCGTAAATCTGTTCTGGGCCATCGGCAGAATGAACAGACTGATTTCCAAGTGCGGAGGCAAAGAAGTTGAAGAGATAAAAAACCTTCTCGTAACCGAGGCGATCAATATACAGAAAGAAGACCTTAGAACATGCATGCAGATAGGGAAAAACGGGTCCAGACTCATAAGAGAAAACTCTGTCATCCTCACACACTGCAACGCCGGAGGGCTTGCCACCGCCGGTTATGGAACAGCCCTAGGGGTAATAAGGTCAGCCTTTAGCCAAGGCAAGAACATAAGCGTAATATCATCAGAGACAAGACCTGTTCTCCAAGGAGCAAGGCTCACTACATGGGAACTTGAGCGGGACGGCATCCCGGTCCGTTTGATAACCGACAGCATGGCCGGGCATCTGATGAGCAAGGGGATCGTGGATTCGGTCGTTGTCGGGGCTGACAGGGTAGCTTCAAACGGAGATACTGCAAACAAGATAGGGACCTATTCCCTGTCCGTCCTGGCTAAGCATCACGGCATTCCCTTTTACGTAGCGGCCCCCATTTCAACCATAGACACCGAATGCTTAAGCGGAGAGGATATCATAATCGAGCAAAGGGGCCCCGAAGAAGTAACGCACATAGACGGGAAACGGATAAGTGCGGAAGTAACCGCAATCAATCCCGCTTTTGACATTACACCGGCCGAAAACATCGAATGCCTGATAACTGAAGTCGGGCTGCTTAAAAGACCCTATACGAAATCTCTCGGCAAGCTTAAGAAGAAAGATCAGTAATCTCCCCTTTCGATTTCTTCCTGAGCTTCGACACTCAGTTTCGTAAAGGGCATGACCATGAGCCTCTCTTCCCCTATTTTTTCCCCGGTAACCTCGCAGAAACCATATTCCCCGTTTTCGATCCTCTTTAGAGCATCATCTATCTGATGCAGTTTGCTGCGCTCTCTGTTCGAAAGAGTAAGGGCAAGTTCTCTCTGTCTGTCTTCGGATGCGTGATCATAAAAATCTCCCACATTGAAACGCAGATGATCCGATTCCTCTTTCATTGATCGAGTCACGTCTTCAAGCAGTTCCTCCCTCATCTCTTTAAGCATGGCA
This sequence comes from Thermodesulfobacteriota bacterium, assembly GCA_964291665.2. GTDB lineage: Bacteria > Desulfobacterota_D > UBA1144 > Nemesobacterales > Nemesobacteraceae > Nemesobacter. Next base: position 1,346,794 of record OZ219814.1, on the reverse strand, counting down.
GTCATCTGGTTAAGGAACTTCTTGGTATATTTTCTGGGGTTGGTTCTCCTCGACCTAGGTTTTGCGCCGGTCGTTGTGGAAGAACTTTTCTTCAAGGTCTTTTTTTTAGGTTTTTCCTTCTTTACTCTGGGCACGCTGACTCCTCTCGTAATCAAAGTCTAGAATTTTCAGGGTGAATTAAGATAAAATTATTATTCCTTTTGTCAATACCGGTTACTACCAACAATTAGGGACTATTATCTTGTCATATTCCCCGCCTCGGTGATAATATTGCTTTCTTGATTGCGACCCTTCCAAGATGAAAAACGGCTCTAATAAAAGGGATGCCTGGGCAACCAAGACAGGCCTTATATTAGCCATGGCGGGTAACGCCATAGGCCTCGGCAACTTTCTTAGATTCCCAACGCAGGCCGCGGAAAACGGCGGCGGCGCTTTTATGATTCCCTATTTCATAGCATTTATCCTGATAGGGATTCCGATCATGTGGATGGAATGGGGAATGGGAAGGTATGGAGGGTCTCGCGGGCACGGAACAACCCCTGCGATATTCAATCTTTTCTGGAAAAGCCCCGTTTCCAGAACCCTTGGAGTTATAGGACTCTGGATACCCCTTGTCGTAACAATTTACTACGTTTATATTGAATCCTGGACTTTGGGATATGCTTTGCACTTCCTCTTGGGAAGCAATCCCAGTCTTGATCCAGGGTCGGTTTCAAACGCCGCGGAGTACGTAAAACCCTACAGCAGCTTTCTTGCCCATTATCTCGGTGTGGGAGACGGGGTGTTCCTCACCCCTTCCAAAATGGCTATTACCGCCTTTGTAATCACAATCGCTGCAAATTTCTACATCATGCTGAGGGGAATATCGGGAGGCATAGAGATATTCGTCAAGTACGCCCTCCCCATGCTGTTCGTTCTGGCGATAATACTGGTAGTAAAGACTCTGACGCTAAAAACTGATTACGGAACCGCAATAGAGGGACTTAACTTCCTCTGGAACCCTGACTTCGAAGCCCTTAAAAACCCGAAAGTATGGATAGCGGCGGCCGGGCAGATCTTCTTCACGCTGAGCTTGGCTTTCGGAGCAATAGTTGCGTACGCATCCTACATAAGGATCGACGATGACGTAACGCTAAGCGGCCTGACTTCGGCAACCCTTAACGAAACAGTGGAGGTGGTTCTCGGGGGCTCGATAGCCATCCCGGCGGCAGTGGCGTTCTTCGGAGTCGCAAGCGTGGTCACGGTAGCACAATCAGGCGCTTTCAGCTTGGGATTCGTAAGCCTCCCCGCGGTGTTCAGCAGTATTTCGGGAAGTTTAGGAGGAATTGAGGCGGGCAGAATCTTCGGATTTTTGTGGTTTTTTCTCCTGTTTTTCGCCGGCATGACCTCGTCCGTAGCTATAGCGTATCCCGTAGTAACCTTCCTTCAGGATGAATTCAGCATCTCGAGGCAAAGAGCTGTCGTATATACCATGCTGATAATAATTGTAAGCGTGCTGCCGGTGATACTGATAAGCCAGGTCCTTGACGAATGGGATTTCTGGGCCGGCACCATAATGCTCGTCGTATTCGGATTCATCGAAATAGTAATGTTCATGTGGGTATTCGGAGCCGACAGGGCCTGGAATGAAATAAACTCGGGGGGATTTATACAGGCACCGCGGGTTTTTTACTACATTCTAAAGTATCTGACGCCGTTTTTCCTTCTGATTCTCATATCGTGGTGGGGATACAGCAGTCTGCCTTCGGTAATCGGAGAGGCTAGCTGGAATATCTGGTTCGCCAGGCTTTATATTGTGGGGCTGTTTGTTTTCCTTTCGGTTATGGTTTATATTGCCGGCAGGAGGGAAAAATAATGGATTTCGCCGCTGTAATCTTCATGTTCATCTCTTGGGCAAGCGTCTTGAGTCTTCTCTCTTTCTGCCTGATAAAATTCCACAGAAACCAAAAATAGCTGCCGCAGTAGCAATTCAAATGTTCTGGGCCCTGTCCGGCAACTAGCAGGTATTGCTGACTTAGCCCTGTTCCGTTTCTTTTTGAAGAACTTCCTTGGATTTTCCAATACGGAAAATCTTTACGACATCTTCAAGCTGATGTATCAAGAAGAGAGTAAGGGCAAAAGACGTAGCGAAAAGAACCAGGGAATTTCCTCCGATTATCGCTATGAGGACTAACCCGGCCGAATAATAATTCCTCCTCCCTAAAAAGCGAAGACGGGCAAGCAGTTTCCTTAGGAAGGAAAGTTCCTCAGGATTGATATGCTTGTCGACTTCAAAGTACGCAACCAGACTGCCGGAATCCGTGTACTTTATCAGAAAGTAAAACGACCATATCAGAAACAGGATGAAGACGATGATGTTATAGGCTCCGAGGATCACCGCAACGGTGCTTCCGGTCTGAAGATAATATCCAACTGGAACTCCGATCAGGAAGGAAAGCACTGTGAACTGGTCACTTATGGTGTCAACCCACTGCCCTTTTTTCGTCTCCATAAGCTTTATTCTCGCGACTTCTCCGTCACATCTGTCCAGAACAGTTGCCGCCTGCATGAAAAGGGCTCCGAGCACCGGATAACCAAGGGCGTAAAACGGCCCGCAGAGCACTCCTATCAGGTTAATGAGAACGCTAACAGCGTTAGGCGTAAGAGATGTTCTTATCAGGAGCTTGCTCAGAGGAAGAGACATCCGGCCGTTTATATTTCTGGCTATCCATCCGGTGGCAGTTTTGCCTACGTGAGAAAAAATGATTCTTTCCGCTTCTTTTCGAGATTCCTTGGTATCCGAAAGACGGTACCAATACCCGCTGTCGGCACTGAAGACTCTCATGCGGTTCCGCGTGGCCTCGTCACCAAGCCAAGTATCGAGCCCGGCAGCCGAAAGCACACTTGCGACTTCCGTGAAATTTACGGAGAAAGCACCAAATACGCTGCTTCCTCCACCAAAATACTTGCTTACATAACCGGTTTGCCTGTCCATGCCAACAACAGGATCAGCGTCCTGCTGAACAAGCACAGAGAATTCATCCTCGCGGCAATCAGATGAATCACGAATGAATTTTTCAAGGGAACCAGAGTTTGTGACAACCAAAGAGGATTCTAAAATAAGAACCCTGCCCGAATCTATCGACACCGACCCTCCGGGCAGGACCCAGTTTATGTCCGATGTAATTCTCGGGTCGTCAATAAGAAGGTTTTTGAGGAGGCCTGCGTTATCGGTAATTATATGGAACCGCCCAGTTCCGGCACGTTGACAATTTATTATAATTCTTTTCAGTTGAGGGACTTGCGCTATCGATTTGCTCGGGAATCTGGATAGATCCTCACCATTTGTTCCCGTGCCAGAACAAAGTACAATAGCATCTTTCATGGCAGGTTATTCTGAGGAGTCAACAACTCTCAGAAGATTTGGAGCACGGTAGTCCTTTTTCAAGAATCTGTCAGCCTGTTTTCTCGCCCTGAAAAGATCCAGTGGACAGTCCACATCCATCCAGTAAAGTTCGCCTATATCGAGGGGCTTGATTTTATACCCCTTGCTTATAAGCCTGTGTATTGAGGAAATGTACCACTTCCCTTCGGCGCCGGGATTCCTCATCTCTTCCTCAACCGCCCTTTTGAGCAGTTCAACTCCTGTATCCCTGAACACTCTTATGCCGACCGATTCAGCGGAGGTCTCAGCGTTTGATATCTCTTTGCTGATCTTCGTGATTCTGCTGTCGTTGACAACAACTTTCATGTCCTCCCTTTCATACCGAGATCTCTTTTTTATAGGAAGACAGATTTTTTCATCCCTGACCGAAAGCGCCTTGTCCAAAACACCTATCTCGTAAACATCGTCTCCGTTCATGACCACTAAATCTTCGTCAAATTCGCTTCGAGCTATCCAGAGAGACACAAGGCTGTTTGTAGATTGGTAGAATGGGTTGTAAAGGGTGTTGATTCTCATTCCCAAGCCATCGTAACTTCTTAGAAAATCTTCCACTCTCTCAAAACCAAAACCTACGACGATTACGACTTCGTTTATGCCGCAGTCCCTTATAAGGTTTATCTGGTGTTCAAGTATGGATATATTCCCAATATCAAGAAGACACTTGGGCTTGTCGTGAGTGTAGGGATATAGTCTAGTTCCCCTACCCGCTGCAAGTATTATAGCTTTCATAAGTCAGACTTCTCAAATAGACAGCCTTACACCTGTAGAATCGAGAAAAGCAGGTAATAACCCCGGTGAAAAACACAAGGAATTAGCCCTACTTATCCAACATCCTTCGAAATCTAATGTAACTATAGGAATTAGCTATGTCAAACAGAGCTTTAATCCGCAAGTCTTACGCAGATTTTGGCTGAAACAAGGAAAAGTTACCCATCGGTCGCAAGTTTAAGACCGTTAATTCCAGACTTTATGCTGCTTATATTGTTCATCTCATCCACGTATATAAGCTTGGGTCTGTGTGTTTTGCTCTGTTCTTCATCATAGATTGCAAAATCCGCTATTATCAGGCAATCGCCTTTTCTCGCAAGATGCGCCGCCGCGCCGTTTACGCAAACTATGTTTGAGCCTCTCGCGCCTTCAATCACGTAGGTTGAAAAACGGTGGCCATTGGTCAGATTGAAAATGTGAACTTCTTCATAGGGAAACAGATCCGCCGCGTCCATGAGATTTCTATCAAGCGTAAGACTCCCTTCGTAATCCAGATCTGCCTCGGTTACCGTAATTCTGTGTATCTTGGATTTCAGGAGTATTCTCTGCATTACCAACCTCTTAAAGCACAATATTATCGATAAGCCTGGTATCGTCCAGCCTCACTGCCAGCGCCACCAAGTCACCCTCCACGGCCCTGTGCCGGAGCTCAAGGGTTTCAGGGTCTCTTATCTCAATATAATCAATATCATTAATTTGAGCCATACGCAATACCCTATCTGCCTCGGCAAGCAGAACTTTGCAGTCATCGCAACCGCTTTTGAATTTCTTTACGGTCTCCCGCAGGGCTTTGCTCACCGAAGTCGCCCTGATTCTCTGTTCAGCACTCAGATAGGCGTTTCTTGAACTCATGGCAAGTCCGTCAGGTTCCCGCACTATCGGCATTTCCACTATCTCAATGTCCATATCGAAATCCCGCACCATTTTTTGGATGATCTTAAGCTGCTGGTAGTCCTTTCTTCCGAACACCGCAAAATCCGGGCGGACAATATTAAACAGCTTAAGCACGACCGTTGCCACCCCGTCAAAATGCCCCGGCCTGAAAGGACCGCAGAGGCAGTTCCCAAGGTTTCCCACGGAAACCGTGGTCTGAAAACCGTCGGGATAAATATCGCTTATATCCGGATAAAACAGATAGTTAACGCCGCAACGCGCAAGTTTTTCCATGTCGCCTTCGTAGTCCCTTTCGTAAAGATCAAAGTCCTCACCGGGTCCGAACTGCGTGGGATTAACAAAAACACTTGCGACTGTCACGTCCGCTCTTCTAACCGATTCTTCAACGAGGGTAATATGCCCTTTGTGCAGGGCTCCCATAGTGGGAACAAAGCCGAGTTTTTTGCCCGCTTTTCTGCAGGCATCGGGAATCTTCTTCATGTCGGAAGGGCGGTTGAGCACGGAGAGCACCCCCACACTATCCATAAGACTGCTCCTGTGAAGGGAAAGTCCCTTTTTTTACCTCTTCCACGTATTTTTTTGTTGAATCGGAGATTGTCTCTGCAACCTTCGCGTATTTCTTGACGAACTTGGGGAGCGGCTCCGGCGTCAGGCCAATCATGTCGTTCACAACAAGCACCTGCCCGTCGCAATCCGCCCCGGACCCTATCCCGACTGTTGGCACCGCTAGACTCTCGGTAACATCTCTGGCCACCTCAGATAAAACGCTTTCGATAAGCACCATGAAAGCGCCCGCCTGCTCACAGGACTTGGCGAGATCCAAAAGAGCTTCGCGCTCGCCCGGCAGGCTTCCCTGTACCCTGTAACCGCCCATTACGTGAACAGACTGCGGGCAGAGCCCTATATGAGCAACAACGGGAATCCCGGCTTTCTGGATGCGGTACACGGTATCGACGTAAGCATCATTTACCTCAAGCTTGACCGACTCAGCCCTCCCCTCCTTTAAAAGTCTTCCGGCGCTCTCTATAGCATCTTCCGGAGACTTCTGATAGGAAAGAAAGGGCATATCCGAGCACAAATGAGCCCGGTTCACGCCTCTTGAAACAATCTTCGTGTGATAAATCATTTCATCCAGCGTAACAGAAAGCGTATCTTCAAGGCCCTGAACCACGTTGCCAAGAGAATCCCCAACCAGAACCACATCTACTCCCGCCGCGTCCACTATCGCGGCAATGGTAGCATCGTACGCAGTTATCATGGCGATTTTCTCGCCCTGCTCCTTCATCTTGCGAAAATCAGTTGTTCTCAGCTTATTCATCGTTCGACTCTATCTCTTTTTCGAAATTGCGGGGAATTACTCAACGTATATCCTGGCAGAGTACCCACGCTTTCTCAAAACTACGCGAAGCATCTCAGCGTCTCTCCTTTTCTTGAACCTGCCAACCCTCACCCTGTAATAAGTATCACCCTCAAAGGCAAAAGATTCCACTCTCACCTCATCGTCCGTGACACGCGAGAGCTTTCTTTTGAGCTCTTTGGCCGCCGTCTTGCTCCGAAAAGAGCCGGCCTGAACTGTGTAGAGGGAAATGAAAAGGCTTTCTGATCTTTCAGAAGGCGTCGACAGCACTTCTATTCTTACCTCCGCAACACCACTTCTGATAAGTCCTATGGATTTCGCGGCCGCGTATGAGAGATCTATCACCCTGTCCCCTACGTAAGGACCCCTGTCATTTATCCTGACCTTTACCTGCCTGCCATTCTCGCGGTTGGTAACACGTACGACGGTACCAAAAGGAAGCTCCTTGTGCGCCGCAGTATAAGCATATCTGTCGAAGACCTCGCCGCTTGCAGACCTCTTGCCATGCTCCTTGTCCCCATACCAAGAAGCCTTGCCGTACTGTACGGTATCCGTCGACTTGGGCCGCCGAAAATCCCGGCTCTCCCACTTCGGGGAACCTGAAAAAGGAGAGCAACCGACCGCAAAAAACGCAATTAAAACAGCAAATCTGACCCAGATCATAAGGGTTTATTTTACCACAACGGATTCCCCTCGCAGACAACGACATGCTGGAAACACCCATGTCTACCGTCCACAATCTTGAGATTATGAGCGGTTATAATAAAATAGTGCCACCAAAAAATAGGCAGATACGATGAACCGGCCGGATCATAATTTTTCCCTGATAAACCGACTTCCCCCTTACGTGCTCGGCGTAGTCAACGAACTTAAACACAAAGCGCGCGCCAGAGGAGAGGATATAATCGACCTTGGCATGGGAAATCCTGATCAGGCAACGCCGGACCATATAGTGGAAAAACTGCGGGAGGCGGTAAAAGAACCCAGAAACCACAGATACTCCGCTTCGGCGGGATTGCCCAAACTTCGTCTGGCCATAACCGACTGGTACAGAAGAAAATACGATGTTGACCTTGACCCGGATTCAGAAGCCGTCGTCACGATAGGATCAAAAGAAGGCATATCGCATTTAATGGTCTCTATACTCTCCCCGGGAGATATGGCGATAGTTCCAAATCCCTCCTACCCAATACACAGCTACTCCGTAATCATAGCAAGAGGAGACACTCACAGTTGTCCCATGGGGAAAAAAGAAGACTTGATACAGTCAATAGAAAAAGCGATAAAGGAAGTGTGGCCAAAACCCAAAGTACTTATTCTCTCATTCCCCAACAACCCGACAACACAAGTCATGGACCTTGATTTCTTCGAGAAAATCTGTGATCTGGCACGTGAAACGGGTCTTATAGTAGTACATGATCTGGTATACGCGGAACTGTGTTATGACGGATACAAAGCCCCTAGCATAATGCAGGTAAAGGGAGCCAAAGACGTTGCGGTGGAATTCTATTCACTTTCCAAAACCTACAGCATGCCCGGCTGGAGGGTCGGCTTCATGGTGGGAAACCCAGAGATCGTTTCCGCGCTCAAAAGGATAAAGAGCTACCTTGACTACGGAATATTTCAGCCGATCCAGATAGCCGCAATTACCGCTCTCAACGGACCTCAGCAATCCATAGAACATATAAGGGAAACCTACAGGTCCAGAAGAGACAAGCTGATCGAATCATTCGCAAGGGCCGGATGGGAAATCCCAAAACCGAAAGCCACTATGTTCGTATGGGCACAGATACCTGAAGAGTTTGCGGAAATGGGGTCGCTTGAATTCTCGAAACTTCTTATAGAGAAATCAAAAGTTGCCGTATCCCCCGGAGTGGGATTCGGAAACTACGGTGAAGGATTCGTAAGACTTGCACTTGTTGAGAACGAGAACAGAATAACTCAGGCGGCAAGGGGAGTCAGGAAGCTTCTTCAGGGCGCCCGCGACTACTAAAAGGCCTGCCCTATGCTTATAAAAATCTTGAATCTGTCATTTCTCTCCTCATCCTCGGGGTTTAGAAGGTAGCCGAAATCCGCTCTGATCGGCCCTATAATCGTATGGTATCTCAATCCAGCACCGGCCGCGTACTTCAGATCTGAAACACTGAAACCGAAACTCTTTGAATAAACATTTCCGTAATCGAAGAAAACTACCGCTCCAAGCTTGTTAAAAAGCCCGAAGCGGGCCTCAGCGTTGCCAACGATCATGGAGTTGCCCCCCAGAGGGTCCCGGTTCGAATTAAGCGGACTCAGATGCTGAAATGAATAGCCCCTCATGCTTGCACTGCCTCCGGCGAAGAACCTCTTGAAGATCGGTACGTCAAGCGGATCAGTTTCCCCAAGTGTGCTTATATTCCCAATCGTCGCCCTTTTTCCCAGAACGATCCCGGAAACATTTTTGTAGTATCTTAACTCGGCCAGAAACTTCAGGTAATCGGTGCGGGCGGAGCTAGTGATCTGAATCGGTCTTTCCATGAAGAAAAACAGCCGCATTCCACTGGTAGGATTTATAAGGCTGTCGGTCAGGTCATACTCAACTCCCAGATCAACAACCGTCAGGAAGACGCTGTCGCGGGCACTTTCAATCGGCGTTCTTACCACCTGAGATTCTATATCCGCGTATACAACGTTTAGGGAACTGAAAAGCGTAAGATAATCAAAAAACTCCTTGGACAAAGTACTGTTGAAATCGAAACTCAAGCCCTCATAGCCCGGGAAATCATCCCTTCTCACGTCAATCAGAAAAGCAAGACCGGAATTCCTGCCGATTAAGTGGGGCTGATCAAGCCTGGCCAGCAATCCCCGTGTCAGGGATGAATAACTGGAAGTAATCTGCAGGGTCCTTCCACCGTCGAAAAAATTCCTCTGGCTCCAAGATAGTTGTGCCCTTAAATTGTCCTCCGTGGCGTATCCAACTCCGAGCCTTATCGTTCCGAGCTTCCTCTCGGTAACGCTGTATATAGTGCGAACCTCGAACTCCTGCTCGTCGTAATCAGTGTCCACTATAACGGAATTAAAAAGGCCAGTTTCAAAAATGTTCGCCCGCGACTTCTGAGTCTCTTTGAGAGAAAACAGTTCCCCTTTCTCGTACTCTATCTCCCGCTCGAGAAGTCTGGTGGCAATATTGGAATTTCCCCTGAATATCACGTCGCCGAAATAATACTCCTGACCCGGATCAATGGTGAATTCAACATTAACCTCCCTGCTCCTCAGGCTTACAATCGCCTCGGATTTTACATCAGCCAGAGGATAACCCCTATCGGAAAACAGCTCCGTGATAAGAACTTTTGACTTCTGGTAGCTTATCTGGGAAAAAGGTTTTCCCTCTTCCAAGAGAATCACCTCGGCGACATCGGAGACGTAATCGTCCGGCTGGTTCCCAAGAACCTCTATGTTCAGAGTCTTCACTATTACGGGGTCTCTCTGGTCCACCCTTATTTCTATATCCACTTTCCGGCCTTCATCCCGGAAATCCAATGTATGGGTTACGGTGGAATCGTAATAACCATGTTCCCTGAGAACCTGCTCTATCCTTTTTATATCGTCCTCAAGGAACTGCTCGTTGAATTCCGGACGTTTCCTCCAAGGCCTTCTTGAGGGAAAAGGGGTTATCATGGAGTCCTTTATCCTCTCGAGCTCTATATCTTTTAACCCCTTTATACTGATCCCGGAGATAAAAACCGTTTCGTCCTTCTCCGCTTCCTCGGCGCTAACATCCGAAGCCAGGGGAAAAAGCACGAGAAGAAAAAAAAGCCCCGAGAGTAAGAAAGTGACGTATCGAGACGTGCAAAGGAATTCGCGTGGGAAGTTGCTGCTGTTGTCGCGGTCAGAAAAAGAAAACATAGGGCTATACATTTCCATTTAATGTTAACAAGGACAAACTGATTTTAAAAAGAACAAACTGAAAAAACCCAGCGGGTTAGAAACAGACGTAGGAACTTTAGCTGTGCAAAAGTCAACGATAAGCGGCCATCCGCGTAAAACCACATGCAGAATAATTCCGAACCAAGAGACAATCGATAAAATTGCCCTATCAACACCGCTTAAGAAGCAACAGTTCGCATGCGTGGCGCAAAGAACAAGACCGCTTATACATAATAATACGGCAATATGATATTATTTTACTGAGGTTATTTAACCATGGAACTTTTGCTGCTCATTGTGTTTGTTCTACTCGGATTTTTCGCCGGTACATATATACTGGGAACCTTCTTCTCCCTAGTTTTCATGCAGTTGCCGGAGGTTTTCAGATCAAGGGCCAGCGGGAGTTCTGAAGTACCGGTACAGAGGCTCGCGCATCTAATCCTAGAAACTATAGGATGGTTTCTTTTGCTTATCTCGCTTATATTCTTGGTAAACAAGTATCTTGCCGGCTATCAGAAGCTTTTTCTCTGCGGTATATACGTGGCCTTGGCTTTCCACATAGGAACACTTCTGAATCTTTACGGAAGACCTTCGTAAAGTGCAGAGAGAAAGACAGGGGATGCCGCTTCGCCTTCCCGCGCCGTGTCAGTCCAGGGGCGCCCTCAAATCACCCAGTTTGGTTTTAAAAATTTGCGGCAGGTCGCAAGGTCCAAGAGAAGAATCATTGCTTTTGGGGGTTAGCGCTTTTTCTGCGCTGAAAAATTGCTATCAATAAACATCTGCCTGGCAGGGTCTCCCGGATCATCCCTGCGTTTGCGGCGCAGATCCTTCGCCGTCTTTTTTTCCAGAACAGGTTTATGGATATATTCAATTTCTATTGTTCTTTTTTTAGAGTTCAGGCTTGCAAGTACTACCGTGTCCGGAAGACTCCACGACAGAACCTCGTAAGAAAACGTTTTCTCCCGCTCGAAAGTGTCGCCGAGAGCATTGGTGAGATCACCGACAAGTTCGCTTTTTGCGGACGCAAAACTGCTCTCATTCTCAAAACTGAACAAGACGGAGCTTGACATAAGATTGTCTTTATAAAATTCAAGCCGGGTTTCATGGTCGGGGAGCGGGTCAAGGGCAACTCCGGATAGGGAACCGCCCAGAACGACTTTTCGTAGACCATTTGAGTATTTGCGATCAGAAATAACCTCGAGTTTGGAAAATTCAATCAGATTAAGTGCGTCTTTTCTGGAAGTTCCGAATTCAAAACCGTGGGGGGTCCTGAGATTCATCTGGCTCCCTTCAAGAGGAAAGGGAAAGAAAAAGCAAACTGAAAAAATAAGCGCAAGCCAAGTTCTCGTGCAATACATTGAGGTTTTCCCGTGATATAAATAGCTTAAACCCGTGGTATACTTTGGGAATTGTGATTCTAACCGTTTTATACGAGCTTGTTAAACGCAATCCCGTGAAACTTTAATGGAAACGATCATAGGAGTAATCGGAGCGGCTAACGCAAGCGAGGAAGAAAAAAGAGTTTCGGAAGAGGTGGGAGTTCTTATTGCCGGAAGGAACTGTTTTCTGCTCTGCGGCGGAATGGGAGGAGTTATGGAAGCTGCGTGCCGGGGAGCAAAATCGGCCGGGGGCACCACAATCGGGATTCTCCCCGGCTCCGAACCCTCCTCCGCCAACAGATTCATTGACATACCAATAGTTACGGGGATGGGTGAGGCAAGAAACGTGATAGTAGCGAAGTCAAGCCATTCTATAATTGCTATTGGAGGCAGTTTCGGCACCCTGTCGGAAATATCGTTCGCGCTTAAGTCTGGAATTCCCGTCATCGGGCTTGACACCTGGGATGTCTCTGAGGAAATTATCAAATGCGAAACCCCGGAAGAAGCAGTGAGAACAGCCTTTGAGCTATCCTCCCTCAGGAAAAAGGCCTGATGAAAACATCCCCGAGCAAGCAAACAGAAAAGGAAATGGCGCTGGAAGAGATCGAAAACCAAATAAGACGCGTTCCTGATTTCCCGAGCAAAGGAATACTCTTCTATGATATAACCACGCTTGTTAAAAACGCTGGAGCTTTCCGAAAATCCGTTGACATGATGGCGGAAATACTCGCCGGCAAGGAAATAACCTCATTTGTCGCGCCCGAAAGCCGAGGTTTCATATTCGCTGCCGCCTTATCCTATAAGCTTGAAAAAGAGCTGATCCTGGTGAGGAAACCTGGCAAGCTGCCGAGCGACACCGCAAGCGCTTCATATGACCTTGAGTATGGGAATGACGTTCTGGAAATTCACAAAGACGCGATAAACGGTAAAAGCAGAGCAGTAATCGTCGATGATCTTCTGGCCACAGGGGGAACGGCGCACAGCGCCGGGCGTCTGGTGGAAGAACTGGGAGGGAACATCGTAGGATATCTTTTTCTTGTAGAACTTACCGGACTCAAGGGGGCCGAAGCTCTTTCCCCCTACCCGGTCTGGTCCCTACTTAAAATGCCGGGGTAAAGATTGAAAAAAATAGCAGTTAAAGTCAGTTCAAACGAAGATAATTCCTATGAAATCCTGATCGGCCAAGGTCTTGTGAGGCAGATTGCCGGCGATCTGGCCGAGGCCTCCATAGCTCACTCCCACGCCCTAGTAACCGATTCAAACGTGGCGGACCTCTACGGAGCGAAACTTCTGAGCGATCTTGAGAAAGCACTCCCGGAAGTCAGTATGATTGTTTTCCCTGCAGGTGAACAAAGCAAAACCAGAGAAATCAAGTCCTTCATAGAAGACAGGATGCTTGAATCGGGATTCGGCAGGGACTCTTCGGTCATAGCACTCGGCGGCGGGGTCGTGGGAGATACAGCAGGATTCGTGGCCGCCACTTACATGAGGGGAGTCCCTTGCGTTCAGGTGCCCACAAGCCTAGTCGCCTGCGTTGACAGTTCGGTGGGAGGAAAAACCGCTGTAGATACCCCTCACGGAAAAAACCTCATCGGTGCCTTCTACCAGCCATGGCGAGTGTATGTGGACACAGACACGCTTAAAACCCTAGAACCGAAGCAGCTCGCGGAGGGACTCGCAGAGATAATCAAATACGGCGTGATAAGGAGTGAGGGGTTTTTTCAGTACCTAGAAGCAAATATCGAGAAAATCTACGAATTCGACGACGCTACGCTGCTTGAGGTAATAGAGACAAGCTGCAGGATCAAGGCGGAGGTGGTCGAGAAGGACGAAAAGGAGCAGAACCTACGGAAAATCCTTAATTTCGGACATACGGTCGGCCACGCAATCGAGCAGCTTTCCGACTATACAATCTCTCACGGAGAAGCAATCTCTGCGGGAATGGTAATTGAGGGGAAGATAGCCCTGGGTGAAACAGGATGGAGCGAAAAAGAGCAGGACAGGCTTACTCTTCTTCTGGAGAGGGCGGGACTTCCTACTGAACCTCCAAGCGGGGTAAATGTCGGGAAGATAGTCGATGTCATGAAGATCGACAAGAAAGCCAGAAAAGGCGAGATAGGAATGTCGCTTCCCGAGTGCATAGGAAAGATGAAAGAACAGGGTGGAGATTACGGAATAAAGATCGGGGAGGAGGCCATAATTTCCGCTTTTAGATCCTGACACGGAAAATGAAGCTGACCGACCCAACGGTAGACATCTCTTTGTTTTCGCTTCCCATCGGCAAAGAAGACATCTTCTGCGACGAAAAACCCCTGGTGCTTGAAATCGGCTTTGGAGAAGGAGAATTTCTCATAAACGCGGCGCAGTGCGACGCAAGCAGGAACTATCTTGGTCTTGAGATCAAGAGAGGAAGATTCCGAAAAGCGGTGCGTGCCGCGGAAAAGCTCTCCCTGGAAAACTTAAAATTCCTCCACATCGAAGCTGAAATCGCGCTCAGACAGGTCTTCAGAGAAAAAATATTTGATCTTGTCCTGGTCAATTTCCCCGATCCCTGGCCGAAGAAAAGACATTCAAAACACAGAATGTTCAACCGGGAATTTATAAGCTGCATAGCGAAAGTGCTTACGGGAAGCGGAAGGACCGTAATAAAGACCGATCAGTTGAGCTACATTGAGCAGATAGTGTCGGAATTCCAAAGAAGCCGCTTGTTCCGCCCCGCGCACCCTCCACCCGGTTTCGTTGAGGCTCGAAAAGGAGAAACAGAAACGAAATTCGAAAAGCATTTCAGGGAAGCTTCGCAAGAGATATTCAGTGCCGTTTTTCTAAATCTTCCCCAGTAAACAAGTTCAATGCGCCGATATATAAAGACATTATAATTGACATTAAGAATGTTCTATGTATTAAGTTTGTCCGTTCCGCATAAAATATGGAGGTTTTTTAAATGATAGTAGTAATGAAGCCAAAGGCGACCAAGGAAGAGATAGACAAGGTCAAATCCGTCATAAATGAACTTGGCTATTCGCCGCATCCTATCGAAGGAATTCTCAGGACCGTCATCGGAGTGGTCGGAGACGAGAGAGGAAAACCCCATGACCTCGACATTCTCAAACAGCTACAGGGAGTTGAAAAGGTCGTTCCCGTGCTTCAGCCCTACAAGCTAACAAGCAGGGAAGTAAACGACGAAACCTCCGTTTTCAATGTGGAAGACGTTACAGTAGGGGACAGAAAGATCCCCATAATCGCAGGACCGTGCTCGGTTGAAAGCGAAGAACAGATAATGACAATCGCAGCTTCCATAAAAGATTCAGGGGCATCAATGCTCAGAGGCGGCGCATTTAAACCCAGAACTTCCCCCTATGCTTTCCAGGGTCTTGGAAAAGAGGGGCTGGAACTTCTCGTCAAAGCAAAAGAGATTACCGGACTGCCCATAGTGACCGAAATAATGAGCCCGGACGATCTTGAACTAGTCGAAGAATACGCGGATGTGCTTCAGATCGGAGCCAGAAATTCCCAAAACTACTCGCTTCTAAGACATGTCGGCAAGTCAAAAAAGGCCGTTCTGCTAAAACGGGGGATGTCAACGACGATAAACGAATTTCTCATGTGCGCAGAATATATACTGTCGGAGGGCAACAGCAATGTGATGCTATGCGAACGGGGGATAAGAACCTTTGAGACTGCAACCAGAAACACTTTCGACCTGAACGCTATCCCAGTACTCAAGGAAAAGACCCATCTGCCTGTTTTCGCCGACCCTAGCCATGGAACCGGCTACTGGCAGTACGTAATCCCTGTAACTTTAGCTTCAATAGCCGCCGGAGCGGACGGAGTAATAGTCGAGGTTCATAACAACCCGGAGATCGCCGTTAGTGACGGAGCTCAGTCGCTTAAACCGAAAACATTCAAAAACCTGATGGAAAGAGCGGCCCCCGTTGCCGAAGCCATCGGAAGAAGCGTTTAGAAATTTCTCGTGTCTCAGGAGGAAATCAGGACTTTTCTTCCACTGAGAGTCAATCTCCCCTCGCAGAAAAGCCTTATGGCTTCGGGCAGTATCCTGTGTTCTTCAGTGTGGACTTTTTCAAGCAGAGTCTCTTCCGTATCTTCCCCCGTAACCGGAACAATTGCCTGAAGAATAATCGGGCCCGCGTCAACTTCTTCTCTCACGAAGTGGACAGTGCAACCCGTCTGTTTCACTCCGTAGTCAAGTGCCTGTCTTACCGAATTTGTTCCCGGAAAAGAAGGAAGCAAGGAAGGATGAATATTGATGATACGATCCGCGAAACGGCCTATGAAATAAGGAGTAAGTATCCTCATGAACCCGGCAAGTACGACAAGGCCTATGTCATATCCGTCGATTTTCGCGACTATCTGCCTTTCAAACTCTTCCCTTGATTCAAAATCCCTGCTGTTAACAAGTTCTACCGGAATACCGTGCTTCCTGGCCCTCTCAATTGCCATGACTCCAGGAGTATCACAGACAACCACGGCTATGTTTGCAGATTTTATGCCGGAATCTATTACCGCCTGAAGATTTGTTCCGCTTCCGGAAACAAACACGGCAACGTTGGTCTTTGACATCGCGGACACCGGAAACTTGAGAAAGCAAGGAAAGAAAAAAGGGCAGCCACCTACTTTCCCACTCCTGAAAGGAGCAGTATCATCGGCCTATAAGGACTTAACTTCCGGGTTCGGGATGGGACCGGGTGCTTCCCCTTCAGCATAGCCACCCTAGAAAGAAGAAATTACCACTAAAAAAGACAATGTCAAGCTAGAATATCAGTCAGTGTTAAAACCCCGTATGGGAAGAGCTCTTCCGAACCTTTTAAGCTTCTTAATGGCCTTTACCTCGATCTGTCTTATTCTCTCGCGGGTAACGTTCAGTTTTTTTCCTATTTCTTCAAGGGTGTATTCCTTGTCTTCGTCTATACCGAAACGCATTTTAACGACTCCTTCCTCCCCGTTACTGAGGTTGGTGCAGAGCGCGTTGCGCATGATCCGGTTCAATTCTTTGGTTTCGAGCATGTCAAGTGGAGAAGTGGAAGCCGGGTCCGAGATAATATCCATCAGTCTGCATTCGTCCTCGCCAATCGGGGACTCCAGGGAAACCGGGTCGCGGGACACTTTCATGATCTTCAAGACCTTATCAAGGGGTATGTCCATTGCCTCGGCTATCTCTTCCGGTCTGGGCTCCCTCCCTAATTTCTGCATCAGGGATCTCGAGATCTTGTTTAGCCTGTTTATGTTTTCGGTCATGTGAACAGGGATTCTTATAAGACTTCCCTGATCGGCTATTGCGCGCGTAATTGCCTGCTTTATCCACCACGTGGCACAGGTTGAGAATTTGTATCCCATTCCATGTTCGAACTTTTCAACCGCTTTCATCAACCCCATATTGCCTTCCTGGACCAGATCGAGAAACGGCAGCCCCCTGTTAACGTATTTTCTCGCTATGCTGACTACAAGTCTGAGGTTGCACTCGATAAGTGTTTTCCTAGCTTTCTTGGTAGCCTTCTTTGCTTTTTCAAACCTTCTAAGCACCCTTTTAAGCGAGGCGATTTCCTCCTCGGAATATTCAGATCTCGAACCATTGCCAATCGCATCGTCTGAACCATCCATCATGCAGTCACAATCGCCGCCCTCGATTCTGTCCACATATTCGACGGCCAGATTGTATATCCTGTTGGCTTGGGTAGAGGAAAAATCGATTTCGTCAAGAAGCTCTACGGTCCGCTCGTTGTTCTTTCTGATTTGTTTAGAAATCTTCGCTCTTTCGCTATCTGAAAGCTTTGGAGCATCGAGTTTTTTTCTCAGTTCTTCGGTCTCGGCAAAAAGTTCTCTGATTGGAAGAAAGTTCTTTGCGGAATTTTTATATGTCTCGCCGTCAGCAGAGGATTCTGTGTACTCGCCTTGGTAGGAACTGTCGCCCGCACCTAGTGCTCCTTCCTTTATCTCTTCTTCGAGCTTGAGAACCTTCTTCATCATGAAGGGGTTCTCTATTATCATTCTCGCGATTATTTTTTTACCTTTTTCAATCTGTCTTGCTATCTCAACCTCTTCCTCCTTGGAAAGGAGGGAGTGCTGCGCAATAGCGAGAATGTATGACCTTATAGGGTCTTGATCGGAATCATGACTCTTTACCTGTTTGAGCTTGTCTTCCGATCGAGAATCAGACGGGGCACTTTGAAAACCCTGGGCGGACTCAGAGAATTTCCCTTCGTCCTGTGCGCCGATTTCACTCCCCAACCCGTTGGTCTCGTCGTTTGGATTCAACTTGCAGTTCCTCTTATGGTCTTTTCCATACTCACCAGATCCCTGTATTGCTCAACAAGTTTTCTTTCAAGGGTTTTATCCGAAGAGTCGCGCTGCCTGCGGATCCTCTCTATTACTTCATTACGCTTAAAAGCTATATTTCTCAGTTCAAGCTCCTTCACGCAGTTGTTTAGTATTTTCTCCGAAGTTGTCTCGTCTATCAAATCATCCGAAGAAAAAATTAACTCGCTCAGCAGTTGCTGCATCTCGATTTTCTCAAAAGAACTCATCAGGGAGGAAACTTCGGTAAACTCCCCTTCACCCACACGTTTGAGAATAACCTTTAAATCGCCATTTTCAAAATGCCCACCGGTATTTTCAATCTTTTCGGCGCTCATCAGGTGGGGGAATTTAAGCAGTATTCTCACAATTTCTCTCTCATGAATGTTTTTTTCCGGAATCAATGTCGCCGGCGCAAGCGACCCGCGATTTCTCCCCGGATTCGAGGTCTTCACCAGGGAGAGAAACTCAGACTCCCTTATTCCGAAAATCCCTGTTGTCTTGGAAACAGCTTCAGCCCTTCGGACCGGATCTTTTATTTTTGAAACCAGGTCCACAAGAAATTTTATCGACTCTCCGGAAGACATTTTCTTTTCCCTGTACCTCGCGAAAGTGTCGTCAATGATAAAATCTGAGACATCGACGGCGTCCGCAATCAGTTCGGCGAGACTTTCAGGTCCGTGCTCCTCCAGATAATCATCGGGATCGAGGCCATCGGGAATACGGCAAATACTTGAAGAAATCCCCTGCTCAAGAAGAATCTCTCCGGCCCGGACGGCGGAACGTATCCCAGCGGTATCGCCGTCGTAGACAATCACCACCTCCTCACAGAAACGTCGCAGAAGCTTGGCGTGCTCATTCGTAAAGGCCGTTCCCAGTGTGGCGACCACGTTGCGTATTCCATTTGCGTAGAGCTTTATGAAGTCCATGTAGCCTTCAACCAAAACGGCTTTCCGTTCTCTTCCGATTTCACTTTTCGAGTGGTAAAGCCCGTAGAGAACGCCCCTTTTGTCAAAAACCGGGGATTCGGGGGAATTCATGTATTTCGGCTGTTTGGTTTCGTCCTCGCTCAGGGTTCTGCCGCCGAAACCGCAAATTCGTCCGGATATCTCGTTTATGGGAAAAATAATCCTGTTCCGGAACCGGTCATAGTGCCCACTTCCGCTCTCCCTCGCAACGACAAGACCAAGCTCTTCGAGTTCCTTGACACCTATATTATTCCTGGAAGCAAATTTCACGGCGGCATCCCAGCTGTCTGGGGCAAAGCCGAGCTTGAACTCCTCGACTATCTCCGAGCTGATCCCCCTTGATTCCAGGTACTCTCTGGCCCGCGCGGAGTTTTTTCCTGACCCGTGGAGGTTATCGCTGTAAAACGAAGAGACAAGGGAATTTATCTCAAAAAACCTCGCCGAAGTAGCCTCTCTTTTTTTCTCACTTTTGGTGCGCGGACGCGGAGCCGGAAGCCTGACCCCGGCTTTCTGCGCAAGCTCTTTTAAGGCTTCGCGGAAACCTATGTTGCTGTATCTCATCAGGAAGCCGAATACGTCTCCTCCGGCTCCGCAGCTGAAGCAATGGAAAAAACCCTTCTCATCATTTACATGCATGGAAGGGTTGTTGTCGTCGTGGAACGGGCAAAGCCCGATATAGTTTTTTCCGGATTTTTTAAGGGAGACAAAGCCCTGTATGACGTCTACTATGCTGAGCCTTGCCTTTATATCCGCTATCGCTGATGTGAAAGAAGGGTTCTTCATTCAAAGCGACTTAATCGGGGGGGCTTCAGAAATAACTTCCGGTGAAAACCGCGCAAATTAAGACGGTTTATCTTCTTTTTCTGCTTGAACTGCGCTTTTTGGCGGCAAACAGCTTCTTTTTTTTCTTTTCGCTCGGTTTTTCGTAGTATTCTCTCTTCCTTACTTCAGAAAGAACCCCACCCTTCTCAACCTGTTTCTTAAACCTTTTTAAGGCGCTGTCAATGCTTTCGCTGCTACCTACTGTTATTCCTGGCAAAAAACAAAACCTCCATCCTCACGGGGGTGAAAATCCTAAAGGATAAAGAAAAGATTGTCAAATCACCCACCGTCCGCTCTCTCCCGCCGATTATTCCTATTGTTTTTCCAGAAACGGGAATTTCCCAACCATTTCCCGGTTCTTTTTTATCTCCTCTTCGATCCTGCGGGCGTTTCGTTTCTCGAATTCATGGTCGTAGGGCTCCTGGGAAACTCTTTGCTCTTCCAGTCTCCGGCTCCAGGAATCCCGCCTGTTTCTTATTTCATCCACAAGTCCCATGACAATCCTCTTTCATCTGATTTCTCCGCGACCGTTTCAGTTCAAGGCGGCCGCCGATATTTTCATAAATTCAACCTTTTTCTCAATCTCGGGCATATACTCCACAAGAGCGTCTATTGTCTGCGGGTAAGGATGGCCTATACCTACCGCTATACCGTTTTTCTCAGCGATCCTTACCAGGCGGTCAAGCTGCTCCATGGTATATTCCTTGCCCCGCTTGCTCTGGTCAATAAAAACATCCCTTTTAAGCGTCTTTACTCCAAGCCGCCTCGCCACGCTGTATCCACGGGAATTGGGGGTCGTAAGGCTGTCAACAAAATAAAGATCCCTGGCCTTCAGTTCCCGCATTACCGTTTTTACCGGCTCTTCATTCTCCATGAACTTTGAGCCCATATGGTTGTTGACTCCGACTATGTTGGGGACGGCCATAATATTTCTTCTCAGCTCCTCCCTCATCTGGTCCATCGAGAAGCCGAGCAACAAAACTCCTTCTCCAGCGTCATCGGCCGTATAACCGGAAGAATATTTGGGTTCCATGGGGAGGTGGAGAATTACGTCCTTTCCCCCGCGGTAAGCAGCGCGCGCAGCGTACAGGGAATGGGGAAGATGCGGAAGCACGGCTAAGTTAAGCGGTTGTTTGATCCTGAGTATTCTGTCAATTGACTCCTTGTCATAGCCCAAATCATCTATTATGAGAATAACTCCTGGACGCCGGGGCTTTTTCTCCGCAAGCTCATCCGTCGCAGTAGGCATAGCCTCCCGGGGGGACCATCCGTCAAAAAACCTTTCGATATGCTTGAGACCGAAAATCGAAAAGGCGAAAAAGAAAATTAGGACCAGAACCGCGTGGGTGAGTCTTGCCGTGCGTTTTTTATCGGCGGTTTTTGCCGTGGACTGTCTTTTTCTCGTTCGCTTCTTCTGACTCAAGCTCTTATCTCCTCACATGTGCTTTATAGTTTCCAACGCCCTTGCAAGCTGCGGGTCCGAGGCATTCTTGTCGCTACCTTCAACAAAAATATCAGGTTCTATGCCCTTGTCATCTATCAGGGTCCCCTTGGGGGTAAAAAGTCTCGCCGTGGTTATCTTCACTCCTGTTTCCCCCGAAAGTTCTATTACGGACTGAACCGAGCCCTTGCCGAATGTTCTTGTGCCGACTATTTTCGCCCTGCCGCTGTCTTTGAGCGCTCCGGCAAGAACTTCGGAAGCGCTCGCACTCCCCCGGTTTACGATCACGGCAACGTGATTGGTCGGTATCTCCATCCCGTCCCTGGCGAAATATTCCTTTGAGGTCAGTTCGGACCTTCCCTTCACGTTCAGGATAAGCCCTTTATCCATGAACATGTCACTAAGCGCAAGCGCCTGCTCAAGCAATCCTCCGGGGTTGTTTCTGAGGTCAAGTACAAGTCCTCCGAGCTTCGCGCCGTTTTCTTCTTCAAGCCCCCTGTAAGAACTGAGAAACTCGTCCGCAGAATCCCTGTGGAACTGCGAGAGCTTTATATAACCTATATCTTTTTCGATCAGCCTGGACTCGACGCTTCTAAGTTTCACTATCCGTCTCGTGATGGTGAACTCATGGGTTTCCTCAGTTTCGCCTCTTCTGACAACGATATCAACTTCAGTTCCTTCTCTGCCCCTTATGCGGTCCAGGGCGTCAACTATGTTGGCCTTCTCGGTCCTTTCCCCGTCTATGGAGACGATCACGTCTCCCGATTTCACGCCAGCTTCCTGAGCAGGGCTTCCTTCAATCGGAGATATAACGGTCAAAAAACCGTCGCGCACTGTAATCTCGACTCCTATGCCCTCAAACTCCCCCATAGTTCCTATCTCAAGGTTTCTCAGGCCCTCAGATGAAAGGTAAACCGAGTAGGGATCAAGGGAATCGAACATGCCTTTTATGGCGCTTTGGGTCAGTTGCTCGGAGGAAACCTCTTCCACATAGTTTTTCTCTATCAGGTTCAGTGCCTTTGCGAAGTCGGAAAGGCCTCTGTATGTGTCTTCTTTTGCGAGAAGTGGGGTTGAAAAAAGAGAAGCCGGAATTAACGCGTATACTATGAAAAAAAAGCGGAACTTTGTCATCGCGACCTACGTTTTCTGTAGTTTACCTGAAAGGATTTTTTTTTGGACTAAGCGAGTAAAGTAGGGGTTTCGCCCTTGATGAAAAAAGAGAAATAAGATAGGTTTACGGTAGATCGGTTCACTTATATGTCCACACTTTTTACTGGAATAATATCAGGATTTGTCAAAAGCTGCGTTTCCGACCTTCCCGAAGCATCCCGGGATTGGGTTCCGCTGAAAAGAGCCCTTTTTTACCTGGGGGCGCTTCTCATCTACCCGGTCGCCCTGATCGTGGCCATGGTGGTAATTGCTACGGTCGTTCTGATCGCATATCCCGTTTCTTACATCTACCGGGCAGCGAACTGAAACGGCGGTCGTCAGCGAAGCTCTCAAACAGTGTCTCGTAATGCAGAAAAACCATAACATCCCCTCACCGGGTCCTATCCCCAGACACGTTGTCATAATAATGGACGGCAACGGAAGATGGGCGCGGCGAAAGAATCTTGACAGGCTGATCGGTCACAGGGAAGGAATAAAATCGGCAAGATCGGTGGTCCGCGCCGCGCGGGAGATCGGAATAGAGTATGTAACTCTTTACGCGTTTTCCGCCCAGAACTGGAAGAGACCGGGAAAAGAGGTTCTCGCACTTATGGATCTTTTAAGGCAGTACCTCTTGGATGAAGGCGAGAAGCTGCTTGCGCAGAACACCAGGCTAAACGCGATCGGGAATCTCTCGAACCTCCCGCAGGACATACGTGAACTTCTCGGGGACGTGATGAAAATGACCGAGAAATGCGACTCCCTTACGATAACCCTAGCTCTTAGCTACGGGGGCAGAGAGGAGATAATCAACGCTGTGAACAGCATAATCGCCGAGGGAAAGAAAAAACCGGTTTCCGAGGAGGATTTTCAGAAACATCTCTACACCTCAGGCCTGCCGGAACCGGATCTGCTCATAAGAACTGGTGGAGAAATGAGACTTTCGAACTTTCTGCTGTGGCAACTGGCCTATGCCGAAATATACGTCACGAAGACACTCTGGCCGAATTTCAGAAGAAGGCACCTGCTAAAGGCCATCGCCAATTACCGCAACAGGGAAAGAAGGTTCGGACTTACAGGAGAGCAGATACGGGAGAAAGGGCGCTAGATTGAAGAAAATCTCCATACTCGGATCAACCGGCTCGATCGGGTCGCAGACGCTTGAGATAGTACGAAGATTTCCCGAGAGGTTCGAGGTAACGGGTCTCTGTGCTGGGAAGAACATTGATCTTCTTGCAGAACAGGTAACAGAGTTCGCTCCAAAGATCGTATCGGTCACCCGAAAGGAGGACTCGGAACGACTCAGGGAAATCGCCGGCCCGAAAACACAGATACATTATGGAGACAAGGGGAATATCGCAGTTGCCACGGAAGGTGATTGCGATCTGGTTATATCCTCCATGGTGGGTTTCCCGGGGCTCCTGCCCACACTGTCCGCAATACAGGCCGGAAGAAACGTTGCGATAGCAAACAAAGAATCTCTTGTGGTCGCCGGAGGACTCCTTATTTCCGAGGCAAAAAACCAGGACGTTATTCTCCTCCCCGTGGACAGTGAGCACAGCGCTGTTTTTCAGACGCTTCTTGAAAAGGACCGCAAATTCCTTAAACGGATCATCATAACGGCATCGGGCGGGCCGTTTCGCAGAACCCCGAAAAAAGACCTGGAAAAGGTTACGGTCGCCGACGCGCTCTGCCACCCCACATGGAAGATGGGAGAGAAAATAACCATAGATTCGGCGACGTTGATGAACAAGGGATTTGAAATCATAGAGGCAAGGTGGTTTTTTGACATGCCTGCCGAAAAGATATCAATCTGGGTACATCCCCAGAGCATCGTGCATTCAATCCTTGAGTATGTTGACGGCTCGTTCATAACCCATCTTTCCGCCTCTGACATGAAAATACCGATAGCCCAGGCGCTTTCCTATCCCGAAAGGCTCGATCTCGGGCGCCCCGACGCATCGCCGGACGACCTCTCGGACATTACGTTCGAGAAGCTTGATACAGATAAATTCGAGGCTCCCGCCATAGCAATTGAATGTCTCAGAATGGGTGGCACTTACCCGACTGTGCTAAACGCCGCGAACGAGGTGGCCGTAACAGCGTTTCTCGACAAGAGGATAAAATTCACCGAAATAATCCCGATAGTCAGGGGAACTCTCGAACGTCACGACAAACTTGACTCGGGATGTCTTGAGAATATATTAGAGGCGGACAGGTGGTCGAGGAGCGCCGCCGGTTCTATAATGGAGAGCTTTCTTTCTTAAGTGATGACTACTATACTGGCTTTTATTTTCGTAATAGGAATTCTGGTCTTTTTCCACGAACTGGGGCATTTTCTGCTCGCGAAAAGAAGCAATATCAGGGTTGAGAAGTTTTCTCTAGGTTTCGGCCCGAAACTCGTTTCTTTTGTAAGAGGCGAAACGGAATACCTGATTTCGGCTCTTCCCCTCGGCGGATACGTGAAAATGTATGGTGAGGGCAAAGAGGATAACGTAATTGTCGAAAGGGTTTCGGGCACTGAGTCGCCACTTGCCTCAGGGGACAGAATTACAGGGATAAAAGGATTCAGTCTTGAGAAGTATGAAAACTGGGAAAAGCTTCTCTACGCATTAAAATCAGACCCGCAGCAAGAAAAAGAACTCGAAGTTGAAAGAGATGGAAAAGTCTACACTCTCACCGTCACCAGCCCTGCCCTTTACGATATAGAGGCTTACTACGAAAAGGACTACCACAGGGGGTTTTCCGGCAAGTCCATTACAGACAGATTCCTGGTGGTCATAGCGGGGCCAGCTATGAATTTCATAATTCCCTTTTTCTTCATGCCCCTTGTGTTCATGTTCGGCATAAGCGTCTCAGGTTATCTGGAAGACCCTCCTGACATAACTTACGTAAAAAAAGACTCTCCCGCCCATCTCTCGGGATTCGCCGCAGGTGACAGGATACTCAGCATAAACGGAAAAGAAGTCGAAAACTGGAGAGACGTGAACGTGGCTGTTCACTCAAACCCTGATTCGCTGCTTGAATTCAGGGTAAGAACCGGAAGCGAAACCAGGACTCTCACCCTTTTCGCCGAAGCCGGTCCCGATGGCAGAGTAGAAACCGGATTCGCAAGACCCATAGACGCGACCATAGCGGAGGTAGCCGAGGACCGCCCCGCCTGGAGAGCGGGGATACGTCCGGGAGACAGGATCAAGGCGATAGACGGCGTAGAGGTTACGGACTGGAACCATATGTCGGACATAATAGCAGAAAGCAGCGGCAAGGAACTTGATTTTACGATTGAGCGCGGGGAAGAAAGTATCCATTTCCGCTTGGCAGCGGAAATGCAAGAAGACATCGAACGCTACATAATCGGCATCACGCCAAGCACAGACAGAGTGCTTAAAAAATACGGCTTCTTTGAATCGCTTCGCAAGGGAATAGCAGAAGCGGCGCGCATGACGGTTGAGATCACCATTTTATTCTTCGGCTTCCTGTTCAAGCTCGTAACAGGAAAAATAGCGCTCGCAACAGCTGGAAAAACAGTCGCGGGGCCGATTCTCATTGCGAAGGTGTCGGGAGACGTCGCTCAAAGCGGCATATCGAATCTTCTCCAGTTCACCTCGCTTATAAGCATAAATCTCGCCCTGATAAACCTTCTCCCCATACCGATGCTTGACGGGGGACACCTGCTCTATCTGGCGATTGAGAAGATAAAGAGAAGGCCTCTTAGCATAAAGACTCTCGAGATAACCCAGCGAATCGGATTTTCCTTTCTTATTTTCATCATGGCGGCAGCGCTGTATAACGACATTCTAAGGATACGCGAAGACATATTCTCGCAGTTCGGCAGAATTCTGGACCTTTTCCGGTAAAATTACCTAGGCAAAGCCAATGACCATGGAGAACGACAGCGAAGAAATACTCAGGATCAACAGCCTTTTTTACGAGGCCCTGGGAACCAGAAATCTAGAGCTAATGGGAGAGGTCTGGGTAAAGGACTCAAGGTCCGGCTGCGTCCACCCCGGATGGACCGCCCTTCGCAACTGGGAAGCCATAAGGCAGAGTTGGGAAAGCGTTTTTGACCCTCAGGACCAGGTTGACATCAGCATTTCAAACGTGACCGTGGATATAAGCGAAAACATCGCCTGGGTTACCTGCCTGCAGGAGATGGTATACATAAAAAGGGACCCGGTCATGTTTAACCTCTCTCAGTCAACCAACATATTCGAGAAGCAAGACGGCAGGTGGCTTATGATCTTCCATCATGCTTCGCCAATTCCCGTACGGGGTTACGAACCGGATAAAAAAACCATACAGTAGCCGGAACTTCAAGGAGTCTCTTCCTTCTGACTCATTCGCTCAAGATAGACCGAGGCGCCGAGCTTTTCAAGTCGCGCTGCCTTTTTCTTTACTTCGGAAGAAAGCTTCTTTTTGTACTCTGCTACTGCGCGTGAAAGTTCTGGATCGGCAACGGAAAGAATTTCAACTGCAAGGATGCCTGCGTTTTTCGCCCCGCCGAGGGCAACCGTGGCAACGGGAACGCCTGAGGGCATCTGCAGGATAGAAAGCACAGAGTCCCATCCATCAATCGAATTTGAGGATTTTATCGGAACCCCTATCACTGGAAGGGGAGAAACGGAGGCAACCATTCCCGGAAGATGCGCTGCACCCCCAGCCCCGGCTATTATTACCTTAATACCTCTTTTATGAGCTTTTTTTGAAAAATCCACGAGGCGCTCAGGGGTTCTGTGTGCCGAAACTATCGTAACTTCATGCCCTACACCGAATTGTTCCAGAACCTCGACCGCTTCTGCCATAACCGGAAGATCCGAGTCAGAGCCCATAATAACGCTTACTAAAGCAGGTTTCATGCTATTGCCCTCAGATTGCTCATTATGAATCTCGCTTTCTCAAGCGCACCTGAAATATCGTTGTCAAGCACGGTTACATGCCCCATCTTTCTGTACGGCTTGGTAAGGGTTTTACCGTATATGTGAAACTTGGCTCCTTCAACGCCCATGCATCCACGAAGTCCCTCGTACCTTACCTCACCCTCGAAGCCCGGCTGCCCGAGAATGTTAATCATAACAGAAGGAGTTTTTATTTCAGTATCGCCCGGGGGAAGATCAAGAATCGATCTCAGGCACTGCTCATACTGCGAGGTGCGAGCCGCGTCAATCGTGTGATGCCCGCTGTTATGCGGTCTCGGAGCAGACTCGTTTATGAGAATATCGCCTTTTTTGGAAACAAACATCTCGACCGCGAGTATCCCGCACATATCAAAAGACCTTATCGTGCGCTCGGCAAGTTCACATGCCTGAGCGGACATTGCATCGTCAAGCTCGCAGGGACTTATCAGAAATTCAACTATGTTTGCATTGCTGTTAAACAGCATCTCTACAGGTGGAAAACATTTCATTTCTCCGGTGGAATTACGCGAGACTATAACGGAAATTTCCTTTTCCACATCGACGAGGTCTTCAATGACGGATTCTCCTTCTAAAAGATCGTCGAGCTGTTTTTTTTCCCTTACGACGTACACTCCCCTTCCGTCATAACCCGTCCTTGAAAGTTTCTGGACAAAAGGAATTTTTATCTCCCCGGACCCGACGGTCGCAACTATAGCCTCTTTCCCCGGAAAGACCGAAAAATCAGCTGTGGGAAGCCCCTTTGAAACATAGAACTCCTTCTGCTTTGCCTTGTCCTGTATGAGTTCGAGCGCATGGGGCTCAGGCCTTATGACGACTCCCTCTTCCCGCAGCCGGAAAAGCGCCTGCAGGTTCACATGCTCAATCTCTATTGTCAGGATGTCAACGTTTTTGCCAAACTGGTAGACATCCTCGTAATTTCTGAAGTCTCCATGGGTAAACCCAGTGCATACAGACGCTGCCGGACAATCGGCGGAAGGGTCGAGCACATAGGTGTGGAGGTTCCAGTTGCTCGCAACCAGACAAAGCATTTTCCCGAGCTGACCGCCTCCGAGAATTCCAAGTCTTAGCTGTTCAAAATCCATGGCCATCACGCGCCGAAAACTACAAATCAATAATCGAGAGCAGATCCATAGGAGTTTCTATAAGATGCTCGGCTCCGTTTTCACGAAGCTCTTCTCCAGTCCGAAAACCCCAGAGAACTCCCACCGGAAGCATACCCGCCCCAACCGCGGTAAGCATATCCACCCCCGAGTCTCCAAGGTAAACCATCTGTGACGAGTCAATTCCGAGTTCCCTTGATATCCGCAGCGCTCCTGAGGGATCGGGTTTTCTCGGAATTTCATCCCTCTGACCTATGACCACCTCGAAATCCCAGTCCGCAAGCAGATCCTCAACGTACTTTTCGGTAAACACATGCGGCTTGTTTGTAAGAATCGCTTTCTTTAGACCCCTTTCGGAGAGTTCGTCCAGAAGGTCCGGTATGCCGTCATAAAGCGTGGTTTTCACGTTGAAGGCACGGCTGTAGATGCTGTTGAAATCAGCAAGACACTTTTCAACTACGGCATCATCGTTTCTTTCGTCCTCGGGAAGGGCTCTGGACACCATGACCTTAGGACCTTTTCCTATGAAGTACTTGAAACACCCGGTCGCACGCGGCGGAAACCCGCTTATTGCAAGTGCCTGATTCACCGCATCGGCAAGATCCTCAAGAGAGTCAATCAGGGTTCCGTCAAGATCAAATACAACTGCTCCGTAGCTCATAGTTCCGCACTGAATTGTCGTATCTCTAAAACTTTCCAGCCGACTATGTCGTCGACTTTAATCGCCACTTTCGTTCCAACTCCAGAAGAAATAAGTTCATACCCAATTTCTGCTCTACAGTCAGTTCGCCTGTGGAAATTGTCAATCAAAAACGGCAAGCTCGTTACATACTTCTGAACGCCACAGATCGTTATTCTATCTTATGTCCGTCCTTCCTTCAAAAAGGATCACGGCAGATACAAGGTCCCTGCAATCTGTTAAAATATTTCATTGGAAGTTACGGGAAAAATCGAACATGAAGAACAGAGATTGTTGCCTATGTTTTATCGCCTTGCTTTTCTCCCTGTCTCTACTGATAGGTTGCGGAGGAGGAGGAAAGGAATTTGTTTTTGAAACGGCAAAGACCGGGGACGGAGAAATTGAAACAGCGTATCCTGAAGGTTCCACATCCAGTAAGTTGCATCCAAGAGATTTCGAACTGGAAGAAAATTGGGTTGAAGAAACCTGTTCCGTATATGAACGTGAAGACCTTTCGCTTCCTGGCGAAAACCTCAACGAGAATTTCCTTCTTGAAGAAAATTACGCCTGGAATTGCGTAAGACGCACGGAATCATTCCGGATTGATACGGAGATCCGCTTTTACGATGACGGAACATATTCCAACAACCTTGTCGGCTGGCAAATTACTATCGCGGACGCAGCAGTCGCCGAGCCCCCCGATCATGGATGTCACAGAAGAGGGATGCCCTACAATTCCACATGGGAAACGGAAGAATTCGGATTCGCTTTTGACAGGAGAGGCCAATGGCGCGGGGAATGGAGGGTTTACGGCGGACGCCTGTACCTAAAAGAAGAGGGTCTTCCCGGCAGACTCAAGTCGTACGCCTTCTCTTTTGACGGGGAAGTAACGGCATTAACGCTTGACGACATGGTGGAGACATATTCTGACGGGTCGGCAATTAATTACCAAGAAGATCTGGAACCTTCTGAACTGGACAGCGAGGAAATAAGGCAGAGGCGGGAAGAACAGCGGCGGCAATACGAGCAGACTGAAGAGTTTAGGAACTGTCAAAGAAATTCCGAGTTTGGAGGATGCTGGACAAGCCCTCAGTTGTGGAAATCTGAGCTTAGGGACGAGGGAACGGTATGCCGCATCGCAGGAAGAAGCGATATTGACTGAAATCCCAACCGGTATTTGGAAACGATCTAGACTTGGAACACAACGAGAATATCGCGAAAAGAATTCTCCGGAAAAACTCTACATGCAGTCTTTGAGCACCGCACTTGAATAATCGAACTTGCTTGAGCCTTTCTACGGAAGAGACTCCTGGCACTCCAAAACCAAACTCTACCGGAGAAAACCGAAGGTGTTACTCGAGCTGAAGGACCGAGGTATAAACAGTTGTCAATAACCATAATCGGCGCAGGGCTCGCCGGAGTCGAAGCCGCAAACCAGATAACGAAGTTCGGAATAAGGGCTACTCTCTATGAAATGAGGCCCCACAGGAAAACTGCCGCGCACAGAACTTCGGATCTCGCGGAACTTGTGTGCAGCAATTCCCTGAAATCTGTATCCATGGAGAACGCCTCCGGAATACTTAAAGAGGAAATGAGGTGCCTCGGCTCACTCGTGATCGAGGCGGCCGAAGCGTCCAAGGTTCCGGCCGGAAAAGCTCTTGCGGTCGACAGGGAGATATTCTCGGATTACATAACGCAAAAAATCCAGGGCAACGAACTTATAGACCTAAAGAGGGAAGAGGTAACGAAAATACCCGAAGACGGGATCGTGATCGTAGCCACCGGTCCGCTCACTTCGGATGCACTTTGCGCGGAGATTTCCTCGCTCACGGAATCGGAATACCTTTACTTCTACGACGCCATCTCGCCGATAATCGACGCAGATACAATTGACCGTTCGAAGATTTTCAGGGGATCAAGATACGGCCACGGAGACTCTGAAGAGGGAGATTATCTCAACTGTCCGCTCTCTGAGGATCAGTACTACGAGCTTGTGGACGACCTGATTAGCGGAGAAAAAGTGGAAACCAGGGAGTTTGAGAAAGCGCTTTATTTCCAAAGCTGCATGCCGGTTGAGGTCATGTGCGAGAGAGGAAGGGATACTCTTCGGTTCGGCCCCCTAAAACCCGTCGGACTGGTTGACCCGGGAACCGGTAAAACCCCCTTTGCCGTTCTGCAGCTGAGAACGGAGAACAGCGAGGAAACAATGTATAACATGGTGGGGTTCCAGACAAAGCTCAGATACCCTCAGCAAAGGGCCGTCTTCAGAAAGGTCCCGGGACTTGAGGGGGCGGAGTTTCTAAGATACGGAAGCGTGCACAGAAACACGTATATAGATTCCCCAAGACTCCTTGAAAAAAACCTTTCCCTGAGTTCCCGTCCGAGCGTCTTTTTTGCCGGACAGATCACGGGAGTTGAAGGATACGTCGAGTCAGCCGCAACCGGAATTGTCTGCGGAATAAACGCCTCGAGAAAAGCACTCGGACTCGCACCTGCCCACGTCCCAAGGGAAACATCCATAGGTTCCCTGCTTGAGTACATCTCAACCCCCGGAAAAACCGCCTTTCAGCCGATGAACATAAACTTCGGGCTTTTCCCTAAGGTGGAAGGTAGGATGGGAAAAGAGAGAAAACGCAAACTTATAGCGCAAAAAGCACTCGAGAGCATCGGCACGTACACCCCTTACGAGCAGATGAGACGTCGGAATGTTTGATTCTCACATTTTAATGGTAGTATTTAGCCGGTCATGACATATCAGGAACTCATTTTGGCTCTTCAGGATTACTGGTCATCCAAGGGATGCTTAGTGGTCCAGCCCTACGACATAGAAAAAGGGGCCGGAACTTTTCATCCAGCCACTTTCCTACGGTGTCTAGGCCCTGAACCCTGGCACGTGGCTTACGTCGAGCCTTCAAGGAGACCGACGGACGGAAGATACGGAGATAATCCCAACAGGCTTCAGCACTACTATCAGTTCCAGGTGATAATAAAGCCTTCTCCCGATGATATTCAGGAACTTTTCCTCGACAGCTTAAAGTCATTCGGAATAAACCCGCTTGAGCACGACATAAGGTTCGTCGAGGACGACTGGGAATCCCCGACGCTCGGAGCGTGGGGACTTGGTTGGGAGGTTTGGCTTGACGGCATGGAAATAACGCAGTTTACATATTTTCAGCAGGCGGGCGGAATAGATCTTGATCCGATATCGGCCGAGATAACATACGGAACTGAAAGAATAGCGATGTACCTGCAGGAAGTCGAAAGCGTTTACGATCTTGAATGGACAAAGGGAATAACGTACGGAGAGATTCATCATCAAAGCGAAGTCCAGTTCTCAAAGTACAACTTTGAGGAATCCGATCCCGCGATGCTAGGCGACCTCTTTAACATGTACGAGCAGGAATGCAGATCACTTATCGAAAAGCAGCTTCCCCTTCCCGCTTACGAGTACTGTCTTAAAAGTTCGCACACCTTCAACCTGCTTGACGCGAGAGGAGCGATAGGGGTGGCCGAGCGGGCCTCATACATAGCGAGGGTAAGAACGCTTGCGAACCTGTGCGCGACTTCGTATCTGCAGACCAGAGAAAACCTGGGATTCCCCCTACTGAAGAACAACCCATGGAAAAGGAACTGATACTCGAAATCGGAACGGAGGAAATACCTGCTCTCTTCCTTGAAAAAGCCCGGGAGGATCTGGGCAATATCCTAATCGGAGAACTCCGCGACAAGGGTATTGAATTCGGGGAAATGGAAATCCTCTATACCCCGAGAAGGCTTTCGGCAAGGGTAAGCGGACTTGAGAGAAAGCAGAGGGACCGTACGATCGAGAACTTCGGACCGCCCAAGCGCATAGCGTTTGACGAAGATGGGAAGCCCACCAAGGCCGCTTTGGGTTTCGCTAAATCCCAGAAAGTCGATGTTGGGGAACTCGTCATCGCAGAAAGGGATAACGGGGAATTCCTCTGCGTAAGGAAGACGGCAAAAGGAAAAAAAACTTCATCCGTTCTAAAAGAAATTCTTCCGGGAGTGATCTCATCGGTTCCCTTCCGGAAATCAATGAGATGGGGCGACGGAAAACTGACCTTCGCAAGACCCATAAGATGGATAGCGGCGCTCTACGACGGCAAGCCAGTAAAATTCAGCGTTGAGAACATCAAAAGTTCTGACCGAAGCTTCGGTCACAGGTTCACCTCCCCGAAACCGTTTCAAGTGGCATCCTGGGGAAATTATCTGAAAACGCTTGAGAAAAACAACGTGGTAGCGGACCCGGAGAAGAGAAAGGAAATCATAAGAAGGGACACAGAGGCGGCGGCCAAAAAGATAGGCGGAACCATAAAAGAAGACCCAGAACTGCTCGAAACCGTGGTGAACCTGGTGGAGCACCCGACGGTCCTGGTGGGAGAGTTTGAGGAAAAATACCTGCGTTTGCCCGCAGAAGTTCTTATAAGCGTGATGAAAAACCACCAGAAATATTTCCCCGTTTATTCTGAGAAGACCGGCAAGCTTCTTTCCTGTTTCATCTTCGTCTGCGGAACCCCGGTTAAGGATAAACAGGTAATTATAAGGGGAAACGAGCGAGTAATAAGGGCAAGACTCAACGACGCCGAATTCTTTTTCTCCGAAGATACGAAGAAAGGCCTAAGCGCCTACACGGAAGATCTTGAGAGCATGGTGTTTCTATCTGATATAGGGACCTACAGGGAAAAAGTCGAGCGTATGAGGATGCTTGCCGCCGACACCTTTTCTAACCCCGATCTTGAAAGGGCCGCGGCACTCTCAAAGTCTGATCTCGCGACCCAGATGGTCTTTGAATTCGCCGAACTCCAGGGCGTCATGGGCAAGTATTACTCTCTTGCCTCCAGGGAGAAAAAAGCCGTCGCGAACGCGATCGAGGAACAATACATGCCGCTTACGAGAACCGGTGAACTCCCGCGAACGAAAACCGGAGCGCTCCTAAGCATAGTGGACAAAACAGACAACATCTGTTCGTGCTTCATAGCGGATCTCGCACCCACCGGGTCTTCCGATCCCTACGCGCTGAGAAGACAGACCCTCGGAATAATCAGAATCGCCATAGAGAAGAAGTTTGATATATCTCTTTCCACACTCCTTGAACGCAGCATAAGGCTCGTACTCAATTCCATGGACGCGCAAAAAGCCCGCGATGGCGAACTGTCCGAAGAAGAACTTAAAGAAAACATCCTCGCGTTTTTCTCCGAGAGGTTCCGCAATCTAATGACAGAGTCAGGTTACGAGAGAAATGTCGTCGAATCCGTAATCTCGGCAGGCTTTGACAACCCCCTTGACGCCTACCGCAGAATAAACGCGCTTGGGAAATTCGCAAAACGAAAGGATTTCGAGGCCCTGGCTACAGGCTTCAAAAGAGTGTTTAACATAGCGAAAACCAGACCGTCTTCACCGCTTGACAAGAAGCTGTTCAAGCAAAAAGAGGAAAAGGACCTGTATAGAGCTTTCACCAAGACGCAAACGGCGGTTCTAAAAAGACTGGCCGACTCTGAAAAAGCCGCCGGGCAAAACGATTACCTAAAAGCGCTTGAATCCATAAAAGCACTCTCCGCCCCAATAGATCGTTTCTTTGACGCGGTAATGGTCATGGACAAAAACAAGAAGATCAGAGACAACCGCCTAGCCTTGCTCAACGAAATAAAAGATCTGTTTTTCATGATTGCCGATTTCTCGAAAATCTGACCGGAACCCAACCGGCAGGCGCCGTCATGTTTTCCCATTCGCTTGGGACCTTCGCTACGACCTCACTAAACCATCGTCTATAAGCTGCTGGAAGTGATCCACTATAGCCACCGAAGCGGGCCGGAATCTCATTCCCAGATGAGTCGTCGCGCGCCGATTGTCGAATCTGAGCGGGTAGCCGACGTTCCGCCGGGCCACAGAGCGCTTGAGTCCCGCCAGCGGAGCGAGCAACACCGTGACAAAGTTCGGCAACATACGGCGCGGAAACGGAAAACCGTCACCGAAATGATCGCGGAGAATCGCGGCGATCTCCTGAAGACTCAGCGTCTCGGCGACGAGAATGTACCGCCCGGTGGCCTCGGCCTTCATGGCTGCCCGTATATGCGCATCTGCAACATCTCGCACGTCGACAATCCCCAACTCCCCCTTCGGCACACCTAGCCGGTAGAAGCCGGTGCCGAAGTCGCGGATGATCCGTACACTTTCGGAAGTCGTGTGGAAGCTCAGCGCAGGCCCGAGGACGAGCCCGGGGTTGACAACGACCAAGTCCCAGCGATTCTGCGACCGTGCGATCTCCCACGCCAGTCGTTCCGCGAGGACCTTCGAGTATGAATACGGCTGGTGGCCTTCGTTGCTGGTCTCATTCCAGTGGCTCTCGTTGAAACATCCCTCCTCCGTTTCGGCCATCTCAATGGCGTCTCCGTAGATAGCGGAAACGCTGGAGGTCAAGACCACACGGCGTACTGACGGGCATCGGTTGACCGCTTCGAGGACGTTCCGAGTCCCACAGGTTGCAGGCTCGATGAGGACACGCATGGGATCCCTGACTCCCCGGGCAATGGTCGGGGACGCAGTGTGGAAAACCACCTCGCACCCGACCATTGCGCGGTCAAATCCCGCCGGGTCCAGCAACTCGGCCTCATAGAGTGACAAGGAACCCGGGAAATCCTTGGCGATGGTCTCGAGATGCAATGTCTCTTTCGGGTCCGCCAGGTCGCGAACCGTCGCGTGTACGTCGTGACCGAGTTCGAGGAGTCTCTTGACCAGCCATGACGCAATATATCCGCTCCCCCCGGTGACGAGGACGGGGGCAGACGGGGCAAAGACTCCATCGGTCATTTCAGTCATTGGTACTCCTTCAAGTTCAAGGTGCTATCGAGAGCAAGTTGGACCCGTTAACGAATCTACAGATCACCTCAACCGCTCGAAGGGTATCGATTGACTGCTCGAAACTCGCTCACGGCCCTCCGATACGGTCGAATCTTGCCAGGATTTGCAGCCAACCACAAGCATATCCAATCAGTAAATGCCCGGTATAAGGACCTTGCGGGACCGCGGATAATCCCTGAAGGTTTCCACATACCATCGATGGTTGCTGCACGCCCTGGGAACGAGATTGGCGGAAGTGAACAGTAAGAAGGCGAGACCGCTCAACGACCACGTCGCAAGTGCCCAGCCGACCCATTCGAGGATTTCGCCCAGGTAATTCGGGCACGAGACAAAGCGAAACCCGCCACCCTGGGGAACCACATAGGCGGTCTCGCCCGGCCTGCGTAGACGAATGAGGATATTGTCGGCGTGGAGGTTGAGAACAATCCCGACTAAGAAAACCCCGACACCAACCAGGAAACGAGGGTCGACGAGCCATTGAGTGGCGTACTCGCCGAATTCCGAAATGAATCGGGCATTGACATAAGCGTTAATCACATTGAAGAAAAAGCCCGACCCGACTACCAGCAACGGCGTCTTCCGCCCGCTCGCCCTGATCCGAAACGGGTAAATGAACGTCCGGTTCAGATAGTGAGTCTGCCACATGACCAGAAACAGCAGCGGCACGATGTGGAACGCAGCATCCCCGTTAAGATAGACGGCGAGGAAGACGACAACCGCCGGCAGCTCCATTATGATCCAGCCGAGCCTGCTGGAAATGTGCGGCCCCCACCCCTCGCCTGCGTAATGACGGCCATAGGGTGCGGTTTTACGGAACAGGTAAAAAAACGTCGGGACAGCCGTGGCAATAACTGCCCATACCATCACGCCGTGAAGTTGTTCCTCGGTCATTTTAATTATTCTCGCCGAGCACGCCCCGCTTGTCGAACCACCGATAAGTATCCCTTACCGAATCCGCCAGGGGATGCGGCCTGAACCCGAGTTCCGCCTGCGCAGACATAATACTGGTGAATTCAGAGCATCATCCTGAAAACACTTGAGAAGCAACAGTATTCGGGTATCATTCCCCTTATATGTTCGGACAATTCGGCATATGGGAACTAATCCTGATACTGGCAATCCTGCTTATAATCTTCGGTCCGAGCAGGCTCGGAGATCTGGGGTCTTCTCTCGGCAAGGGAATAAGCGGGTTCAGAAAATCCCTAAAAGACGACGACTCAGACAATAAAGAAGAGGGCCAGAGCGGCAGCTGATCAAAAACCCTCTTATCAGTCCTTTATCTTCTCCGCAAGTTCCACAAGCACTCCGTTCGTTGACTTGGGATGTATGAAGGCAACCTTACAGTTGTAAGATCCGGGCCTCGCATGTTCATCGATGAGCCTGACACCTTCTTTCTCGAGGGCCCGGAGAGAAGATTCTATATCGTCCACAAGAAAACAGATGTGATGAACGCCCTCCCCTCTTTTCTCCAGGAATTGCGAAATCGGTGAATTTTCGTCCAAAGGTTCGATAAGTTCTACCGCAGTGCCCTCTTCCGATTCGGAGCAGAGCATCGATGTTTTGACCCCATAGTTGACCACGTCCTCTCTGTGGACAACCCTAAGCCCGAGTAGTTTGGAGTAAAGATCTTCAGCTTTCTCGATATCCTTTACGGCTATAGCCACATGATAAAGAAATCCGCTTTTACTCAACTTAGAACACTCCTTTCGGCTAACCCGAAGCCCCCTCTCTGGAAATGGTGTACTTCTCGAGAGAATCTTCAGCCGATTTGAACTTTATCTTTACGCCTCTCTCCCGCTGGATTTTTCTTATGGATCTTCCTTCTATTTCTCTGAGCTTTGCTATGATTTTCTTGTTGGCCTGCACAAGAAGGGGCCCTTCAGCGCTCTGCCTTGTCCATTGATCAATATCCCTCATTATCTCGTAACAGGTGGTGTATATCGACTTTATCCGTCCGCTTCCCTCGCAGGTATCGCAGGGTTCGGTCAAGTCGGAAAGTATACTTTCCCTGACCCTGCGTCTGGTAAGCTGGATTACGCCGAAAGACGATATCTCCTGGATCGTGGTCCTCGCCTTATCCTTTTTCATCTCATCCGCAAAAAGCGACTCTACCTTCTTTCTGGACCTAACAGACTGCATGTCTATGAAATCGATAACTATGATTCCGACCAGATTGCGAAGCCTTATCTGCCTTGCGGCCTCGACTGCGGCTTCTTCGTTCGTTTTCATTATTGTTTTCTTGTGAAATTCCTCTCCGACGAGTTTCCCCGAGTTAACGTCTATCACGGTGAGCCCCTCGGCCTCGTCTATGATCAGGTAACCTCCCGACTTCATCCAGGCCTTTTTTCTGTACATTTTTTCGATCTGGCTCTCGATTCCGTACCTGTCGAATATAGGCTCTTCTTTTTGGTACATATCGACTTTGAAGCCATCTTTCTTAATCTTGTCGGAAAAGTACTTGGTAATCAGGCCGTGGGCTTTGGGGGAGTCGACGACAATTTTCTTAAGGCCGTTTCCCATCAGGTCCCTGACGACCCTGATACAGGTATCGGCTTCTTCGTATATCACGCCCGGGTTTTTCGATTCTTCATACTTTTTCTTTATCCTTCTCCACTTTCTCACAAGCGCTCTCATCTCGGTCTTGATGTCCTTCTCGTCCGCTTCCACACACGCCGTTCTTACTATAAAACCCATGTCTTCGGGCTTATTCCGCATGATTTCGGAAAATCTTTTCCTGCTTTTTCTATCGGTTATTTTGCGGGACAGGTTCACCGAGTCCGACCCGGGAAGCAGAACAAGATACTTGCCCGGTATGCCCACGTGAGAGGTGAGCTTGGGACCCTTGTTCCCCGTGGGTTCCTTTGTTACCTGGACCATCACTTCCTGACCCTGACGCAGCACGTTCTGTATCGGCTGGTGGTTTTTTCTGGAAGTCTTTTTTGTCTCTTCCTCTTCAAGAAAAAGTTCGCTAAGCGATTCCTCGTACACATCCTCGGCGGAGAGAAACCCGGACCTTCCGTCTCCCATGCCGACAAACGCCGCCTGCACTCCAGGGACTATCTTCTCGACTTTCCCCTTGTAGATGTTACCCACCAGCGAAGAACTGGATTTTCTTTCAATGAAAAGCTCGATCAGCCTGCTTTTCTCCAAGACCGCTATCCTCGTTTCGTTAAAGAGCGAGTTGATGACAAGTTGTGTATTCATAGGATATTGAAATATAAATTAGTTATCTTGATAAGTATAACTGCAAGAGGCATATGTGAAAAAAACAGGTTTTCTGGCAGGTTGAGAACTTCCGTTCAGCGTTTCGTCGAAACGGATCTCCTTGGCAGACTACATGCGGGAGTAAACGATTTTTACGTGCTTTCGCGGAAGTCAGGGGCTTTTTCTTCCAAGCTCGACGATTATATCAAAATGCTTCTTTTCAATCTGCATGACCGAAAGTCTGCTCTGCCTTACAAGGGAAATGCCCTCGAGTCTTTCGTCGTTCTTTATCTGCTTGAGAGATACAGGGCTCTCTAGCGTCTCCACGGGCTCGAGGTCAACCACAACCCATCTTTCGTCTTCCGTCGTGGGGTCCTGGTAATATTCCCTTATGACCTCGGATATACCTACCACTTCAAGGCCCTTGTTGCTGTGGTAGAAAAGGACGAAATCGCCCTTTTTCATGCCCTTGAGGTTATTTCTGGCCTGATAGTTCCTAACCCCGTCCCAGTATGTCCATCCGTCGCTGAGAAACTCATCCCACGAATATTTAAACGGTTCCGATTTAACAAGCCAGTAGTTCATGACCCAAATTAATATAGCGGGCGGGAATGCAGATTCAACATCAAACATTGGGTTGCATATCGAGCGAGAAGCGTGTCACCACAACATTGCCTACACGCTTGGGCTTTTCGGGTCTGTAGAAAACTGCCGGCACCCATAAAATTTTTGTCATGATTCTTATCCGATTTGAGAACCATAACGTTATGGTTTATAGTTTATCTCATGAAATACGAAAAACTGACCGCGAAAAAGAAACTGCTGGATGAATATGGACCACTGCCCGACGCCCTTCTAAGCAACCTGGACGAATGGTTTCGGGTTGAGTTGACCTACACGAGTAACGCAATTGAAGGAAATACGCTAGGTCGCCGTGAAACCGCACTGGTGGTCGAAAAAGGTCTCACCATCGGGGGCAAATCACTTCTGGAGCACATGGAAGCCGTAAACCACGCCCGCGCTCTTGACTGGGTGAAAGAACAAGCGAACCGCAGACCGCATTCGCTGACCGAAGAGGATATCCTGCATATCCATTATCTTATTATGAAAGGTATTGACGATTCCAATGCCGGCCGTTATCGGGTGACACCGGTGCGAATCTCAGGTTCGGCGGTGGTGCTGCCAAACCCGCGCAAAGTACCGGACCTTATGAACGGGCTGGCGAAATGGCTCAGGCTGGCAACCGACCTGCATCCGGTGGAATTGGCTGCAGAGGCTCATTACCATCTAGTTATCATCCACCCGTTTGCCGATGGCAACGGCCGTACGGCGCGACTTCTAATGAACATGATCCTGCTCATGTCGGGTTACCCGGCAGCGATAATACGGAAACGTGACCGGCTGACCTATATCGAATCGCTTGAAAAAGCGCAGTTGGGCGGCTCCAAAGACGCGTATATGAAAATTGTCGCGCGTGCGGTCAACCGTTCACTTGATATATATCTCAAGGCAGCTGAAGGCAAAACAGATACAGGTGATGATGATGTCCCTCTGCTTAAGATCGGCGAGCTGGCAAAACTGGTTAACCAGAGAAATTCCACCATACGCCACTGGACCAAGGAAAGTTTGCTTGAAGTCGCCGAAGTTACTGAAGCCGGGTACCAACTCTACGCGCAGGAGATGGTTAAAAGAATAAGACTAATAAACGAGCTTAAATCACGCAGATTCACGCTTGCGGAAATCAGGGAAGAAATACTGCGTGATTCTCAAGACTGAACAGAATGGTAAATTTAAATCGGTATTTTTTCGAAATATCCTTATAATAACCTTCCCGCTTGTGTATTATTTCCCGTGGTTTTAAGTTCAATGAGGTTCTGAATTGTTCATAATCCCCGCCATAGACTTAAAAAACGGAAACTGTGTGCGGCTTCTCAAGGGAGAAGAAGGCACGGAGACCGTATTTTCAGACAGCCCTTCCGATACGGCGAAAAAGTGGGAGCGGTGCGGAGCCAAGTGGATTCACGTCGTGGATCTCGATGGAGCGTTTAAGGGAAATCCCAGAAACTTCGAAGCTGTAGAGGAAATAGTCCGGTCCGTTTCCTCAAACGTCCAGGTCGGAGGTGGGATAAGAAATATCGCCACCGTCGAGAGGTACCTCGAGATAGGCATCAAGAGAGTGATAATAGGCACTTCGGCCTTTACCGACAGGAACTTTCTCGAGGATATCTGCAGGAGATTTCCCGGGAGAATAGCCGTCGGCGTAGATACGAAGGGAGGAAGAATAGCCCTGCGGGGATGGAAGGAAACCATAGACACAAACGTCTCCCAGACGATGCTCGAATTCCGCGACATAGGAGTATCGCTAGTGATTCACACAAACGTTGACAGGGACGGAACCATGGAGGGAATAGACGCGGCTTCGGTAAGAAACTTTCTTTCCATGTGCCCCCTTCCTGTAATCGTTTCAGGAGGTATCGCGTCGCTTGCCGACCTGAGCAATATACAGTCCATCGCGGATGACAATCTGTTCGGAGCGATACTCGGAAAATCCATCTACTCAGGCTCCATTGATCTTGAAGACAGCATACAAAGGTTCCAATAAATATGGTTTCAAAAAGAATAATTCCGTGTCTTGACGTAAAGGACGGGAGAGTGGTAAAAGGGGTTCGCTTCGTTAACCTCAGGGACGCCGGAGACCCGGTCGAGGTAGCGAAAAAGTACAGCGACGAGGGTGCCGACGAAATAACGTTTCTCGACATCACCGCCTCGCACGAAAAGAGAAAAACTATGATAGACGTGGTCGAGCGGACCGCGAGCGAGGTCTTCGTTCCCCTGACCGTCGGAGGGGGATTGAGAACCGTGGAAGACGTAAGAGAACTTCTGCTGGCCGGGGCAGACAAGGTTACGATCAACACGGCGGCCATAACAGACCCGGATTTCGTAAGACGGGGTTCTGACAGGTTCGGAAGCCAGTGCATAGTCGTAGCCATAGACGCAAGAAGAAGAGACGGCGGCGGATGGGAAGTCTTCACCCACGGCGGACGCAATCCGACCGGAATAGACGCCGTCGGGTGGGCCGCGAAGATGGAAGATTTCGGAGCGGGCGAAATCCTTCTCACAAGCATGGACAGGGACGGCACGGAGGACGGGTACGATCTTGAACTTACAAGAACCATATCCGAGACCGTCGGCATTCCCGTCATAGCTTCTGGAGGCGCGGGACAGCTTGAACATCTGCTTGAAGCCGTGGAAGCGGGGCGGGCGGATGCTGTTTTGTGCGCCTCGATTTTTCATTACGGCAAGTATTCAATAAATGAAGCGAAGGAGTTCCTGTCGGATAGAGGGGTGCTTGTAAGACTGCCGTAAAAAGAGGGTTAATATATCTTGCTCATACGAAAACAGACCGAGGAAAATGAAAAAAAACTGCTCAGTCCGATGGCGACTCTGAGCTGCGAATCCAAAGGAAGAGCGAATCCCGAGCGCGAATGCGACATAAGAACGTGCTTTCAGAGAGACCGGGACAGGGTAGTTCACTCCAAGGCCTTCAGAAGACTCAAGCATAAAACCCAGGTATTCATCTCCCCGACCAACGATCACTACCGCACGAGGCTGACTCATGTAATAGAGGTCTCCCAGATAGCCAGAACTATATCGAAGGCACTTCTGCTGAACGAAGATCTGACCGAAGCCATAGCGCTCGGCCATGACCTCGGTCACACTCCCTTCGGCCATTCCGGCGAGGAAGGGCTGAACGAAGTGTTTCCCGGCGGGTTCAAACATGTTCATCAGAGCATAAGGATCGTGGATGTACTGGAACGCGACGGAGCGGGACTCAACCTGACGCACGAAGTCAGGGAGGGAATAGCAAAACACTCCAAGGGGTGGGGCAAGGAAGGAATAGAGACCGAGGAGAACAGGCCGCTTACCCTTGAAGGCCAGGTAACCAAGATCTCGGACCTTGTCGCTTACACGAATCACGATCTTGATGACGCAATCCGCTCGGGTATCATATCGGCCGGTGACGTTCCCGCGGAATATATCTCGGTCCTAGGAGATACGGCTTCGCAGAGAATAAACACGATGGTGGTCGACATCGTGGAGCAGACCATCGAAAGAGACCGGATGAGAATTCTGATGAGCGAGAAGGTATTTGAGGCGCTTTTGGGGCTCAGAACCTATCTCTACGAGAACGTCTACGTAAGCGAGCGGCTGCTTTCGCTTCACAACAAATCCAAAAAAGTCGTGAGGGAACTTTACTTGTATTTCTGCGAGAACGAGAAGATCTTCCGTGAGAACTTCTCCAAGATGCCGCCACGGGAGAATGAAACGCTGCAAAGGGCGGTATGCGACTTCATAGCGGGAATGACAGATCTCTACGCGATAGCGCTTTACCAGAAAATATTTCTTCCGAGCAGATGGACAAAAAGCCAAGAAATACAGGACGCCTACATATGAGCGGAAAAAAGGGGGACGGGTCGTTGATAAATCTCGGAGCAGCGCCTTTTCTTAACATGCGGCCGCTCATTTACCCTCTGGAAAAAGGGGTCGTCGAGCACAG
Source organism: Thermodesulfobacteriota bacterium (assembly GCA_964291665.2). Lineage (GTDB taxonomy): Bacteria > Desulfobacterota_D > UBA1144 > Nemesobacterales > Nemesobacteraceae > Nemesobacter. The sequence goes on along the minus strand of OZ219814.1, from coordinate 1,303,044 downwards.
TTTCAACATAATGTATTTTGACCCCTTCCTTCTTTCTGAGAATCTGTCGGAAGGAGTGGTGGATGTCGCGCCCATTCCCTCGGTTGAATTTCTAAGAACCGACGACTACTGCATTCTGCCCGACATTTCCATATCCTCTTTCGGAAAAGTCGACAGCGTCATACTCAAGGCGCGCAAAAAGATAACGGAAATAAGGAGCGTATCGGTTGACAGCAGATCCAGAAGTTCAACGGCCCTGCTCAGAATCGTTCTGGAACTTTTCCTCGGTCTTAGGCCCGAATACGTAGAAAGAGAGCCCGGAAACGGTTTCCTCAAGGGAGTTGACGCCGGGATGCTTATCGGCAACGCGGGTCTTCAGGCCCGTCACCTCTCTTCGGAAAAATCCGCTTTCACGTACGACCTGGGGGAACTCTGGACAAGGGAAACGGCCCTTCCCTTCGTATACGCGGTAATGGCGATCAAAAAAGGGGATGACGCTACCGCGGAAGGCTGCAGATGCCTTGTTTCGACAAGAGAACAGGGAGTGGAACTCATCTCGGAAATAGTGGATATAGAATCTCGAAAACTTGGACTCAGCAGGGAACAGTGTCTGACTTACCTTCAGAAAAGAATCAAATACAACCTTGACGGACCTAAGATTGACGGACTTACCAAATACCGCGACCTTCTTTTTGAGCTAAACGAAATAGAAAAGAAAAACGAAATCGACTTCTATACAGACCCGTCGTAGACGAAATTCGAAAGGAGACAAAAATGGGAAAACAGGTCATGAAACTGGGACACAGCCCCGACGCGGACGACGCGTTCATGTTCTACGCCATAGCGAACGGAAAGGTGGCTTCAGAAGAAATCGACTTCGAGCACGTGATTGAAGACATACAGTCTCTTAACAAAAGAGCCATGGAAGCCGAACTCGAAGTCACGGCCATCTCCGCCCACGGATACCTCAGCGTGCAGGACCGCTATCGGATTCTCTCCTGCGGAGCCAGCATGGGAAAAGGCTACGGCCCCATAGTAGTCGCCACGGAGAAGATTCCCGACCTCAGGGGAAAAACCGTAGCGATACCCGGAAAGCTTACCACCGCATATCTCCTTCTGAGTCTCTACGCGGACGATTTCATCCCGGTAGAAGTGCCTTTTGATAAGATCATGGACAAGGTGCTTGAGGGAGAGGCGGACGCGGGCCTTCTTATACATGAAGGACAGCTTACCTACGAAGATACGGGGCTTGAGCTTCTCTTCGATCTCGGAGCGATGTGGGCCGAAGAGACAGATCTTCCGATGCCGCTTGGACTTAACGTCCTTCGAAGAGACATACCCCGGGGGCTTGACGCCGAAGTTCTTCGGGTACACAAAGAAAGCATAGAATACGCCCTTTCAAACAAAAAAGAGGCTCTTGATTACGCGATGCGTTTCGGAAGGGGGATGAGCGAGGACACGGGAGAGAAGTTCGTCTTAATGTACGTAAATGAATGGACTAGGGATCTTGGCGAAAGCGGAACCGGGGCACTTGAGTATCTTTTTGAAAAAGCCCGCGCAAAGGGAATCATAGCCGAGAACCCGATGCTTGATATTCTCTGCGGGTAATTTTATTTCAACCCGAGGAGACGGTACCCGTTATCCGCCCTGGCCCATTTTCTCTGAGATCACTTTTTCGACAAATCCGATAAGAAACCCTATCAGGCGGCGAAACTCATCTTCCCGCCGCCACGGCATCCTCAGCCTGTCGCTTATTTCAACCTGGATTGCGGGAACTGAAAAACGGTTCGCGGCAAATTTGGCCACGGTCATCTGTCTTGCCGCGGGGAATATATCGGCGCTTCCGGTCGCGATTCCATGTTCCTCGGCAATAAGATAAAACTTGTCAAGCACATCAGGTGCCGAGAGAAGAAATTCCCTCTCCGTGCCCACGCCCGGAAACAGGTCCTCGGGCTTCTCGTTTCCGGTACCGTGTATGTCCACAACCAGATCTATTTTCCTTTCGGACAGAACTCTCCCGAGAACAACCTTAAAACCGCAGTCGTCATAGTAATTCGGGTCTGTTTCCTGTTCCCTGTTCGCATAAAGACAGTGGCAGCCGAGAACCAGATGCAGCACGGCACCGAGAGCGGCGGTATAGAACTCATGACGTTTCAGTTTCCCCATTCTCGTGTGAGCAGTTGAGTGCGGACAGGTGACCAGAACCGGGACTGAGCCTTCAAGAAAAATGTTTTCTTCCGAACGGCCGTCGGGTTTCATCCTGTAATACTGTCTCTGGATGTTTTCGAAACTGACAGCAAAAGAAAAGGGATCTTCGCCGCATAGTGCAGGGACGGAAAACCAGTTGCCGCTTTTTATTATGTCCGCATCGCTGATCCGCCTTCTGAGCTCCGGGCCGACTTCATAGACGTAAAAAGACTCTTCTTCCAGGCGGACGACCGATCTTGAAAAGAGCTTTTCATCCACGCCTTCGAGGCGGTCCACGCTTCCGATAAAGAGTTCGGAATCTGGGGGAAGCTCGTAAAGCTCTCCCCAGACGGCAAGCTGGGAAGTCTCGTCAAACACGGCCGCCGGATAGCCAAAAGGCGTGCGGTAAAGAGTTCCGGGAATTTTCATCATCCTGAGAAGCCTGCATCCCTCAAGGTGTCCGCTTCTCATCCCGCCCTTTCGCAGGGTTCCATAGACAAAAAGCTTTTCGGGCCTCGGTTCGGTCATCGCAGATACTGAAGGAATTAATGCTCACAAGGGGCGCAGGAATCTTTTCGGTAGATGAAATTCCCCCCTACCATTGAGAACTGGAGATCCTCCGGTTTTGAAGACACTATGGAGGAATAGGGATCAGGTGCAATTTCCCCTTCGTAGTCAACGCATATGATGTCGGCGCTTTTTCCGATCTCAAGGCTCCCTGTTTTCTCCTCGATAAAAAGAGCCCTTGCCCCGCCCAAGGTAGCGAAATAAAGCGCCAGGCGGGCGCTTTGCCGTATCCCCTGCTCAACCATAATGTCATGCAGGAATCTGATCTCCCGAAAGAAATCAAGGTCTGAGTTGCTCGAAAGCCCGTCGGTCCCGAGCCCTACTCTTTCATGATCAAGTATCCGGCGCAGGTTCGGTTTGCCCACTTTCAGGAAAACATTGCTCCTTGGGCAGAGGATAATGCCGATATCGGCGCTTCGGATTATCTCCATGTCCTCATCCACCACCTGGACCATGTGAACTGCGGAGAGTTTTACGTCTTTTCCGCGAAGAAATCTGTTTATGTAGCGTGTAGGAGTATCGGCCCGTGGCCTTTTGAAGGTTTCTTTTTTTATGAGCGGGAAGATTTTCCGTTCAAATTCATTGGGCAGGCTCTTCAGAAAATCAACTTCATCAGGGCTCTCGCCCAGATGGATTCCCGTCGCAACCCCGGTTTTGTGCGCGCGGGTAAAAACCGCTTCCAGCAGCTCCGGACCGCAGGAATAAGGCGCGTGCGGAAAGGGTCTTTCCTCGTAGAGATCTTCGCTTTGAAGTTCAAGCGAGGAAAGTCTCGGTGAAATGCGGTCAAAAAGTTCGAGGAACGCGATAATTCTCATCCCCGAGTTCCTTAGCATCTCCCTCCCGCCGAAATCCAGGGAGGAGATTTCCCCGACTGTAGTGACTCCGCTTTCGATGACGTCGCGAATTCCCTTCCTGATTGAATCCTCCACGAGATCTTGATCAACTCCGCCGGCCTTAAGAGTGACCAGACGCTCAAGCCACCCGGTAAAATCTTCAAAACCCCTGATCTTGCCCCGTGTCCAACTGAGCTCAAGGTGGGCGTGTGCGTTTACGAACCCAGGGAGTATTACCGAGTTCGGTCTTCTTATTTTCCGTAAGCCGGGATAGTCAGTCTCGATTCTATCCGATGTTCCGATGTCGACGATACGTCCCCCATCCACAACGAGGGCTCCATTGGGAATCGGCTCGGAACTTACCGGAATCACCACATCCGCCGTTAAAAGCACTCTTTCCATCGAAAAACGAATCGGTCGCTCTATAAGTTTATAGTGGAAGGATTTCTCAGTTTGTAAAGAAGATCGTCGCTTAACACCCCTGAAAAGACTTCTTCCACCTCGCCGCGCATAGTGATCTCCCAGTCCTCGCCGACGTTTATGTCGAGATGCCCGCCGGGCATCAGCACCCTGAGCTTCCGGTCCGTAAGACCGGACTTCACGCACGCGGCGGCAACCGCGCAGGAACTACTGCCTGAGGCAAGAGTGTAGCCGGCCCCTCTCTCCCAGATCAGAATACGAACGCTCGCGCGCGAGATCACCTGGGCGAACTGAACATTAGTTCTGTTCGGAAAGACGGGATGGGTTTCTATCTCGGGTCCGAGTTCCCTTATGAGATCTTCTCTTAGCTCTTCGAAGAAAATAACGCAGTGGGGATTCCCCACCGAAACGGCGGTAAAATCAAATTTTCCCGCACTGAGGGCCAGGCGCTGCCCCACAGCTTCTTCCTCTTCCATGTCTACCGGTATCTCATCCGTCCTAAAAGTCGCCGTGCCCATCTCCACGGTGACGTGGTGGACCTTCCCGTCTTTCTCCTCGACTTCGGCCGTAACAAGACCGCCTGGAGTATCTATGGAAAAAGTCTTGCTCGAGGCGTGTTTCCTCTCGTAGAGGTACTTGGCGAAAATCCTGAGCCCGTTTCCGCTTTTTTCCGCCTCGCTTCCGTCAGGATTGAGAATCCTGAGCCCGAAGTCCCCCCCTGCAGGAGGGACAAGAAGCAGTATGCCGTCAGAACCTATGCCGTAATTCCTGTGGCATATGAGTTCTATGGCGGATTTGCCGAGATCAAAATCTATCTCGGCGCTGTCTAGGACAATATAGTCATTTCCCAACCCGTGTGATTTTACAAAGCAGTTCATCACGTCGTTTGCAGCTTTGGGAAAATATTCCGTAAGGAGATGTTAGTCCTCCAGAATGAAGGTGATCCTGACGTGGGAACGGTACTCGGCAATCTTCCCGTCCTCTATGCGGGCGTTCATTTTCGTTACCTCGATTCCGGTAAGGCCCCTTAGGGTCGAGTTCGCCCTGTCAAGAGCTTCCTGCACCGCATCATCCCATGACTTATCAGACGATCCTATTACTTCCGTTACTCTAGCTACAGCCATCGTAATCCTCCTTAAAACAGTTTTTTGCCGTAATTCGGGGCCTATATTATAACGCTATTTCCAAATTTTTGTAAACCGGCGGCCTCATTCAAATTTGTGCTGCCCCGGGAAGATATATCCCACAACGAACGTCGCCACAACGATGCAGAATCCGATCACGGCTCCGAGCGCCGCCCTTCTGCCCCTCCATCCAAGGGAAAGACGCCCGTTTATCAAAAAAGCGTAAAGAAGCCACGTAACGGTAGACCACGTTTCCTTGGCCCCCCAAGTCCATCCCTCGCTCCATATCTCCCTTGCCAGTATGAAACCGATTACGAGACTCACGGTGAGAAGCGGGAACCCGAGCAGGAGACTCAGGTGGTTTATCTTGTCAAGCGTTATCAGGGAAGGAAGTTTTTTCAGGTGGCTTCCGATTTTTTTCGACTTCAGCTGGTTTTCCTGGAATATGTAGATTACACCCGCCAGAAACGATATAGCGAAGAACGCCTCTCCAAGGAAAATGGACAGTATGTGCGCCAGAACCCATGGGTTTGCAAGCGTCGGGTCCTGGGTAATCATCCCGTCAGGAATGATCACGTAGGGCAAGGTTCCGAGAAAAGCCACGGGCAGAACGAACGCGCCGAGCACGGGGGTCTTGAACCTCAACTGCGAGACTAAAAATACAAGCGTTATAAGCCACGAGAAGATAAAAAGGGGCCTTGAAGTGCTTCCGGCCAGTACGTCGCCACGCATGAGGAAAACAACAAGCAGCGCGGTATGAACAAGCACTCCCGCAACGGCGAAATAAACGCCCGCCCGGGAGATTTTTCTTTTCTGCGACCAGAGGTAAGTGCCGTAAAGAAGAGAAGAAAGCAGGTAAAGGGCGGATATCAGATATATAGCATTCATTGAAGCTATATTCTATTGCTTGGCCCGGCAAATACAAATCGGGAAGAGCCGTCAGCCCTCTGAGAGATTCTTAAGGCTTTCGGCCTGAAAATGGGCCGCGAGAGGTTCCAGCAGAGGGTCAAGTTCTCCTCCCAGCACCGCCTCTATCTTATGGAGAGTGAGGCCTATTCTGTGGTCGGTTATTCTCCCCTGAGGAAAGTTGTAGGTTCTTATCTTTTCGCTTCTGTCCCCGCTTCCTACCTGGGTTTTTCTGGTGCGAGAGATCTCGCTTGCGCGCTTTTCTTCCTCAATCTCGTAAAGCTTCGCGCGAAGCATGCTCATCGCATGAACCCTGTTTTTCTGCTGCGAACGATCGTCCTGGCACTGCACGACGATTCCCGTTGGAAGGTGGGTTATCCTTATCGCGGAATCCGTCTTGTTGACGTGCTGACCCCCGGGCCCCGAAGACCTGAAAGTATCTACCTTGAGTTCCCTCTCGTCCACTTCCACGTCAACCTCGTCGGCCTCCGGAAGGACGGCTACTGTCGCCGTTGACGTATGTATTCTCCCGCCGGCTTCAGTCGAGGGTATTCGCTGGACCCTGTGAACCCCGCTTTCATACCTGAGCTTGCCGTAAACCTCCCGTCCTTCGATCTTTACCACAAGTTCCTTTATCCCACCGATCCCGGTTTCGTTAAGCGTTATGGTTTCCAGCTTCCAGCGGCGGTTCTCGCAGTACCTTGAGTACATTCTCAGGAGATCGGCCGCGAAAAGCGCCGCCTCCTCCCCTCCGGCTCCGGCCCTTATCTCAAGGAACACGTTTTTCCCGAGATTCGGATCTTTAGGCAGAAGAAGCTTTCTGAGTTTCGCTTCGAGCTCGCTCTTCTCCTCCGAGAGTTCATCGAGTTCCTCGCGGGCAAGAGGCGCGAGCTCCGTGTCATCAAGCAGCTTGCGGTTCTCCTCAGCAACCTCAGCAACTTCCTTTAACCGCGCGTAGACAGAGACTACGTCCTCAAGCTCCGCGCGTTCCTTGGAGCACTTGATTCTCTCCTGGGCAGAAATGTCGGGGTCGCCGAGCGCTCTCTCGAGCTCGACGAACTTTCGCTCAAGCTTCTCAAGCTTTTCAAACAACTTCTTGTCTTCAACGGGACTTGCCTGCATGGCAGGAATTATAGACAAAAAGTCTTTAAAACGTAAAAAATTCTCTTTGCGTCCCTGGTAAACACGCTTGAGGCGTGATTCTTGTAATAACGCCACCGTAGTGATACAATTTACGTTTATTATGGAATCATTGGAGATTCTTGAGAGAAAAATCAGAGAGTTTGTAGACAAAAACGCCAGAGCTGCTGAAGAACACAACAGATTACTTGAAGAAATTAAGGTGCTCAGAGAAAATGCCGCTTCACTTGAAGCCGAAAAGGAGCGCCTCAGAACACGCGTTGACAACATGATACGGATAATTGAGCAGCATCTTGGCGAAGAGTCGGTATGAAAGACAAGATAAAAGTAGTTTTCTTTGGTAAGGAATATTCAGTCCTTACGGATGCCGAAAAAGACTACCTCATGAAAATTGTAGATTATCTTGAACAAAAAATTACCAAGGCAGCTGGAGACGGCGTACCGATAACCGTCTCCCCTCCCGTTTTTCTGGCTTCTCTTGAGATCGTCGATGATTTCTTCGCATTGCAGAGGGAATTTGATGAGTTCAAAAGAACCGCGGAAAGAAAAACAAAAGAACTGGTCGGACTGCTCGAATCACCCGGAAGCCAACAAGAACCCGTCCTTATTGAAGAAAGACCCGAAGACCCTTTCAGATCAAGAGGAAGCGGCTTCTGAGACCCGCTCCGGTTCCACATACGCAAACGGTTCCCGGGAAACCAGCCCGCGGAATACCTTCCTTGAGGAAAAAGACAGGCTGAGAAGAGATCTTCTCGAGAAAAGAAGGAATCTTCCGCAATCTCTGCGCCAGGAAAAATCCGCCCTGATTCTCGAGGTTCTTCTCTCCGAGAAAGTTTTCTCCGACGCACTAAGCGTCGCTCTTTATTTCCCTGTAAACGGCGAAGTCGACACCCGCGAAATATTCAAAAAATGCGTTGATCTTGAAAAAAAGGTTTTTTTTCCGAAAACCCTAGGCTCGGATCTCGTTTTCCTGAAAACGGAAAATATTGAAGAACTCACCCCCGGGGCCTTTTCTATCCCAGAACCCCCGGCGGACGCCGAGAGCGCGCGCGGCGACGAGCTTGACCTCGTACTGGTACCGGGAGTGGCTTTTGATTTCTCCGGGAACAGAATCGGGTACGGAAAAGGTTTTTATGACAGGTTTTTAAAAGATATACCCAGGCAGATGCGCTTCGGACTGGCCTACCGGTTCCAGGTGCTAGAAAACATCCCTTCGGACGAAACCGACGTTAAGACAGGTCGCATAATCACAGAAGACGGAGCCATTGACTGTCTGGCAGAACAAGGAGACTGAAATGCAAGCACAATCAATATTACTGCTTCTGCTGCTCTTCGGACTTGGATTCGCCGCCCATTTCATCTACAGGATGATCATGGAGAAAAACAGAATCGGCAAAAGCCAAGAGCAGGCACGGAGCATAATCCAAAGAGCGGAAAAACAGGCAGAAGAGATAAAGAACAGGGCGGAGAACAGAGCGAAAAAACTCGTTAAGGACAGAAACTCTCAGATGCAGAGAATGTCAAGCGAAAAGCGCAAGGAGTTTTCCTCCACTGAAAAAAAGCTGAAGGCAAGGGAAGAAAAACTTGGCAAGCAGTACGAGGAAATGGACAGAAAGAATACGGAACTTGAGAAAGTGCAGGCGGAACTGGAGAGCAAAGACCTGGCTCTTGAGGAAAAGAAGAGAACTCTTGATGAGAACATCGAAGAGATAAAGGGGAAAATAGAAGAGGTGTCGGGTCTTACCCGCGAGGCGGCGAAAGCCGAACTCGTAAGACTGGTTGAGGACGAGGCAAGACACGAAGCGGCGAAAAGACTCAAGCAGATAGAAGAAGAATGCAATTCCTCGGCCGAGCGGAAGGCTAAGAACATAATATCCCTTGCCATCCAGAGATATTCCGGAAGCTACACGAGCGAGAAGACGGTGTCGGTCGTCAATCTTCCGAGCGACGATGTAAAGGGAAGAATTATCGGGCGCGAAGGACGGAACATACGCTCCATAGAGCTTCGTACCGGGGTGGACATCATTATCGACGACACGCCCGAGACGGTTGTGATTTCGTGCTTTAATCCCATCAGGAGGGAAGTAGCGAAAATTTCGCTTGAGCGGCTGATAGCGGACGGGAGAATTCACCCCGCAAGAATCGAGGAAGTGGTAACCGAGGTTGAAAAGGAAATAGAAAGGGAAATACAGAAAGAGGGGGAACAGGCGCTTTTTGACCTCGGCATAAGCGGCATGAACCCGGAACTGATAAACAAGCTGGGGATGCTTAAATACAGAACGAGTTATTCTCAGAACATACTCAATCACTCGATTGAAGTAGGGTTCATCTGTGGAATGCTCGCTTCCGAAATCGGTTACAACGAGAAACTCGCCAAAAGGGCCGGACTGCTCCACGACATAGGAAAAGCGGTCGATCACGAGGTTGAGGGCTCCCACGTGGATATAGGGACAAACATCGTCAAAAAATACGGCGAACCCCCCGAAATCATCGACGCGCTTGAAAAAACCCATGACCCCCAACCCCAAGGAATCCTGCCGCTTCTCGTGCAGGCGGCCGACGCCATTTCCGCCGCCCGCCCCGGCGCCCGGAGGGAAACGTACGAGAATTACGTGAAAAGGATCGAGAGCATAGAAGGCGTCGCAAGTTCTTTCCCGGGCGTTGAGAGGTGTTACGCGATCCAGGCCGGACGGGAGGTAAGGGTGATAGTGGAGAGCGATCAGGTAAGCGATGAGGAAGGAGCGATTCTGTCACACGAGATAGCCAAGAAAATAGAAAAAGAGGTTGTTTATCCGGGTCAGATAAAAATCATGGTCATAAGGGAAAGCAGGGCAACGGCATATGCTTCATAGAGAAGATAACGGCACTTCTGCCCCCGCTTTAAGGTTTATGGTATATTAGCACCACCACTTAAAGGGGAAAACCGGCGGACAGAACTTCTCAAGGAGGATAAGATGTCACCACGAAGAAACGAGGAAACGGAAGAAACACTCGAGCGGTTCAACAAGGAAGCGCTTGATTTCATGATTGAGAACCAGAACAAAATCGCCTGCGCAATAGTCTACGCCCTGTCTCACCTGAACCAGCCGCTCATCGCGGGATACCAGCGCTATTTCAACAATAACGTAATCCTGAAATACGATTCAAAAGCGGTATTTGCCCACAACCCGGATCTCCCGGATTTTCTGTGCGCGTATTTTATTTTAGTAAAAAACCCGGATAAAGCCGACAAGAAGGAAGTCATTGAAGACTCCAAGATATACGTCAACAATTTCCTAGAGTTCAACATGGAGATACTTTCCGGTATATCCTGCTTCGTCTTTGACATAGAAAACGGCGAGATAATCGAAAGAGTCGACCGCGGGAAAAAGGAAAGCATGGAATCCGTCAAGTTTCTCAATATCTGAGCGCTCAGCTATTGTGTGTCGGGCATTTTAAGGACCGGGAAACGATGTCATCCTGGAATTTCCGCAAGAATTTGTTGCCCAAGGAACTTGGACGCTGAAGCTAGACATGTTTCAGCGAATCGATAAGCGCCCCAAGTGGCTTGTCCGCCCCGGAGAATCTGTCCTTGAAAGTCCCCCCGTTCTCAAGCTTAAGAACACCCCTTGGGCACACGGCTGCACACACCCCGCATCCGACGCACGACGCTCTCACTATGTTCTCGCCCTTCTGAGCGTAAGCCCTGACGTCTATGCCCATCTCGCAGTAGGTGGAACAGTTACCGCACGACATGCACTGGTCGCCGTTTGTGGTAATCCTGAACCTGGAAAGGTACCTCTGGAAAATCCCTAGAACAGCTGCCATAGGACAACCGAACCGACACCATACCCTGCTTCCCATTATGGGGTAGAAACCCACGCCTATGACCCCAGAGAAAATGGCCCCTATGTAGAACCCGTACCATTTCTTAAGAGACATCGACGCTTCTCCGAACACCGCTCCCGAGGTTGCGGAGTTAACCCAGAGAAGAACTGTCGTAACAACAATAAACACCAGCACGGAATGAACGAGCCAGCGCTCTATGTGCCACGCCTTTTTCGATTTGTCAGAGAGATGTCTAAACGGGTCCCCCATGGTTTCCGCGAGCCCCCCGCAGCCACACACCCAGGAGCAGTACCACCTCTTGCCAAAATAGTAGGTAAGAAGCGGAGTGGCGATGAAGGTCATCACGGCTCCCCAGAAAATAAGGAACATTCCAAGTCCCCCGGGATGATTCACGAAATAGCCTAAAGTGCCCGGGAACAGATATTCGGGTTTAAGCGGCCAGAAGTAGCTTAGGTAGAACTCAGGCTGGTTAAACAGCATAAGCAGGTTGGGGATAAGAAAGGCGAACCCGAGCTGGAAAAACATCACCGAAGCAGTTCTTATCTTCTGGTAGCGGTTATGCCTGTATTTCATGAACATTCTTACTCCGAAAACGAAAACGGCCAAGGTGTAGAGAAAACCGTAGAAAAACCAGTTGTTAGCCGGAGAACCTGAAAGGGCCAGGGAAAGCGGGTTTACGATCTTTATTCCCCCCGCCAGGTATTCGGGGAACCAGTAGAGAGCTATGTAGAAACCGGTGAACACAATGCCGACAAGCCAGCCGAGAATCCCCTTGTTGGTTAGTCCCCTGAAGTAGATGTTATCATGCTTTATCCCCGGAACGGTGCCCTTGAAGTTAAGGTAGAAGTAAAACGCCGTGCCGAAGAAAACAGGAAGTAACACAAGGAGAAATCCGGCCCAGGTGCCGCCTGGAGGCATGCCCATGGACTGAAGAACAAACATCAGTATTCCGAAACCCAAAACGGCAAGAGAAAGCTTTTCTCCGGTTCCAAGCGGTTTTTCCGGGGCCTTATCCGGTTCCTCAAAACCAAGGGCTTCTTCATTAAAATCGTAATCTATAATGTTTTGTTCCATCAGGCAGCCTGTTTCCTTATCTCCTTTATTATTTCCGCTTCGCATTTTTCGTAGAATTCCGGATCGAAATTGGCATCCCCCAGATGATCGAGCACATAGTCAAGGGATCTCTTCTCCGCAACCCAGCTTTCGCAAACCCTGTGGCTGTAGCGAAGGCCCATGACGTTTATGCCGCAGACGGCTCCGTCTTTCGTAACGATTCTTATCGAGCGGCTGCGGTCGGGATGCTCCCAGTATAAATTGTCCTCGCCTTCTACAGGAACGTTTCTCACGGTACCGTAAGTCTGGTACTCAAGATCGAAGAACTTGGCCGAGTTATACCATATCCCGGGGTCATACACACTGTCTCGACCGGCTATCACCTCCCCCGCCACCTTTCCCTGGTTCTTGCCCGTGTACCAGACCTGCTGAATAAGGTTCCTCCCCTCGCCTTCGGTGATTATCTCGGCGCAGTCCCCGGCGGCAAACACATCCGGGACATCGGTCTTAAAGCTCCAGTCAACCAGAATCCCCCTGCCCGTCCTTATTCCGCTTGTCTTGGCAAGTGCTATGTTGGGACTTACTCCCGCGGTGAGACCGACAACCTGGCATTCTACAAATTCCTCTTTGTTGGTTACGACTCCCCGCACCCTTCCCGAATCGTTCCCGACTATCTCCCTAAGTTCCGTGGTGAGCTTGAGGTCGATCCCCTGCTCCAGAATCACGCGGTTTATCATCTGCGATTCCTCAACCGGAAGGACGTTAGTCCAGTAGGACTCTTCTCTCACCAGGAATGTGACGTGGATATTGCGCGAGTGGAGCATCTCCGCAAGTTCGATTCCGATGAGACCTCCTCCGACTATAACGGCGCTTCGGGCACCCTTTACATTCTCGTAAAGAAGCCTGAGGTCCATGAGGCTGTAGAGGCCCTGCACTCCTTCGAGATCCTGACCGGGCCACCCGAACTTGTTTGACTTGGACCCCGTGGCGATAAGCAGCTTATCGAACGCAACGGGATCTTTTTCGTGCATAATGAGCTTTTTTCCGGCGGCATCAATTTCGGTAACCCAGCCCCGCACCAGATCAATGCGGTTCTTTCTCCAGAAACTGTCCTCGTAGGGCTTGGTGTCCTTGTAGCTCATGTGGCCCATGAATATGTACATGAGCGCCGGGCGGGAATAGTGAAAAGAGGACTCCCCCGAGATCATGACGATCTCCCAGTCGGGCTGCAGCCTGCGTATACTAAGAGCGGCTGCCACCCCCGTTACCCCATTTCCGATAATAGCTACGCGCATGGCTGGTTTTCCCCTACCGCGAACCGAGTTGAACTCTCCGCACACGGCAGATGCTACTTTTCGAAGCGTTCTCTCTGGTCCGGATTGTTCTCGAGAAAAGCTTGCAGATGCCTGTCCGAATAGGACCCCTTCGGGTAATACTGGTCGTAGAAATCCACGTCTATGTGCATCGCCTGAAAAACTAGCCTCATGTACATGGGATCCACAAACGCGGGAAATCTGCCGTAAGTGTCATAAATGTAGTTCGCGACATCTCTTACAATCTGTATGGTGGTCTCCGTCGGTCTCGGGGCCTTCATGAGATGCCTGTCAGGCTCTGTGTACGGAAAAGGCTTGTCGGATTCCCACGCTTTCCATTTGTGGGCCAGGAAGTGGTCGATCGCGTCGTCCATGTTCTCATAGTATGGCGGACAGTAAGCTTCAAAAACTCCGTCCTTTCCCACGGGAACGGTAGTGGGAGGATCAATCGTACCTTTTTTCGGCTGGATGAACCGGAACCCGAGACCCCTGAACAGGTTCGGGGCGGCTCCCATGGCAAATCTGGGTATGAAGCCCGTAAACGCCCATCCCGCAAGCCCGAGGGGCTGCAGAGCAAGCGCCATGTTCTGCGTAATAAACGCCTGCTCAACGTTAAGTCCCGTCAGGATTCTTACCTCAAGGTCAAACAGAGAAAGCTTGATTTCACCCTTGAGCCTGCCACTCTCCACCCACTTCTCAACGCCCGCGGGTTTCCCGGTAAGATCGTCGATAATCGTGAACCCGTAGCTGTGAGCACAGTAAAGGGTGAGAAGATTCAGATACTCCTCGGTTATGTCCGTGACCGGGACAAAAAGCGTGGAGCCGGGCTTGTTGGCATTCCACTGGTTAAACTCAAAGAGTCCCGGCATCTTGTCGGGCATGTCTGCCCTTCCGTCCTCAAGCTTGTTAAGGCTTTCCCTGTAAAGTTCCAGGACCCTCGCGATTTTCTCCTCGCGGGAGAGCTTGAAAAACAGGTCGATCTCATGCTCCTTGGGAAGCATGTTCTTCACATCCACGTGGTAGAGGCCGTTGTCGTTTGTGAAAAAAAGCTCAGTCCCGTGGTTGTTACACGCAGAAGGCCAGGTTCTTCCCGTCCACTGGCACAGAAGATCTATCCCGTTCTCGGGCGGCAGGTCGGCCAGGCAAAGCCCGGTGAGCCCCGTTCCGGCCCACACCAGAAGCGCTTCCTCCTCCTCGGTAAGGGGTACGGGATCGTATTTCGACTTGAATTCAAGGGTGCTGTCCTTAAGCTCCATTCCAAGACCGAATCTCCTTGAGCGCCTGTTGAATATGGAATCGAAAAGCGGGTACTTAAGCGCTTCTTCAATCCTCTCGCTCAGAATCGTTTTATCGAGTTTGCCGTTTTTCATCGTATGAATCTCCTTGAGTCTGGTTGATTAGCAAAGTGAATTATACCAAAAATCAGCCGGTTTTTCCCCTCTCGAAATCCCTTGCCCATGATTTGAGGGTTTCAAGGGCGAGGCGGCTGCATTTCGGGCGGGTTACCATGATGTCCTTGCCGAGAAGTTCCCTTAGGTAGTCGGAGTCGAGTTCTCTTAGCCGCTCCACGGTCTTTCCCTTTATAAATTCCGTAAGAAGGGAAGCCGCAGCCTGGCTTATCGTGCAACCTTCCCCGTCAAAACTTATATCTTCTATCAGGCCCCCGCCGTCTGTGCGGATATAGATATTCAGCGTGTCTCCGCAATTCGGGTTGCCGCCCCTGAGCGTCACCGTGGGGCTCTTGAGCGGACCGAAGTTTCTCGGATTCTCGTAGTGATCCATGATCATCTTCATTCTTTCTTCTTCAATCATGTGACCGTGCCATGCCTTCTTACCTCGCTTTTTATCCTCGCGTAAACCGCGCTGAGACCCCTTACCCTCCTTATCCCGAGCTTCTGGGCTATCCCGAGCTGGGAGATAAAGTCCACAGGTGCGGATTCGATCTCCTCAGGGGCGAGTCCGTCAAAAGCGCTCACGAGAATCGACACAAGCCCCCTCACGGTCGGAAACGGTTCCGGGACGTCGGCGAATATGCGTGTTTTGCCGCCTTCCACTTCGACCCAGATAAAAACCGGGGTTTCGCACTCGTGCACCCTGTTTAGGTCCCTGTCCACGCGCTCGGCGAACCTGCTCGGAATCTCGGGAAGGTC
Source organism: Thermodesulfobacteriota bacterium (assembly GCA_964291665.2). Taxonomy (GTDB): domain Bacteria; phylum Desulfobacterota_D; class UBA1144; order Nemesobacterales; family Nemesobacteraceae; genus Nemesobacter. Next base: position 1,287,544 of record OZ219814.1, on the reverse strand, counting down.
TTCTGAGTAATCTATCAGGAGCTCTATCATTTCCTGACGATCCGCCCCCTGAAATTCCCTGACTATTTCCTCTATGCTGGCCATTTCCCCGCAGTTTCAAAAAAAAGGATGCGGACCCGCAAGACCACATCCTTTTTTTACCTCAAGAACACTTCTCCTTTTATTTTTCTATCGGAGCCCTTACAAGATTTCCCCACTCGGTCCACGAGCCGTCGTAATTCCTGACGTTCTCAAACCCGAGAAGATAGGTAAGGACAAACCACGTGTGAGAAGAGCGCTCCCCTATTCTGCAGTAGGCAATCACGTCCTGATCCTTGCTAAGCCCCTGCCCCTCCTCGTATATCTCGACAAGCTCATCGGCCGAGCGGAAAGTTCCGTCCTCGTTCGCGGCCGTGGCCCAGGGAACGTTTACCGCACCCGGAATATGTCCTCCGCGAAGCGCGCCTTCCTGCGGGTAGGCCTCCATGTGAAGAAGTTCTCCCGAATATTCCTTCGGGGAACGGACATCGACAAGCGGCTTGCCTGAGGACATGTGCCCCAGGACGTCATCGCGAAAAGCCCTTATCGACTCATCCACCACCGACACCTTGTAATCGGTTCTTGCCCTTTCGGGAACCTCTTTTACCAGATCTCTTCCCTCGTCTACCCATTTCTGCCTGCCGCCGTCCATTATAAGGCATTTTTCATGTCCAAGGACCTTGAAGGTCCAGAACGCGTAGCAGGCCCACCAGTTGCTCCTGTCCCCGTAGAAAACCACCGCGTGGTCGTTGGAGATGCCTTTTTCCGAAAGCAGCGCCTCGAAATCCTCCCTGCTTACGTAGTCCCTTATAAGCTGATCCTGGAGTTCGGTCTGCCAGTCGAATTTCACCGAATTTCTTATGTGTCCTATTTCATAAAGCAGTATATCCTCATCCGATTCCACTATAACGATATCGGGGTCGTCAATATGCTCCTCTACCCAGTCCGTGCTCACCAGAACGTCCGGGTTCGCGTAATCCGCCATCTTTAAAACCTCCGTTCGGCCACGCAGTTCCGCAGCCTTTTACGATATTTAGGTAAGTATAAATATACGGGACCGGGTTTTCAAGAAAGCCCGCAGGGAGATCCGGGCCCCGTGGAAAACTTGATTTTCGGGGAGGGTTGCGTGATAATTTCTCCGTACGCGCAGTTCCAGGAAACCTCAAATGGCGGAGCCCGAAGAGCAGAAAACAGAAGAAATGGCGGAGCAGGAAACCGAAGCAGCCCCGATAATCTGGTCCCAGAAAAGAGTTCCGAACATAGAAAAGGGATATAACACAAGCGTGCCTTTTTACATGATGGGAATCCTGGTCGCGCTCATAATCCTGAGCGTGATTTTCGCCAAGATCACATCCTGAGCATATAATTTCGCCCCCAGCCCAGAGCCATGGACAGGAAAAATCGCGCCCCATCCGTCGCAAAGAACCAGAGCGCCCTGAAAATAGTCTGGTCCGCCCTGCTGTTGGCCATGTTCGCCTATACCGGGGTGGTTTTCGTTTTCAAATCGCCCGAGGCACCGGATGTGGGAGAAAACGTAAAGGCAGTATTTCTTCTGGGAGGAGCGGCGCTTGGAGTAATTTCCCTTCTCATATACAGGTTTACGCTTTCTGAGAAATCGCTTCGCAAAAAATTTCTCTCAACGCAGGGCCAAGAACCGGAAAAAAGACTTGAGGAACTCTCAAACCGTCTCCTACTCCCGCACGTGGTTCCCTGGGGAGTAAACGAGACCGTTGTGCTGCTAGGATTCGTGCTCGCGTTTTTGAGCAAAAATCCCCAAGACATAATTCCTTTCTCGGTAATAGGAATCATCCTGCATATCTACATGTATCCGAGAGTGGAGCAGCTTGTCGAGAGGACAACAGATTTAGTCGGAGACGCGTGATCACTCGAAAAAGCGCCGTATTTCCATCTGGGTCTCCTCAAGGGAACCGGAAGCTTCTACTACCTTGATCCTTGGGACCCCTTTTTCAATCAGTTGCCTGTAACCATCATCCACTCGGCTATGGAACTCAAACGGTTCCTCGTCCATCTTGTTTCTCTCTTTACCACGGTCCTTGAGCCTCAAAAGCGCCTGCTCAACCGGTATCGAAAGAAAAAACGTGATGTCGGGCTCAACACCGAGGCTTGAGGCCATGGCCATTCGGAAGACCAGTTCGGGATCAAGCTCCCTTCCCGAGCCCTGATAAGCCAAGGTCGAATCGTAGTAGCGGTCGCAGATGACCGTGTAACCGTCTTTTAATTTCGGCAGTATGAGTTCCCTTACGTGCTGGGCCCTGTCCGCGCAGAAAAGACAGAGTTCGGCATAGGGCTCAATATGGATATCCCTCCGGTCGAGAATCTCGTTTCTTATCGCCTCGCCGAGTTTGCCCTCGCCCGGTTCCTTGGTAAAAAACACCTTGGTCCCCTTACCGGAGAGGTAATCGGCCAGGAGTCTTGCCTGGGTCGATTTGCCGCTTCCGTCTATTCCTTCGAACGTGATAAATCTGCTCACACCGCGCCTCCCGGGGTTCTTCCCTGAACTCGAGGCAAAAGTCCCGTCATCTTCCTGAGGTTCCTGATCTCCCCGGGGTTCAGGTCGCGCCACTTCCCCTTGCCAAGCTCGCCGAGACGCACGTTGCCGCACGAAATTCTCTTAAGACTGGTAACCCGAAGGCCGAAGGCCTCAAAATACTTTTTCACTAGGTGCTTTCTCCCCTCGTGAAATGAAATACTTGCCCGGGCGCGCCCTGCGGACACTTGGAGAACACTTACTGAATCCGGCTTTGTAAACCGTTTCTCAATTTCCGCTCCTTCACCAAGCACCGCTTCGAGATCATCCGGCACCTCCCCCGAAACCTCGGCCAGGTAAGTTTTTACCACCTTGTACCTGGGGTGATGTATTCTGTTTGCGAGTTCCCCGTCGTTTGTGAGAATCAGAAGTCCCTCAGAGTCGTAGTCAAGCCTGCCGACGGGATAAACCCTCTGCTCGATGTCTCCCAGAAAGGACGTTATCGTTTTCTTTCCATCTTCCATGGACTTGAGGGAAGTGAGGTAGAAGGGAGGCTTGTTAAGCATCACGTATCTTTTCCTTTCCTTGCGCACGGGTTTTCCGTCAAGCGCTACCATGTCGGCAGTCTCGTCCACCACGGAACCGAGAGTACGAACAACCTCCCCGTTTACAGTTATCCGTCCCGCTTTTATAAGGTTATCCGCTTTTCTTCTTGATGTTATTCCGCACTCGGAAAGAAACCTGTTAAGCCTCATTTAATCGGACCAGCAATCTCTAAGTTCAATATTTTTGTGAGCGTGTTTTTCTTTACGCATTTCTAATATACACCACAAAGGCGGACATTCACGCTCGTACCAGTTTGCCCTTTTGGAACCCCGTAGCTTACAAGGACCGCAATTTACGAATTTTCGGGGTGCCCAACCCTGGAAGTTTTTTCTCTTACTTTAGTTTTTTCTCTTACTTTTCCGGAAACAGTCCCGGCAACCAGCGGGAGGCAAGTTCGGCCGGAAAGGCAAGTCTCAACGGAGCGCGGGTACTCCGTGAAGCCAGGATTCCACGTTTCAGCAGAACAGACGTGATGCGACGGGCATGGCGGGGACTTGAACCGAGAAGGCGAGTGACTTCTCCTCTTGGAATCTCCCCTCGATAAAGAACATCTCTCATGATGATTCTGGATTGAGGAGGGAGTTCGCCGGCGTGGATTTCCTCTTCTGTCCAGAGCAGAATTCTGCTTAGCAGACGATCTGGCATCATAAGCCTCTCCATGAAATCCACCTGGTCAATACAGGTAGTCAAGAAAAAACGCGTGAACTCCGCCAAGGCCTCCTCGCTCAGAGGACCCCGGCCGTCGAGATCATTGCGACGCCCCATGTCGCATGCCATCAGACGGCCCTTATACGACCCCTCCTCCCGCGCCAGCCCTCTTGAGACCGACCATATCCTGACCGCATCCAAGGCTTCCGATAACATGGCATCGGACATGAGACGGGCAACGCGCCCGTTTCCGTCCAGGAAAGGATGTATCCAGAGCAGTCTGTGGTGAGCCGCCGCGGAAGCCAAAATAGTGTCGGTTTTGCCGAGACTTCCGTAGACACTTTCAAAGCGCTCCATAAAACGGGGCACTGCCCCGGGGCTGACGGGAACATGGCGGCCTACGCGGACATCGCGACTGCGCAGTTCGCCAGGAACAACACTGACAACCTCTCCAGTATCCGGATTTTCCACCTGGAGCAGTTCCTGGGGAAGCAGTTCCCCGAACCGGTAGTGGATTTCCTGCAGGCTGGCAACAGCGGTCGCGCCGCACTTGAGGCTTCCTTCGTCAATCCATTTCTGAACAGCTATATGGGCCTTGGCTTCAAGCTGAAGGTTGCGCTTTTCGATATCACTGCTGTAGTCGTCCTTAAGCGCTCTCTCGATATCGGTCAGGTGTGTGTCATGGCCCTCGATAAGATTGCTGTAGTAGCAGTTCATCGCCCTCACGAGACCGGAAAGAGACTCAATTATACCCTCCGGCAGACCACGGCGAAGACCCGCCGCGCGCTGCGCCAGCTCAACAGCCAGATCCGTCAGTTCGCCACGGTGTCTTGAAGTTTCGCTTATCAGAAGCGGCTCCATCAGGTTAACCGTCTCGCCTCGATCCTCCGCACCGCATGTTATGGCCACTTTAATGGCCGGTTTTTCGTCCGGTTTTATATCAGTCATAATACAATAATATCATAAAGTTAGTTCACTTCAAGTCTTTGATTCATATTTATTTTGTCCGCTTTTAGGTCCGCTTTAAATATGGATTTAAAATAGAGACATCTCAGGACGTCCCACCATATTTCTTACAATTACGGAACGCAATTCCAGATTTGTAAAGTTTTTATTGCCTTCCCTCAGCCGCTAGGATGAAGACCAAGATGTTGGACCATTGGCAAGATTCAGCGGTTCATCCGGTTATCAATCAGATTGTCAACCACCGACGGGTCGGCAAGCGTTGAAGTATCGCCAAGATCGGCATAATCGTCGGCGGCGATGCGGCGCAGGATCCGGCGCATTATCTTGCCCGAGCGGGTTTTCGGAAGACCCGGAGCCCACTGTATAAGATCGGGAGAGGCTATCGGCCCTATTTCCTTTCTAACCCACTTAACCAGTTCACCTCGAAGCTCTTCGGAGGGCTCGGAATCGGCGTTAAGCGTCACGTAGGCATAGATGCCCTGGCCCTTTATCTCGTGCGGATAGCCGACCACCGCCGCCTCGGCGACGCTTCCGTGCGACACCAAAGCGCTTTCCACCTCGGCCGTGCCCATCCGGTGACCGGACACGTTTATAACGTCATCGACGCGCCCTGTGATCCAGTGATAACCGTCTTCGTCGCGACGGCAGCCGTCACCGGTAAAATACTTGCCCGGATAGGCGGTAAAATAAGTTTCGACGAAACGGTTGTGATCTCCGTAAACCGTACGCGCCTGTCCCGGCCATGAATCGGCTATGCAGAGATTCCCCTCAGCCGCGCCTTCTAAGACGCTACCTTCTGAATCAACCAGTTCCGGACGGATCCCGAAAAACGGCAGTGTGGCTGAACCCGGCTTCAAGTCCGTCACACCGGGAAGCGGGGTTATCAGGACCCCACCGGTCTCGGTCTGCCACCAAGTGTCCACTATGGGACAGCGGCCGTCGCCGACCACTTCGTAGTACCACATCCAGGCTTCGGGATTGATCGGTTCTCCCACGGTGCCGAGAACGCGAAGCGAGGCGCGGGAGGTCTCCTTAACCGGCCCGTCTCCCTCGCGCATAAGCGCCCGAATAGCCGTGGGGGCCGTGTAGAAAATACTGATGTCGTGCTTGTCGCAAACTCTCCAGAAACGTGACATGTCCGGATAACCCGGCACTCCTTCGAACATCACAGTGGTGGCGCCGTTTGCAAGCGGTCCGTAGACGATGTAGCTGTGGCCGGTGACCCAGCCGACGTCGGCAGTACACCAGTAGATCTCTCCTTCGTGGTAATCGAACACGTACTGGTGGGTTATCGAAGCGTAAACAAGATAGCCGCCGGTCGTGTGCAAAACCCCCTTGGGCTTTCCGGTCGAACCCGAGGTGTAGAGAATGAAGAGCGGATCCTCGGCGCCCATTTCCTCGGCCGCACAGTCATCGGAAACCTCCGCCACGGCCTCATGATACCAGACGTCCCGCTCACCATCCCAGGGAATGTCCGCTCCGGTACGGCGCACTACCAATACCTTTTTTACGATCGAGTCCACAGCGTCGTCCTCAAGCGCCTTGTCCATGTTTACCTTAAGAGGCACCCTGCGAGCGCCGCGAAGCCCCTCGTCCGCCGTAATGACTATCTCCGATTCACAGTCAGATATCCTCCCCCCAAGCGCCTGCGGCGAAAAACCTCCGAACACTACCGAATGAATGGCACCGATACGCGCGCAAGCAAGCATGGCGAAGGCAGCCTCGGGAATCATCGGCATGTATATGGTTACCCTGTCGCCCTTGCGAGCGCCGAGAGACTTAAGCACGTTAGCCATGCGGCAGACTTCGCTTTTGAGTTCCGCGTAAGTGAACTTCCTGTCTTCAGCGGGATCGTCCCCCTCCCATATGATTGCGATTTTGTCGGGGGTTTTCTCCGCGTGGCGGTCAACGCAGTTTGCCGACACGTTAAGGGTCCCGTCGTAGAACCACCTGATTGACACTTCCCCAGGACCGTAGCTTGTGTCCTTTACCTTGGTATAGGGCTTGATCCAGTCAATCCGCTTGCCGTGGGCACCCCAGAATCCCTCCGGATCCCTAACTGACTGGCGGTACATCCAGTTATATTCGTCTCTGTTTACCAAGGCTCCTTCGGTAACGGCTTCTGAGGGTGGAAAAATTTTGGGTTTTGTCATAGCTTCACCAGTTTCTTTAAAACTTGATTGACGGATCTTTTGGAGTCCTTAAGTCCCGCCGGACGCAAAACCCGTGGGAAACTTTAAAAACAGATCCGCATGACGCTGATTTCTCGGGCGTAATTATACATTATGAGGTGAATATTCACCATAAAAATCAGATTGCTTATCCCGTTTCGGCAAGCCAGAAGGTTTTGTGGAGACACTGAGTATCTGCCAACTCCCGATAAAACCGCCCACACTTCCTGACATAGGATCGTTCCGGTCAAACCCCTTGTTCAACGCGAGATCCCCTTGCGACTAACGAGAGTTCCTCCGCTCACCTCAACGAGTTTTGCCTTCCACCAGGCGTCTTTTAAGCGGACCCGCTAGAAGCAGCACCAACGCCGCCAGAAACAGGTCGAACATGCCACCGCTATGGCTTCCTCCGAGAGCGCACCCACCGCCGCTGCCACTCCCATCTGACAGCTCTTCCACGGGGTACCCGGAGCCCACAACGTATACACGGCTGTCTTCGCCCCTCTCATCCAGAGGAACCTCTACCCTTACGGCGTAACCTTTTCTGGGTAAACCGCCCTCAGTATATTCGACAATCTCTTCATCCACCCCTGCTATAAGATCCCTGACGTACTGTTTTGCCGATTCGTCCTTCTGCTCCCTCTCCCTGTCCGCCCCGTCGAATATCACCCGTCCCGCCTCATCCATAATGTAGACGCGGACGTCTCCCTCTCTCCATGGCCCCTCCTGCCTCAGAATTCCCCGCAGCTGTGTGGGGTCAATCTTAGAATTCACAATGGCTTCCATGAGGGCTCTTCCCGCTTCTTCGACGAATCCTCTTAACTCATCGTCGGTATCCACCTCCCCGGCTTCCGTTGATGGTCCGTCTATCGCCCCTGTGAAAGGTTCTCCCTCGGGAGTTTCACCGAAACCGCCCAGCAGGACGAATTTGTCCTCGCCGTGCGCCAAGGGAACATGCGAAGCGAAAAACGGATGGGCGTAGCCGCTGCTGGCACCGTCGTACTCAATGAAGCATCCCTCTTGTGTGTCCAGCACAGATTCTCCTCCTTCACAGGAAAGAATCCCGGACCAGTCAAGATCTTCAACTTCTCTGTCATTGGCGTGAAAGTACACCCCACCTCTTCCGGTGAGAAGAACAAAATATGTGGAGCCGTCGTTCCAGTCTCCCTCGTCGTCCCTGAATTCGTCGAAGAGGCGAAGTGTATCCTCAAAGGTGTCCGAGATCTCAATGTTCTCCGCTGCACACTCCACGAATCCCTTGAGGCTCTGATCATCGATCACGTCGAAAACGGTACACACCTCTTCTACTTCCCCCTCGGTCCGGCCAGTTCCGCGTAACGACCAGGGACCGTCTCCATCTGAATTGCTCGCCCGCACCTGCACCTGGTACTCCGTATCCTCATCAAGACTCCCTATGCTTGTGCTCGTTGCGGTCACGTCCTGCGGACCGTCGCTCCAGCCGGTATCCGAACTCTTTTTGTACTGCAGGTCGTAGCTGGTTATCATCGGGCGACCCGTATTGGACGGCGCGTTCCACATCACGTTAACGCTCGTAGTGCTCCCCGCCGATACTGACGGCGCCGTCGGCTCCAAGGGCTTTTCTTCCGCGTCCGTTACGTTTATGGTCACCGCAATTGTGTCCGTGCCTCCTTCTCCGTCATCCACCCTGACCATCGTTGAATAGCTCTCTTTGGTTTCCCTGTCATAGCTCTGCCCGACTTTGGTCTTTATCTGACCTCTTGAATCAATCGTGAACTCGTCCCTATCAGTGCCCTCGAGAGTGTAGGTAAGAGAGTCGTTGTCGTCGTCGGTGGCTGTTACAACTGCGCCGATGTCGTCCGCTGTCTGCACCGTCGCGTCCCCGACGGTTTCCGTAAAGCTTCGGGTAGTGCTCGCACCCGGAAACTCGGGCGCCCTGTTCCCCTGTACATTGGTCCTACCGGTTCCGGGTGACGACCAGGAGCTGTTTCCATCTGAATTGCTCGCCCGCACCTGCACCTGGTACTCCGTATCCTCCATGAGATTCATGATTGTGGAACTCGTGCCGGTAACGTTCTGTGGACCGTCCATCCAGTTCCCGCTTGTGCCCTGGCGGTACTGCAGGTCATAGCTTCTGATCCTTGGGCGACCCGTGTTGGACGGCGCGTTCCACATCACGTTAATGCTCGTGGTGCTCCCCGAAAATACAGACGGCGCCGACGGCGCCAGAGGACGCTCGGTCCGGTTGGTTACATTTATCCTCACCGCAATCGTATCTGTACCACCGTTCTGGTCATCCGCCTTCACCGTCACCGAGTAGCTTGATTTGGCCTCCCTGTCGTATCTCTGCCCAACCCTGGTCCTGATCTGCCCGCTTCCCGAATCTATGGTGAACCTGTTTCTGTCCGTTCCTTCAAGACTGTAGGTAAGCATGTCGTTATCGTCGTCGGTGGCCGTTACCGCAGCGCCCACGTTGCCCGCACTCTGCACCGTCGCGCCCCCAACGGTCTCCGTAAAGCTCCGGGTAGTACTCATAGCCGAAAACTCGGGCGCCCTGTTCCCCTGCACACCGGTCCGGCCGGTTCCAGGCTGCGACCAGGGACCGTCTCCATCGGCATTGCTCGCCCGCACCTGCACCTGGTAATCCGTATTCTCTTCAAGACTCCCTATGTTTGTGCTCGTTGTGGTCACGTCCTGCGGACCGTCACTCCAGTCGGTATCCGAACTCTTTTTGTACTGAAGGTCGTAGCTTGTAATCGCCGGGCGGCCCGTATTGGACGGCGCGTTCCACATCACGTTGAGGGTAATACCCGGTGCCGATACTGACGACACCGCCGGCGCCAAGGGCTTCTCCGTCACGTCTGTTACGTTTATGGTCACCGCGATGGTGTCCGTGCCTCCGTTCTGGTCATCCGCCTTGACTGTCACTGAATAGCTCGCCTTGGTCTCCCTGTCGTAGCTCTGCCCGACTTTGGTTTTTATCTGACCGTTTGAATCAATCGTGAACTCGTCCTTATCAGTGCCCTCGAGAGTGTAGGTAAGAGTGTCGTTGTCGTTGTCCATGGCTGTTACAACCGCGCCTACGTTGCCCGCGGTCTGCACCGTCGCGCCCCCGACGGTTTCCGTAAAGCTCCGGGTCGTGCTCGTACTTGAGAACTCGGGAGCATTGTTGCTTTGATTGAGGGTGAAGCTCAGCCTCGCCATGCGCACATTGGAGAACTTGCCCGTGTTCCTGAGACTGGTGATGGTTCCCTGGGGATTGGTGGCGGGATTGCTCAGCGAAAAATCCTCCCCGTCCTCGGTGCCGGCATCGTAGGCAAACAGGTCCACCGTGCGAGAGGACCGCCAGTTATTCGATCCATCCAGCATAGAAAGACCGGAGACGCCCACGAACCAGTCCGGGCTGGGGCCGATCATTGACAGGAGGGTAAGCAGGGGATGAGTGCGGCTGAATTCGACTTGAAACGTCCTCGTGCCCGTGGCACCGACCCCGCTTTGACTGACGGTGGATTTTACGTTTGTGCCGGCGGCGGTGATTTCCGACCGGAACGTGCTCGTGCCGCCAATTTCCGCCACCCTTTCAACGCCGGCGGTGGCCGTGCCGCCCGGTGTCCAGAAGGTCACGCTGCTGTTGTGCACGGCGCCGATCAGGGTCGTGAAATGCGCGCCGCCCGCAACCCCGTCGGGCGTGCTTTGGGTGTTCCAGTTGCCTGTAAACGTCACCGTGTAGGTCGCTGTGGTCTGCGCACGGGCCGGCGCCAACTGCACACCGAGGACGATTGCGACAAAGAGAAGAAGTCCCGTTGCGACCCGGGCAGGACCGAGAAAGACACGGGAAAACCGCAGAAGACGAGCGCGCTCCCATGCGCGGATATCGTCCCGGCGCGGCGGGGCGGACGAATCCGGCACTCCATCTGACTTTAGCGGAACCATTTTAGATAAAATGTACCCAGAATTAAGCACATTTTCGAGCAGGGAACCCCGCGGCTCCTCCATAAATCCTTCATACACATCTTGACAAAAACAGCCTCCGTATAAGATACTTACAGGCGGGGTTGGCGGGGTTGAAATTGCTTCCGCAAGGGGAGCGTAACGGGTGGTTTCTCTATATGACTCTTTTAACTGAGACTTGGGAAAAAACATTTGGCGCAAACGAAAGCGCCATGCTGCTTGAAACATTCGGCGCAAAAGACTTCTCGGAGCTACGTCCCTCCACGAAACTTGAAAGAGTAATATCAAAAGCGATCGAGGAAGAAAGCGTCACGCGCGAAGACGCTCTCTATCTCACTGAGCTTTTTCCCAAGGAAGTTCCTTTTCTCCTTCTTGCCGCGTCGGCCATCAGGAACCGCTCGAAGGGAAAAACCGTAACCTACTCCAAAAACGTTTTCGTACCCCTGACCCAGCTCTGCAGGGACCGCTGCGGATACTGCACGTTCAAGATAGAACCGGAAGAGGGAGAGCTGTTCATGACCCCTGAAGAAGTCGTCGACATGGCAAAAAAAGGAGCGAAGGCTGGATGCACGGAACTTCTTTTCGTCACGGGCGACAAGCCGGAACTCGCCTACCAGGTATACAGGGACGCGCTCGGGGAAATCGGCTACGAAACAACGGCCGAGTACCTGATCGACATGGGAAAGACCGGGCTTGAGCACGGAATTTTCCCCCACACGAACCTCGGGCTCTCAACCCCGGAGGAGCTCTCCGGGTTCAGAAAAAGCAACCCCAGCATGGGGCTCATGCTCGAGAACATAAGCGAGAGGCTCCTTAAGAAGGGAAACGCCCACCACGGCTGCGCAGACAAGGTCCCTAAACTCAGGATGGAGACAATGGAGCACGCGGGCGAACTCAGTATTCCCTGGACAAGCGGCATTCTGGTTGGAATCGGGGAAACGTTCGAGGAAAGAATCGATTCGCTTTACGCCCTTTCGGAACTCTCCCGCAGGTACGGCCACCTGCAGGAAATAATAATTCAGAACTTCAACCCCAAGGAAGGAATAAAGATGGAGGAGTATCCTCCCGCCGATTTTCTCGAGATGCTGAAGACCGTCGCCATCTCGAGGCTTATATTCGGAGGGGACATGAACATACAGATACCCCCTAACCTTAATAACAAGAATTTCACTTTCTACCTGACGGCCGGCATAAACGACCTGGGCGGCGTGTCGCCTCTTACGATAGACTATGTGAATCCGGAGGCCCCGTGGCCCCAGGTTGAGAGAATGGAAAAGGAGGTAAGCGCGCTGGGTTACGAGCTTCGGGAGAGACTTCCCGTCTATCCCGAGTACATAGACGAGCGCTGGATAGACCCCTACGTTTTGGGCAAGGTAAGGGAGCGCGTTGATGAGAGGGGATACGTTCCCGTAAACTGAAAAATGGAAGACATAAACAAGATAATAGACTCAATAGAGGAAAGAAGGCCCATCGGCGTCGACGGGGTGATGTCGCGCATAAACGGCACGACGGGTCGCATAATCGAGGACGCGCTTTCGGGAAAGGAAATCTCGGTTGAGGATGGAATCCATCTTTTCGACATAGAAGATACAGACGAGATATCCGCCCTAGCCCTCGCGGCCGATCAGATAAGAAAGGAAGACGTCGGGGACGTGGTCACCTACGTCGTTAACAGGAACATAAACTTCACGAACATTTGCGACGTTTACTGCGGCTTCTGCAACTTTATGGCGGACGAGGGAGACGAGAGGGCCTATTTCCTCTCGATGGACGAAGTCGCGGAGAGAACCGTCGAAGCCTGGGAGATAGGCGCGACGGAAGTATGCATGCAGGGAGGCATGCATCCCGAGATAGACGGCAATTTCTACATCGAGCTTATAAAGACGGTAAAAAAAGCCGTGCCCGAGATGCACACCCACGCTTTCTCCCCTTACGAGATCTACTACGGCGCCAAGACTCTCGGCATAGAGGAAGAGGATTTCATAAGAAGACTCAGGGACGTCGGTCACAACACCTTCCCCGGCACCGCGGCCGAGGTCCTGGTGGAAGAAGTAAGAAAGAAAATTGCTCCCAGGAAGATACCGACCGAGGTGTGGATAAGGGTGGTTAAAAAAGCCCACAGGGAGGGAATGAGAACCACCTCGACCATAATGTACGGACACCTCGACAAGCGCCATCACTGGGCCGTACACCTTGGAATCCTGAGGGACATACAGAAAGAGACTGGAGGGTTCACGGAGTTCGTGCCGCTTCGGTTCATTCCCTGGAACACGAGGCTGTTTATTCACTCCAAGGGAAAGGTGAGAAAGGGCCCGACCGATCTTGATCAGCTGAAAATGTACGCGGTCTCCCGCATGATGCTTCGGGGATGGATAAACAACATACAGGTCTCCTGGGTAAAGCAGGGACCCGAGTTCGCCCAGTTCTCTCTCACCGCCGGGGCAAACGATTTCGGGGGAACGCTCATGGAAGAGCAGATATCCCGTTTCGCCGGCGCGAGTTACGGACAGTACTTCCCGCCCGAGGAGTTCAGAAAGCTCACCAGAGAAATAGGCAGAATCCCGGCCGAACGCGACACGACCTACGGGATACTGAGAACGTTTGAAAACGGCGAGGTCTGAAGACTCCCTCTCCCGCGCACAGTTTTCTGTCCCGAAACGCTCCGGCCGGCACCGGTTTCCATGGAGAAATCAAGAATCGAAGATCTGAGCAGGACGCTCGGCAGGCGGATCCGGGGCGAGATAAGAAAAAGCCTCGTTGACCGGACCATCTACAGCACGGACGCAAGCAACTACAGAATTCTCCCCGAAGCGGTCGTAATCCCGAAAACCTCACAGGACATAGAGATCACCGTCTCCGAAGCCTCCGCCCGCGACATACCGGTCACGGTGCGGGGAGCAGGGACAAGCCTTGCGGGACAGGCAGTAGGAGAAGGAATAATCCTTGACCTGTCAAAGTACATGAACAGGGTGGTCGACGTGGACCCTGAAGGGAAGAAAGTCAGAGTGGAGCCCGGAATCTCGATCGACGACCTTAACAGAAACCTCTTGCCCCTGGGGCTTATGTTCGGACCGGATCCCTCAAGCGCAAGCGTCGCCACCGTAGGGGGAGCCGTCGCAAACAACGCCACGGGAGCTCACTCCATACTTTACGGAATGGCGGGCGATCACGTGATTTCCTCAAACGTCGTGCTGGCGGACGGATCTTCTATTGAGCTTTCCGGGGAAAACTACAAAAGGCGCGGTGGAGGACCGGGCATCGCGGAGAGTCTTTTTGAAAAACTCGCCGCGCTTGTAAAGGAAAGCGGGGAGATTGTAAAAACCGACTTTCCGAAACACTGGAGGAGGGCTTCGGGATACTCGCTTAACTATTTTCTGGACGGAGAGTTCAATCCTGCGAAACTTCTTGCCTCCTCGGAAGGCACCCTCGCGGTCTCGACCGATTTTGAGCTTAACCTCGTCAAAAAACCTCTCTCAAGCGCGCTTTGCGTCATCCCGTTTCGTGAAATCCCAGAGGCAATGGACTCGGTCTTAGAAATTCTTTCCCACAATCCCTCGGCGATAGAACTTATTGACGGGACCCTGATAGGTCTTGCCAGAAGAAAAAAAGGGTTCTCCCGCTCCCTTTCCTTCATCGACGGAACCCCAGGATCCATCCTGGTAGTAGAATTCCAGGGAGATGACGAAAGGCAGACCGGAGAGATGGCGAAGAACCTCGCGAAATCCCTTGATTCCGCTTTTGCCGTACTAGGGCGGGAGGAGCAGGAAAAAATCTGGGACTTAAGAAAGGCGGGACTAGGAATCCTGATGAGCGACAGGGGCAACCGGAAACCTGTGCCGTGCATAGAAGACGTCTCGGTTCCCGCGGAGAATCTGGCCCGCTACACAAGGGACGTGATCTCGCTTCTTTCAGAGTTCGGTCTCAAGGCCGCTTTCTACGGCCACGCTAGCGCCGGATGCCTGCACATAAGACCCCTTCTCGACCTCCGGGAGCAGAAGGGAGTATCCGACATGGCAGCCCTCTCAGAGCGCACCCTCGAGCTTGTACTCCGCTACTCGGGGGTAATGAGCGGCGAGCACGGAGACGGTCTCCAGAGAAGCTACCTTAACGAAAGACTCTTCGGAGAGGAGCTTTACTCAGTGATGAAAAACCTGAAGGAGATATTTGACCCGAAGGGAGTGCTCAATCCGGGAAAAGTCGTCCGCGGCACTGATTCTTCCCTGAATCTCAGGATTAGGGAGTCCGCGGGGGACATCACCACCTTCCTTGACTGGTCCCGGGAGGGAGGTCTCGCCGCGGCGGCCGCAATGTGCAACGGCCAGGGGGTCTGCAGAAAGACCGCCGAGGGGATAATGTGTCCCTCCTACAGGGCGACCCTCGACGAAGGCGATACCACGAGGGCGCGCGCCAACCTGCTTCGGGAACTTCTGCTTGGCCATGTGAACCCAGACATACTCTACGAGAAAGGGTTCTACGACGTTTTCGATCTCTGCGTGGGATGCAAGGCGTGCCGTACCGAATGTCCTTCCGGGGTTGACGTCGGCAAGATGAAAACCGAGTTCCTTGCCCTCTACAAGAATAAAACCGGGTTTACGGCAAGAGACAGCCTGTTTGCCCGAGTGCACGAAATAAGTTCTGTGCGTAGCGCCCTTCCCCGCTTTTTAAACCGGGCACTTGAGGGTTCCTTTTCTCGAGGGCTGCTTTCGCTCGCGGGAATTTCCCGAAGAAGATCTCTTCCCCCGATTGCCGAAAACACTTTCAGCGGGTGGTTCCCAAAAAGGAAGGAAAAGCCCCGAAACGGAAAACAGGTGGTTTATTTCCACGACACGTGGTCTGAGTTTTTCTACCCCGAAATAGGAAAAGCCGTTACCGAGGTGCTTGAGAGCCTGGGGTTCGAGGTGCTTTTGGAGAGACAGAGAAAATGCTGCGGGCGGCCGATGCTGAGTACCGGGATGGTGGAGAAAGCCAGGGAGAACGCGGTTCACAACGTAAATGTTCTCTCGGATTACGCCCGAAGGAACATCCCCGTGGTATTTTCAGAACCAAGCTGCCTCTCCGCGTTTCGGGATGAATACGCCGATCTCCTTCCAAGCAACGAATCCCTTGACGCCCTCCTTCCGAACATACATTCGCTCTGCGAATTTGTCTTCGCGCAAGGTGATGATTTCCTCGGTCCCGGGAAGCAGAGACGCGGAGGCATGCTCGTTCACGGACACTGCCACGAAAGATCCGTCGGCGATTTCGCAAAGACCCTGTCGCTTCTTAACGACCTGGGGTACGACGCGAGGTCAAGCGACGCCGGGTGCTGCGGCATGGCGGGGAGCTTCGGTTACGAAAAAGAGCACTACGAGATATCAAAAGCCATGGGAGAGTGCGGTCTTTTCCCAAAAATAAGTAACCTCGGAGAATCGGAGAGGGTCTGCGTTACGGGAATCTCCTGCCTTGAACAGGTCTCCCATTTCACGGAGGCAACCCCGGTCCACATAGCCTCGCTCCTTGAAGAATCCATATCGGCTAAAAGTAGTAAATAACCCCGTACCGGCCATAGAAGACGCCAGCGCTTGCCGGTAAGATAAAGACCATGGGATTTCCGCAGATCATAGGACACGAACCCCAGAAGGAATTTCTCCTGAACTCCGTCCGCAGAAACCGGATCTCGCACGCATACCTTTTCTCAGGACCCGAAGGCGTGGGGAAAAAACTGGTCGCGACCGGTTTCGCAAAACTCATAAACTGCGCCGAGGGCGGAGCGGAAAACCTTGACTGTGACTGCACCTCGTGCGCGAAAACCGAGAAGGGCCTCAACCCTGACGTGCTCGTGTTCGGATACCCGGGCGAGAAGACGATAAAAGTTGACCACGTAAGACAGGACATAGAGCGTCTGATTCACTTGGCGCCCTATGAGAATCCGTACAAGGTCTTTATAATCGACGGCGCGCAGAGAATGAACTTCAACGCCCAGAACGCATTTCTGAAGACCCTTGAAGAGCCGCCGCCGAACTCCGTCATAATCCTCATAACCACGCTCGCGGATCTGCTCATGCCGACCATAAGGTCAAGATGCCAGTCGGTGGTCTTCCAGCCCCTCGAGACTGAGCAGGTAAGAAGTTTCCTTGAAAAGGAAAAACCGGAGGGCAATGACCCGGAGCTTATCTCAAAAATATCGGGGGGAAGCATCTCAAGGGCGCTTGGTACCGATGAGGATTACCTTCGTAAAAGGACCGAATACGTAGATTGCCTGATGGCCGTCGACGCCAAAAAGCCTCTTACCCTTTTTGATTCCGTGGAGAGGATACAGAAAGACGTAAAAGGCGGAGGACCGCAGGAACTGAACACGGTATTTGACATTCTCTCGACATGGCTTCGGGATTCGGTGGTTCTTAAAACCTCCGGGAGAAAAGAGGAGATAGTAAACACCGACCTCATCGAGCAGCTAAGCGAATATTCGGGAAAAAGGGACGTATCTGAACTTCTGGGCAAATTCGCCGCTCTTGAGGAAACCATGGCGCGGATTTCGGAGAATAACGCAAACGTCGAGGTTTCCCTCGAGAATCTTCTCCTGAGACTCTCCCGGTAGCAATATCAATTCGCCCGGGGCTTCTTAACCCGGTCTTAGCCTCCTGAAAACGGATTCGCCCGGCAGCTGTTTCCGATAACCGCGATAACGGTATTTTTTGTCAGGATCAGTGTATTCCTCAGGCCAGTCATTCCCGACTGATTCGCTGTTTTTATATTTTAAGCGGATTTTTTGCGGTACTGTGTGGTACTATATAATTTTGCCACGACGAACTTGGTCAAGAACCTAGCACGAGAGGAGGGATGATATATGCGTAATCTGATCTTAGTCATGATAATTTTTCTGTTCTCCGCTCCTCCGGCGTTTGCCGACGAGGCCGCCGATGAAAACGAAGCATTGAGGCAACGCATCGAATATCTGGAACAGGAGCTGAGAGAAACCCGGGAAAAACTCGCGGAGTCGGAATCCCGGGCAGCACCAGCGCCCCAAGAGCCGGAAGAACTTGAGAAAAGTCCGATCAGAATCGGCGGCGCGATGCGCGCCAACCATGCCTACGGCGATTACTCAGGGCGCAGGGGCGAGAACATCGGAGACTCGGATTTCGAACTGTTGCGCCTAAATGTCGACCTTGACTACAACGGCGTTATCGGAAGGGCCGAATACCGGTACTACGATGACTATAGCATGATGCACACTGCATGGCTCGGATACGCCTCGGACGCTTACGGCACCTTCAAGGCGGGCATTGTCCGCGTTCCTTTCGGACCGGGCCCATGGGGCGTTTCGAACAGCTGGTTCTTTGATCAGCACTACTACGTCGGGCTTGCGGACGACATGGATCTGGGAGCAAGATGGACGAAGGCCTTCGGCGACCTTACGGTCGACCTTGCCTACTATCTTCAGGACGAAGGACACTGGGACGGAAGCAGTCGCGACAGTGCCCGATACAGTTACGACCCCGTAAAGTGGAGCAGCGGAGCCGACTCGGACGGGAACGTCACCGACTTCGGAGAAAACGGTTTTGAGGAAGAACACCAGGTAAACCTGCGCATTATCTACGCGAGCGAGAGCATCGGGGATATCGGGATGTCGTTTCAGTATGGAAGGCTTGAAGGAACGAATGTGGATGACTCAGGCGCCGACCACCTCGCGGTCTCAGCTCACGCGGTGACCCCGCTTCGGGATTTCTCGCTTCACTCCCAGCTGTCCTATTACAGATACGACATTACGGACAAGACTCCCTGGGGAACCGGCGACCTTATTCCCATGGGGGCCTTTAACTTCGCATGGCCCGTGGCGTCAGAGGCATGGCTGCCGGCTGTTTCCCTCAGGTACAACGGCCTTGAGGGTTCAGATATAGCGTGGCTTGACGGCGTCACGCCCTATATCGAGTGGAGTTCCATCCTCAAGACAACAGAAAATTTCAACAACAGCTCCCTCTGGACTTTCGGCGCTCTCTGGTACTGGGGCTCTCTATATATCTACACCGATTTCGCGCTCAGCGACGGTAATTTCTTCGTCGGCGCGGAAGGAGACGAATACGACAATATCTACGACGGGGTAAACGATTTCGGCGCCAGCGGAAACAACAGGTGGCACAAGCGCTTTAACATTAACGTGGGCTACTATTTCACTCTTTACGAATAAAGATCGAGGAGACATAAAGTGGAACACGGTCACCAGGCAGGGCAAGACAACCTTCAGATATTCGGTCTTGATATAAACGTCCCGGTATTTGTGACCTCGGGGATCGTCACGCTCGCTTTCGTAGTCGGGGCCCTGATTTTTCAGGAAAAAGCGACGGAAGTGCTGGGGACTCTTCGCATATGGATTACCACCCAGTTTGACTGGCTTTTCATGAGTGCCTGCAACATATGCGCGCTGTTTTGCTTCTTTCTGATTTTATCTCCGCTCGGCAAAGTGCGCCTCGGCGGTTCAGACGCAGTTCCCCGATACTCTAGAATCACTTGGTTCTCCATGATCTTTACGGCAGGAGTCGCCATCGGTCTGCTGTTCTACGGCGTACTGGAACCGGTCTATTATTTCCAGAATCCCCCCTTGGGAATTGATCCTTCCGATACCAAGGCGGCTCAAGCCATCAGCATATCCGCGGCAACCTTCCACTGGGGGCTCTCCGCGTGGGCATTTTACGCGACCGCAGGCCTTGGCCTCGCTTTTTTCTGCTACAACAGGGGACTGCCTCTCACGATCCGCTCTGCATTCTACCCCCTTCTGGGCGAACGAGTATGGGGCTGGAGCGGACATCTTATAGATACACTCGCCATATTCGCCACATTGTTCGGTCTCGCCACATCACTCGGCCTTGGCGCGAAACAGGCCGTGGCCGGCCTTAACTATCTGTTCGGAATTCCGGCAACCGAACTGGCCCAAGTGGTGTTTGTAATCGCAACCACTTCCCTTGCCACTATTTCGGTGCTGAGCGGACTGGATGTGGGCATTAAACGCCTGAGCCAGTTCAATATTTCTCTTGCCCTGCTTCTGCTGCTGTTCGTTCTCATAGCGGGACCGACGCAGTATATATTTAACAGCTTCTTTGTGGGATTTGCGGATTATTTCGCCAAGGTCATACCTCTTAGCAACTGGATAGGGAGAGAGGATACGGATTTTCTGCATGGCTGGACAACTTTTTACTGGGCCTGGTGGATTTCATGGACGCCGTTTGTCGGAATGTTCATCGCCCGTATCTCAAGGGGGCGGACCGTCCGTGAATTTATTATCTGCGTCCTTTTCCTGCCAGCACTTTGCTCTCTGCTGTGGATGAGTGTTTTCGGCGGCACGGCCATCCACCAGCTGCTCTTTGACGGCTACACGGGCGTGTCCCAGATAATCACGGAGTGGAAACCGGAACTTGCGCTGTTCAAAATGCTTGAACTGCTGCCAATGGCACAACTGGTTTCATTTGTCAGCGTCGTTCTTCTTATAATCTTCTTCGTTACGTCATCAGATTCCGGTTCGCTTGTCATCGACATCACGTCGGCTGGAGGAAAGCTTGAACCTCCCACGAGCCAGCGCGTGTTCTGGTGCACCTTGGAAGGCGCAGTCGCCATCGCCCTGCTTCTCGGTGGAGGGCTGAAATCATTGCAGGCGGCTTCAATCACAGCCGGACTTCCGTTTTCCATCCTGCTCATCCTGATGACGGTTAGTATATGGAAGGGACTCAGAGACGAGACCCGCTAACAGGAAATAAGGTTTTCAACACAAATGCGGTAGTTCAGCATCGGTTTCCGTCAAATGAAGCGAGAGAAAAAACCGCTACGGGCATCTAGCATCTACAAAGGACGCTCTTACTGGCGCGGGCGGGACAATGTAAGGATATTCGGGCTTGACCTCCACGTCCGGGCATTCCTCGTTTCCGCGCTTGTGATCGTCATCTTCGTTGCCGCCGGGACGATCTTTCAGGAAGAAACGGCCGAGCTCTTCGCAAACGCCCGCCACTGGATCGTCACGCGATTCCACTGGTTGTTCATGAGCGTAGCCAACGTCATACTGGTTTTCTGCCTGCTGCTGATCGTCTCACCGTTCGCCAAGGTACGTCTGGGCGGACGGGATGCGAAACCGGACTACTCGTATGCAAGCTGGTTCGCCATGATCTTTTCGACGTCGGTAAGCGCAGGATTCCTGTTTTTCGGAGTGGTTGAACCGGTACATCATTTTCAGAATCCTCCGCTCGGCATCGACCCTTCCGACACCAAAACCGCTTTTGCCGCGGGCATGGCGGGAGCTATTTTTCACTGGGGACTCCACGGATGGGCGATATTCGCCGTCGTGGGCCTGTCAATGGCTCTTTTCTCCTACAACATGGGCATGCCGTTTTCACTGCGTTCTGTGTTCTATCCAGTTTTAGGGAACCGCGTGTGGGGCTGGAGCGGGCACCTGATCGAAGCGCTGGCGGTATTCTCCACCCTGTTCGGCATTGCAGTCTCGATCGGTCTCGGAACCGAGCAGATAACCGGTGGAACTGATTATCTGTTCTCGATTCCCCAGACCGATCTCTCCAAGGTGATGGTGATCGCCTTGGTGGTGCTGACGGCGATGGCTGCTCTGCTGACCGGGATAAATACCGGAATCGGTCGCCTGAGCCGAATCAACATAATCCTCGCGGTGTCGCTGATGCTGTTCATCATTGCGGCCGGACCGACGCTTGACATCCTCCGCCACTGCCTGGACTCAACCGCCACTTATATCATGAGCATAACGTCCCTCAGCATCTGGACAGGACGCGAGGATATGGATTTTCTGCACGAATGGACCATCTTTTACTGGGCTTGGTGGTTCTGCTATGCGCCGTTTGTCGGAATGTTCATCGCCCGCATCTCCAGAGGCAGAACCGTGCGCGAGTTTCTGCTTTTCGTGCTCATACTGCCGACCATTTTCTGCGTGCTCTGGATGAACGCCTTCGGAGGCACGGCTGTTCACCAGTTTCTGATCGACGGTTACACCGGGGTGACAGAAACGGTCGCGACGGGGCTTCATGGGCTCGCTTTGTTCAAACTGCTGGAGACGTTTCCGCTGACACATGTGTTCAGTCTTGTATGCATCGTCATGTTGTTTTCTTTCCTCGTCGTCTCGCTTGATTCCGGGTCTCTGGCTGTTGATTCCATAACAGCCGGGGGCAAGCTGAATACGCCCGTGCGCCAACGCGAGTTCTGGTGCTTTATAGGGGGATTGATCCCCGCCGTGCTGATGCTCGCAGGCGGATTGGAGTCATTTCAGGCCGCAGTTATCGTTGTAAGTCTTCCGCTCGCCGTTTTGTTCGTCCTGATGCTTTTCGGTATCTGGACGGGGCTTCGCCGCGAATTACGCCACTT
Source organism: Thermodesulfobacteriota bacterium (assembly GCA_964291665.2). Classification (GTDB taxonomy): domain Bacteria; phylum Desulfobacterota_D; class UBA1144; order Nemesobacterales; family Nemesobacteraceae; genus Nemesobacter. The sequence goes on along the minus strand of OZ219814.1, from coordinate 1,265,371 downwards.
ACGTCATCCGAGACAGCTATCCCGCAAGAACGCCGGTTGAAAAAACCCCTGCAACCGCAAACGACGGACTGCCGACACGGACATAAGATGTTTTGAATATCACCTCGGAACCAGAGCTGGCACTGGAACTGAACATTAGGAATTCTCTTGAGAAGATTGTGCTCAGGTTTTCCCGATAGGGATATCAATAATGAATTGATGCACCTTGCAAGACTTGTTTTTTAGCATCAATTGATGTATAATTCGATGCAAACAAGGTTACAATTCAGCAATTAAACATGGAGTATTAAAGATGAGAACAACATTGAATATAGACGATGAATTGCTGGCCCGAGCACAAGACATCACAAATATTACCTCAAAACCGAAACTGATCAGGGAAGCTTTAAAAGCTTTGGTCGAGAGGGAGAGCGCGCGGCAACTTGCCAAGTTGGGTGGCAGTCAGCCCGGGCTTCGATCCATTCCGCGTCGCCGTTTTAACAATGATTCTAATTGATACTTCGGTATGGATTGAACATTTGAGCAAGGGCGGCAGAGTTATTGAGGACCTGCTTAAAACCAGCAAGGCATTTATTCACCCTTTTGTTATCGGTGAGATTGCCTGCGGTAATCTTGCTGACCGTGCTGAAATTCTTTCATTGCTTAATGATTTGCCCGCTCTGCCCGTTGCTGCGGAAGCCTCAGTGTTATATTTCATTGAGCAGAATCAGTTGATGGGACTCGGCATTGGTTATATTGACGCTCACCTGCTAACTGCTACGGTCTTGGAACCACCGACGCGGTTACTGACGCTGGACAAACGTCTCAAAGCAACCGCGGAAGCCTTGAATTTGTCGTATTAGGCAAATCTGCCTCTAGAAAAGACCATTCAATTCTCTATGGGGTCATTTCATACAAAGAATATTTCATACAAAGAATAATTGAAATACTGTTTGGTTATGTTTTATTAATCGCAATACTGACTCTCCTTCAAGGAATTACGAAAGCACATGGGAAAAAAGCCGTTCTACGTAACAACACCTATTTACTATGTAAATGATGTGCCGCACATCGGCCACGCCTACACGACCATAGCGACCGATACAATCGCAAGATACAAGGCTGCCTCGGGACATGAAGTCTACTTTCTCACGGGAACGGACGAGCACGGGAGAAAGATAGAACAGACCGCCCAGACAAGCGGAGAGACTCCCATAGGACTTGCCGACAGGGTAGTGGTGAAATTTCAGGATCTTTGGAAAGTTCTAGGCATCTCGAACACCGATTTCATAAGAACCACGGAACCGCGCCACCACGAGGCGGTTTCCGAGATATGGAGGCTGGTAGAGAAAAACGGTGACATATACCTTGACGAGTACGAGGGGTGGTACGACGTAAGAAACGAGGCTTTCATAACCGAAACCCAGCTTGAAGAGATAATGAAGCTTCCCGAAAAAAGCCGCCCTCACCTGGAAAAAATAAAGGAGCAGAGCTACTTCTTCAGGCTCTCCCGCTACCAGGAGCCTCTTCTTCGGCATTACAGGGAACATCCCGAGTTCATAAAACCTGATTACAGAAGAAACGAGGTCATAAGCTTCGTCGAGGGAGGTCTCAGGGACCTGAGCGTAAGCAGGACGAATTTCTCATGGGGAATCCCGGTTCCCAACTCAGAAGGACACGTGGTATACGTGTGGTTCGACGCCCTCACAAATTACCTGACATCATTGGGCTTTCCTGAAAAGACCGGGGATTATGAGAAATTCTGGCCCGCGGACATTCACCTCGTGGGAAAAGACATACTCAGGTTCCACGCCGTATACTGGCCCGCGTTTCTGATGTCGGCGGGACTCCCTCTTCCGAAGACAGTCTTCGCGCACGGATGGTGGACCGTGGAAGGAGAGAAGATGTCGAAATCGCTTGGAAACGTAGTTGACCCTTACGAGGTAGTGGAGGAGTTCGGTTCCGAAATCTTCCGCTACTTTCTGCTACGCGAAATACCTTTCGGACAGGACGGGGATTACTCGAGGAGATCGCTCGTAAGCCGAGTGAACGGAGAACTGGTGAACGGACTCGGAAATCTTGTGAGCCGTTCGCTCGGGATGATGGAAAGGTACCTGGAAGGGGTCGTTCCCGAGCCCTCCGAGTTATCGCAAAGCGAGAAGGAAATAGAAGATTCCTACCGCGAAACGGTCCTCCAGGTCCGCTCGGACCTCGAGGAACTCGCCTTTAACAGGGCGCTTTCCCATATATGGGAGTTCATAGCCCTTGTAAACCGCTACGTCGATAATACGACGCCCTGGAAACTCGCGAAACAGGAGGGACAAGAAGAGAGACTCGAGGTGGTACTTTGGACGCTTGCCGAAAGCATAAGGGTAATTTCTCTTCTTATTTACCCCTTTTTACCGGAAACCGCCTGCGAGATCCGAGGAAAAATCGGTCTGTCTCCCGATGTTGCCGCCGAAGACGCGGACTGGGGAAGTACGAAACCCGGGACGGTCGTAAGGAAAGGGGAGAATCTCTTCTCCAGGATAACGGAGAAAAACGAATAAGCTCTTTTTACGAGTCCGCTTTTAAAATTTCTTTTCTCATCCGTAAGAGACTGCGGATGTCGGTGTAATCACTTCTTTAGTATGTCCGGATGATTTGCCCGTCGTACCCTCGTTCTGATTTTTGAATCCGCAAAAAATTCCTCGTTCTGCGTTCAATATTCCTAATTGCAAAACGCCAGGAAATATGATTGACTCTAAAATTGAGGAAAATGGTTTGGTTTAACCGATAATTCAAAAACATTTAAGCTCAAAGGAGGTAGTTATGAGAGTAATTAAATTTCTGGCAATTATTGCCGTACTGTTTTCATTCACAGTCGTGGCTGATGCTGGCACCCTTGAGGATGTGAAAAAGCGGGGCAAGCTCAACTGTATTGTTTCATCAGGCTTGGCCGGATTCGCTTCTCCAGACGAAAAGGGCAACTGGCAGGGCTTTGATGTCGATTTCTGTCGCGCCGTAGCCGCCGCAGTGCTGGGAAGCGGGGACAAGGTGAAGTTCGTACCGACTACGAATAAAACGCGTTTTACCCAGCTAAATGCCGGCGAAGGCGACATACTGTTCCGCAACACCACTGAAACGCTGAGTCGCGACGTCGACCTGAAGCTGACCTTCCTGCCCATTAACTACTATGATGGTCAGGGCTTTTTAACTCGCAAAAGTCTTGGGGTAACGTCAGCAACACAGCTGGCCGGGGCTTCGGTGTGCATCCAGACCGGCACCACCACGGAACTTAACCTGGCGGATTACTTCAGAGCCAATAAAATGAAGTACGAGCCTGTCAATACCGAAACCAATGAAGAGAGCATCGTCGCATATGAAAGCAAAAGATGCGACGTGTACACAACCGACGCGTCGGCTTTAGCCTCTACGCGAGCGGCGCTGAAAAAGCCTTCAGATCATGTGATCCTTCCCGAGATCATTTCAAAAGAGCCGCTGGGCGGCGCGGTGCGCCATGGCGATGACCGTTGGGCTGATATCGGAAAGTGGGTGGTTAACGCGCTGATTATCGCAGAGGAGATGGGTATTACTCAGAAGAATGTCAAGGATCTCGCTAAAAAGCCTGGAAATAATCCGAGCATGAACCGCTTTCTAGGCACCGAAGGCAGCATGGGCGAGATGCTCGGTCTTGACAAGAATTGGGCCGTTAACGCAGTTTCAGCCGTAGGCAACTACGGGGAGATATTCGAAAGGCATCTGGGCCCCAATACTCCTCTAGCGCTTCAAAGAGGACTTAACGCTTCCTGGAAATCGGGGGGAATTTTGTACGCAGCGCCTATTCGCTGATTGTGAGTAAACGTCAATAATGACTCAAGCCGAAGCCGCAGCACGAATGTGATGGATCCAATAGCTTTTCTGTCTCGATTGTGGAGGGATGAGCATTCCCGATCCGTTATTATTCAGATCCTCGCAGTCGTGCTGATCTTCGGCTTGTTCGCCTACATCGTAAGGAATGCCGTTGTCAACCTTGAGGCAATAGGCAAAGGTTTCAGTTTCGGCTATCTGCGGGAGCCCGCAAGCTATGATATAAACCAGCACTTAATAGAATACACGTCCCGTTCCACTCACTTCCGCGCAATGCTGGTGGGAATTCTAAATACCCTTCTGGTGGCGGTAAGCGGCATCGTTTTGGCAACGGTTCTTGGATTCACGCTGGGCGTTCTGCGGCTGTCGAAAAACCTGCTGGCAAGCAAGCTTGCCCACATCTATATTGATTACGTAAGAAATGTACCCGTACTGCTCCACATACTCCTTGTATACGGGATCATAGTTAATACGCTTCCCGTGCCCAGAGAGGCGCAAAGTCTCGGCGATATCGCGTTTCTGACTAATCGCGGCTTCTTTCTTCCCAAACCGATTTTTGAACCTCTGTTTCTGGTGATTCTGGGCCTGTTCGCCGCGGGAATTATTTTCACAATATGGTTCCGCAGATATGCGGCGGATATACAAAGAAAAACGGGAGAGTACTACCCGGTGTTCTGGATATCAATGGGGGCCGTGCTGGGAATTCCGATTGTCTCCTATTTTCTGTTAGGTGGTCCGATCACGTTTGAGATGCCCGCGCTGACGGGATTCAACTTTAGCGGAGGTATGGTGATCAGGCCTGAATTCACCGCGCTCTGGATTGCGCTTTCCCTGTATACAGCCGCGTTTATCGCCGAGATAGTAAGGGCCGGCATCATCTCCGTCAATTACGGGCAGACCGAAGCGTCCCTGGCCCTTGGGATAAATCACGGCAGAACGCTTAACCTGGTCGTGATTCCCCAGGCGCTGAGGGTGATAGTACCGCCGCTTACCTCGCAATATCTTAACCTTGCCAAGAATTCATCTCTGGCCATCGCGATCGGCTACATGGACATAGTTGCCACCATAGGCGGCATTACGCTTAACCAGACGGGCAGGGAAATGGAATGCATGATTATCGTGCTGTTGCTGTATCTCTCGCTATCCCTGCTGATATCCTTCGCGATGAACATCTATAACAAACGGATCAGGCTGGTTGAACGTTAGGAGGAAATAGCCATAAACCAAAAAAACTACAGAGTTGGAGAACACCCTGATCTTCCGCCGCCTAGTAACGTAATAGGAATCTACGCCTGGACTAGAAAACATTTTTTCTCAAGTCCCACGAACATAGTCTTAACGCTTCTGTCGCTCTGGTTTCTGATTCAAACCGTTCCCGCGCTTGTGGACTGGCTGTTTCTTGACGCGGCATTTACCGGGGGAAGCAGAGATGAATGCAGCGCCAAGGCTGGCGGTGCGTGCTGGGCGGTTATCGGCGAACGTCTTAACCTGTTCACCTATGGTTTTTACCCAGCCGCTGAACGCTGGCGGGTGAATCTTTCGCTTGTCCTGCTGATTTTCACCCTCATTCCGATACTCTTCGAAAGAGCGCCTTACCGCAAGTACGCTCTTCATATCGCGGTCGCCTTCCCATTCGTCACCGCATGGCTTCTGGTCGGAGGACTAGGTCTTACGCCTGTCGAGACCGACCAGTTCGGCGGTTTCATGCTTACCTTGGTCATCGGGATAACCGGCATCGGGTTTTCACTGCCGATCGGGATCCTGCTGGCTCTGGGTCGTCAGTCGAAGCTCCCCGCAATCCAGATATTTTCAATAGGCTTCATCGAGTTTATCCGCGGAGTACCGTTGATTACTCTTCTGTTCGTAGCTTCAACGATGCTCAATTATTTCCTCCCTCCGGGAGTGACTTTCGATCTTCTGCTGCGCGTACTTATCATGGTTACCCTTTTCGCGTCGGCGTACATGGCGGAAGTTATCCGTGGAGGTCTGCAGGCAATACCGAAAGGACAGTTCGAAGCCGCGGATTCAATGGGGCTTCACTACTGGTCCGCCATGAGACTGATCATATTGCCCCAGGCGATGAAGATTTCCATACCCGGCATAGTGAATACTTTTATCGGACTATACAAGGATACGACACTGGTAATTATTATCGGACTTCTGGATCCTCTCGGGATAGGCAGGGCGTCTCTCGCAGACACAAGGTGGACGGGGCTCTCCACCGAGGTTTACCTGTTCGTGGCAATATTCTTTTTTATCTCCTGTTTTGGGATGGCAAGATATTCACAGCACCTTGAAAACAAACTGGAAACCGAGCATAAAAGATAAGGAGCATGGCACAAATGACCCAAAAACCTGAACCAACGAATGAGAAAACAAAATCGGCCGCGGAGAACTACGCGGTAATAATGCGGGATGTGCATAAATGGTACGGCAAGTTCCATGTGCTTAAAAACATCAATCTTAATGTCAGAGTCGGGGAAAAAATCGTTGTATGCGGCCCATCGGGTTCGGGAAAATCAACGTTAATCAGATGCATCAACCGGCTGGAGGAACACCAGCAGGGAGAAATCATCGTTGAGGGAATAGAGCTTTCCCATGATATCAAGAACATCGAGATCATTCGGCGCGAGGTGGGCATGGTCTTTCAGCATTTTAATCTGTTTCCGCACCTGACGGTGCTTGAGAACTGTACCCTTGCTCCCATATGGGTCCGCAAAATGCCTCTTGCGGAGGCAAACGCAACTGCCATGAAATATCTGGAAAGAGTCAAGATTCCCGAGCAGGCGGACAAGTACCCGGGTCAGCTCTCCGGGGGCCAGCAGCAGCGCGTGGCGATAGCGCGAAGTCTCTGCATGAAACCCCGGATACTGCTGTTTGACGAACCCACATCGGCACTTGACCCTGAAATGATCAAGGAAGTGCTGGATGTGATGATTCAGCTGGCAAGCGAAGGAATCACTATGATATGCGTGACCCATGAAATGGGATTCGCAAGAACTGTCGGCGACCGCGTCATCTTCATGGACAACGGAGAAATAATTGAAGAGAACAACCCCGATGACTTTTTCCTGAACCCGCAGCATGAAAGAACGAAGCTGTTTTTAAGCCAGATACTGGATCACTGATGGAAAATATAATTATTTCACATAAGGGAGGGGGCAGAAATCTGATTTCATCCTTAAATTCAAAACGTTTCATCCTGCTTAAGAAAATAGTAGATATGAGAGTAACGAAGTTTCTGGCAATTATTGCCGTACTGTTTTCATTCACAGTCATGGCTGATGCTGGCACCCTTGAGGATGTGAAAGCGCGGGGCAAGCTCAACTGTATTGTTTCATCGGGCTTGGCCGGATTCGCCTCTCCAGACGGAAAAGGCGGCTGGCAGGGCTTTGACGTCGATTTCTGCCGCGCCGTAGCCGCCGCAGTGCTGGGAAGCGGGGACAAGGTGAATTTCGTACCGTCCACGAATAGAACGCGTTTTGCCCAGCTAAATGCCGGCGAAGGCGACATACTGTTCCGCAACACCACTGAAACGCTGAGTCGCGACGCTGACCTGAAACTGACCTTCCTGCCCATTAACTACTATGATGGTCAGGGCTTTTTAGTTCGCAGAGATCTTGGGGTAACGTCAGCAACACAGCTGGCCGGGGCTTCTGTGTGCGTCCAGGTCGGCACCACCACGGAACTTAACCTGGCGGATTACTTCAGATTCAACAAAATGGAGTATGAGCATCTCAATACCGGAACCAACGCGGAGAGCATCATCATGTACGAAAGCAAAAGATGCAACGTGTACACCACCGACGCGTCGGCTCTGGCCTCTACGCGAGCGGCGCTGAAAAATCCGGCGGAACACATAATTCTTCCCGAAATCATTTCAAAAGAGCCGCTGGGCGGCGCGGTGCGCCATGGCGATGACCGCTGGGCTGATATCGGAAAGTGGGTGGTTAACGCGCTGATTATCGCAGAAGAGATGGGCATCACCCAGAAAAACGTCAAGGAACTCGCTAAAAAGCCTGGAAATGATCCGGGCATGAACCGTTTTCTAGGCACCGAAGGCAGCATGGGCGAGATGCTCGGTCTTGACAAGAACTGGGCCGTTAACGCAATTTCAGCCGTAGGCAACTACGGGGAGATATTCGAAAGGCATCTGGGCTTCAATACTCCTCTAGCGCTTGAAAGAGGGCTTAACGCTTCCTGGAAATCAGGGGGGATTTTGTACGCAGCGCCCATTCGCTGATCGCAGATAAAATCGTCCCGACTTTGACGGTTTGGAATCGCAACATACTAATATCACTAATTCTTATTTTCCTGCTAGGTGCTAAACACTCTTTTGGAACTTGCTTTCTTCTTTGTCTTCTATTGAAAACGGTATATCCAATCCCTTCTCTCCCATAGCATGGCAAATCATTCTCCGCTCATTTATTATAGATGACGGGAAAAATTTCTTTCTGTATTCGCTTCCGGCCGGAATATTTCAAACGATTTGATCGCGAGTCCGGATAAGTCCGGGAAAAGCCCCCGCCTCCTGTTATCGCGTGAAAGGGTGTTTTAAGTTAGAATTTACCGCAACAACTGATCAACCGAACATGGTACGGTCAACTCAAGGAGGAATACTCTATTGGCAACGAAAACCCCTAAGAAGAAAGAAACCCCTAGAAAATACTCCTCGATCTACGTGGAAGGAACGCACAGGGCGCCGAGCCGCTCCATGCTGAGAGCGGTGGGCTTTAGCGACAGGGACTTCAAGAAACCCGTCGTAGGAATAGCGTCGACCTGGAGCATGGTAACGCCCTGCAACATGCACATAGACCAGCTTGCAAGACACGGGGCCGCGGGAGCGAACAAGGCGGGGGGGAAATCCATAATCTTCAACACCATTACCGTATCCGACGGGATATCCATGGGGACTCCGGGAATGAGGTACTCGCTTGTATCGAGGGAGGTAATCGCCGATTCAATCGAAACGGTGACCGCGGGGGAAGGATTTGACGGCATCGTTGCCATAGGGGGATGCGACAAGAACATGCCAGGGTGTCTCATGGCGATGGCGAGGCTTAACAGGCCCTCGGTATTTGTTTACGGCGGGACGATTCTTCCGGGCAACTACAGGGGAAAGGACGTGGATATCGTCTCGGTGTTCGAGGCCGTTGGAGCGCATTCAAACAACGATATTACCGATTCTGAGTTAAAGGAAATCGAGTCCTGCGCCATTCCTGGGCCAGGTTCCTGCGGGGGAATGTACACCGCAAACACCATGGCTTCGGCGATAGAGGCACTCGGGATGAGCCTTCCCAACAGCTCGGCCCAGGCGGCCATTTCAAAGGACAAGGTAGCTGACTGCAAAAACGCGGGGGCGGCGGTCGTGAATCTGATAAAAGAGAACATAACGCCCCGGGACATAATGACGAAAAAGGCCTTCCTGAACGCCATAACCGTGGTTGTCGCGCTCGGCGGCTCGACGAACTCGGTTCTTCACCTCCTCGCTATGGCGAACGCGGCCGGGGTAAAGCTGACGATAGACGACTTCACGAGAGTCGGGAAGAAAGTTCCCGTCCTCGCCGACCTAAAGCCCAGCGGGCAGTACATGATGTCTGATTTCTGCAAAATTGGGGGACTCACTCCGTTGCTGAGAATCCTCCTTGACGAGGGGTTTCTCCACGGCGACTGCATGACGGTGACCGGAAAGACCCTCAAGCAGAACCTCCGGGGAGTAAAAAGATATCCAAGGGGACAGAAGATAGTTCTCCCGGTGAAAAACCCCATAAAGGAATCGGCCCACATAGTTATTCTCAAGGGAAACATCGCGCCTGAGGGGGCTGTGGCAAAGATAACGGGCAAGGAAGGCAACTCCTTTACAGGAAAGGCTATAGTGTTCAATTCCGAGGAGCAGAGCCTCAAGGCAATCCTCGACGGCAGGGTTAAGAAAGGACACGTGATAGTGGTAAGGTACGAGGGCCCGAAGGGCGGTCCCGGGATGAGGGAGATGCTCGCGCCGACGGCGGCAGTAATGGGCAAGGGACTGGGAGGAGACGTGGCGCTCATCACGGACGGGCGTTTCTCGGGAGGAACACACGGCTTCGTCGTGGGGCATATAACTCCCGAGGCGGTTGACGGCGGCACCCTGGCTCTCATAAAGAACGGGGACGGGATCACGATCGACGCCGAGAGCAGGGAAATAACCCTTAACGTGCCGAAGAGAGAGCTTGAGAGAAGGAGAAAAGCCTGGAAGAAACCGGCGGCCAGGGAAAAAACCGGCGTACTGGCGAAATACTCAAGACTTGTTTCCTCAGCATCCCAGGGAGCGGTAACCGACAGGGTCTAGGGTCGCTCCGCCCCATATATTGCCTATTTCCGCTGCGGGAATATACTTTAATCCCATGGAGTTACTTCGTGGAAAAAACATCGTAGTGGGAATAACGGGCGGCATTTCCGCCTACAAGTCCTGCGAACTTGTGAGGTCACTGGTTAGAGACGGGGCGGAGGTTCGGTGCGCGATGACAAAAAACGCCGAGCGTTTCATAACCCCCCTAACCCTCCAGACCCTTTCCGGAAACAAGGTCGCCTCCAATCTCTTTGATCTCACTTCAGAATCCGAAATAGGTCACATAAAAATCGCCGACGAGGCCGACGTCGTGGTAGTCGCGCCCGCAAGCGCATCCTTCATAGGCAAGATCGCCTCGGGAATAGCTGACAGCCTGCTCGCAACCGTCATACTTGCAACGAAAGCTCCCGTGATCATCTGCCCAGCCATGAACTCGAACATGTACTCAAACTCCATAGTGCAGGAGAACATGGAGAAACTTCGGCGCCACGGATTCACCATAGTGGAACCCGACGAGGGAGATCTCGCCTGCGGGTGGACCGGCAGGGGAAGGCTTGCCGAAATAGAGGTCGTCGCCCTTGAAGTCCAGAAGGCGGTCACTCCGCAGGACTACGCGGGAGAGAACATACTGGTGAGCGCCGGAGCGACCAGGGAGCACATAGACCCCGTAAGGTTCATATCCAACCCCTCGACCGGCAAAATGGGCTACTCGATAGCCCGGGCCGGATGGCTTCGCGGAGCCCGGGCCACCTTGGTTTCGGGACACTCTTCACTTCCAGACCCTCACGGAGTGGAAGTGGTACGGGTAACGGATTGCGACGAGATGTACGAAAAAATCCACGAGTGTTTCGAGCGGGCCCATGTAGTGATAAAATCGGCGGCCGTAAGCGACTATTCCCCCTGCGAGAAGTCGGAGCAGAAGATAAAGAAATCGAAAAAACAGCTTTCGATCCCCCTTAAGAAAACCCGGGATATACTGAAATCCCTTGGGGAGGACAAGAAAGACAGAATCTTGGTGGGATTCGCCGCCGAGACGGAAAATCTCGTCAACAACTCCAGAAAAAAGCTTAAGGAAAAAAATCTCGACCTCGTAGTGGCAAACGATGTGACGGCTCCGCAGGCGGGATTCGGGGAAGACACCAACATAGCGTGGCTAGTTGACAGGGAGAGGGTCGAGGAACTTCCGCTCATGAGCAAGTTTGAGCTCGCAAACAGAATCCTCGACAGGATAAAGGAGATGGAGAAGGGATAAGAATCTCAGTTCCAGGCGCCTTCAGACCGTCTGCCCGGATATAAGATCAAACTCTTCGCGGCTACAAGAGCGGAGTTCTCGTTATTATTTCATGGACTTATCATGATCTTGAGGTTTTCCTCCGGGTTCTCCGCAAGAGCGAAGCCCTTCTGGATATCCCGCAGCGAAAACCTGTGGGTAATCATCTTCCCCACATCCACGGCCCTTTTTTCTATGAGAGAAAGGGCGTCTTCAAGATCCCCGGGGGCCGCAGCGTAGGAACTTACGACCCGAACTCCAGACCACCAGTATTCGTTAAAGGAAAAATCAAGGGTAAACTCCGGATCGGAAGGAGCGAAAAAAAGAATTTTCCCCGACGGGGAAACAAGTTCGAAGGCGCTTTTTATCGCGGCCTGCGCTCCGGTGCAGACGATTACCAGATCCGAGAGGTATCCCGAGTTGTTTTCTTTCACAAGCGAAGCAATATCTTCGTCGGAGCCAAAAGCGCAGGTGGCCCCGAATTCCATGGCTTTTCTAAGCTTATATTTGTTTGAATCGGTCGCGAAAACCGGCCCCGCACCGAGGTGAAGAACGTACTGCAGACATAAAAGTCCCGCGGTGCCGCTTCCGAGAATCGTCACGCTCTCTCCACGCTCAAGCCCCGCGGCCCGAATCGCCCTTGTAACGCAGCCCAGGGGTTCGGTGAACGATCCTTCCTCAAAGGAAACGTTGTCCGGAAGATGAAAAACTCCCCGCTCCACGTTCGGCGGCGCCACGCACACGTACTCCGAAAAACCGCCCGGATTAAACCCTGATTTCCTTATCATGGGACAGTTGGTGTGCCTTCCGCTAAGACAGTAACGGCACTTCTCGCAGGGAACGTGATGGGTGGCCACGACCCTGTCGCCCGTACGGAACCTACTCACCCCCGGCCCCGTTTCAACCACCTCCCCTGCAACCTCGTGACCCAGCACCAAGGGAGCTTTCGGCACCCTGTACCACTCCATGAGATCGCTTCCGCAGATTCCGCTCGCCCTGATTCTGATCAGTATTTCCCCCTCTTCCGGCTTGGGGCGGGGAAACTCCTCGATCCTTATGTCGCTGTTTGTGTGGTAGACTGCGGCAAGCATGTCAGGAACTTTCTTCTTTTAGTTCCGTGAAGAGTTCGTGGGCCTGCTTCGGGGTCATGTTCTCGTGAACGATCCCGCGGATCGCCCGTATAATCGCCACGGGGTTGTCGCGCTGCCAAATGTTTCTTCCCATGTCCACCCCCGCGGCACCCTTGGATATGGCCTCGTGAGTCATGTTGAAAACGTCCATCTCCGTTTCAAGCTTGGGACCGCCCGCGATCACGATGGGGACTGGGCAACTGCTGGTCACTTTCTCGAAATCCTCGCAGTAATAGGTCTTAACAAGGCGTGCCCCGAGTTCGGCGCATATCCTGCAGCAGAGCGCGAGATACCTTGAATCTCTTTTTTCAAGCTCCTTTCCGACGGCCGTTATCCCGAGAACCGGAATGCCATACTTTTCTCCCTGGTTCACAAGCTCCGAGAGCCCCAAAAGGGTCTGTCTCTCAAACTCGGTTCCGACAAAAACGGAAAGCCCTACTCCCGCCACGTTAAGCCTTATCGCCTCCTCGAAATCTACGGTGATTCCCTCGTCCTCGAGGTGCGGACCAGCTATGCTCGTTCCCCCGGAAACCCTGAGCACCACGTTGGCTCCCGAGTCGGGGTTGACCGAGGTTCTCAGCACTCCTCTTGTGAGCATTATGGTGTCGGCGTAGGGAAGAAGGGGGGTTATGGTTTCTTTAGGAACCTCGAGGCGATGGGTTGGACCCAGGAAATATCCGTGGTCAAGGGCAAGCATGACCGCCCTTCCGGTATCCGGCCTTATAATGCGGGCCATCCTGTTTTTCATGCCCCAATCCATTTAGAGCGCGTATCCTCCAATCGGCGTTTCGCTAAACTCTAGAGCACAACCCGCCGCATGTCAAACACCCTTTGGAGCAGGAAATCGGGAACAGAAACCTTTAAATGCCGCACGGGGGGTCTCCCCGCTTCCGGGTGTATTTCTCCTTGTCCTCATATATACTTGTCCCGCCTGCGCATCTACGCCGCAGGAGCGGCTTTCAGTTCAGTGCCCGCAAAAAACCTTATTTTTCGAAACCTGGCCGGAGGAAGAAAATGACCGGAAAAGCCTTAAGACGAACCCTGAGCTTAAACACCCTCGCACTTATCACGCCCTTGGCGCTTTTTCTGTCTTTTGCAGTTCTCTCGTGCCACGATGACGGTTCCCCGGAAGAAAGCGGTCCCAGGGTCGGAATCGTATATGACAGCGTGGGGAAAGGTGACGGGTCATTCAATGACTCTGCGTATGAGGGCATTAAAAGAGCCCAGGAGGAACTCGGAGCGGTGGCGAGCGAGGAAACGACCGACGGGACGGAGGACAACCGCGAGGAGTTGCTTCAGGCTCTGGCCGAGGATAATGATCTTGTAATAGCGGTTGGATTTTCGTTTGAGGATTCAATAAAAAAAGTCGCGGCTGCCAACCCTGACACCAATTTCGCGGGTATAGACATCCTGCAAAGAGACAACTCGCCAGCAAATTTCGCAAGCCTGGTCTTTAACGAGGCCGAGGGGTCCTTTCTGGTGGGCGTCGCGGCCGCCCTTAAAAGCGAAACCCGCAAAGTAGGCTTCATAGGAGGAGTATGCGCAACCCCCGACAGGCTCATTGAAAAGTTCGAGGCCGGATTCATCTCAGGCGTTTTGGCCATGGTAAAAGGGATCAACAGGAACATGGATGTCGAAACAGCCTACCTCTCCCAGTTCTCAGACCCCCAGGATCCCCAAGAGCCGCCTGACATAAGCGGCTTCTTTAGCCCAGAGGAGGCCAGGGAAGCAGCAGAAGTGATGTTCAACGGCGGGGCGGACATCGTTTTTCACGCCGCCGGCGGTTCGGGAGCGGGGCTTTTCGAGGCCGCCAGGGAATTCAGCGAGCAGGAGGGAAATTCCAAGGTCTGGGCCATAGGCGTCGACTCGGACCAGTATAACACCGCGGATGAACCCGTGAGGGAATACATATTGACCTCCATGCTTAAAAGGGTGGACACGTCCGTTTACAACATCATCAAGGCCCAAGGGGACGGCGAATTCTCAGGCGGGACCGTAAGCCACGACCTTGCAAACAACGGAGTGGGATACGCCACGTCGGGAGGATTCGTAGATGACATCAGGGAACTGATCGAAGCTCCGAAGGCCTTCATAGTCCGTAACCTGTTTGATGTCCCGACCGTTCCCGCTAAAGGCTGCCGGGAACCACAGACCTACAACCTCAGGTATTAGAACCGCTCACAAGCGAACTTGCAGCCCTGAACCCCTCAAGCGCTTGTGCTATGTGATCTTCCGTGTGGGTCGCCATAAGCGACGCCCTTATCCTGCATTTTCCGGCGGGGACCGAGGGAGGCCTTACGGCCGGAGTGTAGACTCCCAACTCGCGAAGCGCCGAGGCCAGCTCAAGAGTAGCTTCCGGTTCTCCTGTCAATACGGGCACTATCGCACTCTGGGACGGAAGCACGTCAAATCCCATGTCGCAAAGGCCCGACTTGAACTTATCTACAAGATCCATGAGATGCTTTCTTCTTTGCGGTTCGCCCTCGATAATGCCGATCGCCTCGATCGACGCGGCCAAGGAAGCGGCCGGGAGTGAAGTGTCGAAAATGTAGCTTCTCACCCTGTTTCTGATGAAGTCAACTAGGCTTCGGCTGCCGGCAACGTATCCGCCCAGGGATCCGACGGCTTTTGATAGAGTGCCCATGACCACGGGGACCCTCCGCTCGACCCCGAAATGCTCGGTGGCCCCGCTTCCCTTTTTCCCGAGAACTCCCATGGCGTGTGCCTCGTCAACCATGAGCATGCAGTCGTGGCGCTCGGAGATTGAACAGATCTCCCCGAGGTCCGTGAGGTCCCCGTCCATGCTGAACACCGTGTCCGTTACTACGAGCTTCTTTCCGCTGCCCCGGCTTCGGGAGACCATGCGCCGAAGGGCGTCTGTATCGAGATGGGGGTAAATCTTTACATCGGCGCGGGAGAGCCTGCAGCCGTCTATTATGGAGGCGTGGTTAAGCTCGTCGCTGAACACCGTGTCCCCTTCCCCGACAAGCGCGGCGATCGTGCCGACGTTGGCTAGATAGCCGCTTGAGAAAAGAATCGCGGCCTCAGTCGATTTGAACTGCGCTATTTTTTCCTCAAGTTCGGCGTGAAGATCCGAACTTCCGCTGACAAGCCTCGACCCTCCGGAGCCCGTACCGTACTTCGAGAGGGCCCGGGCGGCCGCCTCCACCACCCTCGGGTCGGTCGAGAGACCAAGATAGTTGTTGGAAGCGAGAAGTATGTGCTTTTTCCCGCCGATCAGTATCTCGGGAGACTGACCCGAGGCAATCTCCGTAAGAGTCCTGAAAAGATTCTTCCCCCGTACAACCCTTAACTCATCTTCAATCCACTCAAGAGAATCGGGGGCTTCCATCCGCACTAGCCCTCTTCGGTTACCTTTTTTATGGAGAGATACGTAGCCCTCAGAAGCTTCGCCAGATCGTCCATCCCGATTCCCACGGGGGGCATGAGCACGACCACGTCCCCGAGAGGTCTTATGAGAACCTCGTGCGAGAGCGCCTCCTCGGCAACCTGCCACCCCATTCTTTCCGCCGCCTCGTAAGGCTCCTTGGTCTCCTTGTCGCTCACAAGCTCGATTCCTACCATAAGTCCCTTGTTCCTGACGTTCCCGACGTGGGAGAGGCCTTCGAATTCCCGAAGCTCCTCCTCCAGAAACTCAATTTTTTCTGAAAGCAAGGAAAGGGTGTCGTTATTCCTAAAGGCCTCGAGATTGCCCATTGCGGCCGCGCACGAAAGAGGGTTTCCCGAGTAGCTGTGGCCGTGAAAGAAGGTCTTGAACTCCTCGTAGTCCCCCAGGAATTCCTCGTAGATCTCATCGGTCGTTATCGTCGCAGAAAGCGGAAGGTATCCCCCGGTCATCCCCTTTCCCAAAACCATCATGTCGGGCGTCACGCCGTCGTGTTCGCACGCGAACATCTTCCCGGTTCTTCCGAAGCCCGTAGCCACCTCGTCAACTATCATGAGCACGTCGTAGCGCGTGCAGTACTCCCTCACTTTCGCGAGGTAGCCGTCGGGTGCCACCACCATTCCCCCCGCGGCCTGAACGCAGGGCTCGAGTATGACGGCTGCTATCTCCCCGTGGTGCTCCCTAAGTATTTCCCCCATCTCGTCCGCGCACGCGATCCCGCACCCGGGCCAGGTTTTTCCGAGCGGGCATCTGTAGCAATAATAGGAAGGAGCCCTGTAGGTCTTGAAGAGAAGAGGAGAGAAAGCCTTATGGAAAATGTCGATTCCCCCGACCGAAACGGCCCCCAGGGTGTCGCCGTGATAGCCGTTATCAAGGCACAAAAACGCCTTTTTCTCCGGCTTTCCCCTGTGGGACCAGTACTGAAACGCCATCTTGAGCGCGACCTCGACGGCGCTTGCCCCGTCGCCCGAGTAAAAGACTTTCTTGAGTCCCGGGGGACAGATTTCCATAAGTTCCTTTGCAAGCTCCGCCGCGGGGGGATTGGTTATTCCGAGAAGCGTGCTGTGGCTCACCAGCTCAAGCTGTCTTTTTATGGCCCCGTCGATCTCGGGCACCGCGTGGCCGTGGATGTTGACCCAGAGGGACGACACGCCGTCTATGTACTTCTTCCCCTCGGAATCTATCAGGTACGCACCCTCCGCGCGCTCGATCACTATGGGATCTTTGCGCACGTAATCCTTCATCTGGGTAAACGGGTGCCACACGAATTCCCTGTCGTAGGACCCTATCTGTTTTGATCTGTCGCTCATCTCGGTCCGTAAGGAGCAAGGGATGCCCCAAGCGAAAAGGATATCATGAAAATGCCGTGGGGGAGACTAGTTGAGAATTTCCTTCCTGACCGGCATCTGCAGGTCGTCAAGCATCCGGAGGTCTTCCTGGGGCGTGCGCCCGGGAGTAGTGAGATAGTTGCCGAGGATCATGGCGTTTGCCCCCGCCACAAGACCCATCGCCTGGAGATCGCGAAGCGTCACCTCCCTTCCCCCCGCCGTCATTATTATCTTGTCAGGAAGCACGAGCCTGTAAATCGAGATGGTCCTCACGGCTTCAAGCGGCTGTATGGTCTCGAGGTTCTCAAACGGGGTTCCGGGTCTCGGGTCAAGGAAGTTTATCGGGACCCATGTGGGGTCAAGATCCCTTATCTCGAAAGCAAACTCCATTCTCTGGGCCAGAGTCTCTCCCATGCCCAGTATTCCGCCCGAGCAGAGATTCATCCCGGTTTCCTTAACCAGAAGGGCGGTCTTCAGCCTGTCATCATAGCTGTGGGTGGTACATATGCTTGGGAAATGGCTCCTGCAGGTCTCGATGTTGTGATTGTATCTCCACACCCCGTGGTCCCTGAGTTCATATGCCTGCTCCCTTGTTAGATCGCCGAGAGAACAGCCGACCTTGAGGTTGGTTTCCGCGCAGAGAAGATCTACGGCCTCGAGAACCTTTTTGAATATCCTAGGCGTCGGTCCCTTGGCGCTTATGACTATGCAGAAATCCATGGCGCCCATCTTCTCAGCCTGCCTCGCAGCCCCCAGTATCCTCTCAGCCGCCATGAGCGGATGGGCTTCCACCTCCGTGTCGAAGTGGGCGGACTGGGAGCAGAAGGAACAGTCCTCGGGACAGTTTCCCGTCTGGGCGCTTATTATCGAGCGCAGAAACACCCCGTCGCCCTTGTACTTGAGAGTTACCTTTCTCGCAAGCGATATAAGTTCTGAGAGGCGCTCTGCGGGAAGTTCCGCGAGCGCGAGGGCGTCAGAGAAGTCTATCTCTTCTTCTTTTTCGAGAAGTTTTTCGGAAACGACGTCAAGAATATCTATCTGAGTTACCTCCGGGTCTTAAATCTGGGGAAATCTTAGGTTACAGAAACGGTCGGGGTTGTCAAACCAGGACGCCTGCGGACGGCGAGGCGCTCAGCCGGAGAAAACACCCCCCGATAGCGTCTGCCGGTTCCTCGTGTGGAGCGAACTGTCCCGCCGATGCTTTTTTGGCAGGAAGCACCCCACCCGAAGGTTGACGGTGCTCCCGGGGTTATCTCCCGTGAGACAAAAATCCCCCCTGTAATCCAATATATTCTTTCCTGAGGGCTAAGGCCCAGGCTGTCTTGGAAACCGCGGCGCCGTTGACATCCGCACCGTACAAAAATGCCAGAACCCCGCCTGAGGACCCGATCATCTCTGCCAAGGCTCTTCGATGGGCATGTTCCCGCACCTCCTTCCGGCCTGCGGGACAGGGATATCCATGTCCCCATCCCACGGGTCAGGCGCCCCGAAGCCGGAGTCCTCTACGAGAAGCAGAAACCGCTTGCAGTGGGGAATCACGGTGCGCTTCTGAGAACCTTGGGGAACCCGCCGGGTAGATTTTTTCATTTATCAGGACTTATTGGTTTCCATAATACTGAAATTGTTTCATAAGTCCCTTGCAATTTGAATCTCGTTTGTGTTTTAATTGGAAGAACGACTGATTGTATGCAGTGATATCAGTACACCAGACTACGGGAGGAATAATCAGGATGAGATTTAGAATATACGGTATGGTTTTGAGCCTGTTTTTCGCGCTCGGGCTTGTTTTTTCATTCAACATTGAGGCGTCCGCAGACCATGGCAGTACGGGCATAGCCGCGGGAGACGTCGACCCTACGGTCGAAGCGCAAGTAGAGGCCTTTCTTGATCATATAATAGCTTACTATGATCAGGTTCTTGCCGATAACGCCGGTGACGCCGACGCGCTGAACAGGGGAGTGGTAATATACGGCAGGGATCTCAGGAGGGAAGGAGCCTATAAACACTCTGCGACTAACATGTACTCAATGGGTATAAACGAAAGGGGAATTGTAACGAATCACGCCGGATATCCCCATCTGTTCGCTCACGAATTTGATTCGGACGCCATGGGTTCAGCAGTAGCGAGCACCATACAAACTTTAATCAACGACTCGGCTGTTGGTATGACGGAATGTGAACCGTATGGTGACCAGGGCAGAGTAGCCTGCGCGACAAAAGTAAATAGCCCTGCTGGAGATATAACGGTCATAGCGGGCCTTCATCACGCAGAAGACGACTCCGCTTTTGTTCTTCCCGACTGTGCCGAGTTCATGCTTGCAACTAACGCCGAGGCTGTTTTCAACGACCCGAGCGACGCCAACCTTGAAGCTTATGTACAAGATATTATCGGGGTATCCCAACAGGTGGTCGCGGATGCAACAGTCGCCGAACTCCAAGAGTTCTTAAACGATGGAGGAATGCTGACAGATCTAGCAATCGACCAAACCCTACTACCAGCACTTCTAGCAGGAGTAAATGCAAGGCTATACGATAAAGCGGCTTGCTTTGGGAGCGGGGATTTTAAGCATGAAAACATATACGCTTTCATAATGGGTGCGGACCTAGCAACCTCCACAGTGCTTTTCAACGGAAACAACTTTGACTTGAACGGCGCCAATCTCGAATTGAATGATAATCAGTTGTCGGGAGAGCAGAATATAGCGAGACTGTTCGACCAAGAATTGGGAGGCGGAGCAGTTGGAAATAACGCCTATGTCGACTATCACTGGGACGACCCCACAGATCCGAACGATGACGTTCCGAACTTTTTCGAAACTAATTCGGTTCCCGGCACATCGCCTAAAAGAAGCTATATCGAGGTGGCTGACTTAAACGCAAAGACCGCCCAGGCAATTGCTGACCTAACTGGGTTTTCTGCTGCTCTTATTCAGTCTTTTTTTGAACCAACACCTTACATCTTCGGTTCCGGAACTTATCCTGAGGATGGGATGATGCCGGAGATGCCAGAGATGCCGGAGATGCCGGATGATGCCAGAGATGCCGGAGATGCCAGAGGAAATGATTTATGAAGGCGACGGATGCGCTATCACCGGGGCAGAAAAGACGTCTCAGGGCACCTTGCTCAACTTGTTCCTGGTAGCGTCCGTTCTGTCTCTCGGTCGTTTTCCTTAGAAGACGCGCGTAAGCGGGGGCAGAAATTTTTCCGGAAACTTCTTCCGGAATTTATAGCTGGTTATCAAGGGCGGTTTTCACAAACGAGTTGATGCCGCCCTTGGTAACCAGTTTTTTTTCGACATTACAAAACACCTTATCCCCTTTCAAAGCAATAAAGTAAAAGAAATCAGCGGAAGCGCTGGTTGCCCGGCTTGGAAAACAGCAAAACACGATCCCCTTTCTGACCCCAGAAACCGGACCCTCCGAAGCAGAAACCACTCGTAGGAAGAATCCCGCCACCCTTCCGGGAACCCAGAGGATTTGCCAAACAGGTTCTTTTATTTGCCCCGTTGTAGACAGGAGCGGATATCGCACCGGAACCTAGATTCCTTCTTGAATTTCAAGCTTTATTTATGTTTTAATAGCTAAAATGCGGTTCTGTACTAGTATTTCAGTACAACGGAAACTACAGAACAGAATTACAGGAGGAGCAACAAGATGAAATTTAAACCACACGGAATAATTTTGAGCCTGTTTCTTGCGTTAGGGCTTGTTTTTTCATTCAGCATTGAAGCACCTGGTAGTCACGGGGGCGTTTCGGCTATAACCGCTGACCAAGTCGACCCCGGAGATCGACAGGAAATGACGGACTTTGTTAATCACATAGTGGATTACTATAATGGGATTAGGGACCGATTCGATCCCGTTGCGGACCGCGCCGAACTGATCAGAGAACTCACAATATTCGCCAGGGATATCAGGCGGGAAGGAGACTATAAACACGGTGATATCTACGCAATGGGCATAACCGACAATAACGTTATAACGAATCATGCTAGATATCCCGAATTGATAGGTTACAGGGTTAATCCAGACGCAGGGACGCCGCTTGCGGATACTTTTAAAGCTTTACTCAGCAATTCAGCTATTGGGGCTACTAATTGCGAAAATTACGGCCAGAACGATGAAAGGGTAGCCTGCGCGGCTAAAGTAGAGAGCGACTTTACTGTAGATGTAACGAACATAGCAGGTCTTCATCACGAGGCAGACTTAGACAACCTCGACGCCGCTTTCGAGGAGCCTGACTGTTCCGGTCTCACGCTTGGAACTACCGCCAAGGATGTTTTTGACGACCCGAGCGACGCTAATCTCGAAGCTTACGTACAAGATGTTATAGGAGCGGTTCAAGAAGACGCAGCAAGGATAACAGTGGAAGAAATCGCCAAACTGGCTGACCTAAATGACTTACTAAGCCTAACTGCACTACTCGACCCAGCTACGCTGACAACAATTCTTGACAACTCGACCACGAGAATTCAAGAGCGGCTTTTTTGTTTTGGAAGCGGAGACTTCAAGCATGAAAACATATATGTTTTCATAATGGGTGCAGATCTAGCAAACTCCACAGTACTTGTGAACGGGAACAACTTTGATTTGAACGGCGCCAACCTCGAATTGGAAGATGATCTGTTGTCGGGAGAGCAGAATATAGCAAGACTTTTCAACCAAGAATTGGGAGGCGTAGCAGTTGGAAGTAACACCTATGTCGACTACCACTGGGACGACCCCATAGATCCAGACGATGACGTTCCGAACTTTTTCGAAGATAGAAAGGTTCCCGGCACTTCACCTAAGAGAAGCTACATCGAGGTGGCAGACTTAAACGGACAGCTTTTCCAAGCAATTGCTGACGCAAGTTCCGTATTGGATCTCGCTACTATTACTGGTTTTCTTGCTACTTCCACTTCTCCTGCTTTTGCTCCGCAGCTATACATCTTCGGTTCCGGGACTTATCCTGAGGAAGGGATGATGCCAGAGATGCCGGAGATGCCGAGATGCCGGAGATGCCAGAGATGCCGGAGATGATGGAAGACGATGACGACGGATGCGCTATCGCCGGAGCGGGACATACGTCTCAGGGCACCCTGCTTAATCTGTTCCTAGTAGCGTCCGTTCTTATCTCGGTCGTTTTCCTGAGAAGGCGCGCGTAGAAATTTTCTCACAACACCGACAGTTTCTGAAACTGGCGGTAACAGCTTATCTAACAAGGGCAGTCTTGAGACTGCCCTTGTTTTTTTCGGCATTTAAACGCACCTTATTCCTTGTTCCGAAACAATGCGGCAAGATGTAAAATTGTCCACGGACCGATACGCATAAGGAACTGTCTGTTATAATTCTCAAGCCATGGCAAGTACGGAAATAAAATGCGATCTTTTCATTGACGGCAAGGAGAGGGAACCGCAAAGCGGCGCTTACTCCGTAAGGGAAAACCCCGCGACGGAAAAACCTCTGGCCGAGGTAGCCCAGGGAGGACCGGAAGACATCGACGCGGCGGTTCGGGCCGCCGAGCGCGCTTTTTCCAAATGGTCCCGTCTTCCGGCATCCGAGCGCGCCAAGTACCTTCTTCGGATAGCGCAGGCGCTCTCTGACAACAGGGACAGGATCGCCCTCGTTAACACCCGCGAAACCGGAAAGCCCATCCGCGAGAGCGCCGCGGTCGAAATAGGCGGTTCGGTAAGAACGCTTGAGTATTACTCGGGAGCGCACACCCGTCTTAACGGAGAAACCCTTCAGGTAAACGAAAACCAGATATCTCTCACCATAAAAGAGCCCGTGGGGGTGGCGGCGCACATAATCCCGTGGAATTTCCCCTTCTTCTTTCCTTCTGGAAAATAGCCCCGGCACTAGTCGCCGGATGCACCGTGGTAATAAAACCCGCGGAACTCACTTCGTGCGGAATCTTCGAGGTGGCTAAGCTCTGCTCAGAGGCCGGGCTCCCGGACGGCGTGCTGAACGTGGTGCCCGGAGAGGGGTCCGTGGCAGGCCAGGCGCTTACCGAGCACCCCGGGATAGGCAAGATAGCGTTTACCGGCTCCACGGAAGTCGGAAAAAGCGTGATGAGGACGGCGGCAGGGGCAATAAAGAGGGTATCTCTTGAGCTCGGCGGCAAGGCCCCGTGCATAGTCTTTGCGGACGCAAACGTAGAGGGGGCCGTAGAGGCGTGTCTTCGCGGGGGCTTCTTTAACCAGGGAGAGAACTGCACCGCCGTTACCAGGCTCATGCTCCACGAGGAGATATACGACGAGTTTCTCTCCGCCTACCTGGACAGAGTCTCGAGGATAAGAATCGGGGACCCCGAGGATCCCGAAACCGAGTTCGGAACGGTGATCTCGAAGGAACATTATGAGAACGTGATGAACTACATAGAAAAAGGCGTCTCGGAAGGGGCGCGGGTGATTGCGGGCGGAGACCGCCCCGAGGGATTCGACAGGGGTTACTACATAGCGCCGACGGTTCTTGAGGACGTCCCGCCCGGCTCTACCCTCGCGTGCGAGGAGGTTTTCGGGCCCGTGGTCTGCGTCATGCCCTTTAAGTCCGAGGAAGAGGCCGTCACGATGGCAAACGACGTCGAGTACGGACTTGCCGGGGGAATCTGGACCCGGGACATAAACCGGGCGCTTCGGACGGCTAAGGCCATAAAGGCCGGCTACCTGTGGGTCAACACCTACGGGGGGATAATTCCCGAGACTCCCTACGGGGGCTTCAAGCAAAGCGGAATCGGCAAGGAACTCGGGGCAGAGGGCATAGACAACTACCTTGAGACCAAGTGCGTAAATATCTTTACCGGGGAAAGCACCGGGAAGTGGTACAAGGGATAACCGGTGAACTTCGAAGACATAATCTACGAAAAAACGGACGGAGTGGCCTTCGTGACCATAAACCGCCCGGAAACGCTTAACGCCTTTCGGGACGTGACGCTCCGCGAGATGATCGCGGCCCTTACCGACGCATGGGGAGACGCCGGGGTCGGCGTGGTGGTTCTCCAAGGCGCGGGGGGCAAGGCCTTTTCAAGCGGAGGGGACCTCAAGAGGAAGAAACCGGGCCCGGGAGGAGAGGACGGCCTCCTCGGGGTCGGAGACTACGTTTCCCATGTTCACTACCTCATAAGAAATATTCCGAAGCCGGTCATAGCCGCGGTGAGGGGCTACGCGATAGGCGGGGGAAACATACTGCAGTTCATCTGCGATCTCACCATAGCTTCCGAAGATTCGGTCTTCGGGCAGGTGGGGCCCAGGGTTGGAAGCGTTGATCCGGGCTTCGGAACGGCTTACCTCTCGAGGCTCATCGGGGAGAGGAAGGCAAGGGAGATGTGGTACCTCTGCAGGAGGTACTCGGCCGCAGAAGCCCTCGAAATGGGACTCATAAACAGGGTCGTTCCCCCCGAAGAGCTTGATTCGGAGGTTCGGCGCTGGTGCGAGGAAATCCTGTCCAAGAGCCCGACCGCCCTTAAGCTTGCCAAGTACTCCTTTAACTCGGAGAGCGACGGCCTTTTCGGCATCTCGAGCATGGGAAAGGCGTCCCTTGACCTTTTCAAAACGACTGACGAGGCCGCCGAGGGAACAAAGGCGTTTGTGGAGAAAAGGCCGCCCGATTTCTCGCGCTACAGAAAGTAGCCCGCACCGCCGGTTCCGCAACTGTTCCCCCCGCTTGAATTATCCGAACTTTACTCTATAATACAGGGTTTTTATATTTTCGGGTCCGCCATGGAAATACAACACATGAAAATATTCAGCGGCATGTCGAATCATCCTCTGTTTGAGGATGTATGCGACTATCTTGACGTCGCTCCCGGGCAGATGGAGATAAACCGTTTCAGCGACGGGGAAATCTTCGTCGACATAAGGGAGAGCGTGAGAGGCTCAAACGTGTTTCTGATACAGTCCACGTGTCCTCCCGTGAACGAGAACATAATGGAACTTCTCGTGATCACCGACGCGCTCAAGCGGGCCTCCGCAAGGTCAATAACCGCCGTCATACCGTATTACGGGTACGCGAGGCAGGACCGCAAGGTTCAGCCACGCGCTCCGATAAGCGCCAAGCTCGCCGCGGACCTGATAGTCGTGGCGGGAGCGAGCAAGATAGTTACCATGGACCTCCACGCAGGCCAGATACAGGGATTTTTCGACGTTCCGGTAACCCATCTCTACGCCACGCCCGTGATAATCAACTACCTGGGGGAAAAGTACCCCGACGGCGAAATGGTAATCGTTTCCCCCGATGCGGGAGGGGTTGAGAGGGCGACCGAGTTCGCGGACAGGACCCACTCCGAAATCGCCATCTGTTACAAGAGAAGACCCGCACCCAACGTCGCGCAGATTAGCCACATAATCGGCGACGTGGAAGACAAGCACGCGGTAATAGTCGACGACCTGGTGGACACGGCCGGAACCGCCACGGAAGCCGCCAGAGTACTTCTTGAGAAAGGCGCGAAAAGCGTGTCGCTCTGCTGCACGCACGGCGTTCTCTCAGGACCCGCTCTTGACAGGATAAACAACTCGGACATTGACGAGGTAATAATCACAAACACCATTCCCCAGCAGGAAAACCAGAAAAAAAGCACAAAAATCACGGTGCTCAGCATCGCCGACCTGATCGGCGAGGCGATAAAGAGAACGGCGCTCGGGGAATCGATAAGCGCCCTTTTCACTTAAACGAAACTCCAGGAGAAAGACAATGGTACAGAGTCCACTTCGGGTAAAACCCAGAATAAGAATCGGAAAAAGCGGAGCCAGGGAAGTAAGGAAGGAAGGGAACATACCGGCCATACTTTACGGCCAGGGAGAGGATCCGGTACCGATTGTGGTGCGCCCCGACGAACTTAAGCGTGCGCTTTCAAACAGCGCCGGAATAAACACCGTCCTGGAACTCGAAATAGACGGCTCCGAACCCCCCGCGAAAAAATTCTCGATGGTGAAGGAAATCCAGAAAGACCCCATTAAAAACAGGGTGATCCATCTTGATTTTCTGGCTATCGACATGAAAAAGAGCGTCAGGGTAAAGGTTCCGGTAAACACCCGGGGAAGGTCCGAAGGGGAAAGAAGAGGGGGCAGGCTCGAAAAACTGATGAGAACCATCGACCTTGAATGCCTGCCGGGCGACATTCCCGATTTGATAGAAATAGATGTAAGTTCTCTCGACATAGGGGGCTTCGTAGACATAGCAGGTCTTGAGTTCGGCGAGGGAGTAAAACCGATAAGAGACGGCAGCGAAAAAGTCGTCCAGGTGATAGCGCAGCGCTCGACAGAGGATGTGGAGGCCGAAGAAGAGGCTGAAGAAGAGGAAGCCGAAGAAACCCAGGAATAACTCATCGAATCCATGCGATACCTGCTTGCCGGCCTGGGAAATCCCGGTTCCGCCTACGACAATACGAGACACAACATAGGCTTTCGCGCAGCCGAGCGTGCGGCTGAGCGCCTGGGAGTAAAAATCGGGAAGAAGAAATTCAGAAGCCTCTGCGCAGAAGCGGTCTACTCGGATGAGAAACTGCTCATAATAAAGCCCCAGACCTTCATGAACGCAAGCGGCGAGGCGCTTCGCGAAGCGAAGGAATTCTACAGGATAGCCCTCGAGCAGGTAATAGTTGTTTACGATGAGCTCGATCTCCCTCTGGGAAACATAAGGGTGAACAGGGGAGGAGGCTCGGCCGGGCACAACGGGATAAAATCGATAATATCCTCTCTTGGTTCCGGGGAGTTCTGCAGGGTGAGAATCGGCATAGGAAAGCCCCACGGGAAAAAAGAGGGACGTGATCACGTTCTCTCCGGATTCTCCTCGGATGAGAGGGAAACGGCAGCCGAGATGGTCGAGGCCGCGGTCGAGGCAACATTTGAGATAATAAGCGGGGGAGTGGATTCGGCGATGAACAAATTTAACAGTCGACTTAACTGAAAAAAAACAATTCTCTACTAGGAGGAATTTACCAATGGGTATGGGTGAAGTACTAGCGGGCAATATAGGACTTGTGGGAATCGTGGTAGGTCTTATCGTGCTCCTATACGCGTTATTTGTATACAGGGGAATAGACAAGCTTCCTGAAGGAAACGACAAAATGAAGCAGATCGCTGCTGCGATTCACGAGGGAGCGATGGTGTTTCTGCAAAGGGAATACAGGATAATCGGCCTTTTCGCCGCGATTGTTTTCGTTCTGCTCTCGGTTTTTCTTGGAATTGAAACCGGGGTCGCTTATCTCGGCGGGGCAATCTGTTCGCTTATAGCTGGATTTTTCGGCATGAAGTCAGCCACAAAGGCCAACGTGAGAACAGCACAGGCGGCGGCCAGTGAGGGACAGGGAAAAGCCCTTGAGGTAGCTTTTCGGGGTGGAAACGTGATGGGGCTTTCGGTCGCGGGTCTTGGTCTTCTTGGGCTCTCAATCGTTTTCTTTGTGGGAATCGACCTTCAGACAAAGCCCGAAGACGCCTCTCTTTTTACCGCGTTCTTAAAGGAATTCGGAGGAATGATAGGCGGATTCGCGATGGGAGCCAGCACCGTGGCTCTTTTCGCCAGAATAGGAGGAGGAATTTTCACCAAGGCTGCTGACGTGGGAGCGGACCTCGTCGGAAAGGTTGAGGCCGGAATACCCGAGGACGACCCGAGAAATCCGGCCACGATTGCAGATAACGTCGGGGACAACGTCGGAGACGTGGCGGGAATGGGCGCCGATCTTTTTGAATCCTACGTGGGAGCCGTAATCGCAACCGTAGTAATCGCGGCCAGCATGGCGACAAACCAGCTCGCCATGATGTCGGTCCCTCTGATACTGATCGTAATCGGAAGCCTCTCATCCCTGGTGGGATCCAAGGCCGTGGGGTGGCTCAGGGAAGGAGAACCGAGCGCCGTGCTTGAGAGATCCACAATATTCGCCGCGGTCGTGTACTGCGCAATTTCACTGCTGGCACTCTACGGGCTCGCGCAGGTGGAGAACCTGCCCACCATGGGAACGCAGGGATACCTGAGCATATGGATCACCTCCATAGCGGGTCTGCTTGCGGGGATACTTATCGGAAAGGTCACGGAGCATTTCACCTCGGGACCGCCGATCAAGAAAATAGCCAACGCTTCGGAGACGGGAGTCGCTACCAACATAATCGAGGGAATCGCGGTGGGGATGTACAGCACGACTTACCCAGTGCTTATAATCGCGGCGGCGATAGTACTGTCTTACTGGTTCACGGGGCTCTACGGAATAGGAATAGCCGCGGTCAGCATGCTCGCGACCATAGGAATAACGATGTCTGTGGACGCCTACGGTCCGGTCGCGGATAACGCGGGCGGGATCGCGGAGATGTCGGAACTCGGCACGGACGTGAGAAAAATCACGGACAAGCTAGATTCTCTCGGCAACACCACCGCGGCCATAGGAAAAGGATTCGCCATTGGTTCCGCGGCACTCTCCGCCCTCGCGCTTTTCGCCGCCTACACAAACGCCGTCGGGCTTACCTCGATCGACATTACCCAGCCGAAGGTTGTGGCGGGAATGCTGATAGGCGGAACTATACCGTTTCTGATAGGCGCCCTGACCATGGGTTCCGTGGGAAGGTCGGCGCAGCAGATGGTTGAGGAAGTAAGAAGGCAGTTCAGGGAGATAAGCGGACTTCTTGAAGGGAAAGCCACCCCGGACTACGCAAGGTGCGTTAAGATAAGCACTGATTCTTCCTTAAAAGAGATGATACTGCCGGGCATTACCGCCGTGGTGGTACCGCTCGTAATAGGCTTTGCCCTCGGAGAGGAAGCCCTCGGAGGTTTTCTCGCCGGCGCGGTCGTGGCGGGAGTGATGCTCGCGCTTATGATGGCGAACTCTGGCGGGGCCTGGGATAACGCGAAAAAATTCATAGAGGAAGGCAATCTGGGAGGAAAGGGATCGGAGGCCCACAAGGCCGCCGTTGTCGGAGATACGATAGGAGACCCGTTTAAAGACACTTCAGGACCGGCTATGAACATCCTGATCAAGCTCATGTCCATAGTATCGCTTGTCGTAGCTCCCCTTCTTATACTATAAAACGGACGCTTTACCTGCGGGCGGGGCCGCGGCCCCGCCCGTTATTTACACAGTCCTCGAAAATCAGTATAATATTTTTTTCTGTTGCTCCTGACTCAAACAATGATGCTCAGGGGCCTAAGACCAAGACAGGAGGCAGTAAGGATGGCTATAGAGCCAAGGAAGTACGAAACGCTTTATCTCGTAAGGCCGGACATATCCCCCGAAGATCTTCTTACGATCCAAAACAGGGTCGAGCAGAGCGTGGCCGGAAACGGCGGGGAGATGATAAAAGCCGAAAAATGGGCCGAAAGGGATCTCGCTTACAGAATAGAGAATTACACCAGAGGCACATACTACATAGCCGTTTACGCGGCTGACCCCAAGGCCGTAACGGACATAGAAAGATATTTTAACCTCTCGAAAAACAACGTTCTGCGGTTCATGACCGTAACGTATATCGAGGAGGGACAGAAGTCTGCGGGTGCCGCGACGAGTGTTCCTCCGCGACCGTCCGAGCAAGAAGACCAGAGTGCTTTTCAGACTCCCTCTTTAGCACCCGGGGAGGGCGCCGAAGGCGGCGATGAGCCACCTCAGGAAGCCGCAGAGAAGGTTCAGCAAAGCGATGAGCCACCTCAGGAAGCCGCAGAGAAGGTTCAGCAAAGCGATGAGCCACCTCAGGAAGCCGCAGAGAAGGTTCAGCAAAGCGATGAACCGCCTCAGGAAGCCGCAGAGAAGGTTCAGCAAAGCGATGAACCGCCTCAGGAAGCCGCAGAGAAGGTTCAGCAAAGCGATGAACCGCCTCAGGAAGCCGCAGAACAGCCCCAGGGAGACGAAGAGAAGACCCAAGGAGGCGACCAGTCATGAGCAGAAGAGCAATGGGCGGTGGTGGAAGAAGGTTTTACTCCCGCAGAAAGAAACCAAGAGACCTTGCCAAGGAAGGCAAGCAGATAGATTACAAGGACACGGAACTTCTCTCGCAATTCATAACCGAGAGAAAAAAAATCCTGCCCAGGAGAAACACTGGGCTCTCCAGGCAGGAGCAGAGGAAGGTGGCCATCGCGATAAAGAGAGCCCGTTTCATGGCGCTTTTGCCGTACACGGTAACTCACAAGTGATTCCCGGACACCGCTTAACCGATGCGCGGAGGTAAACAATGAAAGTAATTCTGATTTCCGACGTGGAGAACATAGGAGTCGTCGGAGACGTAAAAGACGTAAAGAACGGGATGGCGAGGAACTATCTTTTTCCCCGCAAGCTCGCGATAAAGGCAACAGAAGCGAATCTTAAGGCCTGGAAAAGCAGAATAGAGGCAATAAAACTGCGCAAAACCGAAATCCTTGAGAACGCCAAGGCGCTTGGGGAAAAACTCGAGGGTCTTGAGATCTCCATACCCGCCAAAGCCGGGGAGGGAGACAGGTTGTTCGGATCAGTTACCACGCAGAACATTTCCGATGCGATCGGGGAAAAGGGATTCGACATCTCAAGAAGGGACATATTGCTTGACGGCACTTTAAAGGAACTTGGAACATACACAGTCGCACTGAAACTCCATACGGACGTAACACAGCAGATAACCGTGAACGTCGTGAAGGAAGAAGAGCAGGAGTAAAAAACAGAACCTTATTGACATTTTTTCGGAGGAAACCGCTATGTCAGACAGTTTAAAAACCCCCCAGTTCGCGCCAGTGGGAGAAAAAGAAGTCACCCGGGCCATCGTTGAGGGATTCTCGGAAGAATTCAGCGAATACATTACAAGCGACGTCATAATCGTCGGCGCTGGGCCAAGCGGACTCGTGGCAGCCAAGGACATAGCGAAAAGAAAGTACAAGGTGCTGCTCGTTGAAAGAATGAACTACCTCGGAGGAGGATTCTGGATCGGCGGATACCTGATGAACAAGGTGACCGTACGCGCCCCGGGGCAGACGGTTCTCGACGAGATCGAAGTGCCGTATGAAGAGGTCTCAGAAGGGCTTTTCGTCGCCGACGGTCCTTACGCCTGTTCAAAGCTGATAGCCACGGCGTGCGAAGCCGGGGCGAAAGTAAGAAACATGACACTGTTTGACGACTTGGTCTACAGGGAAAACGGTAGGGTCGCGGGGATAGTGATCAACTGGACGCCAATCGCAAACATGCCCAAAGAGATAACCTGCCTTGACCCCATAGCTATAGAATCAAAACTGGTAATAGACGCCACAGGGCACGATGCCTACTGCGTTTCCAGGCTCTCCCAGCAGGGTCTTTACAAAAAACTTCCGGGGCACGGATCGATGTGGGTCGAGAAATCGGAAGAAGCCCTCGTTGAATACACAGGAGAAGTACACCCCGGACTGCTCGCGTGCGGAATGGCAGTTAACACAACCTTCGGGCTTCCGAGGATGGGACCCACTTTCGGCGGAATGCTGCTTTCCGGAAAAAAGGTAGCTCAGGTAGCGATAAACATACTTGATGAAATGGACTAGAGACCGGGGCGGTCTCCCGTTCATTGGCATGTGGCGGAACGCAGTTTCTACCGCCTTTTTGCTATCTTCCTTATCTCGCTCTCGCACTCGGCACATAAAAAACCCGAGTACTGAATATCGAGAACTTCTTTTTGCCAGTGCGAATTAAAAAGCGCGCATCTGCTGTTTTCGCAAAACTCCTTCCCGGAGAAATGATGCAGAAGAGGCTGAAGCACGTAGGGACCTGTTATCTTCGTTATCCTCTCGTCTTCGTAATCGACGAACTTTCCCCGGAACGCCTCGTCAAGCTCCGAGAAATCCTTTCCCGACCGGATAAACTCCGCCTTTAGAAAATAATACTCCCTGGGTCTTGCGGGGCCTTCCACAAGTCCCGAGGTTGAAACAAAGGACGGAAACCCCGAGATTATAACCCTCGCGTGGTATCTCCGGGATCCGTAGGTGCCAAGCAGCCTACCCGTGATAATCGCGTGAAAGCCGTTCTCCGCAAGTTCTCCGGGATGTTTTCTGAGAAAAAATCTCGAGAATATTCTCTGAACCCATAAACCGTCATAAAGCTCTTTTTCAAATGGTTCGGATTGCAGATGCGGTTCTAAGAAATCAACGGGTGTTTCAATATTGAAAACCCTGGTCCTCGAGAGAAAGGATTCAAGTTCGGCTATCTCCTCGGCCCCTAGCGAGAGATAACTAAGGAAGTCCCCGCGAAACTCAACCGAAAGACCCAGATCCGAGAGAAAATCCGTCACGCCCTGCATGACGAGCGATTGCGAAGGACTGTCTGAATAAAGGTATACGGGGAACATCAGGGCGAAACCCCCAATTCTCAAAAATCGTAGCCGGGTGAGAACTCGGCTATGATTTCAATTTCCACGGGGGAGTCCATCGGAAGTGCGGGAACTCCTACCGCGACCCTCGCGTGGCGTCCGTTCTCAGAGAGTATGTCGGAGAAAAACTCCGAGGCGCCGTTAACCACCTTGTGCTGTTCTGTAAATCCGGGGGCGCTCGCCACGTAACCCGTCACCTTCACGATTCTGCTTAGCTGGCGAAGATCTTCCAGTGTATGACTGATCACGGAAAGGCCATTTATCGCCGCAAGCCTGGCCGCCTCGTAGCCCTCCTCAACCGCAAGATCGGACCCCACTTTGCCCACGAAGAGAAGCTTTCCTTTTTTAACGGGAAGCTGGCCTGATACGAAAATCAGATTGCCCGACACCGTAGCGGGAACGTAGCTTCCCAAGGCCGGAACTTCCTCCGCGAGCTCTATTCCAAGTTCTGCGAGTTTTTCCTCTATCATCACTCGCGCCCGGCCTTTACGCCAAGATATATGGTCCTGCCCCTGCGCTCGACAAGAAAAAGCAGGGTTTCCTTCGACCCGTGCTCCTCAAGCGCTTCCTGGTATTCATCGACTCCGCCAATGGCATCTCCGTTTACCTCCAGTATCACGTCGCCCGGGCGAAACCCTGCTTCGAAAGCAAGGCTCCCGCGTGCAACTCTTGCGATAATGACTCCGCTCAACGCTTTGATCTTGAACCGGTTTCTGAGCTGCTCGGTTATCTCGCTTACTTCAATGCCGAGCTCTTCTTCGGCTTTCAGCCTGTCGGGAGACCCCTCGATTTTTTCGTTCTCGGGATGTTCGATAAGCTTTATGGTAAAGACCATTTCCTTACCGTCGCGAAGCACCACGAATTCCGTATCGACCCCGGGCTTGGTAAGCGCCAGTTTCCTTGCAAGCGTAGCGGCGTCCGGGATCTTCTCGTCCTCGACTGAAACAATAACGTCTCCCCTTCTGATGCCCGCCCTGTCCGCCGGACTTCCCTCCTTGACCTCAGACACCAACCCTCCCTTGTCGCGGTTGATCCCCAGAGCCTCGGAGATTTCCGGGGTTATGTCCTGAATCATTATTCCGAGCCAGCCCCTGATAACCCTTCCATGAACCTGGAGATGCTCAACTACAATCTTCGCCATGTTTATCGGTATGGCGAAACCAAGGCCCTGGCCGCGTGCCATGACTGCGGTGTTCACCCCCACCACCTTGCCCTCATAGTCAAAAAGCGGCCCCCCGCTGTTTCCAGGGTTGATAGCCGCATCGGTCTGGATGAAGTTGTCGTATCGCCCGATCCCAAGGGCCCTTCCCTTCGCGCTGACTATCCCGGCGGTAACCGTGTGACCCAGGCCGAAAGGGTTCCCGATGGCAAACACCGAGTCCCCTATAGCAAGGGTCGAGGAATCACCCATTTCCACAGCAGGAAGGGGTCCTTGCGGATCGATCTTCAGTAGCGCAAGATCCGTTACGGGGTCGGTGCCCACTATCTTGGCGGTGTATTTTCTGCCGCCTTCGAGTATCACCTCGATCTCCTCGGCTTTTCTCACGACATGATTGTTAGTAATTATGTAGCCGTCGGGACTCATTATGAAGCCGGAACCCAGTCCCTTGTTCTTGAATTCCCTCTCGGGCATCTGATCGGAGAAAAACTTTTCGAAAAACTTCTTGAAGTATTCATCCTGATACGGCGAAGAAAACGGCGACGCCTTTATCACGTTCGTCGTGCTTATATTAACGACCGAAGGGGTAAGACGCTTTACAGTAGACGAGATCGACTCGGAGGAGCCATGGGAAAGGGCTTCTGATAGGGGAAACGAGAAAACCGCCGCCACGATGAAGAAAAAAATCAGATGTTTAAGTGATTTCATCAAAGTTACGCTCCAGAATCAAAAATTTTTAAACGGCGGGACACTGATCTCAAAGGGGATCTTTCAGCATGTTGTCCCAGTACCTGAAAAGCTGTCTGCTCGAATACAACCTCACAATATAATCACGGATAGACGAAAGAACACCGCTTTCGGTATATATGAACTTCCCCATGATCCTTGACTGGTTCTGGACCTTGTTCACCCTTCCCTTTCTTCTTGACTCATACTGCCAGAAAGCGTGAGCGAGGTTCATCGAATCGGTCCTGCAGAGTTCCTCGGCCAAAACGGCCGCTGATTCCATCGCCATTGATACTCCGGCACCGGCGTTCGGCAGTATCGCGTGAGCCGAGTCTCCGACAAGCACCACTCTTCCTCGCGACCAGCTATCCATTCTGAGGTCGTTGTACTCGTCATAGTAAATCTCGCGGGGATCATGAAGACTGCGGAGGATTTCCGGCACCACGCCCCCGAAGTCGGCGAAGCTCTGCCGGATGCTCTCTATTCTTGTATCAACGCTGTCCCGGACACCGGATTTTCTCCTCACGCTAGTGAAAACGGCAAGACGTCCGCGCGTCGGCCACATCCCGAGAAATTTCCCCTTCCCCCAGTACTCGATGATTCCTTCGCTTTTGCAGAGGTCCGGGTTGACCCAGAATCCCCAACCGGACATGCCGCTGTAGCGAAGCGGTATGTCGCCGAAGATATCCTTTCGGACTCTTGACCTTATCCCGTCACATCCTATAACGAGATCGTAGGTCCCAGTGCTTCCGTCACTGAATACCGTCTCGACTCCATCCCCAGTGTCGGTGAGGGAAACGACCGTGGTGTTCATCCTGATCGAATCATCGCTCACCGCCCCAAGGAGTATGTCTACCAGGTCAGGGCGGTAAATGCTTATTATGGGACCGTACTTCTCAACCACGGAATCAATCGTGTAGCTGTTTATAACCTTGCCCCTGTAGTTGGAAATGTTGTAACTGGTAAAGGCGCAGCCCCGCTCCCTGAGCAGTTCGTAAAGACCGAGACCCTTGAGTATCCTGCTGCCTGAGGGCCAGACCACTATCACGTATCCCACATCCCCGAACTGTGGAGCCCTCTCCACAAGAGTCGGACGGAAGCCCCGCTGCTCAAGAAGCCCGCAGAGCGTGAGTCCGGCAACGCCGGCGCCGACGATAAGAACTCTCATGTCGGGACCGTAATGGACACGGCCGTTTGAGGGCATGGGTGTGGTCTCAGCCCGGTTCATGTTTCTCTCCGCTTTATCCTTAAAAACCAAAAAAAGACTGACCTCGGATTACAAAAAAATTATAAACTATTTTCAAAAGACTGCTTAATGCGGTTTTTAGTTACCTTTCCCATTGAGTTTCTCGGAAGCGCAGAAAGCAGAAGAAGACGGGTGGGAAGCTTGTACCGGGCAAGCTTGTCGGAAGCCCAGTTGCGAAGCTCCTCAAGGTCAATCGAGGGGCCCTCGCTTAACACAAGCGCCGCCCCTACCCTCTCTCCCCAGCTCGGATCGACGACCCCTACCACCGCGCACTCTTCGATAAGCGGATGCTCCCTAAGCACCTCCTCGATTTCAAGGGCGGATATCTTGTATCCCCCCGACTTTATTATGTCCACGGATTCCCGCCCGAGTATCCTGTAGGAACCTCCACGTTCCAAGAATGCTATGTCTCCGGTTCTGAACCATCCGTCGCAAAAGGCACTTTCCGTCTCCTGTGGTTTTTCCCAGTATTCAAGAAACACGCCTTTCCCCCTCACCCTGATTTCCCCGTGTTCTTCGACGCCCAGCGGCCTGCCATTCTCGTCGAAAATCCCAACCTCGACCCCGGGCATGGCAAACCCCACGCACCCCGGCAGCCTTTCGCCTCTGTATGGATTCGAAAGAGCCATTCCTATCTCGGTCATTCCATATCTTTCAAGAAGCATCTGCCCGCTTATCTCCTTCCATTTCTCAAGAACGGACACGGGAAGAGCCGCGGAGCCGGAAATCATGAGACGAAAGCCAAGAAGACAATCTCTCAGGCGTCCTCTCTCCACAGCGGAAAAATCGTCCCAGAGATCTATCAGTTTGGAATAGATAGTGGGGACGCCCATAAACAGGGTCAGGTCTTGTTTTTCGAACCTCTTCCATACTCTCCGCGCGTTGAACCCATCCATCATAACGCATCTGGCACCGGACCACAGGCAGCATAGAACGACATTCAGTATTCCATGGAGATGATGAAGGGGCAGGACGTTGAGTATCGAATCTTCAGGGGTCCACTCCCACGCCTCCGTCATGCTGTTTATCTGGGCTTTTATGCCGAGATGAGTCGAGACTACCCCCTTGGGTTTGGAGGTAGTGCCGCTTGTGTATATGATCATCGCCTTTCTCTCTTCCCGGATGCCGGGAAGTTCTCCTCGGGCAGGCTGCAAAACTTCCGGAAGCTTCCGGAAGCGCACGCCGGCATCAGGGGAAACCCCTTCGAGCTTTTGGGCGAGGTCCGGGTGAAAAACCACCGTCTCCGCACGGGAGTCCTTTATGACGTACTCTATTTCTCTCGGAGAATGGGCGATACCCAAAGGAACGGACACGCCTCCCGCCATCCATACGCCGAGCTTGACTGCCACGTACTCGAGTCCCGGGGGAACTAAAAACGCAACCCTTTTTTCCTCAAGATCTCTTTCGTCGCCGAGGAGGTTAAGCGCCACAAAGCGTGAGACACGAAGCAGGTCGGCGTAAGTGAAACTCCCCGTCCAGTCCTCAACCGCGGTCCTTTGCCCGAACCCGCCTGTCCTTTGTATAAGCTCTATCCCCGGCACTAAGTTCTCTTTAACCTCCCGGTTTTTTGTTCTATAATAATAAAACCTTAAGCACCGGCCCGCAATCTGTGTAAGCGGGCCGTTTTCAGTCAATAACAGCCATGGCGCAGCAACGTGAAATCACCGAACTGGGAAATCCCGTGCTCAGGCAGAGAGCCGAAAGCGTCGGAGACATAAGCGACACGGAAATCCAGGAACTGATTGACGATTTGATTCTAACCGCCGAAGACGCAAACGGCGTCGGAATCGCCGCTCCTCAGGTATCCGAGTCTCTTCGTATCTTCATAATCGCCGGAACCGCCAGTCCCCGCTACCCCGATGCTCCGGAAACGGAAACCAAGGTGATAATCAACCCCGAGATAGTATCGGTATCAGAAGAGGTGGAAAAAGGCTGGGAGGGGTGTCTGAGCATCCCTGGAATACGGGCCCTCGTGCCGAGATACAAGTCCATCCGTGCCGTCTACACGGACAGAAACAGCAATCCGGTTCAAGAAGATTTCTCGGATTTCGCGGCGAGAGTGTTCCAGCACGAATACGACCACATAAACGGAGTGGTCTTTCTCGACAGGGTCGAGAGCTCGCTTGAGATAATTACCGAACAAGAATACATGAAACTTGCGACCCAATCCGATCCCGAGGAACAGGAATGACACTGTCCGCGGGAGCGGGAAAACAAATTTAAGGAGAAATTCATGAGCAAACATCCAGAAGGACTTGATCATGCCATAGACCACGGTTTCTACGACGCCGTTTTCCAGAGAAGATCCCGGCGCTTCGGTCTCGGAATGGAAATCGAGAAGGGGCCCCTGCAGTACAAGTCCAAGCACGATCCGGTGCCCTTGTCAGAGCTTGAGGAAGCAATACTGGTGTGGACTGGTCTCGGGATAAAGAACATAAACCTCTCCGATTTCCCCCCTCATGTGGGTCTTGACCTTGAGATGCAGTTTACGAGCAAGACGATTCCCGCCCTCGGGGACGTGCACAGAACGGAGCTTTTCTACACGAATGACGAGGGGCTATACATGATAAAGATGCATGACCGGCGCGCCGAGGACTTCGAAGGTCTCGAGAAGATGACCCGCCACCAGAGAGTGGACCGGATACTTGAGCTGTTCCGCGAATCGAAGATCAAGCTTTCTGACGGAAGAGCGGACCTGCCGTCAAAACCCCCGGGAATCGCCGCCCACAACCTCTGGAACGTGAACAAGCCCGGAACGACGGTGTTCATGCCGGTGACGGATCTTTCCGCGTGCATAATCAACCTTTACTTCTTCTACATGAGGCCGGATCACAGGTTTAACTTCGTCGACGAACTTCACAGCCTGAGACCACCCGGAACCGCGCACTGGCTTGAGGAAGGTTTTCTTGACAGGTCGAAAAGGATGCCGCTTGTCGAGGCGGAACTTCGCTTCGCAAACGGCTACATCGCCGAGCAGGCCTTTATGGGACAGAACATGGTCCTGACGCTTCAGACCCTGGGTCTCGGAGGATGGCTTTTCAGCGGATTCGCGAGCATGTTCATGCTCGGGGGAACCCCGTTTAACAGGGGGCTTGGTTTCCGGTTCGCAACTCCGCAGATACAGGGCGACACGGGAAATCCAAACCCCGTGGCCGTAGGCAGAGACGACCTGTTCCAGGCATTCTGCCCGCCTTACTACAAGGACATGGGAGAAGCCGTGGAAGCGTTTAACGACATGAAATGGACAAACTGGGAATCGCACAAGCTTCCCTACAAGGACCCGACCGGAGTGCTCGCGGAGGTTGAAAGACCCAGTAAAGACGAGATTCAGGTAGTAAAAGACATCTGCAACTACGTTTACGATACATACGGAAGGTTCCCTGCTTTCTCCGACCCCATGTTCCTTCGGTTCATGGTGCAGGCCCATCATCTGGACCTGGATTTCTACGATAAGTACTACCCGCCTGGGGCGTATACGGAAGCGCACAAAAACCATTTCGCACGCTGGCATCCCGACATTCCCGATCCTTTTTCGGACAGATAGGCAACTCCACGCGTTATCCAATAATACTTTGACTGCTACGAGGCAGGAGGATTACAAGATGAAAAAAAACAAACCGCAGAGAACTTTCGGGCTGCTCATAACATGGCTTGTTGTAGGTATGTTTGCCGTTGCCTCGACAAGTTGCGACACTGATGATGGGCACCTCAACCTCGACACCTTTCCTGTTTTTAAAATGGGAATGCTTCTTTCCAAAACCGGAGAACCAGAGATAGGACATAACTACGAACCGGGGGTCAGGATGGCTGTTAAGGAAATAGAGGAAGCGGGCGTGAGTGTAATTTTTGCCGAGAGAGACAGCGCGTGCAGTCTGGATACGGCAGAAAGATCCTTCAGCCAGCTTATAGATGAAGGCGTACATGGCATTATCGGAGCCGGATGCTCAAGCGTTTCCCTAGGACTTCTCGATGAGATAAACGAACATGAAATGGTAATGATTTCTCCGGTCAGTTCTTCTCCCGTTCTG
The DNA here is from genome assembly GCA_964291665.2 of Thermodesulfobacteriota bacterium. GTDB lineage: Bacteria > Desulfobacterota_D > UBA1144 > Nemesobacterales > Nemesobacteraceae > Nemesobacter. The sequence goes on along the minus strand of OZ219814.1, from coordinate 1,225,668 downwards.
ACTACCGAACCGACTTCGGGCAACGGGTTTTTCTTCAGGTCCAAGCCTTCCGATGCGTTCAGAGCCGTAGTTATCGCCAAGGCTATAGCAGAAGATGGAGGAGCTGACAGCGTCGCCGTAATATACATAGACGATGCTTACGGCAACGCTCTTAAAGATGCCTTAATGGAATCTGTAGGAGGCAGCTCCAGGATCACGGAGATTCCCTATTCCCCGGAAGCTGCGGCTTCTGAGTACGCAGAAGCCGCCCGGCAAGCCGGTTCCTCAAACCCCGACGCCATAGTTATTCTTCCCCTAGGAGCGGAACGCACGGACGTTATAGCGGCGCTGATCACCGCAGGCACTGGGCCATCCCAGACAAGAATATATCTTGCCGGGGCCACTCCGCCTAACCTTGACGCAAGCGTAAGAAACCTTCTGGAGATATCCGGCAATCAAGTTCAGGTGGAGGGAATAAAAGGTATCACTACTTCCTTTCCGGAGAATCTGGATTTTACGCGCCGTATAATGGAATTTGCCCCGGAAATAGGATGTCCTTCCTGCCCGCGACATGCCTATGATGCCACTGTTATCATGGTTCTTGCCGCCTTGAGCGCGCAGACTGTGGAACCGTCGGAATACGTAAATGAAATAAGCGACGTGACAAGGGACGGCGAGAAGTGTCAGAGTTTCTCAGACTGCCTCGATCTGGTGGTTGAAGGTAAAGATATAGACTATGACGGAGTATCCGGCGCTATCGAACTTGATGATGCGGGTGATCCTACGGAAGGAATTTACGAGATCAGCAGGTACAACACAGACGGCATTCCGGTAAAGGTGGGAAACATATCCGTTCCTTGATTGCGAGCAATACACCTGAAGAATTCACGGGCTTTCTCGTGAGCGCTATTCCAAGAAACTTCTCGCCCCAAAGAAACCGCTGCTAATCCCGCTTTCCGCGGAAAATGCATCTGAATGGTTGTTTGACGAGGAATAAAATAACCTGAAAGTTGAATAACACCCCCGCAAAACTGAGAAGATCGGAGGGCTTCATGTAGATTTGCGAATCCCACACTCCCATCTGCCCGCTTATTACGATAAAATCGCCCTCCACGGACGATTCTTTCACCGTTATCTCAAAATCCCCTGCTGGACTGGCTACTCTCATTAAAACTCTCCCGTGACGGATTAAAAACTTATGGGTTCATTATACCAAAAAACCGGAGTCCTCACGCGGGAACCGAAAGGACCTCTCTCATCACCTCAACCGGAGCGTCTTCGCCCGTCCAGATCTCAAAAGCGTCAACTCCCTGATAAAGGAGCATGCCGAGTCCAGATTCCGCCTTGAGCCCCAGGGCTCTTGAGTCCCTTACAAGCGGAGTAACAGGAGGCTTGTAGACAAGATCGTAGACCACACAGTTCTCACCGAGCAGGCCAAGCGGAAGACGAAGGGGTTCAATATCGCCCATTCCCGCAGAAGAGCAGTTAATCACGATGTCCGCTTGCTCCATCATCTGCGTTACCCGCTCTTCGTCCTCAAGTGGTGTCGCGGAAAATCCGACGTCTCCAAAGTAAGGAGAAAATTCCTCCGAAAGTTCTTTTGCCTTCAAGTAGGTTCTGTTTGCAATCGCAACGCTTCGGGCGCCGCCTGTACACATCGCCACTATTACCGCCCTCGCGGCTCCGCCGGCTCCCACGATAAAAACATTTTTGTCCCGCGGAACGAACTCGAGTTCAGAATGAAGGGCTCTCAACACTCCAGAGACATCCGTGTTATAACCCTTGAGCCTGCCGCCTTCGTTAACTATGGTGTTTACCGCTCCGACCATGGAAGCCTCGGGGGCAATTTCGTCCAGACCCTCGATAACGGACTGCTTATGCGGAATGGTGACGTTAACTCCGCAAAGACCAAGGTTTCTTATCGAACTTACGGCCCTGTCTATGTTCCGGGGATCCACGTCAAAAGCCAAATAAACGCAGTCAAGCCCTAGATGCGCGAACGCCGCGTTATGCATGGCGGGAGACAGACTCTGAGATACCGGATGACCGAAAATGCCGTATATCCGCGTTGTGGCTCTTATTTCCAAATCCGCTCTTCCTTCGGGTGGTCGCGAAGAATTTTCCGCACCGCCGCGACATCGTGTTCGATCTGCGCTACAAGCTCATCCACGCTCGCAAAACGCTTCTCGTCCCTCAGTCTCTCGACGAAATTAACTCTGACCTTCTTTCCGTAAAGATCGTCGCTGAAATCAAAAATGTGGGTCTCGACCGTAAGCTTGCTTTCCTCAAACGTCGGGCGTATCCCTATGTTGGTGATACTTTCGCGGAAGCCGTCGGGGAGCCTGACGTAGGTGGCGTAGACCCCCGGCTTGGGAAGAATCTCCCATTCGGTCTCAATGTTAATCGTAGGGAAACCCAGCTTCCTTCCTCTTCTCTCACCTTCCACTACAACACCCTCTATGTAGTAATCGTAACCGAAAAACCGGTTTGCCTCGCTGATTTCCCCGTCTCTTACAAGGCTCCTTATAGCGCTGCTGCTTACCACCTGATCATCTACCCGAGCCGCTTCTGCAACTACCGTATTGAAGCCATAGGTTTCTCCCATGGAGCGGAGCAGATCGACGTTCCCCTTTCTTTTGTGTCCGAAAGAAAATCCCGGACCCACCACTATGTCCTTTATCCTGAGGCGCTCAAGGAGGATATCTTTTATGAAATTCTCCGCGCTTACAGTCGAAAGTTCGTGGGTGAAGTTAAGGCAGATAACTGCATCAATCCCAGTAGTCTCAAGCATCTCGAACCTCCACCCTAACGGGAAGATGAGAGAAAGTTCCTTTCTGCCGAGAACTTTCTGCGGATGGGGATTGAATGTAATTACGCAGGAACGCGTTGAATTCTCACGCGAGCGGCGTTTCGCAGCCTCTATTATCTCTTTGTGTCCGAGATGAATGCCGTCAAAATTTCCAATACCCGCCGAGGTCTCGAAATCCAGAGGCTGCTTGGGATCAAAAATAATCTTCATGTTTTCCGAAAACCGATACCGTAAAAAACAAATACCCGCCGGAGGCGGGGAAGGAAAGAATGCAATATTAGCATCTAATGTCTACTAGATTACATTCAGTTTTGCTAATTTTCAAAAGGAATTTATCTATCCTTGATCCAATTTAGAACTGACTGAAAGAATTTCTTCTTGGTTAATAAAAACATTGTCTTTGTATGGTTTCTAGTTGAAGAACTATCCTGTTAAGCTGGCCGGCAACTTTCCTATCTCCTCCAGAAAGACGGCATAAGAAGCACGAGAACCGTGTAGAGCTCGAGCCTTCCTATGATCATGGCCAGCGACAGAATGATTTTCGTAGGCGATCCAAGGTGGGCATAATGATTTGCCGGGCCAACCTCGTCAAAAGCGGGCCCGACATTGGTTATGGAAGCAACCGCGGCCGAGACGGCAGATTCCAAGGATATGTCCTCAAGCATAAGAACCACGAGAGCGATGAAACCGCAAAGAAAAATATAGAGAATAAAGAAGCTCGTTATACTTGAGACCGCCTTTTCGTTTATGCTCTTTCCCTCTATGGTTATGGGAGAAACCACGTTCGGATAAACAAGTCTTCGTATCTCTCTGTGGGCTTTTTTAAAAAGCACCATGATTCTCAGCGCCTTCATAGACCCGGAAGTCGACCCCGCGCACGCGCCGAAAAACATCAGCATGAAAATCACCCATTTCACAAAAGCCGGCCACGCGTCAAAATCCGTGGTGGTAAATCCGGTTGTGGTGATAATCGAAACTACCTGAAAAGAAGCGTAGCGCAGAGACTCGGAGAAGGTTCCGTAAACACCGGTCTGGATGAGTTCCAGAGCAATAAACATTGTCGCGGCAATAACGAAAAAGAGATAGAACCGAAACTCGGAGTTCCTGAAAAGCCTCCCGGGCCTCCCGGTAAAAAAGTAGAAATGAAGTACGAAACTCGTTCCGCCTAGGAACATAAAAAACGTAATCAGTCCCTGTATGTAACCGCTGTCATAAGCCCCTATGCTTGCATCCCTACAGGAGAAACCCCCAGTTGAGAGGGTGCTGAAAGAATGCGTCAGGGCGTCAAAAAAACTCATTCCGCCGAAAAGGAGAAGTACGGTCAAAACGCCCGTAAGGGCAATGTATACAATCCAGAGCTTTTTGGCCGTCTCGGCTATCTTCGGGGCGAATTTCTCAGTCGTCGGTCCCGTGGTTTCAAGCCCCATTAACTGTGCCCCGCCGACAAAAAGCCTGGGGAAAATCGCGATTCCCAGAACTATTATTCCCATGCCTCCAAGCCACTGAGTAAAGTTCCTCCAGAAAAGAATTCCCTTTGGAAGCCACTCAATGGACGCAAGCGCGGTGGCTCCGGTAGTGGTAAAACCCGCAGTCGATTCGAAAAGCGCGTCGACCGGGCTGGCAAACACCCCGTAAACATGATAAGGAATGGCGCCGAAAACGCTTGCAAACACCCAGCAAAGCGCCGCAATCAAAAAACCTTCTCTTCTTCGTATTTCAGTCGGGGTTTCGGGAATGCGGAAAATGACCATAAGCGCAAGACCCGCAAGCGATGTTATAAGCGCTGAGATCAGGAAAGCAGAAAGATCATCCTCCGGGTAAAAGAGCGTACAGACAGCCGGCACGAGCATCAGCAGCCCGAGATACATCACGAACTTTCCCGTGATCTGAAAACAGAACCTAACGTTCACGAAACCAGTATCTCTTCAACCTTTTGCACCGCGACCGGCAGGGAGAACACCACGAGACGGTCTCCGACCTGAGCGACGAAATCCCCGCCGGGGAATATCGGTTTCCCGTCCCTCATGCAGACGCCTATAACCGAATCATGCGGCATTTTACACTCAGAAAGGGGTACCCCGAGGATCTTAGTATGTTCTGTTACGTCAAACTCGAGAATCTCTCCCGCGCCCTCGTAAAGAAGCGATATGTTGGCTTCTCCGCCGAGATGAAGCGAGTTCAGGATACTATTTGCCACGGCCATGTTCGCGCTTATGGCCCTGTCGATACCGATCGCTTCGAGCACTTCCACGTAATCGGGATTCGAATAAAGCACGGTGCATCGATCAATACCGAGATTTTTCGCGAGAAGCGCGCTGAGAACGTTGTTTTCATCGTCACCCGTAAGCGCGAGCAGGTAATCGCTTTTTTCAACTCCGGCCTCCTTAAGTATCTCGAGATCGGTTCCGTCGCCTTCAAACACCATCACTCCAACAAGCTCCTCGGCCGCAGCCCTGGCCCTTTCATGATCGCTTTCAACGAGTCTTACGGAAAGCCCCGTACCGTGAAGTACCGAAGCCACTTCGCACCCCACGCTGCCCCCGCCGACTATGATAACGGAATGGACCTTCTGGATTTTCAGGTTAAAAAGCTTCTTAAGCTTCTCAAGTGCCGAAGGAACCCCAAGAGCAAATACAAAATCTCCCGGGCGAAGTTCCGTATCTCCCCGCGGAATAGTTATCCTGTGGTCCCTCTGCAGCCCGACGAAAGTCCAGTTCCTTGGGCTGCTGACGAAATTTCTCAGCTTCTCGTTTATTATGGGTACCCCTTCATCCACCCGGAGCTTGAGGAGCTCTATCTGTCCGCTTGCGAAAAACTCCACCCTCCCCGCAAAAGGAGCGCTTATAAGCGCGCTTATCTTTTCCGAGATTATGCTGCTTGAGCTTATTAGAGAGATATTCGAATCTTCTAAGACTCCCTCATATTCGGCATACTTCGCGTTTCTTACCTCGGCAACGATCTTTTTGACTCCCGATGCATGGGCGATAAACGAGGCGAGTATGTTCGTTCTGTCATCCCCGGTAACCGCAAGAACTATGTCTGCTTTTTCTATTTCCGCCTGTCTTAGAACAGCGGGATCGTCCCCGTTTCCCTCAATTGCCAAGACATCCTGAGTTTCCTTGGCCTTGGCTATGAGCTCGGCGTCTTTCTCAATAACCACAACTTCCTGACTCTTAGAAAGCTCCTTTGAGAGGAAATTTCCAACCTGCCCCAGACCTATTATCAGAATTCTCTGCATAGCAACAAATTAGTTCTGCATTTGCTTTTCGAAAACGCTGCCGGAAAGCTGAAACAGCCTTATCCCAAAGACGGCCACAAGCAGCAAGGCCGCAAGCTGCGCCTGGGAAAGACCCTCCACGAAGCTCGGGGTAGTCTCCCTTATAAATTCAATTAGAAACCTCTGGGTGCCGAGAATCACGAACCCCACTGCCGAGATAAAGCCCACGGGGCGGTTTTGGGTTCTGATTTTCCAGAGAAAGACAAAAAGCAAGGCCATAAACAGGGTGTCGTAGAGCTGAGTGGGATGGACATTGACGACTCTCTCGGAAAAAGAAACCGCCCAAGGCAGGGAGCACACAGTTCCGTAGTCGCAGCCGTTTAGAAAACATCCTATCCTTCCGACTCCGTGACCAAGGATGAGTGCGGGGCATACTATATCGAGAAGTGCCTGGAAATCCGTTTTTTTAAGGCTTGAGACGATCCACAGGGCACAGAATATCCCGACCAGACCTCCCACCGAAGCGTACCCCGATATGAAGTAGCGCGCCGGGTTAGCGAGAAATTCGGTCAAAGTGGCGTTCTGGTAAAGAAAAAGGATCTTGGCTCCTACAAGCCCCGCGATAAAGCATGCAAGCAGAAGGGTGGAAGGAAGTGTCGGGTCCATTTTCCTGCGGCTTACCTCTGCGGATACCACCCAGTAGCCAACCAGATATCCGAGTGCGAGAAACACCGAATACGAGTAGATGACCAGACCTCCGCCGAGATCCAAGAGTACGGGATACATATGGTGTCTCCCCGGATTACTCTTCTTTCAGAAGAGAATCCACGTTTAACAAAGGCACCGTATTGCCTCCTGAGAACTTGGGAAGGGTGCCGTCCCACTTCTCCGCCAGGCGCAGCTGAATGATCTGCGGATTGTTCCTAAGCGCCTTGGCTTCCCTCTCAATCGCCGCGGCTCTTGCCTTGGACCCCACTTCTATCTCGAAAGCCTGGGCGCTTGCGGCGAGCTTTTTCTCCTCCGCGGCGGCTTCTGCCTGGGTCACTCTTCTTATTTTCTCGTTTTTGGCCTGAAGCGCTTCCTGCTCAGCCTTTACCTTGAGTTCGATCGCCTTGTTAAACTCATCCGAGAAATCAAAGTCCGTTATGGCGATGTTAGCTATTCTAAGAGCATTGGTAGAAATTCCCTTCTCGGCCAGAGTAATTGATATGAAATTGTTTATGGCCTCCTGTATCTCGACTTTCACCTCGGCCCTCTTGGTAACCAGCTGCTCGGCGGTGTACTTGGCAGTAATGGCCTTTACGGATTCCTGAATCGCAGGCTCTATAAGCGTGAGCGACACAGTGTTTCTCTTCCCTATCTTCTGAAATATAACGGGAGCGAGTTCTCCCGTAATGGAATACTGGAGAGTAACTTGAGTCTGTACCGTCTGAAGGTCCTTGGAAGCAGAAACAGCTTTGGCGCTCGCCGCGGTAAGACGGATATCGATCTGTTCAATCTTATCCATGAAAGGTTTTTTCAGATGGAATCCCTCGGGAAGCGCCTTAGGCTGCACGGCGCCGAGTGTTCGCACGACACCAACATGTCCGCTTTCCACTATAACAAAAACCCCTGTCACCAGAAAAAACAGCAGGATAAAAATTATCGGGTAAAAAATATTAAGTTTGGGCAACTGCCGCCTAACTCTCATAAAGACACCTCCGTTAAATGCTACGTGCTCATAACATTATAATAACAGTTATACGAAAACATAGACCCATAAAAAACCGGATCCGGGGACTCACCGAAGGGCCTCCCTCGCATCCTTTATGAAGAGGCGGGCTTCCCTTTCTCCGTTTCGTACATTAAAGCGCAGAGCAAAAACCAGATCCATTTTTTCGGGAAGACGTTTTCGGGAAGCGTAAAACCAGATGCAGTTCAGCACAGAGCCGTTCTTTCTCACTCTGAACATAACATGCTGCTTTTTAAGCAGGTTCTGACTCACTACAGAAACGGCCTTCGAGAGAAAAAGGGGCTCAGGATTTCCCTCTCCGAAAGGTGAGAGGCTTTCAATCTCAGAAACAAGGGTGTCATCTATGGAAGCAAGGCTGATTTCTGAGTCTATATCAAGCCTGCTTTCAGGTTTCTGCCCGCTTTTTTCAAGTTCCTCCGAAAATCTCTCCCTGAAAAGATCGATCTTTTCCTCAAGAATGGTTACCCCGGCCGCATAGGCGTGTCCGCCGAACTCAACGAGAAGATCCCCGCACTTTGAGAGAACGGAAAATATGTTGATTCCTCCGAAGGATCTGCCGCTTCCTCTGCCCACGCCGTTTTCGTCCACCGAGATGAGAAAAGCGGGTTTTCCGCAAGATCCGGCCATGGAGGAAGCCACGATGCCCACGACTCCCCTGTGCCATTCGCGAGACGAGAGAACAAGGGAATTGCTGTTTGAGTATTCGGGCACAGACTCAACCATCCGGGTCGCGTCGCGCAGTATTCTCTCTTCAATGCCGCGGCGCTCGGAGTTGCGCTTGTCAAGAAATTCCGCGAGCAAAAAAGCGTCCTCTTCGCTGTCGGCGAGAAGAAGTTCGACCGCCTTGTCCGCAGAATCAAGCCTCCCCGCCGCATTTATCCTAGGACCGAGACGAAAGCCGAGATCGAATACCTCTATGCCATCGCCTATGCCACTTACCTCCTTGAGGGCCCACAGGCCCAGGCGCTTGGGACTCCGCATTCTTTTAAGACCTTCTTTCAGCATGATCCTGTTCACATTCCCCACCGGCACGCGGTCAGAGATTGTCCCAAGAGAAACAAGATCAAGAAAATCCCCCATGTTGGGTTCCTCCACGGTTTCGAAGTATCCCTCCTCCCTCAGAGTTCTTCTAAGGGCGAGAGCGAGGTTAAACGCTACACCGACGCCCGAAAGCTCTTTTCCCGGGTACCTGCAGTCCGCCTGGCGGGGATTGAGAACGGCGACAGCCTCGGGCAGTTGGCCACAGAAGCTGTGATGATCCGTGACTATGAAGTCCATTCCCAGCGTGCGCGCCTGCGCCACTTCATCCACGGCCGTGGTTCCGCAGTCAACCGAGATTACGAGCGCTACCTGCTTTTGCTTAAGACCGAGAAGCGCCTTGGAGTTCACTCCGTAACCCTCTTTGAACCTGTCGGGAATATAGTAGGTAACGTCACAGCCGAGGGCCCTCAGAAAACCCGTAAGAAGAGAGGTCGCCGTGACGCCGTCAACATCGTAGTCTCCGTAAACGGCGACTTTTTCCTTTTCGTAAACACACCTGCAAAGGCGCGCCACCGCCTCCTCCATGCCTTTCATCAGAAAGGGAGAAGGCAGGTCCGAGAGGGATGCGGAAAGAAACGCCTCGGCGTCCTGAGCGGAATTTATTCCCCTGTTTACCAGAAGTCCCGCGGTTATCGGCAGGATGCCGAACTTTGCCGAAATCTTCTCAACCGGCCCTTTGGCGGGTTTTGCTACTACCCATTTTCTTTTCTTCATAAGAATTCCGCGGGGAGGAATTCAGGAAGAGACGCTTTCTTTCCTCAGGTGTTCGACGAGTCCCAGGAGCCCGAGGTAATAACTGTGCGCCCTGAAGCCCGATACCACGCCGAGCGATACTCCCGAGACAAACGATTTCTGCCTGAAGTCCTCCCTTTTGTATATGTTGGAAATATGAACTTCCACAACAGGCATTCCGGTTGAGAGTATGGCGTCCCTTATGGCTACGCTTGTATGGGTATAGGCGCCGGGGTTTATGATTACCCCGTCGAATTTCCCGTAGGCGTCCTGTATGGCGGTGACTATCTCCCCTTCTGAGTTCGACTGAAAGAAGGAAAGTCCAACGTCTCCGCCTAGAGAATCGAGGTTCGAAGAAAGAAAAGATTCTATCTCAGAGAGGGTAAGACTTCCGTAAATCTCAGGTTCCCTCTTGCCCAGCATGTTGAGATTCGGACCGTTGACGATAAGTATTTCCATGGGACAAAATACCGGGAGTAATGATAATTAAAAGGCCGAGAAAAACCAAACGGGGTTTCTATTTGCCAAGAAGGCCCATTATCTCCTCTCGTTTGTTTCTGTAAACCGGGTTGTCGGGCTCCACCTCGCAGAGAACTTCAACTATCCCCAGAGCGTCCTCGTAAAGTCCCTGGGAAACGTAGAGGTTAAGCATTGTGTCCGTCTCGAAAACTCCGGCCCGCGGTTTGCTTTCCTCCTCGGGTTCCGGGGAAGGCTTTTCAGGTTCTCCGGCATCCTCCCTCCGCCGCCATGGATCCGGAACAGGCGACAGGGAGACCCTGAAGGCTTCGGCTGTTCTGCCTGCGCTTTTGTATATATGTATCAACAGGTCTGAAGCCTGAGTGTTCCGGTGATCCAGAGAAAGCGCTCTTTTGAGTTCCTCCTCCGCGTCAGCGGCGTTCCAGCACATAAGATGCGCCTTGGCCAGAATGAGTCTCGCCCGGCTACTGTCACCTTTTTTTTTCGTAAAATCGGAAACCGTGCGCCTCGCCTTGGTTACCTCTCCAAGCGCAAGATGAACTTCCGCCAGAGCGAGAAGCGAATCGGAGTCGGGAAACATCCTCAAGGTATATTCGTACTTTTCCCTGAGCGCTTCAAGCTCAGGCTGACTCAGAGTCTTAAGCTCTTCCATAAGTCTTGTTATTTTCACAAATTTCGGTAATCGGCACCGCCTTACCAAGAATACCGCAATGCAGTGAAGCGGACAACACCAGCCGAGACGCCGCCGCGACCCGTAGCTACCCTCTTTTCAGAAAAGAAAACATCTCCACTTCCTTTATGCCGACCAGTCTGGCAAGCAGGAAATAGAGTATGACGCCCAAACCCACCGAGGCGACCATAACGAGCGCCTTGTCAAGAGAAAAACCGGTTTCGCTCCAGGTAGAAAAACCGGCGACGGCACTCACCGCAAAACCCATGATTACTGCGATCACGAGGATCCTTAGCGAAAAGAAGAGGATATCGCGGGAGAGAAAATGCCCCAGACGGCCATTCAGCAGGACGACCAGTAGAACAAAGTTCGCCACCGAAGAGATTGAACTCGCAAGCGCAAGACCCAAGTGGTCAAGCGAGAAGACGAACCCCAAAACAAACCCGCAGACCGCATTGAGCAGAAAACAGAAAAACGCCACTTTGACCGGCGTTTTCGTGTCCTGAAGGGCAAAAAAGGCAGGCACGGTGATCCGGATTCCTCCCACCGCGAAAAGACCGAGTCCGTAACCCAGGATAGCCTGGGAAGTATTTATGACCGCCACGTAATCAAACTGGCCATGCTGGTAAAGAAAATTACAGAGGGGCACCCGAAGAGCCACTATTCCGACCATTGCGGGCACCATTATAAACAGCATGCGTCTGAGGGAGCGCTGATATTCTGTGCCGAAGCCCCCGTAATCCTCCCTCGCCGCGTAGCCCGAGAGCGCGGGAAGCGTAACGGTCGCCAGGGAAACGGCCACCACCCCGAGGGGAAACTCTATTATCCTCTCCGCGAAATAAAGGTAGGAAACGGTTCCCTCGGACATAAAGGACGCATACTGGGTGTTTACGAGTATGTTGAGGTTGTAGACCGCTATTCCGAAAAGCTGAGGGAACATGAGAAGCGCAAGTCTCCTGACCGCGGGGTGATTGAGGGTTTTTGTAAAGCCAAACATGAATTTTTCTTCGCGAAGATAAAACAGGTGGAGCGCCAGCTGCACCACGCCCCCGCCAAGGACCCCGAAGCAGAGAGAAACTATAGGCACTTCAAATTCCCTGTAGAGAAACAGGGCGCTTGCTATTATGCACAGGTTGAAAAGAACCGGAGAGAAAGCCGGAGCGAAGAAATGCCGTACGGAGTTAAGAACCCCCATCGCAAGAGCCGTAAGAGATATGAAAAGTACGTAAGGGAAAATAAGTCTGTTAAGATAGACCGCCAGGTCGAAAGTCTTCTGATCGAATCCATAGGCGAAGAGCTTCACCAGCCAGGGGGAAAAAACTATCCCCAGCGCCACGACCAAAACGAGAATGATGGAAAGCACGGTGAACGCGGAACGCAGAGCGTTCTTTGCACCCCGCCTGTCCCCCGATTCAAGGTACTCCGAGAATACGGGTACAAAAATCGCCGCCAAGGAACCTTCGGCGAAAAGACGCCGGAGCAGGTTGGGGATACGGAACGCGACGTAAAAGGCATCGGTCTGGAAACCCGCCCCGAAAAGCGCCGCCACCACGACGTCCCGCAGGTATCCTACTATCCTGCTCAACAGAGTAAGAAAACTCACTAACCCCCACTTGCGCTTATGGTCTTCCCTTGTTTCCATGAAAATCCTAGTCCTCCGGCAGATCGCCGCTCTCGGGAGGAGCGACAAAATCAAACTCTATTTCCCCCCTTAGGGCTTCCAGCACCTCGCGCGTTTCCGAAGTGAGCTCAGGAGTGGTAATCACCTTTACTATCATCTCCTTCGGGACTTCGGTTCTCACCCACATCAGGTGCCCGTAGGTGCCGAGTATCGCCTGCAAAAGAACATTGGAACTTTTGTCAGCAAGTTTTATAAAAAAAACAGACATGGGACTTATATACTTGACATTTTTTCTGAAGCAGTCCGATATGGAATCTCGCCATCCAAACCATCGTGTCCTCGGATGAGAGTATATACAAAATAAGCCAACAAGTGGAATTTCGCCCCCAACGGATAGTATCTTTTCTTAACTCCCCTCACAGCAGCATCCATTATTAAAGTAATATCTAGCCTTATATTCTTACCGCTCAAGCGCTGAAAAGATTAACTATTTCAAAATGTTACTTGACTTTTTGCATGTTTTTTTATAATTTATGAATTGGCATAGCAGGAATATATTATGGCATATAATGGCAAAAGATAGCATAAAATGTTCAGAGGAAGATACGAACACACTATGACCAAGACCGGAAGGGTCAGTATTCCTTCAAAGTTCAGGGAGGTCTGCAGAAAAAAATATTCCGACGAGACCTTCGTAATTACGAACTTTGACCGCTACCTCATCGCCTACCCAATAAGGGAATGGAGCGAACTCGAAAAGAAGCTCTCCAAGATATCCATAACCGACAGCGAGGTGACGTCTTCAATACGCTATCTCATGGGAAACGCGGTTGACTGCCCCGTAGACAACCAGGGAAGAGTTCTGATTCCTCAGTCGCTACGCTCATACGCCGCCATTGAAACTGAAGTCGTTCTGGTCGGCATGCTGAAAAAAATAGAAATATGGTCAAAGGAGATATGGGAGAAGGAAAACGGCTCAGGGGCATTTGAGACTTTCATACAAAGCAGGGAGGTGCTCGCCGGATATGGTCTCTAAGAAAATAAGAGCCGCGGACGCAAGCTCTCAGCCGCAGGAACAGTTTCACTCCCCGGTCATGGTAAGAGAGGTAGCTGAATATCTCGACCTGCCGGAAGGAGCAATCGTGGTCGACGCGACTGTTGGTCTCGGCGGACACTCCGAACACATTCTCAATGAATACCCTTCAATATCGAAGCTGATAGGCATGGATGTCGACCAAGCCACGATCTCTCTTGCAAAAGGCAGGCTTTCGGCCAGCGCGGAAAAAGTAGAGATAGTGAACAGAAATTTCATACACATTAAAAACACAATCAATTCCATGGGAATAGAATACGTGGACGGCATCGTCGCCGACCTGGGAATTTCCTCTTTCCAGCTCGAGCGCAGCGGCAAGGGATTCAGCTTCAGCAGAAACGAGTTCCTCGACATGAGGATGGACGCGGGTCTTCAGTTCTCCGCCTACGATCTTATAAACGAAATGAAAAGCGAGGAGCTTGAATACATACTGAAAAGATACGGCGAAGAGAAGTTCGCGCGGAGAATCGCTAACTCGATAGTGAAAAGCAGGGCGAAAAAACCCATACAGACTTCCTTCGAACTGGCCTCGATAATATCGAACTCAATTCCCAAAAAGTTCCATCCGAAAAAAACGCATCCCGCAACCAAGACTTTTCAGGCGCTTCGGATCTCTATTAACAACGAACTGGACAACTTGGCAATCTTCATCGAAGAAGCCGTGAAGATCCTCAACACAGGAGCGAGGCTGGTGATCATCTCCTTTCACTCGCTTGAAGACAGGATAGTTAAGAACATGTTCAGAAAACTGGATTCCGTGTGTTCTTGTCCTCCGGACCTTCCCGTATGCGCGTGCGGAAGAGTTCAGCAGGTAAGAAGGGTGACCCGCTCGGTCGTAAGGCCCGGAAAAACAGAAGTGGCGGAGAATCCCAGGGCTAGAAGTTCAAAAATGAGAGTAGCAGAGGGGGTATAGCCACAAATGAGAAAAAAGCTTGCCGTAAGGAAAAAAAGAAAGAGAGGATTTCCCCTGCGCACCGCGATTATTCTCGGGGTCTTGTTTGTAACGGCCCTCTGCTTTCTGCGCGTCAAGATTGAACATACGAGGACCGGTTACGAGATCTCGAGGAACAAAGAAAAGGAAGTGGAGCTCATAAAGGAGGGCCAGATTCTTAGCTATGAACTTTCAAAGCTAAAGTCTCGCGAATTTCTGGAACCCGTGGCAAAGAAGATGGGTTTCAGATTCGCCACTTATAAAGATGTCGTTTTCGTTGAAGAGGTAGTGCTTGCTGGAAGGGCAGAATGAAGCAGTCAAAAAAAGGAAGATGGAAATTTTATATTACCACGATTTTTATCACAGGCCTTTTTGTGGCTTTGGGATACAGATCCTTTGAACTCCAGGTGCTCCAAAGCGAGAAGTTTTCCGCCGGGGCCAAGAAACAGCACAGCAGGGTTTACAAGATGCCTCCGGTACGGGGAACCCTGCTTGACCGGAATAAAAAGCCTCTGGCCACAAGCGTCTGGGCAACTTCAATCTATCTGAATCCCAAGGAAGTAAAAGACCCGGACAAACTTGCACGGGCGCTATCGAAGCCTCTGGGCCTGTCCCGCAAGAAACTAACTGGCCTTACACGTTCTAATAAGCCCTTTGTATGGATCAAGAGAGGAGAGGATCCCGGAACAGCAAAAAAGATAGAGGCCATGGGTCTTTCGGGGGTCGGTTTCGCCGAAGAACCGAAAAGAATTTACCCCAAAGGTTCCCTGCTCGGGCAGGCGATTGGATTCACCAACGTAGATCTTAAGGGAGTGGAAGGTCTTGAATACGGCTTCGAAAAGATGCTTGCCGGCAAACCCGCCACGGCGAGAATCAGAACCGACGGCAGGGGAAACCGCATATCCGACATCCTGCTGAATGCAAAAGAACAGTCCACGAAGGGAAACGACGTGCTGCTTACCGTGGATTCCAACATACAGCACATAACGGAAGCTGCGCTCGAGAAAGGCATAAAAGAAATAAAAGCGGATAGGGGGGCAGTCCTCCTGATGAATCCTCAAACTGGTGAGATACTCTCCATGGCCTCCTATCCGTTTTTTGATCCTAACCGCTTCGGCGAATTCTCCCAGAAAACGAGAAAGAATCTCCCCGTGTGGATGTCCTTCGAGCCCGGTTCCACGCTGAAGGTATTTTTGGCGGCGACGCTGCTTGAAGAAAAAATGGGGGATGAAAATACCGAGTACGACTGTGAAAACGGAAAGCGGAGAATCGGCCCGAAAGTAATAAAAGACGTGCACGGCCACGGAATCCTGACGGTTTCCGAAACCATAACCTATTCAAGCAACATATGCGCCTGGAAAATGGGTAAGACCCTGGGAAAGAAAAAGCTTCACGACTCGCTCAGAAATTTCGGCTTCGGAAAGACGGTCGGAGTGGACCTCCCCGGGGAAGCCAGAGGGAGAATACAGAATCTAAGGAACTGGGGAGATATAGAACTGGCGACGATATCGTTCGGGCAGGGAATATCGGTAACGGCAATCCAGCTGGCAACCGCACTTTCGAGCATCGCAAACGGTGGATATCTGATGAAGCCTTATATAGTGAAGAAAATAGTCTCGCCTGAGGGCAAGGTTCTCATGGAAAGAAGACCGGAGCTTGTTAAAAGAGTCATTTCATACGATACGGCTTCGAAGGTCACCGGAATCCTTGAACAAGTGGTGGAAAACGGCACGGGGAAAAACGCCAGTATTCCCGGCTACAGAGTCGCCGGAAAAACAGGCACGGCACAGATGCCCAATCCAGAGACCGGCACTTACTACGAAAACAGATATCTTTCGTCATTTATGGGCTTCGCCCCTGCCGATGACCCGCGTCTTGCTCTCGTCGTAATTGTCGAGAACCCCAGAAAACATACATACGGGGGGATAGTCGCGGCGCCCATTTTCAAGTCCATAACCGAAAAAGTCCTGTTTTACATGCAAATACCCCCACGCCAAGAAAAGATTGAAGAAACCGTCATGCCGGACATGGTGAACAAAAGCGCAAGAGCCGTCATGAAGTGGGCGGAAAAGGAAGAAGTGTCGGTCAGGTTCATAGGAAGCGGCTACGTGGTCAGCCAGCATCCACCTTCGGGAGAAAAGATAAGAAGGGGAACGGACTGCACTTTTACCCTCAAGCAGAACATATGAGATTAGCAGATGTTCTGAGAAACGCGGGAATTGAAACTCTAACTGGATCGAAGAATCCGGGAGATACGGAAATTACGGGAATAACTCTCAACTCTCAGAACGTGGAACCGGGGTCCCTTTTTATTGCCATCAGGGGCAAAGTCACAGACGGGCACAATTACGCCGCCTCCGCGGTAAAAAACGGAGCGGCTGCGCTTCTGCTAGAGGAGGTCTCGGCAGAAATCCCGGACCTCGGAGTTCCCTTCGCAAAAACAACCGATTCCAGGGCTGCAGCATCCATCGTCGCCTCCAATTTCCACGACCACCCTTCCCTTGCAATGAAGATCGTTGGGGTGACTGGGACAAACGGGAAAACCACGGTGTCCCACATGATAGAAGCCGGCTGGAAAGCCGACGGGATAAACACGGGGCTTCTGGGAACTATAGAGAACAGATACATGGGGAAGATAGAGCCTGCATCCCTTACAACTCCCGATCCCATAGCTTTTATGAGCATGCTGCGTGGAATGAAAGACGCCGGAGTGACAAACGTCACGCTCGAGGTGTCCTCGCACGCCCTTGATCTGAAAAGGGTCGACGGATGTCATTTCGACGCGGCAGTATTCACGAATCTCACCCAGGATCACTTGGACTACCACAATACGCTCGAAGATTACTTCAGGGCTAAGGAAAGGCTTTTCTCGGAAATTCTCGAGAAAAGCGCGAAAAAAGAAGTGTTCTCGATAATAAACGCGGATGACCCTTTCGCAAACAGGATATCCGCCTCGAAAAAAGGTCAGAAAATAACGTTTTCCACAAAAAGAAAAGAGTCCGTCGTATTCGCGGAGAATTTCACGCTTGATTCTGGAGGCATAAAGGCCAAACTGGCCACCCCGTGGGGCAAGGTGGAACTTGATTCAAAACTCATGGGGAAACACAACCTCTATAACATGATGGCGGCAACCGGAACGCTCCTCTCTCTCGGTTCGTCCCCAGGGACGACCGGGAGAGCGCTGAGTGAACTCAGGCGCATCCCGGGAAGACTCGACAAAATCGAAACCGCCTCAGAAATAAATGTTTTTGTGGACTACGCTCACACTCCCGATGCGCTTGAGAACGTCCTTGCGTGTCTGAAACCTCTCTGCACGCAGAGACTCATCACCGTCGTGGGTTGCGGAGGAGACAGAGACAGGGGAAAACGTCCCCTTATGGCCGCGGTAGGACACAGGTACTCGGACATACTGATAGTGACTTCGGATAACCCCAGAACGGAAGACCCGGAGAGGATAATAGCAGATATGACCGAGGGAGTAGAACCCCAGGATCCGGGAGTAGTAGTAATAACCGACAGGGAAGAAGCCATAAAGCACGCCGTGGATAAGGCCGGACCCAGAGACACGATCCTTATAGCGGGAAAAGGTCATGAGAACTACCAGATAATCGGCACTGAAAAAATTCATTTTGACGATAGGGAGATCGCAGGGAAATACCTTGAAGCCAAGGGCAGGAGAGGACTTTGAGATTCAGCCTTGACTTTCTGCTAAATTCCACGGGAGGAAGCCTCGTCGGCGGCAAGATGCCGGTCGGAGCTTCTGGGGTCTCCATCGATTCCAGAAATATAGAGAAAAACCAGCTCTTCGTCGCCATAGAGGGCCCTAACTTCGACGGGCACGATTACGTCGCCGAGGCCTTTGAAAAAGGTTCCGCAGGAGCGATAGTGGAAAAATACCCGCAAATACAGGACTCAAAGCGCAACTGCGGGGCCATAATAAAGGTCGAATCCACGCAAAAAGCCCTCCTCGAGATGTCAAGACACTGGAGAAATTCGTTTCCCGACCTAAAAGTCGCCGCCATTACGGGTTCGAACGGAAAAACCACAACCAAGAACATGACCCACGGCATACTGTCCGTATCGGGCAGCGTGCTCAGCACCCACGGCAACCTAAACAATCAGATAGGTCTTCCGCTCAACCTCCTCAAACTGGATAGGAATCACGACTTCTGCGTACTCGAGATGGGAATGAACTCTTTTGGGGAGATAAGAACCCTCGCGGACATTGCCTCGCCCGATGTGGGAACGATCACCACGATAGGCAAAGCCCACCTAGAGGGAATGAAAGATCTTGAAGGAGTCGCGAAGGCTAAAGGAGAACTGGTTGAAAACTTCGGAGAGGAAGACACTTTCTGCGTAAACATTGACGATCCCTGGGTGGAGAAGATAGCGGCTGGCGTGCACTGCCGGAAGATCACGTACGGAGCTGCCTCTCCGGAGGCTTTCATAAGGGCAGCCGACGTCAGCCACGAGGAAATGGAGTTTATTGAATTCACTATACACATCGGTAAGCAGTCCGCCAGAGCGAGAATAAAGGGAATAGGCACTCACAATGTTTCAAACGCGCTTTCCGCCTCCGCCCTCGCGTATTCGCTTGGATGCGGAATGAACGAGATACTGGAAGGTCTTGAGAAATACGTTCCCTCCGCCATGCGCCTTGAAGTTATCCGTACCCCTTTCGGCTTCAGAATCATAAACGACTCGTATAACGCAAACCCCGACTCGATGCGCGCGGCGCTTGATGAACTCGTCGCTCACCGGCGTGGCAAGGCGAAGGCGGTAGCCGTTCTCGGAGACATGCTGGAACTAGGAGAAAGCAGCGAAAGGGAACACCAGCTGATCGGGGAACATATCTCGAAGCTCGGTCTTCATATGGTGGTAGCCATGGGAGAATTCTCCCGGTCGCTCGTATCATCCGTACGGGGACAGACGGCGTGTCACGTGGCAGAGAACCCGCAGGAGGCAGCGGCTCTGCTTCTTGACGTGTGCCGAGAGGACGATTTAGTGCTTGTAAAGGGGTCCCGGGGGATGAAGATGGAAACGGTAATACAGATGCTTTACGAACAATAAGCCATGCTCTACTTTCTGCATCTTTTAAAAGACGATTTTATTTTCCTAAATGTTTTCAAGTATATAACTTTCCGCTCTTTCGGGGCCGGGCTGACTTCATTCGTTCTCTGCGTTCTCCTCGGGAAAAAGCTGATCGACCTGCTGAAAGCGGCGCAGTTCCAGGAAACCATACGCAAAGAAGGACCCAGCAGTCACGGCGTAAAAGCCGGCACTCCGACGATGGGAGGGATATTCATCGTAATGGCCATAATAATCTCTTCTCTTCTCTGGACAAACTTCCTCGTAGACAAGGTCATGCTCGTGCTTCTGTTCACGGCAAGCTTCGCCGTCCTGGGATTTGTCGACGATTTCATGAAAGTAAAGAGAGGAAAGGGAATAAGGGCAAGGGTGAAGTTTCTCTGCCAGACGCTCCTAGCCGTGACTTTCGTGGTAATTCTCTGCATGAACGAGAGCGGAAGTTTTTCAATGTCCATGAGAGCCGGCGAAAGCGCAGTGTATTCCTCGACCTCGGTGGTGTTTCCGTTCATAAAGCAGGCAGTTGTGGATCTTGGATATCTCTACATACTTTTCGCCCTTCTGGTCACCGTGGGTTCTTCAAACGCGGTGAATCTCACCGACGGCCTTGACGGTCTGGCCATAGGTTCGATCGCTATCGTAACCACCACCTACATAGTCTTCGCTTACCTCGCCGGAAACCTGCAGTTCGCAAGCTACCTGCAGATTCCCCACGTACAGGGAGCCGGGGAAATAGCCATTTTTCTCGCAGCGGTCGGAGGAGCATGCCTAGGGTTTCTCTGGTACAACTCCCACCCCGCCGAGGTTTTCATGGGAGACGTGGGTTCCCTTGCACTTGGGGCAGCTATAGGATTCAGCGCCCTGATGATAAAGCAGGAAATACTCCTGATAGTGGCAGGAGGGATATTCTTCGTGGAAACGCTTTCGGTGATAATCCAGGTGATCTCGTTTCGCTCTACAGGTAAAAGGGTTTTCAGGATGACGCCCCTTCATCACCACTTCGAACTTGCCGGATGGGCGGAATCAAAAGTGGTGGTGCGTTTCTGGATAATATGCGTGGTTCTTTCCATTCTCGCTCTTTCAAGTCTGAAGATAAGGTGATCAAATGGAACTGGGTGAAAACAGATTCTTGGTCGTGGGGCTCGGGATAACCGGAGTAGAGACTTCAAAATTCCTCCGCTCCAAAGGAGCCCCGGTGAAGGCAACAGACTCGAGGGAGGAAGGGGATCTCGGACCCGTGGTGGAAAAACTTGCGGCAGGAGGGATTGAGGTCCGCTGCGGGACCCACGCGCCCGAATTTTTCGAATGGGCCAATACGATAGTGTTGAGTCCCGGGGTAAGATTCGATCTTCCCGAAATCAGGGACGCTCAGGCTGCGGGAAAAACCGTAATAAGCGAAGTCGAGCTTGCGTGGAATTTCATATCAAAACCGGTAATAGGCATAACGGGAACAAACGGAAAGACAACGACCACGTCCCTTCTCTCGGAAATGCTCGAACGAAGCGGAATGAAAATCTTTACGGGGGGAAATATAGGAACGCCCCTTATATCGGTGGCTGAGAAAGACGACGAATACGACTTTCTGCTGCTTGAACTCAGCAGCTTCCAGCTTCAGGGGATAAGGGATTTCTCGCCCCATGTCGCGGTTATCCTCAACATATCTCCAAACCACCTGGATCACCATTCGAGCATGGAAGAGTACGAGGCGGCTAAGCTCGGGCTTTTCGCAAACCAGAGAGAAAATGACTGGGCCGTGTTCAACGCGGACGACCCGGTGGTGCTTAAAGGCTCGGACAGTTTCAGGGCGAAAAAAATATCTTTCGGAACAGGCAAGGAGGAAACCGACGTCTACTGCAGGGAAGATGAGATAGTGTTCGGGGAGCTCTCCTTCTGTCTTCGGAACTCGGCGCTCGTCGGAGAACACAACAAGGAAAACATAATGGCCGCGGTGGCCGTTGCGGGAGCGCTGGGCTGTCGGCGGGACCCTGTGCAGAAAAGCATAAACGAATTCCGCCCGCTTCCGCACAGAATGGAATTCGTGCTGACGATAAGGGGGGTAGACGTGTACAACGACTCAAAATCCACGACCCCCTTCGCCACCCTGCGAGCAATTGAGAGCCTGCCCTCCCCGATCATACTGCTTGCCGGAGGAAAGGACAAGGGAATTGACTACGACTGTCTTAAGGACGCAGTGGCAAGCAAGGTAAAAGCCCTGGTCCTGATAGGGGAGACAGCAGAGAAAATGCGCGCCCAGTTGGGCGATCTGGCACAGACAACGTGCGCGGGTTCCCTGAAAGAGGCGACCCGAAGCGCCTTTGAACTGTCGGAGGCCGGGGACACGCTCCTGTTTTCGCCTGGGTGTTCAAGCTTTGACATGTTCAAGTCGTACGAAGAGAGGGGGGAGCTGTTTAAGGAGATCGTAAGAAATGTTTGATTTCAGAAACAGAGATTTCGACATATTGCTCCTTGGGCTCGTGCTTATAGTGGCGGGAATCGGGGTTGTGGCCGTATACAACTCAAGCTCCATATACTCGCTTGAAACCTACAATAACTCGATGCGGTTCCTCAAATTCCACATCATATATCTTCTCGTCGGAATAACGGCCATGGTGACATTGATGCACGTGAAGCCGTCTTTTGTAAGAAAACTGGTTTACCCGGGTTATCTGCTCGGGCTCGCTTTACTCGTAGTCGTGCTTTTGCCGGAGATAGGGAAGGAAGTCGGCGGGGGACGCAGGTGGATTTCAGTCTGGGGATTCTCGTTTCAGCCGTCTGAGTTCTGCAAGTACATGCTGGTCATCTACATGGCGCATTTCCTGTTCAAGAAGGAAGACAAGATGGACAGCTTCTGGATCGGCATTTTTTCTCCCCTGCTCGCAGGTGGCGCCTACGTGGGACTTATCCTGGCCGGACCGGACCTTGGAACCTCTTTTTTAGTTCTGGCTATTCTTTTCATAATGCTCTTTGTCGGAGGGGCAAAACTCCGGTACCTGCTCAGCATCGGGGTCGGGGCTCTGGGACTTCTCGCATTGGCCATCATCAAGGAGGGTTACAGGATGGAGAGGATAATGTCCTTTCTTGACCCGTGGAAAGATCCTCTCGGCTCGGGATACCAGGCCGTTCAGTCGTTCATGGCTTTCGGTCTCGGAGGAATATACGGAAGCGGACTCGGAAACAGTTCCCAGAAGCTGCTTTTCCTTCCCCAGGCCCACACGGATTTCATTTTTTCGATAATAGGCGAGGAATTCGGGTTTATAGGTGTAATAACATTAATCGCGCTTTTCCTCATGATTCTGGCAAGGTGCGTAAGGATATCCATGAGGGCGGAAGATCCTTTCTCAAAATACATGGTATTCGGTTTCACGGCGCTCATAACGCTCCAAGCGGCGCTTAACATGGGAGTGGCGGTCGGGCTTTTTCCCACCACGGGGCTGACTCTGCCTCTTGTAAGCTACGGAGGAAGCTCTCTTGTATCGACGCTTGCGGCATTCGGAATCATCCTGAGCGTCTCTAGATTCAGTGCTAAGGGAAGATGAGAGTGATAATAGCCGGAGGAGGAACAGGAGGACATGTTTTTCCCGCGATATCAATCGCGGAGGAAATACTTGAGAGAAACAGCGAAAACGAGGTTATGTTCGTGGGCACAGAACAGGGAATCGAAAAAAGGATTCTTCCAGAGAAGGGATACAGAGTCGAATTCATAAGATCAAGGGGAATTGTAGGGAAAAGTTTCTTCCAGAAGGTGATGGCGATGATCTCGATACTGGGAGCGATGCTGAGTTCCCTCAGGATACTCAGAGACTTCAGGCCCGATGTAGTCATAGGAGTAGGTGGATACGCATCCGGCCCTACCCTGCTTTGCGCCTCCATGAGCTCTATACCGACCGCCGTTTGCGAACAGAATTCCGTTCCGGGGCTTGCAAACAGAATCCTCTCGAGGTTTGTCGGCAAGATATTCATAACTTTCGAAGAAAGCAAAAAACATCTTCCGGCGGAAAAAACCATGCTTACCGGAAATCCCATAAGACGTGATCTCGCACGCGGGGCCGCGGAGAAAAAACCCCGCCAAAGCGCCCTGCGAAATGTATTCGTACTCGGAGGAAGCCAGGGAGCACGGAAACTGAACGAAATCGTTCCCCAAGCGCTGGCAGAACTCGGCACCCGGGTAGACGTGACCCATCAGACCGGGGAAGCCCACATAGAAAGCGTGAGGAAAACTTACCATGAGCTCGGCGTTTCGGCCGAAGTGTTCGGGTTTACAGACGACATGTCGCGGATATATGAAAAAACGGATCTCGTGATCTGCAGGGCCGGCTCTGGAACGCTGTCTGAGATAACGGCGTTTGGCATACCTTCAATACTGATCCCGCTTGCCTCCTCCACGCACGACCATCAGCTGAAAAACGCCAGGGTCCTGGAGTCAAACGCGGCGGCGGCGGTGATCGAGGAAAAGGAACTTTCGGTCGAAGGTCTTTGCACGGTTATTCGGAAAACCCTTGAGCAGAGCACCCTCGGTCGAATGGCGGAAAACTCGAAAAAACTCGCGCGGCCACAGGCCGCCCGGGAGATAGTGAACCAAATCGAGGGCATGATCGGGTAATCGAATGTACGGAAAGATAAACAAAGTCCATTTCATCGGTATAGGCGGCATAGGAATGAGCGGCATAGCCGAAGTGCTGATCAACATGGGTGTTGCAGTAAGCGGTTCCGACCTCGCGGAAACCCAGATAACCCGACGTCTGGCTTCTATGGGAGCCGTCGTTCACACGGGTCACAGCTCGGAGAATATCAAAGGAAGCGAGGTGGTCGTATACTCATCGGCAATCGGGAAGGACAACGCCGAGATGATCGCCGCTGCTGCTGCGAGGGTGCCCCTCATACCCAGGGCGGAAATGCTCGCGGAACTGATGAGACTCAAGTTCGGCATCGCAGTCGCCGGAAGCCACGGAAAAACCACCACGTCCTCCATGATAGCATCCGTGCTTTCGCACTGCGGTGCCGATCCGACCATAGTGGTAGGAGGAAAACTGCGGACCATAGACTCAAACGCCCACCTCGGAACCGGCCGTTTCATGGTAGTGGAAGCCGATGAGAGCGACGGATCATTCGAAAAACTCTCCCCGGTCGTCACGGTGCTCACAAATATCGACAATGAGCACCTTGATCACTACGGAGACATGGAGGCCCTCGAGCTTGCCTTCTCCAATTTCCTGCACAAAATTCCCTTCTACGGACTCGCGGTAACATGCGCCGACTGTCCGAGAACCGCAGAGATAAGCAGGAAATTCAACAAAAAAATACTGACTTACGGAATAAACAGCCCCGCGGACCTGATGGCCGAGAACATACGCTTTTCCAAACTGCGCACATTGTTTGAAGTAACATACGGAGGTTACCTGCTCGGAGAGGTGGATCTCAGCACTCTGGGAGCCCATAACGCCCTGAATTCCCTGGCAGCGATAGCCGTGGGAATGGAATTCGGCTTCAGTTTCGAGAAGATAAAAGAGGGGCTTGCGGCCTTTGAGGGCACGGAAAGAAGACTGCAGTTGAAAAGCGAGGGAAAAGGGATAAGAATTATAGATGATTACGGGCATCACCCGAACGAGCTGGAAGTCACTATAGAAGCTCTTAAGGCGGCGTTTTCCCAAGAACCGATTCTTCTCTTCCAGCCCCACAGATTTTCTAGGACAAAGCTTCTTTACAACGATTTTGTCAGGGTTTTAGGAAAAATAAAACACCTATATGTTCTTGACATATATCCCGCCGGGGAAAAACCGGTAAAGGGGATAACTTCAGAAAAGCTGGTCGAAGACATAAAGAAGGCGGGCAACGCGAACGCACGTCACGTGGATGACCCCGATGCTTTCGTGGACCGCATGGCAAACGAGCTCAAAAAAGGAGACATCCTGCTTACCTCGGGTGCAGGAAACGTCTGGAAATACGGAGACAGGATCGCGGAGCGAATCGGATGAGCAACTCAATTCAAAACAGCGACCTTGAAATACTGGACAACTACCCGATGAGGAAATATCTGTACATAAAAGTCGGGGGAGAGGCAAAGCGCCTGGTGTATCCGCAAAACATGAAAAGTTTCCTTGAACTGCTCAAGCACTGCCACGAGTCGGGGGAAAAAATCACCGTGCTTGGAGCCGGTTCCAACACCATAATAACCGAGCAGGGAATAGACGGCGTGGTTATAAGCACGAGGAAGCTAAAGGAAATACGGATAGACGGAATGCGAGTTGAAGCCGAATGCGGAGCAATGCTCTCGTCCATAATGAACAGATCGATCCGCCTCGGACTCACGGGGTTCGAGTTCGCCGCTGGAATACCCGGAACGGTGGGAGGAAGCATATACATGAACGCCGGCGCAAACGGGGGAGAGATAAAGGACGCGGTGAAAAAAGTTCACGTATGGCACGAGGGTGAGGAAAAGGAACTCTCAAGAGAAGAGATAAACTTCGAGTACAGGAAAAGCAACCTGCCCGAGGGCTCCATAGTCACGAAAGCCGTGTTCGAACTGCGCAGAGGAGACAGAAAGAAAAGCGAGGAGAACGTGAGACAGTACCTCGCTTACAGAAACAGGACCCAGCCCGTAAAAATGGCCAACACAGGTTCAGTCTTCAAGAACCCACCCACGGTCAGTGCGGGAGAACTGCTCGAGGGTCTGGGGTTCAAGGGACTCTGCGTCGGCGGAGCCAAGTTCTCGGAAATCCACGCGAACTTCATCGTGAACTTCAACAGGGCAAAAGCCGACGATATCATCGCGCTTATCGAAAAAGCAAGGGAAGACGCCCTCAGAAAACGGAACATAGAACTTGAGCCCGAAGTCGAAATAATGGGCAAGGAGGCAGGAACCGCATGAGCATGCTGACAAAGGGAATATCGGTGATCTTTTTCCTCTCTGTCTGCGGAATTGCTCTTTTCGCAATCGAGCCGTCAGAGCATCTCACCGTGAAGGAGGTTGTCATTACGGGGAACAGCAAGATAAGTTCCTCGGAAATCGTAAAACGTTCCGGAATAAGAGCCGGGGCAACATCCATGCTGTTTCCCGCTTCCAAGGCAAAGCAGGGAATCCTTGAAAATCCATGGGTAAGCGAAGTAAGGGTAAAGAAGTTTCTTCACGGGAAGATAAAAGTTGAGATCTACGAAAACGAGCCCTTCTGCATAGTGGCCCGTGAGGGAGCTGAACCACACTACATAGACGTAGAGGGAAGGGAGCTAGGCCCAGCGGAGTCGTCGCAAGGTCTTGATTTCCCGGTGATTTCAAGCAAGGAGAAAATCAGCCCGGGTCTCATGCTCCAGGCAATCGAAATTCTCAACCTCTCCAAGTCCAGCTCGGCTCTCGGCTGGTCGGAAATTTCCGAGATAGTTGTGGAAGAGAACTTCGGTATCAAACTCTTAACCCTCGACCGCAGATTCGTAACTTTCGGAAAAAACAACATGAAAAGCAAGTGGCACAAGGTTGAGAGGATAATAGTTCACTCACGCAAGAACAATCTGGTGGAAAAAGATATAGACATAAGTTCGGGCGACGTAGGCGTAATAGGCTACGACTCCTAACATAACGAAATGGCACAGAGAAAAAACAGTTCGCCACCGATAGTTGGTCTCGACATAGGAACGACGAAAGTCTCCGTAGTGGTTGGAGAATTCGACCTAAACGGCGATATCGAAATAATCGGCGTCGGCAACCACCCCTCCCACGGGCTCAAAAGGGGAGTGGTGGTCAACATTGAGAAAACGGTGGACTCCATACAGAACGCGGTCGAGAAAGCCGAACGCATGTCCGGACACGAGATAAGGGAGGTCATAGTAGGAATAGCCGGCGGGCATATAAAGGGAATGAACGGGCACGGAATGGTCACTCTGCGGGAAAAGGAGGTAACTCCCAAGGATATCGATAGAGTCATAGAGTCGGCAAACGCCCTTCTGATTCCGGCGGAAAGGGAAATTATTCACGCCATCCCACAGGACTACACGGTTGACAGGGAAAGCGGCATAAATGATCCGGTGGGGATCCACGGCTTGAAACTTGAGGCAAACGTCCACGTAGTCACAGGAGATGTGACCGCGGCCCGGAACATCGTAAAATGCATAGAGATGTCGGGAATGACTTCCATTGACATGGTAATTGAGCAGATAGCTTCAAGCGAAGCGGTTCTTACGCATGACGAGAGGGAGATCGGGGTAGTGATGATAGATTTCGGAGGAGGCACCTGCGATATAGCGGTGTTTATGAACGGGAGCATCAAGTATACCGAAAGCATCACACTCGGGGGAGACCATCTCGACAGGGATATCGCGTTCGGACTCTCGGTGCCGCTTCCTGAGGCAAGAAAGCTCAAGGAGAATCACGGGATGGCTACTGCAAGCCCGAATGAAATGATGAGCGACGAGAGAATAGAAGTGAAAAGCGCTTCGGGACATGAGCCCAAGCGTATTCTGAAGAGAGACCTTACGACGATAATCCAATTGAGAATGGAGGAAATCTTTACGCTGATAAAGAAAGAATTCTTAAAGCAGGGGTTCATCGGCATGCTTCCGGCCGGGGTGGTGCTCACGGGAGGAAGCAGCAAGATGCGGGAGATGGGGACTCTTGCCGAGCAGGTACTCGACATGCCGGTCCGCATCGGCATACCCCGCGACGTAAGCGGTCTCACGGACATTATCACCGACCCCATTTACTCAACCGGGGTGGGGCTGATCAAATACGCAAGTTTGAATAAAGGATTCGGCATTCCGGCAGGGGTGCTGACGCAGAGAAATGTTTTTACGAGAATGAAAGGCTGGTTTAACGAATTTTTTTAAAGGAGAAATCCAACTGGAGGGTAAACACAATGGCAAGTTTTAGGATTGAGAATGTTATTGAGAATGTTGATGATGGCTTGAGAAGAGCCAGAATCAAGGTTGTAGGAACAGGTGGAGCGGGTGGGAACGCCGTTAACACCATGATAAACAAGGGACTTAAAGAAGTGGAATTCGTCGCCGTAAACACGGATTTTCAGGATTTAAGCAAATCGCTGGCACCGACGCAACTCCAGATAGGGGAAAGTATATCGAGGGGTCTCGGTTCCGGTGGGGATCCCCAGCTGGCAAAGGAAGCCGCTCTTGAGGACCGTGATAAGATAAGCGAGGTTCTCGGAGAAGCCGATATGGTTTTCATAACCGCGGGAATGGGAGGCGGAACCGGCACGGGCGTTTCTCCCGTAATCGCCCAGGTATGCAAGGAGAAGGATATTCTCACTGTGGCTATAGTCACAAAACCCTTTGAATTTGAAGGAATTGCAAGAAGGGAAAACGCCGATTACGGAGTCGAGGAACTGGACAAACATGTCGACACGCTGATCGTGATCCCCAACGACAAGCTTGCGGCCATACACAAGGTCAGCATCCTCGATGCTTTTCGCCAAGCAGACGAAGTTCTTTACCAGGCGGTAAAGGGAATTTCGGACATCGTTACGGGAACCGGATACATCAACGTTGATTTTGCCGACGTGAAAAGCATAATGTCGAACCATGGAGGCAAAGCCCTTATGAGTTCCGGATTCGCACAGGGTCCGAACCGGGCAACTCAGGCAGCGCAGATGGCCATAACAAGCCCTCTTCTCGAGGACGTGTCCATTGCCGGAGCCAAGGGAATACTGATGAACGTAACGGCTTCTGAGGACTTCGGAATCGAAGAGCTGAACGAAGCGTGCAGCCACGTGAGGGAGAGAGCAAACGGCGATATCGATCTGATTTTCGGTCTTGTCTTCGATGAAAAGGCCAAGGATTTCGTAAGAATCACCGTGGTCGCGACCGGGATAGAAAATTACATCGATAAAAGGGTGTCCGATATAATTTCGGAACAGCCATACAGCCCCGATATAGAGGAAGACCTAGACATCCCGACTTTTGTTAGAAAAAGGGAAAGCATAGCCCGCTAAGAACGCACCGGGCGGCGTCAGACAACCTCGGATCTGCCTTCCTCAAGGAACGGCAGGTCCACCCTCGGGGTATCGACCCAGAGTCCCTCAATGTCGTAGAATTCCCGGACGGGCCGGTAGAACACGTGGAGAACCACGTCTACCAGGTCAAGCAGCACCCACCTGCCTTCCGAGACGCCTTCGGTTCCGAATACTTTTATCCCGCGTTTTTTAAGTTCCCGCTCAACGCTCTCCACTATGGTCCGCACTCCCCTGTCGGAGTTCGCGCTGCACACGACGAAATAATCCGCCACGTCGCTTTTTTCCCTGATTTCCAGAATAACTGGACTCTCCGCCTTCTTCTCCCAGGCGGCGCGGGCGACAAACAAGGCTTTTTCCCTGGGCTCTATGGTTTCTCCTCCAGCTGGTAAAGGCCGTTTTCCGCTATATATCCCTCCACTTCGCGCGCGACCAGGTACCTGAGGGAACTGCCACGTCGCGCGAGGTCCCTCACCTCCGTGGAAGAAACCCTTATACCGGCGATATCTACGAAAAACAGCTCATTTGAGCTTTTGTGAGCAAAAACATCCATACCCCTGTCACTATAAGAATATCGAAAGTCGTTTTCGAGGGCAAGAGGAATCGGACTGGCGGAATCGGCAAAGTCGTAGCCGGGACGGCGAAGAACAACGAAACTTGAGTAGCTGAAAAGTTCCGCGAAATCTTTCCACGTGTCTATTTCCGCGAAAAGTTCGCAACCCACTATGAAATAATATCCGTTTTCCGGGCCGCTTTGCTTAAGCGATCTGAGCGTATCGATAGTGTAGGAAGGAGGTTCTCTGCGAAGTTCCATGTCGGAAACCTTGAACCGTGGATTGCGCTTTACTGAGAGGTTAAGCATATTGAGTCTGTGAGATGAGGAAGTCATGGTTTCTGAGCTTTTATGGGGAGAGACAAGAGTCGGAATGAAAACCACCTCGTCAAGCTCCAGTCTTTCGCTTATCTCCTCAGCGGCTCTCAGGTGACCCGAGTGCACGGGGTCAAACGAGCCGCCCATCAGCCCTATCCTCATATGTAACCCTCTACCATCACTTCATCGCCGAACCTTCTGACCTTAATATTCTTGATATTAATCGCTTCTTCAATCGATTGCTTTCCAAGATCCCCGATCATGCTTACCCCGTCGCCGCCGATAATCTTGGGCGCGTAAAAGAAAACCACCTTGTCAACCAAGCCCTCGCGGAGAAAACAGGCCCCCACTCTGCTCCCACCTTCAATCAGAACTCCGCACATTCCCATGGCACCGAGCTCGCGAAGAAGGTGCGCGGCAGGTACGCGGCCTGCGGGGTCAGATTCTAATTTCAGGACCTCTGCACCAAACTCGCGAAGCCTTATTTCCTTAACAGAGTCCGCAGCCTCCGTAGTGGCTATTATCGAGCGGGGGTGAGTGCCGAGAACCTTCGCTTCGGGTGAGATACGAAGCTTTGAATCCATAATAACCGGAACCGGCTGGCGCACGGTCCCCCCGACCAAGCGAACGTCAAGTCCCGGGTCGTCCGCAAGCACAGTGTTTATCCCGACAATTACCGCGTCCACTTTTTTTCTCAGGCGGTGGGCCATTTTCCTCTGCCTCACGCTTCCTATCCACTTGGAATCACCTGTTGCGGAAGCTATTTTGCCGTCAATGGTAGAAGCACATTTTAGGACGACGAAAGGAAGCCCCGAGACGACGTGCTTGTTGAAAAATTCGTTTAGTTCTGTGCATTCCCTCTCAAGCACCCCCGTTCTCACTGCTATTCCGTTTTCGCGAAGCTTCGCCACCCCTTTTCCGCTTACCTTAGGATTAGGGTCAATAGCTCCCACGACGACATCGGATACGCCCGAGGCTATTATGGCGTCAGTACACGGAGGAGTGAGCTTTTCGGTATGGCAGCAGGGTTCAAGCGTCACGTAAAGCGTGGCACCCTTAAGAGAAATTCCTCTTTGGGCGGCATCTAAGAACGCTTCTATCTCCGCGTGGGCACCCCCGGCTTTTTTATGGTAGCCGCGGCCCACAATCTGTTCCCCGAGTACGCAGACAGCGCCGACCATGGGATTGGGGCTGGTGCACCCTTCTCCCCTGAGGGCAAGCCTCAGGGCTTTTTTCATAAACTCCCTGTCATCTCGAGCGGACATCAAAAAACCTAGTGCAAAGCCTCCTTGTCCGATATGAAAAGTGCCTTTGTGAACTGTTCGGCGTCAAATTCGCGCAGGTCCCCGAGACCTTCCCCAACGCCTATATACTTAACCGGGAGACCTAACTGTTCCGCTATCGCCACTATTATTCCCCCCTTGGCAGTCCCATCGAGCTTGGTAAGCACTATGCCGGTCACCCCTATGGCTTCGCCAAAAACCCTGGCCTGCTCCACGGCGTTCTGCCCGGTAGTGGCATCAACGACAAGGAGAGTTTCATGGGGGGCTCCCTCGAGTTCACGGGCTACCACTCTTCTCAGCTTCTTAAGTTCGTCCATGAGTCCCGTTTTCGTGTGAACCCGCCCGGCGGTATCTATCACGAGCAGGTCAATGCCTCTTGAAACCGACGCCTTTACCGCATCGTAAGCTACTGCAGATGGGTCCGCCCCGGTCTGGCCACGAAGAAAATCGCTTCCCACCCGTTCGGCCCACACCCCGAGCTGCTCAACCGCGGCCGCCCTGAATGTATCGGCGGCGGCTACCATTACCTTCTTTCCTTCCCGTGTGAACCTGTTGGCGATTTTTCCTATTGAAGTGGTTTTTCCGACGCCGTTAACTCCCGCTACCATGAAAACCGTCGGCTTGGCGGAAAGATCAGCCACTGGGCTCTCGACTGCCCTTAGAATATCGAGAATCTCTTTTTCAAGAAGGGTTTTTATTTTCTCCATGTCTCCGCTTCCCCCCGTCCCAACTGCGGACGAGACTTTCTCTCGCAGCTTTGCGGTGGTCGCAACTCCCATATCCGACATTATGAGTATCTCCTCGAACTCATCCCAGGTTGCATCATCAATCTTCCCGGATGAAAAAACATGCTCTAGATTCTGCAGAATCCCCCTGCGAGTCTTGGAAAGTCCGAGGCTCAGCCTCGAGAAGAAATCCCCCTCCGCATCATCTTCTTCCTCTTCCGCGACGATTTCCTCCTCAGGCTCTTCGGGAACCTTGGTTTCTTCCGGTTCCTCTTCAGTTTCCGGTTCTTCAGGGGGAACCGGTTCTTCGCGGAGTTCGACCGGTTCAGCCGCAGGTACTGGGTCCGCTGGCGGCGGCACAATCTCTTTTTCTTCCACCGCTACGGGTTCGGGCGCGGTAAACTGCGGCTGGGGTGCAGGCTCGGCAACCTGCGCGGGCGGAACTTCCGGAGCGGGGGGTTCGGGAGGCGGCTTCACCTCCTCGGGTTCAGCGGAAACGGTCTCGGGCTGCTCCTGAGCCCCGGTCTCCGGCGGAACTTCTTTTTTCCTGAATAGAAAATAAACCGTCGCAAGTACGGCGACCGCTATCGCGACCGGGATTACAATCTCCAGATCAATATGGGTTTCAAGTGCCGATAAAAGTCCAGTAGCCTCTTTCATATGGCCTGTCCGGTTGAAAACAGTTTTTTGCCGATAAAGAACGGTCCCAAGCTTTCAAGGTATCTTGAAGTCTGCTGCGTCTTTCTCATCCTCTCCACCAGTGCGGAGAGCGGATAAAGATCTCTGCCCAGAACCCCTATTACGAAATCATTGTCGTTTTTGTCAAGGCCGTGGCTCGCAAGACGGATGTCCTTTGCATATCCCGCGTCCCCGAACTGAAACCCTACCTTGCCGTGTTCCCCCAGAACAGCCCTTTGTTCCTCGGGAGAAAGGGTTTCAAAGGCCTTCGCCCTCCTGAGCGGATACCATATGGCCCAGAGAAGCTCCGGGTCAAAGATTTTCTGCTTCGGGCCCGAAATAAGAGTTCTTTCGAGATCCTTTTCATAACCGAGCGAGTAAGTCCTTCCGAGCATCGTGTATTCCGGCTTCAGCCTAAGCCTAGAAAAAGAAGATTCGTGGAGAAACAGTCTGAGCTCCGTGACGAAGAAATCGGGGGTCTCGCTCATGACTAAAAGTCCCACGCCGCGGTGATCGTTTGCGTCCGAATAAAGAACCGCCTCTAAAGAAGACTTCGCAAGATCGCGCATCAATTCGGATTCACAAGAAGGATCAACACCTTTGAACCCCAAATCAAAAACATCACTGCTTCCGAACGCAAGGAACTGCAGGAAAAGCCTTCTGTCAAGAGACTCGCCTCCCCTTCCTTTCTCGCTTAAGTCAAACGGCATGTCTGCGGGTTTGCTCATATCTTATCACCAGGCTTAGGGGTTAAGTATCTATGATTTAAGGGGCTAACTCAATGCGATAAATCTCAATCGAGCCGCTGTGGTATAGTATTATAGAGAAGCGAGGATGGGGGTAATGCCGAATAAGCCCAGTTTTTCTGATTTAGCCTACAAAAACAAAAAGAAAGTAACACGTAAACAGCGATTCCTCGAAAAAATGGACGAGATCTTGCCGTGGGAATCGCTTCTCGAACCCATACTAAGCAAATATCCGAAGTCGCGCAAGGGACGCCGACCTATTCCAGCCAGGGTTATGCTGCGAATTTATCTGATGCAGCAATGGTACGGCTTGTCGGACCCGGCAATGGAGGAAAGCCTTTATGATGTTGAATCCATGCGCCGCTTTGCCGGCGTGTCAATGCAGAGGATTCCGGACGAGACCACTATTTGCAAGTTCCGCCACTTTCTGGTTAAGCATCAAATGACCGAAGAGCTGCTCCGTCTCACCGAGCAGTGCTTATCGGAACGCGGTTTAACGGTAAGCTTGGGCAGGGTTACCGATCCTAGAGTACGCAGAGTCAAACGAAAAACCAGCGCGGGCAAACGTACGGGACGGTAAATTCAACGGGAAGGATTAACTCTTCTACGAAAACGTGACCTTTGCCCCTCTCAGTTTTTCAGAAAGGTTCTAGAAAATTCCCAACGGATATTTCTCAGTCTTGGGCTTGACCTTTTAGGGCACGCGTCGCACTTAAACCATCATGTCCTTTTATCTGGCAGAGCGGTTTCTCCAAAAAACCACTGAGAACAATACCGATACCACCAAAAGTAGACCGACCACCGCTCCCTTGACCCCGCTGCCACCCCCCGCAACGGCGCACCCGTCACCATCATCTCCACCGCTCCTGGGATGATACCCAGAACCGATTATAAATTTCTGTCCCAAAAAATCTACAGATACAAGATAACTCACCTTTGGCGTTGTTCCAGGGGAACATGTGCGCGGACCGTTCGGACACTCCGTAAATATGTCTATATCGTCATCCGGATTTAATGGATCGTTCCACAGATACTCTATAAAACCCTCGGAACTCTTTGGCAGTAATCCCAGGTCCTTGCATTGCCTCGCGTCCGGACCTTCAAGCGCCACATTCACCACCTCATCCCCGATTATGCAACCATTTTCATCTTCCGGATTCAAAGTGCCGTTCTCAAGCGCGGGGTCTAACCCGTTGAAAAACACTAGCTTGTCTTCTGTCATTATAAAAATGTAGGTGCCGCTATCCTCATACTTCCACGGCAGTATCCTCCAGCAATTGCGAATAACAGCTAACTCAGCCAAATCCCTTCCGGCCAAGTTAACCTGCTCCTCAAAGTGCTTAGCAAACTGATCTACAAACTCCTTTAGCGTTTCGTTGTCCACAACCTCGTTGGCGCTTATCCCCTGGAAGAAGAAAGGTGACTCATTCCTTACCTCCGCATAGTACGGACATTGTACATCGGCAAAACTTATCTCCGTATCTTCATACTCCTCATGATCGTGGTGATATCCCGCTATCAGAATGAGGCGGCTTTCACTGTTCGCGTTCCACACTGGATGCTTGAACTTGACCGCACACGCCACCCTCATATCATGATCTTCCTCGTGACCGTATCGAACGCAACCCCCTTCCTCATCTCCCTTTGCCGCGTCAACAAGTCCCCGTACTTCCTCGTGAAGAAAGCTCTCCCGTTCCCCGAACTCGTTTGTCCTGTAGTGAAGCAATGTCCCGTTCTGCACACTCCGGTCTTCCCCATGAACAAGAATCGTCCCCTCCTCAGTTATCGCCATCAGGTATATGGCGCCGCTATTCCAATCACTCCCCTCCTCAGTCAGGCTCTGTTCGAACTTTATGGTTTCATTCGGGGTTTCAATGCCCATCCAGTGAGCTCTTGCGTGCAGCACAAATTCCTTCATATCCTCCTCATCCGCCTCGTCAACCTCCCCCGCAGTAGTGGTGTAGGTATGCCCCCCCACCTCGTGCGCAACCGCGCTGCTTCCCCATGAGAACAGAACCAGCAATGCTAATGCGCTCACGAAAAGGCTTGTAAACACGCTTCTCCCGGCTCCTTCTTTTTTTCCAACTGTCCGTCTCCCCCTGTAGCGGGTTCCCGCCCAAACCGCAGAAAACAGTACGGAGATTATCAAAAACAGATTGAGTACAGCTCCCTGAACTTTATGGCCGGCCCCAGCAATAGCACACCCGTCGCCATCATCCCGGTCCTCCCGCGTCGCGGGATAAAATCCGGAACCTACGACACGCGTCTCACCTTCTCCATGTGAAGACTCAATTGTTGTAACGTAGCTCACCTTGTGTGACCTACCCGGGGTGCAGGTAAGCGGACCATTTGGACACTCGGTATAGATGTCGATTTCGTCACCCTCTACGTCCGGGTTATCCCAGAGATATTCAAAAAAGGCTTCCTTCTTGTCATCCTCGCTCAGATACCCCAAACTCTTGCACTGTTGTTTTTCTCCCGCCACTACCCTGTCTATCTCCTCCGTGACCACGCAGCCGTTTTCGTCTTCAGCATAAATATTCTTGCCTTCAATCGTCGGAGAATTCGCATTAAAAATCACGCGGTTGCTGGGATGAGATACCATAAACAGGTAGATAGAGCCGTATTTCCAGGGCAGCACTCTCCAGCAGTGCCTTTGCACAATCGTAATTCCCTCGCCTACAATCTCTCTCTGCATCCTATAGTGTTCTGCGAATTCGTCTACAAACTTTTTAAGGGTCTTCGTATCCTTTACGTCGATGGCACTGGTCCCGGGAACGTAGTAGGGACATGTGTTCTTGGCGAAAGACACTTCTTCGAAATCATGGTGAAAACCCACGATCCAGACAGCGTTGGTTGCGGGATTATACCCCACGGACCTAAATTTAGCCGCGCAAGCCCACCTGTCCGCTCCGTCAAGAGTGTACGGAACACAGCCTCCCTCTTCTTTTTCGTTCGCAACTTTGACAAGATTCCGCACAACGCTTGAACCATCCAGGCTTCCGTCTTGCGTCACAGGATAGTGTGCGTGATAAATCACTTTGGCTCTGTCATTCACTCGTATAAAATCATTCACTCGTATAAGATAAGTTGTGTCGTTTCTCCAGTCCCCTCCTTCCGTAGATGACAGTTCCTTCAATGCCGTCAGTATGTTAAGACTAGGAGGATCTTTAAAGTGTGCCCTCACATGCAGGAGAAAATTGTAAACGCTTTCCCGGTCCGCAGGATCCACGTCCCCGGCGGTCGTGGTGTAAGGATGCTCCTCGACATTATAGCCCTCAACATGCCCCTCGGCCTCGTGCGCGCCAAGGGGAACTGTACCGGAGAAGAAAACAAGCAATGCCAGCGCAAATATAAAAAGGGCTGATCCGTCTCTGCTTTTTGCCGTGGAAACTATTTTTGTGGAAATCTTCATAACGTTCTCCTTCATTATTTTTGCTGAGGCCAAGTGGAATTTTAAACGCGCCGGTTTCTTTCAACTTGCGGTCATTGCCCCCTAACTATCAAGCTCAAACAGCTTCGCAATAACCGGCAATTAGGACACACCAGTCCTCTCTTCTATTTTATTTCCAAAGTCAGGTTAAAATCAAGGAATTCCGACAATACAAACATTGTCTTCAGGAAAAAACACACAGATAAAAAAAGAGGAGGGGAGTTTATGTGGAAGTATCGCGGTCCTTCTGAGCCGCTTCGGGCACCAGACGGTCTTACTGGTGCATCATGTTCAGAAAATCCGTGTTGCTTTTAGTTCCCCGGAGCTTTTCAAGCAGAAATTCCATTGCTTCGGTGGTATTCATCGGATTGAGAATTTTTCGAAGAAGCCATATACGGTTAAGCTCGGACTCCGCGATAAGAAGTTCTTCCTTTCTGGTTCCCGATCTCTGAAGATCTATGGCGGGAAACACCCTTCTCTCCGCAAGGCGGCGGTCAAGGTACACTTCCATGTTCCCCGTTCCCTTAAACTCTTCGAAAATAACCTCGTCCATGCGGCTTCCGGTATCTATAAGGGCGGTAGCTATTATGGTAAGGCTTCCTCCCTCCTCGGTGTTTCTCGCCGCCCCGAAAAACCTCTTGGGTCGCTGAAGAGCGTTTGCCTCTATTCCTCCAGAGAGCACTTTCCCGCTTGCGGGAGTCACCGTGTTGCTTGCTCTTGCAAGCCTGGTAAGGCTGTCTAGCAGGATAACGACATCCTTTCCGTGCTCGACATATCTCTTAGCTTTCTCGATCACCATGTCGGCAACCTGTATGTGTCTTTGCGCCGGTTCGTCGAAAGTCGAACTCACGACTTCTCCCTTGACCGACCTCTGCATGTCGGTGACCTCCTCCGGGCGCTCATCTATGAGCAAGACGAAAAGCTCAATTTCGGGGTGATTCTCGGTTATCGCGTTGGCTATTCTCTGGATTATTATGGTCTTACCGGTACGGGGAGGAGCCACTATCACGGCTCTCTGCCCCTTACCCACGGGCACGAAAAGATTCATCACCCTCGAGCAGAACTCGTCTTTTTCATATTCAAGATCTATTTTCTCTTCCGGGTGAAGGGGAACTAGGCCCTCAAAAGGCGTTCTCTGTCTGCATATTTCGGGAGAGTCGTAGTTTGCCTCCTCTATTTTGAGAAGGGCCAGATTCTTCTCCCCTTCTCTCGGGAGCCTCACGAGACCTCTTATGGTGTCCCCGGTTTTCAGGCTGAAAGATCTTATCTGGGATTTCGAAACGTATATGTCGTCCGGACTAGGCAGATAGCTGTATTTGGGAGACCTCAGGAAACCATAACCTTCGGTCAGGATTTCAAGCACTCCCTCGGCTATTATGGAACCATGGTTTTCACTCTGTGCCTTGAGCAGGGAATAGATAAGGTCCTGTTTCGCCATTCTGGCAGTATCTTCAATACCGGCCTGCCTGCTAAGTTTTATCAGGTCCGAGGGCTTTTTCGCCCTGAGATCGTTCAGGTAAAGCAGCTTGCCGTTTCCGTTCTTTTGCCCATCTTTTTTCTGGGCAGCATCGGCAGCTTCCGCTTTAGAAACTTTTGCCATACGGTAAAACTCCTTGAGCTAAGGTATTGTTAAAGTTTTTGGTTCAAAAAATAATCGAAATCTTTTGAAGTGTCAGGAATGCGACAATCTCGCGCGTTATAGAGTTCGAAGTGAAAAATCAGTACAACCGATATAGTTAATAGTATTGCCGCGTAGCGAGCTTGTCAACATCTAAAATCGAACTTGCCAGGAGAAATGTCTGCTCCGCAGAAAATCCACACCGCTTTTCCATGAGAACCCCGCCCCCGCTTGGCAAGTGTACTTAACACCTAGTACTCTGCGGCCAAAACTACACTTAGTAAATACAAAACGAGAAGAAATGTCAAGAGTTTCGGTCTCAGCGGGGCTCCCCTCCCGTAGTGGGGAGTTTCCGAAGCGCTGTGGCAATTTGAGGAAATTTTCGGTTATACTTTACGCAAGAATGTGCAGAAACGAAGGAACAAGGGGGGCGAGCTAAGATGGCGGGCCATTCCAAATGGGCGAACATAAAACACAGAAAAGCCGCGGTTGACGCCAAGAGGGGAAAAATATTCACCAAGCTTATCAGGGAGCTTACCGTCGCCGCCAAGGAAGGAGGCGGCGATCCGGAATCCAACCCGCGTCTTCGCACCGCCGTGGCGACCGCTAAAGGCGCCAACATGCCCAATGACACAATAGAGAGGGCCATAAAACGGGGCACCGGGGACATCGAGGGAGTAGTCTACAACGAGATATTTTACGAAGGGTATGGACCCGGCGGAAGCGCCGTATACGTAAAGACCCTTACCGATAACAGAAACAGGACCGTCTCCGAAATAAGAAGGATATTCACCAAACACGGCGGAGGACTCGGGGAGAACGGCTGCGTTGCGTGGATGTTCGATCTTAAGGGAAGAATCGCGTTTGCAGGAGACTCGGTTGATGAGGATGCGCTTTTCGATCTGGTGATAGACGCGGGGGCCGATGACGTGCGTACCGAGGACAGCGATATCGTGGTTATAACACCCACAGAGAATTATGAACCCGTAAAGAGAGCGGTCTCTGACGCCGGAATACGGTACGAATCAGCCGAAGTCACCATGATACCGCAGACAAACGTCAGAATCGAGGG
Source organism: Thermodesulfobacteriota bacterium (assembly GCA_964291665.2). Lineage (GTDB taxonomy): Bacteria > Desulfobacterota_D > UBA1144 > Nemesobacterales > Nemesobacteraceae > Nemesobacter. The sequence goes on along the minus strand of OZ219814.1, from coordinate 1,185,908 downwards.
CCGGGACGCCGAGCACATGATAAGGCTGATGGAAGCACTTGAAGACAGCGACGATGTCCAGAACGTATACGCCAACTTCGATATAGACGAGCAGTTACTCGAGGCAATTGGATAAAATCTCCGACACCAGGGTCATGGGAATCGACCCCGGATCAAGATCCTGCGGCTACGGAATCGTAGACGGTGCAGGAAACCGGTTAAGCTACGTAGCCAGTGGAACAATCACCCCTGCACCCGGAAACCCCGCTTCTGAAAGACTGAACGATATCTATGTCGGGATCCTGAGGGTAATCGATGATTACGCTCCCTCGGTCGTATCAGTCGAAGAGATGTTTTTCGCCAAAAACGCGAGAAGCGCCATAAAACTCGGCCAGTCGAGGGGCATAGCGATCCTGGCGGCAGCGCAGAGAGGAATCCCGGTAAGCGAGTACGCACCCACTAGGGTAAAGCTCGCACTGACCGGCAGAGGAAGAGCAGGCAAGGAAGAGATGCAGAAAATGCTTTCCTACATGCTCGGAGTCAGCGAATTTCAAAGCACAGACGAGTCAGACGCACTCGCGATCGCTATCTGCCACTTAAGTCTCTCAAAATACGGACTGCCGGACGGCACTATTGGCAGTGCAGGAAACCGGCGCAGGAAAAAGAGATTCACCGTAAATGATCTATCTACTTAGAGGCGCAATCGCTTGTAAGGAAATCGGGACCGTCGTCATTGACGTAAACGGGGTCGGTTACGGCGTTACCGTTCCACTTTCGACTTACTATGATCTAGGAGCCGTGGGGGAGGAAGTTGAACTCAAAATACATACAAGCCAGAGGGACAGCAGCATTGAGCTGTTCGGGTTTCTCACCGAAGCGGAAAAAAAACTCTTTGAAAAACTCATCGGCGTTTCCGGCATAGGACCGAAAGCGGCCACGAACGTGCTTTCGAACATTTCCACCTCAGAGCTTGTGAGGTCCATAATAAACGGGGACTTGGCGCAAAGAAAAATCCGCGGCATCGGCACCAAAACCGCTACCAAGATAGTAAACGAGCTTAAGGACAGGCTTGGTGACCTTGCGGCAGACGAAAAGTCCTCGGTACCGAACACAATGCTCAACGACACGATTTCCGCGCTGCTTAACCTGGGCTATACGAGGGCCGAGGTGGAAAAGAAAACCCCAGAGATCAAGAAAATCATTGAGGTCGGAGGTTCCATAGAGAACGTGCTTCGGGATTCTCTTAAGGTAATCAGAAGCTAGATGTCACAGGACACAAGAAAAACCGTTTCCCCCGAATATACGGAAACAGACGAGCTTACGGACGTAAATCTTCGTCCTGCTTTTCTTCGGGACTTCATCGGGCAGCCGAGCGTTAAGGAGCAGGTCGCCATATTCATCGGCGCTACCAAGGCAAGAGACGAGGCCCTCGATCACGTCCTTCTCTCCGGCCCCCCAGGGCTTGGAAAAACCACCCTCGCCCACATATTCGCAAACGAACTCGGCGTAGGTCTGCACCTTACTTCGGGACCTGTTCTCGAAAGAACCGGAGATCTAGCTTCCATGCTTACCAATCTCGATGAAAAAGACGTGCTTTTCGTCGATGAAATACACAGGATAAACAGGGTCGTCGAAGAATACCTTTATTCCGCTATGGAGGATTTCAAAATCGACCTCATGATAGGAGAAGGCCCGACGGCAAGATCGGTGAAAATAAACCTAAACAGGTTCACCCTAATAGGAGCAACGACCAGAACGGGGCTTCTCACCTCACCGTTTCGTTCCCGTTTCGGGGTCGAACTCAGGCTTGACTACTACAGCACGGAAGAACTCTCAAGCATAGTAAAAAGATCCTCCGGGATCCTCGGGGTCGAGATAACGGACGAAGGGGCCCGCGAGATGACCTCGAGGGCAAGAGGAACTCCCAGGATAGCTAACAGGCTTCTTAAGAGGGTGAGGGACTACGCACAGATGAAATCGGACGGACGCATAACCGAGACCGTGGTCAGGGACGCGCTCTCGATGCTAGAGATAGATTCAAAGGGTCTTGATAACCTCGACAGGGCCATACTCACCTCCATAATCGAAAAATTCGGAGGGGGTCCCGTAGGAATAGACACTATCTCAGCCGCGGTGAGCGAGGACAAGGACACGATAGAAAACGTCTACGAACCCTTCCTGATAAGAGAGGGGCTAGTGGAGAAAACCCCCAGGGGAAGAAAGGCTACGAAGCTCGCCTACAGGCACCTGGGACTCAGCCTGAGCAAGGATCAGCCAAAACTTCTCTGATCCGCGCAAAAATCTGAAAACATTCAGTCAAGGGGGATTTCCCTTATGAATTCATCCCAGTGATTCCCGGAAATGGAGTCTATTATTTTTCTCGGTTCCTTGTAACCTTTCTCCCCGGGAAACAACTTACCGTATACCTCGTCCCTAACCTCAAGCCATTTGTCTATCGCCGCGTAGTTTTTGAATTTTACCACGGTCTTGTAGGTCCAAAGCGGCTTTATGGTATGTATCCTCTGTGAATACATCCTGTAATCGTCAACGGTGATGCCCATCTTCTTCATTTCCTGCCAGAAAGGGAAAAGACGGGTTCTGTATACCCTGAGAAACTCCTCGCGGTTCTCGGGCGCCACGGTATAGAAACTTTCTTCCACCACGATCGTGTATCTGTCTTCCTCCGCGCGAACCGCCGCGGCAGTCACGAGGAAAAAAATCAGGATAAAAATAGCTGAAAAACAATGCTTTCTTGACACCTTGATCCCTCCATTGAACGCGTTATTCACGGATGTCCGCAAACCCCGCATGGTATTTCAATTGTAACTGACAGCTAAGTTATGTTTAATTCCCCAAAACGGGTAAAATATCATGATTAGGGTTTCCCATCTGATTTCTATCAGCGGTTACCTTTTCGCCCGGCATTGGGTTATCCGGCTGCGTGCCGCCCGCGACATGGCTTGAAAAATTTACCGACGGAACCGGAATTTTCGAATTTCGCCTAAGCGCCCTTTATGAATCTGTTCACGGAAGGAACAAACAACATATTAATGCTGCTCGTAAGCACCGGGCCTGTGGTCAAGGCCGTGCTTGTGCTTTTAATTTTCATGTCGGTTGTTTCCTGGGCAATTATCTACACTAAATTCCGTCTTCTAAAAAGTTCTTCCAAGAAATCAGCCACGTTTCTTAACCTTTATCATTCAAACGAAGACATGAGGGCGCTTCTCTCTTTCTCGGAGAAAGTCGGCGGTCCGGTTGCCGAACTGTTCAGGGCAGGCTATGCGGAAGTGGTTAAAACGGAGAAGAAAAAAAGCCGTGGGGAACTCGATCCCAAGGGACCCGGAGACATTACTTCCCGTTCCGAATCCGTAGACCTGGTGGAAAGAGCGCTTAACAGGGCGATGACCAAAGAGGCGTCAAAGCTTGAGAAGTCCCTGGTTTTCCTTGCAACCACCGGCAGTTCGGCTCCGTTCATAGGGCTGTTCGGAACCGTGTGGGGCATTATGAACTCCTTTATAGGACTCGCGGGAAGCAAGGGTGTTCCCTCGCTTGAGGTCGTGGCTCCGGGAATCGCTGAGGCGCTTATAGCGACCGCCATCGGTCTTGCGGCCGCCATCCCCGCCACAATAGCCTACAACTACTTTGTCAACCGGGTAAGGGCCATGGAGGTGGAAATGGAGCATTTCTGTGCCGGATTTCTCAACACGGCGGAAAGGTATCTAAACAGGTAGCGGGGAATTTCGCCTCATGGCAACGGGAAAATTCAATACCGGCTGGCGAAGGTCAGTCCTCTCAGAGATAAACGTCACTCCCTTTGTTGACGTGATGCTGGTTCTTCTGGTTATTTTCATGGTCACCACCCCTATACTTTATCAGGGAATCAGGGTAAACCTTCCGCAAACGGCATCTTCTAAAATCCCGGTCAAGAATCAGAAGCAGATAACGGTAACCGTCACCGGGTCCGGAAATATATTTCTCGAAGACACAAGCTACCCGCTTTCAGAGATCGCCTCTGCCCTCGGGAAATTAATGGCCGCGGAGGGAACCACGCCCGAGAGCGGACGGGTTTTTCTCAGAGCCGATAAATCAGTCAAATACGGATTCGTGGTAAAGGTCATAGACGAGGTAAAGAAAACCGGTGTTGAAAAGCTGAGCCTGATCACGGAGTCAAAAAACATAAGGGATAAATAAGCGGACATGTAAAAAGATGAAGGGAGAAAAGAATCATTTTCGCAAGGGGCTTTTTATTTCCCTGGGTCTTCATCTATTTATAGTTTGTCTACTTGCTCTGGGAGTGGGAGGGCACGGGGAAATTTCTCCAGAGAGTTCAATAGAAGTGTCACTCTCGACCCAGGTTCCGCGCGCCAGCAAGGAAAAACCAGTTGTCAGGACTCCCAAGCGTTCCCAGGAGCCCAAAAAAACCTCAAAAAAAATCAAAGAAGCTCCTAAGAAGCAGGTAAAGCCTCCCCCGAAGAAAAAAGCGGATCCGGTAAAGGCGGAAAAAGAAAAAAGTCCGGATCCCCCTCCGCCGAAGACAAAACCAGAGGAAAAGCCGAAAGAGCCCGAAGTGGCGAGCCAGGAAACGCCGCCGGTCACGGAACCCGAAACGGAAAAGAAAGAAGATGTCGCCGAGAGAAAAGCTCTTGAATCCGGGAAAAAAGAAGTGATCAGGAACATAAAAAAGGAATCCGTTTTAAGCAGCATCAAGAAAAGTGCCGAGCAAGCGTCTGTCGAACCGGTTTCCAAAGAATCCGGCCCGGGAGTGATATCACTTGTGCTTGACGTCTATTACAGAACAATATCGAAACGGATACAGAGAAACCTGATCCTGCCACTTAACATAGATTCCGGTATCCTTCTCGCGGCTCAGGTAAATTTTTACATGACGGAAACCGGCGAGGTGTACGACGTGGGGATAGAGAAAAGTTCCGGAAACGTGAGGTTCGATTCTTACTGCATAAGGGCCGTAAACGACGCTTCGCCCCTTCCTCCTCCGCCAAGTGAGCTGAGAGAAAGGATAAAGTCGGATTTTTTTGTTATCTCCTGTGAAAGCAAAAAGTGATTGCATGCGACTTATACTCGTAAGACACGGAAAAACGGACTGGAACGAAACCGGAAAATGCCAAGGGATAAGCGATGTTCCGCTTAACCCCAGCGGGATAGAACAGGCGGAGAAAGTAGCTTCCTCCCTCAAGGACGAGAATATCGACCGCATATACTCGAGCAACCTCGTAAGGGCAAAAATAACGGCGGAGAAAATCGCCGCGTACCACTCGATCGACATTGATATCAGGGATGATCTCCAGGAGATGGATCAGGGAATTTTCGAGGGGCTTGATTTCTCCTACATACAGGAGAAGTATTCCGACGTGCTCGATCACTGGCGCAAAGACCCGGAAACCCTGCAGTTGCCGGGCGGAGAGTCGTTAAAAGGCGTTCAGCAAAGGGCCCTTGACGCCATAGAAGATATCAAAAGCCGTTCCGGGTCGCAGAACATAGTGGTCGTAAGCCACAATATGGTCATAGGCACACTGTTTTGCAGTTTTACCGGAAGCTCCCTTAAGAAATTGCGCGATTACATAGTAGATGAAGCCTCGAAAAGCGTCGTTGAAATATACGACGACAGGTTCGTTATAATATCCTTTAACGACATCGATCACCTGAACCCTCCCGTCGGGTAAGTCAGGACGTAAGAACTCATGAAGGACGAAATACTGAAAATCATAAAAGAGTACGTGGATTCGCTCGCGTTACCCGGAAGTCCGACGGAAAACGAGACGGAGTTCGAGGTATCGGTACCGAAAAAAAAGGAATTCGGAGATTTCTCCACGAATGCGGCGCTCGTTATAGGAAGCATTAAGGGTGAAAATCCCCGCGAGGTCGCACAAAAAATAGTCGAGGCCATAGAGCGGCGCCACCACGGTTTCATAGAAAAGCTCGATATCGCGGGGCCGGGATTCATAAATTTTTTCGTTAACGAAACCCTGTTCGAATCACAGCTCAGAGAGATTCTCCGTCTCGGCGAAAAATACGGAGCATCCCGCAAGGGTTCCGGACAGGAAGTGATAGTTGAATTTGTAAGCGCCAATCCTACGGGCTACCTTCATTTCGGCCACGCTCGAAACGCCGTTGTCGGAGACTCGGTGTGCAGAATGCTTTCCTTTTGCGGGTACGAAGTGACCAGGGAATTCTACATAAATGACGCGGGCAGACAGATGGATATGCTCGGCGAGTCTGTATACTCGGCTCTCGCACGGTTCCGCGGACTCGAAAGAGAGCTTCCCGAAGACGGCTATCGCGGCGAGTACATTTCAGAACTCGCCGGGGAAATAAAAGAATCGGAACAATACCCCCGGGTACCCAGGGATGAATCGGCAGCTATCGAGTTCTGCAGGGAGTTTGCCTACTCAAGGCTTCTTGAGGAAATGAGAGCTGACCTTTTCGACCTCAGGGTGAATTTCGACAACTGGTACAGCGAGAGAATCGAAATACACGGCCACGGTTCTGGAGAGGGGAAGCTGGGTAGCGCTCTTGCCAAACTCGAGGATCTTGGTGCAGTTGAAAGAAAGGAGCAGGCGCTCTGGTTCAGGGCCTCTCTGTACGGAGACGGCAAGGACTGGGTAATAATAAAAAAAGACGGCGCTCCAACCTACTTTCTATCCGACATAGCTTACCACGTGGATAAATACTCAAGAGGATTTTCCAGGCTAATAAACGTCTGGGGAGCTGATCACCACAGCCACGTATCACGTCTTAAGTCCTCCATGAAGGCCCTAGGCCTGGATGAATCTTCCCTGCATGTGCTCCTTATACAGTTCGTGAGGCTCGTAAGAGACGGTGTGGAAGTCCCGATGTCGAAGAGAACGGGAGATTTCGTCACGCTCCGCGAAGTGCTCCGCGAAGTCGGGTGTGACGCCACGAGATTTTTTCTGCTCATGAGAAGTTCCGATAGCCACCTTGATTTTGACCTTTCACTGGCGAAAAAAGAGTCAAGCGAAAACCCCGTTTACTACGTTCAGTACGCAAACGCCAGAATCTCAAGCCTGACAAGAAACTCCGAGGAAGCGGGAGTGAGCGCCTCGGATGAGCACCTTAATCTCCTTTCAGACGATGAGGAACGAGCCATAATGAAAACACTTTTCAGGTTCCCGGATGTAGTACGTTCGGCGGCTGAATCGCTTTCCCCGCACAAAGTGGTTTATTATCTTCAGGAATTGGCGGCCGAGTTCCATTTTTATTACAATAAGACGAGAATTCTGGACTCGGAGAACGCCGGGGTGGCCTCCGCAAGGCTTTACCTGGCACGCTGCGTACAGGTGGTAATAGAAAACGGCCTCGGTCTTCTCGGAATAAATGCCCCCAGAAGCATGTAAAAATGACTGAAGAAAAAAAAGAAAAAAATCCCCGGGTCCTGCGGCTTTCTCTGGTTTTTCTCGTTATCTTCACAATGGTGTTTTCCCTGGGAGTCGTAGTGGGGAAAAAATTCATCCCTCCGGACGAGCCTGTCTTGGCGGAGAAATCTCCCGGATTGCTGGAAAAACTGTTTTCATTTGTCTCGCGAGAGAAAACCCCTGGCAGTGAAGCGGAAAAACCGGCCGTCACTCCAGATGAAAAAGACCCATCCGCCCGTGACAAGTACCTGTCGGCAATGATCAATCCTGACCATAAATACACCATTCAGGTCAGCTCTTTCCTGAGCAAGAAAGTCGCCAACCGAACCGTGAGATTCTACAAAGACAGGGGATATCCCGCTTTTATAAGGGAGTACTCGCCTTCTGAAATCGCAACTTTCTACAGAGTGAGGATAGGAACCTTTCAATCCAAGGAACAGGCGCGGGAATACGGAAACGAAATAAAGGAAAGAGAGAGGGATTTCAAGTTCTACGTAACTGTTAACGACTGAACGGCAGAGGACATCCGTACGCCGTCTATCCGCAATAGACTACAAAGGAAATTACAGGGTATTATTTTTTTATGGAAAACGAACCGTCAACACCTAACCCCGAAGAAGCTGACGAGAGATCTAAAACCGGGAGAAAACCGGACTCTACCAAGCTTCTCTCAGGCGGGATCAAGGCCTGGTGGGTTTTCCTCATGAAACCCATAGAGGACTTTCTTATAGAAAGGGAGTTCCGCCCCAACGTACTCACCATTACTACCTTGGTGGTTTCCGCGCTTGCGGGGTGGTTTTTCCATCTGGGCATGATCTTCATAGCCGGAGTTTTGCTGCTGGCCGGTTCAACTTTTGACATTTTCGATGGAAGGGTGGCGCGAGCACAGGGCCTTAACTCACCCAAAGGAGCTTTTTTTGACTCCTGCGTGGACAGATATTCAGAAGTTCTCATCTACCTGGGTCTTCTGAGCTTCTTCAGAGACACTTTTTTCGTTTATATCGTTTTCCTTATAGTCAGCTGTTCCATGATGGTCAGCTACACAAGGGCCAGAGCCGAGGGGCTTGGAATCGACTGCGAGGTGGGGATAATGCAGAGAGCCGAAAGGGTAGTTTACTTGGGGGTCCTGTCGACGTTTAACTTCCTCGGCAACATAGTTACCTTTCTTATGGGGCTTGGAAACAGGGATTACCTGCTGAAGCTCTCACTCATCATTCTCTTCGTCTTTTCCTTCTACACCTCAATACAGAGAATGGTTCACGTAATGAGCAAGATAGAGGATGCCGGAAACGGCGGGACTGACGGAACTGCAAAAGTCGCAGACTAGGAAGTTCTTTCTCTTATTCTGCTGGCTTTCTTTGAAAGGCCTCTTAGGTAGTAAAGCTTAGCTCTTCTTACGCGGCCTTTTCTTTTCACTTCTATTTTCCCTATAAGCGGGGAGTGCAGAGGGAAAATTCTCTCGACACCGATACCGTAGGAAACCTTCCTTACCGTGAAAGTTTCCCTGAAGCCGGAACCTTTTCTGGCTATTACGGTACCTTCAAAAACCTGGATCCTTCTCCTTTCACCTTCCTTAATGTTGTAGTGAACCGATACCGTGTCCCCAGCCCGAAATTCGGGCAGGTCCGTTCTCAGGTGCTTTTTTTCAACTTCTGCTATAATTCCCATTTCCCAATCTCCCTTTTCGCGGGATGTTGAATATACAGAACCTCATTGGGATTGTCAAAATATTAAAAGGGCTTTTTTTCGGCTGCTCAAGCAGGCTTCCCGAAACATCCGTCCCAGCCGGTTCCGGCGGATCAGGCTCCGCAGGAAAGCAGCCTGTCAAGCACTATGGCGGCTGCACTTCTTACCGAAAGATGGTTGAATTCACTATAGCCGCTTATGGGTTTCAGCACATAGTCGGCCGCTTTTATCGTCTCAAGCGTAAGTCCCCACCCTGTACCGAAAAGAATCAGAAAAGGCTCTGTGTTCTCGAATATTTTTTCTCGAAGCACCCGGTAGCCAGTCATGTCGTCTGAAAAGCGAGCGTCAGTAACCACTATTTTCGGTTTTTTCCCTTCAATTCCCTCTATCTGCTCGACAGCCTCCTCGATAGTGCTCATTATGCTTATGATGCCGAAAGCCTTGCTTTTTGTCTCGTTGAAATTCCTCCCCTCTCCCTCGATCCAGTGATCAACGAGTCTCCCTGCAAGGCGGCGCTGCTCTTCGACAGGGTTTATCAGATAGAATTTTTTAACTCCGTACGTAGTAGCATCCCTTGATATGTCGTGCGCGTCTATGCTCTTAAAAGCAGTCGAGACGACTTCGAGACGGCTGTTATATGCCGGATAATGCACAAGGGCTATGTAAACCCTGAAACCCGGAGAATCCCCGGCCTTAAGTTCTTTCAGAAAAGCGTCTTCTTCCCCGGAGAGCTGCGCGTCGTCAAGGCAAGCGGGGTTCTGCATGAAAGTGCTTTTTATGCTCTCTCGCCTCCTCCATCTCCTTATTTTTTCGTGATCTCCCGAAAGAAGCACCTCGGGGACCTTCTTTCCCTTGTATGTACGCGGCTTTGTATACTGAGGGTACTCAAGAAGCCCGTCTGTAAGAGACTCAGAGGCAAGAGACTCAGTGTTTCCGAGGACCCCTGGAAGGTATCTTGATACGGCATCCACTATCAGGGAACATGCGTATTCTCCCCCGGAATTTATGTACTTCCCGGTCGATATTTTCATGTCGACGTAAAGTTCGCTCACCCTGTCATCCATCCCTTCGTACCGACCGCAGAGGATTATCAGCTGCTCAAACCCGCAAAGTTCCTGCGCTTTGCGGTCATCAAATTCCTCTCCCTTGGGAGTCGTGAGAATTACGGCGGAGCGAAGCCCCTTTTCCCTTATGCGGCTGATGGCATTCCCTATCGGCTCCGGGGTCATGAGCATTCCGCTCCCCCCTCCGTACGGAGTGTCATCCGTTTTTCCATGCTTATCCGCTGAATAAGTTCTGAGGTCGTGGACGTTTATCTCAACCGCCTTGCTCTCAACGGCCCTGCTTATCACTCCGAACGAAAAAACGGAATCAAAAAAACCGGGAAAGATTGTCACTATGTCAAACTTCATCGCAGTATCGCCGGACTACTCGAGGAGTCCCTCTACCGGTTCCACGGTGATCATCGAACCGTCAAGATCCACCGCGGTCACGAACCTTTCGACAAACGGAACCAGAAATTCCCGCCCCCGTTCCGGACTTTTTATCACAAGAATGTCGTGTCCGCCCGAATCGATAAGGTCCTTTACCTCCCCGATATTATCTCCGCGGGAGCTGCGGACCCGAAGCCCGATGAGGTCAGCCCAGTAATATTCATCTTCTCCCGGGGGCTGCAAATCGTTTTTTTCGACCAGCACGTGGAGACTTTTAAGTGCGTCGGCGGCCTCGGGAGTATCGACGTCCTCCAGTTTAACAATCGCGACGTTTTTCTGGATTTTTATCCAAGACAGATTGAATCTTCGGGGTTCTTTCCGGCCGGGAACTTCTACGTAGACTTTTCCCAGCCCGGAGAGGGTTTCGGGATGCCCGCCGAAGGCGAACACTTTCACTTCACCGTAAAGACCGTGTCTTTTGGTTATCTTCCCGTAGAGAACAAGGTTTTGTTTCGCGCTTTCCGGCAATGCTACTCAAGGATCTCCAAGACGGCGCGTTTTTTCATTTTTGCGGCCGCAGCGTTCAATATACTGCGAATCGCCTTTGCGGTTCTTCCCTGCTTCCCGATTACCTTCCCCAAGTCTTCGGAGGCCACTCTAAGCTCAATAACCGTAGTTTTCTCGCCCGCCACCTCTGTCACCTGAACCTCCTCGGGGTTGTCGACAATGGATTTAGCCATGAATTCGACAAACTCTCTGAGCTGACTCATAAGGAGCATCCCTCCTGAAATTATAATTTCTGTGTATGAATTTTCGCGTGGAACGCGTGGAAGAAAATGTGCTATGTAACCTGCGATATGAGCTTGCTCACCCTGTTGGTTGCCTTGGCGCCGTTATCCATCCACGCTTTCACTCTTTCCATGTCTACCTTGAGTTCGTGAGGTTTTTTCCGCGGGTCGTAATGTCCCAGTATTTCAAGAAACTTTCCGTCGCGCGGGGAACGTACATCCGCAGCGACTATCCTGTAAAACGGCCTCTTCTTAGATCCTATCCTGCTCAATCTTATCTTGACCAAACTGCTGTTACCTCCTGAATTCGGGGTTAAAGATATGCTCCCGTCATCTGAATTTCGCCATTCTTTTTGCTAGTTTACCCATTTTCCCCATGTTTTTCATCATGTTTCGCATCTGTATATAGTTTTTTATCATGCGGTTCACGTCAGGCACCGTAGTTCCGCTTCCCTTGGCGATTCTCTTTCTGCGACTGCCGTTTAAGATAGTGTGATCCCTTCTTTCGGGCACCGTCATGGAGTTGATTATCGCAAGGCTCTTTTTTATCTCATCCTCAGCCTTCGCTATTGCTTCAGGGTTATCGGTAACCTTTTTCATCCCCGGGACCATGTGGGCTATGCTTTCTATTGAGCCAAGCTTGCTCATGGCTACTATCGATTCCCTGTAGTCTTCGAGGGAGAACTGTTTTTTCGATATTCTCTCCGCGAGTTTTTTCGTTTTTTCTTCTTCAAAAGCGTCTTCCGCCTTTTCTATGAGGCTGAGGACATCTCCCATTCCCAGAATTCTCGAAGCTATTCTCTCGGGGTGAAAGACCTCGAGTGCGTCGGCTTTCTCTCCTGTTCCGAAAAACTTTATAGGCTTGCCCGTGGTAGCCTTTATCGAAAGGGCAGCCCCTCCCCTCGCATCCGCATCCATCTTCGTGAGAACCACGCCGTCAAGATCGATCGCTTCATCGAAGCTCTGCGAAACGTTCACGGCATCCTGTCCCGTCATCGAGTCTGCAACGAGGAGGACTTCATGGGGATTCACCTTCTTCTTTATGCTCCCCAGTTCATCCATTAGCTCACGGTCAAGGTGAAGGCGCCCCGCCGTGTCTATGATCACCACGTCCGCCCCCTGTTTCGCGGAAGCCGAAACCGCATCCGCGCACACATCCACGGGGTCCGAACCGGCCGCGGTATCGTAGACGCTTACGTCTATTTTTTCTCCAAGCACCTTGAGCTGCTCTATCGCGGCAGGACGGTAGATGTCGGCAGGAACCAGCAATGGGGTCTTGCCATGGCGCTCCTTGAGGAACTTGGCAAGCTTAGACGCCGTGGTGGTTTTTCCCGAACCCTGAAGCCCGACCAGCATTATTATCACGGGAGGCGTGACGCTTAGATTCAGGGGTTCGTTTTCCAGCCCCAGAATGCCGGTAAGTTCTTCTTTGACTATTTTTACGAACTGCTGTCCCGGATTGAGACTCCTTTCGACTTCCCGACCCAGGGCTCTTTCCTTTACAAGTTCGGTGAACTGGCGGACCACCCTGAAATTGACGTCCGCTTCAAGAAGGCTAAGACGCACTTCGCGAAGCGCGTCCTCTATGTTCTTTTCGCTCAGCTTTCCATAGCCCCCTATCCTTTTGAGGGTGGTGCCGAGTTTTTGCGAGATTCCTTCAAACATCGTTGTATTTCCCGCCGTCTCAAGCCATCCGAGGCGGTGTCACGATTTATATAATACCGGAATTACGAAAATACAATCTTTCCCGCCCGACGGACAGAAGCGCCGAGGCCCCTGCCTTAACAAATGAACATGGACAAAACACCGCAAGCTATTATAATTACATCGATTTGTATCTCATCGGAGGCACCGTTGAAACTCGGAGCATACGGTTACATAAAGCAGTTTCTCAGAGACCCGAAGAGCACGGGTTCCTTAGCACCTTCAAACGAGGAGCTGTCGGAGCTTGTCACCGAGACCGCCCGGCTCGACGAAATGGGAACCGTGGTGGAACTTGGCTCTGGAACCGGGGTTTTTACCGAGAAGATTCTTGAGAAGAAGAGCCCGGAAGCACTGTTTTTCGCAATAGAGATCAATCCCGAGTTCTGCGAAGCGACCAAATCACGATGCCCTTCCGCGACAGTCTACCGGGATTCCGCGGAGAACATGAGAAAATATCTCGAGCAGCACGGAAAAGATTCCTGTGACTGCATTATTTCAAGTCTTCCTTGGGCCGTATTTGACCACGGAACCCAGGAAAGACTGCTTAACGTCATCTGGGATGTACTTAAGCCTGGAGGCAAGATGATCACCTTCAGCTATTCAATCAGCATGATGGTTCCAAACGCCAGAAGATTCCGCTCAATGCTGCGAAACAAGTTCACAAACGTCGTCAAGTCGAAAACCGTCTGGTCCAATTTTCCTCCGGCGTTTGTTTACAGCGCGAAGAAATAACCTCGTCTCCGGCGCCGGCCAAAACCGCACCACCAAACTGGTTCCTCCCCGCAAGGACGGTTGGGTATACTTAAGGAATAACGCGTAAGCGGTTTCTTTCATGTCCCAGCACCCGCTCTATCTCATTGACGGCAGCTCATATATATTCAGGGCATATTACGGCGTAAGGGCCGATCTTTCCACCTCCGACGGCTTTCCAACCAACGCCGTCTACGGATTTGCGAACATGCTTCTTAAGTTTCTCAGGGAATATGAACCTACGTACCTGGGAATGATATTCGATTCCAAAGGAGAAGTGTTCAGAAACGAAATATACCCTGAGTACAAGGCCAACAGGGACGAGGCGCCGGAAAGCCTCCAGCTCCAGTTCCCTAAGATTTTCGAACTTGTGCGGGCGTTCTCAATACCGATGCTTGCAATGGAGGGATACGAGGCCGACGACATCATAGGGACCATAGCCAAGGCACAGGGAGCATCGAAGGTGGTTCTGGTCACCGGGGACAAGGATTTCTGCCAGCTGGTGTCTGAGAACCTAACTCTGGTTGACACAATGAGGGAACGCGTAACCGGAGTGCAGGAAGTGCGCCAGAAGTACGGGATCGAGCCCGGACAGATGATTGACTTCTTCGCTCTTGTGGGAGACAAGGTTGACAACATTCCGGGAGTGGCGGGCGTAGGGGAGAAAACCGCTTCGGCCCTTATATCAAAGTACGGGGACCTCGACGGAGTATACGGCAACCTAGAAGAACTTCGCCCTAGTGTCGCGAAGAGACTAAGAGAACACAAAGACGACGCGTACCTTAGCCGCGAGCTGGTTACCATAAAAACCGACGTCGAAGTAGGAACCGGGATCGAGGACTTCAGGTACGGTGGATACGCGGCCGAAGATCTTCAGGAAATATTCTCAGAACTTGAATTCGAAAAGCTCCTGGACGAAATCGGCGCATCCCGCACGCCAGATGAAAGTGAAGCAGTAAAATACGATTCATACGAAACTGTTTTCGATGAGATATCCCTCGGCCGGGTCATAACCATGGTAGAGGAAGCAGGAGAACTCTCAATAGATCTCGAGACGGATTCTAAGCTGCCGATGAACGCAGGGATAGTCGGCTTTTCGCTGTGCACAGCCCCGGGACAGGCTTTTTACGTTCCCGTGGGACACACAGGGACCATTGAAGCCGAAAGACAAATGAAACCTGAGACCGCACTTTCTCTGCTGAAACCGCTCCTTGAATCCGAGGACATAAAGAAAATAGGACAGAATATAAAATACGATATGCTCGTACTTAAAAATCATGGCATCACTCTCAGGGGAATTTACTTTGACACGATGCTGGCCGCACACCTCCTCGACGCTTCCAGAGGAAGCTACAAGCTTGATGAACTCTCAAGAACTGAGCTTGGCCACAGGATGATTTCCTACGATGACGTCACGGGGAAAGGGAAATCAAAGAAGAATTTCGCCGAAGTTGATATCAAGACGGCAACAAGGTACTCGTGCGAAGATTCGGACGTGACGCTTATTCTTTCAAGAAAATTTCTTGAGACTCTGAAGAAAGAGGAGCTCTGGGACCTTTACAGGGAGAATGTTCTGGGCCTTGTTCCGGTTCTCTGCGACATGGAATTCACGGGAGTGAGCGTCGACACCTCTATCCTCGGGAAAATGTCTGAGGAGTTTGAAAACGACCTCGATTCCATTGAGGGCGAAATATATGAAAAAACCGAAGGAGAGTTCAACATAAACTCGACAAAGCAGCTCTCCGAAGTGCTTTTCGAGAAGCTGCAACTTCCCGCCAGAAAAAAGACCGCAAAGGGGGCCTTTTCCACCGATTCCGAAGTTCTCAGGGACCTTTCGACAATCCACGAGGTGCCGCGTCTCATACTCAGACACAGGTTTCTCTCCAAGTTGAAATCCACTTACATTGACCAGCTTCCGAGGCTCATAAATCCGGTTACCGGAAGGATCCACACCTCTTTTAATCCTGCCGGCACCTCAACCGGAAGACTGAGCTCAAGGGACCCTAATCTTCAGAATATCCCCATAAAAACCGGGGACGGAAAAAGAATACGGAAATCGTTCGTGGCAAAAGACGACTGCGTTATACTTTCGGCTGATTATTCCCAGATAGAACTTCGTCTGCTCGCCCATTTCTCTGGGGATCCGACCCTGCTCGAAGCTCTTCGAAACGATAAGGACGTGCACGCCGCAACGGCCTGCGAAATCTTTAACGCAACCGAAGACCAGATCACCTCCGAGATGCGGAATCTCGCCAAGACCATAAACTTCGGGATAATATATGGCATAAGCGCTTTCGGGCTCTCAAAACAACTTGGTACCACGGTCTCGGTATCAAGAAATTATATAAACAGATATTTTGACAGATATTCTGAGGTGAAAACCTATATGCGGTCATCGGTTGAAGAAGCCAGGAGCAGGGGCTACACAGAGACGCTTGTCGGGAGAAGAAGGCCGATACCGGAACTCGTTTCGGGAAACAGGGTAGAGAGGGGAAGAGGGGAGCGTGAGGCTATAAATACTCCGATACAGGGGTCCGCAGCGGATATAATAAATCTGGCCATGATCCGCATATTCAGAAAGCTTGAAGGAGAAGGATTTCGCTCGAAGATGATCCTCCAAGTTCACGACGAGCTTCTCTTTGAGGCTCATGAAACAGAACTTGAAGAACTGCAAGCTCATATAAAAGATGACATGGAAAACGCTTGGGAACTCAGAGTACCGCTTAGAGTGGAAATGCGCGCCGCAGAGAACTGGGCCGAAGCTCACTAAGAATACAGTAACGATGAATTCCAGAATAAAGACCCTGATTCTGCACACGCTCGTTTTACTCTTTGTGTTTCTGCCGGCGGCATCTTCTCACGCTGAAGTAAACCAGAAAAAGATACTCTCCTTTATTTCGAAAAATACCTCGTCGCGAAAGAAAATCGGAATCATGGTACGCTCCGCCGATACCGGCAAGACGGTTTTCCGCTACAACAGCAAAGAGAAATTCATTCCCGCCTCCAATAACAAAATACTTTCCTCCATAGCGGCGCTTTCCCTGCTCGGAAAGGATTTCCGGTTCAAAACGGAGTTCTACCTCGGCGGAGGAATACACTCGGGAGTCGGCCACGGTGGTCTTTACGTAAAAGGGTTCGGAGACCCCACTATAGACATCGAGAAGCTAAGGGAGATTGCAGGGAAGATTAAAGCCCTCGGGATAACTGAAATCGAGGGCGGGATTCACCTAGACGGTTCGTATTTTGACGACATCCTTTACGGAGAAGGCTGGGATCCCAAGTGGCGCGGCAAAAGTTTCTGCCCTCCCGTAACGGCGATTTCGTTCAATTACAACTCGGCCAAGATAAGAATTTCCGCATCCAGGGTGCAGGGAGTCCCCGCAACGGTGAAAACAGAACCCGCCGAGTTCCCCTTTCTGATCAAAAACAGGGTTTCCACCAGGCTGAAAAGATCGGGGGTGAGGGCACAGTACAACGAACGAAACGAACTCGGACTCTCCGGATACGTCTCATCCCGCAAAAAAGCGGAAACCCTGGAACTTTCGGTGCCAGACCCGTTTTTTTACTTCGGGGCGACGCTCAAGAAAGTTCTTGAGAAGGAAGGAATCGAGGTAAGCGGACCCATAGAGCGCAGGAGAGTGCCTCGGTGGACCGGCAAAATATTCACCCATTACTCAGAACCTCTGGACACCATTATCCATGAGTACAACAAAGAAAGCGTCAATATAATCGGAGAAAGCATAGTCAAGGTGATCGGGGCCAAATATCTCAACACCCAGGGATCATGGAAGTCCGGCACGTACGTAATTGAAAATCATCTGAGGAGAATTGGTCTTAACGGAAACTTCTCCGTCGCCGACGGTTCCGGTCTTTCAAGGCTAAACAAGGTATCCCCCGAAGACATAGCTGAGGCACTCCACATAGCCTACGAAGATCCGGACATTTCCGAGGAGTTTGTTGCGTCCCTTCCGATCGCCGGAGTTGACGGAACCCTCAAGAAAAGATTTCGCAACCTCAAGGGCAAAGTCTATGCGAAGACCGGATATCTTGAAGGAGCCAGATCCCTATCCGGCTACGTGTTCGCAAAAAACGGGCGGGTTTATGTTTTTTCCATCATATCAAACGGCATGGGAACAAGGGTGAAGAAACTTCAGAACCTGCTTCTTCGGGAGCTTGTCTACTGATTTATCGCGTGGAAACTGTCGGCCAATCTCGCAAACTCCTCGACCGAGAGGGATTCCGCCCTTCTTCGCTGATCGATACTCGAGTCTGAAAGTGCCTGTTCAACAGTCTCCCTCTCAAAGAAGTTACTGAGCGAATTCCTTATGGTTTTTCTTCGCGAGGAAAACGCATGCCTGGTAACGGTCCTGAAGGTCTTCTCGCTCGATACAGAAAACACGGGTTCCTCGAGCGGGTCGAGCACCACCACCGCCGAATCCACTTCGGGAACCGGATAGAACGCGCGCCGGGAAACCTTGAAGGCAAGCTCTACGCTGAAACAGCTCTGGAGAAGTACCGAGAGGGAGCCGTAGCTCTTCCGCCCCTTTGCAGAAGATATCCTCTGTGCCACTTCCTTTTGCAGCATCACTACTATCCTCGAGAAAAGCTCTCTTTCGTCGAGAAGCTTAAGAAGAATCTGGGTGGATATGTTATAGGGAAGATTGGATACCAGCTTCGTTTTTTCCCCGTCGGAAAAACTGCTGAAACCTATTTTAAGAACGTCTTCGTAAACAAATCTGACGTTTGTAGATTCCCCGAATTTCTCGTCAAGAAAGATTCTCAGCCTCTTATCTTTCTCAATTGCCGTGACTCCGCCGGCACCGTGTGCGAGATGTTCCGTGAGGCTGCCCTTGCCGGGTCCGACTTCAATCACGTGATCTTCTTTTTGGAGCTTTGCGGTAGCGCAGATCTTACGGAGTATGTTGGGGTCGTTCAGAAAATTCTGTCCAAGCCTCTTGGTCTGACGGAATGCCTGCTCCCGCTTCATATCATTCATCCGTTTAAAACGGATACTGTTTCAGAGCAACTTTTAAGTATGGAAACAAAGAATGAAAGCTGCCAAGTTATTCTTCTTTGAATCTGAATATCTTTTCCTTGTCTTTTATCATCCCCAGTTCCTCTCTCAGTATTTTCTCGATGTATCTTTCGTCTTGCTTCAGGGCCTTTATTTCCTCCCTGTACACCCTGTTCTGCGCTTCCAAGTCCTCTATCCTCTTCTCTATCCTCTTGTTTTCGTTCTTGAGAAAATAGACCTTGGAAATCTCGTTGAAAAACATCAAGGCCACCACCACGGCAATCACCGAGTACACAGCCAACCTGATGAATCTTTCCGGTCTCATATGTCCCCTAAAGAGCAAAAGTTCCCACGAGAAAAGGATTGGTTCTTTTTTCCATTCCCACTGTCGTTTGAGGGCCGTGGCCCGGATGGATTTCGTAATGGTCGGGATATTTAAGGATCTCGGAGCGGATCGATCCGACAAGCTCCGTCATGTTCGTTCCCCCGGTAAGATCCACCCTGCCTACGCTTCCAGCGAAAACAGTGTCTCCAGCTATTATCGATTCTCCGAAAACAAAACATATATGCCCCCAGGTGTGTCCCGGAACAAGGAGTATCTCTCCCTTGAGGTTCCCCACAGAAAGGGTTTCCCCTTCCTTCACGTAACCGTCTACCTCGGGGACTTCGACGAAATCAAATCCGGGGAATCTCATCTTCGCCTCGGGAAGCGCATCAAGCACGGGCTGTTCTTTTTCGTGTATGTAGAAGGGTATGCCAAGCATTTTCTTGAAAGCCTCGACACCGGCCACGTGATCCAGATGCGCATGGGTGTTAACTATTTTCTTTACATCGAGCCCGGATCTTTCGATTTCCTCGGATATCTCCGCTATCTGCTCTCCGGGATCAACGAGCATAGCCTCGTTCGTATCTTCGTCCCCTATGATGTAACAGTTTTCAATGAATATCCCGCCCGGGATGCATTTTATTATCAATCTGATCTCCTTTGAGTCCTGTTTATACGAAAATCGATGAACCCGCCTTCAGGTGGAAACCACTTGAACTCAACCGATTCGACCTTTGCGCGGGGCGGTCCTTCTCCGCACCATTCAATCAGCTTTTCGAGATTCTCGGTCGTTCCTTCAGCGACTATTCTGACGTTTCCATCCATTAGGTTCTCGACATGTCCCCTGATGCCAAGCTCAGTCGCTGTTTGGGCCGTCGAGACTCTGAAGAAAACTCCCTGTACCCTTCCCTTTACCAGGATAACGGCTCTTCGTTCCATCCGATTCTTCCAGACTACCGAAAGCCTCTGTCAGTGTCAATGAACGCAGAGATCCGGAACTTTAAAGCAACCACCGGAGCAGGAGAAAAGGGCTCGCGCAGCGTTGACAGGGAAAAAGGCAAAATGTATTTTCTTTTCTTAATGAATGAGTACCGAGCCCATTTCAGATGCATAGACGAGAACTGCTCTGAAACCTATCCCATCGACGAAATCATTTACAGGTGCAAGAAGTGCGACAATCTTCTTGACGTTCAGCACGACATGGAAACCCTGGGGCGAAAAACGCCCGAGGAATGGAAAGAGCTTTTTGACAGCAGGTACAGAAAGCAGGTCTGGCCTTTTGGAAGCGGCGTCTGGGGAAAAAAGGAATGGGTTATGCCCTCAATCGAAAACGAGAAAATAGTTTCAATGTACGAGGGGTGCACGAACCTTTTCTGGGCCGAGAGGTTCGGAAAACAGGTAGGTGCTGAAGATCTCTGGATAAAGATGTGCGGCAACAGTCACACGGGATCCTTCAAGGATCTGGGGATGACCGTGCTCGTATCGGCCGTAAACCAGATGATAAGCGACAACGTGAGCATCCCGGCGGTAGCCTGCGCCTCAACGGGGGATACATCGGCCGCTTTGGCCGCCTACTGCGCATCTGCAGGCATTCCTTCCATAGTTTTTCTCCCCAAAGACAAGGTATCCATTGCCCAGCTGATCCAGCCCATATCGAACGGATCTCTGGTTCTTTCCCTGGATACGGACTTTGACGGCTGCATGGAGATGGTCCAGAGAATAACCAGCGAGCATAACATTTATCTCGCAAATTCAATCAACTCCCTGCGCATAGAGGGACAGAAAACTATAAGCATAGAACTTTGCCAGCAGTTTGACTGGGAAGTTCCGGACTGGGTAATAATTCCAGGCGGCAACCTCGGCAATGTGTCCGCGCTCGGGAAGGGATTCTTAATGATGTATGATCTCGGCGTCATAAAAAAGCTTCCGAGAATAGTCTGTGCGCAGGCCAAGAACGCGAACCCTCTTTACCTGAGCTACCTTAAGGGGTTCGAAGAATTTACCCCCGTAACAGCGAAAAAAACCCTCGCAAACGCCATACAGATCGGAAACCCCGTAAGCATCAACAAGGCAATTTCAATCCTCAAGCGATTTGACGGAGTCGTGGAGCAGGCGTCGGAAGACGAACTTTCCCATGCCTCGGCGATGGCGGACAGAACAGGCACGTTTAATTGCCCACACACAGGAGTTGCACTCGCGGTGTTTTTGAAACTGCTTGAGAAGAAGGTCCTTTCCCCCAAGGAAAAAATAGTAGTGGTTTCCACCGCTCACGGGCTTAAATTCGTTGAGTTCAAAGCCGGCTACCACAGATCCGTACTTGAAGGGATATCTTCTGAGCTGAGCAATGTTCCGGTGGAACTTCCAAACGATTACAAGGCCGTGAGAGACGCAATACAAAGCAGAATTCCGGTCCAGTAATCACCAAAAGAGTCGTTCATAACCTGAATGATCCCTTGTTCTCAGCCGCTATCAACAATGTTTGTTCGGATGCCTGAGGCTTTTTTCGAAGCCCGAAACCTCAACCATTCCCAAACAAGAAGAACCCACACGGGCGCAAATTCTATCCATATTACCGCGTCTCCGAATATTCCACCTTGCTCGGGATGAGGGGGGAAATAGTACTGAAGGTAGTAAAGCGGGAGCAACGCGGTTAGAGCAAGGAAGCCCGGGCTTGGAGCTATGCAGAGAAACGGAAGAAGCCAAGTGTAGTACCAAGGAAACTGTGCCGGGATCAACAGAAACACACCTCCAATTATGAGAAGGGCTTTTCTGTGGAGACCTAAAGATTTGCATGCAAACGCCACGTAAAACTTCCAGAGAAGAAAAATCGCTACAAGACCGATCCTTGAATGTGCCTGCGCGTGTCCGGGGTGAATATCAAACGCTTCCAGAACGAACTCCCATCCCGAGAGAACAGCTGCGAAAAACGGGCTGTTGTTCTGCCAGCTTTTTCCGTACGCTACGACGCCGGAAGTCGAATCCAGCTTAAATACAACCATGGGGAGAAATATGATTAAGACCGCGATGGCGAAAATAAAGATCTGTAGAAGCGTCCGCCGTTTCTCCTTAAGGGGGTTTAAAAATATTCCGAAAAGAAGCGCCGGCCAAAGCTTGACCCCCACCGCGAACGAAAGGACAAGCGTCCAGAGTCTTTTCCTTTCGCAGAGAAAAAGCAACATCGCTCCCAGTACGAACGGAAACGCCAGGACATCCATGTGCAGGGAGTTGAATATCTCCTTTACCAGAAGAGGGTTCCACCAGTAGATAATGGAATATTGACGAGGAATATCGAGTTTCTTCAGGCTGGCCAGCAGAAGCCCTAGCGTAACCAGATCAAACACCATGAGCAGAATCCTCCACGCCGTGATGCCCATGGGAGATATTTTGTAGGATATAGCGAAGAAGAGCTCCGCGATAGGCGGATAGATGGTTTTTACGTGAGGGTGGTTTACCTTCTCAAGAGTATCGCCGTAGAGGTGCTTGAGTTCCTTAAGCTTTTCGTTTCCCCCGCCTTCCGCCACTTCCTCCGGGGAGTGCTCGTAGGGATTCATTCCGTTTGCAACAACGGCGCCGTCCCAGAAGTAACGGTGATAGTCGTTTTCAAGTATCGGGGTTGAAAAAAGAAACAGGGCGCGGAACCCGAGACCGAAAAGAATTATGAGAAGAAGCGAACACGCACGGTTTTTCCTGAAACTTCCCACCGCCACGAAGTAAACTGCCGAGGCAGCAACCAGAAGCGATATGAAAACCGGTATCAGATCTTTCTCAAAAGCCCCAGAGGGAAGTTCCGGAGAGATTCTGGCGATAGCTCCAAGCAGGAGAAAAACGGCTGTTCCGCACAGAAGAAGGAGCCGGTCCGGTTTCTTGATTTTCCGCATCAATAGGTACAATTACAAAAATAACATTCCATTCGGTTCGGAATCCCGGAAGATGAACAAGAGCAGAGAAAAATTAAAACTAATTCTAAAAAGCAAATCAATCCTGCTCGGAAATTTCACCCTGGCATCGGGAAAGCAGAGTTCCTACTACATTGACGCCAGGCTCACGACCCTGGACCCTGAAGGCGCCCACCTGATATCGGAGATATTTCTGGACGAAATCGCCGCTCAGGGAGACGTAACGGCCGTCGGAGGACCGTCCTCGGGTGCCGATCCGATGGTGGGAGCCATCATTTCCAGAAGCTATCAGCGGGGCATGCCGCTTCGCGGATTCATAGTAAGAAAGAAGGAAAAGGAACACGGGACCGGAAACATGATAGAGGGCGGGCTTACCCAGGGAGACAGCGTGGCCATAGTTGAGGACGTGATTACGACCGGCGGTTCCGTTCTAAGAGCCATTGATCTTGTCGAGTCCGCCGGAGCCGAGGTCCGCGGGGTTCTCTGCGTCGTCGACAGGGGAGAAGAGACAGAAAAAGCCTTCCTTGAGCGGGGCTGTAGCTTTTTTTCCATATTCAGGGTTTCGGAACTTCTCTAGAAAACTCCACGTAAAGCCCTTTTGTTTTTCGCACAAACCGGAATGCTATTGGATTTTTACGTAATTATTGCCGCCGATATTTAGGCGGGGAGACAATTTATTGAGCGTTTTACTTGTTGTAACACTTGTGCTTTCGGCATTTCTGGCCCTTAACATAGGAGCCAACAATTCCGCGGCGTCCATGGCGACATCGTACGGTGCCGGCGTAAGGTCGAAAAGACAGGCCGTATGGCTTATAGCTATCTTTGCTCTCCTCGGAGCGCTTACGGCCGGAGCTCCCGTGGTGGAGACCGTAGGCAAGGGAATAGTGCCGGCCGAGACCCTCTCTTCCGATATAGGATTCATATTTATAATTCTGCTTCTCGGGATAGGTTTCATCGTCTGGGCGAATATAGTCCGCACGCCTATAGCCACCACCCACGCCATAGTGTGCGCCATAGTGGGAATCGGTCTTTATACTCAGACACTTAATTCCGACAGCTTCATCCGGGTGCTCAAATGGTGGATTCTGGCGCCGATAGTCGCCTGGTTAATAAATTTTGCCGTGGCAAAGTTTTTCTATTTCAAGATAGTCCATTACCTCGCAAGTAATTTCTCGGAGAAAAGAGTCAACGTCATCCTGACCGTGCTGATTACCATATCCGGAACTTTTATCGCCTTTTCGGGAGGCGCCAATAATTCCGCAAACGCCATAGGGCCGATAGTAAGCCTGGGGCTGATAGACTCCTATCCGGGAGCGATTCTTGCCGGTGTCGCAATGGGGGTGGGAGCAATTCTGCTGGGAGGGAGGGTCCTTGAAACACTGGGGAAGAAAATAACGGAGATATGCATAATAAGGGCTATTTCGGTTGAGTTTACGGCGGCAGTGATAATACTGCTCGCCTCTTTATACGGAATTCCGGTTTCGATCGCCGAGATAGTAACAGCCGGAGTTGTGGGTTTTTCGTGCGCGCAGCACGGATTTGTCCAGACTTCCAAAAACAGCCATGTTGTAAAAATCGGTTTTTTCTGGTTTGTTGTTCCTGTGATAACCGTAGGGGTAAGTTACTACATATCCCTCGTATACATAAAGTACGGCTTGTCGTCGTATCTGAGTTTTCTGGGTTAGATGAAATTCTCTGAAGAAGACGTAAAAAATCTTAATCGCGAGTTTGAGAGAAGTTCTCCCGAGGATATCCTCGCCTGGGCTTCTGGGAACCTCGGCCGCTCTGTGGCACTTGCGACCAGCTTTCAGGTTCAGGGGATGGTGGTTCTCGATATGTTCGCAAAGGCAGACCCCGAGGCAAGAATCTTCACTCTTGATACCGGAAGGCTTCATTCCCATACGTATGACGTCATGGACAGGACAAGAGAAAAGTACAATATCAACATCGAGGTGCTTTTCCCCGATACGGCTGAAGTGGAGGAAATGGTGAGCAGCCGCGGGGTAAATCTTTTTTACAAAAGCGTCGATAACAGAAGACTCTGCTGCCAGGTGCGAAAAACCAACCCGCTTAACCGATACTTAAAAACCCTAGACGCCTGGATTACTTCAATAAGGGCGGATCAGACGGAGCAGCGGGCAGACTCAAGCAAGTTTGAAATTGACTACCTGCACGGAAAGATGCTCAAGATAAACCCTATTCTCGACTGGACCATCGACCAAGTATGGGACTACGTAAGGAAAAACGACGTTCCCTATAACAAGCTTCACGACATGGGATATCCAAGCATAGGATGCGCACCCTGCACGAGAGCCGTAGAGGAGGGAGAAGATCCTAGGGCTGGCAGGTGGTGGTGGGAACAGGGCTCGGACAAAGAATGCGGAATTCACTTCAGTCACGAACCGCAGTCCTAAAGAGCCGCATGCGCTCTCAGTTTTTCTGCCGCAGATTCTTTTTCACAATCGGAAGAACTTCTTCTTTGAGCAGCCTCATTGATTTCTGCCATTTTTCCTTCGGGTTCCACTCGTGCCCCATGGCCAGGAGCACCCCGAATCCCCCGACGAATTCATGAAGCTCGATTATTTGCCGGGCGACATCCTCGGGACTTCCCACAAGCCACAGGTTTTCGATCATGTAATCTATGGTCACTTCCCGGTCCGACATTGACTTGTCAACCTTAAACAGATTCAGGTTGTTTCTTATCATGGGAACCAGGGTGAAAAAATAATCCCGGAAATCTCTTGCGAGCGTGCCCTCTATTACCTCTTTTCTAGCTTCTTCGGTTGTCTCCGCGACGTAGACATCCCTTGCGATTCTCCATTTCTCCCTCTCAGGCGTTCTGCCGGCGGTGTCTGCGCCCTGCTGATACCCTGCCCAGTGAGATTTAAGCACGTCGGGGATAACGAAGTTTATGCTCATAGGTATCCAGTCACGTTCCCCGGCTGTCTTGAGACTCGCAGAGTTCTCCGAGATTCCCGCAACCGCTATAGGAGGATGAGGTTCCTGGTAGGGTTTCGCGTGCACTCCGAGACCGACCCTGTCCACAGGATCGGGAACGGTGAACTTCCACCGGGAGTTGGCATATACACCCGGGTTCGGATCGTTCCAGATATTAAGTATCATCTCAAGGGACTCGTTCATAAGCTGTCTCTGCTCCCCTGTTTTCGGGTTTATGCCGAACGCTTCAAAATCTCCGATGAAACTTCCGGCCCCAACTCCCCAGTAGAATCTTCCCTTAAGAAGATGGTCGAGGACCGCTATTCTGTGCGCAAGCATAAAAGGGTCATGCTGAGGCAGACATGAAACCCCCGTACCGAAGATTATCCGCTTAGTCAGAGCGGCTGCTTTGGCTATGAAAAGATCGGGGGCCGGTATGTTCTCCCAGCCCGCCGTGAAGTGCTCCCCTATCCAGGCTTCCTTGAAACCGATTTCATCAAGAAAAACCATCTGCTCCATGTCCGTTTCGAGGGTATCGGAAAGAGAAGAGCCGAATGGATGAAGAGGCATAGTGAAATATCCAAGTTCCATTTCCGAAACATTATACTTCCTTTGAACGTAAAAGGAGAATAATTCGCGCAGCGGCCTTAGGCCGTACTAGTTTGGCAAAACCGCTGTATATGTAGTAATATGATACGGATTTTGAACAATAGAGAGCACTAACTAAGGAGGAAGCATTACAATGTCTAATAACCTTCCGGGCATACAGGAGACCCGAGAACTTCTAAAGAAGAAAAAAGTTGTTATCGCCGGGGTGGGCGAAACCGAACAGGGCAAGATCCCGGATAAAAGCTCCTTTCACTTCCTAAGCGAAGCCTCGAAGCTTGCTATTGAGGACGCGGGGATCAAAAAAGACGACGTGGACGGCCTCGTAACGGCCTTCTCCCTCGTTGAGCACACGTTCATGCACTGCACAACCTTTGCTGATTACTTCGGCATGAACCCGAGGTTTTTCTCCTCGGTAGCCGTGGGGGGAGCCACAGCGGTGTGGATGGTTGCGGAAGCCGCAATGGCCATAGCCTCTGGGCAGTCTGAAGTGGTGCTCTGCGTAAGGGGGGATAACACCCTCTCGGGGATATCGTCTTCAGGGATGCTCGCGCTTATAAGGGAGATGTGTCACGCGGAGTTTGAATTCCCATACGGACTTACGACTCCCGGGGGATACGCACTGGCGGCGCAGAGATACCTCCATGACTGGGGCGCAAGAAGAGAACACCTCGCGGCGGTGGCAGTAACGATGAGAAAGCACGCTGCGGATAAGGAAAACGCGATGAACAAGGACCCACTGTCAATAGAGGACGTTCTTACCTCAAGAGTTATAGCCGAGCCTCTTACCAAGTATGACTGCTCGATTATCTCTGACGGGGGAGCCGCTTTCATAGTAACTACTGAGGACAAGGCAAAAGAGCTAGGGATAGAGAACGATCTTGCGTATCTGTGGGGAATGGGACAGGGATACTCCCACCAGTACCTCACCACACTTGAGAACCTTGACCAGATATACAACGCTGTTGAAAGATCGGGGGAGAAAGCGTTCAGCACGGCGGGGATAGAACCAAGGGATGTTGACATAGCGTTTCTATATGACTGCTTCACCATAACGGTGCTGCTTGAACTTGAGGGACTGGGGTTTGTTCCCAAGGGAGATGGAGGAGCGTTTGCGCTTGAGGGAAGGATGGAGATAGGGAAGGACCTTCCTGTTAACACGCACGGGGGACTTCTCTCACAGGCCCATCTGGGGGCCATGCATCATGTGGTTGAGGCCACATTGCAGCTTAGGGGAGACGCGGGAAGCAGGCAGGTAGAGGATCCCGAGGTAGCGGTGGTGCATGGAAACGGGGGGATAGTGTCTGCTCACAGCACGGTGGTTCTGGGGAACCAGCCGATTAATTAACAAACAACAAGGAGAACAAGAAGATGTCAGAAGAGAAAAAAGCGTATAACAAGCCTTTGCCTGAGTTTCGGCCCGAGACGAAGCCGTTTTGGGAGGCTGCGAAGGAGCACAGGCTGGTTATCCCTAGATCAAGGGAGACAGGAGAGTTTTTCTTTTACCCCAGGGCTCTTTCCCCCGGAGGGGACATGAGTGAGGACATAGAGTGGGTTGAGAGCGAGGGTCGGGGGAAGGTGTGGACTTTTTCCATACACCACATGGGACCTTCTAAAGCGTACAAGGGTGAGCCTCCCTATGTAGTGGCCCTTATAGAGATGGACGAGGGAGTTAAGATGATGTCCAACGTGATTGACGTTGACCCCAATGAGGTTTCCATAGGTATGGAAGTGCAGGTCTGCTTCGATGACGTTACTGATGAAGTAACCCTGCCCAAATTCAAACCTGCCGGTTAAAAAAGCGGGGACGTTCAGTCGTCAAGCTTTATAAGTATGTCGTCCCCGTCAATCTTTATCGTGTAGGTCTCCAGAGGTTCGACTGCGGGAAGGCAGAGCGCCTCGCCAGTTCTGACGTTGAATTCAGCCCCATGATAACAGCAGGTGATGCGTTCTCCCTCAAGGTCGCCGTCTGAAAGAGTAAAACACTGGTGGGTGCACTCATCCCGAAAGGCGTAGAAATTCCCCTCCACCCTGCATACGGCAATCACATCTCCATCGATGAAAAAAGATTCCACTTCTCCTTCAGCTATGTCTGAAACCTTTGCCGCTTTTTTGTAATCGGACATAAGCCTACCTCTCGTTGCCGTTTTGGAGCCTTTGCTCAAACCATTTCATGACCACACCCTCAAGAACTTCTCTCACGGAGTCAATTGACATATGCTCTAGGGTCTCGCCAGTAAAGGCCTGAAGCATTATTATTTTTGCCTGTCTCATTGAGATTCCCCTTGAACGCAGGTAAAAAAGGGCTTCTTCGTCCATCTGTCCGATCGTAGCGCCATGGGTGCATTTTACGTCGTCGTTATATATTTCAAGCTGGGGCTTCGTGTCTATCTGGGCTGTGTCGGAGAGAAGAAGGTTCCTGTTGGTCTGCTTCGCGTCTGTCTTCTCGGCGCCTTCGTGAACCAGTATTCTTCCGTGAAAAACTCCCTTTGAGCGACCATCAAGTACGCCGTTATAGAACTGGCGGCTGTCGCAATGAGGACTCGCGTGCTCAACCCGCATGAAGTTATCCATGTGCTGGCGCCCCTCGGATATGAAAAGACCGTAAATGTCGGAATTACATCCTTCTCCAGCCAAGACGGGATGAACATTGTTCCTCACTATGGCCCCTCCGCAGAGAACCGAGTGAGAAGCGATGTTGCTGTTTTTTTGCTGATTAACCCTAAGCGTGGAGAAATTAAACGCCTTCTGGCTTTCAAACTCAAGTCTGTAGTGCTCAAGATTCGCGTTTTCTCCACAGACAACTTCCGTGACCACGTTTGAGAAATAGACGCTCTGGGACGCCGACACGTAATGTTCTATTACCTTGGCGACTGAGCTTTGCCCGACTATGATGAGATTTCTCGGATTTATGAATAAAGGACGGCCTTCATCTGTCGATACGTGAAGAACATGCACGGGTTTTTCGAAGACAATCCCGTCGGGAACGTAAACAAACACTCCGTCTTCAAAATAGGATGTGTTAAGGGAAATAAACGCGTCTTTTTCATAATCTGCGTATCTTGCCAAGTGGTCCTTCACGAGATCGCCTTGCTCAGAAATCGCCTCCGACAGGCTTTTTACCAGTATCCCTTTCCCGGCATCTACAGTGTCTGAAAGGGAAGAGGCGAAACGACCATTTACAAAGACAAGCCTCAGGCAATCAAGCCCGGGAAACCCGTAGGAATCCACGGATTTCTTAGAAACCCCGGAGATTCCATTCTCGGCAATTGAAAAGGAACCTCTGCGAAGCGCCTCAAGATTGGTGAATCTCCACTCTTCGTCAGAAAGGGTTGGAAATCCAAGTTCGGCGAATCCTGAAATCGCCTCACGGCGAAGGGTTGTTACCCACTCGGGGGCGTCTTCTTGCCCGCCATCGAGAAACTCGGAGAGTCTCTCGACGTAACTTTCTTGCGTACCGTCAAAAACAATAGCCATAGTATTATACTCCTTGCAGGCTGCCCGAGGCCTTAAAACCCGCCGTAACCTTTTTCCTCAAGCTCGTGGGCAAGTTCCTTTCCTCCCGATCTTACGATTTTTCCATCAACCATCACGTGGACAAAATCGGGAACTATATAGTTAAGAAGTCGCTGGTAATGGGTTATCACTATAAAGGAACGTCCGGAGTCCCTCATCGAATTCACCCCGTTTGCCACTATCTTGAGCGCGTCTATATCAAGACCGGAATCCGTCTCGTCAAGCACCGCCAGCGTCGGTTCGAGTATCTGCATCTGGAATATCTCGTTCCTTTTCTTCTCTCCGCCCGAGAACCCGGCGTTCACGGACCTTTTAAGAAGGTCCTCGTCAATACCAAGCGCTTTCATCTTCTCCCTGGCAAGCTTACCGAACTCAACGTGCTTAAGCGGTTTTTCGTCCCGGTACTCCCTTTTCGCATTAAGGGCCTCGCGAAGAAGATAGGTGTTCGCAACCCCCGGGATCTCGACGGGGTACTGGAAAGCCAGAAATATCCCCTCGCACGCCCTCTCCTCAGGCTCAAGATCGAGAAGATCCTTGCCCTGAAAAGTTACTTCTCCCTTTGTAACTTCGTAAGCCTCCTTACCCGCAAGAACCTGGGCAAGGGTGCTCTTTCCAGAACCGTTCGGGCCCATTATGGAGTGAACTTCCCCGGGCGCTACGGTAATATCCATCCCTTTCAGTATTTCCTTGTCATCTACCTGCACATGCAGGTTTTTCACCTCGAGCATGTTTTGCTCCTCCTAAGAATCTTTTTTCGGAATTACGGCGGAACCTTTATTAACCCACGCTTCCCTCGAGACTTACGCTCAGCAGTTTTTCAGCTTCAACCGCGAACTCAAACGGCAGCTCCTTGAAAACTTCCTTGCAGAAACCGTTCACTATGAGCGAAACCGCGTCTTCGGCGGAAAGCCCTCTTTGGCGGCAGTAAAACATTTGGTCCTCGCCTATTTTAGAGGTAGAAGCCTCGTGCTCCATGTGGGCCGTGGAGTTTCCGACCTCTATATATGGAAAAG
The DNA here is from genome assembly GCA_964291665.2 of Thermodesulfobacteriota bacterium. Classification (GTDB taxonomy): domain Bacteria; phylum Desulfobacterota_D; class UBA1144; order Nemesobacterales; family Nemesobacteraceae; genus Nemesobacter. Next base: position 1,154,870 of record OZ219814.1, on the reverse strand, counting down.
TGTGTGCTCCGCAGCGGTCTCCTATAAGCATCGAGTCGCACTGCGTGTAATTTCTTGCCTTCTCGGCATTTTTACCAATTTTAACAAGCCCCCTGTATATGTTCTGTCCCTCGCCCGCGGAAATTCCCTTGGAAATAATCGTGCTGCTGGTGTTTTTTCCCACGTGAACCATCTTGGTTCCGGTGTCGGCCTGCTGGCACCTGTTGGTAAGGGCAACGGAGTAGAATTCCCCGACCGAATTATCCCCTTCAAGAACGCAACTCGGATACTTCCAGGTAATGGCGGAACCGGTCTCGACCTGCGTCCAGGAGATCCTTGAGTTCCTGCCGATGCATCTTCCCCGCTTGGTTACGAAATTGTATATTCCACCCTTGCCCTGCTTGTCTCCAGGGTACCAGTTCTGTATCGTCGAATACTTTATGGTGGCGTCATCGTGGGCTATAAGTTCAACCACGGCCGCGTGGAGCTGGCTCTCATCCCTCTGCGGGGCCGTGCAGCCCTCAAGATAGCTTACGTAGCTGCCCTCTTCGGCGATTATAAGCGTTCTTTCGAACTGTCCGGTGTTCTCTGCGTTTATGCGGAAATAGGTGGAAAGCTCCATCGGGCACCTTACTCCCTTAGGGATATAGACGAAGGAACCGTCCGTAAAGACCGCGGAGTTCAAGGCCGCATAGAAGTTATCCCTGCGCGGCACGACCGAACCCAGATACTTGCGCACAAGATCAGGATATTCTTCCACCGCCTCGGATATGGAGCAGAAAATAACTCCTTCCTCGGCGAGTTTTTCCTTAAAAGTGGTAAAAACTGAAACGCTGTCGAAAACCGCGTCAACGGCGACCCCCGCCAGCATCTTCTGCTCCTCAAGCGGGATACCAAGCTTGTCGTAGGTCTCCTTTATCTCCGGGTCTATCTCGTCAAGGCTCTTCGGCCTGGGGTTGCTTTTCGGCGCGGCGTAATAACTTATGTCGTTAAAATCTATTTCCGGATACCTTAAAAAAGCCCATCTGGGCTCCTTCATCTTCTTCCAGTGCTCATAAGCCCCGAGGCGCCACTCGAGAAGCCATTCAGGTTCGTTCTTCTTCGAGGAGATCATCCTGATTACATCTTCGTTAAGCCCCTTGGGTGCAATCTCCTGCTCTACGTCGGTTACGAATCCGTACTTGTATTCTTCCTGCGCGAGTTTTTCAAGATCAACGCTCATTAAGAAATGTCCTCCTGTTAATGACTTCTGCCGCCACGAGTTTCGTCAACCATATCCGCGATAGTAGTATCTTCAAGAATCCTTATCATGGAAACCTTGAGTTTGTCCCAGAGAGGAAGCTGCCCGCAGTTTTCATAAAGGGCGCAGGGACCGTCTTCGTCCATGCAGTCGACTATCCTTATCTCTCCCTCTATGGCTTCGTATACCTCTCTCAGGCTGAGCTCGTGCGGGAGCTTGCGGAGCATGTATCCGCCCTCGGGCCCGACCTTCGACCTGAGTATTCCGCGATTGACAAGCCTTCTCATCACTTTGGCGAGGTAGTTCTGCGGAATATGCTGGGTTTCGGATATCTGCTTCATGCTGAATTTAAACCCCGGATTGCCTCCCATATGGATAAGGCATCTGACGGCGTAATCAAGTGTTCTGCTTACCTGCATAACGTTATTGTATACTTTATATATCCATAAAATAGCTATCTAGATGGTAATCCTTACCATTATTCAAACAAAGTCAACCGCAAGAGAAAAGAAATTGTTTCCGTACGACTTCAAGCCTCCTCAATATGTCTTCTCCGTCGCAGTCAAGAGGCAAAAACAGTCAGCACAAAGAGGTCACCCGTTCAAGCTAGCACCGTTAGCGGTGCGTATTCAAATACTTCTCCCTGAGGTTTTTATATTCCACCTCGGATAAATTTCTCGACCTGTCAAGGAATATGGCAACCGCCCAGATCGTTTCGTCTTTGTGGGTGGGTCCGTAAGCGGGCATTCCCGTCATCTTAACCCCGTGTTTAGTGACCCAGAAAATATCCTTAAGGGAATATTCATAAAGTTCTTCTTCAGGAAATTTGGGCGGTTCGGGAAAAAGACCTTTGCCGGTCGGCGAAGCTTCGATGCCAGGTGCACCATGGCACTGAACGCACATATGCTCATATTCCTTAAAACCCTTCACGTAAATGTTCCTGTCATTGATGTCGTAGGGAATCTTTAGATTCGCGGAGTTCCTTTGTATCGATCTCTCGGTAATGCTGTGGAAGGCCATGCTTACAACAGCCGGATGCGGCTTTGTAGCCGAAACGTCGTAACGTCCAAGAACAAAATAAAGTGCGGCGGCTATAATCAAAACCGCTATCAGTGATTTTTTTCTTCTAAACACTTTTTCAATCATCGCTTACGCGCCTATAGGCAAATCCACCCGTTTCGGTTCGCAGTTGCCCGCATGAACAGTCGGGATTTATGAAAGCAGGACCATCCATAAATTAGCAAAACAGACAGCTTGTTAAAGGGAAGACAGGCAGGATATACCGGATATTGTGGACAATCAATATCCATATTGGAGGTTGTTTGTCAAGCGGGACAGGAAAATATTCTCCCACAAACGATATCCCTATTTCGGGAAAACAAATTACTGAACGGGGAGCGGAGCGAAAAAAAGTTCGTCCGTCAGGAAGCGGTGGAACCGTAGATGAAAAGAAGCACTATTATTACGGCGACCCCGCCTACCATGGCAGCCACGTAATACCTGAGCAGACCTGTCTGCAACGCACTCAGGCGTCTTGACAGGCTCCTTACAAAATCGCTCAGCCCATCAAGCGAACTGTCTATAAAGGAGAGGTCAAAATCAGAGCAAAGTCCCGAAATGTAGTTAAACGGAGAGACGAAAACTGCCTCGTAAATCTCATCAACATACCACTTGTTAAAGGACCCACTTTTAAGTGCGGCAGCCGTTTTACCTTGCGGTGCTGCAGTTTCTTCCCTTCTGCGACAGTAGATCAGTACACCAGCCGCTATTCCCACAAACGCTGCCAGTACTGAAAACCCTACAAGGGTCCAGTGGCCAAAATAATGGGAGTAGGCATGTTCCACGCCATAGTGTACTACCACTGAAGAAGAGAGGAACTTCTTAATAAGATCCGTGTAATGAAAACCCACGACTTCGCCCATGAATTCCGGCACGCCAAGAAGACCCCCAAAAACGGAGAGAACCGCGAGAATCACAAGAGGTACGGTCATTACGGCCGGGGACTCGTGCACGCGGCTTTTCGTCTTGTAATCCATCCTTGCTGTTCCCTCGAAGGTAAGCACGTAGAGCCTTGTCATGTAAAAAGCGGTAAGTACGGCCGTAAGGAGTCCCGCAGCCCAGAAAAACGTATGGCCGCCGTTATAAACCGAAGCCAGAATTTCATCCTTGCTGAAAAACCCCGAGAGAAGAGGAAAGCCGGAAATCGCAAGCGTCGCCACCAGAAAAGTGACGGCCGTCACGGGGATCATCCCGCGAAGCCCCCCCATCTTCCTTATGTCTTGCTCGCCGGCCATGGCATGTATAACGCTTCCCGCCCCGAGGAATAGAAGCGCCTTGAAAAAAGCGTGAGTAACCAGATGAAATATCGAAAACACATAGGCCCCCGCACCGGCAGCCATCATCATGTAGCCCAGCTGACTTACGGTCGAGTACGCAAGCACCTTCTTTATGTCGTTCTGGGTGATCGCTATCGTGGCGGCGAAAAACGCGGTGAACGCTGCCACGATCAAAACGACGTTCAGAGCCACCGGACTCAGATCAAAAAGCGGTGAGCAGCGGCTCAGCATGTAAACCCCGGCGGTAACCATTGTTGCGGCGTGAATAAGGGCGCTCACCGCGGTCGGACCCGCCATCGCATCTGGAAGCCAGACGTGAAGTGGAAACTGGGCCGATTTCCCGACGGCGCCGACAAACAGAAGAAGCGCCATTGCGGTTATAAGCGACTGTGAAAGCCCGGAAACAAAAACCGGGTCGGCAAGCTGGGAAAAAACATCCTGGTAATTAAGTGATCCGAAAACGGTGAAGATGAGAAAGATGCCGAGGATAAAACCGAAATCCCCTATTCTGTTCACCACAAAAGCCTTTCTTCCCGCATAGACCCTAAACGAGTCTTCGTACCAGAACCCTATAAGCAGATAGGAGGCAAGGCCTACCCCCTCCCATCCGACAAACATCATGGGAAAGTTGTTGCCCAGAATCAGAACGAGCATGAAGAAAACGAAAATGTTCAGATAAGTGAAGTAACGGGCGTAACAGCGGTCGTGGTGCATGTAGCCGATCGAATAGACATGTATAAGAAATCCCACCCACGTCACGACAAGGGCCATTACGGCGGAGAGGGAATCAAAGAGGAACTCGAAGCTGACGTTAAGGGTGCCCGAGAGCATCCAGGTGAAAAGTTCGGTCGTAATCGGCTCGACTCCCGCGGGGCTCTGCGAGAGAAGGTCGAGGAAAAGACGCGTGGACAAAAGAGCGGAGACCAGAACGGCCGCGCACGCCACCGTCCCGACGATTCTGTCACTCGTGTGTCTTTCGGCCCCGGTAAGTTTAGTGCAGAGTCCAGTGGCAAAGAAAAGCCCGTTGAAAATCGCCCCCGCAAGCGGCGCAAGAACTATGAGAGCAAGCACTCAGGTAAACCTCCGAGAATAAATTAACCCCTAAGCAGTTTCAGCAGATCGATGTCAAGACTCTCTTTCTGCCTGTAAATCGAAACGACAAACGCAAGGCCGACCGCGACCTCGGCCGCAGCCACCGTTACTGACATCAGAACGAACACATGTCCCGTGGCTCCCTCGTAGAGCCTTGAGAAAACAACGAAAAGCAGGTTGCAGGAGTTAAGCATGAGCTCAAGGCACATAAGCACGATCAGTATGTTTTTTCTGGTAATTATTCCGTAAACCCCGATCGCGAAGAGCACGCAAGCCAAAACTACGTAGTGAGTGACCGCGATTTCCATCTTACGACTCCTTACCCTTGGCTATTACCAGGACACCCACCATGGCTATTACCACAAGAACCGAGGTAAGCTCAAACGCGAGCAGGTAATCACTGAAAAGGGATCTTCCCACTTCGGCCACGGTGCCGAAATTCTCGGGATCCCCGAGTTTCGGAAAAGCAACCGGAGAAGACGAGAAAAGTTTTGAGGCGAAGAATCCGACAACAACGATAAAGAGGAAAAGAAACGTCATCCTCTTCGGTATGTTCATACTGTCAAACCTGAGCTCGCTGTCCCTTATATTGAGGAACATGACGGTAAAGAGAAAAAGAACCATTATAGCTCCCGCGTAAATCAGTATCTGTATTGCCGCGATGAAATGGGCGTGGAGAAGAACGAAAAGCACAGCGGTGGAAAAAAGAGTGAGGACGAGCGAAACAGCGCTTGAAACGGGGTTTTTATGGCTCACGACCATAATGGCCCCGAGTACCGCAAGCGTAGAAAAAATATAAAAAAGGACAGTATGAGACAACGGGTTTTCCGGAAAAAGATTTGGCAATCAATTATAGTTACAATGCGGGCAGAGTCAAACCGGTCGAGGGGTCCTACCTGCTTCTCGAAACTCCCCTCTTCGCACAGTAATCACTCACGGGACAACGGCTGCAAAGAGGAGATAGGGGCCTGCATATTTGCTGCCCGAGGGCGACTAGAAGAGAATTGTACTCTATCCAGTATCTGCGGGGCAGTTTTTCCCGAAGAGCCATTTCGGTTTCATAAGGACTCTTGGTATCCACGTAACCCCACCTGTTCGAAATCCTGTGCACGTGAATATCAACGCAGATAGCGGGTTTTCCATACCCAAGAGAGAGAACCAGATTGGCAGTTTTTCTCCCGACTCCACGGAATTTTAAAAGCTCGTCAATATTGTCTGGAACCCGACCGTCATATTCGTCTATCAGCTTTTCACATATCCCGATGATGTTCTGCGCTTTTACCCTGTAGAAACCGACGGGATATATAAGGTCTCTTACCTTTTTTTCCCCCAGCTCCAGCATCGCATGAGGAGTTGAAGCTTCGCGGAAAAGTCTCGCGGAGGCCTCGGCCGTGGTCTCGTCCTTGGTTCTCAGGCTGAGTACGGTGGAAATAAGAACCCTGAAAGGACTTTTTGAGGAAACGGCCGTAAGCGTAACCACGGGAACGTTCCATCCGGCAGCCTCCTTTCTAAGCACTCCCATCACCCTTCCGATGTTCCTACTCTCGAGTTTTTCGGTCATATCAGTCGGAAGCGGGTCCTTACTGGATTCGGGAGCCTTCAGTGCCGCCGGCGCATTTGTCTGCTATATCCTCCCATTTCTGGAAAAACACCTTAAGCGCAAGCTCCGCCTCGCTGAAGTCGGACAGTGAGATAAGTTCCAGAATTCTCGCGACTTCCGGTACGCTGTTTTCATTTTTCAGCGTGTAGGGATGTATGTAATTGCAGATATCGCCGTAATTAAGCACCAGATAGCTCTGGGAATCGAACTGGACAAGCCATTTTCTAAGGTCTTCTAGACTTCGGTCAAGATTGCGCAGAAAAATCCTAAGAGGGTTGGCAGACTCTCCGGAGATCGTCTTTTCGATTTTTTCCCGCGAGGAAATCAGTCTCCTTTTTGACTGCTCAAGAGTTGAGTTGTAATGAATTGAGTTGAAGCCCCAGTGGGTATAAAAATTTTTCCTCCCCTCCTCGGAGAAAAGAAGAAACCACTCAAACGGAACAACGTTTTCAGACGAGAAACAACTAAGGGAATCAGAAGTAGGTGCAACAAAATAGTTGCCGGCTTCATCCTTCATGAAAAGACAATCGGGAAGATCTTCATGGGGCAGATCAAGATGGTCTGAGAGCGCCTGGCGAAACGCGCTGTACTCATTGCCGAACCATATTCCGAAAGGAGAGGTGGGACCGCCCCAGTAACGCTCATAAAACTTAAGATACTTGCTCCAGTATTCAGATTTTTCCCTGAAAGAATCCAAAGGCTCGTACACTATAAGGGTACTGGAAGGCATCGTTTTATATTAAAAAACATGTTTACGGAAAAATCAATTCAGGCAAAAAAAAAGAGGAGGGATTAACCATTACGGTTTCCCTCCTCTCTTCACTCATCAAGAACTCAGTGTCTTCCGACACCGGCTCTTCGCCATTATCCCTGGCTATACTGCGGCAGCAGGAACCTGTGACGCATCGTGTACTCAAACGGAGTCGAGTATACCACATGACCCATGTCATCGGCTCCCCTCTCTACCGTCTTCGTCCATATCGTCAACGCCGGCGGTATGATCAGGTTGAACGTGAAGCTTATCAACCCTACTACCTCCGTCGCAGGTATCTGACCACCCATGTAGTCAAACGGCGTCCCTGACAGATACCACGAACGTACATCCTCCGTAACAGCCGTCCTCACGCTCTCAGGATTCAGCTGGAAGCGGTGTCCCGTCCCGAATCCCGGCGGAAGATCCGACGGCAGATACGTTACTTCATGGATACTGTTCGATACATCTGGCCTGGTTGTTATCCTGTAGTTCATTCTTCCCCAGTCGGTCTTGCCATAGAATGTTGGCCTCGCCGAAAGAGGACGATCCGAATAACGTCCGTTCGCAGTGTGCAGTATATAGCCTCTGCGCTCCATCAAGTGGTTGAAATAGTTGTTGTTGGTACCATGCTCGAACCCGGCTATGTAAGCAGCTTTCTTCGGGAAACCGAATGGCTCCTTACCGGCAAAGATCGGCGAGTCGTTCGACAGATACATGTACGGATAGTATCCCGCCTTGTATATATGACCACTCCCGTCATCCACCGTCGCCGAGAACGTTACGCCCATCTCCATGTATGGACCTAACATCGTGTTCTTGTGTATTACGTACCAAAACTCTATTACATCATCCTGCACCTCTATAGGCTCAGGAACTACCGCTTTCATCGCGCCCAGGTCGGCCCTTATCACATAGGCCATCCACCGGCTCTCCGTGTACGTTAGCGGTATGATGTCGTAGTCGAACACTGGGTCCGCTACGCCCTGACTGATTATGTGGATCCTGTCCCTGTCCAATGGTAATGGTGGAACTTCTCCCTCATCCAGCCAAGGATAACTGTACTCATTTGCATGTAATCCCATTATGGTTTTACCTCCTTAATAACTTTTTTTATATTACGAACCCTGACTGATCGGGAACTGCTGCCTCAATCCATACTTGTATGGCGTGGCATATCCACGATAACTTGCCGGCCTCTCATATGTCTCCGTCCACAGTACTACCGCTGGCGGTATTACAAGATCGAACACAAACGAGATCAATCCAGTTACTTCCTGAATCTTCAGCTCCGCTCCCATGTTGTCAAACGGAGTGGCCTGCATGAACCAGTTAATAGCGTCTCCGCTAGCTGTCCTGGTGTGCTCCGGCTTTATCTTAAACCTGTGTCCCGTGATCATGCTGTCAAACGGCGGCGGCAGTGCCGACGGCAGATATGTCAGCTGCCACTCCGAACTCGATACGTCCGGACGCGTTATGACCTTCATGTTGAACTTACCCCAGTCCGTCTTCCCATAGAAATACGGAGGTGTTACCTGCTTGTCGTCGAACTGTCCCGTCGCGCTGTGCATCAGGTAACCGTTACGACTCATCGCAAACCCAAAGAAGTCAGTGCCCTTCTCTCCACCATGTACCGTACATCTGATGTAGGACATCTTCTTTGGAAATCCAAGCACACGACCAGCGTCCACTGGCGCATCTCCCGTTAGATACATATACGGATAGTATCCTGCTTTCCACACGTTCCCATCAGGGTCCGAGTAAGTTGCCGATACCGTTACGCCAAACTCAAGATATGGACCTAACATCGTGTTCTTGTGATCCACATACCAAAACTCTACCAGGTCCGCATTCTCGCCATCCCATACCTGCAACGGGGGATTAGGGCACAGACGACTCCGAGTTGCCTCGTCAACCCTTACTACGAATGCTGACCACCTGCTGTCCGTGTATGTCAGCGGCAGCACGTCTATGTCCCACAGCGGATCCGATGGATTCGCTATGATCCATGACTTGATATCCCGCTCTATCGGAGGGGGCGGGACCTCTTTCGTCAACTCCCAGTACTTCGTTGGGACGTTTAAATGACTATGGCTCATATTTAAGCCTCCTTACTGTAGATTTGGGCCAAAACTTACCACCCATTCCAATACCTCTCCATCACCCGCTCTCCCCTGTTGATAAAATGTTGGTAGTCCTGTTGGATGCGAATAGACGCAACCTCACCCGCTTTACATTCAATCAAATCTTATACCCTTTTGTCAAGCACTTTTTTTTATACCTAAAGCAGAGTTTTCGGTTTCTCCAGTAAGAACCCGTAAACTCACGAATTTTTCAAAATATTGGGAGCTAAAAATATAAAGCGAAAAGGCTAAAACAGCCAAGGAGGCAGGTCTTTTAGGCCTCTCATCATCCTAATTCGAAGCTCATTTTCGTTTGGAATGTCTTTCCTGTCGAATTCTACGTTCTTAAGACAGGCAAGCATCGCCCGCATAATGCTGTTTTTTGTTATTCTTTCCTTTCTGTTCTCTCTGGAACGGTTTTTCATTATCTCTCTTTCGAGCTTCTGGAGAAATTCGAAGTCTTCACTGCTTATCCTTAACGTAAGTACGTCAAAGGTTTTGTACTTCGGCAGCGTTTCGGGCTTCAAGTCCTGTGCAGTGCTCGCAATACCGCTCTTGACGCCTTTTTCCTCAGGCTGTCTTATCCAGATATTCGGGTTTACTCCCTCACTCGTCTTTTCATCCGTCATAGCATTCCTCCTTCTTCGTCAAAGATGATCTTTTACAGGATAATTATACCATAAAACCCTAAGTTAAGAACTTCCTTATTTGAACTTTACTGAAATCCGACAAGAAAAAATTGGCTGCCAGGTTCTACCGATCTTCGCTTGCCAGAAAGCCCGCAAAGCCGATCTAAGACAACGTCGAGTTGTGCGGAAGGCCCTGTTAATAGGAGCTAGTCGCATCATAATAAGATAAGATAACCTGTCAGTTTTTAAGGCACAAGAACGATTCTGGAAAGATAAACCGCCTCTAATGACCCTAAACCAGCGAAAAATCGTCCTGACTTATGATGATGAGAAGTTATTTACTTCATAAGTTCATGTATGATGCTGGAACTTCTCTCGGTCGAAATTATGCTTGACATTGAGTGCCGATCTGTGATAGAAAATGTAATATGCCCCCGATTGTAGAGGGCCAGGAACGGTTATGATCTCACACAGGAGGTATGGTTAGTATGGTTCCAATAGAAGCTTTATTAGGTTACGTGTTGCTGCTCGTAGGGTTTGTGTTCTTCGCGAACGGAATGACCCTTTTGGGTAAAACCGGAGCGAAGGAAGTGGGCGTGCTCAATTTGGGAGTCGGCGTTCTTATAGCGATCGCCGCCTGGAAACTGCACACCCTTGGTCTTACGGCGGCTACCGCGCTGGTGTCGGTATTTGCATTGATATACCTGATAGTCTACGCGGTATTCGTACACGGACATGACGCGAAAGGGCTAGGAGTGTACTGTCTTTTCGCAACGGTAGTGTTTATATGGTACGGGGCTCATTTCCAGGCACTTGGGCTTGCGTACTTTGCGTACTTCTGCTGGGCATGGGCTTTGCTGGTGCTTCTCTGCTTCTTTGCGTTCTCGCAGGGGAAGGATCTTGGCAAGCCGATAGCCTATCTGTTCATAATAGAGTCGATAGTGACTCTGTTGATACCGGGAATGCTTCTGCTTACAGAGAAGTGGAATCCTCTCGGTGGAGTACCAGGCTAAGATTCATAATTTTTTAGCTGATTTACAATAACGGGCGGAGGGAATCATAAAGAATTCTCTCTGCCCGTTGTTTTTTGTTTTTCTTTTTCTTCCCCCGCCAGTCCCTTAATAAAGTGGTTTGATATAATCCGCTTTATAATTGATAATAGAGTTTCCGGGACGGTGATCTGAATTGTCTGAAAAAATCCCTAACTTTCTCAAGAACGGGTACTTGGCACTCGCCTTGGGAACCATTATCGTCCTATCTTTTTTTCTTGTCGCCGAGCCGGTCAGCCTTGACCGCAAATACAACAATCAGAGTATAAAAATCGCCGAAGACACCCTTAAGCACGTAAACAAGTTTTATCTGGATCAGAGCAAGATCGACTATGCGGAAATGCTTGAAAAAGCGGTCTCCAGCCTTGAAACCTTTCTTGACGATGTGCTGGTGGAATTTCCGCAAGACCGGGGCAATGTCTTCGCCGTTCACGTAAAGGAAAAAGCAAAAAGATTCAAAGAAAAAGAGTCGCCTTCCCCAAACGACGTCACAAGCACTCTGGGCCAAGTCGTGTCTTTTGTCCTTTCTAACACGGGGACCGAAGACCACACCGTAAAAAACATAGAATATTCCATATCGGACAGCATGCTGAAGGTCCTTGACCCCCACTCCGCGATGATTCCGCCGGATATCTACAAGGAGTTTCTCATAGACACCGAAGGAAGTTTCGGAGGACTCGGAATAGTAGTCGGAATAAGAGATGGGCAGCTGACCGTCATATCTCCAATAGAAGGCACACCGGCTTACAGGTCAGGGATAAAAACCAAAGATCGGATCGTACAGATAGAAAACGAGTCGACCATAAACATGCCTCTTCTCGAAGCTGTAGGGAAACTAAGAGGTAAGAAGGGAACCAAGGTAAACCTCCTTATATCGAGAAAAAACTTTTCCAAGCCCCGGAAATTTTCAATAGTAAGAGACACGATAAAGATAGAAAGCGTCGAAGGGTTTGACCTTGAAGACGATATTCTTTACCTGAGAATAAGAAATTTCCAGAAAAACACATCCTCGGATCTAAAAAAAGAGATAAGCAGCCGCTCTTACCCAGTTAACAGAATAATTCTCGATCTCAGAGCAAACCCCGGAGGTCTTCTCTCAGAGGCAGAAAAAGTAGCCGACCTCTTCCTCTCCTCGGGAACGATAATGACAACTAAAGCAAGGGACTATGCCAAAACCTACAGAGCGACGGCAAAACAGCCTGAGTACAAGGGAAAAGTGGTAGTGCTTGTGGACCAAGGAAGTGCAAGTGCGTCGGAAATAGTGGCCGGAGCGCTCAAAAACAACAAAAGAGCACTTGTAATAGGAAAAAGGTCCTTCGGCAAGGGATCGGTCCAGAAGGTTTTCGAGTTCGAAGACGGCGCCGCGCTGAAACTCACAATAGCAAAGTATCTCACCCCGGGCAACATCTCCATCCAGGACAGCGGCATAACCCCCGACATTCTTCTTCAGGGATCAATGATAACCGCAGATAAAGTCGTCTATAACCCTTTGCCCGAAAAAAGAGAAAACGGAGGGGAGAACGCAGACCTGCCAACCCCTGAATTCACGATCAAGTACATAGACGAGAGCCTAGCACCCCAAGAAGAAGACGAGGATGAGATCCAGCCGGATGAATCGCTTACGAAAGCTCAGAGACTTGAGAAGCTGAAGAACGATTTTTACGTAAAACTTTCAAGCAGGATGCTTCTGGCAGAAACCAAGGAACAAGTGTATGCGACAGCCACCGATTTTTCCAACTCCCAGCTTGAAGAAATCAGAACACGGATTGAAAATACAGGAATCGACTGGTCTGCCGGTGAGACAAAAAATCCCTCCGTTTCGGCCCAGACAGTTCCCTCGAAAACAGTTTTCCGGGCCGGGAAAGAAAGCTTTCTTGAGGTAAAGGTGACAAATTCCGGCTCTGACCCGATATACAGGCTCAGTGCTGTTACCGATTGTGAGAACCGCATTTACAGCGATGGAGAGCTTCTGTTCGGGAAACTGCTCCCCGGGCAGAGTAAGAACTCAAGAGTCAAGTTTTCCGTTCCCAGGTGGGCCACAACCAGAGAGGATAGCATTAAGCTCATTTTCACGAGTTCTGGGAACAAAACCTTTACGGAAGAAAGCCTGATCGTAAAAACCATGGCGGACAAGCGTCCTGTCTATTCACATAACCACGAAGTAGTGGACGACGGGAGATTCGGAAGCAAGGGTAACGGAAACGGCCATCCGGAACTTGAAGAAACGATAGTACTCAACATAAAACTGAAAAACACCGGGGACGGAACGTCTGAAAAGACGGTCGCAACTCTTAAGAATCTTTCGGGCAACGACGTGTTTCTTGAAAAAGGAAGAGTTGAGATTGAGAACTTCCGCCCGGGAGAAATCAGACTCGCACCTTTTCGCTTCAGGCAGAGCGGCGAAGGCGGTGAAACGGAATTTGAACTTCTGGTAATGGATGAGGACTTCCGGGAAATAAAAACACAGAGAATAATACTGCCTGTCTCCCCGCAGGAAAGACCATTTTTCCCCACTTCCACAAAGAAAACCGCCTTATTCAAGGACTCAAGCTCCATACGTGGGGGAACTTTCCCCGCGGCCCCCACAGTGGCTGTGGCGCAGAAGAATTCCATGGTAAAAGTTCTCGGCACTTCAGGGCGATGGATACGGGTTGAGGGAAAAAATTCTCTAGCGGGCTGGGTTGAAGAAAAAGCCATAAAGGTTGCTCGGGCAAGTTACGACGATCCGTCCGGTGAAGCGTCGGATGAAAACGGAACCGACGGAGCTTGGCGGGAGATTTCAGTTCTTGAAGAAATCTTTGAAGAACCCCCTTTCATCATGATCTCGGATTTTCCCATGTCCACGGAAGCCTCCAGAATAACAGTGGAAGGATCGGTCAGGGACACTGACCGCATAGAGAGCGTCTCGGTCTGGAAAAAAAATGACAAGGTAAAGCTTTTTACACCCGGGAAAAACAATGTTCCCCTGCTTTTTCCCTTGACTCTCGAGGAAGGGATGAATCTTTTCACTATAGTGGCCAAGGACGAAAAGGGTATGACATCCAAAAGAACCCTAGCCATAAGAAAAGATATTTCCTGAGTTTAGGATATTTATCGCTCACGCACCCAAGACTGCGGATGAAGTCCAGAGGATGGAGTAATGCTTAAATTTCTCTCTTTTCGAATACTGACCGGAGCAGTCGTAATCCTCGTGGTCGCAAGCATAACCTTCTTTCTGCTCAGGGTGCTTCCCGGGGGCCCTTTCGACGCCGAGAAAAGTATTCCCCCGCACATACTCGAGAACATTGAAAAGAAATATCACATGGATAAGCCACTACATAAACAATATCTCATCTACATGGGAAACCTGGCCCGCGGCGATTTCGGACCTTCCTACAAATATGACGACAGACCGGTTACCAACATAATAAGGGAAACCCTGCCGGTCTCAATGGGACTCGGGTTGGTGTCCTTGGTGCTGGCGTTTTTCATGGGAACAGTGGTCGGAATGATTTCCTCACTGTTTCCAAGAAGCATCCACGACATTGCCTCCGTGCTGATCTCCACGTCGCTGGTATCGGTCCCGAGCTTCGTCGTCGGGGCGGCACTTATATATTTTTTCTCCGTTAGATGGGGAATTCTGCCGGCCGCCTTATGGGGAGAACCAAAGCATATCGTCCTTCCGGCACTGACCCTGAGCCTGGCTCCGTTCGCCTATATCTCAAGGCTTGTACGCTCCAACATGCTTGACGTGTCGGGCCAGTTCTTCGTAAGAACCGCTAGGGCAAAGGGACTTGGAAGAACGAAGATATTCACAAAGCACATACTTAGAAACGCGCTTATACCGGTCGTAACGGTGCTAGGTCCCCTGACCGCCTACCTAGTGACGGGGTCTTTTGTCGTCGAGCATATATTCGCAATACCGGGAATGGGAAAGTTTTTTGTTTTTGCCGTGGCAAACAGGGACTACTCCGTTGTACTCGGAATAACGATCGTCTACGCGCTTCTGCTCGTAATAGCAAACCTTATCGTCGACCTTCTCTACGCCATACTCGATCCGAGAATAGAACTTAGGAAACAGGAACCAATCGCCTGATACCAGAGAAACGCAGACGGAAATGAAAAACGTAAAAATAATTATTGAGTATGACGGCACGGACTACCACGGCTGGCAGTGTCAGGCGGATCTTCCCACGGTACAGAAGACGATAGAGGACGCCATCCGGCAGATCACCACAGAAGATGTAAAAATAACGGGTTCGGGAAGAACGGACGCAGGGGTGCACGCCATTGGCCAGGTGGCGAATTTTTTCACCGAAGCGCAGATGGATCCCGAAACCCTGCGAAAAGCGCTTAATTCCACACTCCCCCGGAACATATCGATCATCAAGGCTCAAGAGGTCCCAGACGGCTTTCACGCGCAGTTCAGCTCCCGAAGCAAGGTATACGAATACAGGATTTTCAACAGGCCGCATCGCCCTGCGCTTCAGAGAAACAGAGCGTGGCACATCCAGGAGAAACTTGATACAAAAAAAATGAGAGAAGCCGCCGCATATCTTGAAGGAACGCACGATTTCTCCGTTTTCGCCGCGGCCGACATAACGGTGAAAACCACAGTACGCACAGTAAAACGGATTCACGTCAGGAAAACCCGTGAAGGAGTAATACTGATTGAAATAGAGGCGGACGGGTTTCTGAAAAGAATGGTGAGGATGATAGCGGGAACCCTGGTGGAAACGGGAAGGGGCAAACTCACCCCTGAAGGATTCGGACAGATACTCGCAGGAGGGCAAAAGACAAAAAACGTTTTCACCGCTCCCCCTAGCGGACTCTTTCTTAAAAAAGTCATCTACTGATTCCCGAAACGCAGAAAAGACCGATACTCTTATACGAAATTCCCATATATAATTAGAGACGTTTAAACGAAGTGCACCATGAAATTCCTCAGGTTCAATAACGCCGAAGAAAAACCGGTATTCGGAAAATACTTAGACGGATCGGTTTTTGAGATAGAAGGAAATATCTTCGGGGAATACTCCGTAACAAACACGAAATACGATTACGCGGATATAACGCCGCTTGCTCCCTGCCTCCCGACCAAAATCATAGCCGTCGGGCTAAACTATGAAGACCACGCAAGGGAGATGAACAGAACTCCTCCCGAAGATCCCATGTTGTTTATGAAACCCTCAACCGCAGTCATCGCACACCAAGAAGAGATAAAATACCCAGCGCACATGTCGAGCAGGGTTGATTACGAAGGAGAGCTTGGAGTCGTGATAGGGAAAAGCGCCCACATGGTGGAGAGGGAACAGGCCCTGGAATATGTCTTCGGATATACCTGCATAAACGACGTGACAGCAAGGGATCTTCAGGCAAAGGACATACAGTTCACAAGGGGCAAAGGTTTTGACACTTTCGCCCCGATAGGACCTTTTATAGAAACGGAAGTCAATCCCGCGGACCTCCCCATAAAAACTTTTCTAAACGGGGAAGTAAAGCAGAACTCAAGCACGAAAAACTTGATATTCAGCGTCCCCGAACTCGTAAGTTTCATATCGAAAGTGATGACGCTTCTTCCTGGAGACATAATAGCGACCGGAACTCCCTCCGGAATAAGCCCCATGAGCCCGGGAGACGTGGTGGAAGTGGAAATCGAGGGAATCGGAAGGCTCGTAAACCGCGTCGCCCGTTAGCCGGTCCGGATTGCCTTGCGCCTAGCGGCGGTCCGCGAAGCTTCTGAGTTGGCAATGGTTCAGGTAGGTTAATGCCCTGAAAAAGTCACAAATACAGAGGGAAACGGAAATTGCCTAAGATACTAGTAGTCCCGGGAGACGGGATAGGAGTTGAAGTAACCGAGATCAGCGTGTCAATACTCAAGGCCGTCGGGGAGAAAAGCGGAATTGAATTCACGCTTGAAAGTGATCTTCTCGGCGGATGCGCTATAGATGCCCATGGTGTCCCCGTAACCGAACAGACAATAGAAAAAGCGAAGCAGAGCGACGCTGTGCTTCTTGGAGCCGTGGGAGGCCCGAAATGGGAAAACCTTGAGCACCACCTCAAACCCGAAAGAGGGCTCCTTGAGCTCAGAAAGCAGCTTGACACTTTCGCGAACCTAAGACCCGCGATCGTCTACGCAGCCCTTGCCGACGCGTCCACGCTTAAAAGGGAAGTCGTTGAAGGGGTCGACATAATGGTCGTGAGGGAATTAACAAGCGGAATATACTTCGGACAGCCGAGAGGAACAGAACAGCTCGGCGAAAAAGAGAGCAAGGCGGTTAACACCCTTAGCTACACAACTTCCGAGATAGAACGGGTGGCGAAAATGGCTTTTGAAATCGCCAGGAAAAGAAGAAACAAAGTCACTTCCATAGACAAATCGAATGTTCTCGAATCAATGGTGCTCTGGAGAGACACGGTGACGGAACTCCATGAACGCCATTTTTCCGATGTTACGCTTGAGCATCTGTATGTGGACAACGCGGCGATGCAGCTTATAAGAAGACCCGCCGATTTCGACGTAATGCTGGCGGGAAACATGTTCGGCGACATAATAAGCGACGAAGCAGCTCAGCTCACCGGCTCCCTCGGCATGCTGCCCTCGGCAAGCGTCGGCAACGAAGGGGCAATATACGAGCCGGTTCACGGAAGCGCCCCCGATATCGCCGGCCAGGGGATAGCAAATCCCATAGCCTCGATTCTCTCGACGGCCATGATGCTGCGCTACTCCTTTGATATGGACGATGCCGCCACACAGGTCGAAGAAGCCGTAAGAAAGGTCCTTGACAATGGCTACCGCACATCCGACATATACGAAGAAGGGAAAACGAGGGTAGGAACAGAGGAAATGGGATCTCTCATACTCGGCGAGCTGTGAGAGAAAATGACTCAGGTCCCAGAAAGTGAACGGTAATAAGCCCACGCTTGAACTTTTGTCCCACCTTGAAAACCCCATGGTGGAGAAGTTTCTTGCGCACCCACCCGGAAAACCAACCGATCTTGCGGGTCTTTACGGGAACTCGCCCTACTTTGTTCTAGCGCTTCTCTCCGAGGCGCCGGGCAAAAAGGTACTTCACGTCTGCGAGCAAAGAGAGCAATGCGCCCACGCGGCGCGGAGCATTTCTTCTTTGAAAGGAACAGAAATCCCTGTTCTTCTCTCGAGAGGAATGGAGAAAAACCGCTCCCTTTTCGAGAAAACGGAAATCACAGAGCCCGAGAGGCTCCACTCCATTTTCAGGTGGGAACAAACCGGGGTGCTCTGCGCGGACGCGGCAGCACTTGCCGAGGTTCTGGCTCCGCCCCGCACCCTCAAGACCGAGAGCTTCACCATAGAGGAGGGAACACTGGTTGACCGGGAGGAACTTGTGCAAAGGCTCCTTGGAATCGGGTACAGCGAGGTGGATTTCACGGAAAAAAGGGGAGACATGAGCATCCGGGGCTCTATAGTGGATCTTTTCTCCCCGGGGTCGGGAAATCCCCTCAGGGTGGAGCTTTTCGCAGACAGGGTGAATTCTCTTCGGGAGTTTTCTCCCGCAACCCAGAAATCCATCAGGAAAACGAAGGAAGCCGTGATCAATCCGGCTTCCTTCGCCGTTTACCGCCAAATAAGCAAGGACGACCTGGTCGAACAGATTCTTGCCGGAGCCGACAAGAAGGGGCTTACTTCAAGCGAGGTGGAACCTATTCTGGGAGCGTTCGAGAACGGCTCGTACTTCAGGGGAATCGAATGGTTCACACCGTTTTTCTGGGACTCCCGGCAATGCGTGCTCGATTACCCGCAAGAGGATCTAATAGTGAGCCTTCCAAGCGGGTTTGACGAGGAAGCGCTGATATTAAGACTCGAGGAAAAATTCGAAGCGAGGAGAAAATCTCTGGGAAAACTTGAGAAGTCACTCCCCTCGTTTGAAAAACTATACCTCGGGAAGAAAGAACTTGCGGAAAAACTCCGGGAATCGAGGCTCACGTACCCGGGGGCGATGGGTATAAGCACCGAAGAAAAAAACAGCCTTAAGTTCAGCACAGAAGAGATATCGTTTTCCAAACCTTCGCTAAAGGTCTTTATTGACAAGGCAGAAGAACTCGCCAAAAACGATTACGAGGTGTTTGTTTTTTTCACTTCACAGGCAGAAAGAGAAAAGTTCCTCAAGCTTACGGAGAGCCCCCCGGACAAGGGGATGGTGCATGTAGTCGGAGAGCTTTTCGAAAGCACAGTTCTTCACGACTTCAAAATCGCCCTTCTTACGGAAAAAACCCTTGTCGAGAAAGCCAAAAGCCGAGGCGCAGCCTTCGGAGGAAGTGATATACCCTCCGCTTTTCTCACTTCGTTCAGCCAGCTCAAGCCCGGGGACTACATAGTTCACAAGGAATTCGGAATAGGGGTTTTCAGGGGGCTAAGAAGGCTTTCCTTCGAGAATAGCCAAGGCGATTTTCTCGAGTGCGAGTACAAAGACGGAGACAAGATATTCGTCCCGGTGGAGAAATTGGAACTGGTTCAGAAGTACATGGGAGCTGGAAGGGAGCCTAAGATTGAAAAGCTGGGAAGCGCGAACTGGAAGAAAACCGTCGGCAGGGTTAAAAGGGCCGTTGAGGAGGTCGCGACCGAGCTTGTGGAGCTCTGCGCAGAGAGAAAAGTCGGAAAAGGATTTCAGTTCTCCCCGAGGGACCAGATGTTCAATGAATTCGAGATGGAGTTTCCCTGGAGCGAGACCCCGGATCAGTCGGCGGCGATAGAGGACGTAATGTCAGACATGGAATCCGAAAAGGCCATGGACAGGCTTATCTGCGGAGACGTCGGGTTCGGAAAGACCGAGGTGGCCCTGCGGGCCGCTTTCAAGGCATGCCTTGACGGAAAACAGGTCATGGTGATCGCGCCCACCACCCTTCTCGCAAGCCAGCATTACCGGACCGCACTTTCCAGATTCAAAAACTACCCTGTGAGCGTCGGTATGCTATCACGATTCACAACGGGCAAGAGAGAAAAAGAGACGCTGAGTAGGCTTGAAGACGGTTCCCTCGACCTCATAATCGGAACGCACAAACTTCTCGGAAAAAGAATAAAGCTCAGAAACCTGGGGCTCGCTGTAATAGACGAGGAGCAGAAATTCGGAGTGAATCACAAAAAATCCATAAGGTCGATGAAAAACGCCGTTGACGTACTGACGCTCTCGGCAACCCCCATCCCGAGAACCCTGCAGCTTTCCCTCGCCGACGTAAGAGACATAAGCGTGATAAATACCCCTCCCGAGGGACGGCAGCCCGTAGAGGTGTACATTCAGCAGTTCAACACCGCTGCGATAAAGGAGGCCGTGGAGAAAGAGATTGCAAGAAACGGTACGGTCTTTTTCATACACAACAGGATAGAGGACATATTAGAGAAGGCGAACCTTCTTCAGAAACTCATGCCGAAACTGTCAATAGGAGTAACGCACGGTCGAATGAACGAAACGCGGCTCTCAAGAACTATAGAACAGTTCACCGATGGGGAAATAGACCTGCTCGTAACCACCGCGATAGTGGAATCCGGACTCGACATACCAAAAGCCAACACGATAATAGTGAACAACGCCCATACTATGGGCCTGGCGGATCTCTATCAGCTTAAGGGCCGTGTCGGAAGATCAGACAGAAAAGCATATGCATATTTTCTCGTACCATCCATAAACTCCCTCACTGAGGATGCCAGAAAAAGGCTAGAAGTTCTCTCACGCCTCACCGACCTTGGAAGCGGATTCAAGCTCGCCACGGCCGATCTCCAGATAAGGGGGGCCGGCACCCTTTTCGGAGAAAAGCAGTCAGGACACATAGCAGATATAGGACTTGAGTTCTATCTCGAACTACTGAGGGATACGATTGAAAGCAAAAGAAGGGGCGAAGACCACGTCCGTGAGATCAGACCGGAAATAAAAACGCGGGATGACGCGTTCATCCCCGAGCATTACATTCAAAGCGGTTCGGAGAGGCTTTTTTACTACAAGAAAATATCATCGGCAGGGAAACGCGGAGAAGCAAGAGAAATCGCTGGGGAAATCGAAGACAGGTTCGGCGCTATACCCGATCCGCTGAAACGTCTCGTTCTCATCGCGGAACTGAGAATCGTACTCGGGGAGAGGCTGATAAAAAAGGCCGAAATAGAAGAGAACACGGCTACTCTGAGTCTTGAGGACGGAAAAAAAACCCGCGGGCGGGAGAAGAAACTCAGCATTCCCCTTCCACCTAGGGACAAGTACGAGGCGCTGATAAGCGCGGTGGAAAAGGTGGAAAAACCGGCCCAAGCCCGTGTATAGTATAGTTTCGGGATTGGCTCAGTAGAGAAAAAACGGTTTGCAAGGAGACTTCATATGAAAAAACCATGGTGGTTCGCGGTTGTAGCGCTTTTTGCGGTTTTTACGGCGATACCCGCCCATGCGGCGGTCGTGGAGAAAGTGGTGGCCGTGGTGAACGACAGGATAATAACCCTCAGCGAACTCAATCAGGAGCTAAAGGAAGTAGTCGTAAACCCTGAGGCGAAAGTAAACGTCCGCGAAGTGCTCGACACCATGATAGATCGTATTCTGCTCGATCAGCAGGCGGCCGCGAGGAAAGTATCGGTAAGCGACGAAGAGGTAAAAGCGATAGTAAAAAGCCAGCAGGAAGCGCTTAACCTCGATGAAGCAGCCATAGCCGAGGAGCTTAAAAAACAGAATATCACGGAGGAACTCTTCTACCGCCAGTGGAAATACCAGATACTCTCAAGAAGGCTTCTTGACTTAGTCACGCAGGGAAGCATAGCGGTAACGGACGAAGAGATAGAGGAATACCACAGAGAGCACTACGAAGTAGAAGGCAGCACTTACGGAAGGCAGACCAAGATCGCTCACATACTGATCAACAAGGAAGCGGAAAACGCCCTCTCCAAAGCGCAAGAAGTGCTGGAACTCGCAAAATCCGGTGAGCCCTTCGGGGAACTCGCCAGAAAGTACTCGATGGATGAATCATCGGCGCAAAGCGGCGGACTGCTGGGATATTTCGTCAAGGGAGACCTGGTTCCCGAAATTGAAAACGCCGTTGAGCAGACCGAAGTGAACGGCATCGCGGGGCCGGTAGAGAGCTCCCGCGGCTACCACATAGTAAAAGTTCTTGAAAGAACCGAAGAAGGAGAATCCTCGGTCTCCCGGTACAGAGACCGCATAAAGCACCAGCTCTACATGGAGAAGGTTGAGCGGTTCATAACCTCCTGGCTTGAAGACATCAAGAAAAACTCATACATAGAGATAAAAATCTGAGGTTCCCCGCACTTACTCCTCCTCAGCGTAAGCTTCGAGGGGGAGACACGTGCACACCAGATTCCTGTCACCGTAGGCGTTGTCTATTCTTGATACCGGCGGCCAGAATTTGTTAGCCCTCAGGTAAGGTAGCGGGAAGAAAGCCTCTCGGCGGGAATAGGGATGTTCCCAGTCGGAAGAAACAAGATCCAGCACCGTGTGGGGAGAGTTTATAAGCACGTTATCAGAAGCATCCGACCCGCCGTCGATGATCTCCTGGATCTCCCCGCGTATCTTTATCATCGCGTCGCAGAACCTGTCCATTTCCTCCATGGATTCGCTCTCCGTGGGTTCCACCATCAGGGTTCCCGTAACCGGCCACGACATAGTCGGTGCATGGAACCCGTAATCCATGAGCCTTTTGGCCACGTCTTCCACGGTTATTCCCGCGCTTTTCCCGAGCTCACGCAGGTCAAGTATGAATTCATGGGCGACCCTTCCGTTCTCTCCCTCGTAGAGAATATCGTAGTGCTGCCCGAGCCGGGTCTTAAGGTAATTGGCGTTCAGTATCGCGTACCGCGATGCCTCGCTCATCCCGTCTCTTCCAAGAAGCCTTATGTATCCGTAGGATATAAGCAATATGCTCGCGCTTCCCCAAGGAGCCGCTGATATCGCTCCACAGGGCTTCTCACCCCCTACCCCCTCCACGACAGCGTGTCCGGGAAGATGCGGGGCAAGGTGGGGTGCAACGCATATGGGACCCATTCCCGGTCCCCCGCCTCCATGGGGGATGCTGAAAGTCTTGTGCAGGTTTATGTGGCATACGTCAACGCCGATCAGAAAGGGAAAGCAGAGTCCTACCTGCGCGTTAAGATTCGCCCCGTCCATGTACACCTGAGCGCCGCTTGAGTGAATTATGTCGCATATCTCGCTTATTCCGGACTCGAACACCCCGTGAGTCGAAGGATATGTAATCATCAGGCAAGCCACTTTCCCCTCGTTTTTACTGCAGCACTTTCGAAGGTCGTCTATGTCCACATCCCCGTTTTTCCGGCACTTTACCACCACGACATCCATACCCGCCATGCGGGCGCTTGCGGGATTGGTTCCGTGCGCGGAAGAGGGAATCAGCACCACGCGCCTTTCGGTTTCTCCTTTCTCCTCAAAGTACTTACGTATGACCATAAGGCCCGCGTACTCTCCCTGGGCCCCGGAGTTAGGCTGAAGCGAGCAGGCATAAAGCCCGGTTATTTCGCAGAGATACTTTTCAAGCTCACCAATCACCCGTGCGTACCCCGCTGCCTGATCCCGTGGGGCGAAAGGATGGATTCTCGAGAATTCCTCCCAGCTTATCGGTACCATCTCGGTCGTACCGTTTAGCTTCATGGTGCAGGAACCGAGAGGAATCATGGAATGGGCCAGGGAAAGATCCCTGCCCTCGAGGGTTTTTATATACCTGAGCATCAGGGTTTCCGAATGGTAGCGGTTAAAAACATCCTGGGCGAGAAAACCACCCTCCCTGAGAAGGTTCTCGGGCACGGACACAATGGCGCGCGCGCGGCCCGCGGTGACAGATGCCTCATCGCCGAGTTCAAGGGAATCCGAAAAAAGCGACAGTATCTCAGCTACATCTTCCTCGGTTACCGTTTCGTCAAGTGATATGCAGACTTTTCGGTCCGGAAGATATCTGAAGTTGATTTTTCTTTTGAGCGCCTCTGCGCGAAGCGTTTCAAAAGATTCTTCCCCGCAGGGGAAAAGATCCACGAGGAGGGTATCGAAAAAGCCCCCGTTCAGCTGGGCAAGCCCCATCTCCCTGAAGCCCAGATCAAGCATCTTCGCAAGCGTGTTTATCCTCCCGGAGATGCGCCGCAGCCCGGCCGGACCGTGATAAACCGCGTACATCGAGGACATTATGGCGAGCAGGGACTGCGCGGTGCATATATTGGAAGTGGCCCTCTCTCTTCTTATGTGCTGTTCTCTGGTCTGAAGCGCCATCCTGTAGGCGGGGTTCTTGTCCCTGTCCACAGACACCCCAATTATTCTCCCCGGAACCTGCCTTCTGAACTCGTCTCTCGTGGCGAAATACCCGGCGTGGGGACCGCCGTAGCCGACCGGGACCCCGAATCTCTGCGAAGTTCCCACGACGGCGTCGGCTCCGAAGCGCCCGGGAGGGGTAAGCAGCACGAGGCTCATCAGATCGGCCGCGACCGCAACCATGATGCCGTGGCCGTGAGCGCTTTTTACGAATTCCGAGTAATCCCTGACTTCTCCGAATGCATCCGGATACTGCAGCAGCGCTCCGAAAAAACTTCCGTCAAGCGAAACGTTCTCCTCTTCTCCCTCAACAATTCTTATTCCCAGAGGCTCGGCGCGGGTCTTCAGGAGATCGATGGTCTGGGGAAAGCATCTTCGGGAAACGAAAAACCCGTCGGCATCCGCCTTCTCCCGCTTCGCGCCGCTTAGCCTGTGGAACATGGCCATGGCTTCGGCGGCCGCAGTTGCTTCATCGAGCAGCGAGGCGTTTGAAAGTTCCATCTCCGTAAGCTCCGAAACCATCGTCTGGAAGTTAAGGAGGGCTTCAAGACGTCCCTGCGATATTTCCGCTTGGTAAGGAGTGTACTGGGTGTACCAGCTTGGATTCTCGAGAATGTTCCTTAGTATGACTGCCGGGACCTCGCAGTCGTAGTAACCCAGGCCTATGTAGGACCTGAATATGGTGTTCTCGCGCGCGATACCCCTTATATGGTCAAGATAGGCGCTCTCGGTCATGGCAGCGGGAACGGCCATTTCGGTCTCTGAAAGCAGGTCAGCCGGTATGGTTTCCCGCACCAGTTTCTCAAGGCTCCTCGCCCCGGTCCGTGAAAGCATCTCATGTGTTTCCTCGAGCGTGGGACCTATATGCCTTGCCGAGAAGAAATCCTCTTGTTCATAAATGCCGTTTTCGTTTCGCAATCACAACTCTCCCCGAAGAACCGAGTGAAACTCCCTTCCCCATCCATAACACCGAGACATATCAGTCATCTTCCTCGTCTTCTATCAGTTCTTCGTAACCGGAAGGATCAAGAAGACTCTCGACTTCGCTTTCATCAAGTTCGTCGGTATGTATCTTTACGATCCATCCGTCGCCGTAAGGGTCGGCGTTTACGAGTTCCGGGGAATCCACGAGAAGATCGTTCACCTCGGCAATTTCCCCGGAAACCGGAGCGAAAAGCTCAGAAACCGCCTTTGTCGACTCCGCCGCGCCGAAGGAGTCTCCCTGAACGAGCTCCTCCCCTTCAACCGGCAGTTCAACAAAAACTATCTCCCCCAAGGCTTCCTGCGCGTAATCCGTTATTCCGATCACGGCCCTGTCCTCTTCAAACCTCACCCACTCATGCTCCTCAGTATATTTCAAGTCTTTCGGTACACTCATAACCTAAATGCTCCTTTATGTTAGTTGATTAAGACATACCGTCCTTATGAAGCGGAAATTCAGAAGAAACCGCCTTTCTCACATCTCCCCGGATCTCAATCCCTATCTCATCTCCGCACTTAACTCCACCCGAGGCAACCGAAGCAATGCCCACGCCAATATCAAGAACCGGTGACATGGTGCCGCTTGTAACCTCTCCTATTCTTTTTCCATTCTTCATTACCCCGTAGCCGTGCCTGGGAACCCCCCTCTCAAGCATCTTAAAACCGATAGTTTCCCTGGCCGTTCCACTCTCCACCTGCTCCAAAAGCACGTCTCTGCCGATAAAATCGCCTTTGTCCATCTTCACGTATCTGTTAAGGCCAGCCTCTACCGGAGTTGTTTTCTCGTCCAGTTCGTTTCCGTAAAGAGGATATCCGGCTTCTATGCGAAGCGTATCGCGCGCCCCCAGACCGCAAAGAGCAATCCCGAATTCGCTTCCGCTTTCAAAAAGCTTCTCCCAGATCCCGACCGCGTCTCCCGCGGGCACGAACAGTTCAAAGCCGTCTTCACCCGTGTAACCCGTCCTGGCCGCTATAACTCCTGGCACATCACCCTCAAGAATCCTGAAAGAGAATCTCGGGAAATCCCGCACGCTCTCCTCGCCGAGCGCCTTTTCCATTACGGATACAGAACAGGGTCCCTGAACGGCAATCTGCGCGTAGGCCGGACTAGCATCGGTTATCTCAACGTCAAGTCCCTCGCAATTATCACCGATCCAGCGGTAGACCTTCTCAGTGTTGGACGCGTTTACGCACACAAGGAAATGCTCGGCCGAGAACCTGTAGGTTATAAGGTCGTCAATCGCCCCGCCGTCAGGGTAGCAGAAAAGACCGTACCGGGCCCGACCGTCGCGAAGCTTTGCCATGTCGTTGGTGTTAAGTTTCTGGCAGAGGGCTTCAGCCTGAGGCCCAGTGATCTCTATTTCTCCCATGTGGCTTACATCGAAAAGGCCGCAGGCGGTCCTGACAGCCCTGTGTTCCTGCCTTATACCGTCGAACTGAAGAGGAAGCTTCCACCCGGCAAAATCAATCATCCGCGCCCCGAAACTCTTGTGTGTTTCGTATAAAGGGGTGTAAGTCATATATTAGATTAAACATCCAAAAAAGTAGACTGTCAAAACAACCTTGAGGAACCGCTCTAAATTCCCCTTCGACAGTAGTGCGGGTAACGGACAACTGATGTTGTGAAAGTATTACAGTAGTGCTCGGAGTTTCTTCAGTTCAGGTTCGAAGACTAATGAGTCTGTGAAGCTGAACTACGGTCTTTCTCCATTTTGAAGCACGAAACAGCACGAACATGATCAGAAACAAGTTAAGCAAAACGCTTTGGGAGACTTTTTCTGGAACACTGGAACCGATGGCGCATCCTCCCCCGTCACTCTGTTCCGTTACAGGGGGCGTAGGTTCAGGCTCAGGCTCTGGCTCAGGTTCAGGTTCAGGCTCTGGCTCAGGCTCAGGCTCAGGCTCAGGTTCAGGTTCAGGTTCAGGCTCAGGCTCAGGTTCAGGTTCTCTGGCTCAGGCTCAGGTTCAGGCTCTGGGCTCGACAGGGGTCGTCGGCCCCGGGTCCACCGGCGGAGGTGGTGGCGGTGGGGGAGGTGGCGGCGGTGGTGGCGGTGGGGGAGGTGGAGGCGGTGGTGGTGGCGTTATTGACTCTGTCGGCGTACCTGTCTCTTCAGCTGACGGCAACCCGTCATCGGCTCCTGACCTTGTAGCTATCACCCTCACCGTGTACTGGGTGCCGGCAGTGAGATTCGGAATGGTGTAGCTGGTCGTGCCGCCTTCGGTGATCACTTGCTCGTGGGGGTTGTTGTCAAAGCTCTCCCCGACCGGTATCCACTGCACCTTGTAGCCGTCCGCATTCATTACCTGTTCCCAGGATACCGAGAGAATCAAAACCCCCGGAGTCACTGTCAACCCCGTTACCTGTGCGGGAGCCGGAAACTTCGGCGTGCCCGTAACCCTGGCTGAGGGCCACCCGTCATCGGCATCTGTCTTTGTCGCTATTACCCTCACCGTGTACTCGGTGCCGCCCATGAGGTTAGGAATGGTGTAGCTGGTCGTGCCGCCTTCGGTGATCACTTGCTCGTTGGGACTGTTAAAGGTCTCCCCGCCCGATATCCACTGCACCTTGTAGCCGGTTGCATCCGTTACCCGGGTCCACGATACCGACAATTCTCCGACCTCAGGAGTCACCGCTACCCCCGTTACCTGCCCCGGCGGCATTACCTGTACCGGGGTCCCCGGCGTACCTGTTCTTTCATCTGACTCCGGCCCGTCATCGGCGCCTGACTTTGTCGCTATCACTACCACCGTGTACTCAGCGCCGTCTAAGAGGTCAGGAATGCTGTAGGTGGTCGTGCCGCCATCCATGATTACGTGCTCGCTGGTGGGAAAGATTCTGGGTCTGTCAAGAAATCCCCCCGAACTGTTTCGCGTCCACTGCACCTTGTAACCGTCTGCACCTGGTACGGCGTTCCAGGATACCGACAATTCTCCGACTCCCGGAGTCACGATTACCCCCGTTACCTTTGGAACCTCCACCGTGCCCTTGGCCTCTACCGGCGGGGAAGGATCAGCGCCCGAAAATAACACTCTCACCCTCACCGTGTACTCGGTGCCGGCTTCGAGATTCGGAATGGTGTAGGTGGTTATGTGGCCTCCGACAGTATGCTGGCGGATGGTGTCGTCAAAGCTCTGCCCACCCGATTTCCACTGCACCCAGTAGCCGATTGCATCCGTTACCTGGTTCCACGATACATCCAGGCTCAAGGCCCCCGGAGTCACTGTCAGCCCCGTTACCTCTCCCGGCGGCGGGGCCACACAACGGTCACCCGTCTGCATTCCGACGAAGGTGATCATATCAAGCCAGTCCTGAAACTCCATGGCGGCTGGCGTATCGATCATAGTGCACCTTATGTTGAGCTCCGTAAGAGTGGTCAGGCCCGACAGTCTCGGAGTAAGTTTTCCCGTGAGCATGGTGTTATAGGAGAGATCAAGCTTTTCAAGGTCGTTTAATGCCTCAAACGAGGTTGGAACATCCTTGCTCAGGTCGTTAAAACCGAGATTAAGTTCGTTTACCCGGCCGTCACTGTTGGCGGAGACCCCGTACCACTCGGAGAATGCGAACAGGTCGCCGGATGAGGGAAGCCAGCCGTCCTTGTTTTTCCAGTTCGCACCGTTGTTCCCCACGTAAATCGCCCGCAGGGCCGCCCGGTCGATCCTCTTGCCGAGGTCGTCAGAAGCCCCCCTTGCCGCCTCGGTCAGATCGTCGTTGCCCCAGAGACCAAACTCCCACAGTTGGCCGTTAGTCGCGAGAGTCTCCATTTCTTCAATCAGGGCGGTTCCTACGCCCAGCATGGGGTTGTCGTGCAGGTTAAGAATAAAGAGACTTGACAGGTCTCCAAGCTCGGTGGGTATTGTTCCGCTTAACTCATTGTTATTGAGGTACAGAAGCCATAGACCGGTCAACTCTCCAAGCTCGGTGGGTATTGTTCCGCTTAACTCATTGTTATCGAGCAACAGTCGCGTCAGGACGGTCAGAGCTCCAAGCTCGGTGGGTATCGTCCCGCTTAACTGATTATTAAAGAGAAACAGACTATCCAGGCCGGTCAGGCTTCCAAGCTCCGTGGGGATTGTACCGGTTAGCTGATTGTTATAGAGCGACAGACTCTGCAGGCTGGTCAGACCTGCAAGCTCCGTGGGTATCGTCCCGCTTAACTGGTTGTTATTGAGATTCAGGTCCCAGACACTGGTCAGTTCTCCAAGCTCGGTGGGTATTGTCCCGCTTAACTGATTGCGACTGAGATTCAGGTTTCCCAGGCTGGTCAGAGCTCCAAGCTCGGCGGGGATTGTTCCGCTTAACTGATTGGTATTGAGACGCAGACTCTGCAGGCTGGTCAGACCTGCAAGCTCCGTGGGTATCGTCCCGGTTAACTGATTGTTATGGAGAAACAGTCCAACCAGTCTGGTCAGATCTCCAAGCTCGGTGGGTATCGTCCCGCTTAACTGGTTGCGACTGAGATGCAGTCCCGTCATGAGGGTCAGACCCCCAAGCTCGGTGGGTATTGTCCCGCTTAACTGATTGCGATCGAGATCCAGATTCACTAGGCTGGTCAGATCTCCAAGCTCGGTGGGTATTGTCCCGCTTAACTGATTGCGATCGAGAAACAGATTCACTAGGCTGGTCAGACCTCCAAGCTCGGCAGGAATTGTGCCGCTTAACCGATTGTTATCGAGATCTAATCTTGTTACCGTATCGTCGCCCGTAGCCGTGACGCCATGCCAATTGTTAAGCGCCGTGGTGGTACCCCAGTTGGTACTGGTTGTCCAGCTATCACCGTCAGTAGCGCAGTAAAGAATTATAAGAACGTCCTTGTCAGTCAGCGTACCAGACGGCATATGAGGGCAGGTCTGCCCACGCGCGTCTCCCGCAATAAGGAAAAGCGCTACGGCCAGGCACACAAGTAAGCGCTTTACGGAGAACGCGGACAAACGCTTCACTGCCCCCACCTGCCGCAAGATCCTTCGCTCCGAAGAAAAACGGGGGGGGGGGTGGAACGATCGGAATTTTTATGATTTTTCATGGAAAGAGGTTTTATTTCTTTCAGGCTGGCAAGCGGCATTTTAACGTTCTCCTGGGGTGGATTTACTTTTCAGTCGATACACTATACCATAAAAACCAACCGGTTGGTAGCTACCATGCGGTAAGCAAGAATAACGGACACAACCAGACCCGCCAAATTGTTGCCTGTCCCCGCGTTATTCAGTGGAACGGTAGAGACCAAACGGCGTGTTTCCGGGCCGGGTGAAATCATCCGTGTGAGAGAACCACCGGGTTCGGGCTTTGGATGCTTATGTCGACACCTTTGATCTTTCTTCTTTGGGGCCCAAGTGTACAGAGACCGGGGCCGTGGGCGGGCAGAGGGTCTATAATACGCAAATAGCCTGATGTGGGAAGAGAAAAGCTGCTGGTTTGACATTATGACAGCGGATCGGAGGTGTCGAACTGAATTCGGAGGGTTTTAACCTTTTCCATGAGAAAACACATGGATTTTTGACAGTCAGTCCTTTTTTTTACGACTCCGCTATCAATATCTTCACAGTTTGAACTGGATATATGACATGGAGATTGTCTTTATGATAAACTCCGTATCAAATGATGTAATGGTTGAACGGAGCCGGAATACCAAATTTAGAACAGACCATAGTCAATGCTGCTTTGGCAGGCCGTGTGCCGGGCGGCGGAAGCCAGGAGCTGAACACAAGATGAATTATCCCAGAATAATTATCCACACAATATGCCTCTGTTTGCTTGTCTTGTTATCGTCAGCGCCGGCAGTAGCGCAGACCTGGAATGCGTTCAATGCCCAGTTGCTCTATGGTACGGACTTCAAACTTGAGCGAGAGAAAGCGGAAACCCTCACTCTGGAATGGATTAACGGCTGGGCCTATGGTGACAACTTCGCCTTTGTGGATATCCGACCATTGAGAGGCAACAGTTCATTCTATGGGGAGTGGTCACCCCGTTTGAGCTTCTCCAAAATAAGCGGTAAAGCTTTTTCCGCGGGGCCGGTGGAAGATGTGCTTCTGTCCGGCACCTTGGAAAAGGGAGAAGGCTTCGCCAACTATCTCATTGGCGCCGCGATGGATCTTGATGTGCCCGGGTTTAATTTCGTCCAGACAAACGGCTATTTAAGGGAGAATCCGGACCTTCCCGGAACAACCTGGCAGGTGACAGTGGTTTGGAATGCGACCTTCGAAACGGGGTCGGCGCACTGGATTTTTAATGGCTATTTCGACTGGGCCGGCTCGGAGGGTGAGGCTGGAACATCCGCATATGAAAAACAAAACTTTCTTATGCAGCCTCAGCTCCTGCTGGATGTGGGTCGTCTGGTGAAACGACAGGAGCGGGTATATGTCGGTATTGAGTGGTGGTATTGGCACAACAAGTTTGGCATCTCAGGGGTCGAGGAATCAGTTGTTCAGGCAATGATAAGGGTGGATTTATAGTTGATATCCGTTGCCAGGTACAGCAGAAAGATCGACGGTGGCGGGCACATCCACGGGAATCGGGCGCGCGGGGTTTTGCCCATGGCCTCTTTTTCATTATAATCGATAGTTTGCTGCAGGTTCGCCGCTTGGTTCTGCGGTTCCACACAATCCCGGAATAAGACATGAGAAACCTTTTTTTCCCCATAGGCGCACAGCCTCTTTTTTCATTCTCTGACGCAGAGGGCTTTTTCGGCCTCATGGTGGACAATCTCGTCCAGTACGTTCTGATTATGATACTGCTCACCGGACTTGTGGGCCTGCAAAGAGAGTTTGTCGTCTCCTCGGTCCTACCGGCCATAGCGATATCGCTCATCATCGGCAACCTCTACTACGCTTGGCTCGCTCAGCGACTCTCGGCAGCCACAGGAAGAAAAGACGTAACAGCACTTCCCTACGGGGTAAACACGATTTCCCTTTTCGCCTTCATCTTTCTGGTCATGATCCCGGCGAAACTGGTGGCCGAGAGCCAGGGAGCTTCGCCTCAGGAAGCCGCCCTTGTGGCCTGGCGCGTCGGGGTAGCGGCGTGCTTTCTCTCCGGAGTTATTGAACTCGCGGGATCCCTGGTAGCCGAGAGGATCAGAAAGGCGACTCCGCGCGCCGCGCTGCTGACTTCCCTTGCCGGAATAGCCGTAGCGTTTCTCTGCATGGACTTTGCCGCAAGATGCTTCGCCCATCCCCTGGTCGGCCTCCTCTCTCTGGGAGTGTTGCTGTTCGCCTTGCTCTCAAAAACCAGGCTTCCGCTTGGGATTCCGGGAGTCGGCCTGGCGCTCGCCCTGGGAATATTCGCCGCGTGGCTTCTTTTCGCGACGGGATTCGGAGCGGAAACAACGGTGTCGGGGCCTGCAGTGAGCCGAGCTCTTGGCGACGTAGGATTCTATCTCCCCATTCCGGTTCTGGGTGATCTAGTAGCCGGGCTTTCGGATCCCCTCGTGCGCTCGGTGCTGATTCCAGTCGTGATTCCGATGGGTCTTTACAATATCCTCGGGTCCCTTCAGAACATAGAATCCGCCGAGGCCGCTGGAGATTCTTACCCCACCGCACCGTGTCTTGCGGTTAACGGCGCGGGATCGATAGCCGCGTCACTTTTCGGGTCGTGCTTTCCAACAACCATATATATAGGACATCCGGGATGGAAGGAGATGGGAGCGAAAGGAGGCTACTCGGTAATAAACGGAATTTTCTTCGCCGTGGTGTCGCTTGTCGGCCTAGGTTCCCTGGTTTCGGCGCTGGTGCCGATTGAGGCCGCCGGAGTAATACTTGTATGGATAGGGCTCGTGATGACGTCCCAGGCGTTTCAGACCACTCCCCGCTCCCATGCCCCCGCAGTGGCCCTGGGACTGATACCCGCGCTCGCGGCATGGGGAACCGTGGTGGTTTCCCAGACCGTCTCGGCGGTGGGAGCCGCTATCTCGGACGGTTCGGTGGCCACGCGCGCGTTTGAGAATCTCAACGCGTTTGTCTTCTCGGGTCTTCAGCTGCCCGGACTGGTAGCACTTTCCCAAGGGTTCATGCTTTCATCAGTGGTCTGGGCTGCGACGGCCGTCTGCCTCGTTGAACGCAAGCTTAACCAGGCGGCAACGTGGATGGGAGTGGGAGCCGTGATGGCGTTTTTCGGTTTCATACACGCTGGAGAGATCTCGGTTGAAGGAAATCTCTACTCTCTCGGTTTCGGAACGGGAGCCAAGTGGGCAGCAGGATACGCTTTTTCGGCCGCCTTTTTCATGATTGTCTCCCACGTTAACCGCAAAAGCGGCGGGGGCGCAGCAGGTTGACCGATAGAGAAGACTCCCGAAGAATACGGAATTTCTATTCAGCTCTTTACGGGAGATACGGTCCGCAGAACTGGTGGCCCGCCCGGACGAGGCTTGAGTGCGCAACGGGAGCCATACTCACTCAGAACACCTCCTGGAAGAATGTGGAAAAAGCCATAGAGGCGCTCAGGGAAAATTCCATGCTTTCTGCGGAAAAAATAAAAGCGGCATCGCACGAGCGCCTAGCCGCCCTGATACAGCCCTGCGGGTATCACAACTTAAAAGCTAAAAGGCTTAAGAACTTCATTGACTTTCTGTTTGCCGGTTACGGAGGAGTGATGGAGAACATGCTTACGGAGGACACCGACAGACTCAGGGAAAAGCTGCTCTCGGTAAACGGCATTGGAGAAGAGACGGCTGACTCAATACTGCTTTACGCGCTCGGCAAACCCGTGTTCGTGGTCGATAACTACTCCCGGAGAATTCTCCGCCGCCACCGCCTGATCCCCGAGGGAGCAAGCTACTCGGAAATGCAGAAACTTTTTGTGCAAAGCCTTTCTCTCGACGCGGAAGTTTTCGGAGAGTATCACGCGCTCATAGTGAAAACGGGAAAACTTCACTGCCGGAAGAGAGCCCGCTGCGAAGGCTGCCCGCTTGAGCATGACCCGCACGACTCCGGTATAAATTCGTTTTAGTCAGAAAATGAAACAAGCCCCGGCCGGGGCGAAAATCAGCCTTTTTTCGAGGTCGCGAACTCCACTACGGCCTTGAAGCTCTCCGGATTTCTTACGGCAAGCTCAGAGAGGCTTTTTCGGTCAAGCTCGACCCCCGATTTCTTGAGCGCGTCGATGAACCTGCTGTAGGAAAGGCCGAAGGGTCTTACGCCGGCATTTATCCTCATGATCCAAAGAGCCCTGAAATCCCTTTTTCTGCGGCGCCGGTCCCTGTAGGAATAGGCAAGCGCCCTGAGTATGGTTTCCTTCGCCCTTCTGAAATTGTTCTTTCTTCTGCCCCAGTACCCCTTTGCAAGCTTAAGAACTCTTTTTTTCCGTCTTCTGGAAGTAACTCCTCTTTTTATGCGCATCGGTATTCTCCGTCCATGTCAGCTCACAGGTAAGGGACGTAGGTCTTGATCTTCTTGGCGGCGGAACCTTCCATGAAATCCGGCTCCAGCAGTCTCCGCATCCTCTTTGAGCTTTTCTTTATGTTTATATGGCTTTTGCCACCCTTGTTTCTTCTTATTTTCCCGCTTCCCGTAACGGAAAATCTCTTGGCCGCGCTGCGGTTCGTTTTCATCTTAGGCATCTTGTAAATCCCTCACTGTTTTTTTGCCGGCACAAGAATCATTATCAGATTCTTGCCCTCTATCTTGGGCTCTAGGTCCACCGAGGCCACATCGGACAGTTTTTCGCGAACCTCCTGGGCGAGTTCGCGGCCGAGTTCCGGATGAACTATCTCCCTGCCCCTGAAAAATATCCTCATCCTTGTTTTGTGACCCGACTCAAGAAAACCCCTCATCCGGTTTACCTTGACTTCAAGGTCATGTTCCCCTATGTTGGGTCGAAATTTTATCTCCTTTACCGTCTGGTCTTTCTGTTTTTTCGCGCTCCGTTGTTTTCTAAGTTCGTACTTGAACTTCCCGTAATCCATGAGCCTGCATACGGGCGGGGTGGCGTTTGATGCGACTTCAACCACATCAACTCCCTTTTCCTCCGAAATCCGCAAGGCGTCTTCAATGCTTACGACTCCCAGCTGCTCACCCTCGACATCTATAAGCCTGACCTCCTTTGCGGTAATCCTCCTGTTAACGCGAGTCTCAGGAGTACGGGACCTGTTGAAATTGCGTCTCCTCCTAACTATGCCTTTACCTCCATCCAGCTGTAGGGATCGTTCTCCCCGGTGACGATTTCGATAAAATCATCTACGGGCAACGCCTCCATGGCGTCCCCACCGTATTTTCTGGGAGCAACCGTTCCCGTTTCAACCTCCTTGTCTCCTACAACCAGCAGATAGGGAATTTTCATTACCTGCGCTTCCCTAACCTTATACCCTAGCTTCTCGTTTCGCAAATCACTGCCGACCCTGATTCCCCGGCGCCGAAGCTCGGCGCAGACTTCCTCGCAGTACTCGGCCTGACTCTGTCCCACGGATGCCACCCTCACCTGCTCGGGGCTGAGCCAAAGCGGAAACGCTCCCCCGTAATGTTCTATAAGGATTCCGAAGAACCGCTCGATCGAGCCGAATATGGCCCTGTGTATCATTATCGGGGTATGTCTGGCGTTATCCTCACCCACAAACTCCATACTAAACCGCTCGGGCAGGTTGAAATCTACTTGAATAGTTGAGCACTGCCAAGCCCTGCCTATCACGTCCTTTATCTTAAGGTCTATCTTGGGGCCGTAAAACGCTCCCCCGCCGCTGTCCACTCCGTAGGGAAGACCGACATCTGAGAGGGCCTGCTCGATTGCCTCTATCGACCTCTCCCAGTTCTCCTCGCTTCCGACGAATTTCTCCGGGCGCGTCGAAAGAAAAATCTCGTAATTATCAAACCCAAAAGTTCTCAGAAAATCCAGAGTGAGGTGAAGCACCCCGGAAACTTCCTCGCGTATCTGGTCGGGTCGGCAGAATATGTGGGCGTCGTCCTGAGAAAACCCCCTCACCCTCAGAAGGCCGTGAAGAACCCCCGAGCGCTCGTACCTGTAAACGGTTCCTATCTCCGCCCACCTGATCGGCAGGTCCCTGTAGCTTCTCGTTTTTGACTTGTAAATCAGTATGTGGAAAGGACAGTTCATGGGCTTTACCTGATAATCGGAGTTCTCAACCTCCATGCACGAGAACATGTTCTGCGAGTAAAAGTCCACGTGACCGCTCGTGCGCCAGAGATCAAGCTTGGCCATATGCGGGGTGTAGAGCAACTCGTAGCCCCTGGAGACATGCTCCTTTCTCCAGAAATCCTCTATAACGCTCCTTACCTTAGACCCCCTCGGATGCCAGAGAATAAGGCCGGGACCTATCTCATCGTTCACGCTGAAAAGGTCAAGCTCCCTTCCAAGCTTGCGGTGGTCCCTTTTTTTTGCCTCCTCAAGATCGCGCAGATACTTGCGCAGGTCCTTTTTGTCCCAGAATGCCGTTCCGTAAATTCTCTGGAGCATCGGGTTGTTCTCGTTGCCTCTCCAGTAAGCCCCCGCGGAACTCGTGAGCTTAAAGGCCTTTATGAGCCCTGTTGAGGGAAGATGCGGTCCCCTGCAGAGGTCATACCAGTCAGCCTGATCGTATATGGTTATCTCCTCCCCTTCGGGAAGATCGTTTATTATCTCCACCTTGTAGTTCTCCTTTATCCCGGAGAAAGTGGCGACGGCCTGCTCCCTGGAGACCGATTTTCTTACAAGAGGGCGGTTTTTCTTTATTATCTCGAGCATCTTCGCTTCGATGTTCTCAAGATCCTCGGGAGTAAAGCCCCTTTCGAAATCAAAATCGTAGTAAAACCCGTTCTCTATCACGGGACCTATGGTGACCCGAGCCTCGGGGAAAAGAGACTGGACGGCTTCGGCCAGAACGTGGGCCGTGGTGTGCCGCAGCAGCCCCAGAGACGCTTCGGTATTGCTTTTTACGGGCAGAAGATCGCAGTCGCCCTCAAGGCGGTGCCAGAAATCAACAACTTGGCCATCCACTACGGCGCCTACGGTGCGCTTGTCTGCGTCAATCTCCGCCAGTGCTTCCCCAACGGTGATTCCCGAAGAAAAAGTGCCCTGTTTTCCGTCGATATTTACCTGTATATCCAACCGATTCGTCCCCCGGATCACATGGTGAGCACGGCAGGATTTGAACCTGCGACCCCTTGCACGTCAAGCAAGTGCTCTGCCACTGAGCTACGTGCTCAAAAACTTGGTATTGTCTTTAATTATCCCGTATTGTCAAGAACGCGGGGACGCTTGAGAATGCCGGTGGTTTCGGGTAGTTTCACCATTCAGTCAAAGCATCCCGCAAAAAACGGGAATCAAGTGACGGAACCATTCGCAAAACTGTACTCAACACGGATTTCATCGGGCTGGAAGAAACCAGAAGGGGAAAGGTAAGGGATATCTACGATCTCGGCGAGCGTATCATGATGATAGCCACCGACCGCATCTCGGCCTTCGACGTGATACTTCCAAACGGAATACCCGAAAAGGGGAAGGTGTTGAACCGCATCTCCGAGTTCTGGTTTCGAAAAACAGAGAATATCATCCCGAACCACATGATCTCGACAGACCCGGAGGATTTTCCCGAGCCATTCGGAAACCACTCCGAGATGCTCGCCGGCCGCTCTATGCTCGTGAAAAAGACCGACCCGCTTCCCGTGGAGTGCGTCGTAAGGGGCTATATAAGCGGCTCCGGATGGGAGGAGTACAAAAAAACCGATTCCGTCTGCGCAATACCTCTCGGGGAAGGTCTCGTTGAGTCGCAGAAACTCTCGGAACCCATCTTCACCCCGTCAACCAAGGCCGAGCAGGGAACCCATGACGAGAACATAGCGTTCGGGAGAGTGCGCGATATGATAGGCGGGGAACTGGCGAACAGGGTACGGGACACAAGCATCGAGATCTACACTGCCGCCGCCGAAATAGCCGAGGAGAAGGGGATTATAATTGCCGATACGAAATTCGAGTTCGGGATAGACCGCGACACGAAAGAGCTCATCCTGATAGACGAAGCCCTGACGCCGGATTCCTCAAGATTCTGGCCCCTGGCGGACTACGCCCCCGGCGGACCGCAGACAAGTTTTGACAAGCAGTTCGTAAGGGACTACCTCAAGCAGACGGGCTGGGACAGAAACCCCCCGGCCCCCGAGCTCCCACCCGACATAGTGAGGAAAACAAGCGAAAAGTATCTTGAGATGCTCAGGCTTTTCTGCGGGGGGTAGCGCTTTGGCAAAAACAAATTCTCCATGTAACGGCATATGCATAATGGACGAGGACACGGAGCTCTGCGTCGGATGTCTTCGCACAAGCGACGAGATAGCGAACTGGGAGGATTATTCAGACGAGCAGAGAGCGGAAGTCATGCGTGAAATAACGCAGAGGGAAGCGGAGCAGAGCCAGTGAAGACCGTGAGCATCCTCGGCTGCGGCTGGCTTGGAGGGCCGCTCGCGCTCTCCCTCAAGGAAGCGGGTTTTTCGGTAAGGGGATCGGTCAGAAGACCCGAGGAGCTCCCTGCCCTTTCGGAAAAGGGGATAGAGCCCTACCTTCTGGATATAGCCCCCGAGGTAAACGCAGAGAGGGCGGATGAATTTTTCTCCTCCGATGTTCTTTTCATAAACTTTCCCCCAGAGCGAAGAGACGATATCGAGACCTACCACGAAAAGCAGATCAAAAACCTCATCGAGGCGATACCGAACCCCCGGGGGAAAATGGTCATTTTCGCCAGTTCAACTTCCGTCTACCCGAACACAAACGGGGTTGTGAGGGAAGATGACTCCCTTCATCCCGACAAACCGTCGGGGAAGGCACTTGTCCGCGTGGAGAAGCTTTTAATGGATAACCCTGAATTCGATACGACCGTGATACGCTTTTCAGGACTCATAGGCTACGACAGGGCCCCAATAAAATCGATAAGAAGAAAAAAACTGGTGCTAAACCCCGACTGCCCCCTTAACCTCATACACCGAGATGACTGCATAGAAATCGTGAAAACCGTAATAGATCTCGACGTGAGAAACACGGTGCTTAACGCCACCTGCGACGAACATCCGACCAGAAAGGAGTACTACTCGCGTGAAGCCCGGAAATACGGGATTGAACTACCGCTTTTCGAAACGGAAAATCCCCCGGAGTACAAGATAGTCTCAAACGAAAAACTGAAAAAAACTCTCGGGTACAGGCTGATTTACCCGGATCCGCTTGGCATACCCTAAAGAATGGACAGACTCTGTGGACAATCGACGCGATTTGAAAACTGTTGAGAAAAACCTTAAAAAAAGGGAAAATAAACAGAAGTGAGACGCCAAGTTGTACAGTATTGTTTTCGGGTGGATACCATAAAAACTCTAAACACGAAGCGTAATTTCTCCCGCGCGGCAGCCTAGGTGCCTATGGACGGAATCAGGGAACTCGAACTTGAGAACATAGAAGCGGTAAAGGTCCTCTACGGGGAACTTAACTCGAATCTCAAGGAAATAGAGAACGAATTCGACATAAGCATCCACACCCGGGGCAACAAGATCACTCTCAAGGGAAATGAGGAAAGGACCGCGGAAGCGGGCATGCTCATGGGGCAGATGTATTCTCTTATAGAAAAGGGGTACGTTCTCCAGCCTTCGGACATAAAGATAGCGAAGAGGCTTCTCAGCCAGAAAGACGCCTCCCTTGAAGAAATATTCCTTGACACGGTCTGCATATCCGTACGGAAAAAAATAATAAGCCCCAAGACGATAAACCAGAAACTCTACATCGACGCCATAAGAAGAAACGACATGGTGTTCGGCATAGGACCGGCGGGAACGGGGAAAACCTACCTGGCGATGGCTATGGCCGTCTCGGCATTTACGAGCAAGAAGGTAAACAGAATAGTGCTCGCACGACCCGCCGTGGAAGCGGGAGAGAAACTGGGATTTCTCCCAGGCGACCTCCAGGAGAAGGTGAATCCGTACCTGCGCCCC
Organism: Thermodesulfobacteriota bacterium; assembly: GCA_964291665.2. GTDB lineage: Bacteria > Desulfobacterota_D > UBA1144 > Nemesobacterales > Nemesobacteraceae > Nemesobacter. The sequence goes on along the minus strand of OZ219814.1, from coordinate 1,114,960 downwards.
CTTTTCGACGCTCTCTACGACATGATGGAATTTGAGAAGGCAAACAGACTGATTGAGAAAAACATGATTGAAATTGTCCCGATAGCCTACATGAGAGGAAGAACGCTGAATGACGCGTTTATAATTCTCGATGAAGCGCAGAACACGACAGCAATCCAGATGAAAATGTTTCTTACAAGGCTCGGATTCGGCTCAAAAACGGTCATAACGGGAGACATTACCCAGATAGACCTTGGCAGGGAACAGAACTCCGGGCTCATCGAAGCCATGAACATTCTCTCCGGAATAAAGGGAATAGAGTTCGTCAATTTCTCGAAAACCGACGTCATAAGGCATCCTCTAGTGATGAAAATAATAGACGCGTACGAGAAAATTAAGGATAATGTCAGCGGAGATACCCACCTAACAGGAGAAAACAGATGAAAACACTCGCCGTCTTTCTTCTCGCAGCCATGCTGCTTACTCCCGCGTGCACCAAATGGGAGAACCCGGCAACTTCCATGATCTCGGCCGACAAATCCGTAGCGGTTCTCGTGCTTAATCCCTCGGTATACACGATGCAGGAAGTGCGCGTCAGAGGAAAAGTGTGGGAGATGGAAACGATGGGAGAACCGGCAGAATCGGCGACCTTCAAGCTGGCCGACAGCGAGGGAAACTACATAACCGTCGTCTGGGAAAAAGAGCTCTCTTTTGCCGAGGGTGACATAGTGGAAGCTGCGGGCCTTTTTGACAGTAACTTCATCTCATCTGAGAACAGGTTTGACCCCAAGCTTACGGCGCAGACTATCAGGATTCTGAAGGAAGACTGACTAGCGGGAAAACACGCAGTCTTTTAGCTCCAGGTACATGTCGCGTTGCGGGCCCACCGAAACGATCCAGACCGGAACTCCGGTCAGTTCCTCAACCCTCTTTATGAAACGCAGGGCGTTTGGGGGCAGCTGTTCCGGGCTCTTTATCCCGGCCAGATCCTCGTCCCACCCGTCCATCTCCTCGTATGAGGGTTCGCAGTTCTCAAGAACGGAGAGGCTTGCGGGAAATTCTTCTGTGATCGACCCGTTATATCCGTAGCCCGTGCATATCTTTACTTTTTCAAAACCCGAAAGCACGTCAAGTTTAGTAAGGGCAATGGCGGTTACACCGTTTGTTCTCAGCGCATAGTTAAGCGCGACCGCATCGAGCCATCCGCACCTTCTGCTTCTCCCTGTGGTAGCACCGTATTCCTCCCCCTCCCTTCTCAGCGCATCCTGTATCTCGCCCGATTCCTCCGTTGGAAAGGGACCTTCCCCGACTCTGGTGGTATACGCCTTAGCGACTCCCACTATGGAGCTTACGAGTGCCGGCACCGCTCCGGTCCCGGAAAACACGCCCCCAAGACCAGCGTTTGACGACGTGACGTAGGGGTAAGTACCGAAATCGATATCGAGAAGCGAGCCCTGGGCCCCTTCAAAAAGAATCCTCTTGCCCTCATCGCCACTTCTGCGGATAATCCCGGAGACATCCGAGATAAAGGGTCCGAGAACCTCGCCGTACCCGACGTACTGTTCATACACGCTCTCGGGATCGAGAGGCTCCGCCCCGAGAACCTTTTCTATATAGGCGTTTCTCTCGGCCATGACAGAAACGAGTCTGGGGCGAAAGGCTTCGGGCTCGGTGAGATCAAGCATCCTTATGCCCCGTCTTGCGTACTTGTCTTCGTACACCGGGCCTATCCCCCTGCCGGTAGTACCTATTTTCCTTCCGCTTGCGCGTCTCTTCTCCCTGAGCAAATCTATTTCCCTGTGGTAGGGCATGATCACGTGGGCCCTCTCGCTTATGAGAAAGTTAGAGGGGCTAACCGGATACCCGGCGCTTCTGAGCGCGTCTATTTCCGCGACCAGCACCTTGGGATCAATGACCACACCGTTTCCGATAAGAGACAGACTGTTTTCCCTGAGTATGCCCGAGGGCACGTGGTGAAGTATGATCTTCTTTCCGTCCGTGACGATGGTGTGACCCGCGTTGTTTCCACCCTGATATCTCACCACCAAGTCGGTCCTTGAGGCTATGAGATCCACTATCCTTCCCTTGCCCTCATCCCCCCACTGCGTACCCAGGACCACTATGCTCGGCAAGCCTAGAGCCCTCCTCCGGTAAGAAGTTCTTCAAGGTTGGAGAATTCCCTGATGGACCCGGTCCGGGATTCAACCAGCTTCATCTCGGAAGGGGATTCAAGCTTTATGATCCCGTATGTAGCGAACGAGCCGTCCCCGTCGAAAAAATTATTGGAATCGATCATGTCCGCGTAGGCTCCGTTCAAGTCGAGTATGACCTTGAAGCTGCTTGAGCGCAGCCACTCGGCAAGCCTTATGGCGTCACCTCTTAGATCCTGGCTTTTGGGCACTATTATGAAATGGACCTGATTCTCGCCGTCGCTGCCCTTGGTGTTGTGCATAAGCGCCTCGGCGTCTATCGCGAATCCCGCTGCGGGAACACTCCGCCCGTACCGGCTTACGAGGCCGTCGTATCTCCCGCCCGTCACCAGGGAAGCGGGAGCCACGGAGGATATTACCTCGAAAGTGACTCCGGTGTAGTACTCAAAACCCTTAACCTCCACAAGATCAACCGATATGTCGCATTCGATATTGTATTGCTCAAGCACGGAGATAACGGAGACGATTTCCTCGATACAGGGCCTGAATCTCTCGTTCCGGGCGGCTCTGCGAAGGATGTCGGCATCGCCGTAGTAATCAGAAAGGGAAAGAAGAACATCCTTTACGTCCGCGGGAATCCCGGAGGGTTCCACTATCCTTCTTATCCGCTCCTGATCCTTTTTTACAAGCGCCTGCACAAGTTCGTCCCTTATATCTCCGGCGTCGCGAAGAACAGCGTCAAGAATGCCCGTATGCCCGAGGTTCAGGGTTATTTTTTTAAGGCCGAGGCGGTTAAGCGATTTTAGGGCCAGCGCGATTATCTCGGAATCCCCTTCAGTCGAACTAAGCCCCAGAAGCTCGCAGCCAAGCTGAAAAACCTCCCTTTCCTTCCCGCTTCCCTTCTCCTCGTACCTCACCACCCTTCCGGAATAGCAAAGCCTGAGGGGGTAGCGATGATCGCTTAACTGCGTGGCGACCATGCGTCCGATCTGGGGAGTGATGTCGGGGCGCAGCACCACGATTTCACCCGTGTGCGGATCGACGAACTTCATCAGCCTGTGCTCGAAGTCTTCCCCGATACCTACGGACATGGTGTCAAAATACTCGAAAAGAGGAGTTATAACCCTCCTGTAGCCCCAGTAGGAAAACTCCTCAAGGAGCACGTTCTCTATCCGCTTGAGGTTCTCTGCCTTAACGGGACCGAAATCCTTCACTCCCTGGGGCAGTGTGAGAAACTTATTCATCTGAAAAACTGACTTGGGTTACCGAAATAATATTCTCTACGGTGGAAATCTCCTGGATGACTTCTTCGCTAACCTCGGTATCGACATTCGTAAAAACTATGGCTTCCCCGCCGGCGGATTTTCTTCCAAGGTGCATCCGACCGATGTTTACGCCGTTTTTCCCGAGAACAGAGCACATGGAACCTATGAAGCCCGGGCGGTCGTAGTTGTGGCTCACAAGCAGAAATCCCTCGGGAACGACATCGATCTCGACCCCGTTCACCTTGACTATCCTTCCGTGGTTCCCGCTGAAAACGCTTCCCGAAATCTCGTTGGTAGCCTCGCGGGTCGTAACGGTCACGGAAATGAGATTCGTGTACTGGCTCATGGCCGCGGATTTTGACTCCACTATCTTTATCTTCCTTTCCTCGGCTATCGAAGGAGCATTAACGTAGGTTACCGAGATATCCATTATGTGCGAGAGAAAGCCTTTCAGCACGGAAACCGTCAGGTAGCTGCAGTCCACTTCGGCCGCCTCGCCCTCGTAAGTCACCTCTATCGTGCGAACCGCACCCTTGCAGATCTGCCCGTGAAGACTGCCTATCTTCTCGCAGATTGACATATACGGTTTCATGACGGCAAGCTGCTCAGTTGTAAGAGACGGCATGTTAACCGCATTTCTGACGACCCCTTTCTGCGCGAAATCTATAAGCTGCTCCGCCATGGTGGTCCCGACCTTTATCTGCGCCTCCTCCGTTGAAGCGCCTAGATGCGGGGTGAGCACTATATTCTCATCGACCGAGAGAACGGGGTTTTCGGGATCTATGGGCTCTGATGTGTAAACGTCAAACGCCGCTCCTCCCACCTTGCCTTCGCGAAGGGCCTCGGCCATATCCGCCTCGTTCACTATCCCCCCTCTGGCGCAGTTAATCACTATCACCCCCTCTTTCATCTTCTCAAAAGATTCGGAGTTTATAAGGTCCCTCGTCTCGTCCGTAAGGGGCGTGTGCACCGTTATAACGTCCGAGCGGCGGAAAAGCTCATCCAGGGAGACGAGCTCGATGCTGAGCTTCTTCGCGGCTTCCTTGCTGAGGTAAGGATCGTAAGCAACCGCCTTCATCTTAAGACCCATAGCCCGCTCGGCCACCAGCTTTCCTATGTTCCCGAGGCCCACAAGTCCTATTGTTTTCCCGTAGACCTCAACTCCCTTGTACTTGCTCCTCTCCCACTTGCCCGATTTTATCGAGGAGTGGGCCTGGGGAATCCTCCTGGCGAGGGAAAGCAGCAGCGTGATTGTGTGCTCCGCGGTGGTTATCGAGTTTGACTCGGGGGTATTCATAACGGCCACCCCGTTTCTGGTCGCAGCGTCAAGGTCTATGTTGTCTATCCCTATTCCGGCGCGCCCTATGATCCGAAGTCTGCCGCCCGAAGCCTCTATGACTTCCTTTGTAACCTTTGTGGCGCTTCTTACCACGAGGCCTTCGTAGTCCTTTATTATATCGACAAGCTCGTCGGGAGAGACGCCTTTTCTCTCGTCAACTTCGACTCCCTCGGCAGCCTTAAGAAGTTCAAGGCCCTGCTTAGCAAGTCCGTCAGTTATCAGTATTTTCAAGAGATTCCTCCGGGATGGCGGGATAAAAACCACTAAGATAATAGTTAAACAAAAGACAATGTCAATCAGCCGGGGCGTGTTTTTCGGGGGCGGACAGGCAGAACACGGGGGGAAGCGCGAAATTGTTAAAAACCGCGATTTGGGTTACCCTAACCTGCCGTAATGAAAGAAGAAACCGGCATGAATTTTCTTGAGCACGCAGAAGAACTCAGAAAAAGAATCATATATTCCCTGATTCCGATACTTGTCTTCTTCGTCCCCTGCTACATTTTCTCAAAACAACTCTTTGACCTGCTCATGGGACCCATAATAAGGAGCCTGCCAGAGGGAAGCTCCCTAATATTCACCCGTCCGGCCGAGGGATTTCTTACCTATCTCAAGGTATCGCTGTTTTTCTCCTTCTTCCTTTCTGTTCCGTTCATTCTCTACAACGTCTGGCATTTCGTTTCCCCGGCACTCTACAAGAGGGAAAAAAGAGTCGTCATCCCGCTTGTCACATTCGGGACGCTGTTTTTCGTCATAGGCGCTCTTTTCTGCTACTTCATCGCCGCTCCCCAAGGACTTCGGTTTCTGCTCGGGGAATACACTACAGAGTACGTAAAAGCGTTTCCCAGCATAAAGGAGGCGCTATCGTTCCTTACGGCACTTATGATAGGTTTCGGGCTCGTGTTTGAGTTTCCGCTTATAGTCTTCATCCTCTCCAGGCTCGGGCTCGTAACGGCGGGATTTCTCGCGAGGAACAGAAAATACGCGTTTTTGATAAACGCCATCCTCGCCGCTTTCATAACACCTACTACAGACGCCGTGTCGATGATGTTCATGCTCGTGCCCCTTTTCATCTTCTACGAGCTTGGAATAATTATCGCAAAGATATTCGCAAAGAAAAAACCTGAAACAGAACCGGCCGGGGAGAAATTTGATTAAACAGAAAGACCTGACCCTTAGCGGGGAACCGCCGCCGCGATGCGGAAAAGGAGAGAAAAATGACAAGAAAAAAACCTAAGGACCTCATGCATCCCGTCACATACAAGCGCGAGAACGGGGAATTCGACGTCAACTGGTACCTCAAGGAAGACAGGTCGAACTGGGTGCTTCCCAAGGTGCTTCGCGAACAGGCGAGGAAACTGGGCAAAAAGCCCTTCCTTCAGTTCGGCTACAAAAAGCCGCTTAGCTTTTACCAGACAAACCGTCTCGCTAACCGCGTGGCAAACGCCCTTTGCGACCTCGGTGTGGAGAAGGCGAAGAAGGTCGCCGTCTACATGCCGAATTCCGATGACTACGTAATAACCTGGTTCGGAATCCTCAAGATGGGAGCCGTGATGGTGCCCATAAACACAGCCTACAAGATGGATTTTCTTGAATACATAATCGACAGCTCAGACGCCGAGGTACTTTTCATAGCGGAAGAGTACCTGGACCGGATGCCCCCCATAGCGAAGAATCTTTCTAAGCTTCGCCATGTCATAGTCTGGACAAGGAGCGGGGACAAGAAATTTAAAAGACACGGATACAGGTTCCGCAAGATGATCTCCTACTCAGAATTCATAAACTCGGGTTCGGGCAAGGAGCCGGACGTCGAGGTCACCTTCATGGACTACGCGAGGCTCATGTACACCTCCGGCACCACGGGCCGCTCAAAGGGGGTCATGAGACCTTGCGCCGCCGATTACAGCAGCGCGAGGAACTACGCCGAGATAATGGACGTCGGCCCCGAGGACGTGTGTTTCACGTGCCTCCCGCTTTTCCATTCAAACGCTATGGTGATGACCGTCTACCCGGCGCTAATAAAGGGAGCGAAAACTGTAGTGGAGGAGAGATACAGCTCAAGCCGCTTCTGGAAATGGATGGTCGACCACGGGGTAACAAAGTTCAACACCGTGGGAACCATGTCCTATTTTCTCTGGAACACCCCTCCCGTGCCGGAGGAGAAGCAACATAAAATAAAGCTTGTTCTTGGCTCACCAGCCCCCCACGACATGATAGAGGAGTTCATGGAGCGCTTCGGGATAAAGTTCATGGAAGGCTACGGCCTGACGGAAATAGGCCAGTGCACATGGATGAGGCCTGGAGAGCCTTTCAGGGTGGGGTCCTGCGGAAAGGAAGCCCCCAACTACGAAATAAAGGTCGCCGACCCGGAAACGGACGAGGAGGTGCCGAGGGGAAACATAGGGGAGATCATAGTGCGCCCCAGAATCCCGAACGTGATGCTTCACTACTATCACAAGATGCCCGAGAAGACCGTCGAGGACTTCAGAAACTTCTGGTTCCACACGGGTGATGCGGGAAGAATGGACAAAGACGGCTACATATACTTTGTCGACAGGGTAAAGGACTACATAAGAAGAAGGGGGGAGAACATAAGTTCCTTCGAGGTGGAGAAAATCGTCAACTCCCACCCCGATGTAGAGGAATCGGCGGCGATAGGCATAAAGTCAGAAGCCGGGAAATACGCAGAAGACGAGCTCATGATACTTGTGATTCCGAAGGAAGGAAAAGAAATAGATCCCCCGGAGCTGATGGACTACCTGCAGCCAAGAATGCCCTATTTCATGATTCCAAGGTTCATAAGGTCCGTCGATTCCTTCCCGAAGACCGGTACGCAGAGAACCCAGAAGAACAAGCTACGCGAGCAGGGAGTTACTAAAGATACTTGGGACATGGTGGAAGCCGGCTACAAGTTAAAAAGGTAATTAGGGTTTACGCGGATTTAAGTTCCCCACCCAACGGTTTCATTATCTTGCTCCCGCGCTATTGTCTCGTAATCGCATCCGACAGCTTTGGCAAGAGCTCCTAAGCGGCGACCGACGGTTTCCGGGTGAGGAATCTGGTCAGGCATATGCAAAGTAAGCTTTTCTCCGGTCCTCTCAAGCCTCGTACTTTCAAGAATTCGTGCCACCCCTCCCGAGACCGTGTAGGCAAGGCGAAGAGCAAGTCCCGTAACCCTAGCTTCCTCCACATTATCATTGGAAAGAAAATCTGAAACTTCCCAGCGGCGAACCAGATTTCCAATCGCCGCATGCCTTGAGGCGACCGAAAAAGCCACCCTTACTCTTTCAGGGTGTGTGATTCCCACAAACGGCATCCGCAGTATCCTCAAAAACACCTGCTCCGCCCGGTACTCTGGATGTTCGGAAATTCCTAGGTCCGAGAGGTGGCATGCGGCAAGTCTGAGCCTCGAGTCTCCGGCGTATTCATCAGGAATCGCCGCCTCTATCCACCTGCAGAAAGCCTTGCCGTCCTCAACGGATCTTCCCATCTTAAGGGCAATCTCCTCGCACATGACAACCAGCGGATCCAGGGAACGCTGCTCCGGGGAAAGATCGTCGTATATGCACCCCTCCCGAAGGCCGTACGTGCAGAACGTAAGGTTGTTAACGCCCGTTTTTTTCAGAAGACTCTTCATAAGCGTGGCGGCGTAAGGAGCGGACTCCACCCTGTTTCGCCCCAGGATCCAGAGGTCCTGAAGCGAACCCGAAGACATTTCGGCTATCTCCCGGGCCATCTCAACCGCCCTGGATCTGGAAAGATTGTAGCCGTGAACTATCCGAAGCGGGTAATCCTCAGATTCCATGTGTTTTTTGGCGAGGGCTCGCCACGAACCCCCGACGGCGTAGAAGGTCTTCTTTTTCGCGTTCTCAAGCCAGGGAAGCTCGTCAAGGAGAGGAGCAATCAGTTTCTTGCGGGCCTTTTGGGGACTGAGGCCGCTTTCAAGAAGCGGTATCGTGCCTAGCGGCAACGTGGCGTGGTTCCCTATTTCCCCCTCGCAAATCTCTACCAGCTCAAGGCTTCCGCCACCTATGTCCCCCATTACGCCGTCAGCGTCGGGGATAGCGCAGAGAGTACCGAGAGCAGAAAGCCTCGCCTCGTCCATACCGGAGAGCACCCGGAGCGAAATCCCGCATTGCTGCTCAACGGCCTCTTTGAAGTCAGGGCCGTTTGCGGCGTTTCTCACCGCGGCGGTGGCAACCGCCTTTATTCCGGAAACCCTCATCGAGCGCGCGATATCGACAAAGCGGCTTACGGTCCGCAGGGCAAGATCCATGCTCTGCGGGGACATCCTGCCCCGAGAGTCCATCCCGCGCCCCAGGCCGCAGGGAACCTTCTCATCAAGCATCGGAAGCGGGGCGCGCCTCGGGCCCTTGTAGATCACAAGACGTATGGAGTTCGACCCCACGTCGATTACCGCCACAGTTCCGGCCTTGCCGAACGGCGCGGCGGAAGGAGAGATTTCTGTCATGAATTATTCCTGTACAAACTCAGCCGGCATTACCGGCCTGGATTCGGCAAGCGCCTTGCCTCGTCCCGAAAGACTGGGATTAGTCATAAAGTATCTGTGAGCCGAGAAGCTGTCTGTATCGCTTTTAAGCTTGCGGAAAGAACCGTCCGGTTGCATCTCCCAGCTGCTCTCAACGTCGTTTAAGTTAGCCACCATCACCTGCTCGACAAGCTGCTTTTTCACAGTGGCGTTTTCGATCGGAACAAGCGACTCAACCCTGCGGTCAAGATTGCGGGGCATCCAGTCTGCAGACGAGATGAAAACCTTGCAGCCATCTGAGGGAAGTCCCTCCCCGGCACCAAAACAGATAACCCTGCTGTGTTCGAGGAAACGTCCCACGATGCTCTTTACCCCTATATTCTCAGAAAGCCCAGGCACCCCGGGCCGCAGGCAGCATATTCCCCGAACGAAAAGCTCAACCCGCACCCCGGCGCGGCTCGCCGCGTAAAGCGCGTCTATTATCTTGCTGTCCACAAGGGAGTTCATCTTGGCCCATATCACCGCGGGACGGCCTGCCTTCGCGTGATCAATCTCGTCCCTTATGAGTTCAAGCACCTTCGGACGCATAGTGACGGGAGAGAAAAATATCCTCTCCATCTTCTTCGGAGTGGCGTAGCCGGTCATGTAGTTAAAAAGCTTGGCGGCGTCCCGACCCAGTGCCTCGTCGGCAGTGAAGTAGCTGAGATCAGTATATATCTTGGCGTTTACGGGGTGATAGTTGCCGGTGCCATAGTGGGTATAGGTGCGAATGTCTGAACCTTCCCTTCTCACCACAAGAGACACCTTGGCGTGGGTTTTAAGATCAATGAATCCGTACACGACCTGAACTCCCGCGTCTTCAAGGTCGTGCGCCCAGCGGATGTTTGCCTCTTCGTCGAAACGGGCCTTTAGCTCCACCATGGCAGTTACGGATTTCCCGGCCTCGGCAGCCTCTATGAGCCTTTTCACTATCGGGGAGTCTTCCGAGGTGCGGTAAAGAGTCTGCTTGATCGCGACGACCGCCGGGTCCTCGGCGGCCTGCTTCAGGAACTCGACGACGACGTCAAAACTCTCGTAGGGGTGGTGAACGACGAAATCCTTCTGCTGTATAGCGGCTATCACGTCGCCTCCGAATTCCCTTACCCTCTCGGGGTAGCGGATGTTCATGCGCTTGTAAAGAAGATCGCTTCGCTCATCAAGTATTATCTGTTTCACGCTCTCAAGCCCGAGCATCCCCTTGATTCTGAAGAAATGTGCGTCGTGGGCCTCGAGCTTCTCTATTATGAAGTCGGCAATCGCATCCGGCATGTCCGCGTTGACGTCAACCCTGATCACTGATCCTCCCCTGCGCTGCTGCTTAAGCGCCGTCTCGAACGTCTCGACCAGATCTTCCGCGTCCTCGTCTATCTCAAGAAGGCTGTCTCGGGTGATCTGGAAGATCCCGTTGTCCTCCACTTCAAAACCCGGAAAAAGAGATTTCATGTTGTGCTCGATAACCTTCTCGATCGGGACAAACTGTACTTTTTTTCCTCCCGGAACCCTTATGAAGCGCTCCACCTGAGAAGGCAGCAGTATTAGACCCTTCATGCGCTTTCCGTCCTCGGCGCGGCTTAGCTGCACGGCGCACACGAAACTTCCGCTCCGTATGAAGGGGAACGGATGCGCCGGGTCTATGGCAAGCGGGGTAAGAACCGGGAAAAGCTTATTCGAGAACCACTCGGAAAGCCACTTCGCGCCCGAGCGGTTGAGTTTCTCAGGAGTCACGATCTTGATTCCGGCCTTTTTGCAGAGGGAAAACAGTTCCTTTTCGCATTCGTACTGGCTTTCAAGCAGGAAGCGTACCTTCTCCCTTATGGCTTCTAGCTGCTGGGACGGCGTAAGGCCATCTTTGCTGCGGTCGGTCACACCCTCCATGACCTGTCCCGCAAGACCCGCCACCCTTACCATGTAGAACTCATCGAGGTTGCTCGCGGAGATAGAGAGAAAGCGCACCCTCTCAAGAAGCGGAACATTCTTGCTGGCTGCCGTCTCCAAAACCCGCAGGTTAAAATCAAGCCAGGAAAGCTCCCTGTTAATATACCGCTCAGAAGGGCGAAGCGGGAACCTTTTGCTCGAGATGTCCGTTACCGAAGAAGCCACCTGCAGTCTCCCTGGACAATAACATGCTGCGTCTTAACACCCACAACCTGTGAGTTTACATAATTACCGGGCGTGTGAAAAGCCGGGCTCACCCCGCGGGTCCCCCGAGAGCAATTCGAACCCCGCTTCGCAGATAGGCTCCTCAGCGTATCCCCCGGGTGTTTCGACGTGAATCACTCCCTGATCCACCGCCACCAGCTCGATCGGGTCTTGTCGGAGACGTTCGGGGCGTCCGGGCTGTTCGATCGCGCAAGCGAACAAGCACTCTACGAAAGTCTGGTTCGGGAGCGCTACAAGCGGCCCGCGGTGCGAACCGGTTCCGTAACTCAAACCTCCAGCAGTTGTCCCAGCGGGAGTTCCCGCGCTTCCGCTTCTGGACGAGACAAATAAAATTCCGCCACGGCCTGGCCCTCCGCTTCCATGCCGGTCGGATCGACATCTCGACTTTTTAGCTGTTCGACCACCTGTTCCTGCTCTTCTGCGGAGGCGAAGTTCCTCTGCTTGAAATACTGGTCGACGAGTTTCTCGGTCCGGTAACCCCAATCCCCGAGCACCCGTTCGATCCTATCGAAGGGAAACATTCTCAACACGAAATTCGCGATCCAGGCCGATCGGCGTTCCGTCAACGGCTCCATCAACTGTTCGAAGCTTTTCTCGGTCACATACCCGACGCAACCCGTCGATATCATCAGATCGACGGGCACTATATCCCGCCGAACGCTGACCGGTAAGGCCTCCTGTTCGAGGTTGATCGGCAACCCCTCGTCGACCAGTCCGGTTTCTTCCGCAAAAGCGATGGCGTTTTCGGCCTGATCGATGCCAATCACCTTCAAATTTTCATGATCATGCAAGTCCGCAAAGAATTGCTGATCGACTTCAATCACTTCTTCCGGTGAGGCCTGTGTCAGCTCGTCCTGCGTCCAATGGTCGTAAAGCTCTTCCATCGAGAGGTCGTGCTTCAGCAATGCAGCGTTTACGCCATAGGAACAGCCCAGGTCCAGAACGCAGACTTCTTGTTGTCCGCGTTGACGACGAAGCTGGGAAATCAGTTTTTGAAATAACGGCTTGGCGTTCGTGGGAATAGTGTAATCCAGCTTTTGCAGAGTACTGAAGTATGCCCGCGGATCGGGCCGGTCGTATATCGATCCCAAGTCGATTTTGGCTTCGTTGATGCCCGAAAAGTCGTCGTCGCTATTCATCTGGTCCTCCTAGGGGTGCGGGGTTGATTGAATGTTCAGGGGTGCAATGCTTCGCTCCCCGGGCGAGGGCGATGTCATGATCAACCAAGTTCTAATTTGCCTCGGAAGGGCTCGCAATCGTATGCCCGGTCTGGGTGACGGTTGCTCGCGGAGATAGAGAGAAAGTGCACCCTCTCAAGAAGCGGAACATTCTGCGTCTTAAAAACCTCAACGCTTGAGTTTACATAATTACCCGCTGCGTGAAAAGCCGGGCTCACCGCGCCGCCTCCCAAAACGGGGTAGTTCTCACGAGGCGCCTCCACTGCGGCTGTGCCGTGCGAAGGCACTTTTTAACCCGGGCCTGGGACCATTCCTGCGCGAGGCGGACCACCGAGGGATCAAGCCTCCCAGGCCTGACTGCCGCGAGTATGTGCCGCGCGACTATCGCGTCGTTTGTCTTTCCCAGGCTGTCCTGGAAGCGTCCCATGAGCTTCATGAAGGGCGGAGCCTCGGGACCGCTCCAGAGCGAGTTGAAAAACTGCGTTGCGTAGCGGGCCTTTTTTCCCCGCTTTCTTATTTCGTGAAGATCTTCGTCAGGAAGACGCGAAAGAGGCCGTGTATCCTCGAGAAAATAGCGCCATGTTCTCCTGAGCACGCCCCTTGCAAACGGCTTTATGGGCTGGCCGAAAGTCTTCGAGCCGACCTCCTTTTCCACAGACGCGACCCACCGCTCGAACTGGAGCAGCAGACGGGCGTAGCGGCGGCTCTCAAGATAGGCAGCCGCATCCCCTACGGCGCGGCGGCGCTCGGCACGCGCGATGCGCCGAAGGCGCTCTATCGCCAGATCCTGCTTGGGCGCCGCGGAGGCTATCTTGGGAAGTGTCTCGCTTAAAAACACCTGCCAGTCGCGTGCCGGGGCCAGGCGCTGCTGGAACCAGCGGAACTCTCCGTTAAAGGCCTTTCGCTTGTCATAGGGAAGTATTCTCTTGAAGGCACGAAGCGCCGCACGCACGCGTCTCATCGCCACCCTCGTCTGGTGCACCCCCTCGGCCTTTCCCTCGAGGGTCGGGATCTCGTTCGCGAACATGTGCTCAAGCGCACCCGCAATGATGAAGTTAAACGCCTCGCCAACGCTCATCTCCTCTGCGAGCATGACCTTCGGGGCCTTAAGCGGTCTCGGCCGAAGGTCCGGCCTCGCAAGCGCGTAGCCTCTCTGGGCCTTGGTAAGGTGGCCGAGGCGTATGTCGTAAGCCTCGCAGAGCTCAAGGGCCACGTCGAACATCCGCGCCGGGTCCCCCGAGAGCAGTTCGAATTCCGCTTCGCAGATAGGCTCTTCAACACATCCCCCGGATGTTTCGGCGTGAATCACTCCCTGATCCACCGCCAGTTCAAATTCGGTGCCCTTGGTCCTGATACGAACCGCCTCGCGCTCAAAGTCCGTGGTGAACACGGGGCCGAGACGCTTTTCGTAACGTCGGCGGGAAAGAGAGCGCACGAGTGCCGGGTCATCCACGGCGCGAAGATTCGGGGAGTCGCCGTTTACCGGAACGGTCCATTCCCGGAAATTCTGAAGCCCCGCGGGGCCTTGGAACGGCGCCTTTATAGTCTGCTGCTTGCCGTTGCCGTTATCGCGCACCCGAAGGACTATGTCGGATTTTCTAAGCGCGTGGCGCGGGGTATCGAAATAGGTGCTTACGAGATGGTGCTTTGTGCGGCGGCCCCTGCGAAGGGGCTTAAGCCCCTTGTAGCGCAGAATCCGATTCGCCACGGCGGGCGAAAGGGACAGCTTGAATTCCGTTTCCTCGTACATGACGTAAAGATTCAACCACCCGGTTTGTCGGAAACTAGACTGTTTAGTTTACTTGATTAAGACCCGGTTGTCATTTCTTTCCGCCACTGGATGAAACCGAGTGAGGGTGTATAATTTAATGTCATAACCCGCAATGGCAGATTCCTTCGTTCACCTACATCTACACTCGCAGTACTCGCTTCTTGACGGCTCGATAAAGTTCGACGAGCTCATTGAAAGAGCCGAGAGCCACTCCATGCCCGCCGTAGCCGTGACCGACCACGGAAACCTTTTCGGCGCGTATGAGTTTTTCGAAAAGGCAAAGGCCCGCGGCGTAAAGCCCATAATAGGCTGCGAACTCTACGTGACCCCGACGCTCAAGCTTGAAAAGCCTTCCGACGGAAAAAACTACCACCTGACCGTGCTCTGCATGAACGAGCAGGGATACAGGAACCTCTCGAGACTCGTTACAAGAGGTTACTTCGAAGGGTTTTACCGCCGCCCGCGCGTTGACCACGAGATGCTGTCTGAGCACAATGAGGGGCTCATAGTCCTCTCCGGGTGCATGAGCAGCGAACTTTCCCAGGCCATTTTCAAAAAGGACCTGAAGGAACAGGCAAGAATCGCTTCTGTATACAAGGAGATATTCGGGGACCGCTACTATCTTGAAGTGCAGGCAATCGGCCTTGAGGAGCAGCGCAGGGTAAACAGGGGGCTCAGAAGAATCGGCGAAAAACTCGGCATAAAGCTCGCCGCGACCAACGACTGCCATTTTCTCACCAGGGAGGATTACAAGTCGCACGACGCGCTTTTGTGCATCCAGACCGGAAGCATGGTGGCCGACCGAAAGAGGATGAGGTTCCAAAGCGACGACTTCTTCGTGAAGACCAGGGAGGAGATGGCCAAGGACATGGAGGGTTTCGAGGACGCGCTCGAGGAGGCGGTGAAAATCTCTGAGCGCTGCGATTTCGAGTTCAGAAACGACGGGTACAGGTTCCCGGAATACGTCCCTCCCAAGGGAAAATCGCTTGATGAGTTCATGCGAGAGATCTCGAGCAAAAATCTCGAGAGAATGCTCCAGGAGAACGAAATACCCGAAGAGGCCCACGATACCTATCGCGAGCGGCTTCGATCGGAGCTTGACACCATCTGCAAGATGGGATTTTCCGCATACTTCCTCGTGGTTTCCGACTTCATATTCCATGCCAGGAAAAACGGTATCCCGGTGGGACCGGGGCGGGGGAGCGCCGCCGGGAGCCTGGTCGCCTACGCCCTCGGCATAACAACCATTGACCCCATAAGGCACAACCTTATTTTCGAGAGGTTTCTTAACCCCGAGAGAGTGAGCATGCCGGACATAGACGTCGATTTCTGCGGGGAGCACCGCGACGAGATAATAAGATACGTCACGGAGAAATACGGGGCGGACAAGGTGGCCCAGATCGGCACCTTCGGAACCATGTCCTCTAAAGCCGTGATAAAGGACGTGGGGAGGGTGCTCGGGCTTCAGTACTCGGAAGTCGACCGGCTCTCGAAAATGATCCCCTCTTTCCGGGGAAAGGTGTTCAGCATAGAGGAAGCCGTAAACAAGGTAAAGGAAATAAGGGAGCGGCTTTCCGAGAACAAGGAGCTTGCCGAAGCGGTGGAGCTCGCCAGATCGCTTGAGAACATGGTGCGCCATTCCTCCACCCACGCGGCGGGGGTGGTGATATCGAACGAACCGCTTGCCGACTACATCCCCCTTTACAGGGGAAGCAAAAACGAGATCGTGACCCAGTTCGACATGAACTCCATAGAGAAGCTCGGCTACGTGAAATTCGACTTCCTCGGCCTGAAGACCCTTACCATACTGGACAAGGCAGCTAAGTATGTAAGGGAAAACCAGGGAGAAGACGAAAAGGAATTCGACCTTGACAGGGTTCCCCTTGACGATCCCAAGGTCTACGCCCTGCTTAGCGAAGGCGCGACCATGGGGATATTCCAGGTTGAATCCCAGGGAATGAAGGATCTTCTGGCGAAACTGCGGCCTGCGGAATTCGAGGACATAACGGCCGCCCTGGCGCTTTACCGACCCGGTCCTCTTGACAGCGGCATGGCGGAGGAGTTCACCCGGAGAAAAAACGGCGGCGCGGTCGATTTTCCCCATCCCGCGCTTCGGGAAATACTGGGAGGAACATACGGCCTTTTCGTTTACCAGGAGCAGATAATGCAGACCGCAAGCGAGCTTGCGGGCTTCACCATGGGAGAGGCGGACCTCCTGCGGAGGGCCATGGGCAAGAAGAAATCAAGCGAAATGAGGGCTCAGCGCAAGAGGTTCCTTACGGGAGCGGAGAAAAAGGGCCTCGAGCGCAAAAAGGCCGCTGAGCTTTTCGACACCCTCGAAAAATTCGCCGAGTATTCCTTTAACAAGAGCCACAGCGCCGCCTACGCCATGATCACTTACCAGACGGCCTACCTGAAGTCACACTACCCGGCTGAATTCATGGCGGCTTTCATGTCGGTCGAGGCGCATAACATGGACAAGGTGATCTCCGGAATAACCGAGTGCAGAAAGCTCGGAATTGACGTCCTGCAGCCCGACATAAACCAGAGTTCCTCGGGATTCACGGTTTCCGAGGGGAAAGTAAGGTTCGGGTTCACCGCGATCAAGTACGTCGGCAACAGCCTTATCGAGGAAATCATAAGAAACAGGGAAAAAGACGGGGCATTCGAATCCGTTTTCGACTTCTGCGCAAGGGTGGATTCGAGGAGACTCAACAAAAAAGCGCTTGAAAGCCTGATAAGGGGAGGCGCGTTTGACTCGCTTGAACCGAACAGGGCAAAGCTTTTCGCTTCCTGCGAGTCCCTTCTGGGCTATAACGCGATGAAGCATCACGCGCCGGCAAACGGACAGGGGATGCTGTTTGACCTTCCGAGTTCCGTGTCAGCTCCGACGCTTGAGGACACTGAGCGGTGGGATGACCGCACCAGGCTCGAGAACGAACTTGACGTGCTCGGGTTTTTCATATCCTCCCACCCGCTTCAGAAGTACTCCTGCGAGCTTGAGAAATACAGCCCCCTTCACGACACCGAGTCCATAAAGCTGGCAAAGGACGGCGCCGAGGTGAGAATCGCGGGAGTGGTGAGATCGATCGAGATCAAAAACACCAGGAAGGGAACCAGCTTTATCGGCTACCTCGTGCTGGAAGACCTTCTCGGATTCACCGAAGCGATCGTCTTTAACGACGCCCTGCAGAGATCCCGCGTGCTTCTCGAGCAGAAGATAGAACCCGTAATAGTAAAGGGCAGGGTCGAGGTCTCGGACGACAAGGTACGTCTTCTCGCAAGCGATATCTCCTCGCTCAGGGAAACCAGGACGAATTCCGCTGTCCGCATAAGCATCGCCCGCAAATTGGCAAACGAGCAGAACATACTCAGCCTGAGGGAAATCCTCGAGAAGTTCCCGGGAGAATCGACAGTTATAATCGACATGAAGACTGACCGCTCAGAGGCCACTTTAAGGGTCGGAAACTGCAAGGTTAACTTCGGGAACGAGCTAATAGAAAATGTCGAAGGGCTGCTCGGGGAAGGCGCGGTGACACTAAGGGAAAGCTCATTTGCCTAGAAGCTCTATAAGCGCTTTTAGTTCCTCGGGGCTCTTCGTGATGACAAACACCTCCTGCACCGAAGTGCCGCTTCTCGCTATGAGCTTGGCCCCGGTTCGAGTGCTGTACTTGTAGCTCACCGCGAGATTCTCCCCGGTGGCGCGGCCGACCTTAATCTCCCCGGGAATGATTCCCGTCACGTGGTCAAGGTCCGAGATGTTGTCCTCAAGAAATCGCCGCAGTCCCTTTATTATCGAATGTTCGGTTTTTATCTTGTTTTTTCTGTATTTCATTCTCTCTCCAGAAAACATTATACTTCCTTACAGGGCCGAGGTGTAACACGGACCCGGGCGCGGGGGTCTTTCCCGGCTGCCCGATCCTCTGCGAGCATAATGCGAAGCGGAACGCAGAGGCCGTTGCGAGATGAGAAAAATAACGGACCTTCGTTTTGAGAACGCCTACGCGGAACTGTCACACGAGTTCTACCAGAAAAAAGATCCCGTTCCGTTCGAGAGCCCCCATATGGTGACGTTTAACGAAACCTTGGCCGCGGAACTCGGCATAGACCCGGACGAGAAACGAAACCCCCTTCTTGCAGAGTATCTCTGCGGGAAAAGGCCTCTTGCGGGGGCAGACCCCCTCGCTATGTACTACGCCGGGTGGCAGTTCGGGGTCTACAACCCGCACCTTGGAGACGGAAGGGCGCTTCTGCTCGGGCAGATAATCGACGAGCGCGACCGGAGATGGGATCTTCATCTCAAGGGATGCGGGGCCACCAGATTCTCAAGGGGCTTTGACGGAAGGGCCACGCTCAAGTCCTCCATAAGGGAGTACCTGGGAAGCGAGGCTCTCCACCATCTGGGAATTCCGTCCACCAGAGCTCTCTGCGTGGTGGGAGGCACGGAGAAAATCGATAGGGAAATCCGAGAACCCGCCGCGATGATGCTCCGGGTCGCGGAGACCCACGTCCGCTTCGGTTCATTCGAAGGTTTTTACTACCGCGGTGAACAGGAGAGCATCCAGACGCTTGCCGACTACGTAATCGCCCGTCACTACCCCGAGATTCCGAGCGGAACAAAGGAAAGCTACGGGCTTTTTCTCCTGGCAACGGCAGAAAAAACGGCTATCACCGTGGCCAAGTGGCAGGCTCTTGGCTTCACCCACGGAGTAATGAACACCGACAACATGTCCGTAACGGGTCTCACCCTTGATTACGGGCCGTACGGATTTCTGGAAACGTTCGACAGGGATTACGTCTCCAACCACTCGGATCACTTCGGCAGGTACAGCTACGGAAACCAGCCCGCGATCGCGCGTTGGAACCTTGAAAAATTCGCAAGATGTCTGGAAGGCCTGGTGGATAAAAAACAGGCCGCACAAGCGATTGATGCCTACAACAAGACTTTCTCTGAGACTTACAAAGAACTCATGCTGCGCAGGTTCGGCTTCAAGGAGGAAAAAAAAGAATCCCTTCGGTTTGTTGAAAAAACCCTCGGGATGCTGGCCGAATCCGGAACAGACTACCATATCTTTCTCAGAAGCCTCTCTGACGTAAGCCGCGACGGCTCTTTTGAAGAAAATCCCTGGCTTGGGGAACTCTGCGCAGCTTCGGGGAAGTGGCGGAAGTGGATTTCAGAGTACGCGGGGGAGCTTCGGGAAAACTCTCTCCCTGACCGCGAAAGAAGAAGACTCATGGATTCCATAAACCCAAAGTACGTTCTGAGAAACCACATAATGGAGACCGCAATAAGGGAGGCCCTTGAGCAAGGAGACTACTCGGAGATAGAAAAAGTAAGGGAGATATTCGAGAAGCCCTTCTCGGAGCAACCGGAGTATGAAAGCTACGCGGGCGCCTCTCCCGAGTGGGCCAGGAACCTGGTCGTGAGCTGCCTCTCCTAACTGGCAAGAAAGCTTGCGAGGATCTTTTTCACGCCGGCGCCGGAAAAATCAACCGTAGCCACCGCCTTATCTCCTTTTCCGTCAATTCTTTTAACGATCCCAGGACCGAAAACGTGATGTGTAACCCTCTGTCCGGGTCTTAGGCTCCAGTTGGCATCTTCCGGTTTATATACATTCTCCTCCGAAGGCAGATCGGAATAACTGCGGGAATCCCGGCCAGGAAGTTCTTCCTTGCGGGATTCGTAGACGACATGCTCGGGCGGGAGATTATCCAGAAAAGCCGACCTTCGGGCGTGGTACGTCCCGCCCGAAGCAGTTCTCAAGGAAGCGTAGCTCAGGTAGAGCAGCTGCTCGGCGCGGGTAACCGCGACATAGAAAAGCCTTCTCTCCTCCTCAAGTCCCTCTAGGGTGCCTGCGGATCTCTGGTGAGGAAGCAAACCCTCATTTGCCCCGACCACGAACACCGCTGGGAATTCAAGCCCCTTGGCCGCGTGAATAGTCATGAGGGAGACTTTTTCCTCTTCGGAGTCCCCCCTGTCCTCATCCGTCGCAAGCAGCACGAGGTCAAGAAAGTCAGAAAGAGTGGTATCGCCGCCCCATCCCTCGGCCGCGTTTAAAAGCTCCCTTACGTTCTCAACCCTCTGGAGATCCTCCCCCAGGTAATCCAGGTAGGCAGTGCACTCAAGAAGAGCCTTAATCACGCGCGCCACCGGCTGACTCTCCGCCACTGAGCCAAGCTCCCTTATGATTTCAAGAAAACGTGATAGCGCGCGTAGAGCGCGCGCAGGTAGAAGATCATGTTCCTGGCAGTACTCAGCCGCTTCAAAAAGAGCGAACCCGCCGGCTTGAGATGCTTCACGAAGTTTCCGAAGCGTGGCTTCCCCTATCTTTCTCGGCGGGACGTTCACTATTCTAAGAAAGCTGACGTCGTCCCTCGGGTTCTGAACCAATCGCAGGTAGGCAATCACATCCTTTATCTCCGCCCTCTGGTAAAACCCGACTCCCGACACTATCCTGTAAGGGATTCGCGCGGACCTTAACCCCTCCTCGATTACCCTCGACTGAAAATTGGCCCTGTAGAAAACCGCCACGTCGCTCCACTTGAGATCTCCGGATTCGACCAGACCCGAAATCCGCTCCGCGACAAACCGCGCCTCGTCGGCATGATCAAGGGCCTTAAACACCAGCGCGGTTTCTCCCTCGGGATTCTCGGTCCAGAGGGTTTTTTTCTTTCTGCCCAAGTTCTTCTCTATTACCGAGTTTGCGATGCCGAGTATGTTAGGCGTCGAGCGGTAGTTGCGCTCAAGCTTAACGACCCTCGCCCCTGGAAAGTCCCTCTCGAAGTTCAGGATATTGTTTATGTCGGCTCCCCTCCACCCGTAAATCGACTGGCTGTCATCGCCCACGACGAAAAGGTTGCGATGGCGCTGCGAGAGGGTCTTTGCGAAGCGGTACTGGGAAACGTTCGTGTCCTGGTACTCGTCCACTAGCACTTGAGAGAACCTGTCCTGGTAGCGGACGCAAACCGCTTGGTTTTCAGAAAGAAGCTTGTTCGCCAGCAGAAGCAGGTCGTTAAACGTCATGGCGTTTCGCTTCACAAGCTCTTTTTTGTATAAATCATAAAGCTCACTGAGCCTGCGACCGTAAAAATCGTCCTTGAAAGACACATCCTCTCGGTTCTCGACGGCATCAAATTCGGAAAGCACTCCCTTGGGCGAAAAAAGACTCTCCCCGTAGTCAAGTTCTTTCAGGCAGCTTTTTAAGAGGCCAAGCTGATCGTCCCGGTCGTAGACAACGAAATCCTTAGTGTAGTCCTCGAGAAAATCTGCCTCTATCTTGAGAATCCGAAGGCAAATCGAGTGGAAGGTGCCGATCCATATGCCACTCGTAAGCTCGCCCGCCAAATCCCTCGCCCTTTTTTTCATCTCCGCCGCAGCTTTGTTAGTGAAGGTCACGGCCAGAATGTCTCCGGGAGGAATGCCAAGGTCGTTTATCAGGTAGGCGATTCGGTGTGCAATAACCCTGGTTTTTCCCGAACCCGGGCCCGCAAGCACGAGCAACGGACCTTCTCCGTGGCTTACGGCCTCGGTCTGGGAAGGGTTAAGTCCTTTAAGAGAATCTTTCGGCACGGGCTTCTGAATCGTCTTTTCTGGCTGGGGCGGGAGGACTCGAACCCCCACTACCGGGACCAAAACCCGGTGTCCTGCCGTTAGACGACGCCCCAGTCGGGAAGAGTTCTTATGTTACCACATTCGCGCAACTGTTAAAGCGAAAACGGAACCGCAAATGTCGTCCAGGTTAAAACGGGGGAAGCCGCTGATATTCAACATGGATCAGGCAGGAAATGGAGCATTAAGCAGCGATTTGGTAATAACCCAACTGCTATCGCTGGAGAGAAAACTTATTGTGAATCGGAAACGGCCTCGCAAGTGACGCCCGCGTATTCCCAGGAAGTACAGTCATGCACTCCCGGTTCTGAATGTTCGCACTCAAGCAGGGCTTCTTCCGCACCGTCACATTCCACATCGTCAAGCAGAAAAAGCAGCGAGGGCTGTCCTATCCAGATTATATTCGTTACCGCGGTGCCTCCGGATAAGCCCAACTGGCCGCACGCAACCGTCGCGTCGTCATCATCCCAGAGGTCATCACATATCCCCTTCCATCGCTTTGCCTGATCATCAAATATCTGAAGCAGGCCCGAGCTCGAATCCGACTCTTCACCAGTCTCAAGGCTGGTAGTGGAAATCAATCGAAGGCTGCCGTCGGGAAGGTCGGGATAAATCGGTCCCACATCGAAACTTTCGACCTGCTCCGAATTACCCGCGTCATCAGTGAAGCTGATCCTTACCTTCACCCAGTTCTCCTCATCCTCAGACTGGAAAACATAGGCGGAATTCGTTGCGTCTGGAATTTGAGTCTCGTTGTAGGCAAGATCGGACCTGATCCACTGATAGGAAAACGAACTCTCCTCCGCAGGCTTGCCGTCTGCATCAGTGATCCCGGAGTGATCCGCGGTCACCGTAACTCCCGTCTTGGTTTCCGTGCCCCTGATCGCGATATGACCGACGGCGTCATCATTCGAGGTTGCAGCTTCGCAACTGACACCGAAAGCCTCGTTTTCGCCACAGTTGTTCTCCCCGCGCACCAGATGCTTGCACTTGTCCTCGCCAAGAATCCTGGCCTCAGAACCCGAGCACTCGAGATCATCGAGCAGGTAATACGCTGACGGATCCTCCGCGGCATTTGCGGGCACCACGAGTCCGGTAAGCGGAGTTCCTCCCGAGAAACCCAGCTGGCGACAGGCGACCTTCGCCTCCTGCCTGCCGATTACCCGAATATTGTTGTCCTCTTGTGTTCCCAGCGTGCCGAGTCCGTCATCGCATATACCCTTCCATTCGCCGGCGCCGTCACCATCCGGGTCATCGAATATTTCAAGCCTGCCCGAAGGCGTGACAGCAATCACGAGGCTCACCACCGTGCCCGTAGTCGTATCCACCAGTCTGAGATCGCCGTCCACATTGGTTTCCTGGGTGTTAACCTCAGCAGGCGCGCCCATAAGCAGAAGCCCAAGCAAAAGCCCCGCTGCCACAACGAAAACGCGCGATATACTCAATGCCTTGGCGATTCCCTTTCCAACGCGCAACATGGAACCTCTAAGGTGATTTCTCAGTTTTCCCAAACGTGTTGTCTTCATCTTCAAGATTGTTTTAAGTCAGGGCAGCTTTCCGGTTCCGATAGGCTTTTTCTCGTTGTTAGTCATTCTACTTCTACCACCTAGTTTTTGCAAACGGATTGCCGACGACAAAGTCAGCTAAAACGTCTCAATCCGCAAGAAAATGCCAGCCGCTTATGCCCCGGGCCAAAAAAACGTCAAATTCAGAAGAGGTTCCCAAGTACTCGTAGATTTCCTCCGCCTCATGCTGTTCCCTGAAAACGGAAAAAACCGATGACCCGCTTCCCGAGACGAGCACGAAGCGCGCCCCGAGCGACCTGAAAGTCTCCTTTAGGAAAAGAATCTCGGGGAATACTGCAGAGACCGCCGCCTCAAGACTGTTTTCAACGGGGAAATCCCCCCTGCGGAACCGCTCCGCAAGAGAACCGGGATCGATTTTTTCGGGTGGCCGTTGCGGCCACTCCCACCTTTCGTAGACTTCCCGGGTCGAGAGGCTTTTTCTGGGGAAAAGGATAACGTAGTGAAAAAGTGGAAAATCAGAAAGCACGCTCACCCTCTCTCCCATTCCCTCGATAAACGAAGAGGCGGATCTTACGAAAAACGGGACGTCCGCTCCGAGAGATGCGGCTATCCGGAGCACATCCCGATCGGTAAATTTCCCGAGAACCCTGTTCAGGCCCACCAGAACCGCCGCGGCGTTCGAGCTTCCTCCCCCGAGTCCGGCGCCGAGAGGAATGGTTTTTTTTATTACTATGGAGACCTTTTTTCGAATCCCGGCCTCCTCAAGATAAAGACGGCAGGCGGCCACGGCAAGATTATCCGCTCCAGAGGGCATTTCCCTCCCGGAGCATGAAAGACTTGACCCCTCTCCCGATTCTACCGAAAGGCTTATCTCGTCAAAGAGGCTCACGGGCTGCAGGATGGACTGGAGTTCATGATAGCCGTCGGGGCGCTTTCCCAAGACCCTTAGAAACAGATTTACCTTCGCGGGGGAAAGAAGTTTCAGAAAACTCATCTTCCCGCCACGTCCGGTTCGAAATTCATCGCAAGCCTCACGCTTCTAAGCGGAAGCACCAGTTTTTTTAGCTTTTCAGTTTTCTCATCAAAGCTGAGAAGAAGCCTGAACACGATATATTTCCCCTCAGGGGTCTTCTCCCGGAGCCTGTACTTGTAGACGAATACGCCGCCGCCTTCCTCGTTTAGCTTTGCGTACGGGCGGCCGAGAATCTCTATCACCTCCGAGGAGTTCGGGATTTCCTTGGGTTCGAGCGACCTTACGGCCGCAGTGCTTGTCTTCTCAAGTTTTTTCACTTCGGCCCCGCCCACCGAGCCCATCACTTTCCCGAGAACTTCCTTGTTTATATACTTAGTGAAGCGCTCAGGGAAGACGACCTCGCAGAGCTTTCTCTGACAAAGCTTCATCCCCATAGCCAGATCGAAGTTTCCGCTCTCGCTCTTTCTGCCCGGGTACTTCTTCACCAGATGATAAGTCCAAAGCTCGGTGTCAGTGGCAACGCGGGTTTTCACGGGAGGCGAGTAGACCATGAGCCATTCGATGTCTCCTGCGAGCAGTACGGGTTTCTTGAAGGTAAGGCGTAGACCGTCGTGGTCGCTCACGCTGAAATTCTCGCTGAAGTCCCCGAGCTGGCCTTTTACCTCAAGGAATCTGAAGAGCCGGCATCCCCCCACTCCCAAGCACAGAACAAGCAGAAAAGATATGAGGATATTTCTTTGCGAAGGCGGCTTTCCCATCGGCAATTCGGTATTTTCCTCCGGATGTATTATTATACCGTACAGATAACCGGGAATTCTCTCTAAGGACTTTAGATGTTCGTAAGACTGCTAATTCTGTTCACCGTGGTTCCGCTCATTGAGCTCGCGCTGCTCATAAAGCTCGGAAACATAATAGGACTCTGGCCGACCATATTCATAGTCATAGCTACGGGGGTGCTGGGAGCGGCGCTCGCCAGAAGCCAGGGAACCCAAGTCATAAGCGCGATAAGAGCGGAGGTCGCCGAAGGCAGGCCGCCCACGGAAAGCCTCATAAACGGTCTTCTAGTACTCGTGGGAGGGGTTGTGCTCCTTACCCCCGGACTTCTTACCGATCTCTTGGGCTTTTCCCTTCTTGTTCCCTTTACCAGAAACTGGTTCAAGAAAAAACTTCAAGGCAGGCTCAGGAAATACGCGGAGAGAAGCTCAGCCTCCGCAACCATAATAATACGCTGAAGGTCTGAAACGGCGCCCGCTTAAGGCTGAAACGGCTCGTGGCTTATTTTGTGTATTATCGGCATGGAGAAACTCACCGACTGCATGAGTTTCTGTCCGTACTCGATCACCCACTGCTCGGGAGCCAGGGAGTAGAAGTCCGCAAGCGTCATCCAATCTCCTCCCTTCATTATTTCCCCGTAGTCGACGCTAACCAGAAAAGCGGTCATGTCTCCGCCGTCCATGGCGTTGAGCACCGAGCACTCCGCGTAGGAGTGTATTCCCTCTAAGACGGGACAGCCGTTTCTGCCCTCGAAATGGTCTATGCCGATAAACTTTTTTTTGTCCCTGCCCGAATAAAAGCCGAAGTTCCGCACAAGGGCGATCTGGTCCCTTCTGAGAAGATGAACCACGAGACTCCTGCTTTCCATTATGAACCCGTGGGTATGATTTCCCTTCCATATCCCCATAAGGAGTCTGGGCACGGTGTGGACTATGGAGGAGGTGACAACCGTCACCGCCACCTGGCCGTTTATCTCGTCCTCCCGCCTGCTGGTTATGATCACCACAGGGCAGTTATGCCAGAAAACCCCGGTAACTGAAGGCGCGTCGTTCACTGAAAAACTCCTTGTTTTTCTCCCCGGAAGAAAATACCGCGGGAGAATTGAAAAAACATCCCCCTTGTGCTATAGTAACCCCGTCTTTTTAAGTTTACCCGCTGCAGCGCGGCGGCGCCTTTTAAACGGACTGAAATCCTGATCATGAGAAAAATAATCCCGGCTGTTGCTTTTCTTTTTCTGGTCGTGGGCGTTCTGAATATCTCGGGGTGCTCGAAGAAGGTCCCCCCTCCTCCCCCAGCTGAAGCGACAGATACTCAGGACAGGGTTATGGCGGTATCGGAGATGCTTGAGGAGGCCCGCGCGGAGGGCGCCGAAGACACCTGGGAGTATGAAGAGGCGCAAAAGCTTTTCGAGATGGCCCAGAACCTTATAAGCGAAGGGGAACTTGAGGAAGCTGAGAAGGCCCTTTCTCAGGCGGAACTCAAGGCCACGCAGGCAATCGGCGCCGCCAGAGAAGATACCTACATGGAGGGCTTTGACGAAGAGGCCCAGGAAATGCAGAAATCCCTGCTGAGCGACGCCTTCTCCAAGGAAAACCTGATAAACCTTCCCACTTCGGACGTCTTTTTCGAGTTTGACAAAGCAGAAATATCGAAAGAGGCGATGGAAATAATCGACGCCAACATAAATGTCTTCGAACAAAACAAAGACAAAATCAAATTCATTCTCGTCTTCGGTTTCTGCGACATCCGCGGGACCGAGGAATATAACCTCTCCCTCGGAAAGAAAAGAGCGGATGAAATCAAGAAATACATGATCGGAAAGGGGATGTCTCCCGACATGCTGCACTCCATCAGCAAGGGAGAGACGGAAATATGGCAGGAGGGAACATCGGAGGAGGCTTACAGCCGCAACAGGCGAGGACACTTCATGGCCCTCTCCGGCAACAATTCCTCAGAGGACCAATGAGAAAAAAGTATCTGGCCGTCGCTTTAGTATCGTTTTGCTCCATCTTCATGTACGGGTGCGTAGCATCGGAAGGGGACCTGGATTTTCTTTACTCGAGGCAAAGGGAAGTCGAAACGACTCTCAAGAAAATACAGAAGGATATCGATTGGCTGAAGGCGGAAGTAAAGAAAGAAGACAATATCGTTAATCTCAACGAAAAGACTTTCGAACTCGAAAACAAGCTTCTGGAACTCGAGCAGATAATAGGCGAGATGCACACGCAGACCGAAGAACGGTTCAAAAAGATAGAAACCGGACTCTCGGCAATGGCAGAGGCCGAATCCCAGCCCGCAGTTCCCGAGCCGCAGACGCCATCCACCCCAGCTTCAGGGCAAGCTTCTGAAAGCGCAGACGATGAACCATCCCCCGCGGAAAAGGATCCCAAGGAGAACTATGACCTGGGCCTAAAAGAGTTTGCCGACGGCAACTATGAAGCCGCAAGGACACTGCTTCGAGAGTATCTTGCCGCCGCCCCCAGAAGCGATGAAGCCGCAGACGCAATGTTTCTCATCGCGGATTCCTACTTCAAGGAAAAATTCTACGAAGAATCCATACTCGAATACCAGAACATAATCGAAACCTGGCCAGCCAGCCCCAAAATCCCGCTTTGCCAGCTCAATCAGGGAATCGCACTCTTGAAGATAGGGAAACCCAACGAGGCGAGTCTCTTTTTCGAATCGCTGATCGAGGCGTACCCGGACTCTCCTGAAGCCGCAACGGCAAAAGAACACCTTAAGACCTTGTCCACGCCGGGAGAATAAAACTTACGGCCGTGGTCGGCACTGAACCGTTTTTATGAAAACCACCAACTCAGAGAAGCTTTTTCGCAGGGCGAGAAACGTTCTTGTGGGCGGGGTGAACAGCCCCGTGAGATCTTTCGCGGCCGTGGGAGGTTCGCCGCTTTTTGTATCAAGAGCCGAAGGTTCCTACGTATACGACGCCGACGGCAACAGGTTCATCGACTACGTGGCCTCGTGGGGTCCCCTGATCCTGGGACACTCGCATCCCTCAGTGGTAAGTGCCGTCGGGGAAAGGCTTCCGCTGGGAACGAGCTTTGGCGCCCCCTGCGAACTGGAAACGGATCTTGCCACGCTTATAGCAAGGTACTTCCCCTCGATTGAGAAGGTCCGCCTTACCAATTCCGGAACCGAGGCCACCATGAGCGCCATAAGGCTTGCAAGAGCGGTCACCGGAAGGGAATACATAATCAAGTTCGAGGGATGCTACCACGGACATTCGGATTTTCTGCTCGTGAAATCCGGTTCGGGGGCCACGACTTTCGGGAATCCAAGCAGCGCCGGGGTTCCGAAATCGTTTGTGAACAGAACGCTGCTCGCTCGGTATAACGACATAGATTCCGTCAAAAGGCTTTTCGAGAAGCATCCCCGGAAAATTGCCGGAGTGATAATCGAACCCGTGGCGGGAAACATGGGAGTGGTGACCCCGGAGAAAAACTTCCTCAAGAAATTGCGCTCCGCATGTAAAAAACACGGAGCGGCCCTCATCTTTGACGAGGTCATAACGGGATTTCGCCTCGCCAGAGGAGGCGCGCAGGAACTGTTCGGCGTAACTCCGGACATAACCTGTCTCGGGAAGATAATAGGAGGAGGTCTCCCGGTTGGGGCGTATGGAGCAAGCGCAGAAATAATGCAGATGGTTTCCCCTGAAGGTCCCATGTACCAAGCGGGGACCCTTTCGGGAAATCCGCTCGCCATGGCGGCGGGGATCGCGACGGTAAGAGAACTTAACCCGAGAACCTACAGGCGCCTTGAGAGCCTGACCGCCTCCTTGGTATCTGGAATAAGGGAGGTAATAGCCGAGCTCGGCATTGCCGCCACAGTAAACTCCGTAGGCTCCATGTTCACCGTATTTTTCACCGACCAAAGGGTAACTGACTACGCCGGGGCGCTCGGATGCGATACCGAAAAATACGCGAGGTTCTTCAGAAACCTTCTTCAAAACGGGGTCATGTTCCCGCCGTCTCAGTTCGAAAGCGTATTCATCTCGACCGCGCACACAGAAAAGCAGATAGACCTTACGCTACAGGCAATCCGCAAGTCGCTTCGGGGAATTTCCCAGGGAGAGTAAAATCGGAAATCCTAACTGGCTTTTCTTCGTAGTAGTTGGAATTGAGTTCGCTTTTTCCGTCATAGCAGGGCTCTTTCTCGGCAACTACATAGACGAAAAACTTGACACCGCTTTCCCTTTCTTTACCCTGCTAGGTCTTGTGTGCGGAGTGATAGCGGGACTGACCCTGCTTCTGCGGACACTTAAACTCAGACAGCAGGGAAAAAACGGGAACGATGAAGGATCTTAGCCTCGGCGGCGTTGAGAAGCTTTCCCTGGCGGTAACGGCTCTTCTTTTCGCCGTTAATATCGCTATAGGGCAAAGGGAAATTGCGGTGGCCATAGCGGTCGCGGGGGTCCTTTTTCTGCTGGATTACGTAGCCATAAAATTCGTCGTAAAAGCGCTTGCGGAAAAAAGGTATTCACTTGCGTTTTCCATGTTCATACTGGTCATGAAAATGCTCGCGCTGCTTGCGATAATAGCGGCTTTACTCATATTTGCAAAACTAAATATATATGGTTTAATGATAGGCTTAACTTCCGTGGTGATAGTAATAATAGGTAGAGGTTTGAAGGGTTAGACATGGAACATTTCAGCTGGTTTTCCCTTGCCGGTCTCATAGAATACGACCATATTCTGGGCGGAGTGCTGGTACTCCTTTTCATACTGTTTATCGGCCTTAGGGTAACAAAACATTACTCGAGAGAAGAATCGGTAATCCCCGAAGAGAAGCCGTCGATGAACATTTTCTTCGAACTCGTGGGGCTTGAGTTCCTTTTCAACACGATTGAAAACGTTTTCGGGTCCCGGGAGAAGGCGAAGAAATACTTCCCGCTTCTAGCCGGGTCGTTTTTCTTCATACTGTTTGCAAACCTCCTGGGAATGATCCCGGGTTTTCTCCCACCGACCGGAAACCTGAACACCACCGTAGCGTGCTCGCTTCTCATATTTGTCATGTACAACTACTACGGAATAAGGGAGCACGGGCTCGGATACATCAAGCATTTTCTTGGCCCGGTACTTTTCCTCGCGCCGCTTATGCTGATCATCGAGGTTATAAGCCATCTCGTAAGGCCGCTGTCGCTATCCCTAAGGCTTTTCATGAACATAACAGGCGACCACATGGTGCTCGGGGTGTTTACCAACCTCACGCATATACTGATTCCCATGGCTTTCGTGGGGCTAGGTATTTTCGTATCTTTTTTGCAAGCTTTTATATTCACTATACTTTCGACCATATATATCGCGCTTGCCGAAGCGCATGAACATTGACATAAATTTAGGAGGTAAGAAATGAAAAGGTTGTTTTCTTTTATAAGTCTTGCGGCACTGGCTTCGTTCGGCGCTTTCGTTCCCGACGCGTTTGCCGCAACTGAGGGGGGCTTAGGAGATCTGGCGAAGATGGGACTTGGAATCGGCGCCGGAGTAGGCATAGGCATAGCCGCAGGCGTCGCCGGAGTGGGTCAGGGACTCGCCACGGCTTCTGCTGTTGACGGCATAGCCAGGAACCCGGGCGCTTCCGCGAAGATTCAGACACCCATGATTATCGGTCTCGCCCTGATCGAGTCTCTGGTAATCTACGCCCTGCTGATAGCGTTTCTGCTTCAGGGAAAAATCTGACGCGCATAAGATAAAGACGGGGAATACCACTGCAAAAAAGTTATTCCCCGTCTATTTTACTGCCTTTTTTCACCACACTCGCTTTCGTACGGAAGAAAAATTCTTCAGTGGCGGGTTTGTGTCTCTTATATCAGTTGCTCCCCCAAAGTATTACGAAAATCCTCGTGTACACAGAATAATTGCTGTTCAACGCAAGGAAGACAATGGTGGTCTGGGATAAGAGCTCTAGATTCCTGCATCATATAAACACTCCATAGCGACTTTATGTGTTTTGTCGCTCATACATTGGACACAAACAGATTAGACGCTCATAATCAAACGGAAATGAGCGGCAATAGGGCTTGCCCCTATTCTAAGCGAAGCTTGAGGAATAGCCGTTAACCGCGGTTGCTGGGGTAATTTTTGAGAACAAACTCTATGGCCTCTTCCCTTGAAGAAAGCCTGTTTTCAAGCTGGAGTTCTTCCACCCTCCCCAGTATTTTCGAGAAAATGGGGCCGGGAGAATAATCGAGATCTATAAGATCCTGTCCGCTGAGAAGCGGCGGGGGCTTTATTTCCTCCCTTCCATACTCTTCCATCTTTTCCCTGATGAAATCATAAGCGTCAGTTTGTCCGTGGCTTGCCATGCAGTCGGCAAGATGCATCTGCATGTGTTCCTCAAAATACGGAAGGGAAAGAAACCTTTTAAGGGTACTTTCTCTCATGTTGAAAACATCCTTGAATTTAAGATGCTCAAGGATAAGTTCGGAAATTCTCTTTATCTGCTTTTTGGAGAATCTGAGCCTCCTGCAGATACCCTCAGACATTTTGGCCCCTACCCTGTCGTGTCCGTTGAACCTTATCCTGTCAGACTCGCTGTAAGTAGGGGGCTTCCCCACATCGTGGAGAAGTGCGCCAACGGCAAGCTCCTCCGAGTAGCGACCGTCGGTGTTGCCGTAGAGCTTGTCCATCACGAGGCAGGTATGCTCAAACACGTCCCCTTCGGGATGGAACTGAGGGGGCTGGCGAACTCCGTGCATACATTCGACTTCCGGGAGAAAATGTTCAAGAAGACCACTGGAGCTAAGAAGCCTGAGTCCGTTCCCTGGATTCCGGCGGGTGAGTATCTTGACGAGTTCTTCGCGTATTCTCTCCCCGCTTACAACGGATATCGCGGCGGCCTCGTTGCGAATAGCCGAAAGCGCCGCCTCGTCAAGCTCAAAACCGAGACATGACGCGAACCGCACCGCTCTCATCATCCTCAGTCTGTCCTCGCCGAACCTTTTCTCGGGATCCCCTATGGTCCTGACAAGCTTCCGCTCAAGATCCCCGAGACCCTCCACGTAATCGTAAAGCTCCCGAGAAACCGGATCGTAAAGCATTCCGTTTATCGTAAAATCCCTTCTGCGAACGTCTTCTTCCGGGCTTTTCGTGTAATCGACGTGTTCCGGATGCCTTCCATCGCCGTAGCTTGATTCCCTCCTGAAGGTGGCGACCTCGAACTTCATGTCTCCTTTTATCACCAGCACCACGCCGAAGCTCTCCCCCACGGCCACGGTCTTTGAAAACGCCCGTTGAATCTGCTCCGGAGTCGCGCTTGTCGCTATATCGATCTCGTCGCACTCAACGCCGAGCAGGGCGTCACGCACGCAGCCGCCCACGAAAAAAGCTTCGTGCCCCTTCTCCCCGAGGGTCTTTACGATCTCAAGCGCCCCCGCGAAATTTTTCTTCTCGAAATCAAGTTCCCTTTTCATAAATTCGCCACCATGGCGTGCAAACCGGTTAAATTATAGTTTTTAATTTTACCCGAATCACAACCCGCAAAGGCGGTCAGAATAAGAATGAACGAAAGGAACTTCCGCAATTTCCTTCTGCAAAGGACAAAGGAAAACGGCTCAAGGCTGCTGTTTCAGAAAAAAGACGGATGGAGCTGGAAACAGATCACCTGGCCCGATCTCGTTACAGAGGTTGAAAGCATAGCCTGCTTTCTTCTGAATTCGGGGTTCTCAACGGGAAGCAGAATCGTTGTTCTCTCGCCCAATACGCTGGCGTGTCTTTTTTTCGAACTGGCGGTATTCGCTCTGGGAGGGATCTGCCTGCCCGCAAGGAGCACGAGAGAAGCAAGGGAAATCCTGGTGAACTCATCCGGAGACTGCTTTTTTCTTTGCGCAAGCGCGGATGAGGCGCGCGAACTCGTCGAGACCCCGGCACTCGGAGAAAAAATAGAAAAGGTTTTTCTGAGCGTAAACGAAAAGATTTCCGTGGAGGAAAAAACGGTCAGTTACTCGAACGTCGTGAAATTCGGCTTTCTCGGCAGGAAGAAACTCAGGGACGAAATAAGCGCGATTGGAAGCTCGGTAAAAGAAGACTCACCAGCCGTAATCTTTGACGCGGGAGCCGCCGCGGACGAGAGCAAAAGCTTTTCCCATGGAGACATACTCGATCTCCTGCACCTCTCAGAGCAGGAACTGGGAGAAATCTCAATCGAGGACCAGACATTCTCCTACCTCCCCGGCTGCGGTTCTTTTTCCAAGTTCGCTAACCTGCTTAACCTTCAGACCTCAGCCAGGGGGGCCATTGCGGAAGGCACGGAAGACTTTTTCGTCGATGTCCCCGAGATAATGCCGGTTATGCTTTTTCTTCCGGGTGCCGAGATCGAAAATGTCGTTAACAGTCTCCGGGGCGAAAACGGTTCGGCAGACAACCTAAGAAGCGATCTCGGGGGAAGAATAAGGCTTCTGCTTACGGATGGCTTGCCGCCCGAGAGAACAAGGGACCTGCTGCTTGCGCAGAATATATCGGTCGTCAAGCTTGGCAGTCTTTCGGTCGTCCCCTGAAGATCAGACCTGCGGTTCGTTCTCCGTTCCCTCAACGCTGCAAAACGCCCTGCCCTTGCTTAGCCTCAAAACCAGTTTTTCCTCGGGTTCAAGCGTCCGGGAATCCCGTACTATCTCTCCGCTTTTTTCCTTTGAGACTATGGCGTATCCCCTCTCAAGGACGCTGAAAGGGTTCAGGGAGGTAAGTTTCCCGGAGTAATTCTCGATGCGTTGCTCAAGGTTCTCGATCCGTGAAGTCATATGGTGCCTGAAGCTGGTCGCGAGTCCGTCAAGCTGCATGGAGAACATGTCAATGCGGCTTGTGAGGGAAAAATCTAGGCGGCGGCGAAACTGCGCGAGATCTTCGAGAACTTCCCTTTTTTCCCTTACCGCAAGTTCGGCAGCCATTGAAGGGGTGGCCGCTCTCACGTCGGATACAAGATCCGCTATCGTCACGTCCACCTCGTGACCCACGGCCGAGATCACGGGAAAGGGGGAAGCGGCCATTTTTCTCGCGACCCCCTCCTCGTTAAAGGCCCTGAGATCTTCCTTAGACCCCCCTCCCCTGGTTACGATCACCAGATCAAGCCCCTCCATGCCGTAAAGCCTATCAAGAGCTCTTGTTATCTCGGCCGGGGCGTTATCCCCCTGAACGCTCGCGGGAGAAATAATAACTTCGACATTGGGAGACCTTCTGTATATGACCTTGATGACATCCCTCACGGCGGCTCCCGAAGGGGAGGTAACAACCCCTATTCTGCGGGAGAGAAAAGGAAGGGGGCGTTTTTTCGAGACGTCAAAAAGTCCTTCTTCGAGAAGCTTCTGCTTGAGTTTTTCAAGCGCGAGCGCGTCGGCGCCAACTCCCTTCGGTTCCATCGCGCTTACATACAGTTGGTAAACGCCGTTTTTCTCGTAAACCCCAACGCGCGCGGCGCAAATAACATCCATCCCGTTCTCCGGCGTGAATTTTATCTGCTGGTTGTCCCTTCTGAAGCAGGCAGCGGAGATCTGGCTCTTTTCATCCTTCAGGGAAAAATACCAGTGGCCGCTTGCGTAATTCCCCTTAAAACCGGAAACCTCCCCCTCAACCCATATTGTCTCCCTGCCGAACTCAAGCTCAATCGCATCTTTTATCGAGGAATTGAGTTCCGATACGCTGTAGATTTTCCTGTCCATTCCTAAACGTAAATTAATCGGTCGGGGGGCCGTTGGCAAGACACGAAACGGGAAGGCGTTAAAAGCTGAGAAGAAAATCAAAAAGTATCTCCCCGTGCGGAAAATTCACTCAAACAGGTGTGGAGACTGAGTTTTCACCTTTTCAAGGATTTCGTCTGAAACCTTGAGATTTTGAAGGTCCTTGAGATGAAACAGTTGCGAAGCGCGCAATTTCTTCGCCCCTCTAAGGTTGGTATCCCTCAGGATCGCCCCGTCGAAATTCGCAAGCTTGAGGTTAGCTCCGGCGAAATCGGCGCCCGTTAGATCAGCGCCCAGCAGGTGGGCTCCTTCAAGGTTGGCGCCGCTGAATACCGCGTCGCGAAGATCGCAACCCTCAAGGTTCACTCCGCGCATATTCGCCCCGGAAAAATCCGCGCCTACCATGCTGCACCCCTTGCAGAAGGCAAGCTTGAGAGCCGACTTCGCAAACACGGCGCCGTCAAGATTAATCCCGTTAATATTCGCCCAGCCAAGGTCCGGGATAACATCGGGCTCCTCCTCCCGCCACCGGTTCCACGCAGCCGCACCCTCTTTTACCTTCGAGACATGTTCCGAATCAGCCACAGCACCCCACCGCCAGTGATAATCCGAAAACCTTAAACGCGGACAGAAGTATGTAAATCGCAATCGCTATGAGTATCAGGCTTCGAAGAAGTCCCCTGATCCCACCTTTCCCCCTGCGTCGCATCTTCTCTCCGCAGGAAAGACATACATCCGTTTTAGCCGTGGTCTCGTAACCGCACTCTTCGCATCTTCTGACAGGCTGAAGCGACATAAAACTACCCTCTTTCTTAACTAACCCTTTTTAAAGCGGAACTAACAAAGACCGGATGCACTTTGCCAATTTCCTCCGCAAGCTGCCCAATAACGTTCTTTATATCCCACTGCGCCCCCTCCGACATCCGCAGGTTCGTCAGGTGGTATAGCTCCCAGAGATCGAAGCTGCCGCAGACTCTCCTGTTGTGGGCGTTTGTGACAACGTAGCTCGCCACGTCGGGAAAACCGGCGTCAACGAGCTCTTCATAGAACCGCTCGCTTCGCCCGACGGCTTCAAGCAGAAGCTCCTCCGTTCCTGATTCCGTAACATGTGGTGGAACCGTCACGCCTTCCCCCACGGAAGGCTCCTTTATGGTCCAGCTGACTTTCCTGTGCCTCAGCAACTGATGCCATGCCGCCTCGCTCAGGACGAACTCCGCGCTGTAGTTAACCGATCTGAATATGCCCACCGGGTTGTCATGCTTTCCGAGTTCTTCGACGGCCATTGAGAAAATCTTCTTAAGCTCCGGGGTGTTCTCGGAGAGGTGCCTTTCTATATCTCCGACCGAAAGTCCCGAGAATTCGAAAAGAAGGCCTCTTGCGATCTCCCTTAAAGCCTCGACCTGGGGATTTTCCTTTCCACGTCCCGTGTAGTCAAAAAGGGTAACCGTAGATCCGTTACCGGGTTTGTTTTTTCCGGAGTCGCCGAGAGTGCGTGATAACTCTTCGAGTGCCTCTCGCGTTTTGACTATGTAGGGGTTCTCGTCGGCGTACTTCACAAGCGTCGGAACTGAGAACTTGACCTCACTTTTTATCTCCTCGGCCCTGTTTCTTGCCTCAAGATAGCGGCTTGAAAGAAGCGCGGAGATGGTCTGCTCCATGGCCCTTGCGTTCGCCGTCATGCCGAGATTCGTAAGCGTGGAGAGATTAAGGGCGTATCTTGCGTCCTCAAACGCTATTTTCTCAAGCGCCCTGAAGTGGACTTTTTCCTCCTTGCCTTCTGGAACGGGAAACTTCTTTTTCAGAAAATCAAAGAGCTCTGTGTTGAGCTGCGAGTAAACATCGTACTGAAAATCGCAAAGCTCCTCGAACTCCTTTTTAAGGGCGGGGTGCGAATCAAACTCTTGGGGAATATAGTTGTCACCTTTGCGGGGTCTCTGGTATCTCTGGGAGTATTCGGTAAACGAGAGGAACTCGTTTGCGCATTCAAGCAGGGAGGAGAAAAGCCTTGAGACCCTCTCAACTCCTATGTGCACGGTCGCGTGCTCCGCAACAGAAGCGTGACCGTAGTTAAGAACCCACTTCTCGTGAAACTTCTCCGCCCTGTCCCTCCCCATCTCCTGCTCCCTTATCACGGTGTCTATGTTTTCCCTGAAACTTTTGGGGCTTCTGCTTACATAGGCAAAGATGACGGCAACGACTTCCTCGGGAATGTTGCTTATGGTGTAGATGTCCCTGTCGAGATTCGAAACGTAAAGTTCCATCTCCCGGGCAACGTCTTTATCTTCCATTTTTATCTCGGTGGACAAGCCTGCTCTCCCGCTCCCCTCCCATGGCTCCCGCGGTTCAGGAGACCGTATGGGTTTCCTTGAGTTTATCGACTATGTAAGGCATGACCTGGCTCGGGCTTCCGTATATAACGGCGCTTACGTAATCGTCGGCCGGAGTGTTCCTCTCGCCGATAATAACGACCTTGTTCCCCTTGTTCATGACCTGGAAGGGGAAAGACGCCACGGGCTCGATTTCCAGATTCGCCCCGACGATTATGAAAAGATCGCAGTGCTGAAGCCTCATCCAGGACTCCCTTATCTCCCAGTGAGGAAGCGGCTGTCCCGGAAAGGACAGCGGAGGCTTCATCTGATCGCTCTGGCATTCCTTGCATTTCGGAATGCCGGTCTTGCTGTCCTCAAGGGAAAGCAGAATCCCGTCGGTGCGGTAATCGTTTCCGCATTCATGGCAGTGGATCCAGTTTATCGTTGAGTATATCTCTATTATCCTTTCGCTGCCGGTTTTGTTGTGCAGGCCGTCGGCCGCCTGGGTAAGAACGCAGTCGACATTGCAGAGAAACTCCATCTCGTAAATGGCTTCGTGGGCAGGAGA
This sequence comes from Thermodesulfobacteriota bacterium, assembly GCA_964291665.2. Taxonomy (GTDB): domain Bacteria; phylum Desulfobacterota_D; class UBA1144; order Nemesobacterales; family Nemesobacteraceae; genus Nemesobacter. The sequence goes on along the minus strand of OZ219814.1, from coordinate 1,077,152 downwards.
GGGCCGAGCCTCCGATATTCTGGGGTAAAAATCCTTTATCTTTTCCCAGTACTCTCTTCTTACCTCCGGGCGGTTCTTGAATTTCCCTATGTCTGGATTGAAGCTCAGATCCGAAACGTCGGGCAGCCCGACTTCAAGAGAGAGTTCAACTCCCGTTAGAAAAACTATCTGGGAGGCTTCCTGGATCCAATTGACCGTCGCCGAGAGCGCATCCTGTTCCTGCTCGCTCATTTCAGGTTTTGATTATAACCGCTTGCGTTAACTGTCCGCAAATTGACCGCAGCCCACCGATGCCGGGCGAATTCAGGACACAAGAATCCCGCAATAACACAATTAAATCGGTTTAAATCGATTGCGGTTGAACAGACAGGTAGAATATCGTGTCGTGGGCACAAAACCTAAGGAAATAAACGAATTTACCGAAAAAGCCCTTCAGATCGTCTGGGACAACGGTGAAGAAAGCATATTCTTTTACGACGAGCTAAGGGAAATCTGTCCCTGCGCCACCTGCAGGAGGCTCAGAAAAAAAAGCAGAACCGGGAAACTTCCGTTTAAAAAACGGATACCCCTCGGAAAAAGCGGCATGGCACCGGAGAAGATAGAGTACGTCGGGAATTACGCCATAAGGTTCATAGGTGAGAACTGGTGCGAAACCGGATTCTATACCTTCGATTTTTTAAGGAAAAACAGCGTTCCGGACGAATAACGTCTCCGCTCCGCGACGGAAAATCACGCGCGGCGCGCGCTTATGGAAAGCCACTTTCTGGTAACAAAGTGGTCGCCGTCCTCATTCACTTCCCCGTGGAGAAGAATTGCCGGCTCAACGGCGTTTTTCATGGCATCGGAAACGGCCTCATCCGGATAGCCGTGAAGGGCGCCGGCGGCATACTGCTGGAAGGAACTTATGTATTCCCACGCTTCTTTTGTGAGGTCAGCGGCGAATTCCTGAGCGTCGATAAGGTCAAACCCTACTTGGCCCACCAGCTCTTCGTAATAGGAGCGCGGATGGAACTTCGCAGCTTCGGCTTTCCCCTCAATCTTTACTCTTTTCACTCCCTGTTTTCTCAGGAACTGGACGGCGTTTCTCACCTGGGTTCTGTAGAAAGGTATGGTCTCCTCGGGTCTTGCTCCCTCGTAAAAAGAGGTGTTGAAGAAAAACCAGCCTCCAGGCTTAAGCGCTTTTTTGATCGCCTTGAGGCTCTTCAATTGTTCCTCTTCGTTGAGGTAATGTATGCCGTTGCCCCATATAGCCACGTCAAGGCTTTTCGGAGGCAGATCAAGCTCCTGTATGGATGAATTGATGAGGGTCAGCTTGTCAATCTCTTTTTCAAGTCTGCTTTTGGCAAGCTTAAGAGCGCCTGCCGACTGGTCAAGGCAGAACACCGCGGACTCCTTTAGATTCGCGGGTAGCATATCAAAGAAAAGCTGCGCCATGGTGCCCGCGCCTGTAGCGATGTCAAGGAATCTGTCGAGACTCTCGACCCCCCTGTCAACCATCATCTGGATCCAGCTCTTGGTCATATCGCCGTTTACCTTTCTGTATTCCTCAGTATCGGCAAAAGGCTCATAATTGTAATCTTCGATATGCTTTTCCATCGTCTCTCTCCTCAGCTTTTACGCCCGCATGACCTACCATTTATACCCTAAATTCTAACATAATAGCAACAAAAGAGTTAAAAAAAATTAAAAACGGGAGCAAGAAGCTTCAAAGCGATGCAATAAGTTAAACTCCCCTTTTTTCTCCCCAGAATATCTTGTGAAGCTGCGGAAGCACTCTTATGTTCTCCATGCCGTCGCGCAGGACTCTCTCGGCTATCCAGTCCGCCTTTGTACCGTAAACGGGCTGGAATATGATTGAAGCCCTTATGCGACGCTTTGCCATGACACCCCTTGCGTATTCGTAGTCCGCACTGTCCGCTATCACGAACTTGAGCTGATCCTTTTCCTCCAAGGCGTCATAAAGCGAAAAATCCATCCTGGAGTCCATGCCCGAACCGGGGCACTTGCAGTCCATGCTCACAATCGAATTGGGATGGGAGAAAATTCCGGGCGGCTTCTTGTTCCCGCTCGTTTCAAGCACAACCACGAAACCCCTTTCGAGGAGAAATTCCGTTATCTCTTCCACCTCATCCCGCTGGATAAGCGGCTCCCCGCCGGTTATGCAGACGCGGGAGCATCCGTACTGAAGGATACTGCTCAGGACTTCGCTTGTTTCCATCTCCCGGAAGTCATTGCCCTCCACAGCGTACATGGTATCGCACCAGCTGCATCTGAGATCACAGGCAAAAAGCCTGAGAAAAACCGTTGGCAGTCCGATATGGACCCCTTCCCCCTGTATTGAAAAGAAAATTTCGCTTACCTTCATTGCTGTTATGCCTCGTATTGCGTCGGATCATCCACATCCGCTTCGATAAAAGCCTTTTTCCTCTCCCTGCACGAACTGCAGGTGCCGCAGTGCATACGGGAACCCACATAGCACGACCACGTGTCTTCGAAAGGAACCCCGAGACGGGATCCGAGCCTTACTATCCCCGACTTGTCCATATCTACAAACGGGGCAACTATGGTGAGGCGTTCGTTATCAGTCGCAAGTCTCTCCGCTTTCTCGAAAGCCGAAACGAACTCCGGCCGGCAGTCGGGATACACTCCCCTGTCGGAACGATGCGCGCCGTAGAACACGGTGTCGCAGCCGATGCTCTGCGAATAGGCAACCGAAAGGGAAAGAAAGATGGCGTTTCGATTCGGAACGACCGTTGTCGAGAGGGTCTCGTAATTGCGCGCCGTCGCGGAAACCCTGGGAATCTCGACGTCCCGGTCGGTAAGCGCAGAGGCACCGAAAAGAGTCCTTGCAGAAGAAAGGTCGATTACGTTGGGGGAAAGCCCCAGACGGCGGCATATATTCTCCGAGGAGCGGATCTCCTTCTCATGCTTCTGTCCGTAGATGAAGGTAAGAGGAAAGACTTCGTACCCTTCCCGAACCGCCTTGTAGCAGAGAGTGGAACTGTCCACGCCTCCAGAGACCATGACCACTGCTTTTCCAGACACTCCCTTAATATTAAAGTCGAAAAAAACAAATACAATCCCCGTGACGGGAGCGGTTCCAAACAACGGGCGGAGAAAACGGTAACTTAAATGGTTTCAGTATGTTGGCAGAAATAGATCAAAATTATATACTTATTCACCCGGGAATCAGGGGAGTAAAGGCGGTTTCATGAGCAAAGCAGAAAAAGAACGGGAACAGGCCCTTCTTTTCGATGATTTTCCAAGCGTCTCGAAAGAAAGCTGGAAAAAAGAAGCCGAAAAGAGAGTTTCCTATAAAGATCTCATATGGCATACCGAAGACGGCATAGAGGTTGAACCCTTCTACACCGAAGAAGAAGCCAGGGACTCTTTCCTGGGGAAACCCCGCTTCCGGGAGAATTTCCGTTCGTCCGGGGAACCAACAGAAAAGATAACAGCTGGCTCCTTGCAGAAGAGATAAAGCTCACTACACCGAAAAAGACTGCAGCCGCGGCCCTCGCGGCAATAGAGGGCGGAGCGGATTCTCTTACCTTTATCCCGCAGGGGGAAATGAAACGCAGACCCCTCGAAACTCTCCTAAAAGATATAGATCCCCTGCGCATCAGGATAAACTTTGCCTTGAGAGAAGATCCGGAAAAGGCCTGCGCCCTTTTCATTTCCTGCTGCGCCAAAAAAGAAATCGACACGCAGGAACTAAGCGGAGCCGTGTTCTTCGACCCTCTGTCGCATCTGCTTGGACAGGGATCCCCCGCGACGCCGCTTGATGAGAGCGTGGATAAAATCGCAAAAACCATTGGATATCTCTCAGACACCGCGCCCGGCTACACGGCGTTTTCGGTAAAAAGCTCAACGTTTAAGGACTCGGGCGCAACGATAACCCAGGAACTTGCCTTCACCATCGCCGCGGCGGTCGAGTATCTGGTTATGCTCCGCCAAAGAGGCGTTGATACAGACAGCGCCTGCCGCCACCTCGTTTTTTCCTTCTCCACAGGATCAAGCTATTTCGCGGAAATCGCCAAGCTTCGCGCCGCAAGAGCGCTCTGGGCGAACGTCGCCCAGCAGTTCTCACCCGACTCCGCTGAATCCACGAAAATGAGGATCCACTGCCGCACCACCGCCTTCAACAAAACCATTTACGACCCGCACACAAACATATTGCGGACGGCGCTTGAGGCCATGGCGTCCGTAATCGGGGGGACGAACTCCCTTACCGTGGAGCCTTTTGACGCCCCCTACCGGGAACCCGATGGATTCTCAAAAAGGGTGGCGAGGAACGTTCAGCTTCTCGCAAGAAACGAATCCCACCTCGACGCGGTGACCGACCCTGGAGGCGGTTCCTACCACATAGAGAAACTGACGCAGTCCATTTCGCAGAAATCCCTCGAACTGTTCCAGGAAATAGAAAGAAAAGGCGGCTACCTTGAGTGCCTTAAAAGCGGCTTCATACAGAACTCGGTCGAAAACAGCAGGAAAAAAGTCCTGAGCGACATTTCCCGGAGGGAAAAAACGCTTATCGGGACAAACGAGTTTCCCAACCTGCTCGAAAAAATGGCAGGGAATATCCGGAAAATCCTCCCCCGGGAAAAAGAGATTAACGGTTCGGCCCCGACGGTAGCATCTCTTACGGAATCAAGGGCGGCTCAAGTTTTTGAGAAAATAAGGCTCCTAAGCGAAGAACACGCGGAGAGAACGGGCGAAGCGCCCAAAGTTTTTCTGCTTCACCTGAGCGATTCGCCGCAGACAGCCGCAAGATCGGTTTTCTCGATGAATTTCTTCGGATGCGGGGGGTTCGCGATAGTCGACGGAGCAGAAAATCCGGGTGCGGAGGAGGGGGTTGCGGCAGCCTTGCGCGAGAATCCGCTTGCGGTAGTAATCTGCGGCTCCGACAAGGATTACGAGCAGTTCGCGGGGGAGGCCACAAAAAAACTCAAGGGCAAGAAAGCGGAAATAAAAGTCGTTGTTCCAGGCGACGGGCAAAACAAACGGGAAGAGCTGGCTCAGGCAGGTGTGGATGATTTTATCAATGAGAATTCGGACGTCCGCGACCTGCTTGAAAGATACCAGCAGTTGCTTTTCTCAGACAAGGCGGAACCATGAGACCTGATTTTTCGAAAATAAACCTCGGCTTCGCTTCAAACGGCAGCGGCAATGCGCGTGCGAGCGAAGATGTCGTAAGGGAATCACCGGAGAAAATAGACATTAAAACTTTTTATGTCCGAGACGATCTCAGCGACTCCGAACACCTGGGATTCGTCTCCGGAATTCCGCCCTACCTTCGCGGACCCTACCCGACCATGTACCTCACGAGGCCCTGGACCATCAGGCAGTACGCGGGATTCTCGACCGCGGAGGAATCAAACGCTTTTTACAGGAGAAACCTGGCCGCGGGGCAGAAAGGGCTTTCCATAGCCTTTGATCTTCCGACTCACAGGGGATATGACTCGGATCACCCCAGGGTTTCGGGAGATGTCGGAAAAGCAGGAGTAGCGATAGATTCGGTGCTCGACATGGAGATTCTCCTCGATCGAATACCCCTTGACCAGATCTCGGTTTCCATGACCATGAACGGCGCGGTCCTGCCGATCATGGCTTTCTACATAGTCGTCGCGGAGCACCAGGGAGTGGGACCGGAAAAGCTGAGCGGAACGATCCAGAACGACATACTCAAGGAGTTCATGGTAAGGAACACCTACATTTACCCGCCCGAATTCTCGATGAAGATAGTCTCCGACATCTTCGAATACACATCGAAAAACATGCCGAAGTTCAACTCGATAAGCGTAAGCGGCTACCACATGGAAGAAGCGGGCGCCACGTCGGACATAGAGCTTGCATACACGCTCGCCGACGGTCTTGAGTATTTAAGGGCGGGCGTTGGGGCGGGACTCAACATTGACGATTTCGCTCCCAGGATTTCCTTTTTCTGGGGAATAGGCATGGATCATTTCATGGAAATCGCGAAAATGAGGGCAGCAAGGATGCTCTGGGCCAAGATCGTCAAGACATTCGAACCCAAAAAACCGGCATCGCTCATGCTCAGGACGCACTGCCAGACTTCGGGATGGAGTCTCACGGAGCAGGACCCGTTTAACAACGTGACGAGAACATGCGTTGAAGCCCTAAGCGCAGTGCTCGGCGGCACTCAGTCACTCCACACAAACGCCCTGGATGAAGCAATCGCCCTTCCCACCGACTTTTCCGCCAGGATAGCGAGAAACACCCAGCTTTACCTTCAGAAAGAAACAGATGTATGCAGACTGATCGACCCTTGGGCGGGATCCTGCTATGTTGAGTACCTGACTCACAATCTGGCGAGAAGAGCCTGGGAACTCATAATGGAAATAGAAGAACTGGGAGGAATGTCAAAAGCCATAGAAACCGGTTTGCCGAAAATGAGAATAGAGGAAGCGGCAGCACGAAAACAGGCGAGAATAGATTCGGGAAAAGACATAATAGTAGGAGTCAACAGTTATAATTCAGACGCGCAGGAAGAATTCGATATACTGGAAGTGGATAACCGCAAGGTGAGGGAGAACCAGATTAAAAGACTGCAAAAGCTCAAGGAAAAAAGGGATTCCGAGGCGGTTGAACGCGCGCTTGGGAAAATCACTGAATGCGCAAAAACCGGGCAAGGCAACCTTCTCTCCCTGGCAGTTGAGGCCGCAAGGGAAAACGCCACCCTCGGAGAAATATCGGACGCGTGCGAAGAGGCATGGGGAAGATACCGGCCCGGATGGCGCACGATCTCGGGAGTGTACTCATCGGAAATTTCTAAGGACGCCGGATTTGCCAAAGCAAGAGAGCTTGCCGACCGTTTCGCCACTCTAGAAGGGAGAAGGCCCAGGATACTGGTCGCAAAAATGGGGCAGGACGGCCACGACCGCGGGGCGAAGATAATAGCAACGGGCTTTGCCGATCTCGGTTTCGACGTGGACATAGGCCCGCTCTTTCAGACTCCCGAAGAAGCGGCGAGACAGGCGGTTGAAAACGATGTCCACATAATCGGAATATCAAGTCTGGCCGCCGGCCACAAGACACTCATCCCCGAACTTATAAAAAAGCTCAACGAGATGGGAGGCGAAAGCATAATGGTGGTCGCGGGAGGAGTTATACCCAAACGCGATTACGACTACCTAAGGAACGCCGGAGTCTCGCAGATATTTGGTCCGGGGACCGTGCTGTCCGAAGCGGCTGAAGCCATACTCGTGCCCCTGACAGAAACCCGAACATGACGCCGCAAAGAAAAACGGAAGCGGAAACCTACCGCCAGGGCATAGCAAAGGGAGAAATACCTGCTCTGAGCAGGGCGATAACCCTCGCGGAGAGCACCCTCCCCGAACACAAAAAGCTTGCGCGGGAGATAATCACGTGGTGTCTGCCACGGTCCGGGAAATCCATAAGGGTGGGAATTACGGGTATACCCGGAGTCGGGAAGAGCAGCTTCATAGAATCCCTGGGTCTCTATCTAGCGCGCGAGTGCGGAAAAAAGATAGCGGTGCTCGCAATCGATCCCACGAGCAGCGAGACCGGGGGAAGCGTTCTGGGTGACAAACTCAGGATGGAGGAGCTTTCCCGGCACGAAAACGTCTATATAAGGCCTTCCCCGTCGGCCGGTTCTCTGGGAGGAGTAGCAAAAAAGACAAGCGACGCCGTGATTCTCTGCGAGGCGGCAGGATTCGACACGATCTTTATAGAAACGGTGGGAGTCGGGCAGTCAGAAATTACCTGTCACTCCATGGTCGATTTCTTCATGCTGCTCATGATCACCGGGGCGGGAGATGACATTCAGGGAATAAAAAAGGGAATAATCGAGCTCGCTGACGCCGTACTGATAACCAAAGCGGATGGGAGAAACAAGAAAAAGGCGGAGCTTATGAAACAGGAAATGGAAGAGTCGCTGGGATTTCACAGGCCGCCCGAATCCGGGTGGGGTCCCAGGGCTTACGCCTGCTCCTCCATTACGGGTTACGGAATAAAGGAAATCTGGCAGTGCGTCATGGACTATGAATATCTCTGCAGAGAAAACGGATACTTCACGGAAAAAAGAAGAAAGCAGGCCAAGTACCGTCTGCATGAAGCGCTCGTCCAGAATCTTGAGGACAGCTTTTATGAGAACTCCCTCATAAAAGAGGCGCTCGGAAAAGTGGAAAAAGAAGTAATGGAAGGAAAAACGGATCCTTACACGGGAGCCGCGAATCTGCTCGATCTTTATTTTGAAGGGCTTCGTCCACCTCGGTCGGCACAAGAAAAATGATTATAAAGGCCCTCTCACCAAAATACATAAACGAGATCGTGAAGATCGAAAACGAGTCCTTCATACTCCCGTGGCCGAAACAGGTGCTTGCGGATTACATCAAAAAATCCGGGTTTTTCTGCAATATGGCTATAAACGGAAGGGACGAGGATGTTGCGGGCTACTCAATATCCACCCTTGTATACGACGAGATTCACGTATTCAAGATCGCCGTGGCATCCTGCCACAGGAGAAAGGGAGTCGCGATTGAACTGCTCTCAGACACGTTTAATTTTTATGAAAAAATGGGGGCTCTCTCGGTTATTCTCGAGGTAAGAACGACAAACACGCCGGCGATCACGCTTTACGAAAAGCTCGGGTTTGAAATTCTTAGAACACGCGAGAACTACTATGGCAGGGGGAGAGGAGATGCATACGTGATGGGTCTTGCGCTTGACAGCTACTATCAGAAGTTTCTCTCAGCCACGTAGTCGGCAAGGCGACCTAGGGATTCCCTGTAATCGTTTTGCGGTATCTCGTCCAGAGATTTTTTCGCTTCAACCACAAACTCTTTTGCCCGCTGTCTGGTCAGATCAACTCCGCGGTAGTGGGCTACCATCTGCGCTATCTCCGCTATCTCGGAATCATTGAGATCATCTTCCTTATCAAGCGTCTCGATCACTTTGCGTTTCACGTCCTCAGGGGCGCTTTCAATTGAGTAGTAAAGCGGAAGGGTCATCTTCCGTTCAGCCAGGTCCTGTCCGGTCTTTTTCCCGAACTTGTTTTCCTCAGAACAGTAATCAAGCGCATCGTCTATAAGCTGAAACGCTATTCCTATGTTGCGTCCGTAGTGCGAAAGAGCCTTGACCGCTCCGTTTGAAGTATTCGCGAGAAGCGCTCCGGTCTCGGTCGAGCACTCAATTAGGGCAGCCGTCTTGTGGTCGATCACGGAAAAACAGAAATCCTCCGAGATCTCGACCATTTTTCTCTCGCTCATAATCTCGAGCACATGGCCCTCGGCAAGGCGCGATGAGGCCCTGGAAACCACTCTCAGCAGTTCAATGCTGCCGCAGCTGTATATAAGCTCAAGACCCCGGGCCAGCATGAAATCCCCCACCAGCACGGTGGGTTTGTTTCCCCAGACCATATTGGAAGAGGCGTTTCCCCTTCTGAACTCCGCCTGATCAACCACATCGTCGTGAAAAAGGGTGCCGGCGTGGAAAAGTTCAATCCCCGCGGCGGCCGCGATCCGGTCTTCCCCGTCGGTAAGCCCGCAGGCGGCGCTTGAGAGAAGGACGAGGGAAGGCCTGATTCTCTTTCCTCCTCCGCCAAGCAGATACTTGGCTATTTCGTAAACCAGAGGAACGTCGGATTTTATGAATTCATCGATTTTCCTCTCCGTTTCGGCGAGGCTCGGGTGAATTATCTCAATTATGTCCGAGAACTCCATCGGACGCTTAGACTATACGAACGAACCCACCAAGTCAAAGACTGCCGATAGCAAAGTAAAAAAAACTTGGACAATTAGTTTATTAGTTACAACTCCTTACAGATGCCTTGACGGTGGTACGACAACCATTTAAGTTACCGGCAACCGACCATTTTGAAGGAACCCAATCACATGTCTTGGCAAAGAATAAGCAGATTCATTCTCTGCCTCTTGCTTCTGTACGCAACAGCATGCGGACAGGAACAAGACGATAACCCGGACAGTATCATCTCGAGCATGACCCCCGCTGACACGGACGACCATCCGCTCAAGGGGTCGGTTGTCATCGACGACGTGGACAGAGCCATCGCACTCCAAGAAAGCGATGCGTATGAACTCGAAATAGACGGCGACCATGCACCGGTCATCGAAAACGATGCGTTGATCCTCACGGTATCGTACAGCGGCGGTTGTGAAATACACGACTTCACCCTCGTCACGGACGGCAGCTTCTTGGAATCAGGTCCCGTCCAGCTCGTCGCCACCCTGACCCATGACGCCAACAACGACCCGTGCGAAGCGTACCTGACAAATCGCTATGTCTTTGACCTAGCATCCATCAAGGCGCTGTACCAAGAAGCCTACAGGACAGACGAAGGTCCCATCATCCTGCATCTGCGGTACTTGGGCGACCCCGGCGTTCTCACCCTTGTCTACACTTTTGCGCCGTGATTTTTATAAACCCGCTACCCTTGTAGTGGCAATCGACCTCTAACGGATATCCCCGGTCGATTAAATCCACCTAAAACCCCTCCAATTGCCATATCCAAGCTGCTTATTGTCATTACCCACAACTCCCGGGTTCTTCCACCTCCAATATACTTGCTCGAATTGCATCGTCCGTATCTTCTGCAGTAACTCTGTCCGGTTCATAGTCCCCCTCCTACCGCGAAAAATCTAAAGCGGCGCCAGGAGGAGAAGCGGGAGCTTAAGTCTCGCATGGAGAGGGACAGCTTTTCTTTTTTTGAAGGGAGAAGAGCACTGACATGATCAGAAACAAGTTCAGCAAGACGCTTTGGGAACCCTCTCCCGGAACATCGGAACCGATGGCGCATCCTCCGCCGTCACGCTCTCCAGTTACAGGAGACATCGGTTTCGGTTCAACTGGGGTCGCAGGTTCAGGAGCGGGCCCCTGTTCTTCTGGCTGCTCAGGTTCCGGCTCGGTAGGGGTTGGCTGCTCTGGCTCAGGTTCGGGCTCAGGCTCAGGTTCGGGCTCAGGCTCAGGTTCGACAGGGGTTGCCGGCGGCCCCGGATCCACCGGCGGTGGCGGAGGTGGCGGTGGTGGTGGCGGTGGCGGAGGTGGCGGTGGTGGTGGTGGCGGTGGCGGCGGAGGCGGCGGTGGCGGTGGTGGTGGTGGTGGCGGTGGCGGCGGTGGCGGAGGTGGTGGCGGTGGCGGTGGCGGTGGTGGTGGCAACGTCTCGTCGCAGGGAATACCACTGCCGGTAAAGTGAATTCTTCCCAGCCATTGCCGAAATTCCTCTGTATCCGGAACGCAGATACGCGTACTGCCTATGTTCAGAGTCTCTAAAGAGGTATGAACCGCCGGCTCAAACGGAAGCATTCCTCCCAGCATGCGATTGTCGTTAAGAAACAGTTGCTGCAGACTGCCCAGCTCTCCAAGCTCAGCGGGTACTGTACCGCTTAACTGATTGTCATGGAGATACAATTGCTCCAGTCTGCCCAGCTCTCCAAGCTCGGCGGGGATTGTACCGCTTAACTGATTGTCATGGAGATACAGAAACCCCAAGTTGGTCAGTTCTCCAAGCTCGGCGGGTATAGCCCCGCTTAACTGATTGTCATCGAGATACAGAACCTCCAGTCTGGTCAGCTCTCCAAGCTCGGCGGGTATTGTCCCGCTTAACTGATTGGTATCGAGCCACAGTCGCGTCAGTCTGGTCAGCTCTCCAAGCTCGGCGGGTATTGTCCCGCTTAACTGATTGGTATCGAGCCACAGTCGCGTCAGTCTGGTCAGTTCTCCAAGCTCGGCGGGTATTGTCCCGCTTAACTCATTGGTATGGAGCTCCAGGTGCCCTAGTCTGGTCAGTTCTCCAAGCTCGGTGGGTATTGTCCCGCTTAACTGATTGCCGTCGAGTTCTAGTATCGTCAGGCTGGTCAGACCTCCAAGTTCGGCGGGTATTGTACCGCTTAACTGATTGTCATCGAGATACAAATGTCTCAGGCTGGTCAGTTCTCCAAGCTCGGTTGGGATTGTCCCGCTTAACTCATTGATATCGAGCCTCAGTTGCGTCAAGCTGGTCAGTTCTCCAAGTTCGGCGGGTATTGTACCGCCTAACTGATTTCTCCAGAACCTCAGAATCTCCAGTCTGGTCAGTTCTCCAAGCTCGGTTGGGTATTGTCCCGCTTAAATTATTATGGTCGAGATTCAGTTCCGTTAGACCGTCTAGCTCTCCCAGGTCTGATGGTATTGTCCCGCTTAAGTTATTAGCTCTGAGGTCTAATCCTGTTACCGTATCGTTCGTAGCCGTTACGCCATGCCAACTGTTAAGCGCCATGGCGCTAAGCCAGTTGTCCCTGTTTCTCCAGTTATCACCGTCAGTAGCGCAGTAAAGAGCTATGAGCGCGTCCTCATCAGTCGGCGGTGAGGATGGCGAATGTGTAGCACAGGTCGTCTGCCCATGCGCGTCTCCCGCAATAACGAAAAACGCCGCGGCCAGGCACACAAGTAAACACTTTACGGAGAACGCGGATAAACGCCTCACTGCCCCCACCTGCCGCAAGATCCTTCGCTCCGAAGAAAAATGGGGGGGCGGAGCAGTCAGGTTTTTTATGATTCTTCATAGGAGGAGGTTTTATTTCATTTGCGCGGTTAAGCGGAACGTTAAAATCTATTTTCGTCAGTCACCTTTTTCTATGCTCATATTATATAATAGAAACCGACCGGTTGGTAGCTGTCGTACGGCATGAAAAAATAACGTTTACAACCAGACCCGCCAAATTGTTGTCCACCCCCGCGTTATTCGGCGGGACGGAGAGAATAAAGGTGTATTTCCGGGTCGGGTGGAATCATCTGTGGGGAAACCGTGACCCGAAGGGGAAACAGGCGGTGAGCCCGCGCAAATGCTCCTCTCGGCATTTGCGGTCCGGGCTTGTCGGAAACATCTTTTATTGGGTAGCGTTAATAATACTTTTACAGCTGCAACCCGCGCGCTCTAAAATTGGACAACTTAATTGACTCTTTGCACCGGCAAGTCAAAAACTGGACACCGCCGTTAACCTGATGTAAGTTTCCTTTTTCAAATGAAATTTTTCGCAAAACAGCCCGAAAGAGCGTAACGGTAAACCGCTTTGAACCTGTTTGACATCTTACTCTTATTCGTGATCCTGGTCTCCTTCGGGGCAGGACTCAGGTCAGGCCTTATAAAGCAGATTTTCTCCCTGACCGCCATAGTAGGGGGAATAGCGCTGGGCTTTTTCTTTTATGAGCCGCTCGGGACTGTTCTGCTTGAAAAAAACATTATCGCCGAACCGAGAATCGCCGATATTCTGGGATTCCTGATCGTAGCCTGCCTTGCGTACATGCTCATACATTATCTTTCCCATTTCCTGACAGACCTGCTGGAAAAGGTCAAGATGGGATGGATTAACCATCTCCTCGGCGGGGCGATGGGCCTTATAGTCGGTTTACTGCTCTGCTACCTCTTGGTAACCGGGGTAAAGCAGTTTGTGGATGAGGATGCTCCTTTTCTCAAGGATTCCGTTCTGGCTCCCAAAGTCATCAGCGGATATCACATTATCAGGGAACAGGCGCCGGATGATCTTGACGAGAGCCTGGAAAAACTCCGGGAACTGCGGGAAGGAAAGCGGGAGCCAGACTTCGAGTGAGCGAGGATGAACCGCGGGATATTTGCTGTTCATATCCATTGTAACTTTGGGGAATTACATAGATAAATAAAAACGTAATTATCCCCCGTAGAGAGCAAATTGTTTCTGAATAAGCAGGTTCAGACGGCGAAAGGATTGTTTTGCAGTGTCGTTAACACTCTTAAAAAGAAGCCCCTTACGCACGCATGCATTCATATCGTCACCCCGGCAAGAGAAGCAATAAGTCTCTCTGAACGTCCGGCAATTGCCTGACTCTGCTTGAAAACATTTTCGTTGAACCGGCGAAGCTCTTGATCTTCCGCAAATTCCATAAGACCCCCTTCTCCTTCACCATAAGCAACAGCCACGTCATACGCCAGAGGAAGCCACATCGCAGTAAAAGTCCTAGGCGCGGAATCAGAACGTTCGGGGAATACCTGCAGGACGGGTTTACTTCCGATAACAAAGCTCTTGTTCTTTCTGCGTATCACCACGAAAGCCAGACTCTTGCTTCGAAGAATGGACAGGACCCTTTTTCTCGGTTCCGTTATGTCGCCGACAAGGCTTTCGACCTTAACACCTTTTCCAAATTCCACAAGCTCTTCAGGAGAAAGATCGCCAATCTCAGGACTTTCGAGAGATAATCTCTTCAAGGTGTGATCAACAATAGGGTCAGCCGTATCCGGTACACGCGCCCACTGGAAATAAATATAACGGTCCAGTGTCGCTCTATCAGATGAATTCAGCGCAGGCTCTTTTCCGTTCCGAATCGCGGTTATTATTTTGTCAAACACCGGCGCGGCTTCTCTCTCAAATTCAGCAAATAAGTCTTCAGCCGAATCATCCCTGTTTCCGTCCTCATCACGAACAACATAGAGATCACGCTCCCGGTAAAGCGCATCCGGGGTGGTTTTCAAAATTCGTTTTTCTTTGAAGCGTCTGTCAAAAAAATATAGCTTCCCGTCTTCGTCCGTAAAATTTTTTAACAGCATTCTGGGCACAAAATGATTTCTGCGTTTCTTGTTGTCCACCGCTATTCTCCCGTGCCCGCGGTCGCGGTACTTCCTCTAGGGATTTGGCTGACTCATCCCGGTTTACCGACTACGCAAGAGCCTCAAGCTTCAATCAGTTCACCAAACTGATTACACCTTTCCCCGAAATCCGTAAAAATTAAAAAGACGAAGTAATCGCCTCCCCGAAGCAGTCTCTCTCCAAGTCATAGTAAGAACTGTTTTCACAGTTTTTGCAGACGATGATAAATCCATTAAAGGCATCTCCTCCATGGGAAGGAAAAATGCTCCGTATCAGGTCTTCAGGCGCCTCTATCTCTAGCTCGTGACTTTCGCAAAGAGCACAGTGAGAATTTTTGAGCCTGTTCTTTATGTCTCGCAGTTTCTCAGGAGGCATTTTTGACATAGTTTTTCTCCTTAATCTTTCCGCTTTACCAAAATCTTCTGCTGACTGTTCTGTGTTGCCTAGTTCTTCATTAGATTTGCCCCGATTGAAATAGAATTCCGCGTCGTCGGGCTTTAAGTTTACGGCCTTATCGAAATCCGCTACGGCTCCTTCATGATTCCCTAACTTGGCTTTTGCGATGCCTCGATTAAAATAGAATTCTGCGTCGTCGGGCTTTAAGTTTACGGCCTTATCGAAATCCGCTACGGCTCCTTCATGATTCCCTAACTTGGCTTTTGCGATGCCTCGATTAACGTAGGAATAGGGGTATTTGGGGTCTAATTTTACAGCTTCATCAAAGTCTTCTATGGCTTCCTGAAACTCTTTTATTTGGTCTTTTGCAACACCTCTGTTTAAATAGCAAAAGATGTCATCGGGTTTTAATTCTATAGCCTTATCAAAGTCTTCTATGGCTTCCCGAAATTCTTTCAGCCGAATTTTCGCAACGCCTCTATTGTAGTACGCATCAGCAAAATCTCGATCGATTCCTATTACTCTGTCGTAGGCTTTAATAGCCTCTTCGTATTCCCCCCGTTTAGCCATCTCGTTGGCTTGAATATACGTGAAAATCTTAACGACTGAATTGTAAGTGACTGCATCCTCGGATGCCACTGAATCGGATGTTCTCTGCAGTAACTGATCTTGGCTGTTGGCATAGGCAAAGCCCGTGAAATCCCTGTAAACGCTTTTGTTGTCCAGTCCGTAGTAGCGCTCCAGCGCTATCTCAATATCCTGTTTGTCTTCTTCCTTAATTGTTATTTCTGTATAGGTTTCGGGAGATATTTTCTCTGAAGAAAAAATAAAGCAACTGTGTTGCGCGATAATTCTGCTGCTCTGAGTAGGCGGTTGCCAATAAAGCACTTTTTTCTGGAATAGAATTCCATCTTTTTCATTTGGGCTAAGAATTTCTTCAATCGGAGTCTTGGATCTTTCCGGCGTAATATTTTCAAACAGGCTGGGATCTCCACTGTCGACGATAAAAACTTTGCCGTCTTTGCCATTGTTGGGTACACAGGCAAACCAGAGTGCGATGTGGAAATTGCGAGTAAAATCTATAAGACAGGTAGCCGCTTGGTGATGCCGGAGTTCGGCAAGAAGCTCCAAGTCCGAAAGTTCCTTTCCGTTTTGACGATCGTAGCCTTCTGTTTTTGCGGGATCAATCAACTTTTCCCGCAGGTAGGTCAACAATTCCTTCGTGTTAAAATTACGGCCCGATTTTTTCAGTCGCCTCTCCGCGCTACTATCGAGAAGCCAATCTTCTTCTCTCTGACCACGGAAAATAAGAGAAGTCGGGTTGTTTCCGAAACGCTCTTGCGCAGCTTTTCCCATTTCTAACTCATAGCGAGTGAGCAGGTTTATTAATAAGCTTTTTTCAGTTCCACTCATAAGTTAACTCCGTGGATTCAAGTTTGAAACGCAACTTTTGACGTAGATTAAAAGGGCAAGTTGCAGTAATCTTCGCAACTCTCTTTTAACGAGCAGATCAAAAAGAGCGTTTCGTGAGAAAACCAAAGCAACTTGCCCTAGAACAAAGATACCAGATTTACATCCTGCGCAAAGCAGGCCTCAACCAGACCCGGATCGCAAGGCACTTGAGGGTACACAAGTCCACCATAAGCAGAAAACTCCACCGCAACCGCGGAGGCCACTTATGCCGCCCCGGGCAGGCGCAGAGGTTTGCGTACGCAAGACAAAACCGTTGCGCAAACCGTATCCCGCAACAGACCTAGATTCGCCTGGAGCAACTGTTAATAGAAGACTGGAATCCACACAACACTTGCTGAATTCCGGTTTAGAATATATCTAAACCCGTTTCTCCCTTAATTAACTGCGCCGATTCAGTTAGACTCTTATCTGAAGAGCGTTTTGTCCACAGCCTTTCTCTAGAACAACTCGCGACATGGTTTCGATAACTACTCTTGACGAATTCATCATAAGAAATCAGTATGAATTCCCCTATTCCACCGGGGAGCTCTCCAGGCTGCTTCGGGATATAGGGTTCGCAGCGAAAATAGTTCACAGGGAAGTAAACAAAGCCGGTTTGGTTGCGGACATCCTGGGCAAAACGGGCCAGGTAAACATCCAGGGAGAAGAGGTAAGAAAGCTCGATTCCTACGCAAACGAAAAGTTTCTGACCGCGCTTGAACATGGCGGAGAATGCGCGGGGGTGGCATCTGAGGAAAACGAGGAGTTCATAGCCTTTTCGGACGAGAAATCAAAAACCTCGAAATACGTCATAGCGATGGACCCTCTTGACGGATCCTCCAACATAGACGTTAACGTATCGGTCGGAACCATATTTTCCGTGTACAGGAGAACGTCAAAGATGTTCTCCCCTTGCCTCAAAGAGGATTTCCTGCAGCCGGGCAAGGCCCAGACGGCCGCCGGATACATAATATACGGTTCTTCGACCATGCTGGTGTACACTACCGGCCACGGAGTAAACGGTTTTACACTTGACCCGTCGATAGGAGAGTTCTGCCTCTCCCATCCGAACATAAAGATCCCGAGCCACGGCAACATCTTCTCGGTTAACTACTATAACTACTCGAAATTCCCCGACAGGGTAAAGGAGTATCTCGATCACTGCAGGGACGGAGAGAACAGTTCCAGCCTTTCGCTGAGGTACGTCGGATCCATGGTAGCAGACATACACAGGAACCTACTCAGGGGAGGAATATTCCTTTATCCGAGAACCTCGGATTCTCCCAACGGGAAACTCAGGCTTCTCTACGAGTGCAACCCGATGGCCCTTATCGTGGAACAGGCCGGAGGAGCGTCATCAAGCGGAACGGAGAGAACTCTTGATATCCAGCCGACGGAACTTCACCAGAGAAGCCCCATATACATAGGTTCCTACAACATGGTAAGCAAGTTCGTCAACTTCTTGAAGGATGCCGGAGAACCTGAGGAGGAGTAAAAATGGGTGAAAAAACAAGTTTCGGGCTTACCGCCCCCCTTCCGGGAAAACCGGTCACGGAACTCGTGGATTTCGCCGTCCGTTGCGAGGAGGCTGGTTTTGACGCCGTGTGGTACCCAGACCACATACTGTTTATGGCGAAAAAACTGACCCCCGAAGTATGGTCGGTAATCACGGCCGCGGCGGTAAAGACTGAAAGAATCCGCCTTGGAGCCATAGGGGATCCTCACAGATCCCATCCCGCGATGTTCGCCCACAGACTCGCAACCATAGACAACCTCTCGGGGGGAAGAGCGTTCAGTTGCCTCGGGTACGGGGAAAAAATGAATCTTGACTACTACGGCATAAGCTGGAACAGGCCCCTCGCTCGTCTTCGGGAGTCCGTGCCGCTTATGAGGCGGCTTTGGGCCGGGGAAACAGTAACCTTCGAGGGGGAGTTCTTCTCTCTCAGCGAAGCCGAAGTAAGGGTAAGCCCCGTCAACGGAAAGGATGTTCCAGTATACATAGCCGCGACCGGACCGAAGGCTCTCGGGGTCGCAGGAGCGCTCGGAGACGGCTGGGTAACAAACGCGATGCCCACATGGGTTTTTTCGAGCAAACTCGCCGAAGTGGAAAAAGCCATGGGTGAGAACGCGGCGGCGGAAAACTTTGAGAAGTGTATATATATTTTCGTGTCCATCGCCAAGGACAAGGACACTGCCTACGAAACCCTTGACAGAATAAAGCACGCTATAATCTGGCCCGACGTGATAGAGGAAGCAGGGTACGACCTCGAAATAGAGCCGCAGTACAAGGGGCTTTCCTACACGAGCATAATGCCCAACGATCAGGACATGCTAGCCAGGTTCCGCCAGATGGGAGAGAAATACTACACGAGGGATATACTTTCCGATTTCGTTATATACGGGACGGCCGGCGACGCGATAAAAAGGTTCGAAGAATACATAGAAGCCGGAGTTACCCACTTCATAATCAGGGATTTCAGCCCCGACCTGGAATACTCCTTCAACGCCCTCGCGGGAGAGGTAATAGGTCACTTCAGGTAGAAACCCGACACTGCTCAGGCAATCGTGATTTCCCGCTCCAAGTAGACGTTCTGAATGCTCTTTAGAAGCGCTACCCCTTCCTTAAAAGGTTTCTGGAAAGATTTTCTTCCACTTATGAGCCCCATCCCTCCGGCCCTTTTGTTTACAATGGCGGTTCTTACCGCGTCTGTAAGATCATCCGAACCCGAGGCTCCCCCCGAATTTATAAGCCCCAGCCTCCCCATGTAGCAGTTTGCAACCTGATAGCGGGTAAGGTCTATGGGGTGGTCAGAGGTGAGTTCTGAATAAACCCTATCGTGGGTTTTTCCGAAGGAAAGAGCCGTAAAGCCTCCGTTGTTCTCCGGGAGCTTCTGCTTGACTATATCTGCCCCTATGGTCACCGACAGGTGATTCGCCTGCCCCGTGAGATCAGCCGAAACGTGGTAATCGGCCTCGTCCTGCTTGAAAGCCGGGTTTCTCAGGTAGGCCCAGAGTATGGTCGCAAGTCCCAGGGAATGGGCATGACTGAAAACCTCCGATATTTCCTGGATCTGACGGGAACTTTCCTCGGAACCGAAATATACAGTCGCCCCAATTGCCACTGCCCCCATCTGAAAGGCCTGATCCACGTTTCCGAAAAGAATCTGGTCAAAAGTATTAGGATAGCTCAGAAGCTCATTGTGGTTGATCTTGGCTATAAAAGGGATCTTGTGCGCGTATTTCCTTGAAACAGAGGACAGCGCTCCAACGGTCGAGGCAACGCCATTACATCCCCCCTCCATGGCAAGTTTCACTATGTTCTCCGGATCGAAATACATGGGATTCACCGCAAAAGATGCTCCCGCGGAGTGCTCAACTCCCTGGTCCACCGGCAGGATTGATACGTATCCCGTTCCCCCGAGGCGACCGTGGTCAAGGATGGTCTGCAGGTTCCTTATCACTGCGGGCGATCGGTCGTTCTGCACGAATACCTCGTCCACATAGTCCGGGCCGGGGAGATAAAGGTCTTTTTTGCTTATCGTCGTGCACTTGTGACCGAGCAGGTATTCCGAGTCCTCTCCCAGCACCGCCTCTATATCTTTGATTTTCTTGAGTTCTTTTATGGCCATGGGTTCTCCCTTGAAAAAATCTTAAGATCCTACTGAAATAAATACCTGATCGGGCCCTAGCTGTCACTGAGAATTGAGATTCCCGGAAGGTCAGATCCTCCTAGGAATTCAAAACAGGCCCCGCCCCCGGTTGACACGTGGGTCGCTTCGGAAAACTTGACCCCGGACTTTTTAAGTGACGCCACGCTGTCTCCTCCTCCGAGAACCGTGGTGGCCCCCCTCCACGTGGCAAGCGCAAACGACCTGGCGATGGCGCTCGTGCCGTTTGAAAAATCGTCCACTTCGAAAAATCCCATGGGACCGTTCCAGAAAACCGTGCCTTCCCCCTTTATATGCGAGGTGAATTTCTCGACCGTCTTCGGCCCTATATCAAAAGCCGTCATGTCGTCGGGAATCTCCGCTCCCGTAATCGCTACACGCATTTTTCTGCCGCCGCCGGCCTCGGCCATCACGTGATCAACGGGCAGGATGATTTTTTTCTTGTAGGTTTCAAGGGCTTCCCGGGCCCAGCAAAGCATCTCCTTCTCCACTGAACATTTCCCGACGCTAATCCCGCGCGCCGCAAGAAAAGTATAGGCCACCCCGCCGCCCACAAGAACCCTGTCCGCTTTTTTTATTATGTTCCTGAGTGCCCCTATCTTGTCCTTTATCTTCATGCCCCCGACGATGACCAAGTAGGGTTTTTTGGGTCTCCTTATCAGGCGGCTCAGGAACTTTATTTCGTTTCCCACCATGAGGCCCGCGAGCTTCTTCTCGAAGTGAGCGGTCATTCCGTAGGTGGAGGCGTGGGCCCTGTGAGAGGTGCCGAAAGCTTCGTTCACGTAAATATCGGCCAAAGAGGCGAGTTTCCGCGAGAAATCCGCATCGTTTTCCGTTTCCTCATTGTGATACCTGAGATTCTCAAGGAGCATCACTTCGCCATTTTTGAGTTTCTTAGAGGCGTTCTCAACCTTCCTGCCAACAACCGCGCCCGGAAACCGGACCTTTATCCCCAGGAATTCGTTAAGCCTTTCCGCCACCGGAGCCATTGAAAGATATTCTATCCTGCGTCCTTTCGGTCTTCCCATGTGGGAAGCAAGTATTACCCTGGCACCGCATCTGGTAAGGTAATCGATCGTGGGGATAGTGCGTCTTATCCTGTAGTCTTCTGTTATCTTCCCGCCCTTTACGGGAACGTTGAAATCAACCCTTACGAAAACTCTTTTCCCCTCGTATTCTGAGCAGGGAAGGTCGGTTACAAGGAGCTTTTTCTTCAAAGCGCTCTCCCGATAAGTTCTATAAGATCAACCACCCTGGAAGTGTATCCGTACTCGTTGTCGTACCAGGCGACAACCTTGACCAGATTATCCTCCACCACGGAAGTCAGCATGGAATCGAAGGAACAGGAATGAGTGTCGCCCACAAGATCGGAAGAGACGATTTCGTCCTCGACGTAAGCGAGGTAACCGCTAAGCGTTCCTTCAGCCGCCTCCTTGAACTTGGCGTTCACCTCATCCACGGAAGTTCCGTTTTCCACCTCGCAGGTAAAATCCACAAGCGACACGTTGGGAGTGGGTACCCGTACGGCGACCGCGGAGAGTTTCCCTTTAAGTTCGGGAAAAACGATCTGTATGGCGTTTGCGGCACCCGTGCTGGTGGGGATAATGGAGAGGGCTGCCGCTCTCGCCCTTCTTTTATCCTTATGCGGAGTGTCAAGTATCCTCTGATCGTTAGTATAGGAGTGTATCGTGGTCATCTCTCCACGCCTGATCGAGAAATTTTCGTGGAGAACCTTGACCAGCAGCCCGAAGCAGTTGGTGGTACAAGACGCGTTCGAAATCACGTCGTGACTTTCGGGCTCGTAATCATCATCGTTTATGCCCACTACCGTGGTGAAATCCACCTTGCCGCTTGCCGGCGCGGTAATTATTACCTTTTTCACGGTCTCGCCCATGTGCGCCGCGGCGGCCTCGCGGGTTCTGAAAATGCCGCTTGCCTCCGCCACTATCTGCGCTCCCGTATTGGCCCAGGGAATATTCGCAGGGTCTCTCTCCGAGAACACCCTTATGAACTTTCCATCGACTGTTATTCCCTCACCGTCACACTTCACCTCTCCCGGGTAGCGGCCGAACACCGAATCGTACTTGAAAAGATGGGCCAGGGTTTCGGTGTCTGTAATATCGTTTATTCCCACGAACTCGAGGTCTTCTCTTCCGAGACCGATTCTGAGCACGTGCCTCCCTATTCTTCCGAAACCGTTTATTCCAACCCTGATAGACATCTCAAAACCTCCGAAACTTGACTTTGAACCTCGCAAAAACTATACACTTGCCTGCTGTTAGTCAAATAGAGAAATCAATTTGAGAAGAAATACCGTATTCATTGCGTGAGTGAACTACCCTAGCGGATAAATTCCAGGCATAAAAGTTCTCAGTTGACTTTTTCCACCCGATCTAAAGTCGCCAAACCCCCGGAAGCAATTTCTGTAATTGTACCGGGTACTTAGTCATTAACTGATTTGCGGGGAATTTCTTCCACCCCACCCCAATATTCTCAGACGGGTAAAATACCGGAACCGCTCGCCAATATCGTCAAGAACCAGATAAAGACAGGGCACGAGGTAAAGTATGACAAAGGTCGAAAAAACAAGTCCGAATCCCAAGGAAGCCGCCATCGGAGCGAGAATGCCCGCCTGACCCTTAAAGGCGAACATCAGTGAGAAAAGCCCCGAGAAAGTCGTAAGCGTGGTGAGAACAATCGGGCGGAAACGATACCTGGCGGAGAACACTACCGCTACTACCTTGCTCGGCATCTTCTTCGCCCTTCGGTTGATAAAATTCAGCAGCAGCAGACTGTCGTTCACCACTATTCCCAGAAGCGCGACCATTCCTATTATGGCGGGAAGGGTCATGGGTTCGCCGCGCAGCAGGATCGCTACGATCACTCCCGTAACGCAAAAAGGCAGCACACTCATTATTATAAGAGGCTGAAAAGCGGAGCGCAGTATGCTTGCAAGAATAAGATAAATGAGAATTAAAGCCAAAAACGACGCTTTTTTTATGTCGCTTATAGCCTGAGTATACTGCTCCTCCTCCCCTGCGAACCGGAACGAGTAGCCGGGATAGTTCTCCAGAAGACTGTCGAGGTAGTGCGAAAGATTTGCGTTTACCTCTCTCGAAGTGGTCATGTGGGCATCGACTTCAGCTGTTACAGTGACTGTTCTTCGAAGTTTCTCCCTTCTTATCTCAAGCGGCGTCTTGGACTCCGCTATCTCCGCCACGGTACCGATAGGAACCCGCCTCCCGAGAGGAGTCGGAATCTGGTGCGATTTCACCGAGAAAACACTGGACTCTCCCCTTCCGTATCGCAGATTTATCTCGGCCTCTTCCTCACCCACTCTGGTCCTCGCAACTGTGAGACCGTCTCCAAGGGCCTTGATTTCCCGCGACACACTCCACTTGTCAATACCGAACACCCCGGCTTTTCTCTCGTCTATCTCAACTCTCGCCTCGGGCTTTCCGTAAACAAGATTGCTAGTCGCGGCACTTACCCCCGGCTGACTACTCAAAAACTTCTGGACCCGGGAAGCTATTTCCATCAGCACCGGTATGTCATCCCCGATTATTTTGACATCCACCGGTTTCCCGGTAGGAGGACCCGTTGTCTTGAGAAAATCAACCTGTTTGGCTCCCGTAACCGTTTCCCTCACTCTGTTTTCCGCAATCTCAGAGAGTTCGACCGCGTTTTCTTTCCTGGCGGAGTAATCCTCGTATTCAACCAGAACCGAGGCTACGTGGTCTCCCTTGGAAAACATATTGTCAGGGTCCGACATATCGAGTCCAACCATGGACAACGTGTTCTTAAGAACATGAGCAGGGATGCTGTGACGCACGGCTTCCTCAACCTGGGCTACCGAAGCGGTTGTATGCTCCAGACTGGATGAGGGAGGGTTCTCAACCCTTATCATTATCTCCTCGATATCATGAAGGTAGAACATCACGTTGGGAATCCGGACAAAGATAAAGACCGAAACGGCAAAAATAACCGTGAAACATCCTATTACCGCATAGCGGTTTCTAAGGGCAAACAGAAGTCCCCGCAGATACAGGCCTCTTACGCGCAGAAGCGCCGCATTTCCGCGAGGAGATCTCGTTGTGCGGTTTGCCGGAAGCCACTCAGCGCAGTGAGACGGCATGATCAGCAGGGCTTCGAAAAGGGAGAAGCAAAGAGCGAAAATCGCAACCTTGGGGATTACGGAAAGGAACTGTCCGATGAGTCCCGTGGCAAGAAGAAGGGGAGTAAACGCGGCGATATTGGTCAGCACCGTAGCGACCACGGGCCAGGCAACCTCTCTTGTGCCTACTACCGCCGCCCGC
The DNA here is from genome assembly GCA_964291665.2 of Thermodesulfobacteriota bacterium. Lineage (GTDB taxonomy): Bacteria > Desulfobacterota_D > UBA1144 > Nemesobacterales > Nemesobacteraceae > Nemesobacter. Next base: position 1,052,723 of record OZ219814.1, on the reverse strand, counting down.
AGCGGTTCCATTCCCCTTGATATATATCTCTGGACGTTCTCAACAACGATTATGGCGTCATCCACTACCATTCCCAGCATCATTATAAGACCGAACATGGAAAGGACATTCAGCGTTGTGCCGGTCATCTTCATTAATATCGCGGCGCCCAGAAAGGAAACAGGAATTCCCAAAGCTGCTATGAAGGCCGCCCTACGATCAAGAAAAAGAGTGAGAAGGATTACTACCAGAACAAACCCAAGACTCCCGCTTTTAAGCATGGTCTGAAGGCGGCTTTTCACCCAGTGTGACCTGTCAAACGCCAGGGTTATCTCCACATCTTCGGGAAGCTCGGTTTCGTACTTTTCGGTAAGCTGCTTTATGCGGTCGACGGTATCGAGGATATCAACGTTTTTCTGCTTCTCCACCCAGAAAGTAATCGCAGGACGACCGTTTATCCTCGATCTCAGGTCCTCTCGCTGTTCCCCGAGAGTGACCGTCGCCACGTCGCGGAGCAGGACATGTTTACCCTCAATGCTCCTGGCAACCGGAATATCGAGAAGATCTTCCACAGATCTTATCTTTCCCTCGGTTCTAAGCAGAAAATCAGCGCTGTTCCGAGTAAAATTCGCCCCGGGAATATCCAGATTTCTCGCGTTGATGGCATCTGAAACCTCCTTAATCCCCAGTCCGAACTGCACCATCTTCGGGTAATCCAGATACACCCATATTGCCGGGTCAGGAAGTCCGACGGAAGTTACGTTTTCAACACCGTCTAAAAGCCCAAGCTCATCCCGCAGTCTCCTGGCGCTGCTATAGAGAATATCTCTCGGTATGTCCCCTGAGATTGAAACGCTCACCAGCGGAAAACTCGCCTTTTGCTCTTCTGTTACGGGTTCTTCGGCATCCTCGGGAAGATCGTCCGCTATCAGGTTGATCTTGGAATCAATCTCCCAGGCAATCCTTCTGGTGTCTTCACCTGGATAAACCTCAGCCGTAACCCGCGAGAACCCTTCGGAAGAAACGGATTTTACGATCTTGACACCGGAGACGTTCTTTATCTGCTGCTCAATTGGAACGCTTACAAGATTCTCCACGTCTTCGGCGGAGGAACCCGGAAAAGACGTGGTTACCGTCACCATTTCGAGTTTTACGGAAGGAAACAGTTCAAGGGGAAGAGAAAATGAAAACAGAAGCCCTATAAGTATTATGGCTCCCATCAGCAGGTTCACGAAAAAGGAATTTCTTACTGAAAAATCGGCGACGTGCATAGAGAATCAGTCAATAATGCCTAGTGTGCGCCCGATGCGGATTTGAAACCTTGTTTTGCCTTGTTAAACAGAACTTCCACCCGGTCTGCGGTAAACCACAGCATCAAAAAGCCTTTTGTAATTTTACCGGATAATAAAACGCCGACTAATTCCCCGAAAACCCCCGGAAATTCCGGAACGGATAGCGGGAATCTACGGTTGCTCGTGTCATCCCCGGGACAAATATCTGAATTGCCGGGTGCGGATTGAGTTTTTCTGATTCCCGTAGTATCGTTTCACGGTGATGAAAAATCTTAACGTATGCATTCTGGGAGCAAGCGGCTATACGGGAGCGGAACTCATAAGGCTCCTTGGGGGACATCCCCGGGCCAGCATTTCGCATCTAACAGCGGCAAGGCACGCAGGTCGTGCTCTGGCCGAGGTCTTTCCGCACCTTGGGGAAATAGCCGATCTCGAACTCAGCAGCTCGGACCCCTCGCTCATCCCGGACGATACCGACGTGGTATTCGCGGCGCTTCCTCACGGAGCATCGGCCGAGCTTATAGAAGAAATCTACGAAAGGGACGTAAGGATAATTGATCTCGGGGCGGATTTCCGTCTCAGGGAAGGCACCTACAGGGACTGGTACGGGGATCATCCGTGCGCCCATCTTCTTGAAAACGCCATCTACGGAATCCCTGAACTGCATGCGGAACGGATATCGGAGACAAAACTGGTGGCGAACCCCGGATGCTATCCCACCTCTTCGATCCTGCCACTCGCGCCGCTTCTTGAAAACGGCATGGTGGAAACTGAGGGGATTATAATTGACTCCAAATCCGGAGCTTCGGGAGCAGGGAGGAACCCTTCGCTTGATCTTCATTTCTGCGAGGTCTCCGAAGGAATGAAAGCCTACAAAGTAGGCGAGCACCGTCATACCCCTGAAATAGAGCAGGGACTCTCCGATTTCCTCGGAAGCAAGGTGGAAGTCGCTTTCACCCCGCACCTTGTACCGATAAACAGGGGGATACTCTCGACAATATACGTAAGCCTCTCGGGAAGCCATAAGACCCAGGAACTGCTGGACGCCCTGGGGCAATTCTACGAGAACTCGCCCTTCGTGAGGATTCTCCCCGAGGGGACTTTTCCGAACACCTCCTGCGTCAGGGGTTCAAACTTCTGCGACATAGGCGTAAGGACAAACCCGGGGAAAAAAACCGCGATAATTGTCTGCGCCATAGATAACCTGGTGAAGGGAGCCTCCGGCCAGGCGATACAGAGCATGAACATCATGCTTGACCTTCCCGAGAGCCTGGGGCTTGACTCCGTCCCGCTTTACCCCTAATTTGGGCGGTAAATACATGCTGCCCGCCGACATACACAACTCGGCAGGCGGTTCCCGGACACCCCGTCAGAAATCCTGAAGCATCCTTATCCTCTCCACTATCGAGGGGAGAAGCTCAATCACCCTATCGATTTCCTCCGAACGGGTAAAACGGCCGAAGCTGAACCTGACCGAGCAGAGCGCTTCCTGTTCTTCGAGCCCCATGGCGATCAATACGTGGGAAGGGTCAACGTTTCCCTCAGAGCAGGCCGAACCAGTTGAAACCGCCACTCCGGCGGTATCGAGATTCATCACCACCGAATCACCCGGAGTGCCCGGAAAACCGACGTTAAGGGTATTGGATACTCTCGCGTCGGGATGTCCGTTCAGGTAAACATCCTCTATTTCCCGGGAAAGCTCTTCAAAAAGACGGTCGCGCAGCCTCCCCAGCCTTTCGTTTTCCGTCTCAAGCTCTCCGCACAGAAGCTCGCACGCATAACCGAATCCGCAGACGGCCGCCACGTTCTCCGTTCCCGACCTCTTTCCCCTCTCCTGCCCCCCGCCGTGCACGAAAGGCTCAAGGCCGACCCCTTTTCTCAAGTAAAGGGCTCCCGCTCCCTTGGGACCGCATATCTTATGGGCGGAAAAAGACGCCACGTCCACCGGCAGACCCCCAAGATCGATTTCCATCTTTCCAAGAGCCTGAACGGCATCTGTATGGAAAACCACCCCCCTCTCTCGGGCAATTTCTCCTATATCGCGAATCGGATTTATAACTCCGGTCTCGTTATTCACATACATGCAGGAAGCAAGAATCGTGCGCTCGGTAATCGCTTCCCGGAACTGTTCGGGGAAGACCCGTCCGAAGGAATCCACTGGAAGGTAAGTGACCTCGAAACCCCTGCGTTCAAGAAACCTGAACGTCTCAAGACACGAGGCGTGCTCGACGGCTGTCGTAACCAGGTGGTTTCCCCCGTCAGAAAGAGCGTAGGCCAAGCCTTTTATGGCGAAATTGTTGCTTTCACTGCCCCCGGAAGTAAAAACTATTTCTCCCGGCCTTGCCCCGAGATAACCCGATACTCTCTCGCGGGCGCAATCAACCGCCGCGCGCGCGACGCTTCCGGGAGAATGAATGCTGGAAGGATTTCCATAATCTCCGGCAAGATATGGAGTCATCTCTTCCAGAACGCGCGGGTCAAGGGGCGTGGTCGCGTTATAGTCAAGATATATGGAACTTATGGAATTAGGCGGCATCTTCTCACCGTCAGTCAAACAGCATATCTGATACCGGATAATAACCGATAGACCACGTAAATCACGGCGACACACAGCCGCAAGCAAGCTTTAGAGCAGGTCAGGCTTGTCGGTGATAATCCCGTTAATCCCCTCCCCGGCCAGCTTTTCGCCCCGCTTCGGGTCATTAACTGTCCAGCAACACACAAAAAGACCGTTTTCCCGTGCTTCAGAGGCAAGGCGGCGCGTCATGAAACGGTGATTTGTAGCAACTACCCGGCAGCCCAGGAAAGGGCCCTCTTCACGCACCCAAAGCCGAAAACCGTAATAAGTCCCGTTGGGATGGCGGAATCAAGCTCCCTTACCGCACGAAGACAGTCCTCGCGGAAAGAAACCACCGCTACATCTTTTATAAGACCATGAGCTTTTATAAGCGAGACCGTTTCTTCTTCCGTGCCTTTTTCCTTAAGTTCGACCACCAGTCCGCAGCGCCCCGCGAAATTCTCAAAGATCTCTCCAAGAGTCGGTATCCGCTCCCCGAAACCGGCGTCAAGAGATCGAAGCTCGGAAAGCGTCTTTCCCGAAACGGCCCCCTTACCATTCGTGGTCCTGTCAACTTTACTGTCGTGAATAACGACCAGCTGGCCGTCACGACTTTTTCTCACGTCGAATTCTATCGCGCTCGAGCCCATATCCAGAGCCCTGCGGAAGGAGCGAAGAGTGTTTTCCGGTTCGTAATGACTCGCGCCGCGGTGAGAGATAAGCAGGAAATCTTTTTCGAAAAAACCTTTCATGGAATTTGGGGAAATTACCTGAACAGGTCATGGGCCGGATCTCTGATCAGTTCATCCGAACTTCCTTCCCCTCGGATGTACTCAATCCCACGCACTACCACAACGGGCAGCGCTGCGGTTTTCTCCATCAGTAAACCCGCGGCACACGCCACCTGGTCCGCAGTTGCCATCTCGGTTGCCGTAAGCAAAAAACCCTTGCTATCGGTCTCTCCCCTGCGGTCGGAAAGTGGCCTCATACCGCTACAGCCAATGGCGATATCGGTAAGTCCTTCCCGCCAGGGACGCCCCACGGTATCGCTTATTATGACGGCTACGCACTTTCCGGTTTCCTGTTCTATATGTTTTCTTATAGCACCGGCGGAGCGATCGGAATCAAGCGGAAGAAGCGTGACATCCTCGCCCCCGGAAACGTTTGAAGCATCAACGCCGGCGTTTGCCAGCACAAGTCCTCCGGTCGTCTCAACTATAAGCCTTCCCTTGCCGCTTTCTCTCTCGTCCATTTTTACGATTCGCCTGGTCTCCCCGAGAATCACCTCCACCAACCTCGGATCCTTTGAAACCTCCTCGGAGACCGTAACCGCGAAACCCGAGGGTTCCACCTGGGAGAGATTAACGACCCTGCCTTCGGCCTTTGAAACCACCTTCTGCGCAATTACAACCATATCTCCGTCGAGAAACGAAAATCCTTCACGGGCAGCGGCACGTAGAATCATCTCCCCTATGCTGTCTCCCTCTTTCACTTCCGGAATTCCCTTCAGGGGAACAAATTTTATTTCTCCAGTCTTGTCCATGCGGAAACTCTCCCAATGCCGCGGCGGCGTTTTGTATATATCGGCTAAACCATCTAGTATATACTACCGATATTACGGGGGAGAGAAATGGAAAGGTTCTATTTGGAAAGAGAAGCTGATCTCGAGCTTGAAAAGCAGTTCGAGGTATCCAACGTGGCGAGGGAATCAGGCCTCATGATCCGCATATTTGTAACCTCCTCGCTTAAAAAGGAAATGATGGAACCTGATTCCGAGGCCTCGGCCCACGGCGAGGATGAGAACACGAGGCTAAAAGAAATACTTTCCCCTCTCGTGTCGTCCATAAGGGCGACCAGGAAAACGAAGAGAACCAACGTGATCAATTTCACCGCTTCGGTTACCAAAGACGGAAAAGGTCAGGAATTTCAGGTTATTTCCTACCTGGGACCGATAACGAAAGACTCAGAGGAACCCTGCATAACCCTTCTCCTGCCCGAAGACCTGCCGGAAGAAACACCTTAGCTATAAAATCGTGTATTATTAGCTTTACAATGGGGTGTACAGAGGAAATTTCCGGCGAAATCTACCTTGACAACAACGCAACTACAAGACCACTTCCCGAAGTAACGGAGGCCGTGCACGAAGCCATGGGTGAGGGATTCGGCAATCCCTCAAGCGCCCATTCCGCTGGAGAAAGGGCTAGGCACCGCATGGACCTTGCCCGCGAACGGACCTCCGATCTTGTGGGATGCTCCCCCGAAGACCTCATATTCACAAGTTCCGGCACGGAATCAAACAACATGGTTTTTTATTCCTGCACGAGGAAAAAAGAGAAGCCACGCATCGTCACAACCCAAGTAGAGCATTCCTCGATAATGAAGATGTGCAGTTTCCTCGAACTAAACGACGTGCACATCGAAATGCTCGAGGTGGACAGCCAGGGGGTTCTTGACATCCGGAGACTCGAAAACGCGATTTCCGAGAAACCCGATCTAGTTTCCGTGCAGTGGGTTAACAACGAGACCGGAGTTATACAGGACATGGCGAGCATTTCCGAGGTCTGCAGGAAAAACGGAGTGCTTCTCCACACCGACGCTGCCCAGGCCGTAGGAAAGCTCGAGGTTGACCTTGCTAAGCTTCACGTGGATTTTCTCTCTTTCACGGCTCATAAAATCAGCGGACCTCAGGGTGCCGCGGTTCTCTACGCGAAAGACAGGCTGCTTGTGAATCCTTTCCTTTTCGGAGGATTCCAGGAGGAAGGGTTCCGTCCCGGGACTGAGAACCTTCCGGGCATAGCAGGCTTTGGGACCGCCTGCGAGATAAGGCACACAAGGTTTGAGCAGGCCGTAGGAAAGATGAAGGACCTTCGCGACTGGTTCGAGAAAACGATAACAGAATCCATCCCGGACACTTCGATTAACGGTGGCGGCGCAGAAAGAGTATGCAACACCACCAATATCCATTTCGGCGGAACTGACGGAAGAAAACTGGTCTCCCTTCTTGACGAGGCGGGAATAAGGTGTTCGCAGAGTTCTGCGTGCACGAATTTCGACGTTACTCCATCTTACGTTCTGACCGCCATGGGGCTGGATGAACAGCATGCGTATTCAAGCATAAGATTCAGCTTCTGCCCCGAGAACACCTTTGAGGAGGTACAAAGAGCGGCAGAGACTATCCGGGAGAAATGCGAATTTCTCAGGAGCCAGCCCTGCTGAACCCGGGCACCCCGGGGAGGTGGAAAATCAGTCGACAACCCTCACCGGCTGACCGGGAAGGAGGCCGAAGTTCCCCTCGGTTATGATTCTTGAAGCCGGGGGAAGCGAGTCAAAGGATATGTAGGCCGAATTATCGTCTATCCACGTGGGCACCACTTTAGCCTTGAGAACTTCTCCGTTTTTTTCAACCAGCACGAAAGAGGAATTTCCCCCGTTCTCGGACAAGACAGCCGTCTTGGGAATTCTGACGACATTATCAAGCGTCTGTACCGGTATTCTTACGGAAACCATTTCCCCGGGCCACCATTTTACCGAGGGATCGGATATGGCGATCTCGATGTCGTAGGTACCCGAAAAATCATCGGAACCCGGACTCACTCCATCAACCTCGCCCGCGACGGTTTCCACCGTGCCGTCTCTTGTGAGTGATACCTCAAGAGCATCTCCCCTCTTGACACCTCTAGCAACAGAGACGTCCACACCGGCTATGACTTTCCTGCCGCTTAGATTAACGACTTTGGCTACCACATCTCCGTTTCTTGTCTCCTGTCCGATATCGGGAACGATTTCAACAATCTGGCCCTGGATAGGGGAACGGATCTTTAGGTTTTCGTAATTCCACTTGGCCCTTTTGTAAGAGGCTTCAAGTGCCTTTACGCCGGCCGAGGCGGTTTCAAGCAGGTTTCGCGACGCCTCGGTCTCATCCTCAGAAACTATTCCCTTCTCAAAAAGAGCCGCGTTCCTGCGGTATACCCTTTCAGCCTCGGCAAGCTTTCCCTTGGCGGACTCAAGATTGTACTTCGCCTCGTCAAGACGCGTTTCCACGCGGTAATCGTAGAGCTCAAGGATAATCCCGTCCTTTTCGATCTCCTGACCCCGGCCGGAATCTATACGCTTCACCCATCCTGAAACGGTCGTTCTGACCAAGACGGTCTGCTTGCCACGGACTCTCCCGAGAACTTCGGTGTAAACCGAACCTGAGGACGCAACAGGCGTCATCACCTTTATGGGCCTGGCGTTATCCCCAGAGTGCTGCTGCGCGCTCGATTCCCTTTCTTGAAGAAACCTCGCGTACAGCAAGAAAAGAAGCAAGAGGAAACCAAGGGATATTAAAAGCAGGGTCAACCAGTTCTTCGTTTTTCTTTCCCTGAACCAAGATCTCATCTATTTTTCCACCCACAAAAGCTTCAATAAAAAAGACATTCATAACAATATTGAGAATCCGGCGATTTAGCAACAACCGCTAAAACAGATTGACTTTTGGCCAGAATACCCCGATAATTACTAAGAGATTTTAAGGAGGATGTCAGTGAACGGAAAACCTTTAACAAAATCCCAGCTTTCGAACAGCCTAGCAGAGAAGGCGGGAATAACCAAGGCAACAGCCAGAACCGTTATTGATGCTATAGCGTCAATCGCATGTGAAGAGGTAAAGGAAAAAGGAGAATTCACGATTCCTGGAATCGGCAAACTGGTTATCAGCAATCGCAGTGCCAGAATGGGAAGAAATCCCGCCACCGGTGAAGTAATCAGCATACCTGCAAGAAAGGTTCTGAAGTTCCGCGTGGCTAAAGCCTGCAAAGATTCTGTGCTAGGCTAAAACTGTCTCCACACTCTACCTAGTTGATGCTGTTTCTCAGCGACCAGTTGAGAATCTCTACTGGATGCACAATCTTGGTCTTGGAATCTGAACCGAGCAGTCCCTTGCGGATCTGTATCATGCACCCGGGATTCCCGACGGCCAGATAATCGGCGCCGGTTTTTTCTATTTCGCGTACCTTGCCCAAGAGAAGCTTGGCGGACATCTCTGGCTGCACGATATTGTATATGCCGGCACTTCCGCAGCAGTGATCCGACCGCTGCATTTCGACGAGTTCCACTCCCGGAATGCTCCTCAGAAGTTCTCTTGGAGCAGACCGTATCCCCTGTCCGTGAACAATATGGCACGCGTCCTGATAAGTAATCTTTATATCAAGAGGGTGCAACAACGCCCCTATTTCCCCATCCGAAAGAAATTCCATGACATCCACGGTTTTCGCTGAGAGCTGCGCTGCGGCCTCGGAGTAAACGGGATCCCCATGCAGGATCTCGGCGTATTCCTTCATAGTGGAACCGCATCCCGCAGAGTTAACGACTACGGCATCTACGTTTAAGGTGGCGAAAAGATCAACGAGTTTCCTCGCGAACTCCCTTCCCTCCTCAAGCCTTCCCGAGTGAACGGAAAGGGCACCGCAGCATCCCTGATTCTTGGGGACAAAAACATCACAACCACTTGCGCGAAGCACTTCGACTGTGGCCCTGTTTATTTCCGGAAAGAAGACCCCCTGAACACACCCGTTCAGAAGGGCGACTTTCTTTTTTCTCTCTCCAATTGCCGGATAGAAAGCCGAAAGAGTCTCCCCGAAAGCGGAGCTGACCTCGGGCAGCATATGGAACATGGAAGAAGCCGAGAGGCTTATTCTGTTAAGAAGCCACGGCGGGAAAACCCTCTTCAGGCCAAGTGCTCTTACCAGGTAGACAAACGGCAGAAGAAGCTTCAACCTTCGCGGATAGGGAAAGATTTTAAAGATAAAAGCCTTGAGAATTTTCTCCCCCAGTCCCCTCTCGAACCTCCTTTCAATCTGTCCCCTCGACATCTCTATCAGGCTTCCATACTTGACCCCCGAGGGACACGCAGTCTCACAGGCAAGACACCCGAGACACAGGTCAAGATGCTTTACAAGCGACTCGCCCATCGGGATCCTTCCCTCCTCCGCGGCCTTTATCAGATGTATTCTTCCCCTGGGAGAATCGAGTTCGTTTCCGGTCTCAAGATAGGTGGGACAAGATGAGAGACAGAACCCGCAGTGAACACAATCCTGTATTATCTTCCTGCTCGGGCGATCCGTATGGTCAAAAGCGGTCTCAAGCGACATTGCGTCCCTCCACTCCCGAAGAAATCGAAAAATCAAAAGTTTCGCCGCACGCCAAGCGAAACGCATTCTCCAGTTCCGTGGCCGCGGCAAACGATTTTTCCTCAAGTTTACTGCCCGATATGTCAAAACGAAGAAATTCCCGTGAAAAAGGATTGGGGCGGATAGTATAGTTAAGCCCGTCTTGCGATGACATGGCTATCTCCACCGTGTCTCCTAGGTAATTAATCGGAACGCCCGGAATAGTGACTGATCTTGATCCGTGGCAGAGGGCGAGCGATATTATGTCGCCCACCTGAAGAAACCTGAGATTGGTCCGGACATCGGCAGGCAGGTATCCGTTGAGATTCCCCTCCCCGACACTGATCCCGAGGCTTCGCCGCAGAAACTCCCTGATTTTCCCTCTAAGCGAAACGGCCGCCTTGTTACTCGGGTTTCTGGATATGGTTCTTTCGTTAAGTTCGGAAAAGTGAAGCGCTATGAGCGCGCAGGCGTACGGATGCTCGCCGAGATGTGTTTCGAAACACTCAGACCAGATCTCAAACTGGCTCTCGGCCCGCATTTCCATGAAACTTCTTGGGTAGCCGTTTTTCGGGTTAAGATCAGCCATGGAGTCCGTTTTCTCCCATCCGCAGTCATGTTCCCTTATCGCAAACATTACCTCATCCCTTGGGGTGATTGCCTCGAAATTCTCATTGCCCCAGAAATCCATTATTCTTGAAGAAAGAAAAGCGTGGCGTGGCTGCGTTATGAGCGTCCATCCCTCACCGGATTCCCTTCTTATCATAATCCGTATCCTCAGTCTGCACCGAATATTTTCTCGCCGGGCAGTATGTTTCCCGGATCAAAACGTCGTTTGATGTTCTTCATAAGAAAAACCGCCTCTCCGAAATCTCCCCACGATTTTACCCTCTCCCTGAGCTCGCTACGTACCCCCGAGAACATGATACGCCCCCCGAGCGAATCGGCAAGATTCTCAAGAAAGCGGGCCGCACCGACTACCTCTTCACCCTCGCCGCTTACCGAAACAAGTGCAGCCCCCCTGGCGGGCCTCGAAAGGCAGCGCACCGTGACCCCCGAGGGTGCCGGGTTGCTCTCAATATCGGAGAGAACCTCGATTGAAGCCGTTACGGGAAGAGCAAGCTTCGAGGAAAAGCTTGCCCCGGACGAAAACGGGAATTCCCTTGCCGCATCCCATAACTGCTGTGAATCCTCATCGCCCATCTCGATGAAAGAGGCAGAGTCGCCAGAGGATGCCTCCCTCACCTGCTTTACCTGCTCGACCACTGCCTCTTCAAAACTGTCGAACCTGAGCAGGGCGCTTCTCTTAGCCCCCGGTGCCGCCGCAAATTCCGAAGAGAGTCTCTCGTCAAGTATTTCAAAACATGTGGGAACGACATCGGCGGCAAGTATCGCTCTGGCCGCCCGGGAACAGGAGATATGGTCGTCAAAACCCAGAACAATGGTTCTTGAGAAAGGTTGGCGGGGATATAATCTGAAAGTCGCCTCTGCCAAGACACACAGGGTTCCGAGCGAACCCACCATAAGCTTCGGGATATCATAGCCCGCTACGTTTTTAACTACTTTTCCCCCCAGGTTTATGATCTCACCGTCGGCCCTAACGGCCCTGATTCCCAGAATAAGTTCCCTGCACGTACCGTATCTGGTGCTCATGGGACCGCAAAGATTTGTCGACACGAGGCCTCCCACAGTGGCCCCGGAGTTAAGACCGGGCGGGTCCACGGGAAAAAGCTGGTTTTCGCATCCGACGGCATTCTGAAACTCCCTCACTTCCATCCCGCATTCGACCGTGGAAACCATGTCAGAAGGCTCGTGAAACAGAACGCTGTCAAGACGCTTGAGAGAAAGAGCCGCGCCGACCGCACCGACCGGGTTACCGAGAAAAAGCTTGGTACCCCCAGCGAAAGGAAAAACACGGATGCCTTTCCGGGAAGCAAACCCGAGGACCCGGGATATCTCCTCGACGGTTTCGGGGTAGAGAACTACTTCGGGAGAGAAGCCAAATTCGGGAACGTCCAGATCCGTACCCCCGGAACCGGGAACATGGAAACTTGAAACTATCTTGGAGAGTTCTGTTACGTGAGACATCTTTTTTCAAACGAACGGGCCATTAAGCCTTGAACCTGGCCCCCGCTCTGCTAGAAAAGCTCGCCCATTTCCTTTGCGGGAGCAGCCTCGGGAGCTGGTTTTCGCATCCCGGGCTCAACGCACGTTCTAGGAGTCGGGAATACCTTGCCGGGATTGCACAGCCCCTCTTCGTCGAAAGCGCACCGCACCAGATTCATCGTGTCTATTTCCTGTTCACTGAACATAAGCGGAAGAAACCTTTTCTTGTCAAAGCCAACTCCGTGCTCTCCAGTAATGCTACCGCCGACGTCAACGCATACTCTGAGAATTTCCCCGGAAAGTTCCTCGGCTTTCTCGGATTCTCCCTCAACTTCGGGATCATAGAGCACCAGCGGATGAAGATTTCCGTCTCCCGCATGAAAGACGTTCGCAACCCGAAGACCATACCGTTTGCCGAGCTCCCCTATCTCTCCAAGCACTCTGGCCAAGCTGCTCCTGGGAATCACGCCGTCCTGGACATAGTATCCGGGACTTATTTTCCCCATGGCGGCAAACGCACTTTTACGCCCCTTCCAGAAAAGCTGTCTCTCGCTTTCATCCGCTGCCAGCTTTATTTGAATTGCGCCGTTTTCCCTAAGTATCCCGCTTACGGCAGGGACCTGCGCGCTAACCTCCGCCCCGGGTCCGTCAAGCTCCACAAGAAGAATAGCCCCGGCGTCCCTAGGGTATCCGGCACCCACCGTGGTTTCCACAGCGTTTATGCTGAGATTGTCCATGATTTCCATCCCAGCGGGAATAACCCCGGAAGAAATGATCGCTGAGACCGACGCCCCGGCGTCCTCGATCCTCTCAAACGAAGCGAAAAGAGTCTTAACCATCTGAGGTTTTTTTATTATTCTCAAAAAGACCTTGGTCACTATGCCCAAAAGCCCCTCGCTTCCGACCACAAGTGAAAGAAGATCATATCCGAAACTCTCCGGGGCGGGGCCCCCGAGCGTAACCACCTCTCCGTCGGGCAGAACCATTTCCACTCCGAGCACATGGTTGGTCGTGACTCCATACTTAAGACAATGGACTCCTCCAGAATTCTCCGCGACATTGCCTCCTATCGTGCACACGATCTGGCTTGAAGGATCGGGAGCGTAGTAAAATCCCTCGGCGCTCACGGCATCAGTTACGGAAATATTGACCACTCCGGGCTCGACCACGACGACCCGGTTCGGGATATCCACGTCAAGAATCCTGTTCATCCTTGAAAGCGATATCACTATTCCCTCGCGGCTAGGAAGAGCGCCACCGGAGAGTCCGGTTCCCGCCCCTCTCGGAACAAAAGGAATTTTCTCTCGATTACAAAGCCCTACGACTCGGGAGACCTCCTCCGCACTTGAAGGCAGAACAACGAAAAGAGGCTTTACTCTGTATCCCGTAAGCCCGTCGCTTTCATAGGCGATCAGCTCATCCTCGGCTGATATAACCGCCTCGGCACCCAGGATTCCCACAAGCTCCGAGGCGATACGGGATTTCCATCTGCCGGTTCTTTTTACAGCTTGCGAGTCCATCGTTAAACTTATAGTATATCGGAACCCGGGGAACGCGAAAAATTGACTGAGACTATCAAAGAAACCGACCCGCTCGTGTTTGATAAGCTATCCGAATGCCTTACGGGCGGAGGAGTGATCGTATACCCGACCGAAACTCTCTACGGGATCGGCTGTCTCGCGTTCGACCAGGAGGCCTGCCAGAGAATAGTAAGGATAAAACAAAGATCCGGAGGCAGGGGACTTATAGTCCTCGTAAGCGATGAGGAGATGCTTGACCGCCACTTCCATGTTCCCGGCGACCTCCTCGAAAGATACTCCCGGAGCCGAAAACCCCTTACACTCATACTGCATCCGAAATCAGTTTTTCCACAAGAAGTGTCAGGAGGAAGGGACTCGGTCGCAGCAAGAATTTCCACTTCCCCTTTCGCAAAAGAGCTCCTTCGCCGCGTGGGAGAACCCATAACCTCTACGAGCGCGAACATAAGCGGCAGGGGCAACTCAAACCGGTTCGCTGATATCCGCAAGGATTTTCCGAGCGGGATTGATGTTATCGTTGATTCTGGTAACCTTCCACCCTCAATGGGTTCAGCGATAGTGAACCTGACGACCGCGTCACCCGAGATTATCAGAGAGGGCGATCTTTCCGTAACCGAAATAGAGAAGATTCTTCATGGCTGAAGTAGAACCTTTCAGAGGTATAAGATACAGCAAGGAAGCGGTCGAGAACTTCGCGAAAGTCATCGCTCCACCCTACGACGTAATAAGCCCGCAGCAACGCGAGGAACTCTACGCCAAAAGTCCCTTTAACGCCGTTAGAATTGAACTGCCCGACGGAGAAGGCGACCAGCGTTATCAAAACGCGAAGGAAATCTATTCGAAATGGCTCCGCGACAAGGTGCTCATAAGGGACGATGAGCCTTCAATCTATCCTTACTACCAGGACTTCGAGTTCGAAGGACAGCGTTACACAAGAAAGGGTTTCATAGCGAACATGAAGGTTGAAGACTTCGACAGGAAAATTGTCCTGCCGCATGAACAGACTTTCAGAAAACACAAGGAAGACCGGCTGGCGCTCACAGTCGCATGCAACTCCAACCTGAGCCAGATCTTCTGCGTCTATCCCGACGCCTCGGGAGAGATCGAGGAGGATGTAGATAAAAATATCGGAGAACCGCTTGTGGACGTCACCTTCGAAGAAGGAATAAGAAATACTCTCTGGAAGATATCCGATCCGAAAATTATAGAACGCGTAAAAAGCCAACTCGCGGACAAATCCATTCTGATCGCGGACGGTCATCACCGTTACGAAACCTCGATAAACTTCAGGAACCTAAAGAGAAAAGAAGCGGGGGAAAATTCAGGACGGATGCCCTGGGATTATGTAATGACTTATCTCTCGCGCGGAGAAGGCCAGGGACTTATAATTAACCCCACTCACAGGATAGCAAGAAAAGTCGGGGATAAGCTGATTGACCATCTGAGGGAAGATTTCAAAGTCGAGAGAATTGCGCTCGAGCGCTCGCTCGATCTCGGCCCGGACCAGATATCCGTTGTAACCAAGGATCCCGAGAGGACCTTCAGGCTTACTCCCAAGACGACGCGTGAAAGAGACTATGAGAACCTCGCCGTGATAATTCTTCACAGCCAGGTGTTCGGAGCGCAAATAGAAGAAGACAAGGCGGGCGTGCGATACTCAAAGTTCGCAGAAGAAGTATTCGAGAGTGTGCACAACGGGGAATTCGAGGCCGGATTTCTTCTTCCGAAGCTAAAATCAGAGGACATATTCAAAGTGGTTCTCGACGGAACCAAGATGCCTCACAAGACCACTTATTTCTATCCCAAAATCCTCTCTGGATTAGTATTCAGTCCTCTCTGGCGTTAAGCAGGCAAAAAAAAAGAGGAGGGATTAACCATTACGGCTTCCCTCCTCTCTTCACTCATCAAGAACTCAGTGTCTTCCGACACCGGTCCTTCGCCATTATCCCTGGCTATACTGCGGCAGCAGGAACCTGTGACGCATCGTGTACTCAAACGGAGTCGAGTATACCACATGACCCATGTCATCGGCTCCCCTCTCTACCGTCTTCGTCCATATCGTCAACGCCGGCGGTATGATCAGGTTGAACGTGAAGCTTATCAACCCTACTACCTCCGTCGCAGGTATCTGACCACCCATGTAGTCAAACGGCGTCCCTGACAGATACCACGAACGTACATCCTCCGTAACAGCCGTCCTCACGCTCTCAGGATTCAGCTGGAAGCGGTGTCCCGTCCCGAATCCCGGCGGAAGATCCGACGGCAGATACGTTACTTCATGGATACTGTTCGATACATCTGGCCTGGTTGTTATCCTGTAGTTCATTCTTCCCCAGTCGGTCTTGCCATAGAATGTTGGCCTCGCCGAAAGAGGACGATCCGAATAACGTCCGTTCGCAGTGTGCAGTATATAGCCTCTGCGCTCCATCAAGTGGTTGAAATAGTTGTTGTTGGTACCATGCTCGAACCCGGCTATGTAAGCAGCTTTCTTCGGGAAACCGAATGGCTCCTTACCGGCAAAGATCGGCGAGTCGTTCGACAGATACATGTACGGATAGTATCCCGCCTTGTATATATGACCACTCCCGTCATCCACCGTCGCCGAGAACGTTACGCCCATCTCCATGTATGGACCTAACATCGTGTTCTTGTGTATTACGTACCAAAACTCTATTACATCATCCTGCACCTCTATAGGCTCAGGAACTACCGCTTTCATCGCGCCCAGGTCGGCCCTTATCACATAGGCCATCCACCGGCTCTCCGTATACGTTAGCGGTATGATGTCGTAGTCGAACACTGGGTCCGCTACGCCCTGACTGATTATGTGGATCCTGTCCCTGTCCAATGGTAATGGTGGAACTTCTCCCTCATCCAGCCAAGGATAACTGTACTCATTTGCATGTAATCCCATTATGGTTTTACCTCCTTAATAACTTTTTTTATATTACGAACCCTGACTGATCGGGAACTGCTGCCTCAATCCATACTTGTATGGCGTGGCATATCCACGATAACTTGCCGGCCTCTCATATGTCTCCGTCCACAGTACTACCGCTGGCGGTATTACAAGATCGAACACAAACGAGATCAATCCAGTTACTTCCTGAATCTTCAGCTCCGCTCCCATGTTGTCAAACGGAGTGGCCTGCATGAACCAGTTAATAGCGTCTCCGCTAGCTGTCCTGGTGTGCTCCGGCTTTATCTTAAACCTGTGTCCCGTGATCATGCTGTCAAACGGCGGCGGCAGTGCCGACGGCAGATATGTCAGCTGCCACTCCGAACTCGATACGTCCGGACGCGTTATGACCTTCATGTTGAACTTACCCCAGTCCGTCTTCCCATAGAAATACGGAGGTGTTACCTGCTTGTCGTCGAACTGTCCCGTCGCGCTGTGCATCAGGTAACCGTTACGACTCATCGCAAACCCAAAGAAGTCAGTGCCCTTCTCTCCACCATGTACCGTACATCTGATGTAGGACATCTTCTTTGGAAATCCAAGCACACGACCAGCGTCCACTGGCGCATCTCCCGTTAGATACATATACGGATAGTATCCTGCTTTCCACACGTTCCCATCAGGGTCCGAGTAAGTTGCCGATACCGTTACGCCAAACTCAAGATATGGACCTAACATCGTGTTCTTGTGATCCACATACCAAAACTCTACCAGGTCCGCATTCTCGCCATCCCATACCTGCAACGGGGGATTAGGGCACAGACGACTCCGAGTTGCCTCGTCAACCCTTACTACGAATGCTGACCACCTGCTGTCCGTGTATGTCAGCGGCAGCACGTCTATGTCCCACAGCGGATCCGATGGATTCGCTATGATCCATGACTTGATATCCCGCTCTATCGGAGGGGGCGGGACCTCTTTCGTCAACTCCCAGTACTTCGTTGGGACGTTTAAATGACTATGGCTCATATTTAAGCCTCCTTACTGTAGATTTGGGCCAAAACTTACCACCCATTCCAATACCTCTCCATCACCCGCTCTCCCCTGTTGATAAAATGTTGGTAGTCCTGTTGGATGCGAATAGACGCAACCTCACCCGCTTTACATTCAATCAAATCTTATACCCTTTTGTCAAGCACTTTTTTGCGATGTTAGCCAAACTTTTTTCCGGTCTCGGGGTCCCGAAAAATATCTTCCCGCTTAACGCCCTAAAAGTGCTGGTTTGGGTGTGAAAAGAACAGGGAATTTTTCACTCAAAACGCGACCACATCTTGTGCTGAATCGGGCAAAAAAAAGCCGCCGAAGCCACTTAATCCCGTTAGGGAAAAAACAGCCACGGCGGCAACCGGAAGGTGGAACATTTCTTATAGTACTCTCTACTTACTAGTTATGTCAATAGAGTTTTTAGGGGAATCGCAAAGTTCCTTTGCCAGAACCCGCTAAAACGGCTATACTGCCTTCCCGAAAAACTTTCTCGCTAAGTGAGGATTGGCACAGGGAGGACGCCAAATTGCCTATTGATTTCGAATTCACGGACGAGCAGCGCATGTTCCGGGAAATGATAGTGGATTTCGCCCAGAACGAGATAGAGCCGCTGGTTGAAGAAGCGGAGGCCACCCAGACCTTCCCAAAACAGCTGTTTCCCATGCTCGGGGAAATCGGACTGCTCGGAATCTCCTTTCCGGAAGAATACGGAGGGGTCGCTCAGGACAAGATAATGGACTGCATATTCTCCGAGGAGATGGGAAAGGTTAACGCCGGCATAGCTATGTGCATTAATGCCCACACAAGCCTTTCTATGTTCCCCATATACAAATTCGGCTCCGAGGAGCAGAAGAAGAAATACCTCGTGCCCGGGATCGAGGGCAAACTAATAGGTTCCTTGGGAATCACCGAACCCAACGCCGGTTCCGACGCACGGAGCATAAGAACCCAGGCGGAAAAAAAGGGAGACCGCTACGTGCTCAACGGCACGAAGACCTGGATAACAAACGGCACCATGTGCGACTACGCAGTGGTGGCCGCCTATACGGACAAGACGAAAAAGGGTCACGGTATAAGCATATTCATAGTTGACAAGGGCACACCGGGATTCTCCGTAAGCGGAAAGATGCACAAGCTCGGGCACCGCTCCGCGGACACCTCGGAACTTATATTCGAGGGCTGCGAGGTCGGTGAAGAAAGTCTGCTCGTGGGAGAAGGAGGATTCGCGGGAGCGATGCAGACCCTGCTCGGAGCACGCATAACCCACGCCGCGAAAAGCGTCGGGATAGCCCAAGCCGCCTTTGAGTACGCACTTCAGTACTCAAAGGAAAGAGAGGCGTTCGGAAGACCCATATCGAAGTTTCAGGCCATAAGTTTCAAGCTCGCCGATATGGCGGTCAAAATAGAGACCGCGAGGCTCATGGTTTACAAGGCCGCCTGGCTATACAGCAACGGGAAAAGATGTCTCAAGGAAGCTTCCATGGCCAAGCTCTACTCGGCCGAGATAGTGCAGTGGGTGGCCACAGAGGCCCTGCAGGTTCTCGGGGGCTACGGTTACAGCGTCGAGTACAATGCGGAGAGATACTACCGCGATGCCAGATTGGCTTCCATAACCGAAGGGACCTCGGAGATACAGCGCATCGTTATTTCGCGCGAACTTGGAATTTAGTTTGGCAATTATGAGTGGTATGTAGTAATATGATACGGATTTTGAACAATAGAGAGCACTAACTAAGGAGGAAGCATTACAATGTCTAATAACCTTCCGGGCATACAGGAGACCCGAGAACTTCTAAAGAAGAAAAAAGTTGTTATCGCCGGGGTGGGCGAAACCGAACAGGGCAAGATCCCGGATAAAAGCTCCTTTCACTTCCTAAGCGAAGCCTCGAAGCTTGCTATTGAGGACGCGGGGATCAAAAAAGACGACGTGGACGGCCTCGTAACGGCCTTCTCCCTCGTTGAGCATACGTTCATGCACTGCACAACCTTTGCTGATTACTTCGGCATGAACCCGAGGTTTTTCTCCTCGGTAGCCGTGGGGGGAGCCACAGCGGTGTGGATGGTTGCGGAAGCCGCAATGGCCATAGCCTCTGGGCAGTCTGAAGTGGTGCTCTGCGTAAGGGGGGATAACACCCTCTCGGGGATATCGTCTTCAGGGATGCTCGCGCTTATAAGGGAGATGTGTCACGCGGAGTTTGAATTCCCATATGGACTTACGACTCCCGGGGGATACGCACTGGCGGCGCAGAGATACCTCCATGACTGGGGCGCAAGAAGAGAACACCTCGCGGCGGTGGCAGTGACGATGAGAAAGCACGCTGCGGATAAAGAGAACGCGATGAACAAGGATCCACTGTCAATAGAGGACGTTCTTACCTCAAGAGTTATAGCCGAGCCTCTTACCAAGTATGACTGCTCGATTATCTCTGACGGGGGAGCCGCTTTCATAGTAACTACTGAGGACAAGGCAAAAGAGCTAGGGATAGAGAACGATCTTGCGTATCTGTGGGGAATGGGACAGGGATACTCCCACCAGTACCTCACCACACTTGAGAACCTTGACCAGATATACAACGCTGTTGAAAGATCGGGGGAGAAAGCGTTCAGCACGGCGGGGATAGAACCAAGGGATGTTGACATAGCGTTTCTATATGACTGCTTCACCATAACGGTGCTGCTTGAACTTGAGGGACTGGGGTTTGTTCCCAAGGGAGATGGAGGAGCGTTTGCGCTTGAGGGAAGGATGGAGATAGGGAAGGACCTTCCTGTTAACACGCACGGGGGACTTCTCTCACAGGCCCATCTGGGGGCCATGCATCATGTGGTTGAGGCCACATTGCAGCTTAGGGGAGACGCGGGAAGCAGGCAGGTAGAGGATCCTGAGGTAGCGGTGGTGCATGGAAACGGGGGGATAGTGTCTGCTCACAGCACGGTGGTTCTGGGGAACCAGCCGATTAATTAACAAACAACAAGGAGAACAAGAAGATGTCAGAAGAGAAAAAAGCGTATAACAAGCCCTTGCCTGAGTTTCGGCCCGAGACGAAGCCGTTTTGGGAGGCTGCGAAGGAGCACAGGCTGGTTATCCCTAGATCAAGGGAGACAGGAGAGTTTTTCTTTTACCCCAGGGCTCTTTCCCCCGGAGGGGACATGAGTGAGAACATAGAGTGGGTTGAGAGCGAGGGTCGGGGGAAGGTGTGGACTTTTTCCATACACCACATGGGACCTTCTAAAGCGTACAAGGGTGAGCCTCCCTATGTAGTGGCCCTTATAGAGATGGACGAGGGAGTTAAGATGATGTCCAACGTGATTGACGTTGACCCCAATGAGGTTTCCATAGGTATGGAAGTGCAGGTCTGCTTCGATGACGTTACTGATGAAGTAACACTGCCCAAATTCAAACCTGCCGGTTAAAAAGGAGAACTAAAGATGCCAAGACTTTTTTACGAGGATCTGAACGAGGGAGACGAACACAAAAGCTCAGGAAGAACTATTACTGAAGCCGACATCGTCAACTTCGCGGGACTTTCTGCAGATTACAACAATATGCACATAGACGAGGAGTTCGCCAAGAAAACCGTGTTCAAGACAAGGGTCGCTCACGGCATGCTGGTGACTTCCATAGCAACGGGCCTCTGGTTCACCATGCCGAGACTGGCCACAGTCGCTTTCATGGGACTTGAGGACTGGAGATTTTCGGGAGCCGTATTCCCGGGTGACACGATTCACATAACGAGAAAGCTCGTTGAGAAAAGGGAACACAAGCGTCCGAACATGGGATTCTTCATTTTTGAGGTAAACGTATTTACCCACAAAGATGCCGAAAAGCCCGTTCAGAAAGGAAAGTGGGTGATTCTGGTCCAGAGGAAAGAAGAAGCCTAAAAATTCCTTAAATTACAAAACTGACAAAACAAAAAAGGCAAAAAAAGAGGGGACCCGAAAGTCCCCTTTTTTTTGTAAACCACCTGTAAACCGGCACTCCCTTGCCTCGAGGGCAAGGAATTATTCGCTCGGCGACTGCTGCATCAAAAACCATTTGAAGCTGAAGCTGCCTTGCAAACTTCCGTTAAGTTTCGGACTGCCTAGCCGAAACAAAACCAATTCTTAAAATCCCGTGCTTCCCGTTCATCCCGACACCGGGGTTTTTTCAGAAAAGCACGGCAGTATTAAAAACCTTAGCCTGGTACTCCACCGAGAGGATTCCACTTCTCTGTAAGCAGAAGCATTCCCGGTATCAACAGAGTCACTATCGACTCTATTATGAACAGATAGGCTATCGGCTTGCCAAGATCCTGGCCCTGCGAGAACGCAAGGAAGCAGAGAAGCACCAGCAAAGCCCATGCCCAGCAGAAGTACGCAAAGTACGCAAGCCCAAGTGCCTGGAAATGAGCCCCGTACCATATAAACACTACCGTTGCGAAAAGACAGTACACTCCTAGCCCTTTCGCGTCATGTCCGTGTACGAATACCGCGTAGACTATCAGGTATATCAATGCAAATACCGACACCAGCGCGGTAGCCGCCGTAAGACCAAGGGTGTGCAGTTTCCAGGCGGCGATCGCTATAAGAACGCCGACTCCCAAATTGAGCACGCCCACTTCCTTCGCTCCGGTTTTACCCAAAAGGGTCATTCCGTTCGCGAAGAACACAAACCCTACGAGCAGCAACACGTAACCTAATAAAGCTTCTATTGGAACCATACTAACCATACCTCCTGTATGAGATCATAACCGTTCCTGGCCCCAAGACAGGGACCGCTAATTATGCTTTTATCACAGGTGCGCATTCAATGTCAAGCTAAATTACACCCGCAACTCGGGGCAAAACGGCATTATTGGGAAGGAATAAAATCCAAAGCGACCGAGTTTATACAGTATCGAAGTCCCGTCGGGGGAGGACCATCTTTGAAAACATGTCCCAAGTGTTCTCCGCATTCGCTTGATACCACTTCATAACGCCTGAGCCCGAAGGAATTATCGGGAACTATCTTCACGGCGTCCTCGCTTATGGGTCTCCAGAAACTCGGCCATCCGGTTTTTGAATCGTATTTATGCTCGGAGGAAAAAACAGGCTGCCTACAGCCGGCGGTAACGTAGGTTCCCTCTTTCTTGTTGTAAAGCAGTTCTCCCGAAAAAGGAGCTTCCGTGCCTTTTTTCCAGAGAACTTTGTACTCAAGCGGAGAAAGCTTCTCTCTCCACTGTTCAGCGGTAAGCCCCATGACTCCCTCAGGCAGAGGTTTTTCAGCCTGCTCACCGCCCGCAGGCAAAAACGGCGAAAGAACGAGCGCCGCAACCGCTAGAACAGTCAGGATTGTTGTGCGCATAATCATGGGAACTACCTCTATTTCTCAATATAAACATCCTCTATCGGCATGTAAAGTGCCTTAAAATCAGGTATCTAAAAAAACAAAAGACCACACCAAAGAAGGGCGGAGGGAAAAAGCATGCCGAAAACACTTGAGGTTCTTGGAGCCTACGACGAAAAACTCATAAGAAAAATTCCCGTGACCAGCAAAAGGAAGATGGAAGGAGCACTTTCCGACGCAAGGGCTCTTGCCGACCGACCGTCAGAGAGAATTCCCCTTCCGCAGAGAATAGAGATCCTCGAGAGAACCAGGGAGTTTGTCGAGAGAGACTACGACCGTATCGTGGCGGACGCCGCCGCAGAGGGAGGAAAACCTCTCATTGACACAAGAGCCGAGATCACGAGAGCCATAAACGGAATAAAAGTGGCAACCGAATCCCTCTCTAATCTTGGAGGAGAGGAAATACCCATGGGTTTAAACGCCGCTTCCCTTAACAGGATGGCATTTACTCTCAGAGAACCAATAGGGGTTGTGGTGGCCATCTCGGCCTTCAATCATCCTTTTAACCTCGCCGTTCACCAGTTGATACCCGCGGTTGCAGTCGGCTGCCCGGTAATCATAAAGCCCGCGCTTAATACTCCCCTCTCGTGCCTTAATCTGCTCGAAGCTCTCTACGAGAGCGGTCTTCCGGAGAGGTGGGCCCGCGCCGTTATAGTGGACGATACGCTCGCCGAAGCGCTGGCCACCGACAGAAGGGTCAACTACCTCACATTCATCGGCTCCGCGAAAGTGGGATGGCACCTGAGGTCAAGACTCGCGCCGGGAACAAGATGTGCTCTTGAGCACGGAGGCGCCGCTCCCGTGATAGTGGAGCGCGACGCCGACATAGATGACATGCTTCCCCTCCTTGCAAAAGGCGGCTTCTACCACGCGGGACAGGTGTGCGTTTCCGTGCAGAGGGTCTTCGTGCAAAGCTCGGTAGTGAAAAGGGTGGCAGAAGGACTTAAAAAACTCGCCCTTGAGGCAAAAGTCGGAGACCCGATGAGCGAAGACACGCAGATAGGCCCCCTCATAAGCCCAGGGGAGGTCACAAGAGTTCACAGCTGGGTAAAAGAGGCTTTGAGAAAAGACGGGGAGCTTCTTTGCGGAGGCAGCAGAATAGGGAAAACCTGCTACGAACCCACGGTAATCCTCAACCCGAGCCAGAACTGCAGGCTCTCGCGCGAGGAGATTTTCGGACCCGTTATAGCCGTTTACCCTTACAAGAAAATGGATGAAGCCATAGAACTGGCAAACAGCCTGCCCTACTCGTTTCAGGCGTCAGTATTCACCAAGAACATCGATACCGCCCTAGGGGCCGTAAAGGAGTTAAAGGCGGCTTCAGTGCTCGTAAACGATCACACCGCGTTCCGGGTCGACTGGATGCCTTTTCGCGGGGCTGGGCACTCGGGAATAGGAACGGGAGGAATTCCGTATACGATGCGCGAGATGACCCACGAGAAGCTTACGGTGATAAGGTCATCCGCAGTATAAAAGGATCTTGGAAAAAAGTTCCTGCCGGGACCGGATTGATCCCAGCAGGAAAATATCGTTGTGGCTAGACAGGCTTAGAAGCTGTACTCGTAAGCCACGTAGTAATAGCCGCCGTTAAATCCGAAAGGCGCTGAACGTCTGGAGTAAGTGAAAACTCCAGGAGAATCGACTATAAGAGATCCATCGTGATCATATATGGTACCGCCCCTCGACTGGCCGATTTCGTTTTTATCGGGTTTCACGTCAAAAAGGTTGTTCGCTCCGACTTTAACAGTACCGATTTTGCCCATTTCCAAGCTAAGATTCGCATCGGTAATGTACTTTGCACCGTAAGTCTGGCTTCGCCCACCGTCAACAACCGTATATTCTCCGTAACGGTGAACGGCGACCAGCAGGGATGCGAATCCTTTTGTATAAGAACCGGAAAGGGAGAAGCGGTCCTTAGGCTGCCATTCTTCTATCATTGAACGGGCCTGTTCGTCAAAAAACTTCTCATCAAGAAGTTCCGGAAGGTTCGTATCCGTAACCTCGGTTTCGTTTACAGTTCCGGCGAAAACAACCTTCAATGTAGAACTGTCGGCAAAGGAGTGATCAAAGCTCGCGACTATGTCTACCCCCTTGGTCGTAGTATCCGCAGCGTTCATGAAGAACTGACCCTGTCTCACTCTTTCTTGGGCAAATATATCCTTCACTGCCTGAGAAAGATCCGCATCGCTAGCACTGATTCTGTTAGGCAGGACTATGCGGTCGTCAATAAGTATGTAATAGAAATCAGTTGTGATTGTAAGAGCAGGAATCGGACTGAAGACAAAACCGGCACTAAAATTCCTCGAGGTTTCCTCTTTTAGCTCCGGGATACCTATATCTTTCGCCACTTGACTGTCATTGCGAAAAGTCCTTACCTGAGACGGTACGAACACGCCTTCGTCGTTCGCATTGAACTGGGTTGAGATGTTGTTGAAATAAATCTGCTGCATGGATGGAGCTCTAAACCCCGTACTCGCAGAACCCCTTAGGGCAAATGAATCGGAAAGTGCTGCTCGGGCGGAGAGCTTTCCGTTAAAGGTATTTCCAAAATCGCTGTAGTTCTCGTATCGCACTGCGGGGCTCAAAAGAAGCATTTCCCCAACATCGAACTCCGCGTCTGCATAAGCGGAAAATGCGTCTCTTGTTTCCGAAACCTCGTTGTCAGGCCTGAAACCCGGAAACACCTGGATTCCGGGAACAGTTCCCATGTTGTTATCTCCGAGGTAATTTTCATACGAATACGGGTCCCCAGCCGCTATTTCATATTCTTCCCTTCTGTACTCACCTCCCCAAGCAAGATTTCCAAACGTAAAGGGAGTCGTGAAATCGAGATTCACGGTGTGCTGAAAAAGTTTTAATTCGCCTGCATCAGCTGACGATGGAATTGAACCGCCGTAGTCATCCGGAGTACCAATGCAGAGACTAGGGTCCGCCTGACACACGATCCATGTAGCATTATGGGAGTCCGTAATTTCAAAGGAAAAAGAGTTTCCGCCCGCTACATAACTTGCGTCCATTTTGACGCTGTCAGTAAGGTCTCCCTCGAAACCCACACCGACTCCGAAATCACTTATACTGGTATTGATAAGAGGAAGAAAACCATCCGGATAATCCGATCCAACGGGATTCTGGGAAAGCGCATTTGCCCTTCTGTAAAAACCTCCACTCTCGTTTTCCCTCCTCGACAGGTCAAAGAAGCCGTAAACTTCACCGTCCATAAAATCCACCGGCCCCCTCATGTTGAGCACGAAGCTTACGTGCGTGGAATCCGCGTCACCCACTCTGAACCTGTCCCTGTCAAAAACGCGCTCGGGATCGTTTACGTTGCTATCAGAAAGCGTCCGCGGACCGCTCAGGCTTCCGCACGAGGCCGCATTCCCGTTCTCGTCAAGACATTCACTGCCAGGATACTGGATATCTCCCATTACCCCCGCCCTGTTGGAACGGCTCCTGTCCCTTACTTCAAGGGTTGCATTCACGACGCTTTCTCCGCCGACCGAAAAACCCTTGTTTATGCTCGCCACAATAGTTTCTCCGTCTCCTTCGTAAAGCTGTCCGGCAGTCGCCGTTATCTTGCCGTCGTAGCCGTCCTTAAGGACTATGTTTATAACACCGGATATAGCATCTGAACCGTACTGCGCCGAAGCGCCGTCCCTCAGCACCTCGATTCTCTTTATCGCACTTACGGGAATCGTGTTCATATCAACACCCGCGGTACCACGACCCACGGAGGTGTTTACGTGTACAAGAGCACTTTTGTGGCGGCGTTTCCCGTTAACAAGCACCAGAACCTGATCAGGCCCAAGGCCACGAAGAGTTGCGGGACGAAGGGCATCCGTTCCGTCGCTTATGGTCGAGCTTGAAAAGTTAAAAGACGGTATGAGTTCCTGAATAATCCGGCCTACTTCAGTCTGTCCCGTAGCAAGGATCTCCTCTTCGGTTATGACGTCAACCGGAACCGGAGAGTCCGAAACGCTGCGCTCTTCAAAACGGCTTCCGAGCACTACGAGCTTTTCAAGTTCGAAGGCATGCGTCAAGGGACTTAGCAACCCTGCGACTAACAGCGTGGCAAGCCCCGCAATGATTCCTTTTTTCATCCTAATCCTCCTATTTCGAAATAATACAAAGTTTTCATTATAACACAGGGCGCAGTCTAATTTAAACCTCCAATCTTTACTTAGGAATAAAAAGTCGTCACCGTTCTTACCGGCCCTTAAAAAACCCCTTGGGAAGCACCTATGATCGGCCTTTATTGAAATGTAAGGTGGCTTTACGGCGTTTGAAACATAAGGACATTGCTTTATACTTTCAGCCTGATCATGGAAACAGATCTAATTCGGAACTTCTCCATAATAGCCCACGTCGACCACGGCAAATCAACTCTTGCCGACAGACTTCTTGAGTTCACAGGCACCCTCAGCGAACGCGAGAAAACCGAGCAGTTTCTCGACAACATGGAAATAGAAAGAGAGAGGGGAATAACCATAAAGGCCCAAGCCGTAAGGCTGAAGTATAAGGCCGATGACGGCAGAACCTATGAGTTCAACCTGATAGACACCCCTGGACACGTCGATTTCAGTTACGAGGTTTCGCGAAGCTTGATAGCGTGCGAGGGAGCACTGCTTGTGGTTGACGCCTCCCAGGGAGTCGAGGCCCAGACGCTTGCCCACGCTTACCTAGCCGCCGATTCAGGGCTTGAGATGATACCCGTCATAAACAAGATAGACCTTCCTTCCGCCGAACCCGAGAGAGTGAAAAAAGAAATAGAGGATATAGTCGGAATCTCCACAGAGGACGCCGTCTTGGCAAGCGCCAAGGACGGGACCGGAACAAAGGAGATACTGGAATCGATCGTTGCGCTCGTGCCGTCGCCTAAGAGTCCCGAGGACTCAAGGCTCAAGGCGCTCATATTCGACAGCTGGTTTGACTCATATCAGGGGGTCGTGATGCTGGTGAGGATATACGAGGGAACTGTAAAGCTCGGCATGAGAATCAAGCTCATGGCGACCGGGAAAAAATATGAAGTGAGGAAGATAGGTGCGTTCGCCCCGCAGGCAACGGAACTTGAGCAGCTAACAACGGGACAGGTCGGATTCATAACCGCATCCATAAAGGAAATCGGGGAAGCTGGAGTCGGGGACACGATAACGGATGCTGACTCCCCCACCGAAAAACCCCTCGAGGGATTCAAGGTCATAAAGCCCATGGTCTTCAGCGGGCTTTATCCCATCGACACGGGCGATTACGACAGGCTCAAGGAAGGTCTCGAGAAACTCAAGCTTAATGATTCGTCACTTGTTTACGAACCCGAGACATCCCTGGCGCTCGGGTTCGGGTTCCGCTGCGGCTTTCTCGGGCTGCTTCATATGGAAATCGTGCGAGAGAGGGTCGAGAGGGAATTCGAGGTAAACCTCATAACGACCGCGCCGACCGTTATTTACAAGGCCGTCTATCCAGGAGGGAGGGAGTTGTATGTCGACAACCCCAGCGAACTTCCGACCGGTGACCGCTCGGCCCGGCTCCAGGAACCTTATGTGTCCGTGTTCGTACACACCCCCTCGGATTACCTGGG
This sequence comes from Thermodesulfobacteriota bacterium, assembly GCA_964291665.2. Taxonomy (GTDB): domain Bacteria; phylum Desulfobacterota_D; class UBA1144; order Nemesobacterales; family Nemesobacteraceae; genus Nemesobacter. The sequence continues at coordinate 1,024,225 of OZ219814.1, read as the reverse complement.
GCAGATATTCGAGCTCTGCGAAAAAAGAAGGGGGATACAGAAGAACCTGAGCTACGTGACCGAAAACAGGGCGATAATCGAATACGAGCTTCCCCTTGCGGAAATAGTCTACGATTTTTACGACAACCTAAAATCCTTAACCAAGGGCTACGCCTCGATGGATTACGAACCCGCCGGATACAAGGACTCAGATCTCATAAAGCTCGATATACTGGTTAACGGAAACCCCGTGGACGCACTCTCGATAATTTCCCACAAGGACAAAGCTTACGAGAGGGGAAGGGGGCTTATAGTGAAGCTCCGGTCGCTTATACCCCGCCAGCTCTACGAAGTAGTTATACAGGCCGCGATCGGAAGCAGGGTGATAGCCCGTGAATCGGTAAAAGCGATGAGGAAGGACGTTACCTCGAAGTGCTACGGGGGAGACGTCACCAGGAAAAGAAAGCTTCTTGAGAAACAGAAAGAGGGCAAAAAGAGAATGAAGCAGGTTGGAAGGGTAGAGATACCGCAGGAAGCTTTTCTGGCCGTACTGAAGAACGACTGACGGCAAATCCAGCTGACAGGACTCTTCAGTTCATCGTCCTCATCATCATTCCGGTGATAACGCGCGTGGCGCCACTTACCGCGTCCGGGTCGGTCTTCACGTTAAGCACCGCCGGGAGCCCCGAGGAAAAAGCCCTCTCCAGCCCTGGGGTCAGGTCTTTTATGTTCTCTATCTTCTCTCCGTATCCGCCCATTGCCTTTATTATCTTGTGGAAATCCACGAAACCGAGGTCCACTCCCTGGGTTACCCCCGCATCAGGATAGGTTATCTCTATCTGGTGCTTGGTCATTCCCCACGCGGAATCGTTGCAGACCACAACCACAAACGGTATGGAGTGCCTTACAGCGGTTTCCATTTCCATGAAATTCATGGCCACCGCACCGTCCCCGGTAATAAGCGCCACGGGCTTTTCGGGGAACGCCACCTTTGCTCCGAGGGCAAAAGGCACTCCCACTCCCATGCAGCCAAGCGGGCCTCCTTTGAGATAATGTCCCGGTTTCCTTACCTCGCATGAAAGATCGGTCCATGACTGGCAATCCCCGCCATCAACCGCAACTATCCCCTCTCCCCCAAGGTAATCCGAAACTGTTTTTGCGACTGCCGCCGGGTGTATTCCCTTCGATTTAGAAACAGTCCGGCGAAACGCCCCGCGTGCCCGGGACCTTGAGGAGCGAGCCTCTTTCATCCATGAACCGAAGTCAAAGCCGACCTTATTCTCCCGGGCGTAGAGGTTCGCTTTTGCGAGGAAAGAATCAAGATCGCAGACGACCCCGAGATCTGCCGGGCGATTCCTTCCAATTTCCTCCGGGTGGATATCCACCTGAGCGGTTTTTGCTTCCGGGTTTATCGTGTTTCCGAATCCCGCGTAGATGCTTAGCCTTATGCCGAGGAGGATTACAAGATCCGCGTTTGCGCTTATTTCCCTGAATCCCCCCGGACTTGCAGGGGATGCGGCCCCGAAGCAGCACTTGTGGTTATCGGGCAGAATACCTCTTCCCATGTTAAGCGTGAAAAAAGGCGCCCCAAGTCTTTCCGCGAATTCCAAAACGCTTTGCTCCGCGCCTGAGTACCACCCTCCGCTTCCGACAACCACGACGGGCCTTTTCGATGCCGAGAGCAGCCTGAAAAACTCAGATAGCTTGCGCTCGGGCGGCTCGCAGTCCGTATCGGGAACGGGTGCTCTCGGGGGAGAAGTTTCTCTGTCGTCGCAACTCGGGTAAAGAACCTCGTAGGACATTCCCAAATACGCGGGCCCAGGCCTAGCGGAGATCGCCGCCCCGTAGGCGGCCGAGACATACTCTTGAAGCCTAGCCACCTCGTAAACCGTCCTAGCCCACTTGGCAACGGGTCTTACGATCGCCTCCTGGTCTATTTCCTGAAGCGACATTCTGTCGTTTTCCTCGATCCCCGAGCGTCCCGAAATCAGTATCATGGGAGAATTGGCAAGGTAGGAACCCGAAACCCCCGTAAGAGCATTTGTAAGCCCGGGACCCGCCGTCACAAGGCATATCCCCGGCGTCCTCCTTAGCCTTCCGTAAGCGTCAGCCGCCATAGAGGCTCCCTGCTCATGGTGCGTGTCAACAAGTCTTATGCCAAGATCGGTGCAGGCCCTGTAAACAGGGTTTATGTGCCCTCCCCCCAGAGTAAAGATGTCCCTCACTCCCAAGTCGTAAAGAGCTTTTGTTACCAAATATCCGCCTTGTTGCCTCGCCATGCGCCCTTCTCCAGTAATCAAACAAACCATTATTTCGCGGTAAATACAACCCGGGGGAAATAAAAAAAATTTTCTTGAGTGCCCCCGGATGATGATTAATATGGAATTGCGGAAGAAGAAACAAGATAGAAAAATTCAATTAAACGGAGGTAAAAAATAATGAGATACGCAGTAAATTTATGGGAACCGGCTAATGTCTTTCGTAATTTCGCAAACGCCTTTCCCGGGGTTTTCGACTCCGATGCCGCGGAGACTAACCGGAGTCCGAAAGTCGATATTTTTGACGACGGAGCCAACTTCGTTTTGTCTGCAGAACTGCCCGGAGTAACCAAGGAAGATCTTGAAATAGACGTAAAGGACAACCGGCTTACGATAAAGGGAGAGAAAAAGCTCGAGAACAAAAACGAAAAGGAAGGATATCTCAGGGTTGAGAGGTCCTACGGAGTGTTCGAGAGGACTTTCTTCCTCGACGAAAACGTAGACAGGGAAAACATAAAAGCTGAGTACAAAAACGGCATCCTGCGCCTTACCCTGCCAAGAAAGCAGGATGAACCTTCAAAGAAAATAGAAGTGAACTGAGAAAAAATAAAAGGGGGAGTGCCAAGAAACATTCCCTTTTTTTTTATTTTTCACTGCTAAAGCTTAAACCGCCTGATACTTATCCAGGAAAGCCCCGCCGAAGTACCTTGTTATGAGAGGAAAACTAGAGTAAATTTCACCCCGTATGCTGGAGATCAATTCTAGCTCTGAAATAAAACTTTCCGGCACTGACATATACTTCGATTCCAAACGTGCCGTGGCGCTTTCTTTTGTCTCAAGCGCAAACATTGACAGGCTTCCCCGGAGCGAAAAGATCATAGCCACCCCTGAAACTATAAAGCTTCTGGGGAAAAAGATTAAAGGTTCCACGGTTCTTTCTTCCCCGTACGGAAAATCCTTCACCCTAGGCAGCTACACAATTGAGCTTATCCCATCGGGGCAGATGCTCGGAGCGGCACAGGTAGTCGTCGAGAAGGACGGAAAAAGGGTCGTTTACGCAGGCGGCTTCAAGCTGAAAAATACTCTCTCCGCGGGCTACGCGGAACTAAGAAGATGCGACACACTGATCGTTGACTGTGCCTATGGGGCGCCGAAATTCATTTTCCCGCCGCCAGAAGTGGTAATGGAATCCGTATTCGAGTTCGTAAACAGGACGCTGTTTGAGGATAACGTACCCGTAATCCTGGTAAATCCCATGGGAAAAGCGCAGGATCTCATAATTTTCCTCGGGGAAAGGGACGTTGAGATGAGCCTTCACCCCGCGATGGCCAAGACCCTCAGGGTCTACGAAGAGCTCGGGGTGAGAATTCCCCCCTACGGGGGCATAAAAAGAAAGCATTTTAAAAACAAGGTCCTTATAGCTCCTCTTTCCTACAGGGACTCGTCCGTCGTCGAGAACCTTAAGAGGAAGAAGGTTGCGGTGATAAGCGGCCGCTCGATGGAAAACGGAACATTTGTAAGATCGGCTCTGCGGGCCGAGGTGGCGTTTCCCCTGAGCAATCACTTTGGATACGACGAGATTTCAGAATATCTTGCCGTTTCAAGGCCCGGGAACATAATCATCAGGGGAAACTTCAGCGACAGCTTTACAAAGGGACTTGAAAAGGACGGGTGGAACGTAACAGCGTTTAAAAAACCGCGCCAGCTGGCGCTTTTCTGAGGGCAGGATGCCGGTTGAAACGAAATCATTCACGATAAGCACCCAGGGCGACTGCGACATACTGGACATAACCCCTCACGTGAGCCGCGAGCTTTCCAAGGCAGAACTGTCTTCGGGAACGGCCACTGTATTTGTCGCTGGCTCGACCTGCGCGGTCACGACCATAGAGTACGAAAGCGGGGTGCTCTCCGACCTAAAAGACGCGTTTGAAAGAATGGCGCCAGAGGCCATGCACTACGCGCACAACGCCAGATGGGGCGACGGAAACGGCCACTCGCACGTGAGAGCATCGGTGCTCGGCCCCTCGCTTACGGTTCCGTTTTCAGAAAGTGGTCCATTACTCGGAACCTGGCAGCAGATAGTGCTTGTTGATTTCGATAATCGCCCCAGAACAAGAAGGGTAATCGTCCAGATTATCGGAGAATGACCGCGCCTCAGACGAACTTGACCGAAAAATGCGAGGGCTTGTACCTTACGTTAAGGTTAACGATAAGGGGCGTAAGCGACTCTATCATCGAGGAGATCTCGAGCGGACCCGCGTCAAGCACCCTGAGGTTCTTCATTTCCTCGGTAAGGTTCTTGATCACCTCTTTTGCCCCCTCGTCATCCCCGCATATGACCACGTCGTAATCAAGATCCTCGTCTATTTTGGCAAGCTCGTTTGCGGGAAGATTGTGATAAGCAGATACCAGCCTCGCCGTCTCGGGAAGCGCATCCTTTATCTCAAGAGCCGAAGAACCCTGGGCGGGAGGGTCAAACAGGAAAGTCTTGCCTTCCCTTTTCATCGAGACCACCGGAGTTACGACTATCTGGTCCGTGATGCTGTCGCCGCATCCAGCTACAGTGGCCGCCGCGTACTCGGGAGGAATGCTTATTATTATTACCTCGGAAGCCGCCGCGGCATCCGCGTTCGCCATGCCGTGTATGTTCGACTCGATTCCGAGTCCCTCAAGCGTTTCCGCGTGGCCCGCCGCTATGCCGAGCGCTTTTTCCTCGCTTCTAGAACCTATGTAGATCTCATGCCCAGCTCTTGACCACCGCAGGACCAGACCTTCCGCTATGTCTCCTGTTCCACCTAGAAGTGAAATTTTCATTTTCTAATGTCTCCTCACATCAAAATTTTTCCAGAACATCTATCCTATATGCCTACGGAGCGTTTTTCAAGCACGGCCAAAGTCATATCGGGAAAAGAAAACAGACCTCAGGTTATCAAAAACCGGCCGCCATCTGGAAAAGAGAGTTGACGACGGCGCGCTTTATGAAAACTATGAGAAGCAGAACCACTATTGGGCTAAGGTCTATCGAGCCTCCGATGGGAGGAATGTATCTTCTTGCAAAACCCAGAACCGGTTCCGTGGCCGAGTAAAGAAACCTCACTATAGGGTTATACGGATCGGGATTCACCCACGAAAGTATCGCCCGTCCCACTATGAGCCATATGTAAACGCTAAGAAGTATGTTCACTACTTCGGCAATGGCTCTTAAAAGATTGCCTCCTAATATTTCCATGTCAGTCCTCCTCTCCTGAAAGTTCCGCGGAACGTCTGGCCGCGGACTCGATAGCGGATATCACAGCAGCCCGGAAACCGCCCCGCTCAAGTGAATGAATCCCGCTTGCCGTGGTTCCCCCGGGCGATGTGACCATGTCCTTTATCTCGGCGGGATGCCCGGCACCTTCCTGAATCATTTTCGAGGTACCCAAAACAGTCTGCGCGGCAAGGTCCGTGGCAAGCTTTCTTGGGAGCCCCATTTTAACCGCGCCGTCGCAAAGCGCCTCAATGAAAATCGACACAAACGCCGGACCGCTTCCGGAAAGAGCGGTAACCGCGTCCATAAGGCTCTCGCTCTCAACCTGAAAGGCTTTTCCCAAGGAGCCCAGGATTCCGAGAACCATATCTTCCTCCTCACCGGAGAAGCCTTCCCCGAAATAAACGCAGGATGCCCCCTCAAGAACCAGACTCGGGGTGTTGGGCATAACCCGCGCGAGCTTTATCTCCCTTCCGATAAGCTTTTTTATGGAAGAGTACCCTACCCCGGCAGCGATCGACACGTAGAGCTTATCTTTGGTGGCGACGTTTTTCACTTCCCTGCAGACCTCGGGAATTATCTGGGGCTTTACGGAAAAAACAACTATATCGGATTTTTTTACCGCTTCGCGGTTATCGGAGGTGGTCGCGACTCCGTAGCGCGAGGACAGGGAAGAGAGTCTCTCGGGGTCTACGTCTGAAAGCGTTATGTCTCTTTTCTTAAAACTTCCCGAGGCGAGAAGTCCTCTCACCATCGCCTCGGCCATGTTCCCCGCTCCTATGAATGCCGTTTTTTTCATTTTCAAACTCACTTGGGCCTCGGACCGAAAAGAGCCGAACCGACCCTGAGAATCGTGGCTCCCTCTTCAATCGCCACCTCGAAGTCGTTGCTCATGCCCATTGAAAGCTCCCGAATTCCGGGAAACTCCCCCGACACCTTGTCCCTCATCTGTCTGAGTTCCGAAAACCATGGTCTGCTCCTCTCGGGGTTCTCGAAGTAAGGGGGCATTATCATGAGTCCCTCAAGCGAAACGTTCTGGAATACGGAAGCGCTTTCGAGAAACTCCCGAAGATCGCTCTCTCTGATCCCGTTTTTGCTATCCTCCCCGCCGTTTATCTCAACAAGCGCCCGGACACGGGTTCCGGAAGCCGCAGCCCTTTTATCAAGCTCCGCCACAAGGGCCATGTTGTCAACCGCGTGCACAAGTTCCGCCTTGCCCACAACGTATTTCACCTTGTTTCTCTGCAAGGCCCCGACGAAGTGCCAGCGAAGCGTACCGGTGGCACCGCTTCCGGCTTCCCTCTGCTTGTCGCGAAGCTCCTGGGCGTAATTCTCCCCGAAATCCCGAAGCCCGAACCGGTTGGCCTCCAGAATGATCCCCAAAGAGAATTTCTTCGAGACCGCTACCAGCCGCACATCCTCCCGGTTCCTCCCGGATCTTCGACACGCCTCTGCGATTCTTCGTTCTACTTCGTCTATGTTATCCTTCAAACTCATCCGGATTCCACGACACCTATATCCGAGAGTACTGAAACCAGCTCAAAAAGCGGAAGCCCGACAACACCCGTGTAGGAACCTTTTATCCACTCAACAAGGCAGGATCCAACCCCCTGAATGGCGTATGCGCCCGCCTTGTCCATGGGCTCTCCGGTCTTAATGTACCGACGCATCCCTTCCGTATCAAGGGACTTCATACGCACCTCGGTACGGGTGGCACCGAGGTGAAGAACTTCGCCTGGGGACCTCGCAACGCAGAAGCCTGTTATGACCTCATGGGTTCTCCCGGAGAGTTTTTGGAGCATCGAGAGCGCGTCCTGCTCATCGCGGGGCTTGCCGAAAATCTCTCCCGAGATGGACACGACCGTGTCGCTGCCCACGACGATTCGTCCCTGCCGCTCTTGCACGCAGACGTAAAGCGCCTTTTCCCTGGCCATGCGCTTTGCGAAATCAAGCGGCGCTTCTCCATCCCAAGCGCGCTCGCGCACCTGTGGCGGAATCACTTCGAAGTCAAGACCAACACCCGCGAGCAGCTCCCGTCTTCTTGGAGAAGAGGAGGCAAGCACAAAGTTTCTGTTCTTAAGCATCCAGGAAAGATCCTCTAAGCGGAAACCCGAAACTTGAAAACGCGTCTTCTGCGTATACACTCATCGTTTCAAGCTCAAATGGAACTTAGAAAACTTTACCTGAAAGGCAGAAAAAGCTTCGAGGAAAACGGTTTCGAGTGCCCGGGGATCGAAACAAGGGCAATACTCGCAAGAAGCCTCGGCACGGACCCGCTGGAACTCTACGCGCATCCGGAAAGATGCGTGGACTCCGAACGCACAGAAGCATTTGAAAAACTCCTTCGCCGGCGCCTAGCGGGAGAACCTCTCGCGTACGTTACCGGCAAGCGGGAATTCTGCTCAAGACCTTTTGTCGTGACCCGCGACGTCCTGATACCAAGACCGGAAACCGAAACGCTTGCGGAACTCGCCATACAAACTGCGGAACGGATGAAAAATCCACGTATCCTCGACCTCGGGACGGGAAGCGGGTGCCTTGCCGTAACCCTGTCTCTTGAGGTGCACGGCTGCGAGGTTTTCGCCTCGGATGTATCCGCTCCGGCACTTGGGATAGCAAAGAGAAACTCCCGCGCACACGGCGCGCGCGTTCGGTTCGTCCGCTCGGATCTTCTGGACTGCTTTGCAAAATCTTCATTTGACATCATAATTTCCAACCCGCCTTACGTGTCCGAAGCGGAATACGCGGAGCTCTCCCCGCAGATAAGGCGCTACGAGCCACCCACGGCGCTTTTCGGCGGGAAGGACGGGCTTATGTACATAAGGAAAATAGCGACCGCGGCAGGAACCGCCCTTCGAGAAGGTGGTTTTCTGCTTCTTGAAATCGGAGCCTCCCAAGCGAAGAGTGCAGAGAGAATAGTTCGTGAAAACGGTTTTTCAGACATACGCTTCAAAACCGATATCGGCGGCGTAAAAAGGGTAGTGAAAGCAACTTGGAAAAAATAGTAATAGAAGGAAAAAATAGGCTTTCCGGAGAGGTGTCGGTCGGCGGAGCGAAAAACGCCGTCCTTCCCATAATGGCAGCCTGCATACTGAACGAGGGGGAGAACACCATCTCGAACGTGCCGGATCTTGCGGACGTGCGGACCATGATGAAACTCCTCGAAACCCTGGGCGCCAGATGCGAGTACACAGACGGTGAACTGCTGGTCGACTCGAGCACCATCGACCGCTACAAGGCCCCCTACGATCTGGTAAAGACGATGAGGGCCTCCGTGCTGGTTCTGGGACCGCTTGTGGCCAGGTTTAAAAAAGCTGAAGTCTCGCTCCCCGGAGGATGCGCGATAGGAGAAAGGCCCATAGATCAGCACATAAAGGGGCTTCGAATCCTCGGGACATCGGTGCAGCTCGAAGACGGGTACGTAAGCGCCGTTGCGGAAAAACTCGAGGGAACCACCGTGCCCTTCGATCTCTCGACCGTCACAGGGACTGAAAACATAATGCTGCTTGCCAGCGTCTGCGAAGGAGAGACCGTCGTCCTGAACGCCGCATGCGAACCCGAAGTGGTGGATCTCGCAAACGCCCTCAATCTGATGGGAGCGAAAATACAAGGAGCAGGGACGGATATAATAACGATAACGGGGGTAAATTCGCTCGGTCCGCTTAAGGGCTACAGCGTAATGCCCGACAGGATAGAGGCCGGAACGCTGATGATAGCCGGCGCACTTAATGAAAGCGATCTGGTGATCAGGGACTGCAGGTTCGAGCACCTGGGGGCACTCACCGGGAAACTGCTTCAGACGGGGACGGAAATAGAGAAAAATGGAGACTCCATCAGGGTGCGGGGCACAGGTGAGATAAGAAGCATAGATTTCTCCACGCTCCCATACCCGGGATTTCCGACCGACATGCAGGCCCAGATGATGATACTCATGTGCGTTGCCGACGGAATGAGCGTCATAACGGAAAACATATTTCCGCAGAGGTTCATGCACACTGCAGAACTGCGGAGGATGGGCGCGGACATAAAGCTTGTCGGAAACAGCGCCGTGGTAAGAGGCGTTCGGGAGATGAGGGGCGCCCCCATAATGGCAAGCGATCTTCGGGCAAGCGCCTCACTCGTGCTGGCAGGGCTTTGCGGCGCCGGCAGGACGGAAGTGTCGAGAATCTACCATCTCGACCGGGGATACGAGAAACTTGATGAAAAACTGCGGTCGGTAGGAGCCAGCATCTGGAGGGAAAAAGAGTGATAACTATAGCGACGCCCAGGGGAAGACTGCTTGAGGAGACCGTTGAACTCTTCGAGAAGGCCTCGATAGACATAACGGAGATAATAAAGGATTCGAGAAAGCTCATATTTGAGTTCGAAGAGGCAGAGATGAGGCTGCTTATAGTGAGGCCCACGGACGTAACCTCCTACGTCGAGTACGGCGCCGCGGACTGCGGAATAGTCGGCAAGGACACATTAATGGAACAGGACTCCAATCTTTACGAGCCTCTTGACCTCAGGATAGGAAAATGCAAGATGGTGGTCGCCGCTCCGAAGGGATTTGAGAAATCGGGCAAGGCGTCCTTGCGGATCGCGACAAAGTACCCGAGGATCGCGAGCGATTTCTACAACAAAAAAGGCATAAGCACGGAAGTCATAAAACTCTACGGTTCGGTTGAGCTTGCCCCTATAATAGGGCTTTGCGACGCTATAGTGGATCTTACGGCCACGGGAGAAACACTGAAGAAAAACGATCTTGAGATAGTGGAAGTGGTAGCGGAGGTAAGTGCGAAGTTAATCGTCAACAAGGTAAGCATGAAAATAAAGTCAAAGGAAATAAAAGAACTGATCGAGAAACTCGAGGAGGCAAGGTAGGCCACCTTCCTTTTTTTCACATGGCGTATCAGAAAAGCTCGAGCTGGGCGGGTCCATCCCTTCTGAAGCGGGAAACATCAAGAGGTTCCTTCCTTCCCCCGAAACCGAACTTCCCGTAAGCTACGCGAAAGATCTTTTCGGTCTGCTCAGCGAAAATTCCCTTGCCCTTCATCCGGACTCGATACTCAGTGGAGTTAAGTTCTCCATCCCTCATCGACTCGATTCTCCCCAGTATCTTTTTCTTCCTGCCGGGGTAGTGGCGCCCAAGCCACTCGGAGAATATGTCGCCAACTCCGTAGGGAAGCCTGAGCATTACGTAGCCCGCGTCGACCGCCCCCCGGGCCGAAGCCTCCTTCATTATGGCCGGAATCTCATGGTCTGTGAGCCCGGGAATCACCGGGGCTATGAGCACCGTCACGGGGATGCCGGCATCCGCAAGCCTAGTTATTGCCCTTAGCCTGTATTCGGGCTGTGACGCTCTGGGTTCCATCTTTCTTGAAAGTTCCCCGTCAAGCGTCGTGACGGAGATAACCACGCTCGCGCAGCCGATTCTTGCCATGTCGGAGAGAATATCAATATCGCGGGTCACCATATAGTTCTTCGTCACCACACCGACCGGGTTTCGGAACTCCCGCAGAACCTCAAGGCATTCCCTCGTTATCCGGAAATGCTTTTCCGCCGGCTGATAGCAGTCAGTAACCCCGCTCATCGCTATCGGCTTAGGAACCCATTTCGCCGAGCGAAGCTCCTTTCTAAGAAGCTCGGGAGCATCTTGCTTCACAAAGATCTTCGTTTCGAAGTCAAGCCCCGCGGAAAGCCCCAGGTATTCGTGCGTGGGTCTTGCGTAGCAGTAAACGCATCCGTGCTCGCATCCCCTGTAGGGATTGATGCTCGCGTCAAAGGAAACATCGGGGCTCTGGTTGTAGGAGATTATGGTCCTCGTCCGGTCACTATAGTAAACGGTCTTGGGGACGCCGTCAGCGGTAGGCGCGTCCCCATCCGCAACAAAATCAATCCGCTCGAACCTTCCCGCAGGGTTCTCCTGGGATCCCCTTCCTTTTATGTATGGCTTCACCTTGCTAATCTCCCCTAAACCAAAAAGCCCCAAAGCGGCAGCGGCCGCCTCGGGGCTTTTGAAACACTAAGCAGTTGTTTGCCTTCAGTTTATGTTCTTCGGCACCGGGTCGGCCTCGAGAGCATAACCGGACTCGGGAACGACAAAGTTCTTGAGCACGGGTTCATCTGAGATGAGTACCTTTTCAACAACTTCGTCCATATGTTCCACTGGGGTTATCTTCACCTCTTTTCTCACGTTATCCGGTATGTCCTCAATGTCCTTCTTATTCTCTACGGGAATCAGCACTTCCTTCACCCTGCCCCTGTGGGCGGCAAGGATCTTCTCCTTGAGCCCTCCGATGGTAAGCACTCTTCCGCGAAGCGTTATCTCCCCAGTCATCGCGATTTCCCTGTTTATGGGCTTTCTCGTAATGGCGCTCGTAATGGCGCTTGCTATCGCTATGCCGGCGCTCGGCCCGTCCTTGGGGGTAGCTCCCTCGGGAACGTGAATGTGTATATCCACGTTCTGATAGAAAAGCCTTTCAAGCCCCAGACGCTGCGCCCGGCTCCTTACGTAGCTCATCGCCGCGCGCGCGGATTCCTGCATCACCTCCCCGAGCTTGCCGGTAACAGTGAAATTCCCCTTGCCGGGAACAATGGAAACCTCTATCGTAAGAAGCTCCCCTCCAAGCTCCGTCCACGCAAGCCCCGTGGCGGCTCCCACCTGGTCAGTCGTCTCGATCTCTCCGTACTCATATTTGGGAGTACCGAGGTACTTGCCGACGCTCTTGGCGGTGATATTGACTCCCTTGGTCTTTTTCTTCTCAACGATCTCCCTCGCAACCTTCCTGCAAAGTGCCGCTATTTCCCTCTCGAGGTTCCTGACGCCGCTTTCCTTCGTGTACCTTCTTATGATCTGCAGAAGCGCCTCGTTTTTTATGGCCACCTTGTGGTCGTTAAGGCCGTGATCATTCTTCTGCTTCCCTATAAGAAACTTCCTGGCTATCTGGAGTTTCTCCTGCTCCGTGTAGCCGGGAAGACGGATTATCTCCATGCGGTCCTGAAGCGCCCAGGGAATCGTGTGCAGCACGTTCGCCGTCATTATGAACATCACCTTCGAGAGATCGTAGTCGGCCTCGATGTAATGGTCGTTGAAATTTGAGTTCTGCTCAGGGTCAAGGGCCTCAAGAAGCGCCGAAGCCGGATCTCCCCTGAAGTCCATCCCGAGCTTGTCGATCTCGTCGAGGAGGAAGACAGGATTTATGGTTCCGGCCTTCTTCATTCCCTGTATGATCTTGCCCGGAAGGGCTCCTATGTAGGTCCTCCTGTGTCCCCTTATCTCGGCCTCGTCCCTTACCCCGCCAAGAGACGTCCTGACGAACTTGCGGCCCATTGCGCGCGCTATGGACTTGGCCAAAGAGGTCTTTCCCACGCCCGGTGGTCCCACGAAACAGATTATCGGGCCCTTAAGCTTCTCGGCCAGAACCCGAACCGCCAGATATTCAAGTATCCTCTCCTTGGGCTTCTCAAGGCCGTAGTGATCCTCATCGAGAATCGATGCGGCTTCCTTGAGGTCGAGGCGGTCCTCGGTTTTCTCCTTTATCCACGGCAGATCCAAAAGCCAGTCGATATAGTTTCTTACCACAGTCGCCTCGGCCGACATGGAGGACATCATGCGAAGCTTGTTTATCTCTCTCTTCACCCTCTGCTCAACGTCCTCGGGGAGCTCCTTCTCTCTCAGCTTTTCCTCAAACTCGTCTATTTCGCTTTTAAGGTCGTCGCCCGTGCCGAGCTCCTTCTGAATGGCCTTCATCTGCTCGTTAAGGTAATACTCCCTCTGGGCCTTTTCCATCTGCTTTTTGACCCTCTTTCCTATACGCTTTTCCATCTGGAGTATCTCGAGCTCGGACTGCATCTTCTCGCAAAGCTTCTCAAGCCTCTCGAGCGGATGGAGAACCTCGAGAATTTCCTGCTTGTCCGAAAGCTTCATGTTAAGATGCGAAGCGACCGTGTCGCCGAGCTTGCCCGGTTCGTCAATGGACATGAAAGTCACGAGGGTTTCCGATGGGATCTTGGTGTTGAGCTTCACGTAATCCTCGAAAAGCTTGGTCGCCGAACGCATAAGCGCTTCAACCTCGACGCTTTCCCCCGAAGGTTCCTCTATTTCCCTTACTTCTACGACGAACATGTCCTTGTGGGAAACAAAGCCCGATATTGAGGCCCTCTTTTTGCCCTCGACGAGAACCTTCACGGTGCCGTCCGGAAGCCGGAGCATCTGAACTATCGTTCCGATGGTCCCGATTTTGTACATATCCTCGTTCCCGGGTTCGTTCACCTTCGCGTCTTTCTGCGCCGAAAGAAATATTTCCTTGCTGCCCTTAGCCGCTTCCTCAAGGGCCTTGATGGATTTTTCCCTGCCCACGAAAAGAGGGGCTAGCATGTAGGGATATATAACTACGTCGCGAAGTGGAAGGAGTGGAAGGACTTTCTCGTTAACGTTTGCGGAATCTGACATTTTCTCCTCCTCAATACACAAGCTTATTTAGAGTATATAATACAGATCCGGATATTTACAACCCTGTTATTATACAGCATGCAGAAGACCAGTCATAATCCAGAGGAAGTTCTTATTGGAAATAATTACCATTTAGTAGTAATTTTTAACAACCAGGTTATCATTAAGAAGTGTGCAGAACAAGAAACCAAGGAGGAATCAAAATGATTGACAGCGACGTACAAGACGCGATAAACACGCAGATAAGAAACGAGTACTATTCATCCTATCTATATCTTTCGATGGCCGCCTATTGTGAATCCAAAAACTTTTCCGGTTTCGCGAGTTGGCTTCGCAAGCAGAGCGAAGAGGAGCTTGTGCATGCGATGAAGTTTTTCGATTATCTGATCGACAGGGGCGGCAGGGTAACTCTTGACTCGATAGAGCAGCCCCCCTCTGAGTTCGGAGCGTTCCTTGAGATGTTCGAGGATGTTTTGGAGCATGAAAGGGAGGTCACAGGGATGATAAACAACATCTATGATCTCGCCGCCTCGAAAAACGATCAGGCAACCTTAGTAATGCTCCACTGGTTCATAGAGGAACAGGTAGAGGAGGAAAAAAGCGCCGAGGAAGTCGTCGAGCAGCTGAAACTCGCCGATGATAATCCCGCAGCGCTCCTGATTCTCGACAGGGAACTCGCCGCAAGAGAGGGTGAATAAGCAAAAACTCTGGCAATCTTTACTTTCAAGTTCCGGTATGTATTTTAATCTGTTTGTAGATTAAGACGTTCCCCGCAGTGGGGAAGGAAGCAGACAATTGGGAATAAAATATAGCCGGCCTGAAGTAAACAGGCAGATTACAAAACAGCTCATAAACGACTACGGGGCAATCGTCTCCACCCTCGCCAAGGTTTTCGGCTACGAGAGCCTTGAGCATGTGCAGAGAGTGTGCGCCAACTCTTTTGAGAAGATGAGGACCAGATGGGGAAAAGACGGAATTCCTCAGGATCCCCAGAACGCGGTGTGGGCTGATATAACGGAGAACTCAAACAAGCTTTTCTGCAGGAAAATAAACTACCTCTCAAAAACAAACGGAGCGGAGAGAAGGATCGACGTATCGGGATTTCACCTTCCCTTTCCGGATAAAGAGGAAGTGGCGAAAAACCGGGTCGAGATGCTTTTTGCGCTGTGCGCGCCCGGGGTTGAAAGCTCCATCCAGAAATACCTTGTACTGAACGTGCTCTGCGGCTTTTCCTGCTCCTCCCTCGCCAGGATACTGGAGAGAAACGAGAAGTCCCTGGAAGAGCAGCTCACTTCAGAAAAAAAGAAGATAACCGAAGCGGCCGTTCGGATGACCCGGAACGATATGGAGGAAAATCTCGGGGTGGTGACCAAGAACATATACGAGATTTTCAGCCTCGGCCAAAACGGTCTCCGCAAGGCAACGCCCCCAATTGCCTCCCTGTGCTTTTCCGCGATAAGACTTGGCGAGATGCTGCTCGATTTCCCCGCAACGAAAAAACCCAGGGTTCACGCTCTTGTATCTTTCATGCTGCTAAACGCCTCGAGGCTTCAGACCATGAACGACGGCGCCGGAAGACCGCTTGGGATAAAGGAGCAGAACAGGGAGCTTTGGGACAGGGGCATGATCAAAAGGGGATTTGAGCACCTTGCCCTCTCCGCTGAGGAAGGAGAAGAGGTCACGGAGATTCACCTGAAGGCAGGCGTTGACGCCGTCCACTCGCTAGCCGAAAAATACGGGGACACGAACTGGGAGTGGATCATCTCACTTTACGACAAGTACCTGGCGTGCAATTACTGTCCGCTTGTCGAACTTCAAAAAGCAATCGCCATTTCCAAAACCCGAGGCCCGCAGGAAGGTCTTCGCGTGATAGGGGGAATACGCGGAGTTGAGGAACTCCGCTCGCACGATCTTCTGTATTCAACCCTCGGAAATCTTCATTTCCAGCTTCACAAGTACGAAGACGCCATATCGAATTTCAACCACGCGATCGGCCTTGCCGAGGACTCTTTCGAAAAAGCGTTTTATTCCAAAAAGATAAAGATCTGCGAAGACAGGATGAACATGTCGAAGCGCTACAGGTATGGAGTGTCCTTCTGAACACTCCCCGGCCGCTTAATATGCCTGCGGACTCAGTCCTTAAACACATTCTCGTATTCTGTCTTGTTTTAGCTGTCGCACTCACTTCCGCCCGAGCCGAACCCGGTTATTCAAGTAAAAGTACGGCGGAACCCGCGTCTTTTCGAAACGGGATGGTTGTATCCGAGGAGCGGATCGCTACCCTCGTCGGACTCTCCGTGCTCAAGGAAGGCGGAAACGCCGTCGATGCAGCGGTGGCCGTCGGATTCGCGCTTGCAGTCACTCACCCGAGAGCCGGAAATCTCGGGGGCGGCGGATTCATGCTTGTGCACCTAGGTGAAACGGAGCGGACAGTCGCCATAGATTACAGGGAAAAAGCTCCGCTTAAAGCCACGCGCAACATGTTCCTCGATGAGAGCGGAGAGGTCGATATGGGGCGGGCACGACACAGCGTCTATTCCTGCGGGGTTCCGGGAACGGTCGCGGGGCTTTCGCTTGCCCTTGAAAAATACGGAACCATGCCGCTTGGAAAGGTCCTTGCGCCGGCAATAAGGCTCGCGGAGGAGGGGGTTGCGGTTACGCCGGAGCTCAGGAGATCGCTTCTTGAAGCAAAAGGGCGCATGAAAAAATCAGGCGAGAGCATGGAGGTTTTTTTCAAAAACAACGGAGAGCCGCCCCGGGAGGGAGAAATCCTCAGGCAGAAAAACCTTGCGTGGAGCCTCAAGGAGATAAGCAAAAACGGTCCCGGGGCGTTTTACAGGGGGGCAATAGCGAAAAAAATCGCGGCCTACATGAAAAAGGAAGGAGGCCTCATAACCGAACGGGACCTTGCATCTTACGAAGCCCTTATAAGAAAACCGGTGACCGGAAGCTACAGGGGCTACAGCATCCACTCGATGCCGCCCCCAAGCTCGGGCGGGGTCCATCTTATCCAGATGCTTAACATTCTCGAGCACTATCCCCTCTCGCAATACGGCCATAACTCCGTCCGATACGTCCACATTCTCTCGGAAACCATGAAGCTTGCCTACGCGGACAGGTCAAAACACCTGGGCGATCCGGACTTCTCCCCTGTTCCCACAGAACATCTCATCTCAAAACAGTACGCAAAACGCCTGGCAAGCCGCATCAATCCCCAAAAAGCGACTCCGAGCAGATATGTAAGACCCGGCTCGCCAGTTCCCGCCGGAGGCACTGACACCACCCACTTCACCGTATCCGACAGGTTCGGAAACGTGGTCTCAAACACGTACACGCTTAATTTCGCCTACGGCTCGGGCCTCGCCGTGCCGGGAACGGGGATCCTGCTAAACAACGAAATGGATGATTTCTCGGCAAAGCCAGGGGTGCCGAACGCATACGGCCTGATCGGCGGCGAAAAAAACTCCATCGCCCCCGGCAAAAGAATGCTGAGTTCCATGACCCCTACCATAGTGTTTAAGGACGAAAAGCTTTTTCTCGCGACGGGAAGTCAGGGGGGGAGCAGAATAATAACCTCAGTGCTTCAGGTCATCCTGAACGCGATTGACCATAAAATGAACATACGGGAGGCCACGTCGGCCCCGAGGATACACCATCAGTGGCTCCCCGAGATCCTGTACGTGGAAAGAGAAGCGGGGAAAGATCTGGAGGCCAGGTTGCGGAAAAAAGGATACGAAGTGAAAAGAACCGGCCCGATGGGAAGCACGCAGAGCGTAACCAGAGTCCATAGACTTTTTCACGGAGCGACTGATCTCAGGCACCCGGGGGGACTGGCGCAAGGATACTGATCCATATGCTGTGCTCGGGAAAACAAATCGCCACGAACTCATCTTTAAAACCGGTGTCATATAGCAGCGCTACGTATGGTAAAATTACCTTATGAAAACAGAATCCCGAGGAGGACCTTAAATGTTCCGATATCTGCGCTTTGTCCTTGCCGTTACAATCCTGTTAGGATTCGCTGGCGACACCCGGGCCCAAACTTTTAATTCCGTTGTCACATTTGGCGACAGCCTAAGCGACTCCGGAAATATCGCCCAGTCTAACGGACTTCCGGTCGGCGCAAGCTTCACCACGAATCCCGACCCTGTCTGGGCAGAGATCGTGGCCGAAATCTTCGGAACATCGGCAACCAATTCGCTTGCCGGCGGGACAAACTATTCCTGGGGCGGCGCCTGCGTAAACCCGAACGGTCCGTGTGAACAAGAGCAGGTCCCTGGAACAGCAGAGCAGATTAACCAGCATTTCTCGGGTGCAAGCGCGGATCCGGACACACTTTACATGCTCTGGGGCGGCGTAAACGATATAAGCGCCGTCGCCGAGGAGAATCAATCTGATCCCCAAGGAGCCCTTGACGGCACCTTGCAAGCGGCAGAAGCGTACGTAGATCAGATCCGAGGTCTTCAGGACGCCGGGGCACGCTATATCGTGGTACTAAATTTGCCTGACGCCGGCAAAACCTTAAATGCCCAGCGCGCCGGAGCCACGGCCGCGGCCGGACTCTCCGCTCTAGTTCAAGCCTATAACGGGGCGCTTGACACGGATCTCAGTTCTCTGGAACACGGAATCATCCCCGTAAATGTCTTCGCCCTGATG
This sequence comes from Thermodesulfobacteriota bacterium, assembly GCA_964291665.2. Lineage (GTDB taxonomy): Bacteria > Desulfobacterota_D > UBA1144 > Nemesobacterales > Nemesobacteraceae > Nemesobacter. The sequence goes on along the minus strand of OZ219814.1, from coordinate 1,005,651 downwards.
AACGAGATAATTGAAGATCCTGGAAACTACGGGTTCACCAACGACGAGGAAATAGCCTGTACTCCCGGTTCCAATCCCCTGCGCCCCAATGGGGGACTGGAGTCGATAGTGTGCGGTCCGACCGACTCGGGCTATCTCTCACCTCCCAGAACCGATGAGACTTATCTTTTCGCGGACGGCTCCCATCCCAGCGGAGCGGTTCACGCCGCAGTCGCAAACACGGTAATTTCCACCATCACGGCCCCGGTTCAGGTATCGCTTGGAGGTGAGGGAGGAATAGAAGTTGCCAGAGTACACCGCGACGCCGTATTTACGGAGCGGATGCTTGATCTCGGGTCTAACCGCCCGGCCGGAAAATGGCACAGCTACGCAAGGGGCCACATAGGCAAATACGAATTCGAATCCCTGTCCCATCTGGGTGAAACAAAGGCCGAAACGCGGGTGCTCACCTTGGGTACCGATTACCGCATCGGGGATGTACTCTATCTGGGCGCGGCATTTAGCCTCGGGAACCACGACAACAATGTCTCGGGCGCAAGCATTGACAGCCTCGTTGTGACCGGCTCGCTGCACGGCACCCTTATTTACGACGTTTTTTACCTAAGTGGCGCCTTTAACGCGGGCGGAGCATCTATTGACATCAACCGTTCGATCCGGCTCGGATCGGCGCTGCGCACGGAGTACGGTTCCACAAGCTCCTATCAGTTCGGAACCGATGTTGAAGTGGGCTGGATACTAGGCAGATCCGAGGCGCACAGACACAATCTGTTTTTGGGACTCGGGTGGCTTAATCAGAAAATCGACGGCTACAGTGAAAACGGCAGCACGTCCACTTCGATGAACTTCTCGGACTTTGAACGCGACTCCCTGGTTGCGAGGGCGGGTTATCAGATCAAAGGGAATCTGGGTCTAAGCGAAAGACTGTCTCCGTATGTCCGCGTCTCTTATGAGAGAGAGCTTAACGACGACTCCGTTTCGGTCACCGCGGGATCGAACACTATGTCCGGCCGTTTTACTGTCTCGGGTTTCGAGCCGCCGACCGAATGGGTAAACGCCGGCGGCGGCCTTGCTGCCAGCATCGGCAGCCGCACGAAAACTTTCATCGGCTACTCGGGGCGCTTCGGTAACGACTCCAACCTCAACCACGAGTTCAGTCTCGGAGCACGCATAACATTCTAGAAAGAGGGAAGCTCAGCCGGCAAGCAAGCGGTTATTGAGCCGAGATGTAAAGCATCCTGTCTATCGATTTTTTAGCCTTGCGTGCGATGTCCTCCGGAACCCTGACCTCATACACCTCTTCCCTGAGGGAATTGAGAACCTTATCAACCGTTATCATCTTCATGTACTCGCAGACCGCATCGGCTTTGGCGGGGTAAAACTCTTTCTCAGGGCTTTGCTTCCTGAGCGTGTGGAGAATTCCGGTTTCAGTAGCAACCACAAACTGGGGAGTGTCTGAATTGCGCGTGTAGTCGATCATTTTTCCCGTAGAGAAAAACTTTATCTCCTTAGCAAGCTCGTCGTCCCCGGCGGCTGAATGAAGAAAAGACGTGGTGCAGCCGCATTCGGGGTGAACTATCATCTCCGCGTTGGGATAGGACTCCTTTATCCTCCTTATGTCCTTCGGCCGTATTCCCGCGTGCACGTGGCATTCCCCGGGCCAGACGTGAATCTTTCTTCCCGTAGCCTTGGAGACGAAAGCGCCCAGAAACATGTCCGGCAGAAAAAGTATCTCCCTGTCCTTGGGGATGGATTCCACTATCTTGACGGCATTTGAGGAGGTGACGCAGTAGTCGGTCTCAGACTTGACGGCGGCCGAGGTGTTCACGTAGGAAACCACCAAAGCGTCCGGGTGTTCGGATTTCCACTTCTTGAGCTGTTCCAAGTTTATGGTCTCGGCAAGTGAGCAGCCCGCCTCGGGATCGGGGATAAGCACCTTCTTGTCGGGAGAGATTATGGACGCGGTTTCGGCCATGAAGTGGACTCCGCAGAAGATGATGATTTCCGCGTCGGTTTCAGAAGCCTTCTGCGAGAGACCCAGAGAGTCCCCCGTGTAGTCGGCAAGGTCCTGGATTTCGGGTATCTGGTAGTTATGGGCCAGAATTACCGCGTTTTTCTCCTTTCTAAGCCTGTCTATTTCTTCTGAAATATCATGCAAACTGTCCATCTCAACAGCCGGGCATCCCCTATGAAGCCCGCAACTTTCAGTTTAACACATCAAAAGAAATATCTAAACACGGAGCCGAGTGAGTAAGGGCACCAACGGAGATGAAATCGACTCCGCTTCGGGCCATCTCTTTAACGTTCTCAAGGGTAATCCCGCCGGATACCTCGACAAGCGCGCGGCGGTCTATGAAAATCACGGCCTCCTCGATTTCCGCAATGTCCATATTGTCAAGCATTATGACATCAGCGCCGCAGGAAACCGCCTCCTTTACCTGCTCCATGGTCTTTGTCTCGACCTCTACAGGGAAATCCTCTCCGACGCCTTCCCTTGCCTTCGCGACGGCTGCCGCTATACCCCCCGCGGCTTTTATGTGATTGTCCTTTATGAGCACTCCGTCGTAAAGCCCGGCGCGGTGATTGTGCCCCCCGCCCGCAGCCACGGCATATTTGCTGATCCACCTGAGTCCCGGAAGGGTTTTTCTCGTATCCTTTATCTTCACTCCGGAATCGGCTACGGCCTCGACGAAGAGAGAAGTGAGAGTCGAGATGCCGCTCATTTTCTGAAGGATGTTAAGAGCGGTTCGCTCCGCCGAAAGAATCGCCCTGCTCCTACCCGTAACGCGGGCGAGGGCGTCTCCGGGCGAAACCCTGTCTCCGTCATGGACAATCTCTTCCCACGCGCAGTCCGGGTCAAGCTTCCGGAAAACCGCACAAGATAGCCCCATTCCCGAAACCACACCGCTCCCCTTCGCACGTATTTCTCCGGTTAAAACGGCATCTTCGGGAACTATGCTATCGGTCGTAACGTCTCCGCTTCCTATATCTTCCCGAAGGGCAAGTTCCAAAACGGCATCAACTTCCTGAGGATAATCTCCGCGCGTATTCATCAGTCGGCTCCGTAAACCTCCAGTTCCTTTTTGAAGACCAGATGTTTTTCATAGTCCGAGTCCTCCTCCGGATAATCAGACCTCATGTGGGCTCCCCGCGACTCCTTTCTCAAAAGGGCTGCGCGCGCGACCAGCAGACACACATCAAGCATCGTCCCGAGCTTAAAGCCAAACCATCCGGGAATCCCTTGGCCCGCTGAGGAAATCTCCTCGAGCCGCGCAGCGAATTCCTCCATGTCTTCCCGTTCTCTCACTATCCCGAGATGCTTGCTCATTCCCCCGATTATCGTATCCTTGGCCTCGTTGAAAAACCCGGCATCGGCTTCCCTGGTATCGGCAAGCATAAAACCTTCGAAATCTCCGCCAATGCCCCCCGTACGCCGCCTGCTAGACGCGCTGTCAACACACCTTTTGGCAAACACCATGCACTCGAGAAGGGAATTGCTCGCAAGGCGGTTGGCACCGTGGACGCCAGTGTTTGAAACCTCTCCGCATGCATAAAGACCCTCTATGTTAGTTTCTCCCATGAGACTGGTCCTTACTCCGCCTATTGTGTAATGGGCGGCGGGAGCAACGGGAATGCGGTCTCTGGCAAGATCAAAACCCGAATCCCTGCAGAGCCTGTCTATGTTAGAGAACCTTTTCCTTACGAATCCGGGATCCATGTGGGAGAGATCAAGGTACACGTAGTCTTCTCCGCAGGATCTCATCTCGCTGTGAATCGCCTTTGAGACCACGTCCCTCGGCGCAAGTTCAAGGAGGGGACTGTAGCGTTCCATGAACCTTGTCCCACGGGCGTTAAGGAGATAGGCTCCCTCTCCCCTTATCGCCTCGGTCAAAAGAAAGGCTTCACCTTTTGAGCCGCTGAAAACAGTGGGGTGGAACTGCACGAACTCCATGTCGGAAATCTCCGCTCCCGCTCTCCAGGCAAGCGATATGCCTTCCCCAGAAGCCCCTTCCGGATTGGTGGTCCTCCTGTAAAGGGCGCTTGCGCCGCCGGTGGCGACTATGGTACAGGGAGAAGAAATTCTCACGTAGCTTTCCTTTCCCTCGTCGTAACCCCAGACGCCGTAGCATCTTTCCCCGTCTGAGATTATGTCGGTAACCGTGACAAGCTCCAGAATGGTTACCGATTCGCTTGAGCTCACGTAAGAAATAAGAAAATCGATCATCTCCTTTCCCGTCGAGTCGCCTCCCGCATGAAGGACTCTTCTTTTCGAGTGGCCGCCCTCGAGGCCGAGCAGAAGACCGCTGTCGTCGGAATCAAACTTCATGCCGAGATTTATTAGGTCCGCGACCCTCTCCCTGCCCTCTTCGACCAGGATCTGTACCGCGCGAACATCGCAAAGTCCTCTTCCCGCGGCAGTCGTGTCCTCTTGGTGAAAGACGGGCGAGTCCTCGGGGTCGACGGCAGCCGCGATTCCCCCCTGAGCCCAGTATGAATTGCTCTGCACGAGGGTCTGCTTGGTCACCACCACGCACCGGCCAAGAGAAGACGCGCACACTGCGGCGTAGAGACCCGCAAGCCCCCCGCCCACAACAAGAAAATCGCACTCGACATCAATAATTTCTGTGCTCATCAAAACGCCCGCCTTCTCCCCTAGCTCACCGCTGACATAAGAGAATCCTCTATCTTTTTGAGTTTCTTGGCGCCGCTTATCTTGCGCCCTCTCGAGTCACGCACGTAAAACGTATCGGCGACCTGATCCGCCCTAGTCGAAATCTTGGCGTAGTCAATCGAAAGGTTCATCTCGGCAATTGTTTTCGTGATGCTGTAGAGAAGTCCCTCCCGGTCGTGGGCATAAACCTCTATCACGGTCGCCTTATCTGAAGACTCGTTGTCGAACACGATTTCCGGAGGGTATTCGGGAATCTTTCTTCCATAGGATGAATAGTTTCTCTTCCTCCTCTCAACCAGCTCGTCTACATCAACACCTCCGTCAAGCACGTTCCTTAGGTTTTTGTCGACCTTTTTCCATACCTCGCCATACTCCTCTTCGGTCAGGTAATCGGTCCTGTCCACATAGAAGACGTCAAATGCCTTCTTATCGAGCGTGGTTACGATTCTTGCCCCCAGAATATTGAGTCCGTTCGCACTCAGAATCCCGCAGAACACCGAGAATATCCCTTTTCTGTCAGGAGCACAGACTGTAAACTCGTCGTGTTCCTCGTAGCGGATTACCTCCGTCCCGAACTTCTCCTCAATGGAGCCCAGCAACTTCACGTGGCGTAAAATGTTCTGTCTTGAGAACTGGCCGAAGTAGGAAACCGGCATTTTCTTCAATATTTTTCTTACTTTGCGCTCGGGAATCTCTCCGTCGGCATCGGTCACTATGTCCGAGGTCATCTTCTGCATCCACTCCTCGTCGGTTTTACGCCGGTACGTGCCCGCTGACATCAGCCGAAGGGTCTTCACGTAGAGCTCCTGGAGCAGCATTCCCGTCCAGTCTTTCCACACGTCGGGACCGACCGATCTTATGTCCGCAAAAGTCAGCAGGTAGAGCAAAGAGAGTGTTTCCTGGTCGGGAATGGACTTGGCCAGCCGCTTGAGAACAACCGGATCGTCAAGATCCCTTCTCTGGGAGAAGTGAACCATGGCCAAGTGATGTCTCACCAGAAACTCAAGCTGCTCCGCGTCGGAGTCCCCAAGACCCATCCTCTCGGCTATCTTCGGAATCATGGCGGCCCCTTTCTGCGCGTGGCTTCCCCCCTGGCCCTTCCCCATATCGTGGAAAAGGCAGGCGAGAAAAAGAACATGTCTTTTCACCAGAGTTTCGGCGACTTTGGTGAGAAAGGGAAATTTTTTCTCGTATTCGTAATTTATAAGCCTTTCGATCTCCCTGACCATGAATATGGAGTGTATGTCGACTGTATAAACGTGGTAGGAATCAAACTGCACCATGCAGACTATTCTCCCGAATTCCGGGATGAAGCGGCCCAGAAGGCGCATCTCGTTCATCTTGAGCAGCATTTTCGAGACATCCTTTCCGAAACGCAGGAGTCTCAGGAACATCCCGTTGAACTCCGGGTCGTTTCGGACCTTTTCGTCTATGCGGATCGCCTGTTCACCCATGAGAAGTTCAAGGTATTCTGTGAATTCGACCGAGTGACGGTCAGCGTATTCAAACGCACGCAGGAAATTGCAGGGGTCCTCGCTGAAAACGTTTCTGCTCGTCACGGAGAGATATTTGCCCCGTATCGTAAACCCGTGGTCAAGATGAACGGCCTTTTTGGCGAGCCTTCTTCGCGTGTAAGCCCTCGTGCATTTTTCCGTCAGCCTTCGGGACTGCTGCACCACCACCGCGGCGCGGAGGTAATAGATTCTCATGAACTTCTCCACCGCACGCAGTTTTCCGTCCCTGTAGCCAAAGGATTTCGCTACCTGGACCTGAAGATCGAAACTCAGGTTGTCCTCCCTTCTTTTTGCCTGATAATGCAGCTGCGCACGCACGAGCAGAAGGAAGTTAAGACATTTGCGCATCACCCCGTATTCCCTCTCCGAGATGAAACCCCTCTGGAGCACTTCCTCGAAACTTTTGGCCTTGTAGTTTGCCTGCGCTATCCACATGGCCGTCTGGAACTCCCTGAGCCCTCCTCTTCCCTCCTTAACGTTAGGCTCGAGGATGTAGAGAGTTTTTCCGTATCTCTCTCCCCTTACATCCCTTTCCTCTATTTTTCTCCTTATGAAATCGTGTGAAATCTTGGGGAGCACCTCGCCGTAGATTTCGTTTTCAAGTTCTTCGTAAAGAGCCCTGTCCCCGCATATGAACCTCGAATCGAGAAGAGAGCTCAAAATGGTAACGTCGTTTCGGTCCATTGAGAGCTCCCTGCACTCCTCAAGGCTTCTCGTGCAGTTCCCCACATCCATTTTTGTGTCCCAGAGAAGGTAAAGAAGCCGCTCCACCACTTCTTCGGTTAAGTCCTTCGAGCCCTTTTTGTGAAGAAAAAGAAGATCTATGTCGGAGTACGGGGAAAGCTCTTCCCTGCCGTAACCCCCGAGAGCCACTATGGAGACGCCTTCGAGTTCCGGGTAACCGTACCGCGAAAGGGCCCGCTTGATGAACTCGTCCACGACCACTGTCCTCTCCTGGGCAAGCTCGTAGCCTATGAGGGCCTTGTTTTTCCTGCTCCTCGCGTGATGGCGCCTGCGTATATGCTCGTAGGAGTCCGTAAAAAAAGTCAGAAGCTCATTCTCAGTGGTCTCAAGTTTTTTCACTTTGGGATTCCAGGAAACAAATATCCGTTAAATCCTGACACTTAGCGCCACCCCGTCGCGAAGGGGAACCACCGTGGAGAAGAACTCCGGGTCCGAGAACAAAAGCCGGTTAAACTCCAAGACCCCTTCAGTGCTCTCAGAGCTTCCGCCGCCGAGAACCCTGCCTCCCCAAAGCACGTTATCGGTAATCAGCATCCCTCCGGGGTTAAGCTTCTCCCGCGCAAGCTCGATAACCCGCGGATAGTTCTCCTTGTCTATGTCATTGAATATCATATCAAATTTACCGTCCGAATTCGCCAGCACTTCGAGCGCGTCTCCGCAGACAAAGCGGAGCTTGCGAATCTGCCCGGTCCGCGTGAAGTACCCGCGCGCCGCCTCCGCGTTTTCCTCAAGCCAGTCCGTGCAGGTTACCATGCCCCCGTCACCCAGAAAAAGGGAGAACCAAAGGGCCGAGTATCCGAACCCGGAACCCATCTCGAAAATGCTTTGCGGCCTGCGCAGAAGGCATATCTGCGAAAGAAACCTCCCTACAAGAGGCCCCACTATTTTCACGTCGCTCCCCTCCGCCCTCTTTTCCATTTCGCGAAAAACCTCGTGGACGCCGGGGTAGAGAGAGAGAATGTAATCTTCGATCTCAGGGTTCGTTATTTCTGCGCCTTCGTCCATCACCCGTCCTCGCCCCGACCGAAATCAACGAAAATCTCCCCTGTTCCCGCAGCCTTGTTCTCTACTCTCGCAAGAACGAAAAGAAGATCCGAGAGGCGGTTAAGATAAACCAGAATCCTGCTTCCCTCCTCCGAGTCCCCGAAAAATGTCTCAACACCTCTCTCCGCCCTCCTGCACACCGTGCGGGCGAGATGAAGCCAGGCGGCGCCCTCCGCCCCTCCCGGCAAAACGAACTCCCTAAGCTCCCCGACCTCGGGCAAAAACTCATCTATACGTTCCTCAAGCCGCTTCGCCATTCCCGGGGTCACTCTCGGCGGGGAAAAAGTTGAATCCCGCGGGGTCGCCAAGTCGCTTCCCACGGTGAAAAGGGCGTTCTGTATTTCCCGCAGAAGCTCCTTGACCCTAGGATCGACCGCTTTCGTGCAGGCAACCCCCAGAACCGAGTTAAGCTCGTCCACTTCTCCGTACGCACTTACCCTCGGTGATGATTTTCTCGCCCTTTTTCCGCCCAGAAGCGAGGTTTTCCCGTCATCTCCAAGACCAGTGTAAACAGTAGTTATTCTTTTCTTAGGCATTTGAAAAAATTTTAACCGCCATCCTGCGAGCTTCAATTGCGGTTTGAATCTCCGCCCCTTTGGCGCGCATCCCAAGCATCTTGCCCGCCGCCGTAAATCATGTTAGTTTTTAATTTCCGGCTTTAAGTAGTGAGGAGGTTCGGAGTGCCTTTCCCCCCCAGGCTCAGAGATAAGATACAAGAAATAGCGGATGACCACGAAACCAGGCTTTCGGCGCTCATTCCCGTTCTGCGGGAAGTGCAGAATGAATTCGGCTGGCTTTCCATAGAATCCATGGAAGAAGTCGCCGAGACGCTCGATATCCCTGCCTCTTCGGTTCAGAACGTTGCGTCATTTTACACCATGTTTTTCACAGAACCCGTGGGAACTCACGTTATGTGGCTCTGCAGGACCCTCTCCTGCGCGCTTCGCGGAGCCGAGGGCCTGGAGCATCATCTCTGCAAGCGCCTAGGGGTAGAAACCGGCGGGACGACGGACGACGGAAAAATAACCTTTCTCGAAGCGGAATGTCTTGCTTCCTGCGGTACTGCCCCCGCCATGCTGGTAGACGATACTCTTTACGAGAACCTTACCGAATCGGAAGTTGACAGAATAGTTGATGAAATCAGGAAAAGGGGATGAACGAGAAACTTAAAAAGGACGCGAGGGAGCTTTTTGACCAGGCATTGAAGGAAGCCGACCCGGGGAAATGTGTCCTTGAGCATATTAAACTCAAGGGCAAACAACTCAAGGTCGGAGGGCAGAGCTTTGATCTCTCCGATTTCGAGTCGGTATACGTAGTGGCCTTCGGAAAGGCCGCCTCCTCAATGGCCGGAGCGCTTGAGGAACTTCTCGGCGAGCGGATAACCGAGGGAATCGTGGTATCAAACGTCCGTTCCGAGCTGGCTTTTCAGAAAATGGACTTCTATCTCTCCTCCCACCCCGTACCGGATGAAAAAAGCGTCGAGGCAGCAAAAGAAGTAGTCGCGCTTCTCGAAAGATCAGGAGAGAAGGATCTCGTGATTTTCCTTATATCGGGAGGCGGAAGCTCGATATTGGCAATGCCGAGCGAGGGACTCACCATAGAGGACAAGAGAGCCGTGACCCAGAGACTGATGCTGAGAGGAGTCGACACCTACGGCCTTAACACCGTGAGGAAGAAGGTGTCGCAGATAAAAGGGGGAGGACTTCTTAAAAAAGCTCTGCCCTCGCGGGTCATCACGCTGATTCTCTCGGATGTCGTGGGCGACCGGCTTGAATTCATAGCTTCGGGACCTACGGTTCCCGACACTACGACCTACGAGGATGCGTGGCGGGTCATAGAGGCGCTTGAGCTTGAGCACAAGATCCCCCCGAGGGTGGTAGTGCATCTTGAGAGAGGAAGGGAAAACAACGCTCCTCCCACGATGGACCGCGAGCAGTACGAACGGAGTGGAGCCACCACGGTTGTTGTCGGAAACAATCACAAGGCGATAGTCTCGATGGAGAAGATGGCGAAGAAAATGGGGTACAACACCCTTTTTCTCTCCTCCCAGATATCGGGAGAGGCGAGGGAGGTGGCCAAGGTGCTCGCGGGAATCTCCTTTGACATAAAAAGGTTCGGGAGGCCTGTTAAGAAGCCCGCCTGCATACTTTTCGGGGGAGAGACGACCGTGAACGTAACGGGGCGGGGACGCGGCGGGCGCAACACCGAGACCGCACTTTCCTTCTGCTTTGAGATAATAGGAAGCAGCGGAATCGTGGGGCTTTTCGCCGGAACCGACGGAATAGACGGTCCCACGGACGCCGCCGGGGCGATATGCGACGGGCAATCGCGCCTGATAGCGAGATCGATGGGCATAAGCGCGAGAGACCATCTTGCCGACAACGATTCGTACTCTTTTTTTGAAACCTTGGGCGATCTCATAAAAACCGGAAGCACGGGAACGAACGTCATGGACGTGGGAGTGGTTCTGATAGGAGAATGAAAAACCATCGGACAGGTGGAACAGGAGAAAACCTCGAACGATGGAAAATCTGACAAAAGCCCCCCTTCCAAGCAACGAAGAAGCGGAACGCGCGGTACTGGGTTCCATACTCATTGAAAGCAGCTCGATAAACCAGGTCCTCGAAATTCTCATAGCCGAGGACTTCTACAACGAAAGCCACTCCAAGATAATGAACTCCATGATAGACCTTGACAGGGAGGGCACACCCATCGACGTTCTCACCCTGTATGAGTGGATGGGCTCCAAGGGGATCATAGAAGAAGTCGGGGGAGCCGCCTACCTCACCTATCTGGTCTCGACCGTTCCCACGGCGGGAAACGTCGCTCATTACGCGAGGATAGTAAAAGACAAGTCCGTTCTGAGAAAACTGGTGCTCACCGCAACCGACATAGCGCACCGCGGGTACGGGCCCGACATTGAAGTCGACGAGTTCCTGGACAGGGCGGAGCAGTCAATCCTAGACATTGCCCAGAACAAAATAAAGCCAAGCTTCTGGCACTCGAGGGACCTTGCGCCGGTGGCGATAGACAATATCGAGCAGCTCTACAAGAAAAAGGAGCTCATAACCGGCTTAAGAACCGGCTTTGAGAAACTCGACCACCTGACCTCGGGTCTTCAGAAATCAGATCTCGTGATAATCGCCGCGCGCCCCGGAGCGGGAAAAACCTCGCTCTGCCTCAACATAATAAGTAACGCCGCATTGAACGAAGACCTCTCGGTCGCCATGTTCTCGCTTGAGATGACGAAGGAGCAGCTCATGCTGAGACTTCTTTCCATAAACTCGAAAGTCAGTTTTTCGGCGATGCGAAGCGGGTACATAAGGGATGACGACCTGGAGAAGCTGTTTGATTCAGCCGAGAGGTACGCGAGCGCAAGCATCTTCATAGACGACACCCCGGCGCTCACGGTGCTTGAGATAAGGGCGAAGGCGAGACGGCTTAAAAAGGATAACCGCCTCGACCTGATCGTGGTCGACTATCTGCAGCTCATGAGAGGCAGTTCGAGAAATGAAACCCGGGAGAGGGAGATAGCGGAGATCTCGGGCGCCCTCAAGGCGCTTGCCAAGGAACTTGACGTTCCGGTAATAGGAATTTCCCAGCTAAGCCGCCAGACCGAAACCAGAACCGACCGCCGTCCCCAGCTCTCAGACCTCAGGGAGAGCGGAGCCATAGAGCAGGACGCAGACGTGGTGCTCTTCATTCACCGCCAGGACATATACAGGAAAAACCCCGAGGAAAAAGACGGCATGGCGGAACTTATAATCGGAAAGCAGAGAAACGGGCCCACGGGAACCGTGAAGCTGGTGTTTCTTGAACAAAACGGAGTTCCGAGCTTCGAGAATCCTTCGGACGAGTTCGAGGAGGGATTAGTCTAGACTATGAAAGGCTTTACAACCGCCTTGGACTTTGATTCCTTGAGGTAAAGGGCGGGAGAGCGCTGCCAGGCGACGAATTTCTCGTAGATTTCTCCGAACTTCTGCCTGACCGAGGTCCAGTGAAAATCCCAGTCGTAGTTCCTCGGCCTGTCTGAAAAAAACATTTCGGAGAATATGGCGCTCTCCTCCGGAAGCCCCTTCTCCACGATCCAGCCCGTTCTCACGTTCGCGTAGCCGCTGGCAAACCCCATAGCCAGCGTTCCCTCGAGGCCGAGGCGCAGCGCTGCCGCGTTCACAAGCTCAACATAGACGTAGAGGGCTTCTGTTGTACGGTAGCTTTTCTCCGGGAACTTCTCCCGGAACTCGCGCAGGTTCTTCACAAGATACATCGGATAGTAGGTGGGAGAGTAAACCGAAACGGATTTCGTAGGGCTCCCGAGCGGCTCGCGCGTTATTGTTTCCCCGGAAATCGTCCCGAGCATGAAATCATCCCCGCAAAAATCCCCCGTATCCCCGCAAAGAGCGAGGGAAACCCTTATCTTCTCCCATTCTTCTCTGGCGATTTCGCTTGCGCGCGCTATCTCGCTGGCCGTCTCGTCGGCCGAAACAAGTTCTTCAAGTGAAGGCATCTCGAATGAAAATTCTCCTCGGCTTCAATATACATACACGGGGGGATTTATCAAAAAAGCGCTCAGGGCAAAAACCTCTTTTTCTCCTCAGGGGACGGCACGCGGCATGTGTCCCGTTTTCCGAAAATACTGTAGCGGTTTCTCGATACGATCCCGTAAAAATAGTCTTTTACAGGCCGGGGGACACATATTAGGAGCGCGGGAAGTGTCCAGAGACCTCCGAGCCTTCTAAGAACGAGCAAAACGGCGTCGGCACCCTCATGAACCCCATTTTCATCAACATAGGCGATTTTCCACTCGCGCGGGGGCTCCTTCTGGTAAAGGGAAAACTCAGCGGCCGTCTCCCCCTGAACCGGGGAAAAGAATATTTCCCGGCGGACATCCACCCACATTACGAAATCGACGAACCTGTTGCAGAACCCGCACACGCCGTCAAAGAAAATCACCGGTTTTTCTGACTCCAGAATCTGTATCTCCCGCTTACGTAAGCTCCCGTATCAGGGTTTCGTGCTGGGGAAATCTCAGCAGAAGGCTCTCCTGCGCGCCGAGCTCGAAATCCTCGAACTCAAACCCCGGGGCCATCGTAGTTCCCATAAAAGCGTATCCGTACTCTCCTTCCACCACCATTGCGCCCTGCCAAGTTCCCTTGGGAACCACAAGCTGGGTTCTCTGGCCGGATGGGAGATTATCTCCCATGAACACTATCCTCGATTCTCCCGTAGGATAGAGAAGCAGCATCTGGACGGGATCGCCGAAGTAAAAATGGAAAATCTCGTCTGAGTTCACCCTGTGCATCTTGGAATTCGCCTCCGAGGTTATAAGGTAGTAAATAGCAGTTGAAAGATTGCGGTCTTCTCCGGCCATTTCCTCGCTTCTGTAAGTCTCCTTGTAGTATCCCCCCTCGCCGGGAAGCTTTTTCAGCCCGAGTCTCTGTATAAGGTGGTCGGCTTTCATGGATTTTCCTCCAGCAAAATTGTTAAAATCAAAGCAGCAATATAATATAATACGTCAGGACAATTTCACCATACAAAAACGGGGGATATTAAAATGTCAGAAGAAGACACAAAGCCGCAAGAGGGAACAGAGTCGGAAGAGGCAGTAGGAGACAACTTCATGAACTCCATAAACATGGCCTTTAACCTCGGAGTAGCGGCCCATCAGGCATCCGGCCAGTCAAAAAGCGTCGTAGAGATCGCAACCGAGCTAGGAAACCAGATATACCAGAATTTCGCGCAGGCATACGGCGGCGAGGTAAACGAATCCTTTCTCAAGGCAAACACCGAATACTTTCTCCAGATAGCGCTTATGGGATACATAATCCCTGGGGTGTGCGCTTTCGACAATGACTTCAAGGAGAGATTCTTCGCTCTCGTCTACGCCAGAGCCAAGCAGAATCAGGAAAGACAAAGCGGAGGGGAACCCGAGGGCGGAAGCAGGATAATAACCTGAGTGCGCCTGCGGCCCGAGGCTCATGAGAAAAGTTCTAGGCGGCAGGGAAAAAGTAAAAGTTGCGGTTGCCCAGACGGCTCCCGTGTTCATGGACAAGGAACGGACCCTTGAGAAGGCCTGTCGCGTGATAAGGGAAGCCGGAGATAACGGGGCGGAGCTTATCGCATTCCCCGAGGCATTCATACCAGGTTACCCGGCCTACTACACAGTCGGCTACGAAACCCCGCCGCACGACTGGACGGATTTCATGATTGCGCTCCAGGATAACTCCATAGTAATTCCCGGAGACGACACCGAGATGCTCGCAGAGGCCGCCCGGGCGGCCGACGCCCACGTGGTAATAGGCTGCAACGAGCTTGACGACCGCAAGGGAAGCCGCACCGTTTACAATTCCCTTCTTTTCATATCGCGCGAAGGCAAGGTGCTCGGCAGGCACAGAAAGCTGATGCCCACCTACACGGAGAGAGTCTACTGGGGCCAGGGAGACGGAAGCGACATAACCACCTACGACACCGATATAGGAAGAATAGGGGGGCTTGTCTGCTGGGAGAATCACATGGTTCTCGTAAGGGCCGCGATGGTTCACAGCGGACAGGACTTCCACGTGGCGGTGTGGCCGGGGAACTGGAGGAGAGGGGACGAGAAGCTGCTTGCCGCCGAAACGGAGGATCCCGCAGCTGGGTGCACAGTGCAGCCGCTCATAAGGGTTCACGCGTTTGAATCGGGCGCGTTCGTGCTAAGCGCCTGCGGTTACCTTGACGATGATGACTTCCCTGAAAGATGGCACTACGTGCGCGACGGCAACCACATGAATTACGACTGGGCTCGGGGAGGAAGCTCTATCGTCAACCCAGCCGGCAGATATCTTTTTGAACCCCACTTCGAAAAAGACGCGATACTCTACGCCGACTGCTACGCAAACCAGATAAAGGCGGTAAAAGCCGTTTTCGACTCCCTGGGACACTATTCAAGGTGGGACGTGGCCAAACTTCTCATTGACAGGGAGAAACGGGAACCCGTTGCGGAAAAAACCGCAGGACCTCGAATATCCTCCCAGGAAATAAAAAGAATTTCAGACGAGTACGGGGTTTCCGAGGACAAGCTTGAGGCGATCGCAGAAGAGCTTAAAAAACTTCTTGACTGAGAACAAAAATCTTCGCCGGCACTGGGAACCTCATACAACAACTCGCACTTTCCAGCAGATTCCCCATTCCTCCAATCGTGCATGCTCCATCATGATCAAACCCCTCGCTTGCGCCACGATAAAACGCGCCATCCTGTTTTTACGCGTGTTTCCGGGTTGCAACCGGCTCGTTTTTGGAGAATGTACGCTTTTATGTTCCGGTCATTGCGTCGGAGAGTTCAAGAACCTGTTTTTCCGCGTGGTAGGAGCTCCTGACAAGCGGCCCCGCTTCCACATGCGGGATACCGATTATTTTCTCTCCGTAGTTTTTAAGAGATTCAAACTCGACGGGGTGGTAGAACCTTGATACCGGGATATGGTCGATAGTGGGCTGCAGATACTGTCCTATGGTAACTATGTCGCAGCCGGCACGCTTGAGATCCTTGAGAGTTTCGACGATTTCTTCGAAACTCTCCCCGAGACCGACCATAATGCCTGACTTGGTAAGCATCCCGGGCCTTCCCGTCTTCGCGGACAGCGAAAGAAGTTCAAGAGATCTGCCGTAGACCGCCTGTGGCCTCACGGACCTCGTTCTTCCCGACTGAGTTTTCTGCGGAAGGGAGTAGAGCCTCGGAACAGTTTCAATATTGTGGTTCAAAACATCGGGAGATGACGCTATCACTTTGTGAATCGCCTCGGGTTCCCCCTTGAAATCCGGGATTAGAACTTCGATTTTTACCCCCGGGGCGCTCTTCCTTACCTCGTTTACGGTCCGTGCGAAGATACAGGCGCTTTCGTAGTTTCTGTCATCCCTGTTTACCGAAGTTATAACTACGTGGGTAACCCGCGCGTTGTTTTTCCGAAGCTCCGCAACCGCCGCAGCCACCCTAGCGGGCTCTTCCCAGTCGAGTTCGCCGCCTTTTCCCGTTTTCACATGGCAGAAGCCGCAGCTCCTCGTGCAGACGTCCCCAAGAATCATGAAAGTGAGCGTTCCGGCCCCCCAGCACTCCCCTATGTTCGGGCACTTCGCTTCCTCGCACACGGTGTGAAGGCCAAATTCACGCACCAAGCTCCTAAGCTTGGTATAGTTCGGACCGCTTGGGATTCTTGCCTTTATCCATTCGGGTTTTCTGCGAGTCCCCGTACGGCCAGGCATTCGGGTTTCAGTAATGGCGGATCTCATTTCGGTGTCCTGAACACATCACGGGGAGGAGTCTGCTCCCGGTAGCCGGCAGGCTTGTTCTGCAGAAGCTCCACCTCCAGCTTCCCGACTTTTTTCTCGAGATCCTTCACGGTTTCCCTGCTCCGCCTCAACTCGGACTTCGTGGAATGTCCTCTGGCAAAAGTCAGCAGAAAAAAAACAAAAGCACCCAGAAGAAACGAGGCTCCTATTATCCCGGCATTGTAAACCGCCCACGTATTTTTAAAGGAGAAGAAACCCAGCTCGACTCTGAATACCTGCGTGGCTATCTCGAGGTTCTGGATGAAGAAAACGGCTACGAAACAGCATACGATCAGGAGAAAAAATCTTTTTACGTGTTTCATCGGTTGTTTGAAAAACGGTTTCGCTAAACCAGCGTGACCCGCCAAGCGGCACTGTATTGTAGAATATCGGTTTTTCGGGAAAATACCAGCCGCATCAGGCTGCTGTATGGGTATTGCGGGACGAAGATTGATATGGAATAAGCGGAAGCCCCGGCTAGTAAACCACGTCGGCTATGTAGTAGAGACCGAAGCCGGTTCTCACGGGAGAGACAAAGGTCACGCGCTCAGACAGGACTTCGGGGAGAACGAAATCAAGCAGCGTTTTTTTCTTCATGGGATACTCCCTGATCCACGAATCCTCATCAAGACCCCCCAGTTTCCTCGCCTCGGCAATCGCGGCCTCAAGAGTCCCGATACGGTCAATCAGGCCGAGTTCCCTCGCCTGGCTTCCGATGAATATCTTTCCGTCAGAAAGTGAAGCGACTTTCGCCGCAGACAGGTTCCTTCTTTCGGAAATCATCTCCTTGAACTGGGAGTGGGCACCGTCTATAAGCGTCTGCAGGTAAGCCTTTTGCGCCTCGGGCATTTTGCGAAGCGGCGAGCCAAGGTCCTTAAACTCCCCGCTCTTTATCACCTCGACTTCCACCTTCGCCCACTTAAGCAGCTGCTCGTAGCTTGCAAACTGCGCTATCACGCCGATGCTGCCGGTCACGGTGCCGGGATTGGCATAAATCGTGGCCGCCGCACAGGCGATATAGTAACCCCCCGAGGCGGCAACCGTCCCCATGCTGGCCACAACCGGCATTGCCTCGCCCAGACTTCTGAGTTCCTCATATACTTCCTGGGAAGCCGCGACTGCTCCTCCCGGGGAATTTACCCTTACCACAACAGCCTTTACGGAATCAGTTTCGCGTATTTTTCTTATGCTTTTAATATAGGGGTCGGGATCGATTATTATGCCGTCGATGTTTACCACCGCCACCCCGTCCCCGCCGGGGGTCTGGCCATGGTCGGAGATCAGGACTCCTATGAGGATTCCCGCAAAACCGACAAGGAATATGACCAGAAGCGAGAGAAAGGTCTTAAGGAAGAAATTGAGGTCGGGAACTCTCACTTCGCCACCCCTCAGTCAAGGGCCTTGAGCTTTTCGTTCAGGATGTCCCCAAGCTTGGAGGAACTCTCCTGCTGGGAAGACACAAAGTCTCTCATCGTGTCTTTTTCCTGCTTCTTTTCAAGCCTTCTGCGGCTGAGATTCACCTGATGCTTAGGCTTGTTAAAACCCGTGACCAGACCGCTTATCTCGTCTCCAACCTTAATGGACTCCTTGCTGAGCTCATCGTCCTGAAATTCGCGGATGGCGTAAAATCCCGTTACGTTGTCGGCAAGCGCCACGGTGACGCCGCTTTCGAGAATTTCCTCTATATTGGAGGTAACCACGGTCTCGTTCACCTTGTAGTCCCGAAGCACCTTGTTCCACGGATCCGGGGTGAGCTGCTTGACTCCAAGTCCGATTTTTCTCTGCCTCGGGATTACATTCAGCACAACAAGCTCTATTTCCTTACCCACATCTTGGCTTGAGAAAATCTCAAGGGGGCTGATTTCCCCCTCCCACCTCAGATTTTCCGGGCGCACTAGCCCGACCATGTCCGGTGCAACTTCGACAAAAACCCCGAGTTCCGTGACGTTTCTTATGGTTCCGCTAACCCTGGTGTTGGGAGGATTGTTCCGCTTGAACTCATCCCATGGGTTTTCCTGTACCTGCTTGAGGCTCAGCGAAATTCTTCTTTCCTTTGGCTTTACTCCCAGAACCGCGACCTCTATTTCGCTTCCGACTGAAACTACTTCACTTGGATGACGGAAATTCTTAACCCAGGCAAGTTCGCTTACGTGCACAAGCCCCTCTATCCCCGGTTCAAGCTCGACGAACGCACCGAACTCCGCCGCGAAGACCACCTTGCCCCTGACCCTGTCGCCGACCTTGTATCTTTGCTGTATGCTCTCCCACGGGTCCTCGGTAGTCTGTTTCACCCCGAGGGTTATTTTCCCGTTTTCGATCTCAAGGCGAAGAATCTTTACCTGGATGTCCGTGCCCTCTTTAAGGACATCTCCAGGGTGCCTTACCCTCCCCCAGGAAAGCTCTCCTATCGGGACAAAGCCCTCTATGCCCCCTATGTCCACGAAAGCGCCGGCGTCAATTATCTTCACCACGTTTCCGGAAACAGTCTGGCCTTCCGAGATGGTGGCAAGTGTTTCCTTTTTCTTCTCCTCCCTCTGTTCTTCGAGAATTACCCTTCTCGACACTACTATGCCGTTATCGTTGTTCTGAATAATGCGGGTTTCGATCGTCTGGCCTACCATCTCGTCAAAATCCGCAACCGGCCGCAGGCCGACTTGGGAACCGGGAAGAAAGACCTTGAAGGGAGCATGCCGCCCTATGTCGCAGTTAAAACCGCCTTTAACTCTGTTTAGAATTTTCGTAGAGACCGATTCTTTGTTCTTGAATTTCTCCTCGATCGCCCGCTTTTCTCTGATCTGGTCTGCTTTCTGTTTGGATGCTCTGACGGTGTTCGGGTTAGGTCTTTCGACCAGAACCTCTATATCCGAGCCCACCGAGACTTCATATTCGCCGTCTTTGTTTAGAAATTGGTTTATGGGAACTATGCACTCGAACTTGAACCCCAAGTCTATGAAAACAGCGTCGGAATCAACCCTTATCACCCTTCCTTTCGCTATTTCACCGTTCTCGGGCTCGCTTAAGCGCGATTCCATGCTTTCATCAAGCAACTCCTCAAAGCTTTTTTCATTTGAATCCGTAACATTATCCTGAGTCATTTTGTTTAGCCGCCTTTGCCATCAGTCTTTTACTAATAAAGGCAAGACTACATGAAAACTGCCTAAAAAGAAAAAGGTGTTTGAGAAGAAAAATTATTTTCAACTGCTGAGAAGGGAAATGTCCTTAGCGCGAAGCGCTATCGCGGAAATCACCTCTTCGGCGTTCATTCTGGTCGTATCGATTACTACGGCGTCGGGGGCGGGGCGAAGGGGATTCTCGGCGCGAAGCGTGTCGCGGCAGTCCCTTCTGCGAAGTTCGTTTTCGACTTCAGAAAGGGGAACATCGCCTCGCCCGATTTGAAGAAACCTTCTTTTCGCCCTCTCTGAGACCGAGGCGTCAAGGTAGAATTTGCACTTCGCACGGGGAAAAACATACGTTCCCATATCCCTTCCCTCGGCGACTATATTTCCTCCCTTCCCGATCTTTCTCTGGATCCCGACGAGAAATTTCCTTACTTCGGCAAGTTCTGCAAGACGGGACGAAAGGGAAGATATCCGCTCCGTTCTTATGAGCTTCGATACGTCACGTCCGTCAAGTAGAACGTGACCCGCGGGGTCGAATCCCACGGTAGTTTCAGAAAGCAGCCGCGAGAGAGAAGCCGGGTCGCTTGCATCCGCCGCCGCTTCATCCACCTTAAGTGCCACGGCCCTGTACATGGCACCCGTGTCAAGACACCAAAAACCGAGCAGTTCGGCAACTCTTCTGGCAACGGTGCTTTTCCCGACACCCGAAGGTCCGTCTATCGTAACAATATTGTCCCCGTTTGGCTTCATTTCCGCTCCCCAAGCGCATCGAAAAGCGGGAAGAATTCGGGAAACGAGATGGAAACACATCCCGCGTCCCCGATCACGGTCTCCCCTCGGGCCCGCGTGGCAGCAACGGCAAGAGACATGGCAACCCGGTGGTCACCGCGGCTCTCGCATCGGGCGCCATAAAGCTCACCCGTGCCATTTATAATCATGCCGTCCCGTGTTTCCCGTATGTCCGCGCCCAGCTTCGAAAGCTCGCCCGTCATGGCGCTTATCCTGTCAGTCTCCTTTACCCGAAGCTCCTCCGCGCCGCTTATCACCGTTTCGCCCTCGGCAAAACACGCGGCCACGGAAATAATGGGGAGCTCGTCTATGGCGCGGGATACCGATTCTCCCTCTATACGCACTGCTCTCAATGCGCAGTGACGGGCAATTACATCCCCTACCGGTTCTCCGCAGCACTCGCGGCGGTTCTCAACGGAGATGTCCGCCCCCATTTCCCGCAAAATATCTAGCACTCCCGTTCTAAGCGGGTTAAGTCCCACGTTCCTTACCATGATTTCCGATCCCGGGTTTACAAGCGCGGCGACGATGAAAAAAGCCGCCGAAGAGATATCTGAAGGAATTTCAAGTTCGGTTGCCGAAAACTCGACGCCCGGGCTTACCGAGACGCGGGTTCCATCCGTCCTCACCGGAATCCCGAAATGGCGGAGCATTCTTTCAGTGTGATCCCGGGTTCTTTCGGGTTCCGTCACGCTGGTCCGTCCCGCGGCATAGAGTCCCGCAAGCAGAAGCGAGGATTTTACCTGCGCACTAGCCACCGGAGAGCTGTAATCTATTCCCCGAAGTTCCGAGCCCGTTATGCGAAGCGGGAGGGTCTCTCCCTCCCCCGATATCCTGGCCCCCATGGCGCGAAGCGGAACGGTTACCCTGGACATGGGACGTCGGCGAAGCGAAGAGTCACCGGTAATGGTGGAAGAAAAACTTTGGGCGCTCAGAATCCCCGCAAGCAGCCTGGCGGTGGTTCCCGAGTTCTCGGCATCTATAATCTTGCGGGGCGCCTCAAGGCCGAAAAGGCCCTTCCCCACAATCTCTACTTCTCCCGCGTCCACGTTCACACCGATTCCCATGCCTCTAAAAGCGTTTGCGGTAGCAAGGGTGTCACGGGAAGCCAGAAACCCGCTCGCCCTGGTTTTTCCCCGCGCGAGCGAACCCAGAATAATCGCCCTGTGGGAAATGGATTTATCCCCGGGAGGGGTTATCTCTCCCGAAAACGTGTGGGGTTTTTCCTTGAGTATGAAATCGGACATCTTCTGACTGAGAATTATATACCCAACTTGGTAAAACGATATATAATATTTTCCGTAAGGCGCAGTCTTTTACCCAAAGTACAGGATGAAAACGGAACAGAAAAACATCTTCGGCGAGAACCTGAAGGAATGCAGCACGGACCCAATGACTGGATTTTTCAGGGACGGTTGCTGCAGGGCGGCGGTCGAGGATTTGGGTTTTCATCTGGTCTGTGCGGAGATGACGGAGGAATTTCTCGAATTTTCGAAATCCAGAGGAAATGACCTCTCAACTCCCCGGCCCGAGTTCGACTTTGCGGGGCTACGGCCCGGAGACAGGTGGTGTCTTTGCGCGCTTCGCTGGAAAGAGGCACTTGAGGGCGGCGTGGCTCCCCCGGTTTTTCTGCAGTCGACCCACGAATCGGTACTCAGGATCATTGATCTCTCCGACCTTAAAAAACACGCGGTCGACGTATCCTGAGCCTTGATTCCCCTGAATTTGCGTATACCATCTTCGTTCTGTGAAATACCTTATACTCCAAGGCGACGGCATGCCCGACCACAAGCTCCCCGAGCTTGAGGGCAGGACTCCGCTTGAAGTCGCCAACACCCCTAACCTTGACGCGATCGCCAAGCGGGCGGAGATTTTCGGGATCGCAAAGACCATTCCCGACCCTCTTCCCCCGGGAAGCGATGTGGGAAACCTCGCGGTGCTTGGCTATGACCCGACGAAATACTACACGGGAAGATCCCCTCTCGAAGCCGCAAGCATAGGCGTCTCGCTTGGGGAAACGGACGTCACCGTCCGCTGCAACCTAGTAACCCTGAGCGAGGAAAACGGCCACACGGTGATGGAAGACTACAGTGCCGGACACATAACGGATGAGGATGCAGCCAGTATAATCGAGGATCTGAAAAAGGAGTTCAACGGGGAGGAGTTCTCGCTAAGCCAGGGGGTAAGCTACAGGCATCTTCTTCTCTGGCGCGGAGGAAACAGCGATATCCGAACAACCCCTCCTCACGATATTTCTGGAAAGAAAATCACCCCATGGCTCCCTTCCGGAGAAGGGGCGGAAAAACTCGTCATGCTCATGGAGAAATCCCGCAAGATACTGAAAGACCATCCCGTGAACGAAAAAAGAAGGACCGAGGGGAAAAACACCGCAGACTCCATATGGCTCTGGGGCGAAGGGACAAGGCCCGAGATGCCGTCCCTTTCAGAGCTTTACGGAATCACGGGGTCCGTCGTATCGGCGGTTGATCTGGTAAAGGGAATAGGAATATTCGCCTCGATGGAGGTAATCGAGGTTCCGGGAGCTACCGGGTACCTTGACACAAACTACGCGGGGAAGGTAAGCGGCGCGCTTGAGTCGCTGCAGCGCGTGGACCTCGCTATGATCCACATAGAGGCGACGGACGAAACGGGTCACGTCGGAGATGCCCGTCTCAAGATACAGGCGATTGAAGATTTCGACCAGAAGGTAGTAGGACCCGCGCTTGCGGGTATGGAGCAGTTCGGCCAATACAGAGTTCTAGTGCTCTCCGATCATCCAACCCCCATAGACCTAAGAACCCACTCGGACGAGCCCGTTCCCTTCGCCATACTCGATTCTGCAAACTCTTCGGTAAAAGACAATTCGCTTGTCTACACAGAGGACTGCGCCGCCGCAAGCGGGGTGTTCGTCAAAGAAGGCTGGAAGCTCATGGGAACACTTGTCGGAAAGTAGGGCGTTCAAAGATAATACTTAAGCCCGACCGTGACGGTCCAGTTGTCTGTGTCATCCACCTCGAAATCTGACGTAAGGGGCGTAATTCCGTCGGCGCGCACGGGTTCGTGGTCCCGGACTTGCGTCCAGGACACATCGTCGCGGTCAAAACCGCTAAAGCGCGTCCAGCGGACCTTGGCGCCAACTGAGAAATCGTCGCCAAGGGCGTAATCAACTCCGCCTACTAACTGAAAGCCAAATCTGGTCTTCCCAAGCGCAGTATCTAAAGAACTGGTCGTGCCCTCCGCGGCATCCTGCCACGGTTCCGTTCCCAAATCGCTTCTCCGCAGGAATTTCACCGAGTAGCGCATTTCCGTCGAGGCTATACCTATACCGGCTCCAACATAAGGCGTAAAAGGTAAGTCATTGCGCAAGTCGTAGTAGGCGTTCAGGAAGATATGATGAGCGCTCAGATCATACACGCGTTCTGAAGGAGGGTCGTTCTCATCCCATTCGCTGGTCTTCTGATCAAGAGGGTCTTCACTGTCCGAACCGAGGCGCACAAGCCTGCTCTTGGAAGCCTGACGGCGGTTAAGATACTCCGCTTCAAAGCGCAGCCCGTTGCCAAGCGCATAGCCAAAAGTCGCACCACCCACATACCCCAGGCCGGGGCCAAAAACATTCGCAACGGTGGATGTCTTATCGGCCGTACACTCCGCGTCAGTCGGCGGCGTCGTACCTGAGGGATAAAGAAGGGAGTCGCACCGGGTTGGGTTATTTATAAAGGAATGAGAGACATCCAAGTCTCCTGACTTTGAAAATCCCCCTTCAAGCCCGATATAGAACCTATCCTCAGCCGAAGCTGAAGACGAACCAAAGATCAAAAGCAAGGCCGCAAGCCAAAAACACGTATTTGCCGCCACATATCTCATTTTAGCTTCTCCTTTTGACGCAAATTCTTTTTAAGCCTGATAAACAATACTGAAACAATCAAAAAAAACTATGGTTTTTTCACCTCTTCCCATATCTCGTCCATCTGCTCCACGGAAAGAGCGGTTACCTCTTTTCTCTCAGCCCGCACTCTTTCCTCGAGTCTTGAGAATCTTTCTATGAACTTCGCCACCGCACCGTGAGATGCGGTCTCCGCGTCGATATCAAGGTGTCTTGCAAGGTTTACTACGGAAAAGACAAGATCTCCCCACTCCTCCTGAGACTTGTTTTTCCTGCCGGCTTCAATCTCCCGTTCAAGTTCAACCAATTCCTCTTTTACCTTCGCAAGAACCGAAGAAACGTCGCTCCAGTCAAACCCCGCACGGGCTGCCTTCTCACCGACCCTCTGCGCCCTCATCAAAGAGGGCATGGCTCTCGGTATCTCCTCCAGATCGGGTTTCCCTTTTTTTTCCTTGAGTTTTTCGGCGTTCCAAGTCCTTAAGGCCTCTTCAGCGTCCTTGGCCTTTTTCTCGCCGAACACATGAGGGTGCCTTCTTATGAGTTTGTCGTGGAGCCTCTGGGTGACGTCGCCTATGTCGAACTTCCCTTCCTCGTTCGCTATCTGGGAGATGAAGACAACCTGAAAGAGAAAATCTCCTAGCTCCTCTATGAGTCCGTCCGTGTCCCCAAGTTCTATTGCCTGTATCACTTCGTAGGCCTCTTCAAGAACATAAGCACGAAGCGATCCGAGGGTCTGCTCCCTGTCCCATGGACAGCCTCCCGGAGCACGAAGGCGCCTCGCGAGCGAAACTATATCCTCGAAAGTCTTTTTCTCTTTCATAACTCCTGGCGCAACTAGACCCGGAACCTCTTCGAACACCGGGTCAGGTTCTGGTTTCCATCCTGCGTCACCAGAACCACATCCTCTATCCTGACTCCCCCGAGACGCTCGTAGTAAAGACCGGGCTCGACCGTAACAACATTTCCCTCCCTCAGGACCTCACTCCCGTGACCGATTCTCGGCGGCTCATGGATGTCAAGCCCGAGACCGTGTCCCGTGGAATGTATGAAGCCCTCGGGGCTCCCGGAACCCGAACCCGTGGTAGGAAATCCGCGTTCCGTGAAAAAATCTATTACCGCGCCGTGCACGTCCTTTGATCTCACGCCGTCCTTTATCATGGAAAGCGCGATTTTCTGGCCGCGCAAAACGGTGTTGTACATCCTTGAAAGTTCCGCCGAAGGCTCGCCCTTAACAACTGTCCTCGTCATGTCGCCGAAGTAGCCGTTCTCCTGAGATCTCGGGAAAATGTCGATCACCACCGGCCATCCGGCCTTAAGAGGACCCGAACCCTTCTCATGGGGCATGGAGCCCTGGACCCCTCCGGCCACTATAGTGTTCGAAGCCACATATCCACGTGTGGCAAGATAGGAGCTTACGGCGGAGCGCACTATCTCCGAGGTAAGGGGCTTGTCGTCACGGTAAAGCACGGAACCCTTCACCACTGAGTCCGATATCATTGAAATAGCAATTCTCATGGCCCATGCCGTAGCGGAAAGCGCTTTCTTTATGAGTGAAACTTCCGCCGGGGATTTCCTGAGACGCCCGGGAAAAAGAAAATCCGTTTTCGTGGTCTTGACGAAAAAACCGGCCTCCCGAAGCGCGTCGGCATAGGAAACCGGAAAGTGTCTCTGGACAATCAGGCTCCTTACTCCTCTCTGTTTTAGGATTGCCGCTGCCACCTCGGCGATCCCGGGCCTTTTTCTCCTCCTTCCGCGAATTGCGGCAATCCACTCTCCGAGCGAAACAACCCGCTCTACCCTTGCCTCTTTTTTCCCCCGTTCAAGTTCAAGGTCGCTAAGAACCAGCGTCCCTTCCCCGTCGTGTTCAAAAAAAATGACGGGATCCGGAACGAAAAAGCCGGTTCTGTGGTAAAGGTCAGAATTGCGCTCGCTCGAATCGATTATAAGGTAGGCCGTTTTGCTCACGCCGAAAACTATACAGGAAACCTGGGCAGCCGGGCAAACCGGGGGCGCTTGCCGTTTCCGCTTTGACAACCGCCCCCAGTAGATGTATTTTGTTACGTGGAGTGGTAAAAGAAATTCACACTGCGAGGAGGCAGAGGAAATATGTTTTCCGTAACTCCCAAAGCCGTAGATGAAATAAAAAGGCTGCTTGCCGAAGACGACATCGAAAATGCGTTTCTCAGGGTAAGGATAGTGCCCGGGGGCTGTTCCGGGTTTTCCTACGAGATGGGATTTGACGACGAAACCGATGAAGGAGACAACTTGATCGAATCCGACGGCATAAAGGTCGCTATCGACGAGATCAGCTACACCTATCTCGACGGATCGGTTCTTGATTTCAAGGATGGTCTTGACGGAAAGGGTTTTGCGATCGAAAACCCTAATGCGACCGGCTCCTGCGGCTGCGGACAGTCTTTCACCGCATAGAAAAAGAAATCCGCAATATTCAAACTTTTCCCCACAAAACCTTTGCCTAGTCCCGTGGCGAATCTTCGCGCGGAAGATTCACTGAGCGCTGGTAGGCCGGAGAAACGGGCTTCTTAGCCTGTTTATGGGCAACGAATCATGGTTTTCGGGAAAACGGATTTCTTTTCGCATAAACAGATTTGATTATATAATTATATGTAGCGGTTTCACTAAGCGGTTACCGCATAACATACCATGGCATCGACGGCAAAAATACTTCGGGCCCACGAGGAAGCAAAGAGCTTTGACAGGATAAAGTCAAAGCACCTGATCGGAACCCTCTTTACCGACTTTACTCCCTGGGACAAGCTCTACGGGTTCAGGAACTTTATCCACGCTCCCTCGGGCAAGAAAATTGAGTTCGTTAACGACCCCGTCGTCATAGTGGGCACCGCCGTGTTCAAGGGCACCGGGGAGGAAGTGGCCATAATAGCCCAGCAGACTCCCTCAAGCGAAAAGGAAAGAACTACGCTTAACTATGGAATGGTGAAGGCCGACGGTTACGGACTTTCTTTGTGCATGATGGAATACGCCGAGCAGAACCGCCTCAAACTCTTCACGTTCATCGACACTGTAGGCGGAGACCCATACGAGTACTCGGCCGAAAAACTCCAGTCCTGGCTGATCTCCTACTGCCAATCGAAGATGATTTCCTTAAGAACGAAAACGATAACCACCGTGCTTGGTCTCGGGGGAAGCGGGGGTGCGATCGCGATACAGCTGGGACACAAAAGGCTGATGCTCTCGCGAGCCGAATATTCGGTGATAACCGCCGAGGGCTGCTCCGCTATTCTTTTCAGAAGTGCGGACAAGGTCGCAGAAGCGCTTGAGGTGCTGCAACCCACAGCGAATCACATGAAAAAATACGGAATAATAGACGAGATAGTAAAAGAGGCCCCTCTCGGAAAAAGCAACTACATCCCCTCCACCCTCAAGAACCTGCAGGCATCCCTCACCTCCGCCTCGAAGGAACTTGACCGCTACGACGTAAGGCACCTGCGCGAGGAGTTGCGAAGGAAAATCGAGCGCTGCGGACAGATAGAAAAACAGCAGAAAATCTACCAGGGAATCTCGAAAAAAATAAAAGCCTGGCTCCCTAACTACTTCAGCGGGAAAAAAGAAATTCCAGATATTTCCGAAATGCAGATAGCCATCTACGGAGCGGAACCCCACTTCTGCAACGACGAAAAGGACGGCCAGGGGAAAATCATACGCCCCGGCTGCAAGAAACAGCTCACGAAAACGGAACTGCACGCGAACAATTCCTCGTGTCCTTACTGCAGCCGCCCCGAAGCGCTTAGTTCCGATGACTACCTGGACTTCCTTCTGGATGAGGCATCCTTCCACGAAATAGAACCGGCCCTTTCCCTTGAGGACGTGGATTCGCTCTACAAATTCTTCAATTACTCGTCTTCGATACAGAAACTCGCCGGGAAAACCGACTCCAAGGATTCCCTCGTAACGGGCTACGGGACCATGTTCGGCATACCCGTGGCGGTGGCGGTCTGCGACTTCCGGTTCATGGGCGGGTCGATGAGTTCCGTTTTCGGCGAGAAGATGAACAGAGTCGTCAGCTACGCCATAGAGAACAGGCTTCCCCTTCTAACGATAACGGTAAGCGGGGGAGCCCGGATGCAGGAGGGAACCGTGGCGCTCTACCAAATGGCGAAAACCATAGCCGCGATCATGAGACTGAAGGAACACGGGCTCCCGAACATCTCCATACTCGGCCACCCGACAACCGGGGGAGCCCTTGCGAGCTACTCTGTCCAAGGAGACTTCATAATAGCGGAGAAAAAAGCGACAATCGCTTTTGCCGGAGACCGGGTTGTGAAACTCACGAGCGGCGGACGCGGAGTCGACCCTAAAATAATGTCCTCTGAGTTCTACGAAGAACACGGAGGGGTTCACCTAGTAGTCGAAAGGAGCAAGATAAAACCCGCGATCTCGGGGCTGCTTAAGTTCAGGGGCTTTAAAAACAGCCTGGATGCCGGGGCATTTCACCAGCGCCCGGACGGTGGAGTTGAAGACGACTGGCTTTAGTCGTCCAAAACGCCTCCCACAGAACCGATCAGAAATTAACCTCCCCTCTCAGCATGACTCCATGCTCCGGCTCAGCAGTATCGCTCTGCCTACGTTCTGTCTCAAGACTCAGGCTTGCGGAGCGCCCGAGATCAAGACGGCTTCCAAGCCTGTAGTGCTGCCGCCCGTCTCCGCCGAGCCTCAGGCCGCTGTATGGAGTAAGAAGTCCGTCTCCGCCGAGAGCAGCAAGCCCATAACCGAATTCCGCGTCAAGGTGCATATCGCTGCCCCCGTTATCCTCAGACGAGAGCCCATCCACCCCGCGCTCCCAAAGACTGTCGACGCCGCTTGAGGTATCTCCCCACTCAGGCGCCACGCTGAACAGCACTCCCCGCTTGTCCGCCCCCGTATCGAAGATCACGCTTCCTCCCACGCCCCACTGGCTGAACTCCTCCGAGCTGTGCGCCGCAAGCCAGCGCCCCCTGCCCGAAATGCTGAGACCCAAGCTGGGGTTCTCATAGAGGAAACCTCCTCCTATTTCGACCCCCGTTCCCGTCTCCCCGTCTCCTCCGTCATGGCGAAGCGCTACCTCGACCAAGGGATTAAACCAGGTTCCGGACGCAAACCTGTACTCGTAGCTTCCCTCCATGCTGAGACGCAGCTGGTGCACGCCGAGCGACATCTCCTCGATCATGTAGTCGTCTCCTTCAACGTCCATCCACACCTTAAACGCCTCGCTCTTTAGCGAGAACGTCGTGTCTCCCACGTCAAACACCCTGCCGTTTCCTCCCGCCGCCACCGATTTGTAGCTCAAATCGCTTGTGGCTACCTTCCTCGCCCCCTCGTCGTCTATGTCTATTTGCCCGCGCCCGTAGCCAAGCGCGCTCCAGAGGTAAACATCTTCTGAGAGGAACCAAGAAACATAGGGAGACACGCTCACCATCTTGATATGGTAATCGCCCCTTCCTCCTTCTCCCGGCGTCGTGTCCGTATAATCGAAATTTCCCTTCGTAAGAGACAGGGAAAGTCCCGTCAGCACCTTCTCGTTAAGCCACCTGTCAACTCCCATGTAGCCGCTCACGATCCGCCCGTCCCACTTGAACCATTCGTCACTTGCGACCGAAAGGTTGTTGTAATCCGCCTTGCCCCAGAATCCGATGCTTCCTCTTCTCTCGACGATCACGGGCTTTTGATCCTCGTCAACCCACATGTTGTTATCCGCAGAATCCTCCTGTGGATACTCTCCGACGTGTCCCTTCGGGTCTTCTTCCGGATGCTTTTCCACATAGCCGCTTGGATCTTCTTGCGGATGCTTCTTCGGTTTCCTGAGCATCCCCCCGGCCTCTATTATGAATGAGGACCCGTAAAGCAGTTCCTCGAGGCTGAGAGCTTCCCACTGGTCAGGATCGTCCCATATATCGGTTCCGATAACTTCGTGAAGACCTGCGTGCTGATCCATAAGCCTGAACATCCCCGTACGCTCGTATGATCCCGAAAGCACGCTGTCAAGACGCCAGGTGAGCGCGTCAACCGAATTCCTGAGCATGGTCCGCCCGAATGTGGGAAGGATTCTCAGGCTTGCGTGCCTTGCGCGGCGGATCTCTGTAGTGTTCGCCTCGGCCGTGGCTTCGGCTGAGGGATCTCCCGGGCCCACGTCGTTTACCGCCCGCACCCTGAAAGAGTATACGGTACCGTTTTCAAGGCCCGTGACCGTGTAGCTGGTTTCATTCGTCTCCCTGGGACCGCTCTGATCTATTGAGGTCCAGCCGCCGAAAGACCCGTTTTCCTCCTTCTGGCTGTACTCGTAACCGGTGATCGGCAGACCGCCGTTATCCGCGGGCCGCTCCCATACAAGAGTCACGCGCTGGTCGCCCGGCGTTGCCGTCAGGCTCCGGGGCGCACCCGGTACGGTGGCGGGCGTTGCGCTTGTCGGCTCGGACGCGGGGCCGGGACCAACGCCGTTTACCGCCCGCACCCTGAATCCGTAGGTCTCTCCATTGGTGAGCCCCGTGACGGTGTAAGAAGTGGTCTTTCCTCCTGTAGAGGTCCACTCGCCGTCATCAACCTTGTATTCGTAGTACTTGATCGGGCTTCCGCCGTCATCAGGCGCCCCCCAGTTAAGCGTTGCCCTACCGTCCCCGCTTGCGGCCGTCAGTCCCGAAGGCGCACCCGGTACCGCGGTAAGCGTAACGCGTGCCGGCTCGGAGGCGGGGCCGGGACCAACGCCGTTTACCGCCCGCACCCTGAACCCGTAGGTCTCTCCATTGGTAAGCCCCGTGACGGTGTAGGAGGTGGTCGTTCCTCCTGTTGAAGTCCATGGACCTCCTTCAATCCTGTATTCGTAGCGTTCAATGGAACTCCCTCCATTATCAGGCGCATCCCAGCTAAGAGCTACCTCGCCATTGCCCCGTGTCCCCTCCAGGTTCCGGGGCGCACCCGGCACGGTGGCGGGCGTTGCGCTTGTCGGCTCGGACGCGGGGCCGGGACCAACGCCGTTTACCGCCCGCACCCTGAATCCGTAGGTCTCTCCATTGGTGAGCCCCGTGACGGTGTAAGAAGTGGTCTTTCCTCCTGTAGAGGTCCACTCGCCGTCATCAACCTTGTATTCGTAGTACTTGATCGGGCTTCCGCCGTCATCAGGCGCCCCCCAGTTAAGCGTTGCCCTACCGTCCCCGCTTGCGGCCGTCAGTCCCGAAGGCGCACCCGGTACCGCTGACGACGGGATGGGGTTTCTCACCTGCGGGGGCGTTTTCGTATTTGAACCCGGAGATCCATTCTCATTCACGTCGGTCACGTTGATGGTCACCGTGATGGTACCAGTCAAGCCGCCCGGGTCCCGTGCGGTAACCGTAACCGTATAAGTACGCTTGGGCCCCTCGTAGTCAAGGGCCGCCTTTGTCTGTATCTGCCCGGAAGTCTGGTCTTCAAGCGCAAAAGAAGCCGCATCCGTACCCCCAAGCGAATAGGTGAGACTGCCCTGGTCACCGGAGTCCGGGTCCGTAGCCGTAACCGCCGCACCGACATCTCTTCCGGGCGGCGTGTTCTCCGGCACAGAACGCGTGGCCGTGTTGGGCTGGAAGTAAGGCGCATTGTTTGACGGCGGCTCGACACGCGTCACAAGGTCAGAAACTTCGTACGCCATTTTCCCGGAGCCGCGCCGGTCCGTGTAGGTCACCTTTGCCCTCAGGTAATTGCCCACATCACCCGATACCGGCGTGTAGGCGTTGCCGTTCGGGGTCCCGCTTACCGCACCCCAGCCGTTCGTCCGGCTCCGGCTGGTTGACTTCTCCCATGTCCACGTTTCACCCGATACTGAATCGTCGGGATCGGTTAGAGTCGCTTTAAGCTCCGTACCCACCTGCGGTTGTCTGGAAGAAAGAGTCACCTCTCCGTCCTCCTCCACATCGGTCACGCTGATGGTCACTGTGGTTGTAATTTCCGAGGTCCCGTCCGTGACTTTAACCACTACACCCGCATAAGAACTTTTAGTCTCGTAGTCAAGAGGCGCCTTGGTCTTTATCTGCCCGGAGGAATCAATATCAAATGAAAGTTTAGATACATCATCGAGCGAGTAAGTAAGTGTTTCGTTTTCCGGGTCCGTAACCGCAATCGGCGCCCCGATGTTTACTCCAGGCCCCGTGTTCTCAGCCACAGAAAATGTGTCCGGTGGGGGATCAGGATCAAAGTAGGGCGCCCAGTTTACTGCCGGCACCTTGCCAGTGGATTCCGCCTCCGCGTTTTTGTCGGGACCGTGGCCATCGGTATAGGAGGCCACCGCCCGCAGGTATTTATCTTCATCGTCTTCAACATTTGGATCGCCGTCGGCAACCGGCGTGTAGGTTGCGGTCGTAGAACCGCTGCTCGCGGCACCGGTGATCGGATTCCAACTGCTTTTGTCAGCTGACCTATACCATGTCCACTCCACATCCGTTATAGAACCGTCAGGATCAGTCAAGGTCGCGGTCAGTTCCTCATCTATTGCCAGCGTACCGGACAGGGTCACCGTTCCAGGCTGATCCGGAGGAGGTACGCCTTCTGTCGTCGCGTTTGCTATGTTTGAAGGATCGCTTGTGCCCTCGGAGTTAATAGCAGAAACCCGGTAATGCCGCGTGTCTCCGGGAGAAAGACCGCTATGGGTATACGTTGTGTCTGTATTGCCCGTGTCTTCTTCAAGATCAGTCCAGTTAGAGACACCATCCTCTGAGACCTCAATTTTGTAGCCTTCCACGTAGGAGTTGGGGGCACGCCACTTAAGCACAATCATGCTCTGCCCTTTAGGTTCCGCTTCCAGGTTCCTAGGCGGACCCGGAGCGGTGATGGAACAGACAACACCTGCGTGCTCGAAGCTT
Source organism: Thermodesulfobacteriota bacterium (assembly GCA_964291665.2). Lineage (GTDB taxonomy): Bacteria > Desulfobacterota_D > UBA1144 > Nemesobacterales > Nemesobacteraceae > Nemesobacter. Next base: position 972,748 of record OZ219814.1, on the reverse strand, counting down.
TTGCAATTATGGGTGCCGACAGGAGTAGTAGACTGCCCAGTGCCCCTAGGACAATCAATCAGCCTTGTTTCAGTGCCTACGCAGAGAATGTCGTCCAGCCAGAATTCATTATTAGTCTTATAGTCGCCCTTGGAAGAATCGATTATTGAAGGGCCGTCAAGCTGTAGCAGCGTCTTCGCGAATTCCGGCATATAATCCGAATGCTGACCACCTGTGGCTTTTAACTGCCCGCACGCAATTTTTGCGTCGTCACTCGTGAAATAGTCATCGCACACCCCTCTCCACTCAGCGTCGGTACCGTCATTATAATAAACTTCGAGCCTGCCTATGTCGGCCGTGACCGTACAGCTACTCGTGTTCGTGGTATCGCACAATCGAAGATCTCCGTTGCTCTGCGCGTACGCAGTTACGGAGAAAAACACGAGCGGCAGCAGTACTGCGAGCAGAAAGCAGACCCTGTCTCTCAGGTTTTCTGTTTTCCCAAGAAAGGGCGGCGGACACAGAAAACCCCGCCCCGCCAGACAAAAGAGCGTTAACAGGGTTTCAAGTGCCTTGGTTTTTGCCCGGTTCGGTACTGGCTCAGTTTTTCTCTCGTCCGGATACGGGGACAAGAGGGATTTTCGCTGGCGCTCTACCGAAGAGACAAGCCGTTTATGTTCCACCATATTAGCCGGTCTTTATATGAAGAATGCGGGGAATCCGAAAAAAAAAGACAACCCGACTTTTCTTCAATGATTTTAGGCCTCGCACACGCACATACGAATGCCTGAGACCAAAAGAATCCTTCCGATTTAATCCGTTAAGGCGAAACTTCGGTCGAATCGCCTGTTCCTACACAACATATTGTAGTAAAGTGAGTCTGCAGTGTCAAGATATTCCTTTAAATCCCGATTCTTACGTCACGAAATTGAGAAAAAACTTGCAAATACAGACGCAATTCCCGCATACGGAAGAAGATTTACTCAAACAGACATGGCATGGAACCGGATGGGTGCGGTTGATCGGGAACCCGGAAGCGGGCACGTCATGTGGCCGGGGGCGTGTCGGGCTTCTCGGAGTAGGTGCCGTCAAGCCCCATTATTTTTGAAATTTCCTCGGGGGAATCGAGTATCTCGCCCTTGCCCATCTTGTAAAGGAAATTCGCGTTATCCCTTGGGGCATCGCTTTTTACGTTCGGGTCGAAGAAAACCTCTTTGGTGTGAACAAGTCCCGCGCGGTTATACGAGGCGAGTTCGTACTTCATTCCCATCCTGAGCGCGTCGCACGGGCAGGCCTCGACGCAGAAGCCGCAGAAAACGCAACGCATGAAGTCTATGTTGTATACCTTTGGCCTTCTCTCGATTCCGTAATCATCCGCGGGTTCCGACACTATGGAGATGGCCTGGGTAGGGCACGCGATCTCGCAGAGCTTGCACGCGACGCACCTTATCTCGCCCTCGTCATCGGCAGGCATCACGTGAAGCCCCCGGTAGTTCTCGGGAAGCGCCTTTACCTCCTCGGGGTATTTGACGGTTATCGGCTGGTGATTCGTGATGTGCCTTATGGTGATCATGAGACCCTTTAGCACTTGGGGAATGTAAAGCTTCTCCCAGAAGGAAAGCCGCGGGCGCTCAAGCACTTTTACGGTTATCGCCATAGCAACAATCTATATACCACAGAAAGGGGAAATACTGAAGTAGCTAGCGGAAAAAACTGGCGCGGCGACGAAGGATGAGGGCAAGCGCAAGCCCTGAACCGCAAAGAAGCCAGAGCGCGGTTTCGCCGTCTCCCAAGACAAGCTTGCCCGTCCCTATCATGAAACAGAGAAGAAAGGACACGACAAGCGACCAGTTAAAAAAGACCGAGGAAAAAAGTCCCCGCCCCGGCGCAATCCCCGCTCTCGTGCGGACGGGCGACCAGAAGCCCGGGGGCCTTACCCTCGAGTAAAATTCCGAGAGTTTTTCCCAAGGCTCGGGAGCGGTGACGAAAGTGGCCACGACCCAGCAGGCTATCGAGACGGGAACGACAAGTATCTGGTGGCGAAGCTCAAGCGGAATACCCTTGGCTTCGGTGTAGAGGATCAGAACCAGTATGGTCGCAAGTGACGAGGCAAGCGCCACTATCTCGCTCCAGGCGTTTATCCTCCACCAAAACCACCTGAGTATCAGCACGAGGCCAATCCCCGAACTCATGGCCCAGAGAAATATCCAGGCGTCCCCTATGTTCTTTATCTGAAGCGCCACCGCCCCCGCGATGACGGCAAGGGCCACGGTCGCGACCCTCGAGACCGCCACGTAATGGCGTTGCGGGGCGGTTTGCCGGACAAATCTCCTGTAAAGATCATTCACAAGATACGAAGCTCCCCAGTTAAGATGGGTAGAGACCGTGGACATAAACGCCGCGAGAAAGGAAACCAGCAGAAGGCCTCGAAGACCTGGCGGGAGAAAATCCCTTATCATCACAAGGTACACAGACTCGTCGTCCCCACCCGCCACCCCGGCCGCCTCGGGAAAGATTACAACCGAGGCCAGGGCTACCAGAACCCATGGCCAGAGGCGAAGCACATAATGGTTAAGCGCGAACCACGCCGTGCCGGCAAGCGCGTGTCTTTCGTCCTTCGCGGAACAGAGCCGCTGTATGAAGTAGCCTCCACCGTCGGCGTTGTGGGAGGACCACCAGACCACGGTCATGAAGATAAGGAATGTGAAAAAGTCAGAGGAGAAAAACTCCTCAGTGCCCGAAGGCTGGGTGATGAACATGGAGGTCTGCTCGGGAGGAAGCTCCGCGATTTTGCTTACGAACTGTCCGTACCCTCCGACGGCGTCAGAATTTATGACCACGACCGCAAGTATGACCGTGCCGCCGAGGGCTATCGCGTACTGCACGAAATCCGTTATCACGACTCCCCAAAGGCCTGAGAAGACAGTGTAGACGAGCACGATTCCGACGCAGAGGGAAACCGCGTATATCTGCCCCACTCCGAAAAAGACCTCGAACACCTTGGTCATCGCAGTTATCACCCAGCCCATCACTATGAAATTGAAAATCGTCGAGAAATAAAATGCCTTGAACCCCCGGAGAAACGCGGCGGGACGGCCCCCGTAGCGAAGCTCTATGAGTTCGTTATCGGTTATCACCTGCGCCCTTCTCCAGAGCCTTGAGAAAACCACTATCACTAGCGCGTGGCTGAAGATATAGTTCCACCAGAACCAGTTCTTCCATATCCCCTCGGTTCTTATCCACCCGGTTATGGCAAGCGGGGTGTCCGCAGCAAAAGTGGTGGCGACCATCGAGGTTCCGAGAAGCCACCAGGGAAGCCCGCGTCCCGAGACGAAATAGTCGGAAAGACTCCCAGACGCCCTCCTTGAAAAATAAAATCCCACTCCCAGAGAAAAAACCAGGTAGAGGCCGACAAGCATCCAGTCTACGGCGTGGAGTGTCATGGATCTATTCTCACCGGAAGTCTCGCCGTGGATACCCTCTCTCCCGTAAGGATTTCTGCGGCCGCACGGCCCGCTACGCGCGAGGAATCGAAGAGCGAAACCACAGTATCGAAAAAGGGAAACTCGGCCGCCGGATAGGGAGAGCCGAAGGTAAGCAGAATTTTTTCACCCGGAAAGGAGGAAAGGCGGTTTACGTAATCGGCTACCGCCGGGGGAATAATGCAGTTCTCCGTCCATCCCGCCGGGGCGGCGGACAAAACGCACACAAGCGAGGAAATATTTTCCCTTGGCGGCGGCTCGGGCCAGCAAAAGGTCTTCTCCACCGCCACCGCCCCCCCGGAGAGCCCCTCGCAAAGCCCGGCCAGAAGCTCATCCGTCTCTTCTTTGCCGAAGTGAAAGACCGAGACTTTTTCGCCGAGAGGCCTGCCTCCTCGAACAACGCAGGCCGAGCGACGGGCGATTTCCTCCGCCTCCAGGTGGTTTTTCTTAAAATCGGGTGCCGGAATTTCTTCCCCGGCCGAGGCGAAAAGCCCCTTCGCATAGGATATCCTGGAGAGAGATTCTCCCCGCGCGGGATCTTGGAAAAAGTCATCCTCCGCCCGTCTTTCGAGAAACCCCTCCGGGTCCCTTGGGTCAAGAACTATATCCACCCCGCATGCAAGAGCTGCCAGGATGTTTTCCTCCTCACGCTCATCTCCTCCCAGCGCGTTCATCCTGAAGGAATCCGAGACGATCAGGCCGCTGAATCCGAGTCTTCCGCGCAGAAGACCACGCAGAATCGGGTCCGAAAGAGTGGCGGGGACTCCGAGCGGGTCAAGAGCCGGAAAGCAGACATGTGCCGGCATCACGCAGTGAAGCCTTTTCGCAATCGCTTCCCGGAAAGGGGCAAGATCCGATTCCATGAGGCGCTCAAGCGATCTCCGGACGCTGGGAAGACTCACATGGGAATCCTCAAGGGTGGCGCCGTGGCCGGGGAAATGCTTCGCGCAGGCAAGCACTCCCTCTTTCTGCATGGTTTCCGCGAAAACCCCTCCCAGTTTTGAAACCAACGCGGGATCATCGGAGAAGGCCCTTGCGTTTATTATCGGGTTTTGCGGCTCGGAATTCACGTCAAGAACCGGAGCGAAGGCAAGATTGAGCCCGCAGTATCTCATCTCCCGGGCCGTTATGACTGCCTGGCGCCTTAAGAACTCCTCGTCATCCATTGCCCCCTGAGCCATCGTGAAAGGAAAAAGAGTTCCCCCCGAAACCCGCTGACCGAGGCCCCTTTCAACGTCGCAGCCGAAAAAAAGCGGAAACTCGGAGAGGGCCGCAAGCCTCCGAGTGGTCTCCCTCACCCGCTCGATGTCCCCGTTGAATATTATGAAACCGCAGACGCAGAAATCCCGCGCGAGACGCTCCGCCTGTTTGACCGAGCCTGGGTCTTGGAAATCGATTCTCGGCATAATAAACTGCGCCGCGCGCCGGGACGCGGGGAGATCTTTTGACGAAAAAACGGAAGGGTTCTCATACATTTTTACAAGACGTTTTTCCCGATCGAGATTTTTCCGAGAAGCGTGGCGTTTCGGGCTCCCGTGACTCCCGGCACGTTCGCCCGGTTCCCGCACACGGTTTCATTCGCGAGCACCGCGAATCCCACGGCTTCCTTTGCATCTGCGGGAATGCCGTATTCATCCGAAAGGCAAAGCCTCGTCGGAGCGAGCTTTTCTCGAAGCCTCGAGACCATTACGGGGTTTTTGGCGCCGCCGCCGCTCAGCACGACTTCTCCCACATCCACGCTGGGGTAAATAAACCTTTCATAGGAGGAAACTATGGAGCAGACGGTAAACTCGACGAGCGTGCGCAGGAGATCGGGAAGGGAAATATCCTTTTTTTCAGCAAACGAAAAAAGCCTTACGACCATTTCCTCTCCGAAAAGCTCCTTGCCGGTTGATTTAGGAGGCTCTATATCAAAATAGGGGTTTTTCATGAGGCTACGCAGAAGATCCTCTTTAACCGAACCTCGCTTCGCTATTGCGCCGTCCTCGTCAAAACTCTTCTTGCCGCCCGAGGCAAGGCGCGCCACCGAGTCAATCAGGGAATTGCCGGGGCCCGTATCGAACGCCAGGGTCTCCTCGAGTTTTCCTGTGACCAAAGTGCAGTTGGAAATGCCGCCTATGTTCTGGGCAATTACGTTTTTACCGGTTCCAGAGAACAGCAGGTAGTCAACGTAGGGGATAAGGGGCGCTCCTTCTCCGCCCGCCGCCATGTCCCTAGTTCTGAAATCTCCCACCGTGGTAATTCCCGTAGCCTCGCAGATAACATCCGCTTCGCCCAGCTGAAGGGTCGAGGAAACTTCTTGCCCCAGAGAAGGGGGGTTATGAAAAAGTGTCTGTCCGTGGGTACCCACCAGATCAATCTCGGTCGTTTTCAGCGCGGCTTTCCGGAGAAGATCAAAGACTGCTGCTGCAAACTCCTGCCCGAGCAGGAAATTCAGATCGGATAGTGAGGAGGTGTTCAGGGTGCCGGACGAGAGAAGAAGCTTCCTCGCGGCATCGGAGTATTCCCGGCAGATAAAGTCCTCGATCTGTATTTCTGTATCCTCTCCCGAGCCGCGAATCCTTACCAGCGCCGCGTCAATACCATCCATCGAAGTCCCGGAAATGAGACCAACTACCAGTTTTTCTTTCTTCGAAATTATCGGACGAAGCCAGTTCACGCGGAAAAAGTTACCTGATGGAAAAGGAATTTAGCAGGCGGACAGCGCATGGAGACAGTTATGGATTTCCCGTTCCGCGGGATATACCCCTGAGGGTCTTCTTCAAGTATCCGTCGTTTTCTCGCAGCAGTTTAACGGACTCTTCAGGCAGGAGACCACCGAGTTTCATTACTACAGCAACCTTGAGATTCCCGCCGGCTTCCCGGAAAAGCGAGGCAGCTTCTTCTTCCCCCACGCCACATATGTCCATTATGATTCTTCTTGCCCTGTCGACAAGCTTTGAGGATGTGGGCTTAAGATCAATCATCAGGTTTCCGTAAGTCTTTCCGAGAAGCACCATTGCGGTCGTCGTAACCATGTTAAGAACCATCTTGGTAGCGGTAGCGGCCTTGAGTCTCGTGGAACCCACTATCACTTCAGGACCGACAAGAAGGGTTATGACCAAGTCGGCGGGAACATTCTCCGGCTCGCTGCAGCATACAAGTATGCTTGCGCAACCAACCGCACGGGCGTACTCGAGGGCGGATATCACAAACGGCGTGCCAGAGCTTGCCGCAATTCCCAGAACCACGTCGCACTCTGAGAGTTTTTTGTCACGGAGGGCTTCCACGGAAGCCGTTGAGGAATCCTCAGCTCCCTCGACCGAGTTCCATACCGCATCCCGCCCTCCAGCCATAACCGCCTGCACCGTCTCTGGGTCCGTTCCGAAAGTAGGCGGGCATTCGGCAGCTTCCATCACCCCGAGCCGTCCGCTTGTCCCCGCCCCGACGAAAAAAATCCTGCCATTGCGCTCAAGGGAGCGGAAAACCATTTCCGCCGCCTGGGAGATTGAGTCTTTTTCCCTGGAAACGGCCTCAAACGCCGCCTGGTCTTCCCCGCTTATAAGATCGATGATTTCAGAACATGAAAGTTCATCGACGCTAACCGTCCTCGGGTTTACTTTCTCTGTGAGCAGGTGTCCTGTCCGGCGAGTCTTCTCCACAGGAAACATTATATCTGAAACGTGCGCCGCTTATCCGGAGAACCGTCTGCGGTGCCGGTTTGATTTGTAAGCAATATCCGTATAGAGTCCTTTGGGTATTGCGGGTGTAGCTCAGCTGGCCAGAGCATTGGCTTCCCAAGCCAAGGGTCGCGGGTTCGAATCCCGTCGCCCGCTCCAACCCCCTCTCATAAATCGCAAAAAGCTTCATTGTTAATGAGACCGCCGTCCCCAATTGGCAAACCGCTCAAAGCCACAAATGAGAAACTTCTCGCATATTGAGTAGGTCTAAAAAATTAAACCGCTATCCAGTAGTCATGATTTCTTCTGGAAGACCAGATACTTAAGGCCGAAAAAATTCCAGAAAAGCGTGAATACCAAGGACACCGCGGCCCCTATATTGGCCCACACAGTGGAAGAAATGGAACCTCCCGAACCGCCGAACTCGGCAACTACGTACGAAGCGACCGTAACGTTTATCACGAGCCCCACGCCCACAACGGCAAAGAACCTTATGAACTGGTTCATCCACCCCTCGACCTCCCTGCTGCGAAAAGTCCAGAACTTGTTCCACGCGTAGCCGTTAACGTTTGCCAGAATAAAGGAGACCGCCTTGAAAACCGAGTAGAGAACCCCCTCCGCCACCCCGGAATAATAGATGAGCAGGTTCAGTATTCCGAAATCGATTACGAGGTTCGAAAAACTTATAATGCAGAACTTTGCAAACTGGACCAGCGAGGACCAACGGGAGAAAAACCCGAGAAAAAGAAAGTGGATAACGGGGCTCAGTATGAACATCCCCCACTGCACCCCCACAAGCGTGGAGTACACTCCGGGCATCTCGGCGCGAAGCGTGAAGAAGAGAAGCAGTATGAAAAACGCGTTTATCTCGCTTATTACGAATAAAACGGGGTAATCCGATCTGGTCATGGGCGGTTTTCGGGGAAAAAAAGGGTTGCACCCCGGAGCACAAGGCTTCGGGATACAACCCTGAAAACTGTACTTGCCTTACCTTCAGTTAACTACCTGGTACTGGGGATAGACGAAGCTTCCCTTAGTCCAGATCGCCCAGGTTGGATCCCCAAGCGGCTTAAGCTTGTGAAGCGGATGGCCCTCGGGAGCCGTGAACGTTATTTTCGGGTTAGCCATGGACACCGTCCCCCCGTTCCAGGGAATTGGGTACTTGACCACTCCCTTGTCCTCCATAAAGCCGAAGTAGTTAAGGTGTCCTCCGCCAAATCCTCCAAGTTCGCTTCCGACCTCGGCCGTGGCTTCAATCATCGACTGTCCGCCAACTTCAAGCTTTGTCTTCAGCACTCCGTTCTCCACCACGGTGGTTGTCATTCCCTCCTGGGCGGGAATGCCGACGGGCTTGGTGAACTCCCTCATCCTAGGAGAGCTGTTATAGTAATGGACGAAGTACCTCCCCGGGTAGGTTATGTCGGAATCCATCACGTACGAGTCGTGACCTTCAAGCTCAATCGTGAGATAGGTGAGCGTGTACGCACCGAATCCCGAGGTCTGATTCTTGTCGGGAACCGTGTACATGTTTATAACCACGTGATTGTTCGGGTGGGGCTTAAGACCCGCCGGAAGCATCGATTTCAGAACCTCCGGGTCGGCTTTGTAACCCGCAATGAACATCCAGGCGCCGGTTACCAGCTGCGGGCCCGGAAGCGAAAACGCTTTAGCCGGGGCTTCGGGCGGGGCTTCACCCGAGTGCGTGGCCGTGAGCGGAACTGCACAGAAAACCAAAGCAATCAAAAAAACCAAAAACCTTCTAGCTAACATCTCTATTACCTCCTTTGAAGCTGTCTGACTCTCTATTCCCGGCGCCACAAGCGGGCAGTACCCGCCTGAACCCTAAGGTCCTTCCGACGCCCTTTTTTCCTTTTCTTCTATCATATACCTAACGGCGGAGCGAACAAACCTGTTTCTCTCGGCCTCCCCTAACACTCCTTTCAAAGCATCGTGAACCGAGGGATCCACCACAAGCCCCCCAATCGAGCCTTCTCCTTCCCTGATCATTCGGGAAACCTCGGCCAAGTTGGAGGAGAAACTCCGCATGTCAGCTGCGAACTGCTCGTCGTAGATGAGAGTATGCAGAAAGCCCTCCTGTTTCTCATCCGCAAACGCCTCCACTATCTTGTCGAGGTTCCTTGAGATGGCCGTGAGGTTCGTTACGAATTCCTCTGACTGGCTTATTATTTCCTGCATCTCGGGCGACGTGTAGCCCCTGATCACTATCCCGTCTCGAGCCCTGCCTATGCTCCCTCCCCCACCGGGAACGATCTCAACAAATTTCGCCCCCAGGAGCCCCTCGGTCTTGATCGTGGCATGAGAGTCCTTCGAGATCCTCCCAAGCGCCCGCTTGTTTATTTCCATTACGACCTGCACTTTCCCGAGGGAAGGGTCGTCTGAGAAGCGGATGGATGAAACTGAACCCACTCCCACTCCCGAGAGGCGAACGTAGGCACCTTCGAGGAGCCCCGCAGAGTTATCAAAGTAGGTTTTTACCTTGTACTCCTTCTCAAAGAGTTCCTCCTGACCGCTTATCGTGAAAACTCCGTAAACGAATATAGCGATCGATGCCAGAACGAAAATCCCTACCTTGAGTTGAGCGGATCTCTCTTTTTTCATCTGCACTCCCCGGCGTGGCCAGCACGCTTATTCTTGATATTGTACCGAAAAACCGGATTATTTGTAAGCGGAGAATTGGAAATTCGGTCGGCTGTGATAACCTGAATTATTCCGTTCCGTCCGAGGTATGCCTCCGATCCCGAAAAGGAACTTTCATTCATGGCAAGGGTAAAAAGAGCGGTAATAAGCGTTTACGACAAAAAGGGGATAGCCAAGCTCGCAAAGGGCCTGGGAGAGTTGGGAGTGGAAATGCTCTCAACCGGAGGGACCGCAAGAAGGCTCAGGGACGGCGGGGCGAAGGTAACGGAAATCTCTGACTACACGGGGTTTCCCGAAATACTGGGAGGAAGGGTGAAAACGCTTCACCCCAGAATCCACGGGGGACTTCTCGGAATAAGGGACGATGAGCGCCACCTTGGGGAAATGGCCGAGAATTCCATAGAACCGATAGACATGCTCGTTGTCAACTTCTACCCCTTTGAGGAAGTGGTCGCAAAAGAGGGAACCACTTTTTCTGAAGCGATAGAGAACATAGACATAGGCGGGCCGGCGATGCTTCGGGCCGCGGCGAAAAACCACGCGTCGGTAACCGTGCTCACCGATCCCGAAGACTACGGTGCGGTGCTCAGGGAACTTCGCAGAAACAAGGGGGAAATCTCCCCCGAGACCAATTTCCGCCTCTCGGTAAAGGCCTTTTCCTACGTCTCGAGGTACGACGCGGCGATATCGAACTATCTCTCGTCCCTTGAACCTGACGGCGAAAGAAACCCGCTTCCGGCGACCTACACCCTCTATCTCGAAAAAAAGCTTGATCTTCGCTACGGGGAGAATCCCCACCAGCTGGGGGCCTTCTACACAGAAAGCGGCATCGCCGGGGCGCACTGCGTGGCAAACGCCAGGCAGCTCCAAGGGAAGGAGCTTTCGCTTAACAACATATACGACACCGACTCCGCCTTCGAGCTTGTAAGGGAGTTCAAAGAGACCGCATGCGTAATAGTGAAGCACAACAATCCCTGCGGAGCGGCACTAGGAGACACTCCCGCAGAGGCATTCTCTCGGGCGAGGGAATGTGACCCGGAAAGCGCTTTCGGCGGGATAATCGCTTTTAACAGGGAGGTTGACGAGACTGCGGCAGAAAAGATAGCCGGCATGTTCACCGAGGTCGTGATAGCCCCCGGCTTTTCGGAGAAGGCGCTCATGCTGCTATCGGCAAGAAAGAACCTGCGTGTGCTTCTCTCAGGCGGCATGGACATCACCGGGGCGGGCACCTGGGACATAAAGAAGGTGACGGGCGGAGCCCTAATACAGCAAAGCGACAGGGGATGGGGGGATGATTTTTCAGACATGAAGGTCCCGACCAAAAGAAAACCCACCGCAGAGGAGATGGCCGATCTTCACTTTGCCTGGAAGGTCTGTCAGCACACCAAGTCAAACGCCATTGTCTACGCGAGGGATCTACGGACGGTAGGGATAGGAGCGGGGCAGATGAGCAGGGTCGATTCCGTAAGGATCGCCGGGATGAAGGCACGTACGCCGACCGATGGTTCGGTGCTCGCTTCCGACGCGTTTTTCCCTTTCAGAGACGGCATTGACGAAGCGGCGCGAGCGGGCATAACCGCAATAGCGCAACCCGGAGGATCTGTAAGGGATGCCGAAGTGATCGCCGCGGCAGACGAACACTCAATGGCAATGGTTTTTACCGGCAAAAGACACTTTAAGCACTGAGTACCACTCCGGCAACCGATTCACTGGACTAACTTCGCCCAATTCTCCACCTGTAGCGCACCTTTAATCCATTAAGGTAACTCATAGGCAGATATCCTTCGTGCTGCATTCGTCCAACTACAATACCAGGCGCTACTCCGACCTCATCGGCAAACTCTTCCACGGCTGACCGGCTGGTTGGAAGATCACAAAGAATTTTCGCTTTATCTTTCGGAATCAGAAAGTTGGCGGCAACCTCGTTGGCTTCTCTTTCATGTTTGTTTTCCATACCCCCGTTAATCTCGAGAAACATCATTCTTTTTCCGTGAAAAAGTATATGCGCCGCTTCATGAAAAAACCCAAACCACAGGTGATCGTTGCTTTTATGTCGCAGGCTAAGCATTATCAGGGCCTTCTCCGGAGTGAGCCACCGCGTTGCCCCTGTCACTGGACACCCGGTGGGCGACGGTTCGAAAACAACGACGACTCCAACCTCTGCACACGCGTCAATCAACCGCGGAACGAATATGTCCGGGTCGGTTTCATTCGTAAGTTCACGGAAACTAAAAAGCCTATTCCTAAAGCCCTGCCTGTCGTATTTCTCGCATGGCCGCCCCTCCGCTATCTGCTCTCCCCTGCGAAGCCAAGCTGCCACGGCACCGGGTTTCTTTTCGAATTTCTTCGAAGATTTAAAAGCAGCCAACTGCGAAGGCATCGGATATTTCAGACGCCAAGCCGATACTGAGGCAACACCAAAGTACTTAAGACACTCTGAAACCTGTTCAATTTTTCCCGAACATTTTTTTATCCATCCGAATTTAATCATATCCGAGAGCGGGATTTCCTTGAGCCATCCGGTCTCACTCTCAAGGCGTTCGTTTTCCTCCGCGCGTGCTATGACCTCGCGATACTTCGCTTCCCTTGACAGCCAGAACTCTGCGCTGCCGCCAAGCACCCGCTCCAACCGAAGTGCAGTATCCTCCGTAATTGCCGCCTTGCCGCGTAAAAGCTGGCTTACGTGTTTTGTCGTATAACCGGCACGGTCAGCAAATTCAGATTGTGTCCAGTTTTTTTCTTCCAGAATGTCAAGAATCGTATCTCCAGGCGGTGGCAACGGCCACTTCGGCTGAAACCGATTAAGATTCTCAGTCATGATAGTCTCCTATAAATACAATCTGTATTGATTCAACTTCTCTCCATTCTATAACCCCGTTTGCATTCAGGGGGACCGGATCGTCAGACGATTTAAACACCAGACGTCGCCCGCCTGACAAATCAAGGGCAAATTCTCCGGTTCTATCACCTTTCAGAGGGTGCGGGCGGCCCACTGTCACATCACCAAGCTTCACTGCAGCATCAAGATCCGTCAGTCGAGTCCGTAATTTTCTAGCCGAGGCGCTACCGAGTTTTCTAGTCGCATATTTCGGGTCTTCGCACAGCTTTTTCAGGTCTGAGTCGAGAAAGCTTATATCCATCCATGAGAATCCAAGTTCAGAGTGTCAGTTAACTTTCGCCAGGGCAATGGGTCACTTAGTTTCAGTTCTATATACCAATAAGGTATATGAAACTGGGCAAAAAGCAATGTTAAAATGTGAATCCGGTGATTTTTTAGGCTTGGCCTTCCCACATGATCTTCAAGAACTCTGTCAAATTCTTGAAGAAGAATAAACTAACCATACCAAGCCATTATTTGACGCTCCCAACTCATCGTTATCATTTAACTATTTGTGGTGTGGAAAAATAAGAACAATTAATTGTTCTTATTTGACACTCGGGGAAATCAGTCAACTTCAAGATAAGGCCCGATGTCCGAGTGGTTCTCGATGAGAAAGGAGTTGCTCTCTATCATCGTCCCCCTCGCGCGCTCAAGATCGGCCAGGGCGATCCGGTGGCTTGCAAAGGCACTTATATAATTGGCCTCCGCGCTTATGAGATCCCTCTGCGCTTCAAGAATCTCCCTGGTGGTGGAAAGTCCCGCCTTGAACTTTTCCTCCTCGTTCTGGAGCACTTCCTTTGCAAGATTGGTGGAAAGCGAGGCAGCCTCCATTCTCTTCTGGCTGCTTGCAATCTCCCTTATGGCGTTTCTAACGTCAAGGCGAACTGTATCTTTCTGCTTCTGGTAGCTTATAACGCTTCGGTCATAGTCGGCGCGGGCCTTCGCGTAATCCCCCCAGGCCTTTCTACCGAAAATTGGAAAGCTCAGCCTCCCCGTAACGCTCCAGCTCGGATAGTCGCGGTCGACGATGCTGTCGTAGGCGTGCGAGGAATCGACAAAGCGCCGGGGGACGCCACCAAACTCTCCGAAAACAAGCCTGTCGGGGTTCTCGGAGCCCCCAAGGCCCAGATACTCGAGGCGGCCTTCGACCGTGAGGCGTGGCAGCCTCTGGCGGGAGTAAAATGTCTTAAGCGCCTGCGCCTTCTCCATTTCCCGCTCCGCACTGCGCATCTCGGGGCGTTTCTCAAAAGCCTGCACCACGGCCACGGCCTCCGAGGCAGGTTCGTAAGCAGTCGGCATGGAGTCAGTTACCTCAAGGAGCTCAACGGTTTCTTCCAGGGGCATAGCGAGCAGGTTCTTAAGCGCGTCCATAGACGCCTCGTAGGCGTTCTCAGAGTTTATCATCCTCACCTTCCTAGCAGCGCTCTCGGAGCGCGCCTGGGTTAGGGCAACCCTGGGCAGAACCCCGACCTCAACCTTTACGCGGGTTCTCCTCTCAAGGTCCAAGGCGAGATCGTAGGCTTTTTTCTCAAGGTCGCGATCATGGGCAGCGGCCACCACTCCCCAATAACTTCTCTCAAGATCAAAAAGCGTCTTCGCCACCATCCGCTCGAACTCGTAAATGGATATGTCCCTGTCCTTTCTCGAGAGCACAACAGACACCCTGTTAGAAGCCATATCGAAGCCGCGGAGCAGTTCCTGTCCCACGCTGAAACCGAGACTCGCGGACCATGAAGGGCTCAGACTCTCAAGCGGGGAATCGGTCTCGCTCCTCGATACCTCAAGATCGTAGAGCTTGTAGAAGGTTCCGGTAGGAAGCTTTCCAGAGAGTTCACTTCCGAAAGAGAAGACTTCGGCGTTTACTATTCCGTCCTCTATGAAAGCACTGGGAGTGGGGTTTTTCGTGTCTGCATAGGAGGCCATGAAGCTTATCTCGGGGTCGTAGACTCCCTGTCTGCTCTTGTGCTCTCCCCGTGCAGCATCAACGCCAAGCATCCAGACCCTTATGTCGTGGTTTTTCTCAAGGGCCATTATCTTTGCCTGAGTAAGCGTAAGGGCATCCGCCCCGACCGGGGTGAACAGAAAGCACCCAACAAAAACCAAAAAAATCTTAAAGCATTTTAACATCGAGATACTCCGTCATGTTGGAACTGGACCCCGGCGTTTCGGGCCCCGGTCCGGATCCTTTGTCATCCTCTCCAGATGTGAGGTAAAAATTTACTGAGAAAACCGGAAAAAACCTAATTTCGGGCCGAGGAGAATTTCCAGCTTCCGTGCTTTCGCATTGCAAGCAACCGGAATAACGGATCGATGCTCATGGGCATGCTGAAACCCTCCGCTACACGAGATCGGAAACAGAACTTTATGCCAAGTGTTCCCGGAGTCTGAACGCGTTTACGGCAAGCAGTTTTTCCGCAACCGGAAAGCTCTGACGGGTACGGCACAGCACCATAACAGGCCATCTTGCCCGCTGTCCGAGCAGGTCATGAACCTTGAGGGCTTGAGCAAAGTCACGCGGCGTCGGAAGTTCCTTCCATTTCGCTTCCGCCAGAGTCAGAAAGCCATCTTTCTCAATAATGAAATCCGTTTCGCGTGACTGGTCCCGGTAGTACCATATGGTTGCTTCCGGCGCTTCAAGAGACAAGTATTTTCGCAGTTCGCCAAAAACAAAAGTCTCCCATATCGCTCCGATCAGGTAGCTTTCGGTCACCGCCTGTCCGCTAAGCCCCAGGAGAAAACACAGCAGCCCGACATCATTGAAAAAAAGCTTGGGTGTCTTCGCAAGACGTTTCCCGAGATTCGCAAACCAGGGTTCAAGCAGAGTAACCTGATTGGATGCCACAAGCACATTCAGCCACTTGTCGGCGGTTTTGCTGTTTATTCCCGTCTCCTTGGCAATTTCCGACTTGTTAAGCAGCTGCCCGCTGCGAAGAGCCAAGGCGCGCATGAAGCGGTCAAAGTCCCGCAACGACGAAACATTTAAAAGCTGGCGCACATCGCGCTCAAGATAAGTCGCCTGATAGCTGGCGAAATAGTCCGCGGGTCTCATCGCAGTATCCTTCCAGAGCTGCGGCATAAACCCGCGGCCGAGAATCCCGGCCATTCCCTCGCTCTCCTCCATGCGGGAAAACACGGGTCCAAGTTCCTCTACCGTAAGGCCTTCAAGCTCAAGCACGCCGCAACGTCCCGCCAGAGACTCCGATACTCCCTGCATCAGGCTGAATTTCTGCGATCCGGTCAGAATGAAGCGTCCGTTCATATCCCTGCGCCTGTCTATTTCAACCTTCAGGTAACGAAACAGCCTGGGGGCGTACTGAACCTCATCCACGAGCAGCGGCGCGGGATGACGCGACAGAAACGACTGAGGATCTTCTTCTGCCAGCTGCGCTTCCGCCGGAAGGTCGAGGCTTACGTAGTTATAGTCCCCGAACAGTTTTGTCAGCAGCGTTGTCTTGCCCGTCTGACGGGCGCCCGTAACGACAACGGCGGGAAAGTGCCCCGCCATGCGCCTGACTGACGCGGCTATTTCTCTTGGAAACTCATTGTCCGACATATCAAGTATTGAAACTCCATTATTTATGGGTTTAGAATAACTGAATTGTCAGACTCTCTCAAGCGTTGCCTGTTCCTGAACGAAGCCGTGGTTCAGGAGAAGATATGCCGCGTGAAGGGTGCTTACCATGCGAGCAAGTTTCTGTACAATCGCTTGATAAGGTGATTTTTCTACGTGACGGAATACGAATGATTCTTTGTACAGAATGCGCCGGGGCGGTGGAACTTGCTCGTTTAGGGAGTTGACGCACTGCTCCATAAATATTAAGACTTCTTCGTAAACCTGATCCAAATTCATCAGTCAGAACTCCACGTAACAGGAACACGACCGGGGGAAATCCCCCTCTCCCTCATCAAAAAAGGCAAAAAAAAAGCGGGCAACCTTTGTTAGGAAGCCCGCTTCATTTAAGCTTTGTGAGCTTTGATTGTTTTTATTTCATGAACTGATCAATGTAAACCATCAGCCTACTTTGAAATCCCCAGATCGTATCGTCGGGATCGACGGTGGTCTCATTAGCTGCTGCGTGGGCCACGAGCAGGTCTGTAAGACCGTCCCCGGCAAGCACCAAGCTTCCGATGAAGTCAAGGTTTACGCCTGGATGAAGCGTCCAAGTAAGCGTTCCCTCAATCTCGGTACCGAGGTACTTAGCAACCCGAGTGTTAGAAATACCCCGATTACCTACACCACCACCAAAATCGGCAATGCCAGGATAATTTGAGTCAAACGCCGAAACCGCATTCCTCTCGTCGTTCCAAGCAAACAGTACCTGAGGAGTTAACGACAAGTTCTCAGCAAGCTGCACGTTCGCATACGCCCTAGCGTAGATAGCGTTTATTACGCTTCCCTCTATCTGGTAAATGGTCGGAATGACATGCTTGAATAGAAGGTTATCTACATTATAGGCAGGGCTGAACGGAAGGGCATTACCTTCAATCGTAAGAGCCGTAGAACCATCGTCACCCTGCGCCCAACCGGCTTCAAGACCTACCGTGCTTACTTGGGCAATTGTCGAAGGATAGAACTCAAGGCGGCCCGCCATGTCAAAAGCATAGTCAAATTCAAACTCTCCAGCGGGAAGAGGACCTAACGCAGGATTGGTTATTTCTCCCCCTCCGAACATCTGAACCTCATAGGTCAAGCTCCAGTTAGCAGCCTTAAGTACGAGCAGACCGGAGTATAGGGAAGTACGGTCAACGTCAAAATCGTAACCGAAACCGGCATCGTTAAATACGTCGTTCTGATGCAGGTACGGGAACCCGTAAGCTCCAACGGTGACGTTAACGTCTCCCATCTGCTGGTTGTAGATACCCGCAGCGGCGAGTATGTCATAACCTGCGCCGTTTTCCCCAGCAAACAACGAACTACCGTTGCTGAACACGTCAGACACGAGAACCAGAGTGAATGTCCCAGCTCCAGCAGGGAAGGACTTTAACCAAAGAGCCCTATCGACTACGAAACCAAGATCGGAATGTGGGTCGTGCCCGCCGTTTGCAAGGATACCGAGACCCCAGTCAAAAGGCTGGCGTCCTATCCTTACGAAACCAAGGTTGTTCGGAAGAACTATATCGGCGTGAAGCATGCGCACGGAGAAAAACCCGTAATCATCGTCTACCGCCTTATTGCCTGTCAGAATCGCACCGTTAAAACGGTCGTTCGGTCGCAGATCAGACAGCACAACACTGTCATCTTCGTTTAACTCGCCGCCAAAGAAGTGTGCAGTCTGCCCACCCCATATCATGTTGCTCGCCACGTCAACCTGAGCTCTTACGGTAACCGCATCGCTTAAGCCCAGCTGCGGGGTGAGCCTGAGCGTCGTATCAACAACACTAATGGTGTCATCGTTGTTCACGGCAGTAGCATTGCCAATGACACGCGCCCTCGTTCTCAAGTAACTCGGAAATCCGCCAAGCGACCAGTCTATCGCAAATGACGGCACCGACATGCCAAGAACGGCGAAAAATATAATAAGCCATCTGGCTTGAATCATCTCTCCTTACCTCCTGTAAAATTTATATCCAAAATAAACGACCATCCCTGATTCCCTTAAAATGGACGCAGAATATGATCAAACTCTCTATAAGCTTACTACAAAAGCAAGCCTGATTTCAAGCGTTTTTTTCCTTAACGAAAATCCTTCCCCTTCCTTAATACGCCTTTAACAATAAACTACGAGGGTGTTTATGTCAAGAGTTTTTGACCGAAAAATCCAAATACAGACAACTGCAACAGGCTTAAAAAACACCACCAACTTGCTAATCCAGGCAATGCCAAAACACCCATATTATCCCGTACGCCACACAAATGACAGAAATTCTTGCCAAACTCTGCTTTCATAATAATCATCCCCGCCCGAAAAAACGAAGCGTAACGAAGGGTATCAGGCTAAGCACGGGTGAAAGCGCAAGCTGCGCCGTAGCGCTTTTCCGAAGAGGTTCCCTCATCGCCATTATCCCCGAGTAAAGCGAAGCAGGATCCCCAATCAACCCTTTTACGGTCTCGCAGAAGAAAAACACGTTTCGGGGACTCAGCAAAAAAACCAGCAGGTTAAATACCAGAAATATCAGAACTCCCTTCGCAGTGAGACTCAGCGTCCTTCCCCAGACAAGGGAGTTAACAGCTTTCCTCGTGAGGTTTCCCCCATAATACCTGGCAAGCATTCCCCCAAGAATGACCGTCATCATGATGCTTATCCCGAAACTGAAAAGAAAAACCAAGCACTTACTGAAAAGATCTGCCGTCGTGCCGAAAGCCGGAATCACCTCCTCCCAAACCCCCCAGGCAAGCGGAAGAAGCAGACCCAGAAACGCCCCCTCCCAGAAACCGCTTCGAAAGCCCACCATGAAAAAAATGAGCATTCCCCTCACCGTCAGGAAGTCAGAAGGTATGTCCTGCCCCGTGCGCTCTATTATATGGTACTGCTGTATCTCCGATATCGCGTCTATCAGATTGCACGGGGACGCGTGGGGCGAAGATGATATGGGGGTGAAACCTCCCCGCCCGCCGCTCACTGCCTTTTTCCTCTATATATGAGGCTGGAGAAAGCCTGAATCTTCACGGCCTGCAGATAAACTGGGACAACCGTCCCAGAAAATTTTTCAAAAAAAGATATGGACATTCGGTCCTAATTGTAATACACTGTATTTCAAATATCAAAAAATGGACGAAAAAAGGAAAGGATGTCAACAGGAAAAACCAGAAAAGATTCCGGGAGAAAAACCTCTTGATCGGACTCCGCGTAAAGAAACTCAGCGATATTCCTCCGCCCGCGGGGATAGCCATAGGAGAGGGCGTCGCACTTGACTGCGACCCCGAAACAAAGCCCGCCCCGGTAACGGTTCCCGACGCAGACCGCGAGGGACACATATTCACCATGGGCGCCACGCGAAGCGGAAAGACCCGCCTCGCCGAGGCCATGATAGAACACGACATAAGGGCGGGGAGAAGCATCCTCTGGATAGACCCCAAGGGGGATAACGCCATTTTCTCAAAGATAGTGGCCGTGGCAAGGGAAACGGGAAGGGAAGAGGACCTTCTTTTCTTCTCCCCCGTTTTTCCCCGCTACTCGGTAAAGATAGACCCCCTCTCTCACTACTTCATGCCAGAGGAGGTCGTTAACCACGTCGTCTCGGGAGTACGGGTCCGCGAGGAGTTCTACTTCAACATAGCCTACGAGGTGACGCTCGTCGTGGTGCAGGGACTCATGCTGATATCGAGATCCCTTGGGGAGCGACCTATGTTCACCTTCCGCAGGATAAAGCAGCACATAGGCTACAGGGAACTCGAGGGCCTTCGCGCCCAGATAGCCGAGATAGATGATCCCGAGGCGGAGGAGATCCTCATGAACCTCGACCAGATCCTATCCTCTCCACAAGACTACTTCTCCAAGGTCTCCTCAAGCCTCCGTACCGTGATAACGTCGCTTAGCTCGGGTTCGGTGGGAGAAATCATCGGCAAGGACACATCAAACCGGTTCATAGAGCGCCTTGAAGCGGGAAAGAGAGTGATACTCGTCGTGCAGACAGGCTCACTTCTCACCAGGAAAACGGCGCATATAATGGCGCGGGTACTTCTCTCCATGGTGCAAAGCTTCGTAGGCAGGGTGCTGGCTTCTCACCGGAAGATAGACCCTCCCCTAGCAGTGTACGCAGACGAGGCATCAAATGTCCTTTACTTCGGGATAGACGACCTTTTCAACAAGGCGGGCGGAGCCGGAGTGTGGATTCACATGCTGACCCAGAGCAAGCAGGATCTCGTGGCCGAACTCGGCCCAGCCTACACAGGCAAGATACTCGACAACACGAACACCAAGATAGTTTTCCGCGTTAACGACCCCAACACCGCAGCCTACGCCTCCCGGATGGCCGGGACCAAAAAAAGATTCTCGCCTATAATGAGCCTCGGCGGGGGTCTCAGCGTGAGGGAGATAGAGGAGAGCAGGGTGCCGCCCGAGAGCTTCCTTAGGCTCGGGCGAAGGGAGTTCTACGCCTTTACCTTCGACGGCATATACAGGGGCAGGACCCTCGATGTGAGTCCGTGCGAGGAAATACGGTTCCCGGAGATAAAAAACTGATGAAGGAGAGAAGGAGAGCAAAAATGAAGTACCTTCCCCAAGTGGCGATCAGCTGGGAGACGGCAGCCGCGTTTTCGCTTCTCTGCTTCTCCCTAGGCGCAACGTTCTGCGCGCTTGCCCTAAGACGCAGAAAAGAAAAACGAAGCGGACCCGAGACAATAGAGTTCACGACGGCTTCGGCAAGACGATCCTCGCAGACACGAAACGGCACAGAACCAGACACCATAGGAACCCTCGCGGAGAGCCTCTGGCTGAGAATGGATCCCGGGCTTGCGGTGCTCTCGGATTCAGAACCCTTGGTCGCAACCACCTTCAAAAATCCCGAGACCCAAGCTTTCTGGACAGAAGAGATAGAACCCAATCGCCGACTCTTTGAGAAAAGACGCGAACTTGCGGTAATAGAGAGGATTCTCCTCGAGCTTGACGAACACGGCCTCTGCTCAAGCGTCGTTTCTGGGGACGGAAAAAGCGCGTTTTTGCCGACTGCAAAGAGATTCTCGCGCGTTACCCTGCTTGACCACTCGCTTCGGGTGGCGCGGTGCATGAGGGAAATACACGACTCGCTCTACACGGAGAGAATTCTCTACGGGAAGCATCTCATCGCGGCTCTCGCCCACGATGTCGGAAAAATGGAGCACCTGCGCCCCGAAGACAAGCGCTACATAAAGGATGACCACGCGGCGGCATCCGCAAGGACGCTTAACACGTGGGTAATGGAGTGCGGGGGAGAAAAAGCCGCACTCGAATTTCGCTCTGCGGTGGACGCCGTCAGGAACCATCACAGAAGCGCAAACGCACCCGACCCCATTCTGGAGAATCTCAAAAGAGCGGATACGGCGGCACGGGAGGAGGAATTCTCGGGCGTGCGCAAGAGGCCACGCCCGGCGGCCACGCCCGACGGCGGCACGGATGCCGAACCGCCCGGGTGGCTCCTTCGCGACATGCCCCGGATACTAAACGACCACGTAGGGCCCGCAATAAACATGGCGGCACTCGAGGAGGCTCCCTTTGCCCGGGCGATCTCCTCCACAAACGGGATCGTCTACGTCGATCCCCACTACCTTTTCGACGGCGTTCGGGAGCACATGGAGCGGGAGGAAATAGCAGACATGAGGTTTTTCGACCCGTCCCGCCCCGCGGAGCTTCGGGCGAAGCTCCTGGTAACAAACTCACTTAAATCCCGGAACTGGGTGGGCGAAGGAGTTAAGGACGGCTACTACGCCGCCTTCTGGAATTACGAGTACGGGGGAAAGAAGGTAAGAAAAGGCGGTTTCTGGATACCCGTTTTCGCGGAAGCGTTCGAAGTGCCGCTTTCCGAACTTGAAAAAAGAAAAAACGCGGAGCTTCGCCGGATCACTTCCGTTGGGCCGTGTCTTGCGCGGGGACGAAAGAAATAAACTAAACTCAACCGGGCGGCATGTGTTCGTCCGAAAAAAAACACACATTTAACAGGAGGAAACAAAATGAAAAATAAAAAAACAGGCAACGTTACACTCGTCCTTGGCCAGACACCGTACGGGCAGCTCGAGCGGGAAGCCCGCAAGAGAGCGCTCTCGCCGGGAGACTATCTCGAGATGCTGATAGAGATGGATTACATCTCCAACACGGGAATCGACCCGGGGGAAATGGTGTCCGTGTCAATATCGGAGAGACACTACTCCCTTCTTCGCCGGGAAGCGGAAGCTGCCGGACGCGGGGCGGACAAGAGCGCCGAGATGATAATAGGCATCTCGGCGGAGATGCTCCCTGAGAGGCCGCTTTCAAGGGAGAGGTTTGACGCCGTGGTGGAAGCGTGGGGAGGTGTCGATTTCCCGAGCGAAAGGAAACAGGGAAACGCGCAGGAGCGCGGAAACTCTCTTCAGAAAGCCTCGTCCTAGTGACTGAAGAGGCAGGGAATCTTCATTTCCCCGCAGAGGCTTAACGACAAAATCTGTATGGCATAACAAAAAAACGGACATTTGCCGCACCTGCAATCAAACGCGAAAGCAGATCTCACAACACGTGAAAACCACATTACTAAGGAGGCTGGCTAATATGAAAACATACGAAGCAAGATTTCCCCGTGTCGCCGCAGCCGCGCTTTTAACGGTGGTCGCGCTGGCACTTTTTTTCCCGGACACGGCACTCGGGGGGACCACGGGCACGGAGTTCCAGAGTATCTACGACAAGGTAAAGGGATGGTCCACCGGCTACCTGGGGAGGCTGCTTGCGCTCTGCACGTTCATAATCGGTCTCGGGGCTTCCATCATGCGCCAGACCCTTTTCCCCGCGCTCACGGGAATAGGAGTGGCGCTCGTGGTCTCGCTCGGCCCGTCACTCATAGAGGGAATCGCCACGGGGACGTTCTAGATGAGAACGAGAATCCCGAGATACATAGACGACCCTCCCCAGATATTCTGGTGGGAGATCGATGAAGTGGCGCTTTTCAGCGGGGCGTTCGTGATCGGGGCGCTTTCGGGTCAGACGCTCGGAGGACTGCTCGCGGGCTTTGTTCTTTCCTGGCTGCTTGAGCGCCTCAAGTCCGGGCGGGGAAGCGCCTTTCTCGTTCACCTTGCCTACTGGTACGGTCTCTCGGGGGTGCGCCCCGAGAGTCACAGAGAGAGGTTCTTCGAGTGATGCTGATACGCACGTTCCGCGAGAGGTGGCTTAACCTGGCCCGGGAAAACGGCCTGCTTCGCTTCGCCGTGGGGGCGCTCTGCGTAACGGTAGCGCTTCAGGGCTGCCACATGAAAAAGCTCTCCGAGCGCACGACCGTGCACGTTCACGTGCCCGAATACATGCAAAAGAACTTTACCGTCAGCGCAGCGGGAACGGCTTCGCTCGCCTACACCGAGCAGTGGGCGCTCAGTCTTCTTCCCTTCGTAGCGTCCTTCACCGCGGAAACCGTGGACTTTAACGTAAGGCAGTTCCTCCTCTACGTTCACCCCGAAAGCTACGACCCCATTTCTGGATTCCTGCTTGAAAAATCAAAAGAGATAAAAACAAGCGGAGTCGCCCAGGCTTTTTTCCCGAAAACGGTGGCCATGGAGCAAGAAGGGACGGTTGTGGCGGTAAGCGGACAGCGCACCAGGGTAGTCGGGAACGTGGTGACCGACCAGAGGGAGGTTGTCTACAGGATCCACTTCGAACTGGGGGCTAACAACCGTCCGCTAGTAATCAAACTTATCGAAAACGAAGGAGGACAAGGTGCAGATGAATACTGATCTTCCCTCGCGCGTCCTTGCCGTCTTCGCCGCGGCGTTTTTTACTTTCGCCGCTACAGCGGCCGCTCTCACCATAGATCTCGGAAAAACCCGGGAGGAAGAACCGATATCGATCGTGATATCCCGCACCGACGCAAACAGGATCGAGCTTCCGGAAACCATAATAAACGCCTTCAGCTCAAACGGGTCGATTGACGTAAAGATAATCGACCGCTCGGCGCTTGTAAGAGCAGAAGATCCGGCGGAATTAATAATCCTGACCGGGAAAAGAAGGCTAACCCTGCTGCTTTCGCCCGAGGATGGCCCCTCGCGCACCGTCATAATGAGGGATGAAGACTCACCGTCCCCAGATCCGGGCAAGGAGGCAACGGGAGGCGCAGAGCCCCTACCCTACGAAAAAGCCATAACGGAACTCGTACTCTCCCTGGCTTCGGGCCCCTACGATACGGAAAAAACCTCAGAAGAAGAGCAGGAATTCTCACCCTCGCCCTCCCTTTCCCTCGCACGCCACGCGGAGGCGGCATCGCCTCCCCTCTTCGCCTCGCTCTACATGGTAAGAAACAGGGGATCCAAAAGAGTCGCTCTCACGGAAAGCATGTTCTCCTCAGACCCCGAAACGGTAGCCGTGGGCATGGAGCGGGACGAGCTTTCGCCGGGAGAGTCCGCGCGGATCTTCGTGGTCACGAAAAAGGAACCTGGGCGATGATCGGGAAGATACGGAAAATCTACACCGAGAGAAAACGCCAGACTCTCGCCGCGGCGGCCGTACTGTCCGGGTTCGCCATCGTGGCCTTGGTTCTGCTCCTGCTCGGAGGAGAGGAAAAGGGACTGCTCGGGGAGAAGAAACCGCAGGGAAGCATAAAGATTCTGCGGGGAGTGGATCTCGCCCGGGAAAAATGGCGCATAGAGGGGGAAAAACGCCTGGGAATGATAGAAACCGAGCAGAGGGAAATTAAAAAGGAGCTGGAAGCAATCTCCTCCGCGCTTGGGGAGTTCAAGAAGAAATCTTCCGAACCGTACCCTTACCCGCCTCCACTCGCCGGGAACAAAGCCTCACCCGAAGCGGAGTTCCCTCCCGCTCCGCTCCTGCCGGGCGCGGCCGAAACGCCGCCCGAGCCCCCGAAAAGGCAAAACCCGATACGGGTTTTCTCTCCCATCGGGGGCATCCCGGCCGAGGAACCGGCCGCAGAGCCTGCACTTGTTAACTGGATTCCCTCGGGAAGCTTTGTTCCGGGAGTGCTCCTAAGCGGCCTTGACGCCCCCACGGCAACCGCTTCCTCGCGAAATCCGCATCCCGTGCTGATACATCTCGTGGAGGCTTCCCGCCTCCCCGGCCTGCGGCGCATGAACATAGCGCGCTGCCACGTGACGGGAGCAGGATACGGACAGCTCGCAAGCGAAAGAGCGTACGTGAGGCTCGAGAGGATAGCGTGCGTGCTTCGTTCGGGAGACGTGATAGACACCAAGATAAAAGGATACGTGGCCGGAGAGGACGGAAAAACGGGGATCCGGGGAAGGCTCGTTTCGAAACAGGGAAAGATGCTCTCGCGCGGAATCCTGGCCGGCTTTGCCTCGGGCTTCGGCGAGGCGGTTGAAAGCTCGAATTCAACATCCGGAGTGGTCGCGGGTGGAACATTTACCGTGAGTTCCAGGAGTTCCCGCGATCTCGTGAAGACAGGAATCGGGGGCGGGGCTGGGGAAGCCGGAAGGCTTCTCGCGGAGTACTATCTCAAGCTCGCCGAGGAAGTGTTTCCGGTAATAGAGATAGATGCGGGAAGACAAGTGGACGTGATCATAACCGAGGGTATGGAGCTTACTCCCAGAAAAACCGACTACGCAGCACAGAAGGGAAAGGGATGAGGAAATTTCCCCCGCTCCTTATTTTTTTCGCTCTGTTCGCTGCGGCCTGCGCCGGCGGATCGTCACGCTACGGTTGCCCAGCGGCATCGGGCCATTCATGCAAAAGCGTCTCCGAGGTTTATGCCGAGGCGACTTCGGACGCAGAAGCGTGTGCGGATCCCCTCTCTCCGGGCAACGGAAAAAGCGCGCACGAGGGCGTGAGAAAAAAGTTTCTGAAAGGTAGCGCTTTCCGCCCCGGGAAAAATGAGCGGAGCAAAGCGGAAACCATCCAGGACGCACAACCGGAGAAAGCGATGCCCGTTTATATTCCCCCGCGCACAATACGCCTCTGGATAGCCCCGTGGCAGGATGCCCGGGGCGTCTTCCACTCGGGCAGATACGTGTACCTGCTTTCGGGCAGGGGGCGGTGGACTATAGACGGCAAAACCGTTCCGCTCGGAGAACCCGGGATAGGGTATCCGCAAAACATCCGCCTCAGGGGAACCGGGAGGGCTCCCTGATGGGCGTTGCGAAAGAGAGGCTGCGGGAGCTTGCCGCGAGGGATTCGCTTTCCGATTACCTCCCCTATGTGGCATGGGAGGAGGGGATGTACGTTCTGGCCGACATGTCGCTTGGCTTCATATGGGAAATAAACCCGCTTCTTTTCGCAGGAGAGGACGCAAAGAGGATTCTCGGTGGAATGCTCGGCAACCGGGTACTTCCACCGGGAACCTCGGTCAAGTTCCACGTGTTCGCCTCCGAGCTCATATCCCCGTTTTTTCCCGAGGAAGGGGCGGCGCAAGCTAGGATCTGCCGGGAAATCGCCGCCGAAAGAAAGCGGCTTTACACCCTCGAGATGCGCGACAGAGTCGGGACCCCCGCGAGGGATTTCCGGTTTCTCGTGTCGGTGAGGATTCCTTCCGGCTTCGGGGAAAAGAAAGTTGCGGAATCTGTGTGGAACAAGCAGACGGAGGACGCCCGCAAGCTCGGGGCGAACGTGGCAGGGGTTCTCAGTTCCGCACAGCTTTACCCGCGCGACCTCCCTCCGGCCGAGCTGATACTCATCTTGCGCGAGGCGCTTAACCCCGATGCGCGCTGGTATGACGATCCTTACTACCTCGGCACCGGCGGTCTCTATAACCGAAACGATGAGATAAGAAACCAGATAATAGACCGAGAGACGATGATAGAGGTGCGGGCGGGAGAAATAAAGCTCGAGGACTCGCGCCTGCGGGGATATTCCCCCGCATCCATGCCCGAGTACTTTTCGCTCGACGAGTTCCACGAACTGCTTGGAGATCCGTTGCGGGGACTCTCGCAGGTACCCGTGTATTTTTTCCTGCAGGCGGGATTCGTCATCCCGGAGAGAAAGAAGGCCTCTCAGGTAAGTGCCAAGGCCGTTATGGTGAAGCAGCAAAGCTTCGGGCTCGTGACGAGATTCATTCCAAGGCTCAGGAAAAAAGCGGAGAACTTCGATTTCCTAGTAAACGCCCTTGAGGACGAGGACCTGGTCATGGGATCCCTGAGCCTCTTTCTCCGGACCCGAAGCGGTGAGGAGGCCGAGAGAGTAAAGGAGATGGTAACGGGGATATGGAGGGCCAGGAACTTCGATCTTCGCGAGGAAAAATACATACTGCTCCCCCTATTGCTCGAGGGCCTCCCGCTCGGCTCGGAGCCCGCGTTCGTCCGCCTTCTCAAGCGGAATTCAACGATGCAGACCTCGGCCGGGGCTTCCATGCTCCCCGTCATGTCAGACTGGAAGGGAACGGGGTCGGGGCCTCTTACCTTCATATCGAGAAGGGGACAGATAATGAAGCTTGATCTTTTCAGCTCTCCTTCCAACTACAACTGCGCCGTGTTCGCCCAGTCGGGCTCGGGAAAGTCCTTTCTAACCTCGGACATGATCACCGGGTATCTCTCGGAGGGAGCGCGCGTGTTCGTGATAGACATAGGCCGCTCCTACGAGAAGCTCTGCGGCCTTGTGGGCGGTGAGTTCGTGGTATTTGACGAGAAAAGCGGAATCTCGCTTAACCCCTTCTCCCGCATAACCGATATAGACGAGGACATGGAACTTCTGAAACCCCTTTTCGCGCAGATGGCGTCTCCCTCGGAAAAGATAGGGGACCTCGGGAAATCTCTCCTCGAGGAAGCAATCAAGAAAGCTTGGGAGAAACGCGGTCCCGAGGCGCAAATAGACGACGTTGTGGAGACACTGTCCAGTATCTCCGACCCGCGCCGAAGGTCAGAGGATCTCGCCCACATGCTCTACGCCTACTCCTCCCGCGGACAGTACGGGCGGTTTTTCGAGGGACCGTCTAACCTCTCGTTTGAAAGCGACCTGAGCGTACTTGAGCTAGAAGAACTCAAGTCGAAACCCGAACTTCAGACCGTGGTGGTGCTCATGATCATCTGGCACATAGAAAGGGAGATGTACCTCGGGGGCAGGGAGCGGAGAAAGCTCGCGATAATAGACGAGGCGTGGGACCTTCTCGGCGGAGGATTCTCGGGCGAGTTCATAGCGCACGGCTACCGGAGGGCAAGGAAATATAACGGCGCTTTCGTTTCGGTCACCCAGAGCCTGCTTGACTTCTACAGGGCAGGGGACCTCGGGGAATCGGTGCTTGAGAACTCGGCCTGGATGTTCATGCTTCGCCAGAAGGGAGAAAGCGTGGAGGAGATAAAAAAGGGAGGAAAGCTTCTTCTCGGGGATTACTTCGGGGAACTTGTCTCCACGCTTTCCACGCGCCCGGGAGAGTTCTCCGAGGTGTTCGTATACAACAGCGAGCGCGGAATGGGCCTCGGGCGGTTGGTGGTGGATCCTTTTTCCTACTGGACCTACACCACGAACCCCGATGACGTTTCCCTTCTTGACGGTTTCATCTCAGAGGGTCTCCCAGTGCACGAGGCAATAAAGCGATGTATCGAGGCCTCCCGGGGGAAGAGATGAAAAAAGTCGGGGGTTTGGTTGTGTTAGCACTACTTGTGGTTCCGATCGCTGCGGGTGTTCTCTCCTGCGCAGCTGATAAGCGTGAAGAAAAAGTGGTTTTCATAGATCTTGAGACCGTAATTTCCGAGGAGAAAAAAAGAATATTCTCGAGGGTGCTTCGCGGGGAGCTCTCGCGCGAGGAGGCCGAGGAGCGGGTCGGGCGGTTTTTCATACGTTTCGGAGAGGTGCTTGCTGAATACGAGGGGGAAGGCTACCTGGTGCTTGACGCGAAATCGGTCCTTGGAGGCGGGCACGACATAACCGGGGAGATACTCGAAGAGCTGTCTTTGAGGGGAGAGGAAAATGAGTGAGTTCCTTCGGGTTTGCCTTGGAGTGCGGGGAACCGGTTCGGTTTTCTTGGTTCTTGTTTTGCTCGCGGGGGTATATCTCTTTGGAATTCGTATTTCGTTCAATGTATCGGGATCGCTTCCCTTCCGGGTGTTTCTTACAATCAGAAGCAAAGAGATTTCGTGCGGGCCGGGGAGCATAGGGCTTTTCCACCTCAACGTGCGAAATACCTACTGGGATTACGGGGCGGTTTTCGCGAAGAGATTCGTCGGCTGCCCGGGCGATACGCTTCGGACTGAAGAAGCGGAGTTCTACCTGAACGGCAAGAAAATAGCCGTGGCTAGAGGACATGATTCCAAGGGAGTCGCCGTCACGAGTTTTAAGTTCGACGGGGTAATTCCCGCTGGCAGCTACTTTGTTCTGGGCGACGGGGAGAGGAGCTATGATTCTAGATACTGGGGGTTCGTTAAGAAATCATGGATAGTCGGGCGCGGGTTTCCGTTGTTTTAGCCTTGGCTTTGCTTTTTGCGTTTCAGTCGGAGCGGGCGCAATCATCAGGAAAGGATCTAGGCGTTCACGGAAAACTCTACGAAATAGAAGAAGAGGACATGCTTTCCTATGTAAAAAGAAAAGCCGGAGAAATTGACATGCGGGCACTACGGGAAAACATGGAGAAAAAACTCGAGGAATCCTACGCGGAGCGCTCTTCAGTTTCGCTTAACGTTCCGTCGGCGGAAAAAGAGCGGGTGCGTTATGTCGACCCTTCGGTGGCAGTGCGAAATCCGCTCTACGACCACACAGGAGAAATAATTTCCCCCGCGGGAACCGTGAATCCGTTTGACTACGTATCGCTTTCAAAAAGCATCCTGGTGCTGAGAGAGGAGCAGATAGAAATGGCGCTTGAGGAAATAGGCAAAAAAAGGGGGGACCCGATCCTCATACTTACGGACGGCAATATCCAGAGCGCTTCATCTCTTGCGGGGCAGCCGGTATACAAGGCAAATCCTTTCATACTCAAAAGACTTAAAATTGAAAAAGTTCCTTCACTTGTAGAGCAAGTGGGCAGGAAATTCAGAGTAAAAGAAGTGGTTTTAAAATGATGTCTGAATCGGATTTGGGAAAAGAATCCAGTATCACAACGCCAGGGAAACGGTCCTGAGATTGCAGAAGATATATTTTTAAATATCAGGAACCTAAGGAACGTGATAAAGTTCTCCGCACGTGATTTTCAACATGAGCAGGCGGGTCGGATCCCCCGTTCGAATTGTAACGACTCTTCGGTATCAGATTTTGCTTCACTTTAAGATCAAATCCGCTTATAATTATCGTCAGTATGAAAACAGTTTTGCTCATAGTCGCGTTTTCAATCTGCGTTTGGCCGACAGGCGCTTTCGCCGACAACCGGTCTTCTGAACTTCCCGGGGATCGTTCAAGGCAAACAGAAGTGAATTCGCAACCAACCGAAGCACCGGCGCCGAGAGCCAAAGCTAAGGCCTTTATCCACCCGGAGACAGGGGAAATCCTTACCCGCGAGCAGTGGGAGGCCCTCGGCCTCGAAAACGACGAAGCCGAAGCGGTTCCGCGTTTTTCTTCCGACACCCCCGAACCGGAGAACACCCAGACGGTTCTTCAGGGCAGACAGATCGATCTTGGAAACGGAGACTACGTCATAGTTGTTGATGCCCCCGAATCTGATATGGTTGAAACCAAGGCGTGGTTCGACGAGAAGGGCAAAGCCCATATCAGATGCAATCACTGAGCACCTTGAAAGAGTTCTTCCCCGGGCTACTTTTTTTTCTGCTTGTCGCCTTCACCCCCATGCCTCCCTGCGTAGCGGTCACTATCATTGAGATATACAACGATAAAGCCGGGGAAGGGTTCCTTGACGAAACCGAACTGACAGAGGCCCAGAAGACCTTTCTCTCCGGGCGTGGAAACGACGCGGAGACCCGCGGGGAAGCGAGGAAAAACGCCTTTGAGCACGCCACCTCCATTCTCGAAAGCAGGCTCACCAACACCAACACGATCAGGGTAAGCGCGAAATTTGAAATCTTTGACGGCCAGGAAGACCCGAACGATGAGACCATGTGCAGGCAGAATCTTTCGGGTCCTCAAACGGTCGCCTTTGCGGGACCGACATACTACCTCTATCCCAGGGACAGGCTCGATGCGCAAACAGGGGAGGTGGAATCCGGAACGGGCTATCCATACGCGCTTGCCGAGGCCATCCGGGGGGAAAATTTCAACGATCAGGAAGCCGATATCGGACACAAGATTCACCAAGTGCATTCCGTTTTATTACGGAATTCACGGGCTCGACTCCGCAAAACCAGATAGATTTCGTCCAGCTCTCCATACACGAGATTATCCACGGGCTCGGATTCATAGGGCATATTCAGCAGGACGGCAGTTATCGGCAGTTGAAGATTCTTCTTCAAGAGCAAGAATACGAGATAATATCCCGGACTATTTACGACGAGCAGCTGTACTCGGATACGCATGACGATCTTCTTGTAAACCTCACAACCAGCGGGAGGGCTTCATCGATCACTTCAGAGTACCGGTCTTCTCTGGGAAGGAACAGACGACGGGAGAAACAGTTGCAGCTACGGACAGCGCATGGCCGAGCTAAAATCAAGTTCCGCCAAGGCCAGTAACGGGAAGCCAAGGCTCCACGCCCCCTCGACTTACGACGACGGAGGATCCATTATACACACCCACGCAAAAACAGAGGATATAATGGAGCCCCTCGTCCCTGCCCCGAAAAACATGGACCTTACCCTAGGCATGCTAAAAGACATGGGTTGGAGCGTGAGCGACGACGGGTTCCCGCCCGACTGCGAGCCTACGGGGATGACTGTTGAGCCAATCTCGGGACTTGTGACCACGGAGGGAGGCGGGACGGCGAAATTCGGGGTGAAGCTTGAATCGGAACCGTTAGAGGATGTCGTGATTTCGGTGGAAAGCGACAACCCCGCCGAAGGAATCGTCACTGATCCGCAGACGCTTGAACTTACGTTCACGCCAAGGAACTGGGATATGGAACAGGAGGTGACGGTAACAGGAGTGGACGATACCTTGCAGGACGGCCCCCAGAACTATTTCGTAGAACTAAAAGCAGAGAGTAAAGACAGATTTTATGCAGTCCTGGAGCCTACACTCGTACATCTCAGAAACGAGGACAATGACTCGGTGCAGCCGCCACCTCCTCCGCCCACCGTGACAGTATCGTTTGGTTTAGCTTTCTACAGCGTCACAGAGGGCGAGACAGTGGCAGCGAGGGTGATGCTGAGCGCAGACCCCGAGCGTACAGTTACGATCCCGATCTCGATCGACCGGGCAACCACGGCAGGTGCTGATGACTACTCGTTACAATCGACAAGCGTGACATTCGCAAGCGGAGAGACTTCGAAAAATATCGCCCTCACCGCCACGGATGATGTCGTGGATGATGACGGGGAAACGGTGGTTCTTGTCTTCGGAACACTCCCCCAGAGAGTCTCTAGAGGCGCACAGGCTTCCGCCACGGTAACCATCAGGGACATTAACTCGCCACGGCTCAGTGCGGAAGCCGGAGAAAACCGGACGGTTGCCCAGCGCGAGGAAGTGATCCTGAAAGGATCCGCGACCAATGTGGCGTTCGGCGAACCGACTTACCGGTGGACTTACACAGGCACAAGAAATGACGTAGAACTTATAAACCCGGACTCTGCCACCTCCACCTTTACAGCACCCGGCGGGCTGAGTGAAAACGCGGTACTCGTGTTCAGACTGCTCGTGGAAGATTCGCGGGGTGGATCGGCCGAGGATACGGTTTCAATCACTGTAACGAGCCAAGAGATTGCTTTCTCCTCGAGAGACGGAGGAGGAACAATCACTTTAGGTGACGGCTCAACGATTGAATTAACTGTCAGCAGGGATGCCGGGTCGCCTCAGGGCAATCCGGTAATCATACTATCCCCGGATATTCTTCAGGACATCAAGAAGATCACCTTCCGTATTTCCGCGAATCCACCGGAGCCTCCGCCAGCGGGATTCAGGTTGGAAGGACTTGTGGCTGACATAGATCTGGGCGTTGAACTCGGGGAAGGTGAAACCGTTATCGTGTGTCTGCCGGCGCCGAGTGGCGCCCAAGAACCGGCGCTTTACCGCTACGACGAAGAGTCAGGTGCGTGGGAAGGCCTGGAATCGCGGTCTGAAACAATTGACGGCTCTCTTTCGGTCTGCGCGGAGACAGATGCGTTTTCGGTTTTCGGAGTTTTTGTTACAGAACAGACAGAACCTCCGGTCAATACGTCTCCTTCCAGAGGCGGAATGGAAGGCGGCGGATGCGCAATCGCAATGGGAACAGGTCATGGGCCCCAAGGTACTGCAGTTAATCTGCTTCTCATCGCAACTGTTCTGTTCGTAGCGTTTTTACGTAATCCCCCAATTCCGACTCGTTTCCGCCGTTGAAATTCGAGTCAAACCGATTTAGAATTTTATTTCCGTGAAACTCCTCCCGTTTATTCCCGGAATTCTTTTTTTCCTGCTGGCTGTCTTTTCTGCAGTTTCCAGTAGCCTCGCCGCCACAATTGAGATTATCTACAGAGAGCCTATCTTCGAAAATGAAAAGGGAAAAGGATTTCACGACAAAACCCCGTTAACGGAAGAGGAAAAGGATTTCCTCGCTCGCCATGGCAATGACGCGGAGACTCTCGGGGAGGCGAGGAGAAACGCCTTTAGGTACGCAGCCGACCTGCTTGCAAGTAAACTTGCAACCGACAAAACTATCAGGGTAGCTTCGAAATTTTACGTTCTTGCGATATCAACTCAGGAGAACCCGTGCCCGGAAGTGGATTTCGTACAAGATATTGGTGGTGGATCTCCGGCAGGAACTATTTTCTTTCTCAGCGAATTAGAAGAAGGAGACCCGTCGGCGTCTGCGGAAGAAGATCGCATAGGGTTCGGGGTAGGATACCCCTTATCTCTCGCGGAAGAAATCTCCGGACGGGAACTCAATCCACCAGGGGAAAAGTTCATCCGAGAAGGAATAGATCTCAGCGTATCCTTTAACAACTGCTTTCCATTTTATTACGGACTCTCGGAACCGGAGCCAACAAATTATTCAGATTTTGTCAGTATCGCCATACATGAAATGATGCATGGACTGGGATTTCATTCCAACATAGAAGGCCACGGTCACTTTCTTTTGAGGGAACTTCAAATCAAAAAGGTGGGCTATGACTATACATTCATTCCCTTTGAACCAGGAGAGGTCGAACTGCGAGAGGTTATTATAAGAGGAGCAACAATTTACGACATGCAGCTTTATTCGAAAATGCATGACGAACTTGTCGTAAATCTCTCCGACAGTCAGAGAGTGGAGGCTGCTACCTCTGCGGATGGTCTTTTGTGGGAAGGAACCAACGGAGGGAGAAACAGCTGCAGCTACGGACAGCGCATGGCTGAACTGCAACCTGATTCCGCCAAGGATCAGAGCGGCAAACCTAAATTGTACGCTCCCCCGTCATCAATGCCCTTTTTTTACCTTGGAAGCTCCGTTACACATCTCCATCAAGATGCCGAAGATATTATGGGTCCTTACGCCCTAACTCCAAGAAAAATGGATCTTGCCTTGGGAATGCTCAAGGACATGGGCTGGGAGATAAGCGATGAGGGGTTTCCCCCATCCTGCGTACCTACGGGGATAACAGTCACTCCCACCTCAGGACTTGTGACCACAGAAGAAGGAGGGATGGCTTCTTTCACCGTGAAGCTCGACTCAGAACCCATGAGCGATGTCATAATCCCTGTAAGAAGCAAAGAACCAGACGAAGGCGTGTCAGCACCCCGAGCGCTTGAGTTCACTACGGAGAACTGGGATGTGGAACAGACGGTTACCGTGGAGGGAGTTAACGACAATGAGCCGGACGGATCTCGAGACTACGTTATTGAACTCGGAGAGGCACAGAGCGATGACAGGTTCTACTCGGGCTTTGACCCTCAAGATATGACTTTAACCAACGAAGAGGAAGTCCCTGACGTGTCGGTGTCTTTCGATGCTGCGAGAGCCACCGCTGAGGAGGGAAAAGCCGGAACAACAATTACGGTTACTCTGAGCACAGACCCCGAGCGCACGGTTGCCGTTCCGATAACCATAACGCATGGGGGAGGGGCAACTGCAGATGACTATTCAGGGGTTCCGCAGAACCTTGGCTTCGCTGCTGGGGAACCCTCGAGAAGCTTTACTTTTACGGCCGAGGACGATTCAGTGGACGATGACGGGGAGAGCGTGGTGCTGGGTTTCGGGGCACTTCCCGAAGGAGTCAGCGCGGGAGCAAGAGACCGGATTACGGTAACCATTTTAGACAATGACGAGTCGGAGAACAGGAATTCCACTCCAGGTGCTATGCAAGGAAGCGGGGGAGGCGGATGCGCCATCGCAGCGGAAGCGGAGCATGGAGCCGGAAGCGCCGCAGTGAACCTGCTTCTGATCATAACTGTCTTGTTTTCAGTCCTATTCCGTAAAAGTCGTTTAACAAACCAACCACGTCACTGTAAGAGCCGCTAAACCGGCCGCAAACTGCCCAAATATCCCTTCTTGCCTTATCCCTTGTTTTGTATTACATTATAATTATTATGTCCCGAAAAAAAATGCTCCTCGCTTTGCTCTTCGGCGCTTTCCTGATGAGCGCCGGGAGGGACGCCGCCGCAGGAACCAAATGCGGCGGGAGGTTCTTTAACCCGGTCTCCGATGTCGACTGGAGAGCAATGTTTCCGATAAAGATAGGGGGGATAGCAGTAACACCGGGCGAGGGAACCGACACCGTGAACCATTTTCCGCTCTGTTTCTGCGGGTCCCCCGTTCCCCGGGTCGGGATAAAGGTTTCGTTCTGGGAGCCGGTGAAGCTTGTTGAGGTGGTAAGGCACCCTGGGTGTTTCCCTTCGCTCGGGGGGCGGAAGCTTCCCATCCCCTCCTTCGCCATGGCGGGAGCGTACGGAGAAGGGAGCGGACAGCGGGGAGACAGAACTTCATTTCTTCACGTCCACCACTTTCTCTACCCGGTGTTCTCCGTGCTTAACCTTTTTTCAAATTTCGGGTGCATGACCCAGGGAGGGTTCGATCTCGCATACCTCACGGCGTTTGACCCTCTCTGGAGCAACGACGAACTTTCATTTCTGCTTCACCCAGAGATAGCCCTCGTGGCGAACCCAACAGCCCAGGCGTCATGCGCTGCAGACGCCGTGGCCGCCACGGGAGGTTTTGCGCTCAACGAACTTTTCTGGTGCGCGGGATCCTGGGGAAGCGTCTATCCTCACACGGGAAACAACGGAGCCACTGGGGACCTCCCGGCCGTCTACGCGCTTTCGGCCGTAAAACTGCTTGCGAAACTGCATAACG
Organism: Thermodesulfobacteriota bacterium; assembly: GCA_964291665.2. Taxonomy (GTDB): domain Bacteria; phylum Desulfobacterota_D; class UBA1144; order Nemesobacterales; family Nemesobacteraceae; genus Nemesobacter. Next base: position 936,266 of record OZ219814.1, on the reverse strand, counting down.
AACTTCTGGCGTTTAAGACCACGGGAGAGGGCTCCCTATGCGCGCCGCGTCCTCACAGGGTCATAGTGAAAGACCAGTACAAGCTTCAGCTCGCGTTTCCCAAGAATACGCGGGCGTTTCCTATAGGGAGGACAACGGCTCGCTGGGCCTCGGGGAAGTGGTATCCCGGCAAGGGAGAAGACTGGGTATGGGTGCTATGGAGAAAAAAAGACTGCTGCCTGCTCTGATAGCGGCGGTGATCGCCGCTTCGGGAACAGTGTCCTCTCTCGCCGAAGACCTCTCTTCGCTCCGGGGAGTAAGGACGGAAGCGGGGGAAGCGGAGTTTGCGCGTACAAGAAAACTTCTGGGAGAACTGCAGGAACCTGACCTAGTGGGAGCCGAGAAGACACTTTCGGAAATAAATTCCCCTGGAGAAAAAGAAACTGAAGAAACAATGAAACTGCTTTCGGCTAAATCCCCTCCCGCGACGGCTTTCCCTGAAAAAAGCACGGGAACGGAAAAAGAATCTCCCGGGCTTTTTTACTTTTTTTCATTCTCGATGCCCCGTTCCTCTCTCCGCGAGGCGGCTCGGGAGAGCGCGGCCGGCGGCACGGTGATGGTTCTTCGGGGACTTTCGGGAGAAAACCTCAGGGAAGCCGCCTCGCGTATATCCAAGGTCATCGGGAAGACCGGAGTGCAGGTATGGATAGACCCGCTTCTTTTCGAATGCTTCTCCGTCAGGTCGGTCCCGCAACTCGTGCTCGTCCACGGCTACCTTCCGGGCGCTGACTGCGAGGGTCTGCGCCACGTAAAGGTTTCGGGAGACGTATCACTTCCCTACGCCCTCGGGCTCATGGAAAAGGAGGATCCAAATGTCGGGATGTTTATTGAACGGCTCGAGAAAAACGGCTTTTATGGCGATTAGCCTTCTGCTCCTGCCGGCTATTGCGGCGCGCGCCGGGGAAGATTTCGATGCGGGCCTCCAAGAGGGGCGCCTCCACGGGACTGAAATGCTCTCCCGCCACTCGCAAATCCTGAGGCCGCAGGCCGTCGAACCCGAAGCGCTTCCGGGCTACGGGACGGAGACCCAGCAGGAATTTCGCCAGGACGGGTCCCGGTGGAGCGGGGATGCCGAGGGAATGAGAACCGAAGCGCAAGACACGATACAGGGAGGGAACCCTGCTACCTCCGACGCCGCCGGGTTTCTTAAGCGAAGCTCCGCGCAGAGGCCCGTGTTCACGATAGACCCCGAAACCGATCCCATGATCGCGGGTTCAAAGGAGGCAATCGAGAAACCCTTATCTTCGTGCGAGAAAAAAGATGAGTGCGCGGAGTACGCAGAGAACTCCTGGAACGAACGGGAGGAGTGCTACGACCAGGCGACGCTTCAGAGAAATTCCTGCAACGTGAAAAAGACCGTGACCGTAACCCAGAGAACCGAGTCCTGGAAATACATGACCCTCGAGATAGACCGAAACGACGGGGGTGTCGGATTCTCGGCAAGCGTGGATACAGACGGCGACGGCTCCCGGGACGTAAGCGTTTACGCTCCCCGATGCCTTGACAGGCAGAGCGGGGAAGTGTGGGGAGATTTCGGAGGACTCTCTTTTGGCGGTCCCCGGTGGAGGGGATGCTTCACGCTTGACGGGACGGGAAGCTTCGTCCCGGTGGCGGATGAGATATGCACCGAGACCTTCGGACTGACCGCCGCCTCGGGAAAACTTCCTCTAGGAGACAGCCAAAACCAGAGCCTCGAGAGCGCGATCGCGGGAGCCTTAAGGGCAAAATTCCCGCCTCCTCCCGGCTCGCAGGTAGCGGGGTCGGTAGAGGCAAGATGGGGAAGGGCAAGACGATGCCGCGAGGGAGACGGAAACGGAAACGGGTGGAGGGTCTCGTACACGGCCACAAAAACCACGTACGAAACCCACATCGAGACCGACGACCGCTGCGGGAACTACGAGGGGAACTGGAACTGCGAACCGCTCGGGAGCAACTGTCTTGAAACCACCCGGACCCCGGACGGGGAAACCGTCTGCGTAAACATGGAGCATACCTACCTCTGCGCCGACCCTCTTGAGGAAGACCCCGACTGCGCCCAGCTGCGCGCCGAGGGCTGCTACCAGACCGGGGCGCGCTGCGTCATGAGGTTTCGCGAGCATCCCGAACTCCCGGATCCGCCGGGGGCGGACCTCGGACCATGCCTCATCCAGGAAAACACTTATGACTGCCCGAAAAGCATAGACCTCTGCCAGAGAAAAAGCGTTGCGTTTAACTGCGGCGGGGAAATCCGATGCGCCTCGGGTGACGACTGCTTCGACACCTCTACAGAGCAGAACACGGATTTCCCCAAAGTGGCCTCCCGCATGGCCATGTTCTCCGACATGGAGCGCTGCCTTGCGACAACCAGGGACGGTGAGAGTTCAGCCGAGGGGTACGCCCCTATCGAGGTTGACGGGGCGACGGGGACGACCGCGGGACCGATCGACTGCACGGACACCTCAGGCGGGGGAGTGACAATATTCAAGGGAAAACGCTACCGCTGCGATCTCAATCTCGCGGGATTCATACAGAACTGCTGCAGGAAAAAGGGACTTTTCTCAGGCTCATGTCCTAAGAGCACAAAGGAGCTTCGCGCGAGAAGGGACGGCGCGGGAGCCTGCCATTACGTCGGAATCCACAAAAAGAAGGTGCTGGGAATCACTCTCAAGAAAAGAAAGGTGTACTGCTGCTTCAATTCCAAGATGGCTCGGGTGGTCCATGAGCAGGCGAGGGGGCAGCTCATAGAAAAAGGGCGATGGGCAACGGCGAAAAACAGCGGCTGGGGCAGTGCCAAGAACCCTCTTTGCGGAGGCATGACCGCGGAGCAGCTCCAGGAAATAGACTTTGACGCTGTGGATTTCTCCGAGATTTACGAAGACCTCCTTAACGTTGCCGATACCCCCAACCTTACGAACTCGGCACAGAGTACGGAAGAGGATATTGAGGATCTCTGCCCGGATGAGTCGCTTGGCTGCAGTGGGGAGGGAAATCAGTGAGAGCAGCCCTCCCGGCACTCGCCGCCGTGTTTTTCATCCTCTCCCCAGAACCCGTAGCGCTTGGAGAACCGTATTTCGACCAGAAGGAGAGGGGCTGGTTCTGGTATGAGTCTTTCTCTGCGCACATGGAGGAGGCACGGTCTGGAGCCTCCGAGAGGCGGTTGACCGTAAAAGAGATAAGACAAAGGGGAGAGAGGCTTTTTGAGGACGCCCTTCTCTCCCCGACAAGAAAGAACGTGAGGGCGTACATGGAGCACCAGAAGCGGGTGCTCGAGCGAAGCGAGGAGTTCGCGCGCGTCTGGAAACGGGTCCTCTGGGAGAGCCCGGCTCTTGACGCCACGGTCGATAATCCCGTAAGCGCCGCGGGGGCCGAGATCTCAAGGAACCTCAGAAAGACCGACCGCGACGGCGTGATCGGGAGAATATCCCGCATAGGAAAACTCGTTTTCTTTTTCCGCTCGGACTGCCCGTTTTGCCGCGGGCAGGCTGAGGTGCTCAAGACGCTTGAGAGAAGGCACGGGATCGGGGTCATGGCGGCATCACTTGACGGAAGGGGACTTTATCCTCTCTACCCCGGTTTCGTCAACGGCAGGGCGCAGGCCGCGCGCCTCGGGGTCGAGCAGGTGCCGGCGCTTTTTCTTTTCGTTCCCTCGCAGAGAAAGATAGTCCGTATAGGCACAGGCTACCTCACTCTCGGCGAAATAAGAAAGAGGCTTCACGTAGTGGGAGAAGAGGTGCTGGGAACAGGACAGAAAACACGGAGGGAATTTTTCCTGCTCGGCGGGGAGGAGAGATGAAAAAGATATCCCTTGCAACAGTGTTTCTCCTCGCCCTGGTTCTCTCCCCCCGGGTCTGCCTAGCCGATCTCGGAAGCGAGGTCCGGAGCATGTTCGACCGCCTCGGGCTCTCGGGAACCGCCACCCCGGCAGGGGTCTACGAGGGGCAGTCAAGAGGGTTCGTCACGGGGGGATCGGTCTCGGTAAGGCTCCCGAACGAAACCATACAGCCGCTTTCGGTGAGCCTGCCGCATCTGCGTTCCGGGTGCGGAGGGGTGGATCTTTTCCTAGGAGCAATCTCCTACATAAGCGCGGATGACCTCATACGGAAGATGAAGGCCATAGGAACGTCGTTTGCGAGCTACGCGTTCATGATGGCGCTCAAGACCCTGTGTTCCCCGTGCGAGAACATAATGGAAAAGCTCGAGGCCGCTTCTCGCGCCGCCAATTCCCTTAGCGTCGACACGTGCAGGGCGGGGGAAAGCCTCGCGGAGGGGATATTCGGGGAAGGGGGAATAATCAGGGGAGAGCAGGCGGGGCGCTGCGCGTTTGTGGGAGTGAAGCAGTCCCTTTTCACCGATCCGGCGGAGGGCCTCTCAGAGTGCCGCACCCAAAGCGGGATAACAAGCACCGTAGCGGACATAAACGCGGGCACCGTGGCGCAGGACAAGGAGCTCGTAAAGCCCGTAAGAAACACCGTGTGGGAAGCGCTTCGGACTATTTCCTCCTCCACCCTCTCAAAAGAGCAGAAAGAGCAGATAATGAGCGTCACGGGAACCTTCATAATCACGCAGACAGCTTCTGAGTACAAACCCCCGACCATAAGCCTCGAGTACCTAGCGGGCGGAGGCGGCGCGGGGAGAGTCTATGACTGCGGAACGGACCCCGACTGCGCGGCGCCCGCCATGGTGCCTGTCGGGGCGAACTTCAAGCCGTTTGCGGAACTTGTGTCGGAAAAACTACTTGAGGCCCACGCCGCCATAGTCGGAAACCGCCGCCCGCAGGACGACACCGTGAGGTTCCTAGACGCCCTTCCCTTCCCCGCGTGGAAGCTTCTCTCCTCGGCCGGGGCCGTGGATCCCGAGATAGGCGGAACATATGTCTCTACACTAGCAAGGCCCATAGCCGTGTTCTCCGTGGCGGCGTGGCTTGAGCGGGCGGAACGCAGCCTCTGGAGCGGCGTCGGGAGCTCGGAGAGAAAGGGAACACTCTCCGCCATGGACCGCAAAAAGATCGCCGAGAGGATGAGGATGCTGCGCGAGGAGATCTCGCTCATGATGGAGCAGGAAAACACGAAGATAGAAGAGCTTGTCTACGCCCTCTCCATAATAGAGCACCTTGATTCGCGCTCCCCCGTGGTGTTCGAGAGAAAAAGCCGCCACAAGGCGGGCGACGAAGTGATACAGGGAGCGAACTGAGGAAACCATGGGCAGGAGAAACACGCGCGGCGGAATCTTGAGGCTGGCTTTTGCGTTCGGGATCGCCACGCTTGCCGGGGTCCTGCTTTTCCCGCAGGAGGCGGGGGCACAGGGGGTCTTCCAGATAGACACCTACGGAAACGGGCAGTTTATAGCCGAGGTGCTAAACTCCGTCGCGATCCTCGCGGGCTCAGGACTTCTGGGTCTCATCCGCCTGGGACTCGTCGCCGGCATACTGCTTGCTGTCCTGTCTTCGCTTTTTGGCGGAAGGATAATGCCGGGCCACCAGTTCGCGCTCTCCATACTTATCTACATGATGCTTTTCGGGGTGAAAGTCGACATGGCGGTCTACGACAGGGTGACATCGTACACGAGAGTGATATCCGGAGTACCGACCGGGGTGGGGTTTTTCGCCTGGGCGACCTCGGGGGTCGGAAGCGGACTCACCAAGGTGATGGAGGAAGCGTTTTCGCTTCCAGACGCGCTTCGTTACTCCGAGAACGGGCTCCTCCGCGGAGCCGAGCTCATAAAGCGCTCGACCGCGTTTGCGGTCGCAGAACCCCATCTGGCGAACACGCTTGACTCGTTTGTGAGGGAGTGCGGCCTAAAGAGCGTAACCTCGGGTCTGGTGAGCGCAGACGGTCTTGAAAAATCGCCCAATCTTTTTTCCTCCATGGGTGCGGCCAACTACCGTTTCGTGGAGCTCCACACAAATGTCGCCCTGCCCGCGGGCGCGTACGCCTCTCCGCCAAGCGCGGGGGACTGCTCCGCGGCCGGGAGGCCCATACTCGCCTACTGCGGCGAGGCCCACGCGGGTGTAAACGCTTGCCTTAACGCCTACTACCCGGGGTGGGCCGTGGAGATTGCCGAGGAGTCCGGTTTCGTCGACCGGCAGACAAACATAGTCGACACCGCCGGTTTCACCGAAGCGCTTCGGGAATCGTACAGGGAGCTTGCCGGGATCTCGATGTCTGCAAAGGACATAATCATCCAGAACGCCTTGATAAACAGCTACTCCCGCTCGGTGAAATCGCTTGCGGTCGCCGGGGGATCTGAGGCCTCGCTTCTAAGCCTCTCGATCGCCGAGGCGCGCGCGAGGCAGAAAAACTCGTTTCTGGTCCTGGGAGAAATGGCCCGCCACACCCTTCCCTACATAAGGGGGCTGCTGCAGGGAATGCTCTACGGCATATTCCCCGCGGTGATCTTTCTCGCGATGACGCCGCTTGCCGCGCGGATAATCCCGGCCTACCTGATCGCGATGCTCTGGACCGAGCTCTGGAACCCCATATATGCCATAGTGAATCTGTTCTCAAGCCTGAAGCTCGCAAGAGCGCTTGAGCCCTACACAGACGGCGCTCTCACCGTGATCTCGAGGGGGTCCGTCGTCCACGAATCCGACATGGCCATGGCGGTCGCGGGCCTCGCGGCCATCATAGTCCCCATGATCGCCTACTACGTCGTCTCGGCAAGTCAGCACGCCGTGGTGGGAGCCGTGCAGCAGTTCATGGGACCCACGCAGTCGATCTCGACCCAGACGGCGGGAGCCCACGCCGCGGGAAACATATCTCTTGGAAACGTGTCGGTCGCGACGGGCCGCTACGACACCGTGACGGCGAACAAGTCCGACGTCGCGCGGGAGACCGTGACGGGGAGCCTCACCCGCCGCTACGAAGGTGTCCACGAGCAGCCGGCCTCGAGCGTGGGCGGGATGCGGATAACGGGGACAGAGGGGGTGCGGTTCGCAGCAAGAGAGGAACTCGCCGACACCATGCGGAACATGGAGACGAGCAGGGAAGCGGTAACGGATTCTGCCGCCGCGGCGTCCGTGCGGGTCGTCGGGGCCTCGCGGGCCGCCGCGGACGAGAGAAGCTACTCCGAGGTCCTCGGGCTCTCAAGCGCCACGGGAGAGAGAAAGGATCTCGCAACCGTGCTAGAGACGGCTGAGGGTCTGCAGAGAAGATTCGGTCTCTCCCGCCAGGAGTCGCTCAAGATGTCGTGGGACACGGCGATGGTCTACGAGGCAGGGGCCCGTGCGGGAACTTCCGTAGGACTTCCGGGCGGGGGACCCGGGGGGCCTTCGGTCCGCGCGGGGATAAAGGCGCGGGGCGCGCGCAAAACGGACACAAGCGCCGGGGAGAGATACGAGGAGGCTCGGGAGTATGCCTCGAGCTCCAACTCCCGGGTTAACTTCTCAAGGGCTTTTTCCGAGCTTGAAAGCACGCTTTCATCGAGGGAGGCCCGCGAGAACCTGCAGTTCACAGCCCGGGACTCGGAAGAGGCAAGGGCCGAACTTCACTCCGCAAAAAGCTCCCTTCGGGACTACTCCTCCCAGAGGGAAAAGGCGAAGGCGTACTCCGAAGTCCTCTCCGGGGAAAGCTCCTTCGGCGCCGGGCTTGAAAGAGAATACACCCAGCCGGTGTTTGCCGACATGAGGGGACAAGGCTACTCGGACAGCTACGTGGCCAAGGGGCTTTCCGACCTTCGCGACGGAAGATACGACACCGAGGAAGCAGAAACCGTCTCCGGGTCCATACACAGGGTCACGGGCCTCTCGGAACTCGTCAGCGCGGGAAAAGACGCCAGGGAATCTGTCGCTGCCATGCCCGCAGACGGCCACGGCCTCGGGGATGTCCGCAGATTCGAGGTTGACGCGGAGCAATCCTTCGGGGAATACAGAAAATCAGCAGGGGAGGCGGGAGGCGCCGGAATCGAGAGGACGCGAAGCTCGATAGAGGAAAATTCAGCCGCGGTGAGAAAGGAAGCAGCCCGGGCGCGTGAGCGGGCCCGGGGTGGAATCGGGAGCGCAGAGACAAAAACCGCAGAAGACCTCGGGGCGGGGCGGGAGGAAATACTTGAAGGCGGAGAGCGCCTCAAGCACTCAACCAAGGGGGTGCGTGAGCGTCTCGACAGCGCAAAATCGGAAAGCAGTTCCCGGGTGGAGAAAACATCCCGAATCAAAAAGACGATCGAAAGCAGCCGCACGCAGCAGCGGAAAAACGACGGAGCCGGCTGATACAACTTCAGAATATTGTCTTCTATAAAAACGCGGACAAAGAAACAGCAATCGGAGATCACTGCTCCTTGAGAACTGTCGCCATCTCCCAAAGACCGATCGCCTCGACATTCCGAGCGACCGGATAGCGGTCAGAACCGGCGGTAACAACAAAGGACCGCTCTGGCTTAAGGTCTTCCAGAGCATTTCGAAAACCCTTGCCGAGAGCAACGCTGAGGCTGTGCTTGATCTCGATCGCCCAAGAACCGCGACTCCCGGGGAGTTCAAGTACAAGGTCAATCTCCGCGCCCGCCGCGGTGCGGTAAAAACTCGCCTTGGTTCCCGCAGGAGCGACGGACAGAAGGTTTTCTATCACAAAACCCTCCCAGCTTGCACCGACTACGGGATGACCTGCAAGGGAATTATGATCCGTAATGCCGAGCAGGGTATGTACGATGCCACTGTCGCGCACGTAGACTTTCGGGGATTTCACGAGGCGCTTTCGTACATTGACATGGAACGGCCGCAGTCGGCGCACAAGCAGAAGGTCAGCCAGCAGATCTATATATCCTGTAACAGTCGGAGCGCTAACCGAAAGTCCGGAGGCAAGTTTTGAGGCATTCAGCAAAGTACCTTGACCGTGGGCTAGCATCGTCCAGAGGCGTTCAAGAGTCTCCGCGGGAATCCGCCATCCGAATTGTGGCACATCGCGCTCAAGATAGGTGCGGACGAAATTTCGGCGGAAGACTGAGCTGTCGTTATCATCTCGGGCGAGGAAGCTGTCGGGGAATCCGCCGCGCACCCAAAGCGAATTCAAGGAATTCTCATCTGTTGCCGCTTCAAGCGCGTTCAGAGGACTTAGTTCGACGTATTCTATACGCCCGGCAAGGCTCTCGCCCGATTGTCTCAACAAATCGATCGACGCAGAACCCAGAATCAGGAAGCGTCCCGTCCGCCTGCCCCGGCGTCTTCCCCGATCAATCAGACCGCGCAGTTCGGAAAACAACTCAGGCACTCGGTGAATCTCGTCAAGGATTATCAGACGATCCTCATAGGAGCCAAGAAACAGTGCGGGATCTATCAGTTTGGCACGGTCTGTGCGGGTTTCAAGATCAAGATACAGTGCGTCTCTCTTCCCGGCGATTTCAAGCGCAAGAGTCGTTTTGCCGACTTGGCGCGGACCAACTAGCGCTACGGCGGCCTGACGATTTAAAGCTTCCACTACCGCACGGTGTGCATGACGCATTATCATGCTTGTATTTTAAAAGATAATTTTTAAATTTACAAGCATAATTGCTGGGGTCAAATAAATCACACGCATTTGAAAAATCAGAATCTTTCCCGCTTCTGATTCCCGATCTGATGACGCTCATTCATAAAATCATCCGTAACCCTTCTCCATCAAACTAGGTGTCCCAGGCTTCTCCGGCAGGAGTGATCAACCGAGAGCGTCCCAAGCGGATAATATCCACTTCCGTTACCGTATCCGGGAAGGAGACACCCCCGGGAAGCTGTACCGTCTGGACCTTGTTGCTTCTGAAAATTTTCACTCCCTCCATAACCGCCTCCGAACAGGAAAGTATACAGTTTACATATGCCTCAAGCCTGAGGTACATGTCAAGCGTATATACCCAACCGCAAGAAGACAGGAATTTTAACCGAGCCCGGAAACGGCAAAACCCCAAGATCTGCGAGAATCTCTCAGGAACCGTGATATATAGAGAGAAAAGCGGTGTAGGTGAAACCGAACTGCATGAGCAAAAGAAATGGAATCCAGATGAAAAATCCCATGTAGAGGACATACGCCACCTGGACCGTGAAGAAAAGCGAGAGGACGACCTCGAAAAAGGTAGTAACCCCTTTTGAGGAAACATACGCCGAGGTTCTCCAGCGATCCCTGCGGTTCACGACAGCGTACTTGGGCGTTCTCGCAAAGCCCGACGTTTGCCCCAGAACCGCCTCCAGAACGGCCTTGGCGTTGTTAACGGCGATGCCTGCCCCGACGCTTAGCGCCACGGGTATGTACTTGTAAAATCCCCGCGCCCGGGGACCGTGAGCCTCCCCCACGGCAAGTATGTAGAACCTTATTATCGCAAAAGTGCCGACCGCCACGCCTGTTACGCTCGCGATGAAAAGGTCGTTAAGCCAGATGCGCTCCCAGAGGAAATTCATGGGTATTATGAGAATTATCGTGGCGAGCAGGAAAAGGTAGCTGAAGTTGCCGAGAAGATGAAATATGCTCTCGGCCTTTACCTTAAACGGAATCTTGGGATTGCCGAGCACCGTGGGCAGAAGCTTAAGCGCCGTCTGGATTCCCCCCTTTACCCACCTGTGCTGCTGTATCTTAAAGGCATTCATGTCAACGGGAAGCTCGGCGTCCGATATGACGTCGGGCAGGTAGACAGCCTTCCATCCGTTTATCTGCGCCCTGTAGCTTAGGTCGAGATCCTCCGTGAGGGTGTCGTGCTGCCACCCTCCGGAGAGTTCGATGCATTTCTTGCGGATAACCCCGGCTGTGCCGTTGAAGTTAAGAAAGAGGCCGTTTCCGTGGCGCGCCGCCTGCTCGATTACGAAGTGGCCGTCAAGAAGCACGGACTGGGCCTTTGTAAGAAGCGAGTAGTCACGGTTAAGATGTCCCCATCTCGTCTGCACTATCCCGACCTGGGGATCCTCAAAGCACGGCACGGTCTTTCTTAGAAAATCCCTCGGAGGAACGAAGTCCGCGTCGAAAACCGCGAGGAACTCCCCGCTTGCCTCGGCGCAGCCGGCGGCAAGCGCCCCCGCCTTGTACCCTTCCCTGGTTCCCCTCCGGACATGCTTTATGTCAAACCCGGCGGCCCGAAGCTCCGAAGCACAGTGCGCCGCTATGCGGCTAGTGTCGTCGGTTGAGTCGTCAAGCACCTGCACCTCGAGAAGCTCTTTGGGATAGTCGATTTCGCAGACCGCCCGTATGAGCCTCTCCGTCACATACATCTCGTTATAGACGGGAAGCTGCACCGTGACGCGCGGAAGGGGTCCCTGGTTCTGGGGAATCGCACCGCGGCGCGCCTTCGCCCTTGAGTAAAGATGCACCAGGTAGTAGCGGTGAAGACCGAATATGCAGAGAAAAACGGAGGAGATAATGTAAAGCAGGGTGCAGAAATACTTTATAAACTCAAACAACTCTAAAACCTCTTGTCCGTAAAGACCCGGCCGTCCCTACGGCCTGAAATTGGCTATCCTCTCGGCCGCCTGCTTTATTCTCTCGGTATCGAACGTGACGGAGACCCTCGCGTAGCCCTCGCCGCAGTCCCCGAAACCGTTTCCGGGAGTGACCACCACTCCGGCCTCCGATAGCATCCTCGCGCAGAACTCTGAAGAGCTTATCCCCTCTGGAACCTCGAACCACACGTAGAAGGTGGCATCGGGCTGCGTATAACTTATGCCGGCTTCCTCGAGGCCGCGGCAGAATATCTCGAGGCGCTCCCTGTAGACTTCCTTTCTCTCCTCAAGCCCCACGGAGCTGTTCTGTAGCGCCGTTATGCCCGCCTCCTGAACCGCCTGGAAAGCCCCCGAGTCTATGTTCGTCTTTATCTTTCCGAGGCCCGCTATGGCCCTCTCGTTTCCCGCGGCAAACGCCAGGCGCCAGCCGGTCATGCTGAAGGTCTTCGACAGCGAGTGGAACTCGATCCCCACGTCCGTCGCCCCCGGTATCTCGAGGAAACTCAGGGGATTTTTCCCGTAAAACGCTATTTCCGTGTAGGCAGCGTCGTGGCAGACGAGTATATCGTTTTCCCTAGCGAAATCGACCACTTCGCGGAAAAACCCCTCGTCGGCAAGAACCGTGGTCGGATTGTTGGGATAGTTAAGAAACATCATGACGGCCCGCTCGGCCACCTCCGCCGAAATGGCGTCAAGATCGGGGAGAAACCCGTTTTCCTTAAGAAGCGGCATCGGGTGGGGAACCCCTCCTGCAAACGTGGTCGAAACCGGGTACACCGGGTATCCGGGATCCGGCACGAGCGCCACGTCCCCAGGGTCGACAAACGCCAGGGGCGCGTGGGCTATCCCTTCCTTTGAGCCTATGAGCGCGACTACCTGCTTTGCGGGATCGAGACTGACTCCGAAGCGCTCTGAGTACCAATCGGCCGCCGCCTGCCTGAAAGACAGCATCCCAACGTAAGAGGGGTAGCGGTGGTGCTCCGGGTTCCCGGCCGCCTCGCGAAGCGACTCCACTATGTGCTCCGGCGTCGGTATGTCCGGGTCGCCCACCCCGAGGTCGATCACGTCGACCCCCTTCTCGATAAGCTCGTTTTTCTTCCTGTCGATCTCGGCAAAAAGGTATGGAGGCAGCTGCTCGATTCTCTCCGCCCACTTGATTTTCATTTGAAGTCCTCCCGAGGATAGATGGGTCCTGACGAAGCATTTAGGTTAACTTAACGGGGCCGGATGGGCAAGTGCTCACTTGGCGGGAAAGCCGCGCGAGGGAGGCGTTAACCGCCCCTTAACGGGACCCTTACCGTTTTTTGATAAAGACCGGGGATTAAGTACTGCTCCAGGGGGAGGCGTTTAACAACGCCCGCAAAAGAGTTTAGAATTATTCTAAGCGCGAGGAGAACAAGGTTGAAGATACTCTATGCCATACAGGGGACCGGAAACGGCCACATAAGCCGCTCGAGGGACGTGATAGCCGAGCTTCGGAAGTCGGCCGAGGTCGACATAATGGTAAGCGAGCGCCAGCACGAGATAGACCTCGGCTTCGAGGTTAAGTACAACCTCCGGGGGCTCGGCTTTGTTTTCGGGAAAAACGGCGGAATCGACTATTACGCCTCGATAAAGAAGGCCCGCTTCGACAAGCTGCTCGCCGACGTTAACGATCTCCCCGTCGGGGACTACGACATGGTGGTAAGCGACTTCGAGCCCATATCCTCGTGGGCGTGCCGCCTGAAGAAAAGGCCCTGCGTGTCCCTCTCCCACCAGACTTCTTTCGCCTCCCCCAAGACCCCGAGGCCGGAGAAGCCGAACAAGATAATGGAGTTCATAATAAAGTGGTACGCCCCCGTGTGCATACCGCTCGGGCTTCATTTCCGCGAATACGACAACTTTATAAAAACCCCCATAATAAGAAAGGAGCTGCGGCGCTACGAAGTGCGCCGAAACGGCCACTACACTGTCTACCTCCCGAGCTTCGACGAGCGCAAGCTGATCGGGCACCTCGGGAAAATCGACGTGCGCTGGGAACTTTTCTCAAAGCACTACAAGGGAGAGCCCTACACCGAGGGAAACGTCACCGTGTACCCGGTAAGCTACGAGAGGTTCATAGAAAGCTTCACAGGGAGCGAGGGAATACTCACAAACGCGGGGTTCGAGACGCCGTCTGAGGCCCTTTTCCTCGGCAAGAAGCTGCTCGCGGTGCCGATGAAGGGACAGTACGAGCAGGAGTCAAACGCGGTGGCCCTTGAGCAGATGGGCTTTGAGGTGCTCCACAGGGTGGGCAGGGATTTTGACAGCACGCTTGAGAGATGGGTGGCCCTTCCCCCGGCGAAGCCCGAACCCTACCGCGACGTCGTTCCCGACATATCGGAAACCATACTCGCCCTTGCCGAACGCTACAGGGGCGAAGGGGAATTCAAGCACCCAAGCGGCTCCCCCATCGAAGACGCCGAACGAAAAGGTCTTCTTGACCTGTTTTCTCTTAGAAAATAGCTGCGGCGGGGAAAAATCAGGAAAGGAAAAACCAGAAGACCGCGACCCCCAAGGCCAGTCCCGCAAGGGTCTGGGCCGGGCTGTGGCATCCCAGTCTTATCCTTGACCACGCGACCAGCAGGGCAAGGAGAGGGATAACGAAAACAAGATTCTCGTGCGGGTGGGCGAACACCATGGCTCCGAGCGCGCCCATCGCGGCGCAGTGACCGCTTATTTTCCAGTAAAGCGAAACCAGTATCCAGAGGCCCGTCAGCGCAAGGCACAAGTAGCCGAGCGTTACCAGGGCGCTTGGGCCGCCGACGAAACCGTACAGCAGGAGCAAGAAGACCGAATAGATGAAAATAACGCTGAGGGGCCTTATCCGCTCCTCCCTAACGCTCATATGAAAATCCGTAACCTTGCCCCGGCCCATGAGATAGAAGATGTAGGCCGTAGGGGCTAGGGCAAAAAGGAGCACGAAAAAAGAGGTCCAGAGAAACTTGGAGGAGTGGTCGATCGAGTAGGAGCAGAGAATCACCGCGTAGAAAAGCACAAGCGCGGGGGAGAAAACGGTGGAGACGAAGTTCGCCGCGCCCGCAGTCCTGCCGCCCTCTGCAGGGCGCGGAAACGTGACTTTTTGAGCTATGTTGTCGTTATTGATCATCTTCCTTTTAACCCTGTGTAAAATAAAAACCGCATGGAGCGGAAAAAACAAGGGGTAAACCAAAGGTTTTGCGTTTTTTAATCATCCTTTCAAAAACCATTAACACGGCCTTAAGCTTAGGGGGCGGCGAGGTTTCTAAAACCTGCGGATAATCTGTATAATACCCGACGGGATGACGGGAAAAAGAAAAAAGAGCCTTCCCGGCGGCGGCACGGGGGCAGCGTTTGTTCTCTGCGCCTTGGGAGCGCTTGTATCGGGATATCTGCTTGTGGCTGATTTCCTGCTCGGGGGCGCGGAACTCTGCCTCACGGGCATGGGCTGCGACGTGGTTAGGGAGAGCCGGTACTCGAGCGTGGGCGGCGTCCCGGTTTCGCTGCTCGGAGTTTTGGGATACGCAGCCATGGCGGCCGTGGCCGTCTCTCGCCTCGGGCGGAGGACAAGATGGAACCTTATTTTCTGGCTCTCGGCGGTCGCAGTTGGGTTCTCGGCATACCTCACCTACCTTGAGCTTTTCATAATAGGGGCGCTTTGCTCATGGTGCGTGGTATCGGCTGCAATCGCGGCGGCGGTGTTTTTGCTGGCGGCCTCCCAAACAACGGGCGGCGCCCTAAGGTCCTTTGGCGGGGCGGCAGCGGTGTTCGTCCTGGTGTTTGCCGTCTCCTATTCCATTCACTCCCCGGCACCTGAGGAAAATCCGCCGTCTGCGGCCACCTTTTATCAGGCGAGCCTCGCGAAATACCTCTCGGATCAAGGGGCGACCATGTACGGCTCATACACCTGCTCTCACTGCGAGAAGCAGAAAAAGCTTTTCGGGGGGGCCTTCGGCTACATAAAGTACGTCGAGTGCAACCGGAGGGGTCCCGACCCCGACCCCGCCCTCTGCGCGGCCAAGAACATAAAAAGCTATCCCACCTGGGAAATAGGCGGAGAGTTACACCAGGGGCTGAGGAGCCTTGAGCAGCTCGCACGAATCTCGGGCTACTCGGGCGAGTGAGAGGCCCACTCCAAGGCGTTACGATCACTCGGTATTTCGTTGACAAGGGGCTTTTATCAATTATCCTTATTTGAACGTTCATATTGGAACTGGGCCGCTGCCGAAGCGGCGAAGAGGTGAAGGGTGGGCAGAAGAAACGACGGATTATCATTCATAGTATCCTGCAATAAGTCCGGCTGGACCAGATCTTGGGGCATCAGCAGGGAACGGTTCCGGCTGGTGATGGGCGCCTTGGGGATTTTCGTGCTGGGCGCGCTTCTCTCCTTTTTCCTGTCATACAGCTTCTACGGGGAAGCCGAAGAGGTCCGGGCGGAGAAGGAAGCTGAGATAAACGAGCTGCTGGACGCCGTCGCGGCGATGTCGCAGGACATAATCGTGGACAAGAAGCTCGAGGACAAGTTCATAAAAAGAGTCCTTCGCCTTGAGAAAAAGCTTGCCTCAATGGAAAGGAGGCTCTCGACGAAGAAAAAGAGAAAAACTCCCCAGATTGGCGGGCGCGGGTTCCGGACAGGCGATATCGGGGATGATTACTTCGACGCGGTCGAGAGGGACATAAAGCGCCTGGACAAGGCTCTCGCGGTCACCCCCTTCGGAAGACCCGCCTCGGGAAGTGTCTCTTCGCGCTACGGCTACAGGAAAAACCCGTTCTCTGAAGCCAGGGAGTTCCACGGCGGAATCGATTTCAGGGGAAAGGTGGGAGAGGAGGTCGTCACCACGGCTGACGGAGTGGTCGAGAAGGCCAAGTACGTAAAGGGCTACGGCAAGCACGTCATCATAAAACACAAAAGGGGCTACAAGACTCTCTACGGCCACCTCTCAAAGATAGAGGTCACCAAGGGCCAGAAGGTCGAAGCGGGAGAGAAGATAGGAGAGATAGGGTCGACGGGCCGCTCAACCGGGCCGCATCTTCACTACGAGGTAATAAGGTACGGAAGAAGGATCAACCCCAGCAAATTCATAAGATAAGGGAAAACACGCATGTACAACAACAAGCAGAAGGAAAGGAAGAACCCGGACACCGTGGAAACGATTCTGGGCGATGGGGCGGTGTTCGAGGGAAACGTCTCGTGCGAGGGATCGATGAAGGTCGAGGGAATCCTGAAGGGAGACGTAAAAACCACCAACACGCTCGTGGTGGGTCCTAACGGTTCCGTGAACGGAGACATAAGCGCCGGAGAGGTCATCGTATTCGGGGAAGTAAACGGGAAGATAGACGCCGGGACGCTTGAAATCAAAAGCACGGGCAAAATAACGGGAGAGATCCTGATCGAGACGCTTATAACCGAAGCGGGTGGAGCCATGATGGCCAAGTGCGAAATGAAAACCGCCGCGAAGTCGGACCCCGACGACCAGATGCTTACCGTGTACTCAAAAGAGCAAGCCCCCTAGTGGTGGTGGCTGCGCTTCTTTGCGGCCGGGGGCGAAAGAACAGGCGCCGTAACCGATATCCCCGCGCCCGAGCGGAATTTTAACTCCAGAACCACGCTTTCTCCAATATCGCCTGAGAGTCCCTCGAGCATCACGTGGTGGCCTCCGGGCAAAAGGTCTACAGAGTCGCCCTGGGGAACCTCAATCGAGGCGACTTTCTTCATCGCCATGGAATCTTCCCTTATCTCCGTAACGTGAAGCGACGCCGAGGCGGAGCAGCTGCAGCTTATCTCCAGAAGTTCGTCCGCGGCGGCAGAATTCTCGATAACCATGTAGGCCGCGGTCACGGAACTGCCAGGAGGGGGTTGTCTTACCCACGGATCCTTAACCGATATTCCGCCCTCGCTCAAGGCCGAGGGAGCGACAAGCAGGGAAAGCAGGATGGCAAGCAGGGCTTTTCTCATGGGAGTTTACAGAAGGCGTTTTACGTCGCCCGCGATTTTTCTCGGGTCAAGTTTTTCCTTGGGGTAGCGAAGCATCATCTCGCCACCCGGGCCTATCAGGTAAACCGCCGGGGAGTGAATCACTCCGTACTCTGACTCAGAGGCCCCCTGCTCTTTCGAGTAAAAGGTCCCGCAGGCATCGTTTACCCTCTTTATTTCCTGCTGCGGACCCGTGAGGCCGATTATGCCGCCGTGGAAAAACGGAATGTAGGCCCCGAGCCTGGCCACGGTGTCGCGCTCGGGGTCAACCGTTATGAAAATCGCCATGACCCGCTCGTCTCCCACGATATCAATCACCTCGCCCAGCATCCCCAGGGTGGTGGGGCACACGTCGGGGCAGTTGGTAAAGCCGAAGTTAAGCAGCACGACCTTGCCCTTTTGCTCTGAAAGGGAGAATCCGCGGTCATGGTGGTCGGTGAGCGAGAAATCAAAGGCGGGACGGCGGAACTCATCCCCGTGGAAGCTCCCCTTGTCCGTTCGGAGAAACCCGAGGATCCCGAACCACACAAGGGCTATCAGAACCAGTACGGCTAAAGGCAAGTAATATCGTTTCATCTCACAGGACTCCGCAGGGGATTCGGGCAGAAATATACCCCACGTTTTCGATTAGACAAAAAAAGAGCGCCTCAGGGGGGCCGAGACGCTCTCTATTACAAAAAGGAGGATGAAGGATGAGTATTGATTGTTGTATCTAATCAACACTTTAAAATATAAGTAATTTACTTAAACTGTCAAGGGAAAATTAAAAAAAATTTAAAACGGCAAAAAAAAAGCGGGCAGGGCGCCCGTGCGCCGTGCCCGCTTCCGTTTCTTCTGCTGGGTGCAGAGGACTATTACATCATGCCGCCCATGCCCATCGGTCCGCCAGGAGGCATTGCTCCAGGGCCGCCCGCATCCTCTTTCGTGATGTCGACGACCAGCGCCTCTGTGGTGAGCAGAAGGCCAGCGACGCTTGCAGCGTTCTGCATGGCTGTCCTAGTCACCTTCGCGGGATCGAGAATACCGGCCTTTATGAGGTCAGTGTACTTGAGCTTCGCGGCGTCAAAGCCGTTTGAGCCCTTCTGGTTTATTACCTTCTCGACCACTATGGAACCGTCCCATCCGGCGTTAGAGGCTATTCCCCGAAGGGGCTCCTCAAGCGCTTTCTTAACGATGTTGACTCCCGCCTGCTCCTCGGAATCGGCGCCGTCGTACTTGTTGACCGCGGCGATGGCCCTTATGAAGGCCACGCCTCCGCCTGGAACTATTCCTTCCTCGACGGCTGCCCTCGTGGCGTTAAGGGCGTCCTCAACCCTGTCCTTTTTCTCTTTCATCTCGGTCTCGGTGGCGGCCCCTACCCTGATCACTGCCACGCCCCCGGCAAGCTTCGCGAGGCGCTCCTGGAGCTTCTCGCGGTCGTACTCACCGCTTGCTATCTCTATCTGGTTCTTTATCTGGCCTATGCGACCCTCTATTGAGCCCCTGGTGCCGGCGCCTCCGACGACCGTGGTGTCGTCGCGGTCTATAACGACCCTCTTTGCCTGTCCGAGGTCGGTTATCTTGGCGTTCTCAAGCTTCATGCCGGCCTCTTCCGATATCACCTGCCCACCGGTGAGAACCGCTATGTCCTCGATCATGGCCTTCCTGCGGTCCCCGAATCCGGGAGCCTTTATGGCCGCGACCTTGAGCGTTCCCCTGATCTTGTTAACCACGAGAGTAGCGAGAGCCTCTCCCTCTACGTCCTCTGCGATTATCAGAAGGGGCTTGGTGCTTCTCGCCACTTCCTCAAGGAGCGGGAGAAGATCCTTCATGTTGGCTATCTTCTTATCGAAAAGCAGGATGAGCGGATCATCAAGCTCAACCGTCATCTTCTCGGGCTCGGTAACGAAATAGGGGCTGAGATACCCCCTGTCAAACTGCATTCCCTCAACCACGTCAAGCTCGGTATCGAGGCTTCTTCCCTCCTCGACGGTTATAACGCCGTCCTTCCCCACCTTCTCCATGGCGTCGGCTATGATGCTTCCGACATTCTGGTCGCCGTTTGCGGAGACCGTGGCCACCTGGGCTATCTCGGTGCGTCCCTTAACCTGCTTGCTCGACTTCCTTATGCTGCCGGTCACAACCTCTACCGACTGGTCTATTCCTCTTTTGAGCTTCATGGGGTCGTGTCCCGCGGCCACGAGCTTTATTCCCTCGCGGTATATCGCCTGGGCGAGTATGGTAGCGGTGGTGGTGCCGTCTCCAGCGACGTCGCTAGTCTTCGAGGCAACCTCCTTTACCATCTGGGCTCCCATGTTCTCGAACTTGTCCTCAATCTCTATTTCCTTGGCCACGGAAACCCCGTCCTTGGTCACGACAGGAGCTCCGAACGTTTTTTCTATAAGCACGTTGCGTCCCCTTGGACCCAGCGTAGCCCTTACCGCGGCCGCGAGCTTGTTAACGCCCTCGAGAATCTTCTCCCTGGCCTCAGTGTCAAATAACAGATCCTTTGCCATTTTATTGCTTCCTCCTTTGTTAGTCTTCTATTACCCCGAGTATCTCGTGTTCGGGGATAATCAGGTAATCCTCGCCGCCGAGCGAAATTTCGTTTCCGCCGTATTTTCCGAATATAACCCTGTCGCCTGGCTTCACGTCAAGCGGAAGAATTTCTCCGTTTTCAATCGGCCTTCCCTTCCCAACGGCAATAACTTCCGCCTGCTGGGGTTTCTCGGCCGCGGTGTCGGGGATTATGATTCCCCCTTCCGTCGTCTCAGATACATCAAGACGCCTTATCAAGACCTTGTCATATAGCGGTCTTATCTCCATCTCTAATACCTCCTTTTTAACTTTTTAAAGCTAGACTGGCACTTGCGCCTTCCAAGTGCCAACTATAAAGTAAGCACGTTTTTGCGGGTGTCAAGGGATAGAGGGAAAAAAGAGTGCTCCGCGGGGCTATGAGCGGCGCTGTCTTGCCTTCTCGCAAAGTTCAACCAGCTTCAACCCTCCATATTCTCATCGAACGTGCCCGAATCCCTCGCGGAGTCATGTTCACGGGATCAAGGGCCGCAAGATCCTCGGCCAGAAGTTCTTCCTTCTGAAACTCAACTTCGGACTCCCTTTCTGTTTCCGCGTCGAAAAGTAGAAGCTGCCCGCCGAGCATCGACTGGGAGAGAGAAGCCTTTAACTTCTCAAGGGAAAAAAGGACTTTTCTTGCCGAGTTAAGAACCTTCGCGGGAACACCGGCAAGCCGGGCCACCTGTATGCCGTAGCTGTGGCTCGTGGCTCCCGGGAGAAGTTTCCGCAGAAACAGTATCTCCCCTCCCTCCTCCTTTACCGACACGTTTGAGTTTGCGATCCCCGCCTTTACGTCCGCCAGGTTCGATAGCTCGTGGTAGTGGGTGGCGAACAGGGTGAGGGGCCCCAGGTCGTAGAGATACTCGGATACCGCCCAGGCTATGCTCATCCCGTCAAAGGTGCTCGTGCCCCGCCCGATCTCATCCAGTATGACGAGGCTTCTCGGGGTGGCGTTCTGAAGTATGTGCGCCGTCTCGACCATCTCGACCATGAAGGTTGACCGGCCGGCCGTGAGGTTATCTGACGCCCCGACCCTCGAGAATATCCGGTCGACCACCCCGAGCCGAGCCTCCCGGGCGGGAACGAAGCTTCCCATCTGTGCCATGAGCGATATGAGGGCCACCTGCCTTATGAGGGTCGACTTGCCTGACATGTTGGGCCCCGTGATAATCACAAAGCGCTTGTCTTCTGAATCTAGCGTGACGTCGTTTGGAACAAATCCCCTCTCAAGGCCCATCCTCTCCACCACGGGATGGCGGCAGTCCTTGAGCTCAACAAGGGGCGGGGGACGAATTCCGGTCGGCAGTAACCGTAGCGCGAAGCAATCTCGCCCATTGAGCAGAAAACGTCCGTCTCCGCGACCGAAGCCGCCGTCGCCTTAACGCGCCCCGCCTCAGCGGCCGCACGCACGCGCACCTCCTCGAAAAGGGAAGCCTCAAGCTCGGCTATGCGCTCAGCGGCCGTGAATATCTGCTCTTCGTATTCCTTTAGCTCGGGGGAGATGAAGCGCTCGCTTCCAGCGAGGGTCTGTCTTCTCGAGTAGTCCTCGGGCACAAGGGAGAGCTTTGAGTTGGTAACTTCTATGTAGTAGCCGAACACCCTGTTGTAGCCGATCTTGAGGTTGGCTATCCCGGTCCGCTCCCTCTCACGCCCCTCAAGCTCGGATATCCATCTGCGCCCGTCGCTCTGGATTTTCCGGAGACGGTCAAGCTCGGGGGAAAAGCCTTCCCTTATCACCCCTCCCTCCCGCGTGAAAACTGGCGGGGTCTCGACAAGAGCCCCCTCGAGATAGAAGCGTAGATCCTGGAAATCATCCATCCTCTCGCGAAGGGAGACTAAAGCCTCAGAGCCAAGATCCGCCATGGCGTCGCGGAGTTTTTCCACGTAAAACGAGGAATCCCTAAGCGAGGCGAGATCCCTTGGCCTGGCAGAAGGGGTCTCGATCCTGTGTATCAGCCTCTCAAGGTCGCCTATCCGCCGAAGCGCTTCCATAAGGTCTTCCCTAGCGGAGATGTTCTCAAGCAGCTCACCCGCGGCCCCTTGTCTCTTTTTTATCTCTTCTATGTCGAGAAGAGGGTAGCTCATAAAGCGGCGAAGCAACCTAGCGCCCATGGGCGAGCGGGTTTCGTCCATCACGCCGAGCAGGGAGTGCCTGACTGAGCCTTCCGTTGAACTTCTTAGCTCAAGGTTCCTCGCGGTCCACTCGTCTATTTTCATGTAGTCGACTGTGTCGTAGTACCTGGGGAGTCCTATCTGCGGCAGGAAGTCCCTCTGGGTTTCCCGGAGGTAATCGAAAAGCACCCCGCAGGCAAGAACGCATCCCGGGACTTTCTCGATCTCGAGGGCTTCAAGGGTAAAAACCCCGAAGCCGTCCCGGAGGACCTCCCCGCAGCGCTCTGGCTCCCATTTCCAAGGATCGACCCTGGTTACGAGAGCGCGGGGGTTAGCGTCAAGCAAGGATTTAATCCAAGAAAGACCCCCACCCTGATCCGAGATGAGTATCTCCCTCGGGCCGATATGCGCAAGCTCAGAGAGAAGATCCTGTGAGGATGGAAAAAAGGAGGTCCGAAACTCCCCGGTCGAGATGTCGCAGAAAGAAAGTCCGAAGCCATTCTCTCCGTCCGCTACGCACGCAAGGAAATTGTTGCTTTTTGCTTCGAGGTTCTCTGAATCAAGAACGACCCCGGGGGTGAGAACCCTCACGACCTTCCTATCAACGATCCCCTTTGCCTGCTTCGGATCGCCTATCTGCTCGCAGACCGCCACCTTCTTTCCGCTAGCGAGAAGCTTCGATATGTGGGTCTCCACGCTGTGGAAGGGAACGCCGCAGAGAGGCACTGGGTTTTTCTTTGAGCGGTCCCTTGAAGTGAGGGCTATGCCGAGTATCTCAGACGCGGTTTTCGCGTCGTCGTAGAACATCTCATAGAAATCCCCGAGTCTGAAAAAAAGTATGGAGTCCGGGTATTCCCTCTTCACACTTAAGTACTGGCTCATTAAAGGGGTCTGCGAACTCATGCAAGCACTATTATACAGAATTTTAACGGGGCGGCGGAAACGGCGGGAGGGGACACAACGGTGCGAGGCAACACCATTGTCCAAAACTTTCAAAGATCGGTACGGCTAAGAACACATGGAGGGAGAGGGCTTGATCAGGCATTATAAAAATTTACTTCAAATACCGGCAGCCGATACCTCCATTGTCTTCATCTGCACTACATCGTCACGGTGACGCACGGTAACGGGAATGCCTCCGAACCCCCTCTCGAGAATCAGGACTCCTCCCAGTGCTTCAAGCCAAGGCAAGAGCAGTTCACACCCACTGAGTCCATGACATCTTCGCATAGCACACTGAGATACACAGGAACAGCAACACCGCTTACCATCAACGGTTATAACAGCAATAAGGGCAAAAAAAGAGCGCCAAGCTGATCTCTCCTTTCAGATAACCAGCTTGGCGCTCTCCCAATCCGCAATCGAAACGATTGCCAGTAAATTACATTCAGTTCGGTTGAACGAAGACGATTGACCCTGTTTTCTTCAAGTCAGCTACTATCTGGTCTAACGTCACAGCACCGTGAGCAGTAAACTTAAACAGTACATCGTCACCAACCATAATCACAGCAGTCGAGGTATCCGAGAGGGCAACCACCGCTGTCGTTCCGCTGGGGAAGTTCTTGAGGTGAATCTCTTCGTCTGCCTCGTCCGGCATATAATCATCAATGGTATCAGGCCCTTCTCCGGCAAAAAGGACGAAAACATCGCCGCCGTCTTGGCCTGTAAGGGTGTCCTCACCTGGACCGCCGTTAAGCACGTCAGCTTCAGCGCCACCGTTAATGTCGTCGGCGCCAGCTCCACCCATAAGCGTGTCTTTTCCAGCCGCACCGTTAATGGTGTCAGCGCCACCACCACCCATGATTGTAACGCCGCCTTCGGCAGGAGCAGTGAAAGTATCGTTCAGAGGTGATCCTATAACCTGCTCAAAACCCCTTATACCACTCCCCGCATCATCATTAGATATTGTTACTTCGACACCGTCTGGGGTGGGAGTTGGAGTGTTGTTAGTGGTGTCCGTATCTTCCGTCACTCCCGCATAGCTCAAGACGTCCATATCGCCAGCAGTCGACTCGTCTACATCAGCAGTATCCTCGTCGTCTTCAGCAAGGAGACCAGTACCTCCGTCAAGATCAGTATCAGCGTCGTCAGCATTAACAATATCGTTGCCTTTACCACCGGCTATAACGTCCGCTCCAGGTCCGCCCGTAAGCTCATTGTCTCGCGCATCACCTGTAATGGTGTCAGCGCCGCCGCCACCTATAACGTTCTCAATGGTGGAAACCCACATCGGCTCTTCCTTTGTGCCTTTGTTCTCAACAACGATCCTATCCGCGATCGTGCCTAAAGTGGCTGTTATATGAGCGGGCACGGCCTCGTTTGTAGGAGTAGCTGGATTGTCCTCAACAGCGGGAACAACAGTGTCCGCAAGATTTACCGACAGATCGCGCACAGCAACATTATTTGCCTGATCGTCAAAAGTAGCCGCTTCTCCCTCATAGCTTACCGTATCCACGTCGTCCCCGCCGTTAATCGTGTCAACGTCCGTTGCCTCGGTGTTCGCGGGCGTCGTCTCACCTTCGGCAAGACCATCTTCGGTCGCGTTTAGGGCTGGAGGCATCGGACGATTGGGGATAATCTTATCATCTCCGGCTCCGCCTGCGATATGGTCAGGACCGTCCAAGCCTTTAAGCAGATTATCTTCACCGTCACCGATCAGTATGTCGAACATGTGAGACCCCTTGACATTCTCAATATTCATCAAGGTGTCTACACCTCCACCAGGAGCTGCAAAAGGATCCGTGGAACCCACGGCAGCAAGATGCGTTGCAGTCTGCCTAGCCAGATTAGCGCTTACTCCACCAGTCTCCAGATAAATCGCAATATCCATGTCTTGCCCGTCCATGTCTTCCCCGCCGTCAAGCATGTTGTCGCCGCCTTGAACTATAAGTTCATCGCTGCCTTCACCGCCGTAGAGCCTGTCATTGCCGCCGCCGCTGTAAAGCTTATCGTCGCCAGCGTCTCCCTTAATCACGTCGTTGCCAGCGCCGCCCCTAAGCGTATCGTTGTCAGCGCCACCTTCGAGCGTATCGTTACCACCACCGGCCGTGATAGTGTCATCGCCGGCAAGTCCGCAGATATAGTCATCAAACGAACTACCTTCGAGGTCATCAGCTTCCGCAGTCCCCTCTTCGCACAACTCGTCTGGGCTGGGCGGGCAGTCAGCACGATCGGCAACCTCAGTCGCGTTCTCATCAGGGCATATATACATCGTTGGCCCCGGCACGGTCACCGGTACAGTCTCGGGCACGGTCACCGGTACAGTCTCGGGCACGGTCACCGTTGGCCCCGGCACGGTCACCGGTACAGTCTCGGTCTCCGTCACAATGTCCGTATCACCGTCAATGCATGACGTAACAAAGAACGACGCGGCCAGAAGAAGCACTAACATGCCGACCATGGACACGCTCTTACCCCCCGCGCGCCCTGACCTATTATATGGCATTATATTGAAATTAAACATCTTATTCATTTACCTCCTCATGAATTGTTTCCATATTTCGAGTAAAGCTTAACATCATCGCTAACTAATTTACACGAAAACACACTGAAGTGTCAACACATTTTTTCAACTTCATCAAATAGGACCGCCTCGGAAATCAAACGGCGCTTGGGAGAAAAGAACCCCCCTGTCTAGTTCAAACAATAACACTAATAAAACCGAATTTCAACCCATTTAATAAAAACCGATATTCGTCGGCAAATCAAGTGTCGCCGCACTTCGTTTCGCTCCCGCCCTAGCACACCCCGAAAGCTGAGCCGAAATCCGAACTCGCAATTCGTGCTCTGGGAATATTCGGTCAGTCGCTCCCCGGAAAACCAGACGGTCGGAATCACGTTAAATTCCCTTAAGCTCGGAGCCCCGTCTCGGATGCTCTTTTCTCCAGCGAAGCCTGTTGAGCGCGTTTACGAAAGCCTTCGCGCTCGCAACGGAAATATCCGTATCGACCCCCTGTCCCTGCGATATCACTCCGTCGTCCGATATCCTGACCGTAACCTCTCCCTGGGCATCGGTTCCGCCCGTTATAGATGATACCGAAAAATTCTCAAGCCTTGGGTCAAGCCCCGTCGCCTTCTTAACCGCCTTGAAAATAGCGTCAACGGGCCCAGAGCCCTTCTCGCAAACCGATACCTCCTCCCCGCCCGCCATAATCGTTACGCTCGCCTCGGGCGATGAGTCAGTCCCGCCCGAGTAGCTGGCGGCAGTAAACTCGTAATAATCAGAGGAACGCAAAAACTCCTGGTTTATGAGCGCCTCTATGTCCTCGTCGAAAACGTACTTTTTCTTGTCGGCAAGGGCCTTGAACTTCGTAAACGCGTTCTCGAAAGCCTCAGGCTCGAGAACATATCCGTACTCCTCAAGGCGGTCTCGAAACGCGTGACGCCCCGAGTGCTTGCCTAGCACTATCTGGTTAGAGGGAATCCCGACTTCCTGCGGGGTCATTATCTCGTAAGTTATGCTCTCCTTAAGCACCCCGTCCTGGTGTATGCCCGCCTCGTGGGCAAACGCGTTCGCGCCCACGATCGCCTTGTTGGGCTGCACGTTAACCCCCGTCACCTGGGAGACAAGCCTGCTTGTGGGATATATCTGGGCAGTGTTTATCCCGAAAGTGTAGGGCCTCTTGTCGCTTCTCACCTTAAGACCCATAACCATTTCCTCAAGCGAGGCGTTGCCCGCCCTCTCCCCGAGTCCGTTAATCGTGCACTCGACCTGCCTTGCTCCCTCGGTTATGGCCGCGTGGGAATTCGCAACGGCGAGGCCGAGGTCGTTGTGGCAGTGGACGCTAAGGATCACGTCGTCAAGGTTAGGGACGTTCTTTACCAGCGTGTGGATTATGTAGGCGAACTCTTCGGGAATCGTGTACCCGACCGTGTCGGGGATGTTGATGGTGGTGGCTCCCGAGCGTACGGCAACGTCGACAGCGGTGCAGAGATAGTCGATGTCGGTTCGCGTCGCGTCCTCGCAGGAAAACTCGACGTTCTCCGTATAGTTTCTCGCGTGCTTAACGGCGCCGCTTATCATCTCGAGAACCTGGTCCCTCGTTTTTCTCAGTTTGTGCTTAAGGTGTATCTCCGAGGTGGCAATGAAGGTGTGTATTCTCGGGCTTTCTGAGTGCTGCACGGCTTCCCAGCCGCGATCTATGTCCTTCATGCTCGCCCTGCAGAGCCCGGCTACTTGGCAACCCTTTATCTTCTGCGCTATTTTCTTTACGGACTGGAAGTCCTCCTCAGAGGATATCGGGAACCCGGCCTCTATTATGTCCACACCCAGGCGCTCAAGCTGATAGGCGACCCGGAGCTTCTCCTCAGAGGTCATGCTGCAGCCCGGGGCCTGCTCGCCGTCCCGAAGCGTCGTGTCGAATATGTGTATGTAATTACCGGTTGACATCGAAAAAACCTTCTGTCCCGCCTTGCCGCAAAGGCAGATTTTTACACGCGCCCGGCGCAGTTGTCAAAAACAATTCCGCGGGACGAGCGCCCGGCCATCAAAGCGAATCCGTGTGGCCTAGATCCATACCGGGACACACCGCGTCCCGCACCGCGCGCTTCAGTTCCTTAATCTCGGGGAACCTTCCTTCCTCCTTTCGCGACCACACAAGCTCCCCGTCCGCCCGCACCTCGAAGATTCCGCCGCTTGAGGGAACGAGGGACACCCCTCCGAGCGCCTCCCCGAAAGTGCCGAGCAGTTCCTGCGCCATCCATGCGGATCGCGGCAGCCAGCCGCAGCGCGCGCAGTATTTTATCTCTACCATTTCGCCTTTACCCCTTCGCCCGCGGGCGCTCTCGCAGAACCGCCCGCACGTTTGATTATAAAGGTAAAAAAGATATACTTAAAGGTTAGGGAAACTTTTCCCCGAACCGAACTTTTTCCCGAAGAGAGGCCAAAAAAATGAAAAACGGAATTCTGCTCGCGACACTTGTTTTTTCGTGCGCGCTTTTTCTCGCATCCCATGCTTCCCAGGCAGCCGACAGCGCAAGAGGACAGGAAGTCTACAACCTTTACTGCGCGACCTGTCATGGCGCGACGGGACTTGGCGACGGAATCGCGGCGGCCGCTCTTGACCCCAAGCCGAGGGATCTATCCAGCGCCGCGATCCTTGAGACCTACACGGATGAGTACCTGGTTAACGTGATAACAAACGGCGGAGCGGCGGTCGGCAAATCCCCGATGATGGCCGCTTGGGGCGGAATAATAAGCCCCGAGGACATAGATAACGTGGTGGCGCACATAAGGCAGAACTTCTGCAAGTGCGAGTATAAACAGTAAAGACGCAAAAAAGCGCGGCCCCCCTCGGGAGAGACCCGCAGGCAGCCGCGCCCTTTTCCTTATTATATATACGCCTTTTTCAGACTCCCTTCTCCTCAAGACCCGGGGGAAGTTCTCCGTAATAGGGAGAGTCCTCCTCGTACATCTCAAGGACCTTCTCCTTCGGCATGTCGCACATGTCTTCGGTGAAACCGAACATCCTGCATATGTGCCTTAACTCCTCCTCCCTTCCGGGAAGCGGATCCATCGGCTGTATCAGCTTCTGCTCCTCAAGCTCCTTCCGCACGTCCTGGTCCTCCGCAAGTGGAGTTCCATATTCGTTTGAGTGATAGAGCCTGTCAAACCTCTTCCTCGGTCTCTGCCCGGGATCCTCGGCCGGATATCCCACAGTCATGAGCCAGATAGGAACTATGTTCTCCGGAGTCCCGAGAACTTTCGGGAACTCGGCCGGCTTTCTCCCCGTGGCGATAAGGCAGCACCCGAGGTCCATGTCAGTGGCCGCGAGCATGGCGTTCGCTATGGCCTGGCCAGCCTCGACCCTGAGGAGATCCTCCGCCCTGTCCTTTGGAAAGCTCATGAGCCTCGGATAGGTGCTCTCGGTCAGTATCTTGTAGGTCCAGCCGTGGGCCGCGGTTATCGCCCTTGCGGGAAACAGCACCTGGAAGGTCTGTATGAGCTCCTTGTACCAGGCGTCAAGGTTTATCAGCCACGCCACGATAATCGGGGCCTGGCGCAGGTGGATCTCGTTAAACGCTGACCCGCACTCAACTATCTTCTCGAACTTCTCGGGGGGATAGGTCCTTTTATCTATGACTATCGCCTCGGTAGAGTTGCAGTTGCCCTGGCAGGAGCAGTACCGCGCCGCCTGGAGCATCTTCTGTATCTTCCAGTCCTCAACTTCTTTCCAGGGCTTGTAGAACCGGAAGCTTCTCCTCGTGCCCATTGCTTCAAAAACTTCCATCGTAAATTCCTCCTTTGTCTCTGGTTTGTTCTCTAAAAGTTTCTCCCCCGCCCCGCCTAAAGCGTGGTCCAGCCCCCGTCTATTACAAGATCGGAGCCCGTAACATACCGTGCCTCGTCTGAAGCCAGGTAGAGCACCGAGTGGGCCACTTCCTCCGCTTCGGCCCTTCTCACCAAGGGAATCATGTCGGCCGCTATGGCGTCAAGCTGCTCCTCCGCGTCCGGGGGGTTCCCCATGAACTCAGGGTCCATCTTGGTCTTTATGTAGCCAGGACAGACGGAGTTAGTCCTTATGTTGTCCTTCGCGTGATCAAGGGCCATGCTTCTCGTTATCTGCCTCACGGCTCCCTTCGAGGCGTTGTACGCGACGCAGCCCTCCATCCCCACGATGCCGAGCACGCTCGAGTTGTTGATTATTGAGCCCCCGCCGTGCTTGGCCATGAGCGGAACCACGTGCTTGCTCACGAGAAAAACCCCCTTCACGTTTATGTCGATCGTGCGGTCCCAGACCTCGTTAGAGGTCGTTACCACCGTGCCGCCCTCGAGTATCCCGGCGTTGTTAAACAGTATGTCCACCCTACCGAAATCTCCGTAGAAGGCCTCTACCACCCTCTTTACATCCTCTTCTATGGAAACGTCCCCAGGATAGGTCCTTATCTCCCCAGGACCCGGGTTCTCAGAAACCACTTCATCAAGTCTCTCCGCGGTTCTAGACATTATGCCCACGTTGGCGCCTTCAGCTGAGAACAGAAGCGCCGTCGCCTTTCCTATTCCCTCTCCCCCGCCCGTTATGAGCGCGGTTTTTCCAGTAAGTCTTCCCATTTTTATCCCCCTAGCTTCGGGTAAGAAACCCTGCTTTTTTTTAACTTTCCCTATATAATAACTCATTATGAGCAACGGAAAATCCTTTACGGCGGCCACGGTGCAGGCAGCTCCGGTTTTTCTCGACAAAAAGGGCACGGTCAATAAAGTCCTCAGGCTTATAAAGGAGGCCGCGGGAAACGGGGCAGAGCTTGTGGTTTTCCCGGAGGCTTTCATCCCCACATACCCCTACTGGCCGAAGGACCTTGGGTTCGGAGCCGAGAAAAAGCTCACCATGGATGCCCATGTCGAGCTTCACAGAAACTCGGTCGAGGTTCCCGGGGAGGACACGAAAAGAATCGGCGATGCGGCAAAAAAGGCGAAGACCTGCGTCGTAATAGGGGTTAACGAAAAAGAGGGAGGAACCCTCTACAACACCATACTTTACTTTGGCAAGGACGGCTCCCTTCTCGGCAGGCACAGAAAGCTAATGTCGATTGACAGCGAGAAATGCGTATGGGCAAACGGAACCGCCGAGGACGTAAGGGTGTTCGACACAGCCGTCGGGAAAATAGGAGGGCTTTTCTGCTACGAGCATCACATGACCCTTGAGAAGTACGCGATGTTCACCAAAGGGGAGCAGGTGCACGTGGGTCTCTGGGGAGGACACTCATTCGTCAAGGACACGATGGATTTCGCGAGCCGCCAGTATGCGTTTGAGGGACAGGTATTCGTCATAATCTCAGCCGGCTTCATAGAAGAGAGCTTGATTCCCGACTCCTTTCCACTGAAGGAGCATACGATCTGGGATTACCCCGGGGGAAGCGGCATAATAAACCCGAGAGGGCAGTACATCGTCGGTCCCGTATACGGAAAGGAAGAAATTCTCTACGCCGAAATCGAACTTGACCAGATAATAAGGGCAAAGACCGTCATAGACTCCGTTGGGCACTTCTCAAGGCCCGACATATTCCGATTTGAGATAATGGAGTGAATGAAACCTGGCTGGGGCACTAGGATTCGAACCTAGACTAGCGGATCCAGAGTCCGCTGTACTGCCGTTATACGATGCCCCAGAGCGTTGGAGAAAAGATTATTTACTCTAAACCCCGCAGTGTCAAACAGGGAAAACCTCCCGCAGTTAGAGTTGATTACTCTTAGCCATCCAAGTAAATTAGGTGGATACGGAGGTGGCGCCCGCAAAGGCCGCGCGGCGTTTTCTGGCCCATGGAAGAACCGAGCCCGGAAATCCTCGAGACTTTCGAGAACAAAAACCCGGAGAGGGATTACGAAATCGAGATATCGTGTCCCGAATTCACCTGCGTTTGCCCGAAAACGGGGCAGCCGGACTTTGCGACAATCACCATAAAGTACGTCCCCGACAGGTTCTGCGTGGAGCTTAAGTCCCTCAAGCTCTACATGTTCTCCTACAGGAACACGGGCGAGTTCCACGAGCACGTGACGAACAGAATCCTTAACGACTTCGTCTCGGTGTGCGACCCGAGGTCGGTCGAGGTGACGGGCGACTTCAACGTCCGCGGCGGAATAAAGACGATAGTCCGGGCCTCACACAGAAAAGACGCCTGAACTTCCCGGGCCCAAGACAGCATGTACGTAAAAACCCAGGTAATAATCACGGGAACGCTAATATTCCTCATAATTCTGGTAGCGATTTTCGCACCCGCACTCTCCCCCTACGAGTACGACCAGACGAATTTCTCGAACGCTCTTCGCGCTCCCGACTCTGTGCACCTCATGGGAACGGACCAGGAGGGACGCGACCTTCTCAGCAGGGTAATTCACGGCTCGAGGATATCGATCGCGGTCGCCGTGGGAACCGCGGCGATGGCCCTTGTGATCGGAACGGTTCTCGGGGCAGTCTCGGGATACGCCGGGGGGGAAAACGGACGAGCTCATAATGCGCACCGTGGACGTGTTCTACGCCGTTCCGGATCTTCTGCTGATAGTTCTTCTCACTCTCGTTATCGGAACCGGGGTAACGGGCATCGTCATATCGCTTGGAGTAATGTCGTGGATGAGGGTTGCGAGGATAGTGAGGGGAAGCGTGCTTCAGATAAAGTCGTTTGAGTACGTTGAGTCCGCAAGGGCGCTCGGGGCCTCGCCTCGGACCATTCTCGCAAGGCACATACTTCCTAACACGCTTAGCCCTCTCATAGTCACCGTCACGTTCTCTGTTCCATACGCTATACTGACGGAATCCACTCTCAGCTTTCTCGGCCTTGGCATATCCCCGCCCGAGGCGAGTTGGGGAACGCTCGCAAGCACCGGATGGCAGGGGATAAGGACGTTTCCCCATCTTATAGTGTTTCCCAGCATCGCGATTTTCATAACGGCGCTTTCATTCAATCTCTTCGGGGAAGGCATAAGGGACCTTCTGGCTACGGAGAACTCAAGGTAATGGAACCGAAAAAAGCAGCACTCAGCGTCTTTCTCTTTGCCCTGTTTCTCCTTGCCGCCGCGGCCGAGCGGGCGCGCGCCAATCACGCTGACTGCGAAGAGGCTCTCGCCTCTGCGGAGAAAACCCTCGAGGCGCGGTTTTTAAAGCTTCACTGCCACGCTCTGGAAAAACAGCACGCCGAGGTGCACGGCGCTTTAGCCGAGATAAAGGATAAGCTTATCTTCATAGAGGACTACATCCTTTATTACGAAGCGGAGGCGGCTTTGGGTCTCGGACAGAAGGAGAGGGCCGAGGAGCTTTTCCTGAAGATACTGAAACACCACCCGGACTCGGCGATCGGCCATGACGCCCATGAGCGCCTAGCAGAAATCCACCTTGAGAGTAAACGCCACGCGGACGCGGAAAAAACGTACTCCCATCTTGCCCAACGGACCGACAGCAAGTGGAAAAAAGCTGTTTACCTAAAAAACCTGGGAGAGATAAAAGAAAAACAGAGAGACTTCCCCACGGCCTCCGAGGTATTCGAGAGGATATGGGCCGAGCACCCGGAAGTGAGCTTCTCGGATTACGTGTTCGAGCTTCACAAAAAAAACGGAAAAGTCTTTGTCCCTTCGCCGCTGCAGCTTGAAAAAAGGGGAGACGTCATGTTCGAGACCGGCAACTGGGAGGGGGCGCTTGAGGCTTTCTCCGGGGCGCCGGGGACAAGCGCGGTTAAGATAAAAACCGGCATCTGCCTCTACAGGCTCTCCCGGTTTCCCGAAGCCCTAAAGGTCTTCTCGGGGGTCGACTCCCCGAAGGCCTTTTACTGGAGGGGCGTGACCCTCATGAGCATGGAGAAAGAAGAGGAGGCCATAGGCGTTTTCGAACTCCTCCACAAGCTTAACCCCAAAAGCTCCTGGGCTGCCGAATCGCTGCTAAAGGCCGCGAGGCTCCGCCACCTGCGCGAAGAACCACAGGAGGCCGAGCGCCTCTACCGCCTCGTAATCGAGAAATACCCAAAAAGGGAAGAGGCCCGGGAAAGCGCGTGGAACCTCGGGTGGATGCACTACAGGAAAAAGGAGTACGCAAAGGCGGCCGAGGCTTTCTCCGACCGAGCCTGGGCGGTGGGCAAAGACAGGGAGCGCTTTCTTTACTGGTACGCGAGAGCGACCGAGCGGGCGGGGGACAAGCCCGGGGCGCTGTTCGCGCTCGGAGAACTCGCCGAATCCCGGAAAATCACCTACTACTCGGCTCTCGCGAAGATGAGGCTCAGGGAAAACTTGCTTCCGTCCCCGCCTCCCGCCAAGGCCTGGTCGGGAAACCCTTTCGGGAAAAATCCCGCGCTTGAGAAATTCCTTTTCTTCGCCAATGCCGGCATATACGACCTTGCCCTCAGGGAAGCCGAGATTCTGCGGCCCCAGGCGAAAACGGTCACGCAACGCCTCTACCTCGCCTCGCTCTACCTGCAGGCACAAGATTACAAAACCTCCATAAGCCTGGCAAACGGCGTCAGTTCTCCCGAGGCGCTCCGCCTCTCCTTTCCGAAGGGCTTCGAGGAACGGGTGAGGTTCTTTTCGCGCAAATACGCACTTGACGAATTCCTGGTCTATTCCGTCATAAGGGAGGAAAGCCATTTCGACAGGGAGGCGGTTTCGGTTTCCGACGCAAGGGGGCTCATGCAGCTTCTTCCCTCAACGGCGCTTGAGACGGCGCCCAAGGCGGGTCTTAGCAATTTTCAGGCTTCCCAGCTTTTCTCTCCCGATATAAACCTTGATCTCGGATGCTATTACCTGAGCTGGCTGCTGGAGATCTTCGAGGGCAACTTCGCCGTAAGCCTCGCCGGGTATAACGGCGGCCCCACAAGCGCCAAGACGTGGTACGAGAAAAACGGGGCACTCGACGTAGACGAATTCATAGAGGAAATCCCCTTCGAGCAGTCAAGGAACTACGCAAAGAAAATCATAAGGAGCTACGCCGCGTACGAGGCGGTCTACGGAGGGGAGAAAGATCAGTTCTCAAGGCAGAGCTTCGAGAAGTTCCTCAAGATCATGAGCCCGTAGTCAGAGCTTTTTTCGGGGTGGAACTGAAAAGCGGAAAGCTTTCCCGATATGACCCCCGCCTCGAACTCGCCCCCGTAATCGGAGAGCAGAACATCCGTGCCGGGCTCATCGGAAACCACGTGGTAGGAGTGAACGAAGTAAAACCAGCTCCGCTGCGGTATCCCTTCGAGTATGCGGGTTTGTGCGGACGCACTCACCCTGTTCCAGCCCATGTGGGGCACCTTAAGCTTCTTCTCCGCGACGCGGAACCTGACTACCTTCCCTCTGAATATCCCTAGTCCCTCTTCACCCGGAGCCTCCTCGCTTGATTCGAACAGGATCTGGAAACCTAAGCATATCCCAAGAAAAGGCCGCCCGCTCTCGATAAAATTCTTTATGGGCCCGGTCATTGAGCGCTCGCGAAGGTTCCTCACGCAGTCGCCGAAAGCCCCGACTCCGGGAAGCACGAGGCCACTTGAGCCCCCTATGTCGCCCGGGTCCTCGGTAACGCGAACGTCTACGCCCTGAGAGGTAAAGCCCTTCTCGACACTCCTCAGGTTCCCCATCCCGTAATCCACTATGGAAATCACTAGAGCGTCCCCTTGGTCGAGGGAATATCGTCGCGGCGCCCGTCAAGCGCCGAGGCCGTGTCCATGGATCTTCCAAGGGCCTTGAACATAGCTTCTATTATGTGGTGCAAGTTAGTTCCGTGGCGAAACTCGATGTGGAGGTTGCAGCGAAGCGAGTTTGTAAGAGACTTGAAGAACTCCTCGGCAAGCTCCGAGTCAAAGTCCCCGACCTTCCCCGCGGGAATTTCTCCCTTGAAAACAAAGCAGGGCCTGTCGCTCAGGTCAACTGCCACCACGACAAGCGCATCGTCAAAAGGAATTATGGCGTGGCCGTACCTGGTGATTCCCCTCTTGTCTCCGAGGGCTTCTGAGAAAGCTTCGCCGATCGCTATCCCGACATCCTCCACGGTGTGATGGAAATCAACGTCGATGTCTCCTTCGGCTTTGACCGTAAGATCGAAGCAGCCGTGCTTTGCGAACTGGCTCAGCATGTGGTCAAAAAACGGCACCCCGGTCGAGATATCGAATTTCCCGGTTCCGTCGAGATCAAGCTCGACGCCGGCGCTCACTTCGGAGGTTTCTCTTTTTAAAACGGCTTTACGGGTCATTGTTAGACTGTGCTCCTTTCTTCGCGGCGTGACGACCAATTTCCGCTAATCATTCTATATAGAGGCATCTTTTATTGTCAACAAACCGGATACGGCAAGGGCCGCCGATTCTTCCTGTTTTTCAAGCGATACTTTTATTGATACAATAGTGCGTGGTTGGAGACCTGCCACAGCGAGGTAGCAATTTTGAAATTCATACTGATTCCCGTAAAAGATCTTTCAAGGGCGAACGAAAGGCTCGCCTCGGTGCTCAGCAACAAACAGAGAACCGAACTTGCCTACGTGATGCTGGAAGACGTGTTCTCCGCGGTCGGCGACTCGAAGCTTGCCGATAACAGGGTCGTCGTGACGGTCGACAGGAAAGCGGAGAAAATGGCTCTCGAGGAGGGGTTTGACGTCATAAGGGAGGAGAGCCAGCTCGGGGAGAGTTCGTCGGTTGACCTTGCGATCCAGGTCTGCAGAAAAATGGGCGCGAAATCCGTGCTCGTAATCCCGGGCGATGCCCCTCTAATAACCGGCGAGGACCTGGACTTCGTCCTAGAAAAGGAAAAGAAGGGCAAGTCCGTGATCCTAGTCCCCTCAGAAGACGAACTCGGCACAAACGCCATACTGAGGAAGCCCCCCGACAGCATACCCTCAATGTTCGGGAACGACAGCTTCAGAAAACACAGGGAGGAGGCCGAGCGGAGATACGTGCCCTGCGACATCTACAGAAATTTCAACATCAGCATCGACATCGACGAACCCGAGGACATAGAAACCTTCTCCCATTACGGTTCCCACACCAAGACCTACAGGAAACTTCTGGAACTCGGATTAATCGGGAAAGAAGCGGGAAAAAACGGGGCGGCTGCCAGCTAATTCACGGAGGGACGGATCCCTACAACCTCAGCCAAAGCCCCGAGCCAAATGAAAAAAGAAAACGCAAAAGACTCTTCGCTACAAACGCAGTTTCTTGTTTCTCTGCTTCACCCTCGGGACCCGAAAGAACCTACTTGGAAATACCTTCCGCTTGTGCTGGCGCTTGGTTTCGTCGCGCGCGCGGCGGTTGCACTTTCAGGGGATTTCGTCCTTCATCCGGATGAAATTATGCAGTACCTCGAGCCGGCACACCGGCTTGTGTTTGGAAACGGCATAAGCTACTGGGAATATTTCTACGGCACCCGCTCGTGGCTTGTGCCCGGGGTAGTTGCCGGAGTCCTCAAGCTGTTCGACCTCATGGGTCTCGGGGAACCGGCTTGGTATATTGGGGGTGTAAAGCTTTTTTTCTGCGCCGTATCGCTTCTGATTCCGGCGGGAATGTATTTTTTCGCGCGGAGACATTTCAGTGAAACCGCTGCCAGAGTAGCTCTTCTAGCCGGAGCGTTCTGGTACGAGCTGGTCGTCTTTGCCCACAAGCCGATGACGGAATTTGTGGCCACCGCGCTGCTGATGGTTGCAGTTGCCCTTTCTCTTAGGGACCATGAGGAAAAATTTTCAGAGAAAGGGGTAATCCTGACTGGAATTTTCGCGGTTCTTGCGGTGGCCGTGCGGATGCAGTATGCGCCGCTTGCGCTTTTGCCTCTGGGAGCAGCCTTTTTCCTCACAAGAAAAAAGATCCGGCCTGCTCTTGCAGTAATAGTGGTTTTTCTCGCAGTCGGTATATTTGACGCAGTCACCTGGAACAGCGGGTTGTTTCATTCCTATATTGCCAACCTACACTTTAACTTTGCCGTGGGCGAACTGCGGGCGGGCGAAACTTCCGCTTATCAGTTTTTGTTGTGGATTACTCTCGCTGGCAGCGGGCTAAGTGTGCTTTTTGCCGTGGCGGCGCTGCTTGATCTGCGACGCTACGGCTTTTTGCTCGCATCAATAGCCGCGGTCGTGCTGCTTCATTCCCTGCAGACTCATAAAGAATACCGGTTTATCTTTGCCATTATCCCTCTATGGCTTCTGATTGCCTCGGGCGTCGTGGCACAGCTTATGGCCCGTACAAACTGGGCACGAATTGCCGTGGGGCTCGTGGTCGCTGTTTTTGCAGTCGTTTCCCTAGCCGGAATTCTCAACTCTCTTCCTTATCAAAAACATGTTTATAGAAGCTATTCAAAGGAAACCGGAATTGTGGGCTTTGTGCGCAACCAGGATCCGACTTTCGCCGCCTACCTCTATCTCGCACGTGCTCCCGGCGTCGATGCAGTATGGCATATCGACCGTCCGTATTTCAACCTGCCTGGCTATTACTACCTGCACCGTGAAATACCGTTCTATGACAAGTTTACGGGACGAATGATAGAAAAAAACCCGAAAACGGTTTCCGCATCCGTAACCCACATAGTGTCTGAAAATCCGAAAATCTCCTTACCCGGCTACTCGCTTGAGCAGAAATTCGGCAGCGTCCGGATCTTGCGCCGCAACGAAAACGAGACCCAAATCCGCAAGTGGGAGGATTACAACCCGATCATAGTTGGCAATACAATTAAAACAATAATGAAACAGGTAGACCCGGAAGCTCAGCTTCCCCCAGCCAACATGGGCATCCGCTTCGTATTCCCCAAACGGTCGGAGCCTTAGGACATTCACCGGATACACGCGTTGAATCCTGGCGGACTTCCGGTATACTTTCCTGCCTTTCGGTTTACCTTGTTTCTTCCAGGGCGGCGTAGCTCAGGGGTAGAGCGGGGCTCTCATAAGGCCTGTGTCGGTGGTTCGATCCCACCCGTCGCCACTTCCCTACTCCTCTTTTTCCTCTTCGAAATCCAAAGAGGCGGAATTTTATGCAGTACCTAAGCCCGGTGGGCTCCGGACCGTCGGGAAAAACGTGTCCCAGGTGGGCATCGCACTTTGAGCAGAGAACCTCTGTCCTTGTCATCCCGTGGGAATGATCAGCCTTCTCCGCCACGCTCTCCTGCGATACGGGCTCCCAGAAGCTCGGCCACCCCGTGCCGGAATCGAATTTCTCTGAGAAACGGAAAAGCTCCTGCCCGCAGCACACGCAAGTGTACATGCCTTTTTCGTGATGGTCGTGGTACTTTCCGGTAAAGGCCCTCTCCGTGCCCTTCTTTCTCGTGACAAGAAACTCCTCGGGGGAGAGCTGCTCCTGCCACTGCTCGTCCGTCTTCTTTACCTTATCAGACATTCTCCTGCTCACTCCCCGAGATCCTTCTTTGAATCCCAGGCCTCCCTCAAAAGGGCTGCCAGATTCTCTACATTACCGGAGGCGACGGCTTTTTCAATTTCCCCGAGCTTTCCCGCAAAGCCGCGGATGGCGCCCAGCAGCGCCTCGCGGTTCTCGATGAAAATACCGGCCCACATCTCGGGGGAGCTGCCGGCGATCCTGGTGAAGTCGGCAAGGCCTCCACCCGAAAAATCAAAAAGGTTTTTGTCTTCTCCCCCGGAAGCCACCGCGCTTACGAGCGAGTAGGCGACCGCGTGGGGAAGATGGCTCACGAGCGCAAAGATCTCGTCGTGGGATTCGGGATCCATCTCGACTACCTCGCTTCCGACAAGCGAAAAAAGCGTTTTCACCATGGAGAGGGCTTCGGGATCGGTGCTTTCCGTAGGGAGTAACCACGCATCTTTTTCCCGAGAAAAGGCCTGGGTCAGACTCCCTTACGCCGGATGTCTCCTTCCCAGCGATGGGGTGGGCTCCGACGAAACGGATATTTCGGGGGGCACTTTCCATTTCCCTTACTATGGAAGCCTTTACGCTTCCCACATCGCAGACCACGGTGCCGGGGGAAACAAATCCGGAAACTTCCCTGGCCACCCGCACAATGGTGTCGACGTAGGTGGCAACGACGACTATTTCCGATCCCGATACGCCGGATCCGATTTCTGAAGCGCCCGCGTCCGTGATTCCGCTCTCGATGGCGAAGCGAAGAGATTCGGCGTCCCGCTCGACCCCGAAGACCTCACCGACTTCCCCCGACTTGCGAAGGGCCGCCGCGAGGGAGCCGCCTATCAGCCCGAGACCTACAACCGTCACCTTTTCAAAAGTCATCTTCCGAGAATTCTCCCAAGCGATTCAATGAATTTTTCGTTCTCCCGCCCGAGGCCGAAACTTACCCGAAGGTGCGTCCGCAGCCCATAGCCGCCCACGGGTCTCGTTATGACCCCGTCGCGAAGAAGCGCCTCGTAAACCGGCATCGGGTCTCTCTCGAGATCAACGAGAAAGAAATTCGTGTGAGACTCCGTGTACCTGACCCCAAGCTCGTCAAGCTTCTCGCGGAAATACTCCTTTGCCGTGCGGTTAAGCTCCCTTGAGCGGGCGACGTGCCTATCGTCGTCAAGCGCGGCGCAGGCCGCCGCCTGCGCTGCCGAGTTCACGTTAAACGGCTCCCTTACCCGGTCCATGTAGGAAACCGCCTCTCTTGACGCAATCCCGTAGCCGACCCTGAGCCCCGCAAGGCCGTAAATCTTGGAGAAGGTCCTCACCGTAACGAGCGATTCGCGGACCGAGTGGTAGCGAAGCGTGTCCGGATACTCGGGGTCGTCCACGTACTCGAAATAGGCCTCGTCAACGAGTATTATCACGTTCTCGGGAACCCGCTTGAGGAACCACTCGAACTCGTCCCTTCTCACTATCGTTCCGGTTGGGTTGTTCGGGTTCGCAATGTAAATGATCTTTGTTTTGTCGGTCACCAGGGAAAGCATGTCCTCGAGGTCATGCGCAAGATCCGGCATCCGGGAAACTACATGCGAGCACCCGAGCGCCTGGGTAACAATCGGGTAGACGATAAACGCGTGGCGGCCGTATATGGCCTCGTCCCCGGGCTCAAGAAAGGTCCTCGCGACGATCTCTATCACCTCGTTTGAGCCGTTGCCGATTACTATCGTGTCCTCGGGAACCCCGAGCTTCTCGGAAAGTTTCCGGCGGAGTTCAAAGCAGCCCCCGTCGGGATAAAGGTTGACCTTCGAGATGTGTTCTGAGAGAGCTTTCTTCGCAAGCGGGGAGGGACCCAGGGGGTTTTCGTTTGAAGCCATCTTGGCCGCGCCCTGGATTCCGAGCTCCCGCTCGAGCTCCTCGATGGGTTTTCCCGGAACGTAGGGAATAAGGTTCTTTACGCTTGCTCTTGGTTCCATGGTGGAGTTCGTCCGCCAGGCCGCCGTCAGCCCGGCGCTCCAGAGGGGTAGGATCCCAGCACCTTGAGGAAAACGCAGTTGGCTTCCACCTTCTCAAGGGCCTCCCTTACCGCCTCATCCTCGCAGTGTCCCGAGAAATCGGCGAAAAACACGTACTCCCACTGCTTGTCGCGCGCGGGACGCGACTCGATCTTGGTGAGATTTATGCCGGACTCGGAAAAAGGGAAAAAAAATGTTCTGTGAAGCGCTCCCGGCTCATCCTTAACGGAAAAGGCAATCGAAGTCTTGTCCTCTCCGCTCGGGGGAGGTTGCTCCCTTCCCACCACCACGAACCGGGTCGTGTTGCGCGGGCTGTCCTCTATGTGGTTCTGTATCGTCTTCAGGTTGTATATCGATCCCGAGAACTCGCTTGCGATCGCAGCGACGTTCTTGTCCCTTGCGGCCATTTTCGCCGCCGCCGCGGTGCTCGGGGTCTCAACAAGCGCGGCGCCGTAGAGGTTTGCGGCTATCCATTTCCTGCACTGCCCGAACGCCTGGGGGTGGGAAGCTACGGTTCTTACTTCGCTGATGTCTCCGCTGAGGGAAAGTAGGGAGTGCTCAATGCGCTCGAAGCACTCGGCAAAAATGCTGAGATCCCACTCGACAAGCATGTCAAGCACGTCCCCGACCGAGCCCTCGACCGAGTTCTCGACGGGCACTATGCCGAAATCGGCCCTTCTGCCGTGCACCTCCTCGAACACATCCTCAAAGCTGGAAACCGGCAAAAACTCGGAGGAAGCGCCGAATTTCCGGAACGCGGCCTGGTTTGAAAAGCTGCCCTCGGGTCCGAGGTAGGCGACTTTCTCGTCGTGCTGAAGGGACCTGCAGCGCGATATCAGTTCCCTGAAAACAAAAAGAATGTCCTCGTCTGAAAGTGGGCCGGGGTTGCTTCCCGTTACCTTTCTTTCTATCTCCCTTTCCCTGCCCGGGTCGTAAATCCCCAGGGAATCCGTTTTCTTGAGTCCGCTTACCTCTATCGCAAGCTCGGCCCGCCTGTTTATGAGTTCAAGCAACTTGGAATCAAGGGCGTCTATTTCCCTTCTTACGGCGGCAAGTTCTTTGTTGGGAGCCATTATGCAGTCTTAAGGAGAATATTTCGAGAAGAATAGCGAGGGGGCAGGGCAAAGTCAAATAGCCCGCAGGGGCAAAAACGGGGTTCTCAGCCGCCTCCATCCCCCTTTACGATCTTGGGCTCCGCAAGCGTTCCCTGAACCCTCCCGGAGAAGGTGCCGTCGGCCCCCTTGGAACCCAGAAAACCGCCGACCAGGGCAAGTTTCACATCCTCGGGAGAAGGCCTGAACGTAACGGAGAGATCCAGGGCGGCTCCCTTTCTTAACCGAAGCGGAGACGGGGCCTTTCCCTCCGCCTGCAGGGACAGCTGTGGGTTCGTGAGGGAGAACTTCTCGATACGCGATTCAAATCGGTTGGCGGTGCCGCGAAGCACCACGCTAAGGTTTTTATATTCCTCCCCCACCTCAAATCCCTGCACCTTGTCCACGGCAACCGAAAGAGAAGGGGAGGATACGAGGTACTCCATCTTGGAAATCCCTCCGCTTTCTCCCTCTCCAAGAAACTTTATGGTTCCGTCAACCTTTCCGCTGACAGAGATCCCCCCGTCTCCCAAAAAAAGACGTGAAACGGAAGAAGACTCGATCGAATTTATGTCCACCTCCGCGCTTGTAACACTCTTTTTCTTCGTGTTCTGCGAAACCTTGCCGTCTATTTTCCCGCCGTAGGCGTTAACGGAAAAGGAAATCCGGGTGTCGTCGGAAAAAATGACGGAGAAAAGCCCGGCGCTAACCCTGGCCCTGTTAATCACAACCGACTCCCTCTCCCCAAGAATCACCCGGATGTCCCTGAGTTCAATCGAGGAAAGGCCCTTCAGGTCCGCATCGCCTATCAGAACCGGAACCGGGGAGCTGTTCTGTATCTCGAAGATGACCCTTCTTTCAACCGAGTCCCATGGAAACCCGAGGAGAAAGAATATCAGAAGAAACGCGAAAAATATCCCCACATAGAGGCGGAGAGAGATTTTTTCCGGCATTTTGATCCTGGTATTTATCTTCATTTTTTCCCCGATCACGATTCGCTGAAAGAAAAAGTGGACAGGCGGAACGAGACGTCAGTCAGGTTCGGGTTGTCAAACCTGGTTTTTATCTTGAGGTCCGAGACCTTGAGTAGGGTCTTGCTTTTCTGAAAGTTATAGAGGACGTTAAGCACCCTCGGGAAAGGCACCTTGTTTATCCTTACCAGAACCGCCCTTTCCCGCTTTATCCCCTTTCCCCTAACCGACGGGTTGGTTCCTTTTATAGAAAATGAGCGGCGGTCTATGCCGTTTCTTAAAAGTGCCTTCTCCGCAACCGAAATAAGCGCCTCCCTTTCCTCCTTCATCGAGCCGCTGACCTTGGCCAGAAGATCCCTTGAGTAGCGGTATTCCTCTTTAATGGCCCTCATCTCGTTTAACTCAAGCCTCATCTGGCTGACCTCGCTTCTCACGGCAGAACCCCCGGGAAAACCGCCCTGTAAACAGAGAAGAGTATGAAGACCGCCAGGACCGTAGCGGCTATCTTAAGGGCGCGGATGTCCCTCGGGGAGAAATCCCTCCTGTCTATGAGACCCCTTACCCTCCGCACGAGAGGTTCGGTTCTCTGCTGAACAACCCCGAAAAACGATTTAAGCCCCCGCACCAGTTTCTGCATTAGTTCCTTCATTTTCACCTGACGACCATCGATATCTCGAATTTCAGGCTGTTGTTAACCGCCCTTCCTACCTGTCCCATCTTAATCTGGGTGAAACTGCCGGATTCCAGAAAGGCTTTCTCTATCGAAGCTATCTCCTCGTAGGAATCGCTCTTGCCCCATATCTTGGCCTTGCCCCCGTCTTCTATCCTTATCTCGTCAATGGAGAAACTCACATCTTTAGGAACGGCGACGGAAACTGCCGTCAGCACCTCAAGCGGGCTGTGAGATCCCCTTACCTGCTTCAGTATGTCAAGCTTGCGGTTGATGACTTCAAGCCTCCCTCTGTAGAAAGCAACCGGGTCCTGTGTACCCGCGGCCCCCGGAAACTCCTTCCTGAGATCCATCTCCATCTCTGAGCGTATGGAACTCATCTTGCCCTTGGCGGAAACCACCTCCGTCACGCGCCCGAAAATAACCACTAGAAGCAGGGCGGCGCAAAGGGCGACGGGAACCCGAAACTCCTTTAGCAGATCCTTGGCCATCCCCCGCGATCTGTATCCGTCTCTCCTGAGGTTGAACCTCCCCTTTTTGCCGGAGGAGCTTCCGTAAAGCGCAAGAGCGTAAGCCTTTGCGAAAAAAGGAGAGTCGTTATGGCCGAGCTGCTCTATGAAAATTCTCTTCACTTCCCGGCCTAGCAGTTCGGTGAGTTTTTTCACGACTCCCTCTACCTCGCATACCCCGCCCATAAGAACAAGGCTCTTTATCTCCTCCCCAGTCTCCCCCTCAAAGTAGCGTGCCGTGCTTCTTATCTCCTCCGCTATGAAGCGGCAGCTTTCAAGAAACGCCTTTCTTTTCTCCTCGTCGCTGCTTATCTGGCGCAAATCAAGGGCATCGGCATC
The DNA here is from genome assembly GCA_964291665.2 of Thermodesulfobacteriota bacterium. Taxonomy (GTDB): domain Bacteria; phylum Desulfobacterota_D; class UBA1144; order Nemesobacterales; family Nemesobacteraceae; genus Nemesobacter. Next base: position 891,906 of record OZ219814.1, on the reverse strand, counting down.
GAGGGACTTCTTCATTCTCTTGACGGCATCGTCGCAGTTCCTCACCCTCCTTAGCCCCCTCTCGTCAAAAAACGAGAAATTGAGGTGATCCTGATCAGCATCTATCAGGAGAAGAGGTCTCGGCTCGTCAAGAAGATCTCCCAGCGAGGAAAGCGCAACCGGGGTGAAAGTCACCTGATCCGGATCCACTCCCGACCTCTGCAGAGAACCAAGGTATTCTTCAAACACCGCCCTCTCGAAGGCCGGAACAATGATCTCGGCTCCTTCCGGTCCCTCAACCTCGTGGTAATCGGACAGCACGTCCTCTCCCAGGGTGAACCCGGTTGAGTTCTCAAGCTCGAAGCGGTAAACCCCCCTGAGTTTCTTTGAATCCGAGAAAGGAAACTTGAGAACCCTGAGAAGAAGCGGGGAAAAACTGATTCCGGTAACGGCTCTGGTCCCAAGGGAAATCTCATTCTGGAGAAAGGCCGATGTGCCGCTGTCCCCAAGCCCTCCAAGTGAAAGAAGTTTTGCGGTTTCAGTTCCCTTGAGACCCCTTCGTACGGTTACGGTCCTGACCTTTCCGCCGGAAAAATCGACTCCGATAAATCCACCTAGCATCTTAAAGGTACGAGGATTATCCCCTCGTCTGCCCCTCCGCCGCTCTGGCGTCAAGCTCCATCGGCATTATCACGTTTACGTAGCCGTCCTGCTTCTCGCCCTCATCGCAGGGAACTACGTACACAGGGTTTTTGTGGCCCGAGAAGCCGATTATTACCTCTGGCGATCCCACCGCATCAAGGACATCCTGAAAGTAGGTGAAGTTGAAACCAAGCTTCACCTCGTCCCCTGAATACTCAACCGGCATGCTTTCCCTTCCCTCCCCGGTATTAAGGTAGGCACCGAGAAGCAGGGTTCCTTCCCCAAAAGCCATCTCTACAAATCTTCCCCCGCCTCTTACGTTGTCTGCGGAAAAGAGAGAAACCCTCCTGAGCGCAACCAGCAGCTTGGAGGCATCGACCGTGACCGTGTTTTTCGTCGAGACTGGAACCACCTGCATGTAGTCCGGGAACTCTGCATCAATAACCCTAGAAATAAAGACGAGGTTTTCGTCATTCAACTCAAAAATAAAGAAGTTTCCACTGCTCCCGATCCTGACCTCCTTTGAGAGGCGAAGAAGCCTTCTTACTTCCATAACCGCCTTTTTGGGAACCAGAATATCTTTTGGCAGGTTGAGGTCTTCTATCTTCTCGTCAACATAACTGAGTCTGTGACCGTCGGTGGCGACGAGCCTGAGAATCTGTTCTCCCCTTTTCTCGAAAAACACTCCTGAGAGGCTCCTTCTCATTTCATCGTCCGATACGGAGAAAACCGTCTTGGATATCATTTCCTCAAGCCTTTCGGAGGAAATCTGGAAAAGGTTTTCTGACGAAACCTCAGGGATTCTGGGGAAATCGTCGGCCGCAAGTCCCGCTATCCTGAAAGAACCCGAACTGGTAACCACCTCAATCCAGTTGTTCTCGGTAGCGGTAACCGAAATTTCCTCTTCCTCCCTGATCTCCCTAGCAAGATCTGAAAGGATCCCGGCGGGAACTGCCATCTTGAACTCTCCTTCAGTCTGAGCGTCACAAAAAACGGTAGCCGTGTTTTCAAGATCGGTGGCTTCCAGAAACAGTCCCTTGTCAGTGGAGCTAATAAGAACATGTGAGAGAATGGGCATGGTTGTCCTCTTCTCCACGACTCCCTGGATCATTCCCAGCTTCTTTGAAAAATCTCCGCCTTTGATTTTAAACATCATCTTGAGAAAAAAACCTCCAATCTCGGGAAACTGCGGAAAAACCCTCTTTCCCATTATGTATGAACATGCTCATCAAGAGATAATAACCATTTTTCCACCACAAAACCATAAACTGCAAGCTCAAGCGTTTTTCTGCTACTACTTCTGTTTTCTGCAAGTTTTAAAACTCTTTAGTGGTAGTAGTAGTAATTGCTGTGAAAAAGGTGAAATCTGTGAAATCACCTGAAACACCTGCACTTTTCGGTTCGGGATGTGTTCATAGCTTCTCTTTTTCTCAACAGTGATTCACACCTTCTCCCGTTTGTTCGTTCTATGCCTGTGAGAAAACAAGGCCTTTTGCACAGCCTTTTCAGTTTTCTCTGACAGGGTTATCTATGAGCTGGTTTAGGATGTGATGAACTTCTCGAGAGTGGCCGAGATCACCGCAACCGCGTTTGAGACCGAGGGATCCTTTCCGGTCTTTTTTTCGACGTTCTTTACTGCGTGGACTACCGTGGAGTGGTTTTTGCCGCCGAACTTATTTCCTATCTCTGGGAACGATGAGGATGTGTATTTTCTCGAAAGGAACATCGCTATCTGCCTGGGTTCAGAGATTTTTTTCTGTTTCTGGTTGGATTTAAGGTCCTTCACGGTGAGGTCAAAGAAGGTGCTTACCTCCTTCTGGATGAGTTCTATGGTTATTATTTTTGGCGTTTCCTTTTTCACCAGATTGCTGAGAAGCTGCTTCGCCAGCTCAAGGGTTATTTTCTCCCTGAACATCTTCGAGTAGGCAAAAAGCTTGTTCACCGACCCTTCAAGTTCCCTTATGTTGGAGAGAACATTCTGGGCGACAAAGGAGGCAACTTCGCTCGGAATTTCGATTTTTTCCTCCTCTGCCTTTTTCTCTATGATGGCTATCTTGGTTTCCACTTCCGGCGGCTGTATGTCGGCCGTCAGTCCCCACTCAAACCGGGATTTCAGGCGCTCCTCGAAGTTTTTCATCACGCTTGGGGGCTTGTCGCTGGTTATGACTATCTGTTTTTTCGCGGTGTAGAGGGAGTTAAATGTGTGGAAAAACTCTTCCTGCGTGCTGTCTTTCCCTGCGATGAACTGTATGTCGTCTATCAGCAGGACGTCGCAGTTAAGCCTGTAGAGGTTCCTGAACTTGTCCATCGAACCCGTTTTTATGCTCTGCACAACTCCGTTTGTGAAGTGCTCGGCGGAGATGCAAAGGGTGTTCAAGCGGGTTCCGTATTTTTTGAGTATGTGGTTCCCTATGGAGTGGAGGAGGTGGGTTTTCCCCAAGCCCACTCCGCTATGTATGAAAAGCGGGTTATAGGCCATTCCAGGGTTCTCCGCTATGGCGTAGGAGGCGGCGTGAGCGAACTGGTTGCTGGGTCCGACGACGAAATTGTCAAACGTGTTGGATGAACTGAAAAAGCTTGCCGTCTGAGGATCATGTGATTCCGTGCCTCTTCCGTTGTCCAGGGTCCTGTTTTTCCTGGTTTCCCGGGTCCCGGGTTTCTCCTCTCCCGCGTCTATGGTTACTTCGAAGACTTCTTTTCCATAGAGATTGCTGGCAGCATCGTTTATCAACTGCAGGTAGTGGTTTTTCACCCAGAGGGCTTGGAAGTGGGTTTTCGCTTCAAGCGTGACCATCTTCCCCTCGATCTTTGCTACTTTTATGGAAAACAGCCAAGAAGGGGGAAAATAAAGGTCCTTCTTTACGCCGTCTAGAACGGCATCCCAGTCAAATTCTGTTTTTTGTTCCGATTTGTAGTTTTCAGCAGCTAGGTTGTCGTGCGCAACTTCCTCTGTCTTTTTCAACAGCTTTTCTCCTGAAAAGCAAAGAACAGCCTGAACACAGGCACTTCAGAAAAGATCCCGACCCACCCTTCGGAAAGTGGAATTTAATTGTAATTACATCGGTTTTTCGTGTCAAGAAAAAACAGTCCTCCACCCCCCCTGAAACCCCGTTTTCGTGCCTGTGGACGGGGAGAAAAAATTTTTTTCAGACGCCCCCGCTAAATTGACACGCAACCGTGTTTACAATACAATTTTTAACCGCAGATGGGTGAAGAAGACGCCTTGAGATTTTTGGCCGACAGGTTCAAGGCTACTCAGAAAGAAGTTTTGACGGGGATAGGGGACGATTCCGCTGTTGTAAAAATCAGAGACAAAGCATGCCTTGTCGCCTCGACCGACACTCTGGTCGAAGGTGTTCATTTCCGCTTGGGAACTCAGACCCCTAGACAGCTCGGCAAAAAAGCGGTCTGCGTTGCCGTAAGCGACATAGGGGCGATGGGAGCTGTGCCGAGGTACCTTCTCTGCTCCTTGGGCTGCAGGAGTGCGGACTCAATGGAGTTCATCGAGGATCTTTCAGAAGGGGTGGGAGAGGGCTGCCGGGAGTTTGAAGTTTGTCTTATCGGGGGAAATCTCTCGGAATCCCAAACCGTTTTCATAAATATGACGGCCCTGGGGGAGGTACCAGTGGACGATATCGTCCTGCGCTCGGGGGCTTCCGAGGGAGACGACATATACGTGACGGGAACCCTGGGGGACTCCGCCTTGGGCCTGAGGGTGCTGTCGGGTGATTCCGGGATTGACGGATGCGAGGGGTTTGTTTCTAGGCACCTTGAGCCCACGCCCCGCCTCCAGGTTGGCAGGATGATTGCAGAGCGCGGGATAGCCTCTTCGATGATAGACGTAAGCGACGGGCTTTCCTGCGATCTTGGAAGGCTCACTTCCGAGCACGGGCTGGGAGCCGAAGTAAGCCTCGGGAGTCTTCCGCTCTCCCCCGGCTTTCTTTCCCTCTGCACCAGGTTTTCCGAGGACGGCTACCGCCTCGCACTCTCGGGGGGAGAGGATTACGAGCTTCTTTTCACATCTTCTGCGCAGAACCGAGCCTCGATAGGGGAAGTTTCGCGTCTTTGCGGGGTTGCTATCTCGAAAATCGGTTCTGTCACCGCCGGGGGCAAAATAAGGTTTTTTGACGAGGGGGGAGAGGAGGTTTTTTACGATACCGCGGGGTTTGAGCACTTCTGCTGATTCATCCACGGGGGTAAGATTTCTTGAGCGAAAATTTCATTCTGATTCTTTTTTTGCTTTGCTGCTCTGCGTTTTTCTGCTTCAGCGAGGGGGCTCTTTTCTCTCTCAGCCGTCCACAGAGAGAAAGCATATCGAAGCAGGGGGGCAGGGTCTCGGCGGCCATAGAAAAGCTCCTTGCCAATTCTCACAAGCTCATAACCACCGTTCTTCTGGCCGACGAGATATTCAACATAGCCTACTCGAGCATAATAGGCCTTACGGTGAGAAGGTATCTCCAGGACACCCCCGAGCAGACAGTCGCCCTTATCTCTTTGGCCATAGCGTCTCCCACGCTCCTTGTGTTCGGGGAGATAGTTCCCAAAACCGCCGGGGTGAAGTTCCCGAGGACAATCTCGAAGGCGGTTGCCCTTCCCCTTTATTCTTTCCACGTCGCGGTTACCCCGATCAGGTGGGCAATACTGTTTGTCTCCGGTTTTTTCATAAGGGCTTTCGGGGCTGACCTGGGGCACCGCGCGCAGGGAAACAACATTTCCTCTGATGAGCTTGAAATCCTAGTGGGAATGGGGAGGGACGAGGGAGTGCTCAACGAGGTGGAAAAATATCTCGCCGACGGTTTTTTCAAGCTTGAGGACCTGCCCGCCCACAGCATAATGACTCCCGCGATAGACTGCTTCACTCTTCCCCACGACATCGAGGTGAGAGAAGCTGTGGGCCAGGTACGCCAGATGGGTCGCTCCCGGATCCCGGTTTACGAGGAGGAGAGGGACAACATAGCGGGCGTTCTCTACGGCAAGGATCTTCTTAAGTGGAACTTTACCGAGTACAACGCTGCGGCCACCGTGAGCGAGTGCCTCAGGAAACCTTATTTTATCCCACGCTCCAAGCCCGCGGGGGCGCTTCTGCGCGAGTTCCAGATGCACAGGATACACATAGCGATAGTGGTTGACGAGTACGGAAGGTTTGACGGGCTGGTAACCATGGAAGACATACTGGAGGAGCTTTTCGGAGAGATAGAGGACGAGAGATCGGTGCCCGACAAGGTTGCTCCCGCGGTCCGCGAGGGCGCAATCACAATTCCCGGGGGAATGAAGATAGAGGAATTCAACGACGATTATCTTTTCTCGGTCGCTCGCTCGGCGAGGCTTGAGAACTTGGGAGAAATACTGGAGGAGGCCGTGATCCCGCTTCGGATGGAAAACGAGACTATGGGCGGTTTCGTGTTCGATCTCTTCGGGAGGCTGCCCGCCGAAGGGGAAAAAATAGGGTTCGGCGGACTGGTTTTCACAGTGAAGAGCAGGGAGGGAAAAAGGATTTCCGAGATAAGAGTTGACATAGAGAGGGAGGCTGAGGGCAATGTCCATTGAGCTTGTGATTCTTCTGATTTTGCTGTTTCTGATTCTGCAGGCCTTTTTCGCCGGTTCTGAAATAGCCCTCATCTCATGTGACAAAATAAAGATGAGGTCCCTTGCTGATGACGGCTCCGCCGCCGCGGGGCTCGTTCTTGACGCCTATTCGAAAATCGAGACCTTCATCGGCACCACACTCATAGGGGTTAACCTTTCGCTCATAATAAACACTCTGGTGCTCACCTTTTATTTCGAAGAGACTTTCGGACAGCGAAGCGGCCTCTACACCGTTGCCGTTCTTTCCCCGCTTATCGTCGTTTTCGGCCAGGTGGTTCCCAAGGCTGTCTTTGAGAGCAAGCGGAACTCCATAGTGCTCTGGATCATATATCCGCTCTGGGTTTTCTCCAGGCTTTTTTACCCGGTGCTTTTCTTCGTCAATCTCTTCACCCGGGGGATATTGAGCCGCCCGGGCAAGAATATGAGTTCCATAACCCGTGAGGAACTTGAGGACGTGATGGAGGAGGACGAGAACAAGCCGAGTTCTGACTACAAAAGAAGGGTTCTTCGAAGGATTTTCGGCTACTCAGAGACCACGGTCGGGGAGATAATGATCCCGCTTGTCAAGGTGGACGCGCTTGAGAGAAGATCCACGCTCCAGGATGTAAAGAGGCTCATAGCGGAAAAAAGCCACTCGAGAATCCCGATTTTCAGCGACCGGGTTGACAATATAACCGGCATACTCAACTCGTTTTACGTTCTTGGCGAGCAGGATCTTGACAAAAGCGTGGAGCAGTACGCCCTCCCTCCTTTCTATGTTCCGGAATCAAAGCTTGTAAACGAGCTTATGGATGAGATGAAGGGGGGACGCGCGGGAATGGCCGTGGTGGTCGACGAGTACGGAGGGTCGGTCGGAATAATAACCCTCGAAGACATAATTGAAGAAGTGGTGGGGGAAATAGAGGATGAATACGACACCGGGGAGACCCCGTGGAGGAGGCTCGGCGTCGGACAGTATCTGATAGACCCCACAGTGGAGATAGAACGTCTTAACGACGGTCTCGGCCTCGCCATTCCGGAAGGTGAGGACTACGAGACGCTGGGGGGATTTCTTCTTTACAAATACGGGTCGATTCCCGCCCCCGGAACCGTGATAGTTCTCGGGAAAAAAACGTTTACAGTGGTTTCTTCAACCGTTAGGATGATAAGCGAAGTTCATCTGCGGGTGGAAAAATAGCGTCCTTCTCCGAGTTTTTCGCCACTGAGAGCCAATGTGGAGAACAGTAAAAACAGACGGCTTTGTTTGTGATTAGCACATGGAGGACAAATCGCGCGTACATGCATTGATCCTGCCCCGGACAGGGTTCTGCAAGACAGATTCGCTGGCGCTTGCCGCGGCGGTGCTTGGGCCTCTTGCGGTCTACGTGCTTACCTTGTCCCACGGCGTGGCCCTTGAAGACGACGGGCTGTTTCTAATGGCGGGCGCCCATCTCGGCATAGCGCACCCTCCAGGCTACCCGATCTACACTCTTATTCTTCATTTGTTCATGCAGCTGCCGTTTGGAACTCCGGCCTTTCTGGGACATCTTTCAAGCGCCGTTCTGGGAGCGATTGCCTGCGGCGGGGTTTATCTCTGCGCGAGACTGCTTGGCGCGGCCGCGCTTCCCGCTCTTGCGGCCGCATGGCTTTTCGGCGTCTCGGAGCACGTGTGGTCCCAGTCCATAATAGCGGAGGTTTACTCTCTAAACTCGCTGTTTTTCTTTGCGATCTACGCGCTTCTGCTCTATGGATTGAGAGGCAAGCAGCGCCTCTGGGCCCTGATCGCGGCGGCGGCCCTCTACGGAATGAGCCTCGCTAACCACTGGCCTCTTATGATACTGGCGGCACCCGGCTTGTTTCTTCTGATTCTCCCCGCCGGAAAGGCAATGTTTCGCCGGCTGCCGATGCTTTTCAGCGTTGCTGCCCTGGGAGCGGCGGTTCCCTACGTATGGATGTTCCTTAGGGCCCAGCAGAACCCCAAGATCAGCTTCTACGGTTCCATGAACGGCTTGGGAGACCTTTGGTATCACATCAACCGCAAGGGCTACTCCCATTTCTATGGTTCGGCTCCTAAATGGGAGGACAATTTCGAGTTTCTGCGGTGGTTCGGCGGGGAAGCTATGTGGCAGTTGACCCTCCCGGCTTTCTTGCTGGCCTTACTGGGGCTTGCGGTTCTGCTGCGCAGGCGGCAGCTGGCGGCAGCCGGTTCGGGACTACTTGTGTTTCTCGGACAAAGCCTCGTTCTAATCATTCTGACGAACTTCAGTTTCAACTATATACAGATTGGAATTTTCCGTCCCTACTCGCTTGTCTGCTACGGGCTGCTGGCAATATGGTCAGCGGTGGGGTTTCAGGTGCTTCTGGATTATCTGGGCCCGCGGTTGCACCCGGACCAGGGCCGCAGACCGGGCCTTCAAGTTGCCCTGGCCGCCGTTTTGAGCCTGGCAATGGTGGCTTTTTCCGTACAGGAGAACTGGCGGAAAAACGACCGCTCCGCGGACGACTTCCCAGAAAAGTACGCGGAGATGATATTCGGCCATATGGGGCCGGATGCGATAATGCTGGCATCCAACGACTTGGAGACCGGGGTGCTGGGCTATTACCATTTTGTCGAGAAACGCCGCCAGGACATCACCCTTACGCATAGGTCGGGGTTCGTTTACAATAAGCAGTCCAACCGCCCTCGCATGCCCCAGAAAGAAAAGCGAAGAACCCTGCGGGAATTTATCAGTAAAACTGACGGCCCAGTCTTTTTTTCCTCCGGTACCCGTCGGGATTTCTGCCCGGGTTGCGAAGTAAGGAATTACGGGTTCATAAAGAAAGTCTTAAGGGACGGAACTCCGCGTACAGAGCGTCTGCTGTATAGCGCTAAAGGAGAACAATACTTCAAGGAGTTATTGTCGCGCGAGCCTGCTGATGCCTGGGAGCAGTACGTGAAAAACAACCTGCTCAAACTTTACGGGGAATACCTTGGCAAATCCATCATCGTTTCTAACAACCCGAAATGGCGGGGGCGGGTAGAGCACCTGATACAGCTTGCAGAGCAGGATTTTTATAGCCTCACGAGCATGATGGAAACGGTGTTTCGCCGATGGGATGCGAGGCACCTTGATCTGGCTAAAGGCTGGGCGAAACAGGCAGAACACCTCGGCCCCCCCGCTTTACTGAAAAGGGATGACAAGGCCAAGTTTCTCTATCTTAAGGGATTTGTGCTTTTTCAGAGTGGCGACAAAGACGCTGCCATTTCAGTATTTAGAGAGTCGGTAGCTGTCTACAACAACCCTGAGAACATGTCTAAAAAGATGCTCAAGAAACTCGAAGAAACCGCCGATCAGTAATCGGTTGTCGTTAAGCAAAAAACCGATTTCCTAAAGAAAACCCGGTGTTTTTGCAGGAGGCGGTGATTAAAAAAACCGTCATCCCTCGCGAAAGGTCCAGCGGGAGTTCAGATAATAGTTAACCAAAACCCCCGGGGCAATTCCTACCGCTTGAAGTAATACGGGTGGGACTTTCGGGAAAAGCATTGATAGAATAACAAAGACCGTGTAGCTGAGCAACAGCGTTATCAGGGAAACGATTATGAATTTAAAACCCCTTACGGATTTGCGGCTGGTCATAACGCGGTCACCGAAAGTCCAGTAATTATTCATCAGAAAGTTTGAAATGATAGAAGCCAATATGGCCGTCGGTGACGCAAGGAACTTGTGAAGCCCCAACTCAATTAGTAGCGAGAAGGAGCCGAGGTTGACAACGACCCCGCAGATGCCCACAAGGGAAAACTTGATGAAGGTAAGGTGGCTTCTCAGGCGCAGCAGCAGCACGTTGAAGAAAAATTCAAGCATGTTCAACATACCAAGCTTGGTTTCTCCACGCTCACGGTCGCGGAAATGAATCGGTTCTTCAACGACCTGCGCCCCGCAGCTGAGCAGTCTGTGCAGGAGCTCCACCTGAAACACGTAACCCCGGGCCTGGACACTCTCAATTTTCGCTTCTCTTAACTTGTCCGCTTTTATGGCCTTAAACCCCGCGGTGCAGTCCGAAACCCCTTTCAGCCCGCCGATCCACCTGGCCAGGCGATTCCCCCAGCGGGACAACAGCCGTCTTCTGGCGTGCCATCGTTCATCGAGCGATCCGCCCGCGACATAGCGGCTCCCTATGGCTACATCCGCTCCGCCTGCGATCCGGTCAAGCAGTCTGCCCGCAACGGCGGGGTCATGGGAGAAATCGGCATCCATCTGCACTATAACGTCGGCACCGAGGGTATCTATGGCGTGGGTGATTCCCCGTACGTAGGCATCTCCCAATCCACGTCGCTTGCCTTGAAGCAGGTGGACGCGACCGTCAGTCTTTTCCATGAACTCCCGGACCAGATGAGCCGTACCGTCAGGACTTTCGTCGTCAACGATAAGAAATGCCACATCCGGATCTCCGTAGAGTTCAGTGAGTCGGCGCAACAGGGGGTTTATGTTTAACGCTTCGTTGTATGTAGGAATAACGAAGCATGTTCTTACGTCACGTATATCTTGATTCAACTAGACAACCTCGTTCCGCAACACAGATTTATAAAACGATACGACAGCGTTTTTCCTTTTGCAGAAAAAACCTTCTGTCAAAGCTACCTCAGGAAATATCGAGTCAGAGGAACACTTGTTCAATAAATACTACCAAGTTGTTTGCGAGAAAAGATACGTGGTTTGATAAGGTTTGGGAACTGGCGGATTATTAAGGCCGGTTCGCAAGTCATCAGCTGGTTCATCAGGGACAAACTGAATAAGCGGTTGCGAGAATATCTTGGCTTCAGAACAAGGGATCATGTACCCTTCGGAACTGCTATCTCCTGTGTTTTGAGTTAATCCTGTTACGGAAATGACGACCGGAAAGAAAAAAAGGAGACAGAAGGTTGCCCCGCAGGCTGCACAGAACGGCTCGGGGTCTCCCGGGACTTCACGTACCCAACCGCCCCCCGGGGTGACGGTTGCGGGTCTTCGGGTTTCGCGTCGGGACGCTTTTTGCTTGCTTGCTCTCTTCGTGCTTGTAGCCGTCATTTATTTTCCCGCTACCCGGGCGGGATTCGTCTGGGATGACTCAATAATGAGGGATCTTGGGGCCGTTTCGGCTTGGGGAGGAATCTGGGAACTCTGGTTTGATCCCGTAAGTGCCTATATTGAGGGAGGCACGCGGAAAGAGGGGCACTACTGGCCACTTCTCTATACAACCTTCTGGCTTGAGCACAAGCTCTGGGGGTTTTCTCCGGCGGGCTATCACGTAGTCAATATTCTGATTCACTTCGCAAACACGATCCTGCTCTGGCGCCTGCTTGCGCGCCTTTCTGTTCCCGGCGCGTGGTTCGCGGCTGCGGTGTTTGCCGCGCACCCGCTGCACGCAGAATCCGTTGCGTGGATAATGGCAAGGAAGGACATGCTGGCGACCCTGTTTTGTCTCGCCGCGCTTGCGATGTGGCTTCGCTTTGTTGAGTCCCGAAGGCGGGGACACTACGTCGGATCGCTTTTGCTGTTTGCGGCTGCAATGCTCTGCAAGTCGGTCGTGGTTGTCTTTCCCGCGACCTTGCTGATACTGCAGTGGTGGAAGGAGGGCAGCGTCACCCGGAAGTGCCTGCTGCGGGTGGCGCCGTTTTTCCTCGTCGGGCTTGCCATGGCGGTTGCCGACATGCTGTTTTACCAGAATGTGCAGCCCATTTCCCTTGGTTACTCGATGCCGGAGAGGTTGCTTATAGCGGCGCACGCTCTCTGGTTCTACGCGGGGAAGCTGCTTTTGCCCGTGGATTTAGCGGTTATATATCCTCACTGGGACGTTAGCGTCACAAACCTTCTGGGATGGCTGTACGTGATCGCGGCGGCTGCCGTAGCCGCTGTGCTCTGGTTGCTGCGGGGCAGAATCGGGCGGGGTCCTCTTGCCTGTGCCCTGTTTTTCGCGGTCATGCTCTCACCGACCCTTGGTTTTGTCGACTACGGATACATGCGGTTCTCGTTTGTCGCTGACCGCTATCAATACCTTGCGGGTATCGGCGTAATCGTCCTTTTTGGCGCGGCCGCCGCGTATGGTTCTCGGAGATTGCCCAGTTCACTTAGAAACATGACCAAGGGCGCGGCCCTTGCCCTGCTTGCGTTGCTCGGCGTCGCGACATGGAATCAGGCTGGCATTTACAAGGACGAGGCCACGTTGTTCAGGCATGTTATTTCTCTTAACCCTAAGGCTTATACGGCCCACATGAATCTTGCCTACGCATTGCTTCACAGCGAGGGACCGTCGGAAGAGGCCCTTGCCGCCGCCCGCGAGGCCGTGAGGAAGCGCCCCCTTTATTATAGCTCCCATAATGTTCTGGGAGCGGCATTGTCGGGGCTTGACCGGCACGAGGAAGCCGAGAAGCACCTGCGCAGGGCCGTTGAACTGAATCCCCGCTACGCGCCGGCGTTTTTGAACCTCGGAGAAAGCTTCAGGAGGCGCGGGCGCTACAATGATGCGCTTGAAGCCTACCTTGCCGCGTTAAGGATAGATCCGGACTACCCCCTGCCCTATGTCGGCATGGGCTATGTGCTTTTCGGGCTCAAGCGATACGAAGAGGCGGTTTCGAGCATGAAACGGGCCCTTTACCTGAAGCCCGGTCTTCCGATGGCCCCCAGACTTTACAGTCTCATAGGGCAGTCACTGCGGAAGACGGGACGGGAGGAAGAGGCGAAAAGGTATCTTCGGCGTGCCAGGGAACTTGCCCCGTCACAGAAGTGAGAAGCGAGATGCCGGGTCAGTGAAGAGGCTGTTGCCGCAGAAGTTCCTTCGCTATCAGTTTTCTGTATGATTCAAGCGGTTGGATCCCGTGTATCCTGAGTTCTCCGAGGTAAAGGGTAGGGACACCGAGGACCAGATTCTCCCGGGCTCTTTCCATGTTCTTTTCTATCTTCTCTGAAAAAACCCTCCCCCGAAGGGATTCTGAGAGTTCCTCGGAAGAAAGCCCCGCCCTCTCTCCCGCCTCGAGAACGGTTTTTAAAAGACCTATGTTCTTCCCCTCCCTGAAATAAGCGGTGTAGCAGGCCTTGTGAAACTGCATGAACCTGTCTTTTTCCTTCGCAAACTCCGCACCCTCAAGACAGAGCCTCGAATTGGTTATAAATCCCGGAGCTTTATCTCAACCCCTGCCTCGGCGGCCACGTTCTCAAGGGTTTCCGAGATACGGACGGTCCTCTCCGTCTTTTTCCGCCTTTTTCCCTCGGCAGGGTATTCGGGGTGGATCTCGACGCCGAGCCATTCCGCCTCGAGGCCGAACTCCCTTGCGAGACTGAGCACCCTTTCAGTGGCAAGAAAACAGAAAGGGCATATGTAGTCGTAGTAGAGAAGATATCTTCACGTCCTTATAAGGATACACGGGTGCGGTTTTTTCGGAAGGAGAAGATTCTTATATAGGGTCAGGTCTTTTTAGCTATCGGACCTTGTTTTCACCTTGCCCGCGGATCCAGGCGGCGGCGGAAATTACTTCCGGGAAAAAGCAGCCGCACGCATCAGATTTCAAACTTTGCGGTCAGGAACAATGTACGCCCCAGGATCGAATCCAGATACAGTATATGATCCTCATCAGAACCGGGGCGGGACTGCCCCTCGTTGCCGATATTCAGAACGCCTCCGGTGAGTTCAAACCAGTTAAAGCCGAAAGCGCTTCTCCAGCTAAGCGCGATATCGTGTCCCACCCACCTTCTGAAGGTTTTGGTGTCGGTTTCGTTCCGGAAGGACGTAACCGCGTGAGTGTCCCACTGCACTGTCAGGTCGTTGCGATCTGCGCGGAGCAGAACATGAATGCGGTTGCGCGGGATATCTCCGGGTTGCGCCTCCCCTCCTACGCGTCTTTCGTAATTCGTTATCCTGATCCAGTTGGCATTGAGCATGAAATTCGCCAGGTCGGTTTCCAGGTCGCCGCCGAGCCGGACCGTGAACCCGTCCATGTCAGTCTCTCCGCTGTTGGTAAGCGGGTTATGGATTTCTGCCAATCGACCGTCAGAACGCACCACGCTCAATCCCGGATACTCGTTAAGCCTCCCGCTTCTCTCCAGGCTGATGACGAACTGCGTGTTCAGCGTGGTAGGTGTTTCCTGAAGACGGAGGCGGAACCAGTCGAAATCGGCCGAAAACGGACCCCAGCCTGCGGAGACGCCGGCGCCGAAGCTTTCGGCCTCGTCCGGTTCAAGTTCCGGGTTGCCGCTTGTGACCACCCGAACCTGGTCCCTGGGACAGTCGGGAGTCGGTGTGTCCGCATCGCATACATATGGGTAATAAACAAATTCCTCCGCGTGTAGAGCTGAAAAGCTGGGCGCGCGCGCTCCCCCGCTCCACGATGCGCGCAGCGCAACATTGGGTATTACGCGGTAAAGCGTCGCTACCCTGTGCGAGAACGCTCCCCCGACATCGTCAAAATCATCGTGGCGAAGGGCAAAAGACACGTCCAGCGAATCCCCCAGGGGCACCAGAATATCGCCGAAAGCCGACAGGCGCCGGCGATCGGCCTTAAGCGACAGCGAAGATCCCCCCAGGACATCATCCGCGTCAACCGGTTCACCGCTAAGATTGAAATTTTCCTCGGAAGAGTCTATGTCTTCTTTGGCGATCTGCAGACCGGCGCTCCAGCGAAGCTTGTTGCCCATAAGTTCAAACAGCGGGCCGTCAAGTTCCACCCCGGCATCGACATACTCAGTTTTACGTTTCTCTTCGCTCCGCACGCTGCTTTCCCTGATCGCGGCCCTGTGCCTTTCGTCGTCGGAAAGAGGATTCTGGAGGTTGTAATCTCCGCTTTCAATAGCGGCGTTTATTACGGGTTCATTAATGAACGTGCGGCCATCTACGCCATAGTCCCAGCGATTGTAGTGAACATAGCCGTCATATCTTATGTCGTCTCTGATATCTCCCCGTACTCCCAGCGCAATGTCATATTCTTCAAGATCCGTATCCCACTTGCGGTTTCCGTGTCCCAGGAAACGGTGGCCGACCGTGATATGCTCGGGGAAATTGCTTTCGTCAAGACCTTCAAAGTTCCCACTTTCAATCAGGCTGTTTCTCAGCGTCTCGTCCGGCACGAGGCGAAAAATGTTAGGGTCCGGCGCATACAGCAGGCTCAATTCTTCCTTGGTCACGCGTCCCTCAATGTATATATCGGCCGCATCGGCGAGCGGATAACTGAAATTCAAAAACGCACTGTCATTCTGCCTGCGCAGGAAGTGCCACGCGATATCCGCATAGGCAAACCCGCAGACGGTGCCGAAAAATCTGCCCGGGGGATCCGTAAGTTCCCCCGTATACACGCTTTCATCGCAGTCGCCGAGCGGCCCCGAGACGAATCCTCCGTCATTTTTTCTCAGGAAAACCGTGTTGCCGAGAGACGACACTCCTTCGGTGTCGGCGAAGGAACCTCCAGGCGTGTATCTGGCGCGGCTGTAATCGCGGTCGACGTCGCGGACCTCGTCCCGTCGGAAGATGTCCACGCCGACAGTCAGATTCCCCTCTCCGACGCCTGTGCCCCAGAGAACGCTTAAGTGTTCGGAATCGGCTCCCTCACCGCGGGGACGCCCGGCGTTTACCTGAATCTCGAGGTCTTCATAGTCTTTTCTGAGAACGATATTTATGGTGCCGCTGATCGCTTGCCCGCCGTGGAGGGCGCTTGTGCTGTCACTGAAGATTTCAATGCGTTCGACAGCCGAGATCGGAATGGCGTCCGTGTCAACTCCGGAGTCTGCGACTATCCGTCCATTGATCAGGACCAGGGCGCGGCCTCCTCCGAGAACAAATGGTCTTTCGAGACCGAAGCTGTTAAAAGAAGACCGACCGAACAGGTCGGTTACCCTCTTTATGCCCGAGAGCTCAATGTCCCGCCGGGTGATAACTTTCACGGGGTGCAGGCTGCCGGATATCGCTTCGGAATAAGGCCGATTGCCGACAAGGCTCCCTTCTCTTGCGGCTGCATCCGGGGCCATGGAGTGGCCCGTTGCCAGGACAAGCAGTGCGAGAATAATATTCCAGGGTGCAGTTTGGTTAATTGCCTCACGAAACTTATGAATCATTTTTTCACTCCTTTTTGCCGCTTGAGCTTCCGGAACCTGTCTGTAAAGGCGTTTCCGGATCCCCGAACCCGCGTGCGCTCATTGCCCAGAAATTACCGCAAGACCGGCCAGCTTTTAAAACCCCCGGCACTTACGGACATAAATCAAGCCAGAACCCGAATTATAAAAACTATTCTATCTCAATTTCGTTTTTAACACCAACTAGGTATTATCAATCGGTGAAAATCAAAATCTGCAGTTAACCTAAACTTGTATCTTAAATTGGCAAAAAGAGAGGGGTTTTTAATCATGAAAAAAGTCGCGGCAGTCACCCTGTTTTTCTTCTGTATAATCGTTTTTTCCGCCGCCCCGCCCGCTTCTGCGCATGATGGGGTAACCGCCGAGCAGGCGAGCGCGGGAGACGAGCAGGATATGGAGAATTTTTTGCTGCACCTAAAGAGACACCGGGCGCTGGT
Organism: Thermodesulfobacteriota bacterium; assembly: GCA_964291665.2. Lineage (GTDB taxonomy): Bacteria > Desulfobacterota_D > UBA1144 > Nemesobacterales > Nemesobacteraceae > Nemesobacter. The sequence continues at coordinate 875,210 of OZ219814.1, read as the reverse complement.
CACGAGTGACGACGCTCAAGTGGAATTCCGAAACGCCCTCAGGACCAATAACGGAGTGTGGCGCCACGGCGACACGTACGTAATTACCGTTAACAAACCCGGCGGCCAGCAAGGATCAGGTTCTCCCGTTCAAGCGGGCGATATCATATTTTTTCATGCGAAATATCCCGGGGCCCTGAGCGGGTCCTTGAGACACATCCCGATTTTCCTGGAACTGATCGAGAAGGTGGAAGGAGCCAATGGGGAAGCGGTCTGCGTACAGGACAGCACCGGGGAACATGGCAACCATATCTGCGCCATTGAAGATTCCGATGCGCCCGGATCCGGAGTCGGGAGTTCCTTTATACAGATTGCCGGCTTTAATCATGAACGGGGGGAAGAGGATCATTCCAAGGCGGAAGCCGCGTGTCCTCGGTTCACTCGCGATGAACTTGAGATGAAGGGATGGCTGAGCGCCGATATGGTGGGAGCGAACGACGAGGAGAGCCTGGTGCGTTATCTCAAAGGAGTGGAGGCACACATTACCGAAGAGTTTGCCAAGGTTCCCGGGCAGCAGTCGGGCAATGACGCGCAGGGAAGGCTTCCGCTCGTGAGAATGATTCAGCTTATGCCGTGCTGGAGGATGTGGCCCTGGGAATCGGGCTCCATATATTTCTATATAGTCACCGGTACCGATAGAATGTACGGGATTTTTAACGGGAACTCCCCGCAGCTTCAGGACAGGTCGCTGCGCCTTGTGGACGATAACGGAGTTGAAGTCGCCAAACGCATCCTGGAAGAGGTGGACAGGCAAGACGACACCCCGGGAGAGGGTTTCCTCACTTACCTCTGGGAAGATCCGAGCGTTCCGGGTGACGAGGTGGTCTGCGAGGAGACGGGATCCACTCCAGGACCGTCCCCGGAGGATGAAGATGTGTTTTGTGAGGAGGTGGGGCTCCCTGTTCCCGGCAGGTCCCCCGGCACATCGGTCAAGATCGGGTACTTCATACGTACAAATTTCGGCATAGAAGGGGGTACGGAGTATGTTCTCGGTTCCGGTATTTATCCAAGGTCGCGACAGGGTGGTAGCGGCGGCAGCGGCGGTGGAGGATGCGCGGTTGCTTCCGGGAGCGGGCCTGAGGCCGGGGCTTTTAACCTGTTTCTGATCGCGGCCGCTCTGTTTCTTGCGGTTTTTGGGGGAAGGCGCCCCGGCGCAACGCAGGGCTCCTGACCTGGGATCTGCGGGTGCGGCCCAAGGACGGGCGCCGGCAAAGACTGGCCTTGCCTGAGAGAGCACGCCGCGGGCAGCGAAACGGGGAATCTGTTTTTTGCCGAACTGGGCGTTTGTCCCTTCGGACACCATGCAAAGAGGCGGCCTTGTTCCCGGCAGCGATGCCTTTGCGCCTAAATGGCATCGGGATCGTCCTCTCCGTCCGGCTTGATTAAACCCCTTGGATTCAATATAATTTACACCGCCTTTTTCCATGTCTTGCTCAGGAGAAACCAGATGAACCCCAAATCCGCGATAATGCTTCTGCTGCTTGTGGCGGCCTTCGGTTTTTTCGTCTACAACATCCGTCTTCTCATAAGGCTCGTCACTCTCGGCAAAAAGGAAGACAACAGGTTTGACAATATTCCCGAGAGGATAAGGAAGGTCATCGTCTACGTGTTCGGGCAGAGAAGGCTTTTCAAGTACCGTTTCGCCGGCATAGAGCACGCAATGATCTTCTGGGGCTTCGTCATAATAACGGTGGGGACGGTGGAGATGCTCGTAAGCGGCGTCGTTCCCGGGTTCCATTTCTTCCCGGGGTCCCTGGGGAAAGTCTACGAGCTGGTTCTTGACATAGTGCAGGCCCTGGTTCTTGTGGCCATAGGCATGGGCATAATAAACAGGCTTACCATAGGGAGAAGAAGGGAGGTTAACGGGCCCGACGCGGTCGTGATACTGGGTCTTATATTCGGCCTCATGATCACCGCCTTTCTCACCACCGGGGCGAAGATAGCTCTTGCCGAAACCAGCCCCGCGATGCTGCCGGTGTCAGGAGCGTTCTCCGGGCTCTACGAAGGCATGAGCACGGGGAGCACCTTTTTCTGGAAGGAGTTTTTCTGGTGGTTCCACATCCTGATAGTGCTTTCGTTTCTCAATTACCTTCCCTACTCCAAGCACAGCCATGTCCTGACGGCGATTTTCAACGTTTTTTTCCAGAGCCTAAAGCCCCGCGGGCAGCTCTCCAAGCTCGATTTCGAGGACATTCCCGAAGACCTTGACCATTTCGGTTCCTCGAAGATAGCCGATTTCAGCTGGAAGGACATACTTGACGCCTATACCTGCACCGAGTGCGGGAGATGCACGGACAACTGTCCGGCGTGGAACACCGAGAAGGTTCTCTCCCCGAGGGACGTCGTCGTCAAGCTTCGCCACTACGTCTCAAGCGAGGGGAAGGACATACTCGCCGGCAAACCCCAGGAAGAGCAGCCCGACCTTCCCGACGCCGAGTGGGTGACGCCCGAGGAGCTCTGGGCGTGCACCACGTGCAACGCCTGCGTTGAGCAGTGCCCGCTTTTCATCGACCAGATGGGCAAGATAGTGGACATGAGGAGGTTCCTTACGCTTGAGGGCCGCATGAGCGGAACCGCCACGAGAACCCTCCAGAAGCTCCAGAACAACGGAAACCCCTGGGGATTCCCGGAGGCCGACCGCGGCTCCTGGCTTTCCGAGATGGAAGTTCCCATCCTGGGAGTCTCGGCCGAGGACGCGAGCGAATTTGACGTGATTTACTGGACTGGATGCTTCGGGGGCTATGATCCGAGGGGCCAGGAAGTCTCAAAGGCGATAGTGACCCTGCTTAAGATAGCCGGGGTTAATTTCGCCGTCATGGGTCCCGGGGAGACCTGCACGGGCGATCCCGCGAGAAGGCTCGGAGAGGAGGCCCTCTACCAGATGCTCGCCGTGCAGAACATCGAGACTCTGAATGAACTCAAGGTGAAGAAGATTCTTGCTAACTGTCCCCACTGCTTTAACACCATGAAGAACGAGTATCCGGAGTTCGGCGGGCACTACGAGGTCGTCCACCACACCGATTTTCTCCTGCAGCTCATCCAGGAGGGCAAGCTTAACCCCGACGCCCCGATCGAGGAGAAGATAACATACCACGATTCCTGCTATATCGGCCGCTACAACAACGTCTATGACTCCCCGAGGGAGATACTGAAAAGCATTCCGGGGATCGATCTCGTGGAGATGAAGAGGAACAGGACCAAGAGTTTCTGCTGCGGGGCCGGAGGCGGAAAGATATGGATGGAGGAAGAGGCTCCCAGGGTTAACTGGAACCGCTTCGAGGAGGCCGCGGAAATTAACCCCGACACCCTGGCGACGGCGTGCTACTTCTGCAACACGATGTTTGACGACGCCGCGCGCTTTAAGGGCAAGGAGGAGGATATTGGCGTTCAGGACATAGCCGAAATCCTTAACCGCTCGGTTAAAGCTGATGCGCCTCCCCCGTCGTAAGCGCGTTCCCAGGTGCCCGACCGGGCTTTGAGTCTCAGGGGGTAGAGGCGATGAAGCTTGATAGACCAAAGTCCCTTTTGATAGACTCGGGCGGAGGATGGTTCGATTCGAATTCCTCTGCCACTGCCGGGATTTTCGGCGATCCCGCTCTCACTCTCTGCTTCTCGGGCGACGGGACCAGGGTGTTTTCCCGCTCCGGGGAAAAGACTTTCTCGGAAGACCCCCTCGGTCTGGTCGAGAAGCTGGCTGCCGAGGGATACACCGCTCTTGGCTACATTAGCTACGACTACCTGAGCTACACGACTCCCGGGGTTGCGACCTCGGACCCAAAGCAGGGAGAGAGGCTTCCTTTCCTGTTTTTCCACTTTTACGAAAAAGAAGGTTTTTACACGGCCCCCTGGGAGGAGGCTACCTCTTCTGTTCCGCAGGAGAGGACGGGTCCCGGGCCCCTTCCCCGCTCGAACATTGAAAGGGAAGAATACGCCCGGAAGATTTCGGCGATAAAGGAGCATATAGCGGCGGGAGACGTTTACCAGGTGAACCTTTCGCGGAAGTTCCGCTTCGAGCCTCTGGGTGAACCGCTTTCGTGGTTTCTGGATTTTTACCGCGCCCAGCCCGTTCCCTTCGCCGCCTTTATCAGTTTTCCGGGTTTTGAGCTTGTAAGCGGTTCTATGGAGCTTTTTCTTAGGAAAAGGGGCGACAGCATTACCACGAGACCCATAAAAGGGACCGTACGCAGGGATCCCGACCCCCGCCGCGACCGACAGCTTGCCGAGACGCTCGGAAACAGCCCCAAGGAGCGGGCCGAGAACCTCATGATAGTTGATCTCATGAGAAACGATCTCGGGAGAATATGCGGGTACGGTTCCATAGGGGTAAGGGAACTTTTCGCCGTCAGGCCCTACAGCACCCTTTTCCAGATGGAATCCGAAGTCGAGGGACGCCTCCGCCCCGGAGTCGGGCTCTCTCAGATAATCGCCAGCACCTTTCCCCCAGGGTCCGTTACCGGGGCTCCGAAAAGGGAAGCCCTTCGCATAATAGACAGTCTTGAGCCCCACCTGAGGGGTCCTTACTGCGGGGCGGTCTGTCTGTTCTCCCCGAGCGGGGACTTTACCATGAGCGTTGCGATCCGAACGGGGGTGAACAGCCCCGAGGGCGCGGATTTCTGGTTCGGAGGCGGAATCGTGTGGGATTCGAAGGCGGACGAGGAATACGGGGAGACAGAACTCAAGGCAAAGGCCCTTACGTCGGTCGCCCCCCGGCGGATGCTATAATCATCGGATATGGATGAACTTTTCTTTCTCGACGGAAAAAGGCTTGAGGGCGCGCCCGCGCTTCGCGCCCTTTTTTACGGAGAGGGGGTTTTCGAGAGTTTCAGGTGGAAGGGGTCCCCGCCTGTTTTTTCTCCATGCACCTTGAGAGAATGAAAAAGGGAGCCGATTTTCTCGGCATCCCCTTTCCTCCGGAATCCCGGGTGAGACTCAGGATCGAGGATGCCGCGGGAGCGTTCCCCGGGGGCGATCTGCACGTAAAAGCGTGTCTTTTAGCCCAAGGGGACGCGGTTTATCACTCAAAGCCCCGGGCAGCTTCTCTTCTTGTGTCCGTAAGGCCCCGCGCGCAGGGTCCGGACGCCCTATCTCTCTGGGTCTGCAGTGAGAGAAGACCCCCGCGGAACAGTCTTTTTTCGCACAAGACGCTTAACTATCTGGGAAATATCTTGGCGAAGAGAAAGGCTGTCGGGAGGGGTTTTGAAGAAGCCCTTTTCCTCGATACCGGCGGCGGGGTGGCCGAGACCTCGTGCCACAATGTTTTCTGGGCGAAAGGGAAAAGGCTTTTCACTCCTTCTTCCGAGTGCCCTGTTTTGCCCGGGGTGACCAGGGAAATCGTTTTGCGTTCGGCCAGGGGGCTCGGCTATGAGCCAGTCTGCGGGAATTTCCCCCTTGAGGAGCTTCTATCAAGTGATTACGCTTTTCTTACCAACGCTGTTGCGGGTATTGTTTATGTAAGCGGGGTGGGCGGCGATGCGATGCCTTCTGTTCCTCGGAGTTACGAGGTTATGAGGGAATCGCTTCTTTCAGAGTTTGGGTGGTAGAATTAAGGGGACGGAAAAACTTTAGTGTTTGTCGTGGGCGCTAAGAAGCCGAGGGTGGTTTTATGTCTGGCGAGATGACGGTCAGGGAGTATCAGCGGGAAGTTGACGAGTGGATAAAGGAAGTGGGAGTGCGGTACTTCTCCGAGCTTACCAACCTCGCGCAGCTTGTCGAGGAGGTGGGCGAGGTAGCGAGAATCATGTCCAGAACATACGGGGAGCAGAGCTTCAAGGGGGATGAAAATCGCCGGGAGCTCGGGGACGAGCTTGCCGACGTCTTTTTCGTCTTGACTTGCATAGCGAACCAGACGGGAGTTGATCTTACGGAGGTTTTGAGAAAGAATTTTGAGAAGAAAACACAGAGGGACGGGAAGCGGCACACAGACAACCCCAAACTTCGCTGAAAACCCCGTTGCGGGCTCTGGTTGTTGCAAAGGGCTTTCATTGTGGTATCCTTCCCCGTCCTGAGAAGAATCCGCCTTTGATCCGCGGCGGTTACTCTATCGAATAAAGAGGAAAAATGCTTTGAAAATGAAACTTGAAGAAAAGCCTATTGAAGACATACAGGCGAGAAAAGACTACAGGAATATCTCCATAGACAGAGTCGGCGTCTGCGACCTCAAGATTCCACTTAAGATAAAAGGTTGCGAGATCGATTCTGAGAAGGACCAGAGCATTCAGGCCTCCCTGAGCCTGAGCGTTAACCTGGGTCCCGACCAGAAGGGAATTCACATGAGCCGACTGCTTGAGACTGCACTTGATTTCAACGGGGCATTCTCCTTGGGAAGTATGGCTTCTTTCCTGATCGCTCTCTGCGACAGGCAGGGTTCTAAAGATTCCGACGTCAAGATAGAGTTTGATTACTTTTTCAACCGGCATGCTCCGGTAAGCGGCAAGATATCTCCACAGCCCTACAAATGCACGTACCACGGCGAAATGCACCCGGAGGGCATACGCCTCACCCAGAGCGTAGTGGTTCCGGTCAAGACCCTTTGTCCCTGCAGCAAGGAGATAAGCGATTACGGGGCCCACAACCAGCGTTCCAAGGTTTTCATAACCATCACGCACGAAGGAAAGAAGGAACACGATCCGATAGAGATATGCCTCGAGGAAATAATAGGGATCGCGGAAAGGGGAGCCTCTTCCCCGCTTTACCCCCTTTTAAAAAGGGAAGATGAGCGCCATGTTACCATGAGCGCCTACAACAAGCCGTGCTTCGTTGAAGATGTCGTGAGAAACATAGCTTCGGAACTCCACGGCAACCCCAGTTTCGACTCTTACGAACTCAGGGTTCTTAACTACGAAAGCATTCACAGCCACAACGCCTTTGCCAGCATCGGCAAAAGATTCTCAGGCAAGTAAACCGGCGTAAAAACCCGGATTGACGCCTGTTTTTCGGGTGTAACCTAGGGTGTATTCCCCGGTTGGTGATTAACGAAAATCCACTCCGGGTGTCCTTCTGAGAGTTTTCCCGCGTCAGGAGCCTTGAGAAACCCCAGGATTTTCGTAATTGCTTGATATCAAACAATTTTTTTCTGTTGATAGATTGTGGAATGTTTTGATCTAGGGAGGCTCAAAAGATCTAATTCCCTGAAATTGCTCGATAATTTTTTTCGGCCCCTAAGAGCCTTTTTTAGCCCTATGTGAAATGCTACTGGTCAGTACCAAACCTTTTTTAATCCGTCGTAATGTGTTCTTTTGACTTGCTTTTCAAGCAATCAGGAAAGATTTCAGCTTGTTTTTAAAGAATGGAAAACCTGTGTAATTTTATCTCCGGACTGTTATTTTCCACGAAGGAGTAAAAATGCGCACCCTTTTGGAAATCATAAAGGAGGAGATACGGAAATCCGGCCCGATTTCCTTCCGCAGGTTTGTCGAACTCTCCCTTTTTCACCCGGAGCACGGCTATTACTCATCGGGGAAGGCGAGAATCGGAAAAAAAGGCGATTTTTACACCGCTCCATCGGTTCACCGCTCTTTCGGGGAGACTATTTCGCGGTTCCTTGCCGAGGCGTCGCTTCTGCTGGAGGGGGAGAGTTTCACCGTCGTGGAGTTCGGGGCCTCTGGTGGTCAGCTTGCCCTTGACATACTTGAGGCCATTAACCAAAACCACCCTGAGCTTTACTCGAGGACCGACTACGTGATGATCGAGGCGAGCCCGGGGGCCGTCCTTGCGGCCAAGGAACGGCTCAGGGAGCACCGCGGGAAGGTTCGGTGGATAGACGATCTGCAGGAAATCGGAAAAACCGGCTTCCGCGGAGTGGTGATCGCCAACGAATTTCTCGATTCCCTGCCCTTTCACAGACTTATGTCGGACGGGGAGGGGATCCGGGAGGTTTTTCTTTCCCTTCGCGACGGGGAAATCGAGGAAGTTCTGCGGGATCCCGAAACCGAAGGGATTCATGGCTTTTCAAAACGATATCTGGAAGGATACGCCCAGGGCGAAGAAGCAGAAGCTTGTCTGCTGGCGGGAAAATGGCTTGCTGAGGTAGAAAAGGCGCTTCAAAAAGGGTTTGTTCTATGTATTGACTACGGATCTCTCGCTCCCGAGCTTTACTCCCCCGGGAGACGAAAAGGTACCTTCAGGTGCTTTTACCGCCATGAACTGAGCTCCGATCCCTACACGAGAGTTGGGGAGCAGGATATAACGGCTGACGTTAATTTTTCCGAGCTTATGAGGGTCGGGGACACCCTGGGTCTTCCCACCGTTAAGTATACAACGCAGGGGCAGTTCCTCGTTGACTGGGGGATTCTCGAAATTTTCAAGACGTACGACAAACCCCAGAACCAGGGGGATCGTCTCGCGGCTAAGACGCTTTTTATGCCTGAATTCATGGGGAGAAAGTTCAAGGTTCTGCTCCAATCAAAGGGTCTTTCGCCCGAAAAACTTTCAGGGCTCGATAAGGACCAACCGTTCGTATCATATTGTAATCACTTCTAAATTTACTCATATCGCCCTTGACAACGGATTCTTTTAAAGGTTTAGTACCCTTAGTACTAAGTTTAATTGGGCGCTATGAGCAACAAAGATAAAATTATGGAGGCCGCCACCGAACTTTTCCATACCTATGGTTATGATGGAACTTCCATAGATATGCTCATAAAGAAAGCGGACGTTTCCAAGAGCAATTTCTACTACTATTTCGAAGGCAAAGAAGAGCTGGGACTGGCAGTTCTAACGAAACTTGCCGATAGCCAGATCCGTCAATTCTCCGAAATTCTCCAGAGTGATCTAAATCCTGTTGAACAGCTTCTAGAATCTTACAAGGGGTTAATTTCTTCTCACCGTGATCTTTTCTCGCGGCCCATCTACCCGGGTTCTTTTTTCGGAAACCTAGCCTTGGAACAGAGTTCCATAAACGAGAAATTTCGCCTTGTTCTGGATAAGTATTTCCAGGAAACCGAAACCCTGCTTGAGGGACATTTAAGAAAAGGAATAGAACAGGGTTTTTTTAACGAGGATATTGACCCGTCCGCAGTAGCCACATTAATGGTTTCTCAGTTTGAGGGAGCCGTACTTATAGCTAAAACCAAAAAGTCTATGCATCCCATAGAAGAGGCTATGCGTGGAGGCAAGCGGCTAATTGTCAAAGAAGAATGGCTGCACTTGCTTGAAGGTCTTTAATCCCCGCACTTGCCCCGCAAGAAAAGCCTGTTTCCATTGGCACCCGACCTGTTGATTTCCCGGTCCGAAGCAGTTACCTTACCTCCGAGGACTTGAAGTTTCTGTGCTTTTGCTGAGCACAGTTCTTTTAAAGGTGGGGGAAACTAACAACCAACGAGAGGTATAATCGGTATGTCTGATACTATAATGAAGGCCCAAATCGGCGGGGATATAGCTCATCTTAGAAAACTGAACCCGGATCTTTACGATTCTTGGATGGCTTATCATGATTCGGTGTTTGCCGACGGAGCCCTTAGTGCAAAGGAAAAACAGCTTATTGCGGTGGCCGTAGCGCATATTACGGCTTGTCCTTACTGCATAAGGTCGAGGGTCCGCGCCAGCAAAAAAGAGGGAGCGAGCGACCAGGAAATAGTCGAATCGATATACGTAGGACTTAGGCTCAACATGGGGGGCCCTTTTGCGTTTTCAAGCCTGGCTTTTGAAGCCTGGGACACCCTTGAAAGCGGCATTCCGCTTACCGAGGGGCATTTCTTCAAAAAGGACATAGCGAAGGAGATTGCCAGTTTCAGGGAATGCAGCGGCGATATTTCTCCCCACTTCATGGAGCTTCACAAGAAAATCTTTGCCGACGGAGCTCTCAGCAAGAAGATGAAAAGGGGCATAATAGGTCTTGCCTGTGCCCATGCGACCAAATGTCCTTATTGTATAAGGGGAACCGTAAAGGATGCGCATACCGATGGCGTAACCGCAGAGCAGATGGCCGAGGCCATAAACGTCGCCATGGTCATGACTGCCGGTTCCTGCTACGCCCACACCAGCATTGCCATGGACACGCTTAAGAGTCTCGAGAAATAGTTTTAACGAATTTTTTGAAAATCCTCCTCATTTGCCCTGAATGTTTCACGTGAAACATTCAGGGTTTTTTTCGCTCTTTTTCTCTGACCGAATGCGGCTTTATATGGTAGATTCTCTTTCATGTCGTCACTTGTGCCCGAGCGCGAAAGCACCATAGCCGCCATTTCCACCCCGCCCGGAGAGGGAGGAGTGGCCGTAATCCGCATAAGCGGCGCTGGATCCCACTCGATTGCGAGGAAAATTTTCGTTCCCGCGGGAAACTCGGGTTTTTCCGAAAGAAAACTCTGTTTCGGGAGGATAATCGACCCCGAAACAGGCGCAACGGTGGATGAAGTCCTGTGCGTTGTTATGAGTTCCCCCGATACCTATACGGGGGAGGACGTAGCCGAGATACACTCTCACGGGGGACATGTGGTTCCCCGGAAAATACTTGAGATTCTCATCGGCCTCGGGGCGGCCCTCGCCGCTCCGGGCGAGTTTACCCAAAGGGCGTTTCTTAACGGGAAAATGGACTTGGCCCAGGCCGAGGCGGTTTCCGACATTATAAGCGCCCAGACCGAACAGAGCCTCAGGTACGCCGAGGCTCAGCTTGAAGGGACCCTTTCGGCCAAGGTTAACGAACTTAAGGATCAAATTCTTGACGTTCTGGCGGAAATAGAGGCGAATCTCGATTTTCCCGAGGAAGACATAGATCCCATTGCGAAAAAACGCCTCGAGGAAGCGTCTGGGTCCGTGGAAAAAGAACTTTCTGCGCTCATCGACAGCTACGATACGGGCAGAATGTTCAGAGACGGGGTGACGATGGTAATACTGGGCAAGCCCAATGTCGGGAAATCGAGCATACTTAACTGCCTGCTTGAGACTCAAAGGGCTATAGTGAGCCCGATAGCGGGAACCACGAGGGATTTTATCGAAGAGAGAATAAATGTCGGGGGAATTCCCTTGGTTATAACGGATACGGCCGGCATAAGGGACACGGAGGACAGGATAGAAAGGCTCGGGGTGGAGCTTTCGTTGAAAAAAGCCGAGGAATCCGAGTTCGTCCTAGTAGTTTTGGATCAGAGCACAGAACTTGATGCTCTGGACAGGAAAATCTTAAAAACCGTCGCCAAAAAGAAACATCTTGTCGTAATCAACAAGATCGATCTCGAGGAAAAGCTTTCGAGACCGAAGCTGCGACGGATTGTTGGGCGAAAAAAGCCGGTTGAAACCTCGGCGCTTGCAAAAGAGGGGATAGTGCGGCTCAGGCAGGCCATGTTCGAGACCCTTGCGAGCTCGCCTCGTGCCTCAGACGCCTCGGAGCTGGTGCTTACAAACCTTCGCCACAAAAAATCCATGGAAAAGGCCCGCGACCAGCTGCGCATGTTCCTTGAGCTTCTTGAGCGCAACGAGTATCCGGAGATCCTCTCGATAGAATTACGAAACTCAATGAATTCGCTCGGCGAGATTACGGGAGAAGTGACCACGGAAGATCTTCTGGGCAGAATTTTCTCCAGATTCTGTATTGGGAAGTAAAAACGGAGCGGAATGTTTCACGTGAAACATTTCACAGGGCGCTCGGCGCAATGAGTGAGAGTAACCCGCGCGCTTGAGAAATTATCTAATTATTTAAGGGAGTTAGGATACAGTCTGCGAAGCTCGGGGAATTTCATTCACAATCTATCGACAAGAAAAAGTGTTTCATATCAGTGAATTAAGAAATTTCAAACGAAATTTTAATAATTTGTTAACAATTAAAAAGTCCCCTGGGGGTTTTACGTGCGGACGGGCTTCCTTGCCCGTCTCGGGAACCGCGTTTTTTCTCTTGGGCCGGTTAAAACGCCCGTCCGTTTGCGGGACCGGTTCCGGGGTTGCCCGGATTTGGTTACGGTTGTTTGAGGGTTATTTTGAATTTCTTAAATAATCTTTTGTTTTCAGCGGGTTAACTGTTGACCAGTTTTTTATACCGTGTAACCTAACTCGCCGGGTGAATTTATGATTTTTCCTCTTGGATGGCTTACCGACTACCTCAAAATCGACGTTTCTCCAGAAGAACTGGGGGAAATGCTCACCATGGCGGGCCTGGAGCTTGAAGCCCTTGAAGACAAGGGCAAGGCTCTTGCCGATATCCGCGTCGCCCAGATAAGCAGCATTGAAAAGCATCCGAACGCCGACAGGCTGAGCGTCTGCGAGGTTACGGACGGGGAAACCCGCTACATGGTTGTCTGCGGTGCGGACAACATGAAAAAAGGGGATAAGGTTGCCTTTGCCAAGGCTGGAACCGTTCTTCCCCCCACCTCGAAGTTTCCGGAAGGCCTCAAGATAAAACGCTCCAAGATCCGTGGAGAGAATTCCGAGGGAATGCTGTGTTCTGCGGATGAAATGGGCCTCTCGGGCGACGAAGACGGGATAATGATTTTTTCCCCCAAGGCCGAGCTGGGAACCAGCATGAACGAGCAGATAGGCTACGACGGCGTTATCTTCGAGGTAGGAATTACCCCTAACCGTCCTGACTGCATGAGTATTTTCGGGATCGCGAGAGAAGTCTCGGCAATACTGGGCGAGAATCTTCAGAAACCGGTTTTTTCCTTAAAAGAGGAGGGGGAGAGCATTTCGGAAAAGGCCGCTGTAGACGTTGAGGATACGGAGTCATGCCCCAGATACTGCTGCCGGCTCATTGAAGGAGTTAGAATTGGCCCCTCTCCCGTATGGCTTCAGGAGAGGCTTGAGTACTGCGGAATCCGCTCAGTTAACAATGTCGTTGACGTTACGAACTTCGTTTTGCTTGAGCAGGGACAGCCGCTTCACGCTTTTGATTACGACAAGCTTGATAAGGGTCGGATCTCCGTCAGAAAAGCCAGGAAAGGAGAAACGATAGAGACGCTGGACGAGATCGAAAGAAAACTGCTCGCCGAGGATCTGGTTATCTGCAGCGGGGATCGTCCCGTCGCGCTTGCCGGGGTTATGGGCGGGTCCGGCACCGAAATAGAGGACACAACGAGCAATGTTCTGCTTGAAGCCGCTTACTTTTCTCCAGTGGGCATAAGGAAAACGTCCAAGCGAACCGGCCTCAAGAGCGAATCTTCGAGCAGGTTTGAAAGAGGCATCGATATAAACAACGTTTCGTTCGCGCTTGACCGAGCCGCCGAGCTTGTAAGCCGCTTGTCCGGAGGAACAGTTGCCAAGGGGCTTATTGACGTGTATCCCGACCCGGTGAGCCCAAGGGAAATCTCCCTTTCAATCGACAAGGTCTGCAATCTGGTCGGCATATCCACCGATTCCCAGGAGATAGCGGAACTTCTCGAGAGTCTCGGGTTTGAGGTTCTAAGCATCTCGGCCGGGGAGCTTTTGCTTCGGGTTCCGACTTTCAGGGTGGACGTAGAGCGCGAGGTGGATATAGTCGAGGAAGTCGCCCGTCTTCTGGGTTACGATAACATCCCTTCCGTGCTGCCGGAGGTTCCCATGGTAGCCAGGAAACCCAACGTGATAACCGTCATGGAGAAAAGACTCAGGGACATTTTCGTCTCCTACGGTTTTCTTGAGGCTATAAACTACAGTTTCGAGTCTCCCGAACTTCTAAGGACCTTCGGCTTTGAGGAGTCGATCCGCATTATGAACCCGATATCGCGTGAGCTCTCGGAGATGAGGATGAGCCTTCTTCCCTCCCTGGTGAAAAACGTGAGACTCAACCTCTCAAGGCAGAACCAGGACGTAAGACTTTTCGAGTCCGGGAAGGTTTTTTACCCCAAGGACATGGAACAGCTGCCAAATGAAGTGAAGAAGTTCGCGGCGATCGCGACCGGAAAAAGAGCACCCGAGATATGGGACGGGGAGAAATTCGATTTTTTCGACATAAAAAGCGTGCTTGAAAGGAGCCTGGAGGTCCTTTCGGTGGATTCAAGGATAGATTTTGAGTCCGTTTCCCCCGATCACGGATTCCTTTGGCCCGGGAAATCTTCTGCCGTGCTGGTTGACGGAAATGTTCTGGGGATAGTAGGGGAGCTTCATCCCCATCTTCTGGAAAAACTCGAGATAAGCGAAAGCGTGTACGTTCTAGAACTCGACCTGTCTCTTCTCTCGGTCGTCTACACGAGTTTCAAGAGAAAATTCTCTCCCCTTCCCAAATTTCCTTCTCTGCGCCGCGACATAGCGCTTGTGGTTAATGATGCGGTTTCTGTACGGGAAATTCTTTCGGTTATAAAAAAGGCGGATTCCGGTATAATAGAAAACGCTTGGGTGTTTGACGTTTATAAGGGAGATTCCCTTGAGCAAGGAAAAAAGAGTGTTGCCCTTTCCCTGATTCTTCGAAACAGGGAAAGGACCCTTACCGACGAGGATGCGAACAGGGTTCAGCAGGATGTTCTTAAGAGTTTGGAAAAAACAATAGGGGCCGAATTGCGTTCGATTTAAAAAGGGGGGCTTTTCATGACAAAGAAGGATCTGGCAGGCGTTTTGTACGAGGAAATAGGGTTTTCGAGAAGGGAATCCGCTGAGATAGTAAACTTTTTTTTCGACTTGATGAGAGAGAAGCTTATAGCCGGCGAAGAGGTGAAGCTCCCGGGGTTCGGAACCTTCAGGGTCACGAGAAGGAAGTCCCGTATAGGAAGAAATCCTTCCACTGGAGAGGAAGTAGACATCCCGTCCCGCCTCACGGTCGTTTTCAAGCCGAGCAGGTTTCTCAGGAAAAAGATTGACCAGAAACGGGGGGATTAAAATACCGGACTCAAAAGCGCCCCAATCTTCTTTTTTCAAGCAGAGCTTTATTGCCGGCATCCTGATTATCGTTCCTTTCGGGGTGACCATTTTCGTCCTTTACAAGCTGATAAAGTGGATGCTTTTCTTTTTCAGCACCGGCCCCGCCGGGATACTCCGCCATTTCATAGACGTTCCGCCTTACGTGTTTCAGGGAATCTCTTTCGTCATAGGGATCTTGGCCACACTGCTGCTGATCATTTTCCTCGGGGCCATTACCAGGAACTTCGTTGGCAGGAGGGTGCTCCTGTTCGGCGAGTCTATTATCTCGAAGATTCCGCTTGCCAGAGCTTTCTACGTGAGCGTGAAGCAGGTCGTGCAGACGCTTTTTTTCACCTCTCAGATGCAGAGCATGAGCAGGGTGGTGCTGGTCGAGTACCCGAGAAAAGGGATTCATGCCATAGCTTTCGTAACGGGGGTTACGGAGGCCGGGAGGAACCATAACGCGACGGACCATAAGCTTGTCAGCCTGTTTGTCCCCACGACGCCGAATCCGACAAGCGGCATTTACATTATGGTTCCGGAAGAAGACCTGCAGGAGCTGGATATTTCCGTAGAAGACGCGTTTCGGCTTATAGTTTCCGCCGGGATCTCTCAAAGCAACTCCGATGTTTCTGGGCAAGATAAGAAAAACGGTTGATTCTTTCGGGATGATTGCTCCCGGAGACGTGATCGTCGCGGGAGTATCCGGGGGGTCGGACTCAATGGCGCTTCTCTTTGCTCTTCGGGACCTGCGGGAGTTTTATCCTGACACGGATGTGATCGTTTCCCACGTCAATCACGGGTTAAGGGGCGCCGAGTCGGATGGGGACGCCGAGTTCGTCAGGAAAACGGCCCGGCGCCTCGGATTTCCGTTTGAGTGCGCGCGGGTAGACACCGAAGGCTTCAGAAAAAAACGCGGACTCTCGCTCGAGGACGCCGCCAGGGAGCTTCGCTACGGCTTTTTCAACGATGTTCTCGCCAAACATTCCGCCCAGAGAATAGCCACGGCGCACACGCTCAACGACCAGGCGGAGACGGTCATAATGAGGCTCATAAGAGGAAGCGGTTCCCAGGGGCTTGCCGGGATAAGACCCTTGAGCGGCAACATAATACGTCCGCTAATAAACGTCACAAAGCATGAAGCCATCGAGTACCTCCGGTCAAAAGGAGAGTCCTGGAGGGAGGATTCGACCAACAGTTCGGACGAATTCCTGAGAAACAGGGTAAGAAATGAACTTATCCCCCTGCTTGAGAGCTATAATCCGTCGGTCGAGCAGGTTCTCTCCCGGGTGGCGGCGGTATGTGCCGCGGAGGCGGATTTCATTTCGGCTGAAGCCGAGAAAAGATTCAGGAAAATTGCCCGTGTTGTTGCGGGAGGCGTGCTCGGAGACACGGAAAAACTTCTTCGTGAGCCCCCGGCGATCAGGTTCTCGGTAATGAGAAAATCGATTCTGGCCGTAAAAGGAGACCTGAACTCGGTTTCCGCCAAGCATCTTTTCTCGATTGACGAGGTATTGCGCTCCGGGGAGCCATCTGCGGAGGTGAACCTCCCCGGCGGAGTCGTTTTTCACGCAGGGCACGGGGTTTTCTTTTTCGTGCGTGAGGAGAAATTCCGCGAGTTCGTGCCGACCGAGATAAAAAGCCACGGAACCCACAAGGTATCCCGGGATCTTGAGGTCACGGTCGAGGTCACGGATGATTCCTCCCTCTGGGGCGCGGCGGACGTCGGTTACTTCGCGCCCGAGAAAGTCGGTTTTCCCGTAACGCTCAGGAGCTTTTCCGAGGGAGACAGGTTCGTTCCGCTCGGAATGAAGGGGGCCAAGAAGCTCAAGGATTTTTTCATTGACGAGAAAATACCGAGATTTCTTAGAAAAAAAGTGCCGGTTTTCGAAACCCGCGACGGAATAATCTGGGTGGGCGGTTTAAGAATGGATAACAGGTTCAAAGCGGATGAAACGAAGGGTCCGTGGCTCAGGATAAGAATTTGCGGTTCTTCGCAGAAACTGCTTGGCCTTGCGAAAAGCCCCCGGGCCTCCTAGGATTTCTCCCTGAGTCCGCTTTCGGCCACGTAACACGCTCCCATTACCCCCGCATCGTCTCCCAGGGCGGCTTTTTTTACCTGAAGTCCCCTCTCTGCTCCCCCAAGACACCTTGTTTCGGCTTCCTCAAGGGCTTTCCCGATAAAAAGTTCCCAAGCCCCCGAGAGCCCCCCGCCCACTACCACCGTCTTTATGTCGAGAACGTTTACGAGAATTGATATCCCCACCCCCAGGTTCGCCCCGAAGTCGTCCCATACCGAGAGAGCCGCCCGGTCTTTTTCGCGTGCAAGTTCCGCTAGGCGCTCAGGGAGTGCGGATTCTTCGGTGTCGGCGAGTCTTTCGCGAAGCTCCGGGTGCTCGCGGACTATTCTCTTTATCGCTACCTGCGAAACGTAGGTTTCAATGCAGCCCCTCGCGCCGCAGGCGCAAAGGGGTCCCGACGGGTTAATCGTCATGTGCCCCACCTCTCCGGCGAAGCCGCTTTCCCCCGTCCAGAGCCTGCTGTCGAGGATTATTCCGCCCCCGAATCCGGTTCCCAGGGTTATCATTACCATTGAATCTGAACCTCTGCCCGCCCCTGCCCGGTATTCCCCGAGAGCCGCGCAGGAAGCGTCGTTTTCTATAAAAACGGGTGTTGCGTCTCCGATTTTTTCCGAAAGGGCTTCTGCAAACGGAAAATTCCTGGTGTTGGCTATGTTCGGGGCTTGGACGAGAGTGCCGCTTGCGTGGTCAACGGTTCCCGGTATTCCTATCCCGATTCCAGATACTCCCTCCCCGGCGAATCCTTCTATGAAGCTGACGAGGTTCTCCATGAGCCGGGAGATGCCCATGTGGGCGTCCGAGCGGGTTTTTCTCTCGGCGAGCGTGCTTCCCTCCTCGGAGAGGATCTTTCCCCTGATGTTGGTTCCCCCTATGTCTATGCCAAGGAATTTCCGCTTCATTTTTCCGTTTCTTAACTGCAAAGAACCGCGGGCCGCTTCGGCCGAGTTGTCCCGGAATTTCTATTTTACCCTGTCTTTTCAGAAAAATATCCGTCCCGGCGAAGACCGGAGACGCAGGATTTTTGCGCAAGCCGCATGTAACAGGGTATAAATTTATTCTGATTAGCGGGCGTTTCGCGTCGTATATTTTTCCTTTGGAGAACCAACAGGTTTAGATGAACCAGAGAACCGCAGCTGTCCTTTCAGCCGTTTTCCTGCTCTTTCTCTACCTTTCCTGCGAGAGACCCCCGGAGATTCCGGGTCCCGAGTCCATGCGGGCAGTTCCCGCGTTCCCCGAGATGGACGACGACCTTTTCCCCGAGGGACTAAGGGAATCCATCGGCGCAAGCGTCGAGAAACTTTCGCAGAAAAGGGACTCCCAGCTTGTTTTCGGACAGAAAACCGTCTCCGCTGGGGACTACGCACTTGCACTCAGCTATCTTCTCGCCAAGCTTGAAGCAGGCGTTACCAAGGATGATTTCATAAAGGACGTAAGGGAAAATTTCGATTTCTACGGTTTTCCGGGAAAGCCCTGGGGCAAGGTTTTCATAACTTCTTACTTTTCCCCGGTGCTTTCCGCTTCCCGAACCAGGACACCTCAGCACACCCAGCCGCTCTACGGGGTTCCCGACGACCTGGTGCGCCTGGGAATAGACAGGTTCGTCGAGCGGTTCGAGAGATTTTCCTTTCTTGAGGACGACAAGATCGCCCGGGGAAAGCTTCAGGTCCTTCACGGCAGGGTCGCCCCGGGAGGCCCCGGCAGGACGTCCGAACTGGTTCCCTATTACTCACGAAGCGAGATAGACTCCGGGGGAAGGCTCAGGGGGAAAAGGCTTGAGATCGCGTGGGTAGACCCTGTCGACGCATTTTTTCTTCAGATCCAGGGCTCGGGTAAAATAAGGTTCGCGGACGGAGAGGAGCGGGTTGTAGGCTACGCCGCCCAGAACGGACATGATTACGTGGCAATAGGGAAATTTCTCTTCGAGTGGATTCCGAAGGAAAAAATGAGCCTTTGGGCAATAGAAAGCCACCTGAGGTCCCTCTCCTACGCGGAGAGGATGAATATCCTTTACAAAAACCCGAGTTACATTTTCTTTCGCGGACTTCCGGGCAAACCCGAGACTTCTTTCGGAACGGAAGTTGTCGATGGCAGGACCATAGCGACCGACAAGGCTTTTTTCCCCAAGGGGGCCCTGGCGTTCATGGAATTTGAGAGTCCGGTTTTCGAAACTCCCTCTTCGGTTGAGCCGTCGCAATGGAAGCCGGTTTCCCGCTTTGTCGTTAATCACGACAGCGGGGGAGCTATAAAAGGGGCCCGGCGCGTCGACCTTTTCTGGGGGGAGGGAAAAGATGCCTCCCGGCACGCGGGTGTGATGAAAAACTGGGGAAAGTTCTTCTATCTGGTGCCGAAGGGAGAATTCCTGACGGTACTCAGGGGAAAAAACGGCGGGCAGAGACAAGGAGGATGAGATGACCGACGAAAAAGTGCTTACATGTTCCCAGATGTCTTCCCAAAGCGGAGAACATCTCTACGGAACCGCTCTTGAGATAAAGAACTGGTTTCTGCTTGAGTACTCCGGGGTATGGAAAAGAGACGCTTTTCCGCAAAGTGCGCTGCCGGAGGAGGTAAAGACCCATCTAGAAGGATTTCTCTCGTCTTTTGAGGAATCCAGGATTCAGCTGATAGGGGGGCCGGGTCCAAGCAAGGGCAACTTCGCTTTTTACTACGCCCATTCTTCTGAGGTTTCCCCGAAACTCTACAGATTCGAATTAGAGCGCTACGAGGATCTTCTCTCGATAGATCTTGCGGAGCTTGTCAGCACCGGGGAGATAGAGAAATTTTCTTGCGAAGAAAGGCTTGTTCTGGTCTGCACCCACGGAGCCCACGACGGATGCTGTGCGGTCGCAGGGGCCGAAGTATACAGGGAGCTTCTAAAAAAAGAGGGGATTTCCGCGTGGAGAACCAGCCATGTTGGCGGCCACCGCTTCGCCGCCAACTTGGTCATGCTTCCCGAGGGGATATATTACGGGAGGGTGAACGGCGGAAATCTCGGGGATGTAGTTTCCTCTCACCTTCGCGGTGAGATATTTCTTGACTGCTACAGGGGAAGGTCGTGTTTTTCCCAGACTTCGCAGGTTTCCGACTATTTCTTGAGGAAAGAGATAGAAAAACTCGGCATTTACGATATAAGGTGGGAATTCGAGAAAGACAACGAGGATTATACCGCGGTTGAGTTCGGAGTTGAGGGGGAAACAACGGTTTACGCCATAGGCACGGTGGTTATGAACCATATCGTAAAGCTCCGGACGAGCTGCGATTCACAAGAAGTAAAGGGCTTACCTCAGTTCTTTTTCTACAGCATCGTACCCTACGAGCCGAAGAAAAAGGAAGAAGAGGGTTCCTGATCGCCTTGGCTAGGGCGAAGCGTGCCTCCGCCCCAGAGATTCTGTAAAATCAAGGATGTCCTGCGAAAGGCGTATCGAGCTTTGCTCGTCGGGGATTAGAGTGTCCGTGACGAAAACGCTTACTCCCAGGGCTTCTATGGCTGCCGCCTCTCCAGCATCCGAGCGGTCGATTACGAGCACGTTAAGAAAATCGGCGTAAAGCTTGGCCACCTGGGTCGAGGAGGCTTCCATCCCAAGCCCTCTCATGAGCTTGTCCGCCGGACCCTTAAGGGGTTTTCCGCGCATAAGGGGGCTCACGGCGATCTTGAGTCCCGGCGCGCCGACGAGCCTTTCCCGCACTTCCCTTATTTCGAGTATGGGCCCTATGCTGATTATGGGGTTGCTCGGGCATATGATCACCAAGTCGGCGCCGTCTATCGAATCAAGAACCAGCGGGGCTGCGGAAGCCTCGCGCGCCCCTTTTATCTTGACTCCGCGCACCTCGGGGCGCATTGCGTGCTTTATGTAGTATTCCTGGAAATGCATCTCGCCCTCGTCCGTCTCTATCCATGTCTCGACCCTGTCGTCGCTCATGGGCAGTATGCGTATTTCCCCGAGGCCGAAGCGCTGCGCTATCTTCGAAGTGGATTCGCTTAGGGTTCCCCCCGCGTCGATGACGGCTTTTCTGAACAGGTGAGTGGCAAGATCCCTGTCCCCGAGACCGAACCACGTCGGAAAACCGAACCTCGCGGCGGCGCCCAGGAACTCGAACGTGTCGCCGCGGAGCCCCCACCCCTTTTTTTCGTCTATGCTTCCCGAGAGCCTGTAGATTATGGTGTCTATGTCCGGGGAGACCCTCATTCCGTAAAGGTCCATGTCATCCGCAGTGTTCACTATTACGGTGAGTTCCGACGGGGGAATTATCCCCGTGAGTCCCTTAAGGAATTTTGCGGCTCCGCTTCCGCCGCCAAGTGCCGTTATCATCTGAGTTTCTCCGTGCCCCCGGATATTTCACCTGTAAGCTATTTAAGCCCCTTATCCGTGTCAAGCCGGGGACCGCGAGGCTCCCTGCGGCCGCTTGAAAGTTGGTACCGGCTCATATAGAGTTTAGTTCGTCTTTTCAAGGAAAAAACCCCGTTGGCATTCGATATCATAAAAGACAAGCACAGCCTTCTCACTAAGGCGCTGCTTCTTCTGCTCGCCCTTACCTTCGTTATCGGCTTCGGATACGTGGGAGGAATAAGCATAGGAGGCAGAGGCCCCAGCGGCGGAGCCGCGGTCGAGGTAAACGGGGACAAGGTTTCCCTCGCGGAATTCTATAACCTTAGGGACTCGATGCTTGACCGCCTGCGCCGTAGCGACCAGGAGATCTCGGACGAGCTCTTCGAATACGTGAATTTTTCCGTGATCGACTCCCTGGTTAACAAGAAGCTGCTTGCCCAGAAGGCCGAGGAACTGGGGATCAGGGTAAGCCAGGAGGAACTTTCAGACGCGATAAGAAACGACCCGGGGTTCCAGGTGGACGGCGCTTTTGTGGGGTTTGAGCGCTACCGGGACTTTATTTCAAGGGGACTTAACCGCACCGTGAAGGATTTCGAGGACTCCTACCGGGAGGATCTCCTTGTGGCAAAGCTCGTTTCGGTCCTTGACAGTTCCGTAACGGCAAGCGACGAGGAGCTTTTAAGCGTCTACAGGACGCGCGAGGACAAAATCGACCTTCACTACGTCGTGTTCGCGGCCCGGGACTACCTTGAGGGCCAAAAACCGAGCGAAGGGGAAATCGCCCGGTATTACAGGGGAAACACCGATCTTTTCTGGGAGCCCGAGAAACGCGTGGCGCGCTACGTGAAGCTCGCTCCCGGGGATTTCGCTGGGGATGCCCAGGTCTCCGACGAGGAAATCGAGGCCTACTACGTGACTTACCCGGAGGAATTTCTTTCCGAGGGGACCCCGAAACCGTTTGACGATGTGAAGGGGGAGATAAAAAAGCAGCTTGTAGAGGGCAAGTCCAAGCTTCTCTACGACCGGTTCCTTCAGGAGTTCCTCCAGAAAAGACGCTCCTTCTCAGACCTTCTTTCCGAAAAAAGCTCGCTTGAGGTGCGGGAAACCGCTGAGTTTACGCTCGGAGGCGCGGGCGGAGACATTCCCGGCGCCATAAGAAGGGAGGCCTTTTCGGTAAAGAAAAAAAGGCTCTCAAGCGTGGTGCTTAGGGATTTCACCTGGTTTTTCGAGGTAACCGGGGTTCAATCCTCAAGGCGGGCGGGAATTGAGTCCGTGCGCGGGGAGATTATCGAGGCCCTCAAAAAGGAGAAAGCCGTTGAGCGGGCCAGGGAATCCGCCGGAGAGAATCTCGAGAAAATAACGGCCTCGGGCAAAGGTTTCACGGCGGCGGCCAAGTCCATGGGTCTTTCGGTGGAGAGCACCGGTTTTTTCTCAAGGTCCCAGGACCCTCTTGACGTCGAATCAGGGGATTTCATCTCAGACGTCTTCGGGCTGAGAAGCAACCGGCCTACCCCCAATCGTGTTTACAAGTCGGGGGAGATTTTCTACATAGTGTCGCTTGCGAAGACAAAGCCCGCCGACAGCGGGTACTTCGGAGTCGAGCGGGATTCTCTGAGGCGCCAGGAGGTCTCGGCGCGAAAAGTTCTCGTGATCGAACGCCTGCTTGAGGACCTGAGAGAAAGCTCCAAGATCTCACCCAACAAGAACCTTCTTTCACAGGGAGGATGATTTCCCGGCCGGGAAGTTGGAAATCCTCAAGATATTGTGGTATAATCTACATTGACCGGAAGGCCTTGATTGATAAGGAATCTTTTTCACCTACTGCCGGAGGCATCATCACCGGCAGCTTTCTTCAGGATTCTGGCCCCTTCAGGGCTTCTATATATGCATACGGGAGCTTTAACTTTCCCGGCTACGGTGAGGATTTTGCGTAAAACGCGCGGCGGCGCGCGTGAACGCAACGAGGCCGGGACGCGGTTCTCCCATGAGAATTAAAGCGCTTGAAATAGCAGGTTTTAAATCTTTTTACCTGAAGACGAGGATAGACCTCTCCGAGGGTATAACCGCCATAGTCGGTCCCAACGGCTGCGGGAAATCCAACATTCTCGACGCCGTCAGGTGGGTAATCGGCGAACATAACCCGAGACAGCTGCGCGCGGGGGGCATGGAAGACGTTATCTCAAACGGAAGCGCCGAGCTAAAACCCCTGGGCATGGCCGACGTGTCCCTGGTTCTCGAGGAGGTCGAGGGTTTCGGTTTCGAGGAAGTCAGAATCCGGAGGAAACTTTACCGCTCGGGAGAAAGCGAATACAGCATAAACGGGGTGAAGTGCCGTCTCAAGGACATAACCGAGATGCTTCTTGACACCGGAGTGGGTGCGAGGGCCTATTCGATCGTTGAGCAGGGCCAGGTCGAATCCTTCATAATGTCGAAGCCCGAAGAGAAAAGAAAGTTCATAGAGGAAGTCGCGGGGATCGAGAAGTACAAGCTCAGAAGAAAGGAAACCAGAAGCAGGATAGAGTCGACCAGGGAGAACCTCTCTCGCGTTCTTGACATGAAGCGCGAGGTTTCGGACCGTATCGAGGCCGTGGCGCTTCAGGCAAACCGCGCCAGACAGTACGAGGAGCTTACCGGGCGGGCCCGTTCGCTTGAATTCGATATTCTCTCGGCCAAGCTCGCAAGTTCGCAGCAGCGCAAAGAATCGCTTCTTGAAAAAAAGCTCAAGGCGGAGCAGTTCGTCACCTCAGCCGATGCCGAGCTGGAGCAAAAGCGCGGACTGCTTCAAGAGGCGAGGGAGAAAAACTCCGTTTCAGGCCAGGATCTGGGTTCCCTTGAGAAGGAGATCTACGAGCTTCGGGCGCAGAAACGGGAAAACGAGTACCGCAGGACCTCGATCGAGCGGGAGATCGCGGGGATTTCGAGCTACGTAAGGGACATCGAGGCCGAGATAGAGAGCCTCGGGCGCGAAGTTTCGGAGATGGAGGAGAAAAGCAGCCGCGCCGGGCGCCAGTCAGAGGAGCTTAAAAACACCCGCCTTTCGGCTTCCGAGGAGATTTTGCGCGAGGAACAGAACCTTGTGACCCTGAAAAGCGAATGGGAACAGAGCAAAAAGGAGCTTGAGGAAACGGCGGACCTGGTCTCTGACGTGATGACCAGGAGAAGCTCGCTTGGAAGCACGATAGGAGCTTTCTCAAAGGAACTTGAGGAGCTTGAGGAGAAAAAAGAGACACTCGAGGGGGAGGCTTCCGCCTTGGGGCTTGAGAAACTCGAGTGCGAAAGAAGGCTTGCTTCGCTTCGCCGCCGGGAAGGGGAAATAAAAGACGAATTCACCTCGGCCGCCAAGGAAAAAGAAGAGATCGATTCGCGTCTTTACGACCTTAGGGTCGAGCACGAGAAGAAACTCGGCGAACTTAGGGGTCTTGAAGGCAGGAAAAAAGACTGCGTCTCCAGGGTGGAAGCCCTTAACAGAATACAGAGCAACTACGAATGGCTTCCTGACGCTACGCGCAAGTTCGTGCTCGAGCGCAAGCAGAGGGGCGTGCTGGGGGTCGTTTCCGATTTCGTTTCCGTCCCGAGAAATTACGAAAGAGCCGTCGAGGCGGCCTTCGGGGAGAAACTCAACTGGATAGTGGTCGAAGGGAGCACGGAGGCGGTCGCCGCGGTTGAGCTTCTAAGGGAGTTTGACGCGGGAAGGGGAACCTTCATACCGGCAACCGACCGGTTCGCAGCAAACGGTTCAGGCAGCGGAAACGGCAGCGCCAACGGACACGGCGAGCCGGATGCCACTTCCCTTAACAGCCTCCTTGACGTGAAAGTGATAGAGAAGAGCCTTGTTGACTCGATGCTGCAGGAAGTTTACGTCACTTCCGATCTGCGGGAAGCCATCAGGCTTAAGAGCCGGACGGGAAACGGCGCGTGCTTCGCCACCCTCGAGGGAGACTACGTCGATTCCCACGGGGCCGTGACGGGCGGAAAATCCCTGGCAGGGGTGTTTGAGAGAAAAAGGGAAATCGAGGAGCTTGAGGAGCAGACACAGACCCTTTTGACCGACATAGAGAAACTGGAGACCGCCTGCAGGACGCTTAAAGAGGAGATGGACGCGCTTGAGGGCCGCAGGGCGCAGGTCGAGGAACTTCTTCGGCGCTGCGAGATAAGCTCGGTTGAAAACGCAAAGGACCGCTCGAACGCGGAGACCAGGGTAGAAGAGCTGGGAACGAGAATCGGGAACCTCGAGGCGCAGCGCGACGAGCTTGAGGGCAAGCTCGGGAGCAAAAACCGCACTGTCGAGGAGATGGAGTCGCTTATAGGGCAGCTTGACGGCCAGAGAAGCGCGCTTGAGTCAAAATACGGAGAAATCGAAAAGAGGGCTCTCGGGTTTGCAGAGGAGGAAAAAGCGCTTCAGGAGAAGATAACGAAGCTCAGGATAGAGAATGCGGGGGTTCTTGAGAGGGAAAAGGCCCTTGAGCACGAGATATCGGAAGCCGAGAGAATAAAGGCGGTTATAAACGAGAAGCTTTCGCTTAGAACGAAGGATGGGGAGCTTAAAAAACAGGAGGGCGAAGCGCTTGTTCTGTCGGGACGCCAGGCGGAAGAGGAGTTTGAGAAGATCTGCCGTGATCTGGGTTTAAGAGAGGAGTCCTTCGGGGAACTCAGGGAAAGGGTGTCGCGCTACGCGGAGGAGCTCCGCAGAAGCGAAGAGGAGTTCGAGGCCGCGTCACGAGAACTTTCCTCGCGAAGAGAGCAGCTTGCCTCTGCCCAGGCGAAGCTTGAGCGCGCGGAGGACGAGTTTGAGTATCTGAGCGAACGGTACGCGGAGGTATTCGGCGACGGTCCCCCCGATGCCTCGCAAAGCCCGAATCTATCCCATGTTTCGATACCCGATGCGGAAAGGGAGCTTAAGACGCTCCGGAGGCGCATAGAGAATTTCGGTCCCGTGAACCTGCTTGCGCCCGAGGAATACGAGCAGCTTGAGGAGAGAAACGGGTTTCTCCAGCGCCAGACCGACGACCTTGCCCGGGCGCTTGATTACCTGGAGGGCGCCATAAGGAAACTCGACAGGGAGTCGATTTCAAGGTTCAGGGAGGCGTTTGAGACCGTAAACGGCAAATTCAGCGAAACCTTCTGCAAGCTTTTCGAAAACGGAGAGGCCCGTCTTGAGCTTACAGATCCTAGGAACCTGCTTGAAACCGGAGTGGAGGTCATGATCAGGCCCGGAGGAAAGCGCTTCCAGCCGATAAACCTGCTCTCGGGAGGGGAAAAGGCGCTTTCGGCCATAGCGGTCATAATCTCCGCATGCCTGGTAAAGCCCGTTCCCTTTGTGTTCCTGGATGAAATAGACGCCGCGCTTGACGAAGTGAACACGGTGAGGTTCAACAAGATCCTGAGCGAGATATCGGTCCACTCCCAGGTGGCCGTCATCACGCACAACAGAAAGACCATGCACGAGGCTGACGCGCTTATAGGAATAACCACAGACGGCACCGCCGCTTCGAGGGTTGTAAGCGTGAAGCTTGACGCCTGAAGCCAGAAATTCCTTGTCTATTTCCCACGGATTATTAGACTGTTTTAGGAGAGCTGTTCCCGCGTGTTCCGGGAACCGCTAGCAAAGGAGAACGCTTCGGCGCATGATTTCTTACGTCCTGAAAAAAATAGTCGGCTCGCAGAACGAAAGAGAGGTAAAAAGGCTCGGCGTTCTGGCGGAGCAGATAAACGCCCTTGAAGAAACACTGGTTAAGGTTCCTACCGCGGATCTTCGCGCAAAGACCGCGCAGTTCCGGGAACTGATAGATTCCCGCCTCGGCACAAACGGAAACCCGGCCGACGAGAAGTACTTCGCTGAGATGGAGCGGGTTCTCGAGGAGATCCTGCCCGAGGCGTTCGCTGCAGTGAGGGAAGCCTCGAGAAGAACGATAGCCATGAGGCATTTCGACGTGCAGATGGTAGGGGGGATAGTTCTTCACAAGGGCAGAATAGCCGAGATGAGAACCGGGGAAGGAAAAACGCTGGTTGCCGTCCTGCCCCTTTACCTAAACGCCCTCACAGGGCTCGGTTCCCATCTGATCACCGTAAACGATTACCTGGCCGCCAGGGATGCCACTTGGATGTCGCCTATTTTTATGGTTCTGGACATGAAAGTGGGGGTTATAAATCACGACGCCTCCTATGTGCTTGCCTGGGAGGATCCGAAGCGGGCCGAAGAGTCCGTGGAGAAAAACCTGACCGCGTGGCCGAACGAGTACCTGGCAAGCGACATTCTTCCCGAAAAAAACCTCGACATCATAAATTCCTTCAAAACCTGCCTTGAGCCTTCGTCCAGGCAGGACTCCTACCAGGCGGATATTACCTACGGCACCAACAACGAATTCGGTTTCGACTACCTGCGCGACAACATGAAGTTTTCTCTTGAAGACTATGTTCAGCGCGGCCATAATTTCGCCATAGTGGACGAGGTTGACAGCATTCTCGTAGACGAGGCGAGAACCCCGCTCATAATCTCGGGACCTTCGGAGGACTCGACCGATCTTTACTACAAGGTGGACAGGGTGGTGAAGACGCTCTCGGGGGAGACCGATTTCACGGTGGACGAGAAATCAAGGAAGGTGGATCTTACCGAAGATGGGGTTTCCAAGGTGGAAAGGGCCCTTGATGTTTCGAACCTCTACGATCCCATCAACCTAAAGACTCTCCACCACGTTAATCAGTCACTTCACGCCAACGTCCTTTTCAGCCGCGACGTCGACTACATGATGCAGGATGGGAAGGTGGTGATAGTTGACGAGTTCACGGGAAGGCTAATGCCGGGGCGCAGGTGGAGCGACGGGCTTCACCAGGCGGTTGAGGCCAAAGAAGGGGTGGAAATCGAAAGCGAGAACCAGACGATGGCCACCATAACCATCCAGAACTATTTCAGGATGTACAGAAAGCTTGCGGGTATGACGGGTACCGCCGACACGGAAGCGTTCGAGTTCAAGCACATATACGATCTTGACGTCACCGTGATACCGACCCACAAGCCGCTTATAAGGAAGGATTACAACGATGTCGTCTACAAGACCGAACGCGAGAAGTTCAACGCCGCGTCCGCGGAGATAAAGGAAATGAATTCCGCCGGCCGGCCGGTGCTTGTCGGCACCTCATCGATTGAGCAGTCGGAAAAACTGAGCGGCTACCTTGAGAAGATGGGCATTTCCCACAACGTGCTTAACGCCAAGCAGCATGGAAAGGAGGCCGAGATCGTCGCCCAGGCAGGCAGAATAGGGTCCATAACCATAGCGACCAACATGGCGGGGAGGGGAACTGACATACTGCTCGGCGGAAACCCCGAGTTTCTTGCAAGGGATATTCTCAGGAAAGAGTTCAGGGTTCAGCCCGAGGAAGCAGAGCCGAAGCAGTACGAAGAAGCGCTTTTCGAGGCGAAATCGATCTGCGATTCAGAAAAGGAGAAAGTTAAGGAACTCGGCGGACTTCATATCCTTTCGGTCGAAAGACACGAGGCGAGGAGGATAGACAACCAGTTTAGGGGAAGAGCGGGAAGGCAGGGAGATGATGGATCTTCAAGATTCTATGTCTCCCTTGAAGACGACCTGATGCGGATTTTCGCCTCGGAGAGGATAACGGGCGTCATGGACAAGCTCGGGTGGGAGGAAGGGGAGCCGATTGAGCACTCGATGATAAGCAAGTCGATTGAAAATGCCCAGAAAAAGGTCGAGGGAAGGAATTTCGACATACGCAAGCATCTTTTGAGGTATGACGACGTTCTCAACACGCAAAGGGACGTTGTCTACAGGCAGCGCCGCGAGATCCTCGAGGGCGGCGAGATCTTGAGAGAGATGCTTTTTTCATCTTCAGAAGACATTGTTCGGGAAGTCGTGGGCAGTTATCTGGCGGGGCGGGATGACAGTTCGGAATCTGATTTCTCCGAGCTCAGCGAAGTTATCGGGAGGATTTTCGGGACGGAGATCGACATAGAGGCCCCAGCCAAGGCGGATGGGGAGGTTATAACCGAAGAAGTTGTCGGAAAGCTGATCACCGCATACCAGGAAAAAGAGGAGAAGATAGGTTCTGAGCAGCTCTCGCAGGTCGAGCGTTACGTCATGCTTCAGCACATCGATTACCTCTGGAAGGATCATCTTCTTAACATGGATCACCTCAGGGAAGGAGTGGGACTGAGGGGATACGCCCAGAAGGACCCCCTTCGGGAATACACCAAAGAGGGCTTTGACATGTTCACTCTTATGATGGACAAGTTCAGGATGGACGTCTGCTCGAACCTTTTCAGGATACAGCCCGCGAGCGAAGAGCAGATCGAGGAACTTGAGAGAAAGAGGGAGCTTGAGGAAAAGAAGATGGTGCTTGGGCGGGGAGAAGGGTCGGAAGAAAAGGCTAAGACCCCGGTCAGGAGAACGCAGAAAAAAGTCGGTCGGAACAGCCCGTGCCCCTGTGGCAGCGGCAAGAAATACAAAAGGTGCTGCGGTCGGTAATAATATTGAATAAGGTGTCTTAATGGCTGGGAAAATCTACATTCGCAGGGGAAGGGTTCCTTTTTTCTCTCTTCCCTTCATCGCGCTTTTCGTAGTCGTTGCCGTCTGCTTTTTCGCGTTTTTTGGCGTTCTGGCTCTGGTTGCGCTGGGTGTGCTTGGAGCAGGAGTCTCGGTTTTTAGGAAACTGTTTCCGGGCAAGGACAGAAAAACCGGTCCCCGCGTGGACGGACCCGGAGGGGATACCATTACCCTCGAAGAGGACGATTACGAAATAAGGGATGTAGAATAGCTTTCTCCAGACGGCGTGCGGGACTCGCTTCAGAGCGCCTTTTCTATTTCCCCTGCCAGACTCAGGTCTTTTTCCGTGATTCCACCCTCGCTATGGGTTGAAAGGGTGATGGAGACCTTGTTCCACCGTATGAGAATGTCGGGGTGGTGGTCTGCTCTTTCGGAAAGAAGCGCGACCTTGTTCACAAAGCCCATGGAATCGACGAAGTTCCTGAGAACAAACGTCTTTTCTATCTCTTCTCCTCTCCTCTGCCAACCCTGAAGGATCTCGAGCGCGGAAGAAATTTCTTTTTCAGTTAAAAGTGCCATATATTTTTCCATTATATATTAACCGGGGGAGTATTCCATTGAGTGAACCCGAAGCTTCACCGAACGTCGTTTTCATAGGTATCGGAGCCAACCTCGGCCCCGTGCGCGAAAATTTCACCCGCGCGCTGAGGAGCATTGAAAAGCGCGCGCGCGTGGTGGCGGTGTCCTCCCTTTACGAATCAGATCCCGTGGGACCGCAGGATCAGCCGAAATTCACAAACGCCGTTGTTAAGGTGGAAACGGAACTTTCCCCTTTTGAGCTTCTTGATTACCTCAAGGCAGTCGAAAAGGAGATCGGGAGGAAAAAAACGAAGAGATGGGGACCCAGGGTGATCGACCTCGACATAATCTTCTACGGAGATCTCGTAATAAGCACGGATTCCCTGGTGATTCCTCACCCGAGGGCGCACGAAAGAAGGTTTGTCCTGGAGCCCCTGCTCGAGATAGAACCGGCCGCCTGGCATCCCGTTAAGGACATGGCGGTAAGGGATATATGTTCCGGGCTCGGGAATTCGCAGACGATTTCGAAAACCTACGGCCCCGAGGTGTTTCTCTGACCCCGGTTTGAAGCTACTTGCCCCGCGCGAATGCGAATGTCTCCGCCGCCTCAAGCGTGTTCCAAAGAAGCATGGTTACGGTCATCGGACCCACCCCGCCGGGAACGGGAGTTATGTAAGAGGCCTTTCCCTTTACGTCCTTAAAGTCAACGTCGCCGACGATTTTTCCCTTCTCATTCCTGTTGATTCCGACATCGACTATTACGGCTCCGTCCTTTATCATCTCTTTTTTTATGAACTGCGGATCCCCTATTGCCACTATCAGTATGTCCGCCATGGTGGTTATGGCTGCTAGGTTTTGAGTTTCGATATGGGCTATGGTGACGGTGGCTTCCCTGTTGAGCATTACTGCCGCCACGGGTTTTCCAACTATGTTGCTTTTTCCCACTACTACTACGTGCTTGCCGAATATCTCTACGCCATAGTAATCGAGAAGTTTTTCTATTCCGTACGGGGTGCAGGAGATGAGGCCAGGCTCTTCATGGAACAGTTTCCCGGCGTTCTCGGGATGAAACCCGTCGACATCTTTGTCTGGGGACACTTTTCTTATCACTTTTGTCGGGTTCATATGAAGTGGAAGGGGGAGCTGTACCAGTATGCCGTGGACCTTTTCATTCAGGTTGAGGTACTCGATCAGCGAAAGAAGCTCCTCTTCTGAGGCTTCCTCCGGAAGATTATATTCCTCTGAAAGCATTCCACATCTTCCGCACGCCCTTCTCTTGTTCCTCACGTATATTTCGGATGCGGGATCATTGCCGATCAGAATGGAAGCAAGACCGGGTACTACTCCCGTGCGGTCTTTAAGTTCCTCGGTCCTTCGGATGATCTCTTTTTTAGTGTCTTCAGAGACCTTTTTGCCATCCATGATTTTAGACATGTTCAGTTCCCTTTTTTTCGAAAGATGGCTGGTCGGAAAATTGCTAGTATAATCGATTCCAGCGGGTTAATCCACATTGGACCGTATTTATCTATATGGTGCCCGCCAGAGAAGTCCTTGCAACGCCCCGGCGGGCAGTCGGCCTGATCGGGGCCGAACCCTGGGAAGCGTTATCAATAACCCAGAACGCTGTAGTTGCCGTTCACGATCAGACGAATGGAGACGTAGAGTCCCAGTAGCGCGAAAAGCACCCATGGAGAATTCATCCCCCAGATGTAGATGTACATATCCCCTCGGCTGATCCGGGTTTGCCGATTGGCCGAGAAGAAACTGACCCAATAAACTGAGGTCATGTACGTCAGCTGCCAGAACAGTATCACTCCGACGATGCCCGCGACGGGGGCGGACAAAATATCGAAGGTGAAGGCGGCGTAGAGAATCAATGTCGGGACTGGGGTCACGAAGCCGTTGGCAATATCCACATTGTAACCGTATGTGCGCCGGTCTGCGTAGGAACCGTCGAATTGTGAATACGTCGCCCAGACATCAGCCCATACCGTCGGCGACAACACCCTCGTCAACGGAACCTTTGTGGCAAGAAACTCGGTGGCCGGTTTTCGGCCCGTTTCCCGCCAGCGCTTGCGCCAATATTCGGTGCGCCGCTCGATATAGTCGCGTCTGAGAAACAGGCACACTTCCCAGTAGCAGATCACCAGATTAATCGAAAGGAACAGAATCAACAGGGCGTGAATAACATTGAAATCCCCGCGGGTCCAGTAACGTGCGCCAATACCTGCCAATGTCAGAATCGCGATAACCAGCACCGTGAACACCACCACCGGAATTGCCAGCCGGATCCCGCGTGCTCTGGGTTCGGAATGTCTTTGGTCGGTTCGGTTTTCGGGCATGTGTTCTGATCCTCGCAAAAAGTCCGGCGTTACGCCTCGCTGCATTATCCCCTTCGGAGCGTCCCCCGTCCTGGACAAACGCGCCGGGCTCCAGACGGATACTTTCGATAGGGAAATTATATACAATAGTCAAAAAAACTTGATTTCCCCGCTGAAATTGTTCATCCAGTGAGGTTCATATGCTGAAACATTTTCTGCTAATCTGCCTGTTATGCATTCCTGCGGCTGTCTGGATGCTCTACAAACCAGTGCGGGTTATTGCCCCTGAATTAAATGGAGTTTCATGTACCGGTGAGGATATTTGCACTGACAATGCGTTGCGCTACAAGGAAGCAATTGCATTATATAAGGAAGCTTATGAATTTGTAAACTCGTCGGTTGGAATCATCGAAAAGAAACCCCGCGTCATTTTCTGTGCTTCGCAGGCTTGTTTTCAGTCTTTTGGGTTTAGCAAAACGGCTGCGAACACCGTGGGCACGTCCGGCATTGTTATAGGTCCGCGCGGGTGGAAAGACTATTACATCCGTCATGAGATGATCCATCATTTACAGGCCGAGCGGCTGGGCGTTTTAAAGCAGTGGCGCAGTCCCCCTTGGTTCAAGGAGGGGATGGCTTACTCGTTTAGCCAGGACCCCCGGTCAGATTTTTCTGAGGTTTTCAAGGAGTACCGTCTGGAATTTGAGAAATGGTATCGATCAGTGGGCAAAGAAAATCTGTGGCGAGAGGCGCGAAAGCTGTAACGACACGCGACAGGTAAAATCGGTCAACCTTGCGGTTCAGGTTTTTCCGAGGTGATTAAGAGGCCCGTGGCCCCTTCCTATCTCCAGAGAAGTTCTTATCGCTTCCGTGACAAAGGTTTTCGATTTCTCAAGGGAAACCGGGAGAGGCATTCCCTTCGCCAGAAAAGCGCACACGGCCGCCGAAAAAGTGCAGCCGGTCCCATGGGTGTTCTTCGTTTCGATTCTCTCGCTGACCAGTTCTTCAAATGCCTCCCCGTCGAAAAAAAGATCCACCGCCGGGTGTTCTTTCCCAAGATGGCCACCCTTTACAAGAACCGTCTTTGCCCCGAGCAAGTGAATCTTCTCGGCTGCGGTCTTCATGTCGCTTATATCGCTTATGCTGACAGAGCTCAGTATCTCTGCCTCGGGTATGTTCGGAGTCACTATGAGCGCCCTTGGGAGAATCTCTTTTTTTAGAAGTTCTGTCGAGCCCCTTAAAAGAGCGGTTCCGCCTTTTGAACGCATCACGGGATCGACAACGAGTTTTTCAATTCCGTACTGATCTATTTTTTCCACCACGGTCTCAATGATTTTTTCGTTAGAAAGCATTCCGAGCTTGGCGGCGTCGCAGCCTATATCGCTCATCACGGCGTCAAACTGCAGCCCCACGAACTGCTCAGGAAGGTCGTGGATGGCGCTTACCTCCAGGGTGTTCTGGGCGGTAACGGAGGTGAGCACGGAAAGACCGTACACCCCCAAGGCGGTAAAAGTCTTAAGGTCAGCCTGGATTCCTGCCCCTCCTCCTGAATCGGACCCGGCAACGGTAAGCGCTCTTGGGATTTTTTCCGCCACGTAGGAATTCTACAAATTCACCTGTTTTTTTACAAACCCGTACAAGGGCTTCTCCGCCGGGGGGGTGCGGGAATTGAAAAAGGAATCATATATGAACCTGTCATAATTAGGTATACTATACTGCAATGACTAAAGAAATGCGCACAGTAGAGTTTGTAGTTCTGCCTGTTACGAAGGCTAAGGCAAGGAAGATGTTCCAGATTGCGGGAGCCTGCCGGTACGTCTGGAACCATTTCAGGGAGAAAAACCTTGCCGACTACCAGGCGTTCAGAAACGGCAAGGGGCAGCGACCGCAGACCAGTTATTTTTCTCTTGGCGTGGAGTTCACCAGATTAAGGCATGAGACGGACTGGATGCTTGAACTTCCCGCCAACCCAATCAAGCATACCCTCAAGTATTTTGCTGACGCGATGAAAGAGGCAATGGCTGGCAAAAAGGGATTCCCGAAGCCGAGAAGCAGAAAGAGAACCGCTCCCGGTTTCACGCTTCCCAGTCCCGGACAGTTCAGGATAGAGAAGCACGACAGAAAGTACAGGTTGCTTCGCATTCAGGGTGTGGGGTGGGTAAAGATTACCCGCAGGGGAGGCCATCCCTGGGAGAACGGTACACCGAAACAGGTAGTGCTTCGCCATGACGGGCACAGGTGGCGTGCTTTTGTCTTCTATGAAGTTGAGGTGGAAGAAAAAATGGACGATGGCGAGGTTCTCGGAGTTGACATGAACGCACGCCAGATTGCCACCTCGGATGGACATTTTTATTTCCTGCCTGATTTAAAGAAGAAAGAAGCAAGGCGGAAGCGGTATCAGCGAAGAATGGCAAGGCAAATAAAGGGGTCTAACAGACGGAAGGACACAAAGAAGAAACTTGCGAAAATAAGCAGAAAAATAGCCAATATCCGCAAGAACTGGGTTCATCAGACCACAAAGGAGATTGCCGGGAAATGCGGAACAATAGTAGTAGAAGACCTCAAGGTGAAGAACATGACGGCTTCCGCAAAGGGTACGGTAGAGAATCCTGGAAAGAAAGTGAAGCAGAAGGCGGGACTTAACAGAGCAATGCTTGATACCGCCTTGGGGGAAATAAGAAGGAATCTTGAGTACAAGTGCGGGAGGCTGGTGGAAGTAAATCCCGCATACACGAGTCGGATGTGTTCGCGCTGCGGACACGCAGAAAAAGAGAACCGTAAAACCCAAGCGCGGTTCCTATGTGTGAGTTGCGGGTTTGCGTCCAATGCGGACACGAACGCTGCGATAAACATAAGGCGTCTGGGAATGGCGCGACTGCACGGGGAGGACATTGCGTTGGCAAATCCCGCGAACCGTGAAATTGATACGAGACTACTTTTCTGATGGTAGAATCGTATATAATTTCCATTGAAAACTGTTTTCAGTTGTATATAATTTCCCTTCACGCTAAACGATCGTTTAAGGAGAGAGAGTCATGAGCGAAGATATTTTCAGACCGGATTTGTTTACAACCGATGATGAGGGCAGAGTGAGGCTGATTGCGGGTTATTGCAAGGAATCCGACAACTGGACCTTCCCGAGGTACCTTGCGGACCCAGTGAGTTTTTCAGATGACGTGGAAGAGAAACTTCTCAGCCCAACAGGCATTCTGCATTCCTTTACAGTTGTGAGGAGAAGCATGCCGGAATTCACGGTGCCTTATGTTCTAGCTCTTGTCGATTTTCCAGAAGGCGTGAGGGTCATGGCGCAGGTTGAAACTGATGATCCCGACTCTCTTGAGTTCGGAGAGGAGATGGCCATTACGGTCGGGGTGATAAAAAAGGCGCCAGACGGAACGGATATCAGTTCCTACAAGTTTATCCCCGCAAGGGAATGTTCCTGATCAGCCGATCTCGCTGATCGTTTCCTTAAGCGTTTTCTCTACGGTTTCCCTTATTTCCGCGAGCCTTGGTTCCGTCTGAGCTTCAAAACGAAGCACCAGAGCCGGCTGGGTGTTGGACGCGCGCAGAAGTCCCCATCCGTCCGGGTACTCGACCCTGACTCCGTCTATGTCAACCACTTCGTTTTGCTCCCCGAGTTTTTTCTTTACCGCCTCTGTTACCTGAAACTTGATTTCATCTGGACAGTCAACTCTTATCTCTGGAGTCGCAAAGGTCTTTGGCAACCCGATCAGCAGTTCCGAAGCCTTCTTTCCTGTTTTCGAGAGGATTTCAAGAAACCGAAGCCCCGCGTAAAGGGCGTCGTCGTATCCGAAAAACCTGTTTTTAAAGAAGATGTGGCCGCTCATCTCTCCACCGAGTTCGGCGCCCTCCTTTCTCATCTTGTCCTTGATTACCGAGTGCCCGGTTTTCCACATGATGGGATTCCCGCCGGCTTCCCGTATCTTGGAGAAAAGACTTCCCGAACACTTAACGTCCCCTATTATGGTCGCTCCCGGGTTCGTTTCGAGAAGATCTAGCGAATAGACAAGGAGCAGCATGTCTCCGCTCATTGAGTTTCCCCGTTCATCGACAACTCCTATCCTGTCGGCGTCCCCGTCAAACGCCAGGCCCACGTCGAGGCCGGCTTCCACGATCTTTTTCTTTATGTCGGAGAGATTTTCCTCGACCGTGGGATCCGGGTGGTGGTTCGGAAAATCCCCGTCAGGGTCCATGTAAAGCTCATGAACTTCGCAGCCGAATCTCCTGAGTATCTGCGGGCAGGCCACTCCGGCTGTTCCGTTGCCGCCGTCAGCGGCGACCCTTATCCCCGGTGCTATATGAAGATTCTGCTCGAAAAATTCGAGGTAGCGATCAACTATGTCCGACTGTTTCTTCCTCCCCCTTCCCGTTTTGAACTTGCCCTCTTCAACCGATTTTCTTATTTTCTGTATGCCTTCGCCGAAAAGGGAATTCTGGCCGACGCACATTTTGAGCCCGTTGTACTCCGAGGGGTTGTGGCTGGCGGTCACCATCACCCCGCCGTCAACGCCCGAGGTGAAGGTGGAGAAATAAACCATGGGGGTTGTTACCATCCCTATGTCGACCACATTAACGCCGGTTGAGGTTATTCCTTCGCAAAGCGCGTCACGGAATACCGGGGAGGATTTCCTGCAGTCGTATCCAACGGAGACCTCCACTCCGCCTCCCGAGGCTATCATGGTTCCGTAAGCTTTTCCGATTCTCTCGACTACCTCTTCGGTGATGCTCTCCCCCGCTATGCCCCTTATGTCGTATTCTCTGAATATAGCTTTATCGGGAATCAACGTTAATTTTCTCCTTTATTTTTAAGCACTTAATTATAATGTCCCCGGGGATTTATAAAAGGCACCCTTCTTGACTTTAATTTTTCGAGTCTTATCATTTCCTCTCATGATTTCTCCCTCCTACGAACAATTCCTCGAGAATCTCGAACACGGGAATCTTGTGCCCGTTTGGGAGGAGGTTCTGGCCGATTACGACACTCCGGTTTCAGTTTTCAGGAAGATAGACTCGCCCGATTACTCCTTTCTTTTCGAAAGCGTGGAGGGTGGAGACAAGTGGGCGCGCTACAGCTTTCTGGGTACGGAACCCTCTGTGGTATTCCGCTCGAAGGGCCGGAACATCGAGATAATCCGCTCAGACGAGGGAACCGAAACGTTCACGGGCGACCCGATTCTGGCATTGCGCGACCTGCTTTCGTGTTACAGGCCGGTTTTCTCGGAGAAGCTTCCGAGATTTCACGGGGGAGCGGTCGGTTATTTCGGTTACGACATGGTCAGGTTTATAGAGGATATTCCCGATACCTCTCCTGACGAACTCAAGCTCTGGGACTCCATTTATATGGTAATGGATACCGTTCTGGCGTTTGATAACGTTACGAGCAAGATAAAGATCATTTCAAACGCCTATGTTCCCGACGTTAAAAATGCGAGGGAGGAGTATGAAAAGTCCCTTGCGAAAATAGCCGAGCTTAAAGACAAGCTTAAAAGTTCGCTTAGCGAAAGGTTTGCCAACGGTATTTCTCAGGATATCGGCGAGGAAGAATTCTCACTTGAGTCCAATTTCGAACCCGCACACTTCAAAGACGCGGTTCTCAGAACAAAGGAATACATAAAATCGGGAGACATAATACAGGCGGTGATATCCCAGAGATGGAAAACGGACCTCAGGGTCGACCCCTTCGATCTCTACAGGGCGCTTAGGATACTAAACCCTTCCCCGTACATGTTTTTCCTGAGGATGGGTGATGAGATACTCACCGGGTCCTCTCCCGAGGTAATGGTGAGGGTCGAGGGAAAAAGAATCGCAAGCCGCCCGATAGCCGGAACTAGGCCCAGAGGGAAAACCGTTTCCGAGGACGAGAGCCTTGCGGCCGAACTCATAGCTGATCCCAAGGAGAGGGCCGAGCACATAATGCTGGTTGACCTTGCGAGAAACGATCTGGGAAGGGTTTCCGACATGGGTTCGGTCAAGGTCGACGAGTTCATGATCGTGGAGAGATATTCCCACGTGATGCATATAGTTTCAAACGTTACCGCCTTGCTTGCCGAAGGGTCAGACGCTTTTGACGTTATAAAAGCGACTTTCCCTGCGGGCACTCTTTCCGGAGCGCCTAAGGTAAGGGCGATGGAGATAATCGAGGAGACCGAGCCGGCAACGAGAGGGGCATACGGGGGCTGCGTCTGCTACTTCAGCTTTTCGGGCAACATGGACAGCTGCATAACCATAAGAACGTTCGTGATAAAAGACGGTAAAATCTACATACAGGCGGGAGCCGGCATAGTGGCCGATTCGAACCCCGAAACCGAATACCAGGAAACAGTTAACAAGGTAAAGGCCTTGGTGAAGTCGGTTGAGCTTGCGGAGGACGGACTCTGATGACCGGGAGCAAACAGAAAATGATTCTAATGATCGATAATTACGATTCCTTTACCTACAATCTGGTCCACTACTTGGGGGAACTTGGCCAGCAGGTAGAGGTGAGGAGAAACGACTGCCTTGATTTCGGTTTCGTGGATGATCTTGACCCCGACATGATTGTAGTTTCTCCTGGGCCCTGCACGCCCAAGGAGGCGGGGCTTTCGGTCGACATAATAAAAAGGTACGTTGGAAAAAAACCCATTCTTGGTGTCTGCTTGGGTCACCAGGCGGTAGGCTATGCGTACGGGGCGAACATAGTTCGGGCTGAGAGGCTTCTGCACGGAAAAACCTCCCCGATCATCCACGACGGAAAAACCATCTATAAGGGTATCACGAATCCCTTCGAGGCTACGAGATACCATTCGCTTCTGGTGGAAGAGGCGTCCCTTCCGTCCGATTTTGAGATTTCCGCCTGGACCGAGGAGGGTGAAATCATGGGGATAAGGCACAAAGAGCTTCCCGTTGAGGGCGTTCAGTTCCACCCCGAGTCCATCCTTACAGAGTGCGGGAAGGATCTTCTCAGAAACTTTATCGACTACTATGGGTAAAGCCGATATGGCTTTTCCGTTTTTTTTCTCTCATAACTCCGTATCTTGGAAAATCAGAAAGTTCTGAATCTCCCATCCCATTTCAAACTGCGGAGAAACTCTTTCTTTTTTCCCGTTTGAGAAACCCTTTCAATTTATTAACATATTTAGAGTATAGGACTGCGTTTTAACCAGTTTTTCCCCAAATGCCGTCCTGAACCCAAAAAAGCGGTTTACGGTCTGTTTTTACTTGCCCACATTTCGGTGTGGGGGCAAAGTCCCGAAGGAGTTGCACTCGTTAAACAATGTATGAGTTAGCTAAACAAAAAGAAATTTTAAGGGAGCAGAATTCGAATCCGTTTCGCAGGAGGTCAGATGGGCCTTCTGGTTGAAGCTTTCATTTTTCTGCTGGCGACGATTGTCGTTGTTCCTGTCTGCCGTAAGTTCGGATTGAGCAGTGTGCTTGGCTATCTGCTGGTTGGGTTGCTGATCGGTCCGGGAGTGTTCGGGCTTGTGGGCAATGCAACGGAAGTTCTGCACTTTGCTGAGTTTGGAATCGTTTTGTTGATGTTTCTCATCGGTCTCGAACTTCGTCCGCAGCGTCTGTGGACCATGCGGAGATTTCTCTTCGGGCTTGGTATAACCCAGATCGTCATCACTTCACTCGTCATTGCGGTGTTCTGCTTCGTGTTGCTGGGGATGGACTCTCCCGCGTCAATGCTAATCGGATTTTCGCTTGCTCTTTCAAGTACGGCATTTGTCGTGCAGTGGCTCGGGGAGCACAGAGAATTCAACAGGCCCCATGGACGTGCGGCTTTCGGCACGTTACTCATGCAGGATGTCGCCGTTATTCCGGCAATAGCCTTAGTAGGTATCTTGTCTTCTAAGCCCGGGGATTCGGTGTCGTTGAATTTACTGCTTCTTGTCGCTGTTGTGGCCGGGTTCGTGGTTGCTCGGTTTACGCTTCGCCCCGCCCTGCGTTTTGTTGCTTCCACGGGAATCCATGAACTTTTCACGGCCGCCGCGCTTACGCTCGTGACAGGCGCCGCCTTGGCGATGCACAGCATTGGTTTTTCAATGGGCCTCGGGGCCTTCATAGCGGGCGTGATGGTTGCCGATTCTGAGTATCGCCACCAGCTTGAAGCGGACGTAATGCCCTTTAAGGGGCTGCTTGTCGGTCTTTTCTTCATTGCGGTCGGCATGTCAGCCAACCTGGGTTTGCTGGCCAGCAAGCCGCTTTTGATCGTCGGACTGACCGCGGTTCTCATGGTCGTAAAATCGCTCGTTATATACCCGCTTGCCAGATTGCAGGGTCTTAAGCACGATGAAGCGGTGCGGACAGGGCTTGTGCTTTCCCAAGGCGGGGAGTTTGCCTTTATCTTGTTTACCGTAGGTGTTTCGGCGCAGCTTGTAGATCAATTCGTCGTCGATATTGCCGTTTTGGTGGTGACGTTGTCGATGGCGGCAACACCTTTTCTTGTTGGGCTTGGTTCCCGATTTGGTGCCGACAAGGACAGCCCCCCTGAGCCGTTAGAGGAAACCCATGGATCGCAAAATTCCGTTATCATCGTAGGTTTTGGTCCGTTCGGCCAGACCGTGGCCCGAATACTGACCATACTTAAAATTCCGTTCACGGTGATTGAACTTGACCCCAAGAGGGTTGACTTCGTTCGTCAGTTTGCAAGTGAAGTATACTATGGCAACGCATCAAGCCTGCGGGTTTTGCTCTCCGCTCATATTGACCGGGCTCCTGCGATCGTCGTGGCGATCGACGATGTCGAATCGTCTCTGAAAATAGTCAGCCAAGTATCTGACTCTTTTCCGAACCTTAAAATCATGGCGCGTGCTAGGGACCGTTTCCACGAAATAAAGCTCCGCGAGTTGGGAGTGACCTCCGTGATTCGCGAGACACTGCTTTCAAGCCTTGCTCTTTCAACCCAACTGCTTGAGCATTTGGGGCTGCCCCCGAACGATGCGGCGGGGATAATCCAGGCGTTTCGGGAGCATGATGCGCAAACTTTGGATAGTCAGATGGCGGTTTACCACGATAAAACCGGATTTCCTGAAGAGGTGTTTGATACGACGCAGGAACTAAAGGAATTGTTCAAGGAAGACAAAAAAACCAGTCTCCGCGTCGAAAAGGAACCGTGATAAGTCTTTTTCAGGAATCCGGCCATACTAGCCGATTCAAGTTGTTTTAATTGATGGGTTAGTGTGCGGTACAGGGTCCTTTGCACAATTTGAAAATAGCACTTTCAAATTGTGCAAAATTAAGCAGAAGTCCTTCGAGCAGTGTTTTTTGTTAGTTTGAAGAAAACGCACAATAACCTGCTAGACCACAAACATGCTGACATCAAGTTCCAGGCAATTGTTTTTCAGGTAAACTAGGACGCTCAGAATAGACAAGGGTTAAGAACCGTCAAAAGTTCCGATTTGTATTCTGAAACCGAAATACCCGAGAGGAAAAAAATGAAACTGCCTTTACGTCCGAGAGACGAAAAATATATAGGAAGGGGGACTCTCCCCAACGGTCCCTTAGACGACACCGACAAGTGGCTTCCAATAACCAGATATCTTGAGGCGGGGGCTGAGTCATACCCGGAAAAAACGATGTTCAGCCTCGGGGATTCAGACGGCAACGTAGCGGAAAGCTATAGCTACGGGGAAACCAACGCCTGGGCTAACAGGGTGGCAAACGGTCTTGTCGGGGAGTTCGGGATAAAAAAAGGGGACAAGGTCGGCATGTACATGCTCAACTGTTCCGAATACGTTATATCGATTATCGCCGCGCACAAATCGGGCGCCGTTCAGGTCCCGATAAACAAGGATGAAAAAGGCGATAGGCTGGCTTACGTAGTAAACTACTCCGAGATGCGGGTGCTGGTGGTCGACACCCAGAGTCTTCCCTACATAACTGAAATAGCGGACAAGCTTGAGAATCTCGAGGCGATTTTTCTTGTCTCGGAGGAGGTTCCAGCGGATATAGGGGGCATAAAGGCGCTTCCTTTTTCCACTTTTGACCAGTATTCATCCGAAAATCCCGGGGTCGACGTGACGATTGCAGACAAGGAGAGATGCATGTTCACTTCCGGCACCACGGGGATGCCCAAGGGTGTTATCCGCGATCACGGGGGAGTGATAATGACGGTACGCTCTTTCATACAGCAGCAGGGCCTTAGAAGCGAGGAC
The DNA here is from genome assembly GCA_964291665.2 of Thermodesulfobacteriota bacterium. Lineage (GTDB taxonomy): Bacteria > Desulfobacterota_D > UBA1144 > Nemesobacterales > Nemesobacteraceae > Nemesobacter. The sequence continues at coordinate 832,483 of OZ219814.1, read as the reverse complement.
GTCTTGATGACGGTTCTTTCCCTGGGACACGCAAACGCCCAGGTGATGTGCCTTTTCGTTTCGGTAGCCGTTGGAGGTTCAGCCGTTTTCTTCCCGAGGTTTTCCGCCTCCAATTTCTGGAAGTGGGCAGCCGGCTGCGGTGCGACCGGGGCGAACATGCTAGGGGCGGTGCCCGAGTACATATGGGCTTCTCCGCTTTCAGAGTGGGATTCAAAGCATGAGATAAGGATGATGCTCTCGGGGCCTGCGCCTAAAAAGCTTCGCGAGTTCGAGGAAAGATTCAACACGAAGATAGTTGAGGGCTACGGATCCACTGAGATGGGAATGCCGCTCTGGAAAGATCCCGAGGATGAGAAGCCGGGTTCATGCGGATTTCCCGTTGAAGGGTACCACCTTGAGATAAGAGACCCCCTGAACACGGACGAGATAATAGACAAACTCTGGGACGTGGATAAGAATCCCGCTCCTGCCGAGGAGGAAAAAGGACTTCTTTTCATAAAGCCCCTGGTTCCGAACACCACCCTCGATGAATATTTCAAGGACGAGAGAAGAACGAAAAACGCTTTCGACGACCAGGGGTTTTTCAATTCGGATGACCTGTTTGCCGTTGGAACCGACGGGAGATACTACTTCATGGGCCGCTACAGCAGAATACGCGTGTCAGGAGAGAACGTTGACCCCGTAGCAGTGGCCGATGTCTCCGAAGAACATCCTTCAGTTCATGAGGCCGTGGCCGTAGGCATTAGACTGCCCGACATATCGGATGACGAAATCAAGCTTAACCTGATACTCAAGGAAGGTACGGATTTCGATCCTGTGGAATTCTGCGAATGGATGGCTGAGAAGGTGATGGTGGCAATGGTTCCCAGGTTCATCGAGGTCTACGAGGAATTTCCTCTCACCTCGACCCAGAAAATCGCGGTTTCAGAACTGAAGAACATAGCTGATTCCACTTGGGACAGGCATAAAAGCGGACTCAAGCTAAGATCAAGAAAGTGAGCCTGAGATAAAGTAGAGAAACGCTGCGTAAATTATAAGCAGAAGCGCACCTTTTTCTTTTCCGATCCTGTTTTGGCTAATCCAGGTTTTTCCGATTAATAACGTGAAAATAACGGTAAGCAGGATGAGAAACGTAAATTCGGATGTGGTTCCAAACATATCTCGGTTTACGTCTACGGGCCGGATGACTGCCACGAGGCCCAGAAACCCAAGGTTAAAGAAGTTGCTGCCTATTATGTTGCCCACGACTATGTTCTGTTCTCTTCTCAATGCCGCCACGAGAGAAGTACCAAGTTCTGGGAGTGAAGTCCCTACGGCAACAGCTGTTATCCCTATAAACAGTTCGCTTACTCCAAGCTGTGCGGCGATTCCTATTGCGCTGTTAACAAGAAAATGCGCGCTTCCCGCCAGAAGTACGGAACCCGAGACCACATAGAAAAAAAGTTTCCACACGCCGTCGCCTTGTGGTGTGGATGAAACCTCGTTTTTTTCTTGCTTTGATTTCTCGTAGGGGACGGCCAAAAAGACGATGAGTAGCAAAAACAGCAGTGCACCTTCGCCTCTTCCGATGGAGAATCCCACGCGGCTAAGACCGTAAGCGGCAAGGGTTATAATCACTAGGAAAATTAGCGGAAGCCTCTGCTCCTCCCACGCCTCTTTGGCTATGATTACGGGGCTTATAAGGGCTGTCAGGCCGAAAATAAGCCCGATGTTGGCGATATTGCTCCCGACCACGTTTCCAATCGCTATATCGCTTGAACCTTCCACGACCGCCACTAGGCAGACCACAAATTCGGGGAGGGAAGTTCCAAGCGCAACCACGATAAACCCGGCGAAAAAAGTGCCCATGCCGGTAAATTTTGCTACTCCGGAGGCACCTTTAACGAGAAAGTCGGCCCCTTTCCAGAGAACCGCCAAACTTGCGGCAAAAATCAGGAGATTTGAAATTTCCATAAGGTCAGAAGCGGGATTCAGGCCGCATACGGCAGGTCAGGGGGTTTTTCAGGAACCGTGAAAATACTAGGGTTTGCAATGAAGCACCGATTAACTATAATAGTGTGGATTTTTACAGCGCCTTTTCATTTCCAAGCGCTATAAGACAGTTCAGGAGGTTACAGTAAATGCAATTATTATTCAAACCGCGCGATGCCGCCTACCTAGGAAGCGGAGATCTTCCCTTCGGCAAATTTGAAGACACTTCGCAGTGGGAGCCGATAACCACAAATCTTGAGAAGGGTGCCGAGATGTTTCCCGACAAGGCAATGTTCAAGGTCGGAGACAGGGACGGAAACATCGTCGAGAGCTACACTTACGCGGAAACCAACGCGTGGGCCAACAGAGTGGCAAACGGTCTTGCCCAAGGGTTCGGAATAAACAAGGGGGACAAGGTCGGCATGTACATGCTCAACTGTTCCGAGCACGTGATATCTATTATCGCCATACACAAGTGCGGTGGTGTGCAGGTTCCGGTAAACAAGGACGAGAAGGGGGAAAGACTCGCTTACGTAATCAACTACTCGGACATGAGAGCCCTCATTATTGACGAGGGGAGCATTCCTTTCATAGAGGAAATCGGCGACACCCTTGAGAATCTTGAAGTAGTTTTCGTGACGGTTGACAATGCACCTGAAAAAATCGGAGGCATAAAGGCGCTTCCTTTTTCAGAATTTGATAATTATGACGATACTAATCCTGGTGTGGACGTCACCACTGCCGACATGGAGAGGTGTATGTTCACGTCCGGCACTACAGGGATGCCAAAAGGAGTCGCCAGGGATCACGGAGGAGTGATCATGACGGTCCGCTCTTATCTGCAGCAGCAGGGAATAAGAAGCGATGACGTGCTCATGAGCATACTTTCCCTTGGTCATGCGAACGCTCAGGTAATGTGCCTTTTCAGCGCCATGGCGTCCGGTGGGACTGCCGTGTTTTTCCCGAGGTTCTCAGCTTCCAATTTCTGGAAATGGGCGGCCGGGTGCGGCGCGACATGCGTTAACATGCTGGGAGCAGTGGCCGAGTACCTTTGGGCTGCGCCTGAGAGCGAGTGGGACCAGAAGCACAACATAAGGATAATGCTGGGCTCCCCGGCTCCGAGGAACTTGAAGGAGTTCCAGGAGAGGTTCGGAGTAAGGGTAATAGACGGATACGGTTCAACCGAGATGGGCATGGTTCTTTGGAAAGATCCCGAAGATCACCGCCCGGGTTCATCCGGTTTCCCCATGGAGGGATACTACGTCGAGCTCAGAAATCCCGAAGACATCGATACGGTGGTAAGACCGTTCTGGGACTCTACCGACGACATTACTCCTCCCGACGACGCCAAGGGACTTCTTTTCGTAAAGCCTCTTGTTCCGCATACGACCCTGAATGAATATTTCAAGGATGAGAGAAGAACCAGAGAGGCCTTTGACGATGACGGCTTCTTCAATTCGGACGATCTCTTCGCCAGAGGTATCGATGGGAGATACTATTTTGTCGGAAGGTTCAGCCGCATCAGGGTTTCAGGCGAAAACGTGGATCCGGTAGCCGTCGGGGACGAGGCGATGCAATATCCCGCGATTCAGGAAGCCATTGCGGTCGGTATAAGGCTCCCGAACGTTTCGGATGACGAGATCAAGCTCTGCGTTACGCTCAAAGTGGGCGAGGAATTCGATCCGATTGAGTTCTCCAAATGGATGGCCGAAAGGGTTATAGTGGCCATGGTGCCCAGGTTCATAGAGGTTTACGAGGATGGATTCCCGGTAACCGCGACCCAGAAGGTCAAGGTCGCCGAAATAAAGGAAATCACCGAGAATACCTGGGACAGAAACGAGACGGGCCTCAAGTTCAGCGCCAGAAAGTAGATTTTTCCTTTTATCTGTGACAGGGAAGTCCGATGAAAGCATTATGGCCTTGGCTATCAGGGAGGCCGAGCGGGCTGCTTCGGAAGGTGAGGTTCCGGTCGGGGCGGTCATAGTTGATCGGGGCGGCACCGTAATTTCTGCCGCCCATAACCTGAGGGAATCAGCTTCGGACGCTACCGCCCACGCCGAAATTCTGGCTATACGCCGCGCGTGCGGAGTTATCGGAAACTGGAGACTTTCCGGCACTTCTATCTACGTTACCCTCGAGCCATGCGCCATGTGCATGGGAGCCATAGTCAACGCGAGAATAGACAGGGTGGTGTTTGGCGCTCCCGACCCCAAGGGCGGGGCGCTCGTAAGCAACTTTGGAATCGGCACGGGAGAGGAACTCAATCACCGGGTGGAATTCTTGGGGGGAGTCTGCGGTGAGCAGTGCACCAGCATTCTTGAGGATTTTTTCAGGACGCTTCGGGACTCCTGAACTCAGGCCTGAGGGCTGACGACGATTTTTTTCGAGTTGCCCTTGCTTGGAACCGTCTCGTATTTTATGTTCTCTTGCTTCTTGAGTTCTATGTAGGCCATTTTCCTTTCGTAGGACGAAAGCCGCTCGATTGAGTGAGAATTTCCGCTCTCTTTTACTTTCTGTACGGTCTCTGCAACTTTTTTCGGCACGTCGGTGTCTTTTTTCTTTCCGTCGTGCCCGCCGATGTTTATGGCGACCCGCTTGTTTTTTCCCTCGCTACTGTTTTTCGAAGCTATCTTCCCTACTATGTACTCAAGGGACTTTATCACTTCCCCGTTTTTCCCTATTAGGAATTTCTTGTCTTTAACGGGCCATACTTCAAGTATTATCCTGTTTTCGGTCTCTTCAGCCTTTACGCTCTGCGGGGCTGGAAACAGAAAACCCAGAAGGGTTTCAAGAGTTTTTTTCGCCCTAAACGCCTTCTCGCTCAACCCGTCAGTTTTTACCTCCACCCTCACTATAGCGTTTTTGCTTCCTATACCCAAAACCCCTTTGGAGTCTTCCCTTATAACTTCGATTTCCACTTCGTCTTTTGAGACTCCAAGCTCCTCGCAGGCATTCACTACGGCTTCGGAAATAGTTTTTCCTTCCTTTTCTATTGCGGTTGCCATTGTTATCCTCCTTCTGGCTCCGGGACCTGTCGATTGATATATAGTTGCTGAACGACGGAGAGAATGTTGCTTACGGTCCAGTAAAGTATAAGACCGGAAGGCAGGCCCCAGAACATTACGGTAAAAATTATAGGCATAAACTGCATGAGCTTCATCTGCAGTTCCATCGTTTCGCTTCCCGGAGTAGTCATGGGGGTAAGTCTCTGCGAGAGAAACCATGAAACACCCATCAAAAGGGGCAGCACCCGAAACGGTATTCCCAGCACGTCAAACAGATGTTCGGGCTGGGAGAGGTCGTTTACCCAGAGAAACGAGCTGTGTCTTAGATCTATCGAGTACAGCAGCGCGAAATAAAGAGCTATAAAAACGGGAAGCTGTATGAGCAGCGGGAGGCACCCACCGAGACTGCTGAGCGGGTTTATATTGTTGCTTGTGTAGAGCTTCATCATTTCTGCCTGCTGGGTCGATTTGTCGTCTTTGTATTTTTCTTTCAGAGCGTCAATTTCGGGTTTCAAACTCTTCATCTTGTTCTGCATGGCTTTCATCGATTTCATGCTTTTCACGGTAAGGGGGAAGAATATCACCCTGAGAGCGAACGTAAGCACTATTATGGAGATTCCGTAGTTGCTGAAAAAGTCGTTGACGAACTTAAGCAGCACGACGGCGATCTTGGTAAGTACTCCCGCATAGCCATAGTCAATCGATTTCTCAAGCTTGTACCCGGCTTCCTGAAGGTCCGGTTCGTTTTTCGGACCGAAATACGATTTCCACCCGACTTTGTAGCTTTTCCCCGCGGCTATTCTCTGCTCTGGATAGGAAAAGCCCGCTCCGGCAAGACCTTTTTCATCAAGGGGCTGCAGGTAGAGTCCCCGGTCTCCTCCTATTTCCGGCAGAAATGCGCTAAGAAAATATTTGTCACCGAAACCGAACCAGTTCGTCTCTCCATTGTACGCCTTGGTTTCCTTAAGTGGTTTCTTGGTCCGCTTGACCTCGCCACCGACCATTGAGATAAACTCGTAGAGACTGCTTGAGCCGCTCTCGTATACCGTATTTTCCCAGCCGACGTAAACTTTCTGGTCTATCTGTCCCCGCGTTCCGTTGAGGACCTCCATGTTCTCCTTGATAAAGTATTTTCCGGGGTAAAAGGAGATGGTTTTACGCACCGTGAGCCCGCCGGGTTTTCTCCAGACCAGATTTACGTCAAGCCCCTCGGGACCCACGACCAGATTTGTGCTTCCCTTGTAGGAAAACGGGATGAGTTCCGGCATTCTTTGGTTCTTGACTCTCAGTATGGTGTCAAACGACTTTTTCTCTTCATCTATTACCGCCACAGGCACCGAGTCCGTATCGACTGTTTTTTTGTAGTCTGCAAGCTTCCAGTTGACAATCTTTCCTCCGAGGGTGTCTATCTCGGCAACATAAAGGTCGGATCTGACTTTTATGATCTTGGAAGCGTAGGAAGATTTTATTGGTTGGAATTCAGTGGAAAGTTCCTGCGGGGAACCCGGTTCCTCGGAAAGATTCCCTGCTGCTGCGGGCGCCGATGCGGTCCGGTCTGTTTTTGCGGGTTGTTTTTCCTTGGGGATTTCTGTGAAAAACGCCGAGTAACCGACGATTACCAGCACCGACAATACCAGAAATAAAATGTAGTTTCTCTTAAGGTCGCTGTTCATGTGTTGTTTCTTAGGGCTTTATCGAGGATGTGGGGCGCTATCGTGATTTCTGCGAGACACCTGTGAGACCGCTCCCGTTTTCTGTGAGTAGTTCTAGCATGTAGCAGGGAACCAGAGAGTAAGAATTCATGGAAGCAATGATACACGATAAGTTTTAAGAGGAATAGAGGATTTTTATTCACCCCTTCGCCCGCTTGTCACTTTTTTTCCTTACTGGATCATATCCCCCCGCGCTTAGCGGATGACATCGCAGTATTCTTCCCAGGGTCATCCAGATTCCTCTGAAAGCTCCGTGTTCCCTTAGGGCTTCAATTGAATACGCAGAGCAGCTGGGGTGGAACCTGCAGGTTTGGGGAAGTAGGGGAGAAATGGTTCTCTGGTAGGTCCTTACCAGGAAAACGAGGAATCTGACTGCGGGATTTTCTTTCATTTGATGCGGCCTGCGAGTTTTTTTATCTCTAGGTAAAGCTCAGAGAACTTCTTACCCGATACGTCGTTCTTTATTACGAACACCACGTCGTTTGAGGAAAACGCAGGCTTGTTCCTCCTGAAAACTTCCCTAAGCACTCTTTTCATCCTGTTTCTCCTGACTGCGCTTGCCGACGCTTTTTTGCCCACGGACACTCCTAGGCGGGGAAACCCGAGAGAGTTGGGTCTTGCGTAGAGTATGAAGTTTTCCGAGTGGGTTTTAGTGCCTTCTGAGAGTATGTTGCGAAAGTCGCGAGGGGTTTTTATCTTGAATTTTGCGGGAAACGAGCTGTCGGACTCAAATGCTACTTTTTCCATCTCCCAACCGTGAGAACGTATCTTCCCTTGGCAGTTCTTCTCCTGAGTACGCTCCTGCCTCCCCTTGTGCTCAGCCTGGCGCGGAAGCCGTGTGTTCTGAGCCTCTTTTTTACGTGCGGTTGATAAGTCCTTTTCATAGTGGGGGGTCAGAATAACACGTAAGGATTTCAAGGTCAAGGAAAAACAGGGGGAACTCGGAAATCGCGGCGTGCGCGCGACACTCGAGGTTTCGGCGGAGATTGACAATAAACAAGTTCTTGTAAATAATTGATACCCATCAAATTCAAACGGTTTTTGAGATTCCTAGTCCATTATGATCCTTGAAGGCGTAAAACTCATGGTCATCGGTATGGCCATAGTATATGTTTTTCTGCTTGTATTGATGCTGAGCGTGATGCTGTCTGCGAAGCTTTTTAAAGACAGCGACGTGCGTGCGCCCTCGGATCCCGGGGCGTCCAAAAAATCCAGAAGGGACGTCATTCCGGTCATAGCCGCGGCAGTTGCGGCCTACAGGGCGAAGCATGCCGGCGACGGCTAGATCTTGAAAACCCCAGGGTCTTGCCATGAAGAAAATATTGTTTCAGGATACATCCTTTCGCGACGGGTTTCAGTCCGTTTTCGGCGCGAGGGTGCTTACAGAAGACTTCATCCCGGCGGTCGAAGCCGCCAGGGAAGCCGGGATAACCCACTTTGAGGCTGGCGGGGGAGCCAGGTTCCAGAGCCTGTTTCTTTACTGCGGGGAGTCCGCTTTTGATATGATGGACCGCTTCCGCGAGGCAGCGGGACCGGACGCTAACCTGCAGACGCTTGCAAGGGGGATCAATGTTGTTGCCCTGTCTCAGCAGCCCAAGGACATGATAGATCTTCACGCCAGGATGTTCAAGAAACATGGCATAACTCACATAAGAAACTTCGATGCCTTAAACGACGTAAGAAACCTCGAGTACTCGGGTCAGTGCATAAAGAATGCGGGCCTGCATCACCAGGCAGTGGTAACGCTCATGGAGCTTCCTCCGGGCTGCGAAGGAGCCCACGACGTGGATTTCTATATAGACAGACTGAGGAAAATACTTGATTCGGGGCTTCCCTACGATTCCATATGCTTCAAGGACGCTTCCGGAACCTCGAATCCCAAAAAGATATACGAGACCGTGAAAGCCGCGAGAAAGCTCGTCGGAGATAACGTCATTCTCTGGGTGCACACTCACGAGACGGCCGCCCAGGGAGTCAATCAGTACATGGCCGGCATAAATGGCGGATGCGACGGAATCTGCGTTGCGAGAGCCCCGGTTTCCGGGGGAACCTCTCAGCCCGACCTTATATCCATGTGGAATGCCCTTAAGGGAACTGAATACACCTTGGATGTGGACGTGAACAAGGTTCTCGAGGCCAACTCCGTGTTCAAGGAATGCATGTCCGGCTACTATTTCCCGCCCGAAGCCCTTCGGGTCTCCTCGGAGGTTCTTCTATCCCCGATGCCCGGCGGAGCGCTTACCGCAAACACCATGATGATGAGAGACACGGGCACTCTCGATCTTTACCCTCAGGTGATCGAAGCGATGAGCGAATGCGTTGCGAAGGGAGGATTCGGGACATCGGTTACCCCGGTTTCCCAGTTCTATTTCCAGCAGGCCTACGCAAACGTCACCCAAGGGCCCTGGAAGAAGATCACCGACGGTTACGGGAACATGGTGCTAGGCTACTTCGGACGCACGCCCGTAGAGCCCGACTCCGAAGTCGTGGCGATAGCGGAAGAGCAGATGGGCAAGCCTCGCTTTGAAGGCGACCCGCTCGATATACTCGAGCCCGGCATTCCGAAGGCGACCGAGATTCTCGAAAAAGAAGGACTTCCTGTCACTGAAGAAAACATATTCATAGTCGGGGCGCTTCAGACCCAGGGCGGAAACAAGGGACTTGACTTTCTCAAGGGGAATTTCAGCGTCAACGTAAGAAAAGATAAGCCTGAAGAGCAGCCTCAGCAGGGACGAGGTCTCGGCACGAGCGTGGCGTCGAAGGTGTCCGGTACCGGGGAGAACTTCGTTATTACGGTTGACGGGAGAAGCTACAACGTAACCGTAAAGGAAGGAACTTCGGAAGTTTCCTCCGTAACAGAAGCTCCCGCGCCTAAGACATCCTCCGCGATGGATGAAGATTCTCCCGACGTCGTGGCCGTTACTGCGAGCGTACCCGGCAACGTGTACAGGGTGCAGGTCGGCGTGGGTGACAAGATAAAGGAAAACCAGACGCTGATCATGCTTGAAGCCATGAAGATGGAAACTCCGGTTGCCTCTCCGTGTGACGGGGAAGTGGTGTCCATAGAGGTTGAACAGGGACAGGTAGTAGAGACGGGTCAGCTTATCCTCACCATTCTTCCCTCTTGAGCGCATGAAAAAATTCATACTTATCTTTGCAGTTCTTGCGTTTTCCCTTGGAATATTCGCCGGCACACCCTACTGTCTCGGGGAGACGGTAAGCGACGTGGCAGCCACCGCGGAGCAAGCCAAGGAGCTTGCATCTTTTTCCCAGCTTTTGAAAAACGTGGCTACCAGTACCGGCATCTACGGGTTTATTGCGGGCAACGCAATTTCCTGGGTTAACGGGTTCGGGATGTTTTTGATGATCCTGGTAGGATTCCTTCTTCTCTACTTGGGGATCGCGAAGAAATTCGAACCTCTTCTCCTGGTTACGATAGCTTTCGGGTGCATATTGGCCAACATTCCGCTTGCGGGGATAAACGACCCCGGCGGGGTACTTTACTACGTGTACGATGTTGGTATAAAGACCGGCATTTTCCCCCTTCTGATATTCATGGGAGTGGGGGCGCTTACCGATTTCGGTCCGCTTCTGGCCAACCCTAAGACGGTCCTTCTGGGAGGCGCTGCGCAGTTCGGGATTTTCTCGACATTGCTCGGCGCGCTCGTGCTTGCCCAGTACGTGCCCGGGATCGATTTTTCCTTAAAAGACGCGGCGTCGATAGGAATAATAGGGTCAGCGGACGGACCGACCTCTATTTACATTTCTTCGCAGCTTTCCCCGAGGCTTCTCGGCGCGGTCTCGGTCGCCGCGTATTCCTACATGGCTCTCGTACCGATAATCCAGCCCCCGATAATGAAAGCTCTTACTTCCCCTGATGAGAGAAAAATAAGGATGAGCCAGCTTCGTCCGGTGGCGAAAAGAGAAAGAATAATGTTTCCGTTGATTGCTCTTACCCTCTGCCTTCTTTTTCTTCCATCTGCGGCGCCGCTCATAGGATTTTTCGCTTTCGGCAACCTGATGAGGGAGTGCGGAGTGGTCGACCGGCTCTCGGATACGACAAGAAATGCGCTTATCAACATCGTTACGATATTCCTCGGCCTCGGAGTCGGCTCGCAGCTTCTGGCTTCCGAATTTCTCTCCCTTGAGACTCTTGGCATACTTCTTCTGGGGATCGTGGCTTTCTGCATAGGCACGGCCGCCGGGGTGCTGATGGCCAAGCTTATGAATGTTTTCTCAGAAACCAAGATCAATCCCCTGATCGGTTCAGCAGGGGTTTCGGCGGTTCCAATGGCCGCTCGCGTCTCTCAGGATATGGGGGCCAAGGAAGATCCTCAGAATGTGCTTTTGATGCACGCTATGGGTCCGAACGTGGCCGGGGTTGTGGGTTCGGCCGTAGCGGCAGGAGTGCTGCTTGCGGTTTTCGCGTAAGTTTCTGATCTGCTACAAAGGATGTTTTTACGGAGTCTTCTATGAGATTTAAAGGACGCTCGGCGATCATTACCGGTGGAGGAACGGGAATCGGTGAGGCGACGGCACTTTTGCTGGCGCGAAACGGAGCTAAGGTTCTGATTGTCGGAAGAAGGGAAGAGAAGCTAAAAGAGCTATGCGGCAGGGCGGAGGAAGAAGGACTTTCTATAGAGTACAAAGTCTGTGACGTTTCAGTCGAGAGCGACTGCGCGGCCACCGTGGAGACCGCTCTTCACGAGCACGGAAAGATCGACATTCTTTTTAACAACGCCGGTATCATTTTTTCCGGCCCCCTTCACGAAATCGAGACCTCAAGGTTCCAGGAGATCTTCGATATAAACGTGAAGGGACCGTTCATGATGTGCAAATATGCCATTCCTCATATGCTTTCTGCGGGCAGAGGTTTTATCGTCAATAACTCTTCTGTTATCGGGTTAAAGGGTTTTGCGGGACTTTCGGCCTATTCGGCATCCAAGGGGGCCCTTGTTCAGCTCACAAGAAGCATGGCCCTTGAGTACGCGGACAAGGGACTCAGAATAAACGCTGTCTGTCCCGGGGGCGTCTGGACGCCGATGTTCGATTCCTATCTTGAAAGAGCCGAAGATGCCGAAGCGGCCCTAGCCTTTATGGAGTCGCTTCACCCCATGGGACGGCTGGCCGATCCGTACGAAATAGCTGAAGCGGTTCTGTTTCTCTGCGATGACAAGGTCATGTTCAACACGGGCTCAATGCTTTCAATCGACGGCGGCATTATAGCCAAGTGATTGCCGGGGTCCACCCTCAAAAAACAGCTTTAGCAGTGCCAGAAATTTACGGAGTCCTATCAGTTGTTATGTCTTCTAAATCCGGAATGCTGAAAACCTGTCTCGTGCGGCCGCCCTCGGCGTCGTATGTGTAGACAGAATAGCACCCCGCTCCTATGTCCCCGTTTTCATCAAACTCGATCGGCCCTGAGACTCCCTCGTAATTGATGTCGTCGTTGGCCGCGGTCTCATCTGTGAGAGCAGCTGCACATTCGGCATAGGTTAAGCAACGGTTTTCCCCTGCAGTAACTTCTGCCATTTCAGAAACGTATTGGGAGGAATCTTCACTTTTGGCGCTTAAGGCTGCAAGCGCAACCGCTACCACTGCGTCATACGTATGGACGGTGAACTGAAGAGAGGGAAATTCTTCAGGGTCAAAGCGTTTTTCAAATTCGTCTTTTCTTTCGGGAGGGTCTGGCAATGCGCACGGGGTCGTGCTCTTGAACCCTTCGACCGAGGCCGGGTTCTCTGGGTCCACAAGTTCGTGCAGATTCGCGACCGCCAGTGAATCCGAGATGTAGTATTTTGCGGTTGAGGGAACAACCAGCGAATCGAGCATGCCTTTTATTATTTTTTCTCCTTCTCCTTCCGATACGATCATCGTTATGGAACCTACGTCGCTGATTCCGCTTACCGCCTCGATATCATCAAGTACATCTTGGGTTTTTTCATCAAAATCCGGGTCGTCAGAATCATAAAGTTCATAATTCACGATCTTGGCTACGGTACGGCCTTTAGAGCGAAGTTCTTCGTTAATCAGTTCCGTAAGCTTTTCTCCATAGTTGTCGTTGCGATGCACTATCAGCACCTCGCCTTCGTCTTGGGCCTGATCCACTAGAATCTTCGCCTGGAACGAATCCGTAGGGACTGTCCTGAAGAAAAAAGGAGTTCCACCGGCTTGGGAAACCTCCCTGTTTTTTTCAGTAAGGGTAACGGAAGTGGCCGAAGGAGAGACAGCAACCAGACTGTTTTCAACTAGGAAATCAAAAATTTTAACGGAGTCCCCCGAGGTTCCAGGTCCGATTATGGCCCTCACTCCCATGTCCAGAAGTTTCTGCGCGGAGGCAAGCGGGGTAGCGGCATCTCCCATTATAAGCTTTACGTTTCCGCCAGCTCGATTAATGTCGTCCCTTGCGAGCTTCGTGGCCTTTATAAGGGAATAACGCAGGTCACTTGTCTGAAGGAGCACGCCTATGCAGAAAGCGTCTTCGCAGTCGGTGTCGGCTTGCTCGTCGGCTCCATCGCCGCATCCCGGAGACAGAATAAGGCAGATAAGCACAAGAAACGCAATCGAAAGCACTGCTCTCAGAGTTCTCATGATGAACTTAACTGCCTCCCGCTCGTGTCGATCTGAAATTGCTCTTCCGGGAACGGAAACCCGAGTCCGTTCCTGTTCCGATGAGAGTATAACCCTGAATACTCTTGAAACAAATACCTCCGCACTCGGGATTCACGCAGATTTTTCCAGAACATAATCACCTTGCGTATAGGCTTTTTGCCTTCCGCATTTGGGTCTTTTCAATTTCGATTTTTGCCCTTGACGACTCACAATAACTGATTACAATAAGGGCTAATTGAAAATTATTCTCATTTGATAATTGCCATGACGAGAGATTTTGAATGCACTCAGGAATCATATGCCAGGGAGGTTCTGCGGGGAAAGGGACTTAAGTCCACCGCGCAGCGCCTAGCTGTCGTTCATGTTCTTCACACGAGCGGAAAGTCGCTTTCGGTCGGCGAAATACATGACGGGGTGAAAGATATGCTCGGCGCCACGGGGCTTGCCACCATCTACAGAACCCTTGAGATGTTCGAGGACTTGGGAATCGTGAAGCGCCTTCATTTTCCCGACGGCGGTCACGGCTACGCGTTCTCTCAAGGCGAGCACGTTCATCACATGGTGTGCGTCGACTGCAGGGGGGTTTTCGATTTTCCCGAGTGTCCGGTGGAGAGCTTTGATTACGCTTCGGTTGAAAAGCAGGGGTTCCGAGTGAAGGATCATTTCGTACAGCTTTTCGGCCAGTGCGTGAAATGTGCGGAGGCAGCATAACAGTACAATGAACCAGGCAAGAATTCAGAAGCTCACCGATTACACCTCGATATCCCTTGCGGGTATCTGCGTCGTCCACTGTTTTGTGGTGCCGGTGGCGCTCATACTGTTCCCGGTCGTGGGTTCGACATTCGTGGTTGAAGAGGTTTTCCACGAGATGATGCTTTTTCTGGTTATTCCCGCAAGCGTGGTCGCCATATTTCTCGGCTGCAGACGCCATAAGGATTTCAACGTGATAATGCTGGGGGTGCTGGGACTGGGCTTCCTTCTGGCGGGAGCGTTTGCGGCTACGGGCTACGGAGAATACGTATTTACTTTTATCGGCGCTTTTATCATAATTTCCGGCCACCTGCGCAATTTCAGGCTTTGCAGGAAAGACGGCTGCGATCACTGATTCCCAAAGAAATTTAAAATTTTTTCTTGAAAACAGTTTTTTTTCGTGGATAATAACCATTCACTTTTTCGGGGGTTGCAATGGGAAAGTCGTTAAACAGAGTACTTGTCAAGATGAAAAGCACCGAGAGTCCTTACATCTACTACACGAAGAAAAACAAGATGAATACTCCGGACCGTCTTGAACTGAAAAAGTACGACCCGGTGATAAGAAAGCACGTCGTCTTTAAGGAGACCAAGTAGTCAGAGGAGATCACGATGGCCCGCCGTTGCGCTATAACAGGAAAAAAGCCCCTTTTCGGAAACAACGTTTCCCACGCTAACAACCACGTTAAAAGACGCCAGAATCCCAACCTGCACTGGAAGAGAATCTACGTTCCCGAGATAGACAGGTACGTGAGAGTAAGGATTTCTGCCCGCGCGCTGAGAACGATCACCAAAAAAGGTCTTATGCCTTACCTTAGGGACGAGGGTCTTACTCTAAGGGACATAACCCGCTGACCTCTCACTGATTTACCAGATACGAAATAACGAACGGAAGAACCAGAAGGGAGACCGCAGTTCCGGCCACTATTATTGATGCGACCGTCTCGGAGTCCCTGCCGTATTTCTCCGCGAGCACGAAGTTAAAAACCGCGGGAGGCATTGCGCACTCCAAGATAACCACTTTCGCCTCCACTCCCTTAAGGCCGAATACGTTTACGAAGAGCGCTCCGAGAATTACGCCGAGAAATATTCTGGCGGAGCCGAAGAAAAATGAAAGCCAAAGCCTGGAGATCTTCATTTCGGAGAGTTTGTATCCGAGCGAGAAGAGCATCGCGGGTATGGTGATATCCCCGAGAAGGGCTACGGGCCTCTCGATAACTACCGGGATCTGAAGGCCGACCGAGTTTATGATTATTCCGGCTACGGTGGCGTATATCAGGGGAAGCCTGAATATCTCGCGCAGGTGATTCTTCCCGGACCCAAGAATCAGGATTCCCACCGTGTAGTGAAGCAGCATGGTCGATACGACACAGAGTATCGCGATGTTGAACCCATACTGCCCGAATGCGAAAAGACAAAGGGGGAGTCCCAGGTTTCCGGTGTTCGCGAAAACCACGGGTGGGATATATACCCTTGAGTCAAGCCGAAGTGCTTTTGTGAGAGCCCCGCCGATTATTATGGTAGAAAAAATGACTGCCGATATCGAGAGAAACAGCTTCGCCGTCACAGACGGGTCCATCGTGAAATCCGATAGGGACGAGATTATTAGACACGGCGTGGTCACGTAGACCACAAGATCGTTGATCGAGGATATGTCTATTTTTTTCGTCCTGCTGAAGAGAAAACCCGCGGCGATTACAAGAAACGCCGGCAGGACGATGTTTGCAAGCTCTGGGATTGAGGAAAGAGTCATGTTCTGCGTTTTTGGGCGAAGAAAACAATCCGCATCCCTGACAGACCAGATGCGGAGCCATGGAAGGTGCTCAGAATCTTATCACTGAAGCGCCCCAGGTAAAACCGGCTCCGAAAGCCGCGAACAGCACGAGGCTTCCTTCTCCTACGCTTCCCTGCTGAACTGCCTCGTCGAGGGCGAGCGGAATGGATGCCCCTGAGGTGTTCCCGTATTTGTCGAGGTTCGCGAACACTTTTTCCTCCGGGAAATCAAGCCTTTTCCTCACGGCTTCCAAAATTCTGTAGTTTGCCTGGTGCGGGACGAAGAGATCGATGTCCTTGGGAGAGACGTTTGCCTTGGTGATGGCGTCCATGGTTACCGACTCCATGCTCTTGACTGCGACCTTGAAAACATCGTTTCCCTTCATCTTTATGTACTGCTCCCTGCTCTTGAGCACTTCCTCGTCAATCGGCGTTCTCGAGCCTCCCGCCGGGACGTAGAGAAGGTCCCAGTCGTTTCCGTCCGAACTGAGAATAGACGAGAGAATTCCGGGTTCGTCAGAGGCGGTGAGAACCGCTGCGCCCGCCCCGTCACCGAAAAGTATGCAGGTTGAGCGGTCCTCAAAATCGGTGACTTTTGAGAGAACGTCCACGCCTATGGCGAGAATTTTCTCCGCGCCGCCCGATTTTATTATTCCCTCGGCAACGTGAAGCGTGTAGAGAAATCCCGAGCAGCCGGCCATAAGATCGAAGGCGTAGGCTTTCTTTGCTCCGAGGCGGCTCTGGAGAATGCAACCGGTTGAGGGGAAGATGAAATCCGGGGTTATGGTTCCGACTATGATCACGTCGAGCTGCTGCGGGCTTACGCCGGCGGCCCTAAGTGCTTTCTCGGCGGCTCCATAGGCGACATCGGAGGCGGCGGTGTTTTTATCCGCGATTCTGCGTTCCTTTATCCCGGTTCTGGATGTAATCCACTCGTCGGAGGTATCGACCATCTTTTCCAGATCTGAATTGGAAAGTACGGTTTCGGGAACCGAAGAACCGGTTCCTATGATCTTTGCGTATTTCAACTTGGAATTTCTCTCCGAATCGGTAAGCGCAATAATAGTTTAAAGCCCTAATTTTGTCAACCGGCCTGTACGTGCGTGGTAACGATCTTTTTAAGCGGTTCTATCTCCGCCTCGGTCATCTCCGCTGTAATTGCGCAATGCGTATCATCGCAGAGAAAAACAAGGGAAAACACCCCGAGTCTCGCCAAGGTGGAAAGGAAAAAGATCTCCTCCGAAGAGTCGGTGAGGAAGAAGTACTCGTACTTCAGCCTGAGATTTTTCCCCGTCGTTATCCTTATTTCCATGGCGACCGAGGGAAATTCCTCTTTTTCGACCGCAAAAAACCGAGTTGATATTTTCCGGATATCGCCAAGCGAGGCGATTTTTTCCGGGCTTTCCTTGAAAATCATCAAACATTCCTCTCCCGTTGCGTGCGGTACGCAACCGTAGAGGATTTGGGAGAGCGCTATCTGCAGTTCTACATCCTGCTCAAGCGTGTCATATGTTGTTTGAGGTGTTGAAAAGATGCTTGACATATTGTTTCATGAATCAGTATCATTAAAAGTAGGATTAAGGTTTTTGCGGGCTTTAGATTAGTGGGCCTGGCATAGTAGTATAAAGAGTATCAGGAGGATAGATAGTCTCATGACAATACAAGGCAATGAGTTAGTGCTGTTAGCTATCGTAATTCTTATCATAGGGATAGTCCTTATGTTAAACGAAGGAGGAGGAGGTGGGCAGCAGGCTGCCGAACCACCCGCTCCGCCTGAACCCCAGGAGGCCCAGAGCGATGTGGATCCTTTTCAGTCCGCCCAAGGCGCGCCTCAGGAGGCGAGCGCTGCAGCTCCTGCAGCTCCCTCAGGAGAAGCGGATCCCTTCCAGGCCCCGCAATAACCGAAAAAAGTCTGCAGGTGGAACCGATTTTTCACGTTTAGGACCGAGTTGGCCCTCGGTCGTTGCGTGAATATATGTGGGTGGCTTACACTCCCCAACAGTTCAGTATTTTTAATCGTAGGAGTGTTTTTTATGTCAAATGGAAGAGGAGATGTAGATCCTTTTCGGTCCGCGGTGGCATCTGCAAGCGCCGAAGTTCCTTCAGATTCCGATAGTGTCTCAGGTGAAGTGGATCCTTTTCGGTCCGCAGTGGCATCTGCAGGCGCTGAAGTTCCTTCAGATTCCGATAGTGCCCCGAGCGAAGCGGATCCTTTTCAGGCTCCGAAGTCTTAACCGAGAAAAGTTTGCAGATAGAAATGATTTTTCATGTTTAGAACCGAGTTGGCCCTCGGTTGCTGCGTGAATATATCAGAGTGGATTATTCCTGCCAGCAGTTCAATTCCGTCAACAATCCGGGGCGACGGTCTGCTGAAATATGAGTTGGCGTCCACTATGTAGCAGTGCCCTTTTTTTACCGCGCGCAGTGCATGCCATTGCCTTACCTCGCCTGTCACATCCTCTATCCCGTCGAGCGTTTTCTCTACGTCGAACCCGCAGGGCATCAGGATCAGGTAATCGGGCGACGACTCGAGTATCTCATCCCAGGTTGTTTTAAACGAAGGCTCTCCCGCCCTTGAGATTAGCGGTTCCCCTCCCGCCGTCTTTACCATCTCCGGCACCCAATGCCCGGCGGCGTAAGGAGGGTTGAGCCACTCAAGGCAGAAAACCCCCGGCCGGTACCTTTCTCCCGAGAGTTTTTTCTCGACACTCTCGATTCTTTTGCGAAGACCGTCTACGATCTGTGAGGCCTTTTCCCCGGTTCTGGTAACTTCTCCCAGAAGCAGTATCGAATCCATTATCTCCCCGATGGTGGAGGGCTCGAGAGACAGTATTTCGGGGCTGTTATCAAGAATCTCGCAGACCTCTGTTACCTCGTTTTCGGATACGGCGCAGACATCACAAAGTCCCTGGGTTATGATAAGGTCCGGCTTTATTTCCCTGAGGCGCTCGGAGTCAATCAGGTAGACGCTTTTTCCCTCCAAGCGGCTTTGGCTTACAAACTCGTCTATTTGCGCGCTTGAGAGCTTTCCCTTTCCTTCGAGGATGCTGTTTACGACCACGGGTTTACCGCGCGCCTGGGGCGGATAATCGCATTCGTGGGTTACTGCTACCAGATCCTCCTCAAGTCCGAGGGCAAATACTATCTCAGTTGAGCTGGGAAGAAGCGAACATATTCTCATGGCAGTTATTATACAATCCACCGGGAAGGATCCCCAAGCCCTTCGGCGGCATTTCTTTTTTTGCCGCTTCGGCGTGTAAAATAGTATCCGTGAAGATCGTAACAAGATTCGCTCCCAGTCCCACCGGCGCTCTTCATGTGGGAGCGGCCCGCACTGCCATTTTCAACTGGCTTTTTTCTGCGAGTCTCGGTGGAGATTTCCTGCTCAGAATCGAGGATACCGACCGCGCGCGCTCCGAGGAGAAATTCGAGCGGCAGATCATTGAATCTCTTAAATGGCTCGGGCTTGAGTGGCAGGGGGAAATCGTCCGGCAGTCAGAGCGGCTTGCCGATTACAGTCGGCTTGCCGAGCGGCTCATTGACGAGGACAAGGCGTACAGATGCTACGTTACTGCCGAGGAGCTTGGGCGCAGAAGGGAGGAGGCCAGGGAGAAGGGAGAGGTCTTCAGATACAGAAGGGAGTGGTCGCAGCTCGGTGCGGCTCCTGGAAAACCTTACGCCGTAAGGCTTTCTGTGTCCCCTGGAGAGAAGATTTCCGTTGAGGACCTTGTCCGCGGCGGGATAGTTTTCGACTCTTCTGAAATAGAAGACTTTGTGATACTGAAAGCCGACGGATTTCCGACCTACAACTTTGCCGCGGCGGTTGATGACGCGCGGATGGATATATCTCACGTCATAAGGGGTGATGACCATATAATAAACGCCCCAAGGCAGATACTGATAGCCGAAGCGCTCGGCTTCTCAAAGCCGAAGCTCGCCCATGTTCCGATGATACTCGGTGCGGACGGGAAAAAGCTCTCAAAGCGCCATGGCGCGGAATCCGTTACGGAGTACCGAATGCGCGGATATCTTCCAGAAGCGGTGCTTAACTATCTCGTGAGGCTGGGCTGGTCTTTTGGGGATCAGGAGATCTTTACAACGCAGGAGCTTATTGAAAAATTCAGCCTGAAAGGGATCGGGAAATCCCCTTCGGTGTTTGACCCTCAGAAGTTTCTCTGGCTTAACGGAAAATACTTAAGGGACCTGCCCGAAGAGAGCATATCGGAGAAAATAGTTCCTCTTATCACGCAAAAGGGATTTCCCCAGCCGTCTTCCGAGCGGCTTTGTAAAATAGTTGCGCAGATGCGCGAGCGCTCAGAGACTCTTAACGCAATAGTGGATCAGTCCCTTTACTTTTTCACCGACGATTTCGAGTACGACGAAAAGGCGGCGGAGAAGTTTCTGGTGGAGCGAAACGGCGAGATTTTTGGGCTTCTGGCGGAGGAACTCTCCAGTGTGGAAGATTTTTCTCATGATAATATTCACGGGGGTTTCGAACGTGTGATGCAGCGAACTGGTCTTGGACTTGGGAAAATAGCTCAGCCCGCCAGGGTTGCGCTTACCGGTTCGACGAAGAGTCCCGGGATCTTTGATGTTGTTGAAATACTGGGCAAAGACACCGTAGCGCTGCGCCTTGCAAGGGCAATTAACTTTATAAGCTCCCGCATTGCCTGAAGATGAAGATATACGGGCTTACAGGAAATATAGGTTCGGGAAAATCGACTGTGGCAGGGATGCTGCGTGAGCTCGGGGCGTTCACCGTGGATGCCGACGAGGTGGCGAGGGAAATCGTACGGCCCGGGGAGCCCGCGCTTTCGGAAATCGTCAACTGTTTCGGCCAGGAGGTCCTCCGTGCCGACGGGACACTTGACCGTGGCGCCCTTGCCGAAATAGTGTTTGCAAACGAGCGGGACCGCAAGCGGCTTAACGGGATAACCCATCCGAGGATTCTTGAGCGGATAAAGGAGAAGATATCCGCCCGAGGCGGTGAACCGATTGTGTTTGTTGAGGCGTCCCTTATAGATCGCGGAAGCGGTGGTCTCGATGACTTGATCGACGGTCTTGTGGTAGTTACATCTCCCGATGAATTGAGGGAACGCAGGGTGGCGGCCCGTGACGGCATGTCACCTGAGGAAATCCGCCGCCGCATGGACTCCCAGGTGTCCGAAGCGGAAAAGGCATCTCAGGCCGATTTCCTGATAAAAAACTCCTCCGACATGGAGAGTTTGTGCGCCCAGGTGCGTGCTCTGTTCGAGGCTCTTTGCGCCGCGGAACCTTGAAACAGCGCCTCTGCGTGTTATGATTCACTGATCCGTTTTTAACTGTGAGTGGGTCTGGAGTACATCCGATGAAAGAAAAAGTCAGAATTCTTGAAGATAAGGAAAAAGATGCAAATCTGGGTGGCGGCGAAGCCAGAATCAAAAGACAGCATGATTCCGGCAAGCACACGGCCCGCGAACGAATAGCCGAGCTTCTTGACAGGGATACTTTTGTTGAACTTGACAAGTTTGTCCTGCACGACTGCACCGACTTCGGCATGGAGAAAAGGAGAATTCTCGGCGACGGCGTGGTTACGGGCTACGGAAAGATTGAAGGACGCCAAGTGTTTGTCTACGCTCAGGATTTCACGGTTTTCGGTGGTTCCTTGGGTCTTGAACAGGGAAAGAAGATATGCAAGATAATGGATCTGGCGCTTTCAACCGGGGTGCCGATCATTGGGCTTAACGATTCCGGCGGGGCAAGAATCCAGGAAGGGGTAAAGAGTCTCGGCGCGTACGGAGAGATATTCCTTCGAAACGTGATTTCCTCCGGAGTCATACCTCAGATATCCGCGATCATGGGTCCGTGCGCCGGGGGAGCGGTTTACTCCCCGGTGATGAACGATTTTACGATCATGTCGAAAAACACAAGCTACATGTTCGTTACGGGTCCCGACGTGATCAAGACCGTTACCCATGAAGAGGTATCCTCAGAAGAACTAGGCGGCGCCATGGTTCACAATTCCGTAAGCGGCGTCGCGCATTTCGCCTCGGAGGATGATGACGACTCAATAGAGATAATAAAGGAACTCCTCGGTTTTCTCCCCTCAAACAACATGGAGGATCCGCCGGTGATTCCCTGTGATGATCCCTCAGACAGAAGGGAGACGAGCCTTCGCGGGCTTATCCCCGATAACCCCAACAAGCCTTATGACATACTGGATGTGATTCGGCCCATAGTCGATCATTCGTATTTCTTCGAGGTGCAGGAGCACTACGCAAAGAACATAGTGATAGGGTTTGCGAGGATGAACGGACAGCCGATCGGCGTGGTTGGAAACCAGCCCAAGGTGCTTGCGGGGTGTCTTGACATAGACGCTTCGGTTAAGGCTGCAAGATTCGTAAGGTTCTGCGACGCTTTCAATATCCCTCTCCTTACTTTTGTCGATGTGCCGGGTTTTCTCCCGGGAACCTCCCAGGAGTGGGGAGGAATCATAAGGCACGGCGCAAAACTGCTTTACGCCTACTGCGAGGCAACGGTTCCGAGAATTACCGTGATAACCAGAAAAGCCTACGGAGGTGCTTACGACGTCATGTCCTCAAAACATATAAGAGGAGACGTGAACCTTGCCTATCCCACTGCGGAGATTGCGGTCATGGGACCTGACGGGGCCGTGAACATAATTTCCCGGGGGGAAATAGCCGCCGCGGACGACCCGGACACGGAGAGAATCAGGCTTATCGAGGAGTACAAAAAGAATTTTGCAAATCCTTACCGTGCTGCGAGCCTGGGTTACATAGACGAGGTCATAAAACCCGAGGACACGAGACCAAGAGTGGTAGCGGCGCTTGAGATGCTGAACGGAAAAAGACAGACGCTTCCGCCGAAAAAGCACGGGAACATTCCCCTCTGAGGCCGGGTGAAAAAATGTTCAAAAAAATACTGATAGCAAACAGGGGAGAGATAGCGGTAAGAATCATCAGGGCGTGCCGGGAGCTTGGGATCGCTACGGTGGCGGTTTATTCAGACGCTGACAGAGACGCTCTTCACGTTATGCTTGCAGACGAGGCTTACCATATAGGGCCGTCGAAACCTTCCGAGAGCTACTTGGTCGGGGAGAAGGTAGTTGCGGCCGCCAAGAAGTCCGGGGCCGAAGCCATACACCCGGGGTTCGGATTTCTTTCCGAAAACGATTCCTTTGCCGAACTGTGCGAGAAAGAGGGCGTGGTTTTCATAGGACCTTCCGCGGAAGCGATAAGGCTTATGGGGGATAAGGTAACCGCGAGAAAGATAGCCAGAGAAGCGAACCTACCACTTGTTCCCGGATCCGAGGGAGCCGTATCAGATGTTGAAGCTTCTAGGGTGGCGAAGAAAATCGGCTACCCGGTGATGATAAAGGCTTCTGCGGGCGGGGGCGGAAAGGGAATGAGACTCGTTAATTCCAAGGAGGAATTTGAATCATCCCTTCGTATGGCCAGAAGTGAGGCGTTTTCCTCTTTCGGAGACGACTCCGTATTCATAGAAAAATTCATTCAGAAACCTAGACACGTCGAAGTTCAGGTTCTCGGAGACAGGCACGGAAACCTGCTGCACCTGTTTGAACGCGAGTGCTCGATACAGAGACGCCACCAGAAGGTGATAGAAGAAGCCCCCTCGGGATTTATAAGCCAGAAGACGAGAAAAAACATGTGCGAAGTCGCGCTTCGCATCGCAAAGGCGGTTGACTATTTCGGGGCCGGCACGGTCGAGTTCATAATGGACCAGGAGGAGAAGTTCTATTTTCTGGAGATGAACACCAGAGTACAGGTTGAGCATCCCGTCACGGAAATGATCACGGGAATTGATATAGTGAAATGGATGATAAGAATAGCTTCGGGAGAAAAACTGCCTTTCAAGCAGTCTGCTATAAAAATGCAGGGCCATGCTCTTGAATGCAGGGTTTACGCGGAGGACCCTGCCACCAATTTCCTTCCCTCGCCGGGACCTCTTCACTACGTGCGTGCTCCCAGCGGTCCGGGAGTGAGGGACGACTCGTCTGTTTACAGCGGCTGCGAGATAACGTCTTTTTACGATCCAATGCTCTCAAAGCTCGTCGTCTGGGGAAATTCCCGGGAGGATGCGGTAGACAGGATGCTGTCTGCCCTGAGGGAATACGTGGTTTTGGGAGTGAGAACCAATCTCGGATTTCTGATCAGGATGATGCGGGATCCGGAGTTCCGCAAGGCCCAGATCGACACAGGGTTTATAGAAAGACATCCGGAAACCCTAGTGCCCGAAGAATCCGATCCTGAGGTTATACTCATGGCTGCCGCTGTCGCCATGAACGGCGGCTCAAACCAAATTGTGCAGGGAACAAAAACAATTTCTTCAGGCTGGAAGCTTTTTGCCAGAAGGGCTGGAGTATCCGGGAATCCGCTTTTATGACGTACACCTTCAAGCTGGGAAACAAAACCTACAAGGTAGGCTTCGAAGAGAAAGAAGGACTGAGCCTCTTTAGTCTCGACGGCGAGCAGAAGGAAATAGAATTTCTGCGTATAGACGAAAGCACCTATTCGATTCTGGTTGATAACAAGAGCATCACCGTAGGGATATTCAGAGAAGGAAAGAAAATACAGGTTTTCCACGAGGGCGACCTCTACGAGCTAGAGGCCGTTTCCGGAAGGGACGCCTCCCAGGCAGAAGGCACGGGGAGTCTTAACATAACGGCGCCGATGCACAGCAGGGTGGTGAAAATCCTTAAGAAGCAGGGAGACAGCGTCGAGGTAGGAGACAGCGTCATAGTGGTTGAAGCGATGAAGATGGAAAGCGAGCTTAAAGCCTCTGCTTCGGGCACCATAAAGGAAATAAGGGCTAAAGAGGGGGAGACGGTTGAGAAGGACTCCGTTCTGGTTGCCCTTTCCGATAGTGAATAATCATCGGAAGAGGAAGTATTTCAAAGTGAAAAAAGTAGCTGCGCTCCTGTTTTTTGCCATGGTTGCCGCGGCTGCGGTCCTCGGTCTTGTTTCTTGCGACGAGGACGGTGCCGAGGAGGTTGCAGTCGGCGTCGCCTTTCCCTTTACGGGAGTGTCAGAGGGGCTCGGGGGGAACATGAAAAAAGGCGTCGAACTCGCCGTGGAGGAGATCAACGCGTCGGCGCTTCTCGGCGGGACGGATCTCCGCCCGATCTTTAATGATACCGAGAGCACCCCGGACGGCGCGGAGAGGGCTTTCAGGAAGCTTATCGACGAGGACGCCGTGAGTGTGATAATCGGTCCGTGGAGTTCCAATTCGACAGAAAGAATCGCCCCGCTCGCAAATGAAAGTAATGTGGTGGCCATAAGCCCGACCTCCGCCGCGAGTCCAAGCGGGATCACCGCTCCCGGCGATTTCATATTCCGCACTTCCCTTACCGTGGATAAAATGGTGCCCGAAGTGATAGAAAAGACCAAAAGCGTTCTGGGGTATTCCAAAGCGGCGACCATAGTCAACATAGACGACACTTTCTCCAAGAGCAGCAATGACAAGGTGCTTGAGGAACTCATGAAAAATGAGCACTCGGACATTGAGATCGTGACGAAGCAGACCTTCAGCCGCGAAAAGAATGCCGAGCTTCCCGATCTCAGGGAGCAGCTGCGCGCCATAAAGGACTCGGATGCGGATGTGGTGTTCGTTTCGGCGCTTTCGCCGGGACGCCAGGGGGTAATAATCAAGGCCCGCGAGATGGGGATAACAGTTCCCCTAATCGTAACCGGGCTCACGGAGACGGACGTGGCCAAGGCCGAGGAGGAGCGGAAGGGGTCGACCGAGAAGGTCGTCACCGTTACGAACTGGGCGGCCGACATCACGCCCCGGAGCGTGGATTTCGTCGGGAACTACAAGGCGAAATACGAAGAGGATCCCGATGCGTACTCGGCGCGTGCCTACGCTGCCACCCAAATATTGGCCGCCGCCATCGCGCGCGCTTCAACAACCAGTCCGGAGGATATCAGGGTGGCCCTGCAGATGATCGGTCCGGAATCCGCTCTGGACAACACTATTTTCGGGAAATTCTATTTCGACGAGAACGGGGATGGGGTCTACAATCCCGTGGTAAGGATAGTCCGCGGCGGCGAGTTTGAGACCCTCAAGTAATCCTGTTATTCAGGCCTGTCAGCACGGTTTTGATCCTGAGCGGTTGAACGGGTACCGTTTCTTAAGGCTGGCTGGCTGTTGGAGGACTTTAACATAAAAAAATTAACTGCTTTAGTATTTGTTTTCGGGGCCGCTGCGGTTCTGCTTCTTGGTTTTCTATCCTGCCGTAATCAGGAAACCGGGGACGAAGAGATCACTGTTGGGGTTGTTCTTCCTCTTAGCGGTTCTCTCAGGTCAACGGGTGAGAGGATGAAAAACGCCATGGAGCTTGCCCTTGAGGAAATTAATGGATCATCTCTGGTTAAAGGGACCAAAATAACGTTTATTGTCGAGGATTCCGCGGCCTCTGGAGATGTTGCCAAGAGAGCATACGAAAAGCTTATTAAAAATGATGGAGTGACAGCGGTACTTGGACCCTTTACCTCGACTGCGACAAAAGAGATTATTTCCGTGGCGGATGAGAACAAGATCGTAGCCTTCAGCCCCACCTCGGCTGCAAAAGGTCTCAGTGCCAGAAGCGATTTTCTCTTCCGTGCCTCATTAACCGTGGAGAGGCTTGTGCCGTTCGGGATCGGGATTACCAGGGAGCGGCTGGGTTACAGCAATGTGGCAACCATAACAAACGCCGCCGATGAGTTCTCCAGAAGCAATAACGAGGAAGTAAATGAAGAGCTCGCAAAACATAAAAACATCACAATTACAAGCGCGCAGTTTTATTCCCGGTCCTCCGGTGAAGACCTCCCGGACTTAACTGCGGGGTTAAATGATATATTGGCAGCCGACCCGACTCCGGAGGCTATTTTCATTTCGGCTTTAACGTTGGGGCGCGTGGGAGTTCTGGTTCAGGCGCAACGGCTTGGAATGGAAATCCCCTTTCTTGCTACGCTGATCACGTTAGCTGACATAGAAGCGGCCAATAATGCCGAACCTGGTTCCGCCGAGGGCGCGATTACCTTTACGACTTGGATTGCGGCCATTGACACGCCTGAGAACCGCAGGTTTCTTAGAAATTACCGCGAAAAATACGACGGGGAGCCCGATGCTTTTGCTGCACTGTCTTACGCCTCGGTTTATATCTTGGTGCACGCTATAGCCGATGCTTCCTCAACCGATCCGGAAGCTATACGCGACGCAATGGCCGATATCAGGGTGGATACACTTTTAGGCGAGTTCTATTTTGACCGCAATGGGGATGCGGTTTACGAACCGATTGTAGGAATAGTAGAAGACGGCAAGTTCGAAGTTTTCGGCCAGTAGTTAAGTTAGCACGTTAAATCCGACTCTTTTCTCTTGCAGATGGTTTTTGTGAAACACTCCGCAAGCGGCGGGGTTTTCAATACTTTTATGAAGATACTGAAGAATTTTCTTCTGGCTTTCTGCATCCTGCTTTTTCTTTCCTGTAGTTCCGGAAACAAGGCCCCGGATGCCACGGATATTTCTAGCAAAGACACGCTTAACATAAATATCGGGACCGAACCTCCCACTCTTGACTGGTCGCTTGCCACCGACGTCACGTCTTTTACCATCATAGAGAACATAATGGACGGTCTCGCGGCGTTTGATGAAAAATACGAACCCGTGCCCGCTCTCGCGCGAAGCTGGCGGGTAAGCGAGGATGGAAGGACCTATACCTTTAAAATAAGGAAAAAAATTCTCTGGACAGACGGGGTGCCGCTTCGAGCCGGGGATTTTCTTTATTCATGGAAAAGGATTCTTAGGCCCGAAACCGCCGGAAGCTACGCCTACTTTCTTTTTGACATAAAAAACGCCAGGAAGTTTAACTCGGGGGAGATAAAGGATTTTGGCAAAGTCGGGGTAAAAGCCCCGGATGAACACACTCTTATTGTTACTCTTGAGAAGCCGAGGGCCTATTTTCTGAGCCTAGTCACTTTCATGTCCACTTTTCCGATGCGAAAGGATATTGTTGAGAAATACGGAACTAGGTGGACTGAAGCCGCGAACATAGTCACCTTGGGACCTTACAGATTAAAAGAGTGGAAGCACCATAAGGAAGTTCTTATCGAGGAGTATGGAGGCTACTGGGGGGAGAAACCCAAAAGCGCTAAGAAGGTAAAGATGATAATGAACGAAAATCCCGTATCCAACCTCGCCCTTTATGAAAGCGGGGAGCTCGATTTTCTTGACAGCAAGGGAATTCCCCTGCTTGAGGTTCCCAGGGTTATGAAGCTTCCGGATTTCAAGCAAAGTATTGTTTTCAGGAACAACTACATAGGATTTAACACTAAAAAAGCCCCGTTTGACAATCTCTTGGTGAGAAAGGCTTTCGCGAGTTCGATAGACAGGGAAAGCCTCGCTGGACTTCTCCAGGGGGCGGGAGTGCCTGTTACTTCATGGATACCGATCGACATGCTTGCCCACAATCCCCGGATCGGTATTTCGTTCGATGCGAAAAAGGCAAGGAAATTTCTTGAGATGGCCGGCTATCCGGGCGGAGAGAATTTTCCGAAGACCGCTTTTCTTTATCCGGATACCGGAAACAACAGAATTGTGGCTGAGGCGTTCCAGAGCATGTGGAAGGAGCATCTCGGCATCGAAGTCAAGCTCGTGAACCAGGAATGGGCTGTCTATCTGAGCACGCTCAGAACGGATCCTCCACCCGTATTCAGGGCCGGATGGCAGGCGGATTTCCCGGACCCTCACAATTTCATGAATCTCTTTGAGTGCGGAAGCGGAAATAACCGTACCGGGTGGTGCGATCCGGAGTACGATCGATTAGTGGAGAAGGCAGCCGGGATTCTGGATCGTGGCAAAAGAACGGAGCTTTACAACAGCGCCCAGAGAATTCTTGCGGAAACCGGCGTCCCGATAGTTCCTTATCTTAACTCGGTTCAGCAGAACATGATCAAGCCGTATGTAAAAGGGCTTGAACCTGACCGCCTGAATTTCCTTTACTTCAGCAGAGTGGAGTTTGTGGACCATTTCACATCCGGCGAACGCTGATGACCTGGTGTTTGGGGTGAATGCTTCTGCGTGTTAACCGATAAAGTCCATCTTGGAGGTCACTTTTTTCGTGTTTCTTGCAACCAGTCTTGCTATTATTAGTCCTGCCAGAAACCAGGCGATGAGACTGTCAATGATGATGACCGCTACGTAGGGAGTCGGAAAACCAAACCAGTTCCAGTAAGGAAAATGGCTTATAAAACCTATAGCCATTCCTACCAAGGCAACAAACCCTACCCGTCCCCAGTAACTCAGGCCGGCTGTCAGGGAGAGCAGATAGATAACGATCAGAACGCTTACGAGGTCGCCGGCGAATTGAATCAGAAGCTGTTTTGTCATGACGGGTGCGTAGCCTTGGGGGAGGGCGTTTACGAAGGCTGCTGTTTCTCCCGCCTTGTGATCCTGATGCGAGAACGGCAGGTAGTAAATGCCCGGTTTCGGGGCATTCGCTGCTATGGTCTCGGCAACTTCAGATTCGTTGATAAATTGATTGGCAACCATCTGGTGCCATGGAAGAACCATCCATGACACTGCTCCCCAAGCCAAAAGAATTATTGCGGCAAATATAACAGCGGCAGTTTTCTTCAAAAGCGCTTTCCCTCCAGAGTTTTTTAACCCGGCTATCCCACCAACCGCATATTTTCTATACTAACAAGGAGTTTTGAGGGTTGTCAATGAACTTTGAGGGAAATCGGGGGGTTGGAACTGTTTTTTCCTAGCGCATTTAACCCGTTATTGCAGCTATAGCATCAGAACGAGATTCGAACACCTCAATGATTTTGTCAAAGCCCGCGATCTTGAAGATTTCTTTTACGGAATCGGACAAGGAACACAGTGCGAATCTCGAATTTCTACCTTGGAGCGTTTTTGCAACTATTAGAATTGAACGCAATCCCGCACTATTGATGTAGGACAGTTTTTCAAGATCCAGAACTACGAAATCACCAGGAGCGATGATTTCCTTGTAGAGGTTGTCGTGGAATTCCCGCGCGTTCATACCATGAACTTGACCAGCCGCGCTTATTACCAAGACCCCTTTGATATGATCGGCCTGCAATCTAACTCGATTGTTTTGAATGACCATATGTTTCCCTCTTATTAAGATTACCCAATTTAGTCTAGGACGGAGAAACATCCCAAATCTTGGCTAGTTAAGTATATGGTTCCCGTTTCTAATATGGTCTTAAGATGATAGGAAGCTATAAGCCCTAATAAACGCAGGAATGCTGTTTGCAGAAACCCGTTGAAGCGTCTCCCGAGCTTATTTAAAGTAAGGGATTATCTCTTTTGAGTAAGTCTCAAGCGCTAGGTCCGGATCGGGGCTGAACCTGTAGAACAACACGAAATTTCTTACTCCGGCGTCTATGAACTTCTCGATCTTCTCTATGCAGTCCTTTTTCGATCCCGTAATGGTAAAATCAAGTATGGCTTCCCTTGGGAAAAGCTGCCCGAGCTGCCTGAACCTCTGTCTCCCCTCTTCATCCGTCGGCACTATGTTGAAATAGTTAAGACCGTGATATTCTTCGGGTATTTTGACATCGTAGCCGGCCTTCAACAACTGGTCCTGCATAACCAGCACGTACTTGAAGGGTTCAAGAGTCTTGTAGGCGGCATCGATGCTTTCTCCAAGAGAGGTGAATACCCACAGAGCGGGGTCAAAACCGTCGTCAAGTGATCTTCCCACGTTATCCGCCGCGGCCGTTATCTCCCCGAGATAACCGGAATAGAGGTCGGGATTCAGGTCTATCGGCAGCCATCCGTCGCCTTTTTCTCCCGTCAGCTGAAGTCCCTTGGGAGTATGGGTAGCCATGTAAAACGGTATTTTGTTTCTCTCGTAGGGTTTTATCTGCAAAAACGCGTTCTCAAGGTTGTAGAACTTTCCCTCAAAATCTACGGGTTCGTCGGTTTCCCAAAGAAGTTCCATGACTTCTATGGATTCTCTGAGTTTCGAAAGAGGTTTTCCCCACTCGATTCCGAACGCATCGAGATTCATCGATTCTCCGACTCCGAGGGAGAGCACTACCCTGCCTTTTGAAAGCTGATCAACGGTTGCGAGTCTCTGGGCGAAAACAGCGGGATGCATCCTGTGAGGATCAGAAACCGTTCCCAAAGCTATATTTTCCGTTTTCATTGCCGCAGCCGCAGCCACGGTCCACGCCTCGGGAGCAATTGCTCCGGGGGCCACGAAAAGCAGATGGTCGGGGTACCATATGGTGTCAAATCCAAGCTGGTCGGCTTTTATCGAAAAGTTTACGAGTCCGTCAACGTCAGCTCCCGGCATCGGAGCCGAAAGTCCGAATTTTATTTCTTTTCCCATTATGTGGCACCTCGATTGTGGTTTTGGAAGTAGATAGCGATCACGGTAAAATTATCGTTAATTTGCAATCCAAACGCAAATAATCCAGCGAATATCCCGGAGGTGTGAAATGAAATTCGGAGTCGGACTCTTCAGCATGCAAACCCACAAGGATCTTGATTACCGCCATGTGGATCTTTACAAAAATTCTCTTGAGCACGTGAGGCTTGCCGAAGCGGTGAACTTCGATTCGGTCTGGCTTTCCGAGCATCATTTTCTTGAGGACGGTTACTGCTCTTCACCCCTTGGGATGGCCGCTGCGATGGCTGCTGTGACTGAGAGGGTGAGAATAGGTACCGGAGCCCTGATACTCACGCTTCATAACCCCGTCAGGGTGGCCGAAGATGCTGCCACGGTTGATCTTATTTCCGGCGGAAGATTCGATCTGGGGGTTGCGATAGGATACAGAAAAGAGGAATTCGAGGGGTTCAGAGTCCCGGTGACGCAAAGACCCTCGAGGATTGAGGAGGGCATAGAGATAATCGAGAAATGCTGGGAGGAGGGCCCTTTTTCCTATGAAGGCAAGAGGTTCAGTTTCTCTAACATAGATGTTACCCCCAAGCCCGTGCAGAGACCCATACCCATATACATAGGGGCTTTCGAGGAACCCGCCGTGAGGCGGGCTGGGCGCCTCGGATACCCGCTTCTTATCGGCCCCGGCAGGACGGTTCCCATGATAATGGATACTCTGGGGTGGTATAACGATGAGGCTGAGAAGGCCGGTCGCAATCCGTCCGAAGTGGAGCACATACTGCTTCGGGAAACTTACGTGCGCGAGAGTACGGAAGAGGCCATTGCGGGCGGAACCGAGTATGTAATAAACATGTACAAGTTTTACCTGAGCCTCGGGGTCAAGATAGTGATAAGGGGGAAAAATATAACCGACCCTGACGATCCTTTCTTCGAATACATGGCGGAAGACCGTTTTATGATCGGCACCCCCGAGCACTGCGCTCAGGAGGTAAAGAAGTACGCGGAAAAAACAGGAATCCGCAATATAATGTGCAGGATGGTTTTCCCCCAAGCTCCCGCCGAGGTCATAGCGCATTCAATTGAGCTTTTCGGAAAAGAGGTTATTCCTGAATTTAAACCTTAACCCGCTTCGCTACCGGGCTATTGAGACTCCGGAAATCATGCTGAACCCCGGGGATGAAAAACCGAAAACGCTTTCATAATCCTTGTTGAACAGATTATTGATTCTTGAAAACAACCTGATTTTGTCAACAAACCTTTTCACGCTGATTTCGTAGGAAGCCGCGGCGTCAACGATGAAAAAAGAATCGTTTTTTACTCTTGTGGAGGGAAACTCGCTCCAGTTCACATCATCTCTGCTGCCGACGTAGTTTCCCGAAAGATCGAGTTTAAAGGCGTTTTTTGAGTATCCCGCGTTAAAGGAAAACGAATGCTCGGGTATCCGTATGAGCTTTTCTCCCTCGGAAAAGGACGGGGACCCGAGGCCGCCGTCATCGGTTACGTCGGTTTTAAGGTACGTGTAGGCTGCACTTAGAGTTAAGCTATTGCTTGGGTAGAAACGTATTGCGGCCTCGGCTCCCTCTGACTTTGCGTGGCTTATGTTCTCGTAGTTGGTTCCATTCTCAAACGGGGTGAAGCTGTAGGCTATAATGTTTTTGAACTTGTTTTGGAAAAAGCTCAAATCAAGTTCGACCGCGTTATCAAGCAACGGCTGCCTGAGCCCTATTTCCGCTGTCAGTGTTTCTTCGGGCTTTAGATCAGGGTTGGGTATCGTTCCGAAGGCCGCACTGAAGTTTTCGTAAAAAGTGGCTTCCTTGATTCCCCTGCTGATTCCTCCCCTTATCTCGGTTCCGGATTCCCTAATCTTCCACCTGGCGAAGACACTTGGACTCCATTCGCTACCGAACGACTCGTTGTCATCGTATCTTATGCCGGTTGTTACGAAGAATGTTTTTAGTAGCGCGAAGTTGTTCTGGGCGTAAAAGGCGTAGTTTTTTCTTGATTCATTCAGCGAGTCCGTCTTGAAACTTTCTTTCTCGTATTCAAAACCCGTCGAGATTATGCTTGAGGCCTGATCGAAGTCGACAAAGAAGCTCGACCCGTACTCAAGTGATATCCTTTTGTCGAGAGTTTCGTACGGGAAGGCAAAATCTAATTCGAGGGGCAGGGGTCCGTCGTAATTTTCACGATCAAGTCTCGTGTAGCCTAGTTTAAATGAGTTTTCCCACCACTCGGTCGGGGAAAAGACGATGTCAGAGCCCGTGACAAGCGATTTTTCCTTGGTTCCTTGGTCCGGATCAGCGAACGCGTCAAATCTGTCCCCCGCACCTTCGGTAGGGAATTCAAACCTCGAATTTCTGTATATGGAGAAAAAGGAGAGATTTAAATCGTCGTTTGCTTCTAGGTTCAGGTTCGCAGTGAAGTTGTTGTTTTTGTAATCGTTGTTAATTTCTAAAATGCCCTCGTCAACGATTCTTTGGTGAGAAAGGAAATAACCTAGTTTTTCGAAGCTGCCCGATATGCTTGAGGAATGCTCAAGTATCATGGCGTTTTCGGCGCGGAATCCCAGGGCCACAGAACCTGTCTTTCTGATTTTTCCGCTGCCGCGCTTTGTTATTATGTTTATAACTGAAGACGCCGCGTCGGAACCGTAAAGAGATGAGTGCGCCCCTTTTATTATTTCTATTCTCTCTACGTTCTCAGTGGTAAGAGAGGAGATATCAAACCCTCCTCCGGCCTGGTTTATCTGGACGCCGTTGATCATAACGAGGTTGTAATCCGACTGGCCGCCCCTTGCGAAAATGGAAGTAAATCCTCCCCGGCTTCCCGAACTGACTACGTTGAATCCAGAGACTCTCGAAAGTATGGCCGTGATATCTTTTTCCCCGCTTCTCTCGATTTCTTCTCTGTCAATGACGGTAACGGTAGATCCGAGACGCTCGGCGTCAATCCAGGTTTTTGTTCCCGTCACTACAATCTTTTCCACTTCGGTTTCCTCCGAAAACCCCGCGGACGGAAACAGAGCCAGGATCAAAATAAAGGTGAGACATATATTAAGTCTGTTCATTTTTTACTCCTCCAGGTGCTGGTAGATGGCTTTCCCTGAAAGAGTGTTTAAGTGAATGAACACATCGGACGGAAAACAGAGGTTGCGCGGATGCGCCGGAAACAAGAAATGTGTTTTCAATGTCCATACGCCTAACTCCCGAGGCAAAGCCGTTGGATTGATGCAGGCAGGTCTTCCGACTTAAAGGGTCGCCTGTTATGGAAACAGAGCGGCTTTTCCGGATACGGCCTTCCCGGCTGTACTTTAAGCCAGTGACCCGAAACGCAAGCGCGCTTCGCATGGGTACCGAAAAAACCCTTATTACGGCTGCGGGAACAGTTCGGGATTCTCACCCGATTCCCTTAACCTGAATCTGGGGGTAACTGTACAGGTTGACGCTTGGAGTGTCAAAAACTACCGGTCGGCGGGAAGCATCATCAGGAATCGCTCTGGGCCGTGGAACCGAGCATGCGGTCAAGTTCCCCTGAGCGCTCAAGGGCCGCAAGCTGGTCGTAACCGCCTATGAACTGCTCGTTTACGAAGATCATGGGCACGGTTCTCCAGTTAAGGTTCTCGACAAGCTCTTCTCTTTTTTCCGGATCCTCATCAAGCCTTATCTCTTCGTAATCCACTTGTTTTTTGTCAAGGAGTCTTTTTGCCCTTCTGCAGTAAGTGCAGTAAAAGCTCGTGTATATCGTTACTGAACTCAATATCTCACCTCGATTTGTTTTTAGATGCTATGATGCTTGGTTTTTAGGATGTATTCAAGTATTTTAAGCAGTTACGCTTCCCAAGAAAGCTAGGGAGTTATTATATTATGCGCAAAGAGGCCTTTTCCTTCATCGCATTTTCGCTGATTTTCCTCATGAGCTCGTGTTCTGCAACGAAGTTTCTGATGAACTATGCCTCGGGAGATGATGGGAAGCCCGGAAAAATGAAGGACTGGGTATACACCACGGAGTTAAACAGTTACCGTGTCGCACCCCTTTCGCAGGACTGGGAGAGGATATCTATAGAAGGGGGAGACATAGCTTTTTACAACCCGGCGAGTGAGCTCGTGTTAACGGTGAGTTCCCTCTGTGCGGATCGGGATTACGATCTTCAGACGCTTTCGGACTCCCTGGTTGTCGGCTTGAGCAAGAAGCGGATTAAACTGCGAAAGGATATCGAGATCGGCGGTGCCGCGGGGCTTTACACTGAGTACGAGGCGTCGCTTGACGATGAGAACTTCGCTCTTGCGACGGTTGTGCACAAGTCTCCAAAATGCGATTACGACTTCAGCTATTCGGCGGACCCGGCCAACTTCAAGGCGAATCTCGGGGAATTCATTGATTTCGTTTCGGGTTTCGAGGAGCTTTGGGCCAAATGACCAGGTTTGTATCCGAAGTTACCAACAGTCTCCTTAACTTTGTGCTCGGCGTAGGAGAGGTTTGCTTTTTCCTCTGGAATTCAATCGTAGCCACTGTTACTCCTCCCTATGATTACGGTCTTCTGACGGCTCAGATATACGACATAGGCTATCGTTCCATATCGATAGTCGTGGTTTCCGCAATGGCAATCGGGATGGTGATGGTGGTGCAGATGGCATGGGGGTTCGCATGGTTCGGAGCGAAGGGGCTGGTAGGCCCAGTGGTTACTCTCTCGTTTGTGAGGGAGCTCGGTCCCATAATAACCTCTCTTCTTGTGGGCGGCAGGGTCGGTTCCGGCATCACGGCTGAGATAAGCTCGATGAAGGTAACGGAGCAGATAGACGCCATAAAAACTCTTGGAGCCGATCCGATCAGAAAACTTGTCTCTCCGAGGCTCATGGCGTGCATCATATCTTTTCCACTGCTTGCAGTAATATCGAACCTGGCGGGTATAGGAGGGGCGATGATCATCTCACAGATGGAACTTAACGTGAAACCCACCCTTTTCATCGAAAGCATAAGAGGCTGGGTTTCTCTTGAAGACCTGATGACCGGTATTTCCAAGACGCTGTTTTTCGGAATCATAGTGGCGATTACGGGTTGTTATGTGGGAATGAAAGCCGAGGGGGGAACACGCGGGGTCGGAAACGCCACCACTAAAACAGTTGTGATCTCACTCTTTCTGATAATCCTCTTCGACTTTATTCTCTCGAAAATATTCGTTATCGCTTTTTATGACTTCTAATCTTTTGTCCGGCCGCTCAAATTTCTTTGACTTTGAGGTTACATTCGGTAGAATCGATACCCTTAATTTATCCGAAGAGAGAATGCTATGAAGTCATATATGGCCAGAAACGACGATTTTGAAAAGAAGTGGTACCTGATCGATGCCCAGGGAAAGCCCGTCGGAAGGCTTGCAACCAAGGTGGTCTCGATTCTTAGGGGCAAAGACAAACCGCAGTTTGCTCCCCATTCGGATATCGGGGATTTTGTCGTTATAGTCAATGCCGACAAAGCCACATTCTCCGGCAGGAAGTGGGAACAGAAAACCTACTACAGCCATTCCCACTATCCCGGGGGACTTAAATCCGTGACTGCGCAAGAACTGGCCGAGAAAAAGCCGGGCGAGATAATCCGCAAGGCCGTCTGGGGGATGCTTCCCAAAAACAGGTGGCAGAAGAAACTTATACAGCGGATGAAAATCTACGTCGGAGACAAGCATCCGCACGTAGCCCAAAATCCCGAGGTTCTGGAGGTCTGATTCATTATGCCTGAAACCGTTATTTACAATGGCACGGGGAGAAGAAAAACGTCAATCGCAAGAGTCTGGCTTAGAAGAGGCAGCGGTTCAATTACCGTGAACAAGAAATCCGTGGAAGAGTACTTTCCCAGAGAGGTATGGCAGATAAAGGCCCGTGAACCACTTAGCGTCACCGATACTTCCATGGAGTATGACGTGATGGTCAGGGTGAAAGGAGGCGGTCTTACAGGCCAGGCGGGAGCCATGAGCCACGGACTTGCCAGAGCCCTTCTCAAGGCCAACGAGTCGCTTCGCAAGAAACTCAAGGTTTCCGGACTGCTGAAACGCGACCCCAGAATGGTTGAGAGCAAAAAGTATGGGAAGCGCAAGGCGAGAAGGGGACAGCAGTTCTCCAAAAGGTAATTCATACTTGACCGATCCAAACCAGAAGTTCCAGAGAAAATTCGACATCCGCCCGGCCACGGGAAGACTTGGGGTTCTGATCCCCGGGATGAGCGGGGCGGTAAGCACAACTTTCATAGCGGGGGTGAAGGCGGTGGTAAAGGGGGTGGGAAGGCCCATCGGCTCCCTTACGCAGATGGGGAAAATCAGGCTCGGCAAAAGAACCGAGAAGAACTTCCCTCTCATAAAAGATTTGGTTCCGCTGGCCGAAATGCAGGACATGGTGTTTGCCGGATGGGACATACACAATGAAGACTGCCACGCCTCAGCGCTTCGGGCCGGAGTGCTCAGTCCCGAATTTCTCGGGAAGATAAGACGGGATCTTGAAAAAGAGTCTCCGATGCGGGCCGTTTTCGATAACAGTTATGTTCGCAATCTCAAGGGGTCCTACATAAAGAAGGGCAAGACGAAAATGCATTTTGCCGAGGCGCTGATCAGGGATATAAAGAGATTCAAGAGGGAAAACGATATCGAAAGGCTGGTAATGCTCTGGTGCGGGAGTACCGAGGTATATCTTGAGCCGTCAGAAGTTCATGAAACCATAGAGAGTTTCGAGAAGGGGCTAAGAGAAAATCACGACGATATCCCCCCGAGCATGATCTACGCCTACGCGGCCATAAAATGCGGCGCCTCCTACGGAAACGGGGCTCCGAATCTGTCTGTGGACATCCCCGCGCTTCAGCAGCTAGCGATTGAAAACGAGGTTCCCATAGCCGGCAAGGATTTTAAAACCGGTCAGACACTCATGAAGACTATCCTGGCTCCGGGTCTTAAAAGCAGGATGCTCGGGCTCAACGGGTGGTTTTCAACCAATATACTGGGTAACCGGGACGGAGAAGTCCTCGATGATCCCGGTTCTTTCAAAACTAAGGAAGAAAGCAAGCTGGGCGCGCTTGAGTACATATTTCAGCCCGAGATAAACCCTGAACTTTACTCGGATTACTACCACAAGGTAAGAATAAACTACTACCCGCCACGCGGAGACGAGAAAGAGGCGTGGGACAATATAGACGTTTTCGGGTGGCTCGATTATCCCATGCAGATAAAGGTCAATTTCCTCTGCCGCGACAGCATACTTGCCGCGCCGGTGGTCCTTGATCTCGTGTTGTTCCTAGACCTTGCGCATCGCGCCGGTATCTACGGGGTCCAAGAGTGGCTTTCCTTTTATTTCAAAAGCCCCATGGTCGATAAGAGGCTCTACCCGGAGCACGATCTTTTCGTCCAGTTCACCAAGCTGCAGAACACGCTTCGCTACCTGCGGGGCGAGGAACTGATAAGCCATCTGGGGATTGATTACTACGGTTTCGGCTAAACGGGCCGCGGTTCAGCTCTACTGCTTGAGGAAGCTTTCCAGATCTTTCCTCACGCCGGAACTTGCGAGTTTCCCGAGAGCGGCCTTTTCTATCTGTCTTATCCTTTCCCTGGTCAGATTGAACCTTTTGCCGATTTCATCGAGAGTGTAAGTGCTCTGGCGTCCTATGCCGAAGCGAAGTCTGATGATCTCCTCTTCCCTTTGATTCAGAAGGGTAAGGGCTTCCTTCAGCTTTTCCGCGAGAGACATTTTCGCTATTATCGTGTCGGGGATTTTAGCTTCCTTGTCCGCGACCGAATCAAGAAGCGTGGTCTTTTCACCGTCAAGAACCGGCGTGTCGAGGCTTATGGCATCGTTTGTGGAATTGAGAATTCTGTTTATAACCTCTGCTGAGATTCCCGAGGCCTCGGCTATTTCCTTGGGCGTCGGCTTTCTTCCCATTTCCTTGCTAAGCTTCGCGCTCGTCTTGTAAACTCTGTTTGCCTGCTCAAGCAGGTAAACAGGGACTTTTATGGTTCTGGTCTGTCCCTGAAGGGCCCTGAGTATGGCCTGATGTATCCACCATGAGGCGTATGTGGAGAACTTGTAGCCCTTTGTATAATCAAACCTTTCAACAGCGCGCATTAGACCGAGATTTCCTTCCTGGATGAGATCGGGAAGCGGCAGCCCCCTGCTCATATATCTTCTCGAAATCGTTATTACGAGCCTCAGGTTGGCCTTTACAAATTTCTGCTTGAGTTTGAGTGCCCAGTCGACGTAAATTTTCTCCATCGCGCGCAGGACCGCTATTCTGTGAGCTATCGCGCGCGCCCTGGCCGAATTTTTTCTTGTGCGGATTTTCTCGTATTTCTCAATGCTCTTAGGCACCTTGGCCATCCTGATTTCGCACATCTTGATTCTCGCGGATATCTCTACTTCCTGTTTCGCGGCGAAAAGAGGCTCAACGGCCATGTCCTTAAAGTAGACGTAAAGAAGACGGAGTTGTTCATCGGGGATCCACTTGTCCTTTTCTTTAACCTTTCCCCTACCCCTAGGTTTCAGTTCCTCTTCGTCCGGGCTGTCAAAACTCTCTTCGGCTTCGTTTTCCTCGATGTCGTCGTCAACATCGTAGGATTCAAACCCGGAGTCATGTCCCGCATTATCCTGAAAACCCTTGTATTTAATGTCCATTTTACTTCTTCACCAATTCCCTGATTCAAAAACGGAGGTAACAAAAAAAGGTTTTCAAAGCCCAAGCGGGCAATGAAAATTAGCACCTTCCGTCCCTATTAGGAAATTATAAGATTTTTCGTGCTAAAATGTAAGCGTTTTTTTTTCCGAGTGCGGTTTCGCGGGAATTACTTCGCCCCGGCGAAGTTCTGCGAAACCTGTTCCCAGTTCACCACATTCCACCACGCCTTCACGTAGTCGGGCCTTCTGTTCTGGTAGTTCAGATAATATGCATGCTCCCAGACGTCGAGACCCAGAATGGGTTTCAGTCCCTCGGAAACCGGATTATCCTGGTTTGCGGTGGATGTTACCACGAGTCCTCCGCCCCCGTCCACGCAGAGCCACGCCCAGCCGCTTCCGAACCTAGTGGCGGCCGCCTTGGAGAACATCTCGACGAAAGCGTCGAAACTTCCGAACGCGGAATCTATGGCATCGGCAAGCTCACCCGAAGGCGTTCCCCCGGAACCGGGGGCCATACACGGCCAGAAAAGGCTGTGATTCGCATGTCCGCCGCCGTTGTTTCTTACCGCGGTTCTTATATCTTCGGGAACGGAGCCAAGATCGCCGAGCAGTTCCTCAAGCGATTTGTCCGCCAACTCCGGATGTTTCTCCAGCGCTGCGTTTAGGTTATTTACGTAACCTTGATGATGCTTTGAAT
The DNA here is from genome assembly GCA_964291665.2 of Thermodesulfobacteriota bacterium. Lineage (GTDB taxonomy): Bacteria > Desulfobacterota_D > UBA1144 > Nemesobacterales > Nemesobacteraceae > Nemesobacter. Next base: position 791,945 of record OZ219814.1, on the reverse strand, counting down.
GATGTATTCTCATTGTTTCCGCATCTATATGCGGCTCCAAAGCGTCATGATCATAAGGAAGATCAGGTAGTTCGTGCGCCATTTTCCTCTCCTGTTAAATCTCTCGATAGTAAAAAGCCAAATTTGGCATTATATATGCAACTGCGGACAGTTGCAAGTAAATTATACCAGAAAGTTTTCCCGTTTTTACATATAGTTACGATAAAGTAAATTTAGACTCCTGAGGTTTCCATGTCGGAAAACATAATTGAAATGACGGACGTGTATAAGTCCTTTGACGGAAAGATTGTTCACAGGGGAGTAAATCTTTTTGTCAGGCAGGGGGAGATTCTTACCGTTCTTGGAGAAAGCGGGGTGGGGAAAAGCGTTTTGCTCAAAGAGATAAACGGTCTTGTTAAGCCCGACAGAGGAAGGGTCATGGTTCTGGGAGAGGATACGGCGCAGATGGATGAAAGGCAGCTTGTGAGAATAAGAAAAGAAACCGGGATGCTGTTTCAGGGCTCGGCCCTTTTTGACTCGCTTACCGTCGAGGAGAACATAGCCTATCCTCTGGTTGAGAATTCGGATCTTTCCCCGGAAGAGATAAAAAAAGCGGTTGCAAAGAACCTTGAGCTGGTCGACCTTCCCGGAATTGAGGATAAGTACCCGGGGGAGCTCAGCGGAGGAATGAAAAAAAGAGTGGCTTTGGCGAGGGCCATTGCTACGCGCCCGAAAATTCTTCTCTACGACGAGCCCACGACCGGTCTTGATCCTCCCAATATAAAAAGGATCGCCAAGCTGATAAAGAGCATGAGAGACCGGCTCAGGATAACCGGGGTCGTCATTACCCATGACATAGGAACCGCCTATGAAGTATCCGATAGGGTGGCTTTCCTTTATGAGGGAGAAATCATTTTCTCGGGGACCGTTCCCGAGGCCCGCGAGAGCAACATTTCCACATTCAGGAATTTTCTTGATAGCAAAATGTAGAGGTCAGGATTTGGCTGTGTCAGATTCCGGGATTTTTTTTACAAGCACTGAAGCTATCGCACCTATGCCTTCTTTTCTCCCGGTAAAACCGAGACCTTCTGTTGAAGTTCCTTTCACGTTTACAGTTTCGGGGGAGACTCCGAGAGCGTCTGCAATTTTCTTTTCCATGCCGGATGCGTGAGGAGATATCTTCGGTTCCTCGCATATCACGGTGCAATCGATATTTTCTACCTGATAGCCGCTGTTTTTAGCCATCTGCACAACTTGAGAGAGAATCAGCAGGCTTGATATATCTTTGTATTTCGGGTCCTTGGACGGGAAATGTTTTCCCAGATCCCCCTTGCCTATAGCTCCCAAAATGGCGTCGGCAACCGCATGGGAAAGCACGTCGGCATCTGAGTGGCCCTCAAGTCCTCGGAAGCCCGGAATCTCAACGCCGCCCAGTACGAGCGTTTTTCCCTCGCAGAACGCGTGTGCGTCAACCCCAGTTCCTATTCTATACATTGCCCCCATTCTCCTTTGCTTGCGATGAGTTCCGCTATTTTGAAATCGGCTGCGGTTGTGATTTTCATGTTAAGATCGCTTCCCATTACTATGCTTACCTTTATCCCCTTTATTTCCGCAAGCGTTGATTCGTCGGTTACGCTGAGGTGCCCCACGTCGGACGAGAAATAGATTCCTTCGAGTATCTCCCGGCGAAAAGCCTGAGGAGTCTGGGCCCTCCAGAGTTTTTCCCTGGGAATAGTTGCGGAAACGAACGAGTTGTGCTTGTCTGCCTGCTTCAAAGTGTCTGTGACTGGAACGGCGCATATGGAAGCACCCGAGCGCGCGCATTCTTCTACGACTCTTCTTATCGTATCGTTATCGACAAAAGGCCTTGCGGCGTCGTGGATGAGCACCATGTCGCTGTCCGGAGGCGTGGAGCGAAAACCGTTTCTTACGGATAAGTATCTTTTTTCGCCTCCAGCGACGACTGAGGTGATTTTTTCAAACCCGAAGCTCTCGAGCAGGTCCGTTGAGCGCAGAATTTCGTCTTCGGGCACTACAACCACTACGCTTGTTATTAGTTCGCTTGCCTCGAAAGTGGAAAGGCAATAGGTAAGAATAGGTTTTCCGTCGAGCGTGGCGAACTGTTTTTTCCCGCGGGGGGAGAATCTTTTTGAAACACCGGCAGCCGCCACTACGGCTGAGACTTTTAGGGTGCTCACGGAGGTCAGCCCTCTTTTTTCAGTTTCGCGAAAACTATCCTTCCAGTCGGCGTCTGCACCATGCTCCTCACTGAAACGTCCACGTCTTTTCCTATCTGTCTTGAAGCGTTGTCTGTTACCACCATGGTTCCGTCGTCGAGATAACCGACTGCCTGATGCTGTTCCTTCCCGGGCTTTACTAGGCTTATTCTTATCGTCTCCCCTTGTTCCACAACGGGCCTAAGAGCGTGATTTAGGTTGTTTATATTGAGCACGGTGATTTTCTCGAGGTCGGCGATCTTTTTCAGGTTATAGTCGTTGGTGATCAGTATTCCGTTCAGTTTCTTGGAGAGTTCAATGAGTTTTATGTCGGCGTCTTTTATGTGTTCGAAGTCGTGATCGGTGATGCTGACGCTTATCGAAGGGATTTCATTCTGCATCCTGTTTATAATGTCAAGCCCCCTTCTGCCTCGGGTTTTTCTCGCGGGGTCCGGAGAATCCGCTATATACTGAAGTTCCTGTATGATGAACTTGGGTATTATGAGCTCCCCTTGGAGAAATCCTGTTTCGGCGATATCGGCAATGCGCCCGTCTATTATGACGCTCGTATCAAGTATTTTCGGGGCAAGTGCCTCGGGCTGCCTGAAAAACGAGTCGGATGCTGCTGCGGCTAGAGAGGTCTTGTCAAAACCTATTACCGCACCTATGCAAACAAGAAGCAGGAAAACTCCCACTTTTACATGCGGAAGAAGGGGCCCGGCTAGCGGAAAGCTGTTGAGAATAGTGAGCACCGCGAGGTATATGAAAGTGGCTGTGAGCATGCCGACTGAGATCCCGAGTGCTTGGCGAAGCGAGATTTTCCTGAAAAGCATCCGGAAACCCGCGAGAACCACAAAGGCGAATATTCCGCAGCCGACAGCCGTAAGAACCGAGCGGGAAAGTGAAAGGTAGTCGGGACTGAGGGCAAACGCCGCAAGTGCAAACGCTATGGAAAGTGTGATCGAGAGTCTCATTAATAATCCGGCCCTTCCGAGGGAGCAAACTATAGAATATATGAAGGCTTGAGTTTTAACAAGTTCCCCGTTGCGGGCCGTGGGGAAGCGGTCGGCGGTTTTTCACCGATTTTTACTGGTCAGTTATAATTATTTCATTCCAGGCGAAATGAACCGGTTTTTTGATTTTCCACACAGCCGGGTTTTCGCGTGGACGGAACATGATGAAATTCTGCACTCTTGCCAGCGGCAGTTCTGGCAACTCGCTTTATCTTGAGTCGAGATACTCGAAAATACTGATTGACGCGGGGATTAGCTTCCGAAGGATCTCGCGGAGTCTCGGGGATATGGGTATAGCCGTGACCGATCTTGACGCTGTGGTGCTTTCCCACGAGCACGAGGACCACTCGAGAGCTGTCGGGAGAATGTCCGGAGTTCCTGTTTATGTGTCGGGTGAAACCGTTGGTTTCTGGGAAGGAAAAAGAAACGGGCGCAATAACGGAAAAGCCACAGAGACTTCGCATTCGTCAAACGGCGGGATAGGGGAACTGAGGGAATTTGATTCAGAAGAGCCGTTTTGCATAAACGACCTTACCCTTACCCCCTTCTCGGTGGTGCACGACGCTATCGACCCGGTCGGTTTCACCGTAACGGATGGCCGTGTCAAAGTAGGCATAGTGACCGACATAGGGAAACCCACGGCGCTTGTAAGGGAGAGGCTTAAAAACTGCGACGCACTCGTTCTCGAATCGAATCATGACAGGGAAATGCTTTTCTCGGGTTCCTACCCGGCATTCCTGAAGCAGAGAATAAGCGGGGGGCACGGGCACCTGTCGAATGATCAGTCAGCATCCCTTCTGGGAGATGTTCTGCACGACGGGTTAAAATACGTTCTGCTGGCGCACCTAAGCGCAAGGAACAACACTCCCGAGATGGCGCTTGGATGCTCGCTTGAAATTTTGCGCCGAAGAGGTGCTGAAGGCCGCGTTGCCTTGGCGGTAGCTCCGCGAAGCGCGGCCGGGGAGGTTATAACGATTTGATCTCAAGGTACTCCAGGGAAGGAATGTCGCGGATATGGTCGGATGAAAACCGCTACCGCATCTGGCTCGATGTGGAACTCGCCGTGTGCGAGGCTTGGGCGCATTACGGGGAGATTCCCGCCGATTCCCTCTCCAGCATAAAGGAAAAAGCCGACTTTGACGTAGAAAGGATTGCCGAGCTTGAAACCGAACTTAAGCACGACGTTCTGGCTTTTCTCACCTGCGTTTCCGAGCATGTCGGAGACGATTCAAGATTCATTCATCTCGGAATGACTTCTTCAGATGTTCTTGACACCGCTTTTTCGATACAGCTTCGCGAGGCGGGCGGACTGATAACAGGGGGTCTTCAGAAGTTGCTCGGGATTCTCCGCAAAAAGGCGTTTGACTACAAGCACACCGCGATGATCGGACGTTCCCACGGCATACATGCCGAACCCAGAACTCTGGGGCTGGTGTTTGCCCTTTGGTATGACGAGATGAGAAGGAACCTTGAGAGAATGGACGCCGCGCGGGAGGCCGTGAGCGTGGGGATGATGTCGGGCGCTGTAGGCACTTACGCAAATATAACTCCAGAGGTTGAGCGCTACGCGTGTGGACTGCTTGGGCTCCGTCCTGCGGGAATATCGACGCAGGTGATACAAAGAGACATTTACGCGCAGTATTTTCTCTGTCTTTCTCTCATAACGGCTTCGGTGGAGAAAATCGCTACCGAGATAAGACATTACCAGAGAACCGAGGTAGGGGAGATGGAAGAACCCTTCACCGAGGGGCAGAAGGGGTCTTCCGCCATGCCGCACAAGAGAAACCCCGTGCTTTCGGAAAACCTCTGCGGACTCTCAAGGATAGTAAGGGCCCATTCTATCGCGGCTCTTGAAAACATAGCGCTCTGGCACGAAAGGGACATAAGCCACTCTTCCGTCGAGAGAGTCATAGGCCCTGACGGGACCATACTGGTTGATTTCATGCTTGAGAGGCTCTGCGGCCTGATCGAGGGTCTGCGGGTCTATCCCGATAAGCTTGAGAGCAACATCTGGATTACCCGGGGACTGGTTTTTTCCCAGAAGGTCCTGCTTAAGCTCGTGAAAAAGGGCCTTTCAAGGGAAGAGGCCTACTTGCTCGTGCAGCGAAACGCCACGAAGTGCTGGGAGGGGAAAAAGGATTTCGGGGAGCTGCTGAAAACCGACTCGCAGATAACGGGTATCCTTTCGGATGAAGAGATCGATTCGTGTTTTGAACTTGAAGAAGACCTCAAAAACATAGACCATATCTTCGCCACTGTTTTCGATGATTCATAACTGGCAAGGAGCTTCCACAAAATGAGAAAAGAAGTATTCGCTGTAAAAGCGAGAGGATCTGTTTTTGCGACGGCTGTTTTAGCGATTCTGACTACCGTTTTTCTTTTCCCTGTTAACCTTTTTGCACTCGACAGCATTAATTCCGGGAAACTTGAGCACCACTTCAAGAACCGCTATGGGGTTTATCTTCCCGTGGGCTTTACGGTGAAGGCTGTCAAGGGGAAGGATTCTGAGATGAAGGGCTTCAAGCAGGGCAGATACGAAGTCGGATTTCCTGACGGCAAAGGCCGGAGCTTCCCGTTCCTTGTGAGTCGTGACGGGAAATTTTTAATAATGGGCAATGCGCCCACCGTAAAAGTGGATGAGATGAAGGAAACAGGTGTTGCGGGAGTCAGGCAAGGGTTTGTTGCCTCAGAAGGCGGACAGGTCCCGATTCTGGTTTCAAGCGACCGCGAAACAATAATGGTCGGCAGGCTTGAAAATCTTGATGAGGACCCTGCAGCCGAGACGGCCCGGAAAATCTCTCTTGAGAATGTTCCTTCAAAAGGAGATCCCCAGGCCCAAGTAACCGTGGTTGAGTACTCGGATTTTCAATGCGGCTACTGCGCTAGGGCCGCAAACGGGGTCGCGGATTTTCTCAAGGACTACCAGGGCAAAGTCAGATTCTTCTACAAGCAGTTCCCGCTTTCGTTTCATAAGTGGGCCGAAGAAGCCTCGATTGCCTCCCTTTGCGTCTATGACCAGGCGAACGATAAATTCTGGGAGATCCACGACTCCATTTTCGAAAAACAGGGTGAAATAAAAGTTGCCGACGCCAGAGAGACCTTTGCGGGGATGGCGCAAAAACTCGGGGTCGACATGAAAAAATACGATGAGTGCGTTAAATCCGAGGAAACTAGGCGGAGGGTCGCTTCGGACATGAATGAAGGCAGATCGATCGGGGTAAGCGGCACGCCTACATTCGTGGTTGACGGCTTCGTGATCTCGGGAGGGGCCAACATGAAGGCGCTTAGAAACGCCGTTGATTACCGCCTTTCTCTGAAATCCGAAAGTTCCGGGAGGTAGTTTCCGCGGGGTTCTCACCATGAAATGTCCTGAGTGCGGCTACACGAGCTTCGATTATCTTGAGGAATGCAAGAAATGCGGGGCCGTCCTCTCTCCCGTACCTATTTTCAAGTATCTCTATGAAGACGAGCTGAGTACGGAAGTGGTTATTGACAGGGGCGTGCACCTCGTTGCCGACGATGTGCTAGCCGAGGTCAAGACAGTCGGGGCGGGGTTTGAACTCAGCCCCGCGGGCGAGCTTTATGACGAAGAGTTGCCCGAGGGTGAACTTGAGGATTTTCTCGCCTTTGAAAGAGATCCGGGCGAGGAAATCACGGAACAGGAAGAGCAGCAAGAAGAGCAGCAACAAAAGGAAGAGCAAAGAGAAAAACCGAGTCCACCGCCTCTGCCCCATGGGATGGTTCCCGCGACCTTCGGGGAGAGATTTTTCGCATTTTCCCTTGATCTTCTGTTTACTGTTTGCGTTGCCGCCGCCGCGCTTTTTTCTGGGGCGAATCTCATCGGAGAAACTTTTTTCCCGGGCTTCGGAGAATTTGTTTCCATATGGGGGTGGATATGTCTTTGCGCTTACGTGCTGGCGACCACCTATTTTATTTTTCTTCCCTCTTGGTGCGGAACGACTCTCGGAAACTCAGCTGCGGGTATCCGCGTGGTGATGCGGGACGGTTCTCCTGCCGGGTTCCAGACGAATTTGCTCAGGTGGTTCGGCTGGATTTTTTCCATGGTCACCGTTTTTGCGGGTTTTGCGCTTTCAATGCTTGACCCGCAACGCAAGACTCTCAGCGACCGCCTCTGCGGAACTTTCGTCGTGAGGGCCTGATTTGGCGTATGATGCTTATAGATCAGCTTGAAAGAAATATCGCTAGCAAGCGCGGGGAGATTTCCCGCTGGATAGAGTTCCATTGCGAGAAGGTGATGGTACCTCTTTACAGCTCCGTTGACCTGCGTTTCTCCGAGCATAAGATTGCCCCTATAGATACCAACGTTTTTCCTGCGGGCTTTAACAATCTCTCCGCGGGCTTCAGGAAAAACGCGGGAAAACTTTTCAGGGAATATCTTTTTTCCAGCTACCCGAGCGCCGAAAAGATCCTTTTGGTTCCCGAGCTCAATACAAAAAACGCCTACTACTGGGAAAATGTCTGGGTAATAAAGTCCGTTTTAGAGGATGAGGGTTACGAGGTGTGCGTCGGAATCGCGAACGAGGAATTTCGAAGGGAGACCGCCTCGTTCACTTCGGCAAGCGGGGAGGTAATCGAGGCGAGGCGGGTTTTTCAGGAGGATGGCTCGGCGATGATAGACGGATTCGTGCCCGATATCATAATGATAAACAACGATTTTTCGGAGAAGTGTCCGAAAACCCTGCACAATCTGCGCCAGCCCGTACTACCGCCCGTTGAAATAGGGTGGCACGCGAGAAAAAAGGACGTGCATTTCGAGTTTTACAACCGCCTCTGCAGTGAACTTGCCGACATACTGGAAGTGGACCCCTGGGTGATGTCGGTTGAAACCGTTTTGGAAACCGGGGTGGATTTTGATTTCCCCGAGGACAGGGAGCGGGTTTCCGAAAGAGCCGGAGAAATCCTCTCAAGGGTAAGAGGCGAATATTCAAAAAGATACATAGATCACGAGCCCTCGCTTTTCGTTAAAAGCAATTCAGGTACCTACGGCATGGCCGTTACGAGCGTCAGCGATCCGCAAAGAATAGTAGAGATGAACTCGCGCGACAGAAGGAGGATGCGGGTTTCGAAAGGAGGAGTGCCGGTTCGGGATGTGGTAATACAGGAGGGTGTACCGACCTCGCTTCGCGTCGGGAACGGTCTTGTCGGCGAGCCGGTTGTCTATCTTGTTCAGTCCCAGGTGGCGGGGATGTTCTACAGGGTTAACCCCCTTCGGGACGAACTTGAAAACCTTAACTCAAAGGGGATGGAGTTTCTTCCGTGTGATGACTCCTTTGCAAACGGGATTCCTCCGGCATTTGATCTTGTCTCCAAGGTTGCGACTATCGCTGCGGGCTACGAGATAGAAAAAGTCCTTAGGGACGTGGATTGCTGAGATGTGTGGAAAGAAAAACTTCCCAACCAGCGGGAGTTCCCTGTTTTTTCTCGTTGCCGGCCCCGTTTTGGGTGCGACCTTTTTTCTCGCGCTAAAATTCCTTGGCTGGGGAAGTGACGCTTGCTGGACCGCTGCGGTTTCCGCCGTGTGTGCGGTGTGGTGGGTGTCTGAACCCGTACCAATTCCGGTGACTTCGCTTTTACCGTTTGCCCTTTTCCCGGTTCTGGGTGTTCTTTCTCCCGAGGAAATCAGCCAATCCTACGGAGCCCCGCTTATATTGCTGCTTCTCGGAGGATTCATACTGTCAACGGCGATGGCGAGCAGCGGTGCGCACAGACGTCTGGCGCTTACCATGGTTAATTTCTTCGGAGGGTCAAGCAACAGGCGACTGGTATTTGGCTTTATGGCCGCTTCAGCTGTGCTGAGCATGTGGATTTCCAATACCGCCACGACGCTTATGATGCTTCCCGTGGCCCTAGCTGTTTTGGAAAAATCATCGGATAGATCGCTCGCGGTTCCCCTGCTTCTCGGAATCGCGTACGCGGCGAGCGTAGGTGGTATCGGGACACCGATAGGAACTCCCCCCAACCTTGTGTTCAGCGAGATTTATTTCCAGAATACTGGCATGGAGATTTCGTTTCTCACCTGGATGAGCTGGGGAATTCCGGTCGTTGTAATTTTCGTTCCGATAATCGCCCTTTATCTCACGCGGCGCCTCACTGGCTCGGGCGGTTTCAGTATGCCCGAAGTGGGAAAGTGGAGTTGTCACGAGGCGCGCGTGCTGATCGTGTTTCTGCTCACTGCGATTGCCTGGATGACGCGTAGCGAACCGTTTGGCGGCTGGAAAACTTGGTTCGGCGTTCCAGGAGCCACTGACGCCAGCGTGGCGCTTGCGGCCGTCATAGTAATGTTTCTCGCGCCCAATGGCAGAGGAGGCAGACTGCTTGACTGGGATACCGCAAGCAGCATCCCCTGGGGGATACTTATTTTGTTCGGCGGCGGTATAGCGATTGCCAAGGCTTTTATGGCGTCCGGGCTGAGTGCCGCACTCGGGGAAGCGCTCTCCGGTCTTGCCGTTTTGCATATAGTTTTAATAATTGCCGTTATCTGTCTTACGATTACTTTTCTCACTGAACTCACGAGCAATACCGCCACTACGACCTTGATGATGCCGATTCTGGCGGCCACCGCTATGGCGATAGACATTGAACCGGCCTTGCTGATGGTGCCTGCGGCGATGAGCGCAAGCTGCGCGTTTATGCTTCCGGTCGCCACGGCGCCGAACGTGGTAGTGTTCAGTGCGGGAGTTTTCCCGACCAAGGTGATGGCAAGGGAAGGACTGGCGCTTAATTTTATCGGCGCACTTATTATTACGGCAGTGTGTGCGATTATGCTTTAGGCGGGATTAGGAGTTCTTATCCTATTTCCCGTAGCTGGATTGAATCTATGCCGGCGGTCGTGATAACGTCGGATACGAGCACGACGCGGTCGCCCGAATTTAACACCCGTTTTTGTTTCAGAAGTTTGAATGCTTCTTCGATCCTCTGTTCGGGATCTTCGGATTCTTCCATGAGATGCGCGGTTACGGCCCTGTTCAAACAGAGCTGCCGTTTAATTCTGTTATCGAAAGTTACCGCATGAATAGGTGTCTTGGACGGCCTGCAGTTTGTTGTCAACTGAGCCATCAATCCTTTTCTCGTTATTACAACCAGGCATTTGGCGTCAATTGATTCGGCGAGTTCAACCGCTGAAGCCGCTATATGCTGCTTGAGATCATGCTTAACAAGAAGCTTGCCCATCTGCAGACTTGTGAGACTTTCCGCCTTTAAGGCTATCTTGTCGAGATGCTCTATTGACCTTACGGGATGTTTTCCGGTTGTTGTCTCACCCGAGAGCATAAGCGCGTCGACTTCCTCGTAGACCGCGTTTGAAACGTCCGTTACTTCCGCCCGGGTAGGGATCGGGTTGTCGATCATTGATTCGAGAAGATGGGTGGCGACTATTACTCTTTTACCTTTTTCTTGGCATTTGCCGACTATCACTCTCTGTACGTCCGGCAATTCCTCAATGCTTATTTCGATTCCCAAGTCTCCCCTGGCAACCATTACTGCGTCCGATTCCTCGACGATTTCCTCCACGTTGCTCACTCCTTCCTGGTCCTCGATTTTAGAGATGATTTTTATTCCCTCCCCGTCGGGTCCTAGCAGTTCTCTGAGGTCCAAAACGTCCTGTACTTCCCTCACGAAGGAAAGAGCTATGTAATCGACTTTGTTTCTGACTCCAAACTCTATGTCCGCTTTGTCCTTGTCCGTTATTGAAGGAAGATTGACTTTTACCCCGGGCAGATTGACGTGGCGTTTGCTCTTCATGGTTCCGCCGTCAATTACCCTGCATTTCATAGTTCCGTGGTCTTTCTCGAGTACCTGCAGGTTTATGAGACCATTGTCCACGGTTATTTTCTCGCCTATCTGAACTTCGTTGATAATGTCCTCGTAATTGATATGAATTGAAGACTCCTCAACGTCATCGGGCCTTACGGACACTGTGATTACATCTCCCTTGCTTATATGCAGGTCGCTTTGCAGAACCCCGGTCCTGATCTCGGGCCCCTGAGTGTCGAGTATCAGGGCAATTGAGTCTTCGATTTCCCTGTTTATGGATTTCACCGTCTCGATTACTTCAAGGTGGCTTTCGTGGGTGCCGTGCGACATGTTGAGGCGCACGGCGTTCATGCCCGCCTCGTACATCTTCATCAGCATTTCGTACGAACTTGTGGAGGGGCCGACGGTGCAGATTATCTTAGTTTTTCTAAAGGACTTCATAGACGGGGAAATATGTCGGTAAATTCAGAAAATGCAAAGTTCTTTTAACTCAAAGCTGATATGGGGGGTGTCCTTAAGATGGGGGCTTGAAACATTCAACGCGCGTCGGCTGTATCAAAGCTGATCGGATTCCCCGAGATTTTGTAAGAGCAAGTGAATCTTTTTGACAGTGTGCCCGTTTTGTGATAGTAAACTGCTTTCTAATCTAACAGAACCCTCGAATTTCCCCAAGGCGAGACAATGGAATATGTACAACATTTATCAGTAGAAAATTTCATTCTTTATCTTCTGATAATCCTTGTTTTCGCCAAGGCTTTCGGCCGGCTGGCAGAAAAAATCGGACAGCCCTCGGTTCTCGGGGAGCTTCTCGCCGGGGTGGTTCTGAGCGCGAGCGTTCTTGCCCTTATTCCTTCTACAGAAGGCATGGTCGGATACGACGTTTTTCACCTCCTGGCTGAAATAGGGGTTGTTCTTCTTCTTTTCGAAATAGGTCTTGAGACCAGGATTGTGGACCTCATAAAAGTGGGCCCGGTCTCGGCGCTTGTAGCCATAGTCGGTGTAGTGCTTCCATTTGTGCTTGGATATTTCAGCATAATTTATTTCCAGAAGTTCGCCATACTCAGCCTTGAAGCCAATATGGTCGGGCTCGTGGCCATAGTAACAGGAGCGACGCTCACCGCCACGAGCGTCGGAATCACTGCCAGGGTTCTTTCGGATCTTGAGCGACTCCAGACAAAAGAGGCAAGGATAGTTCTTACCGCCGCCATAATAGACGACGTGCTCGGGCTTATAATTCTCGGAGTCGTAAGCGGCATAGTGAGTTCTTTTGGATCAGATGGTGCGGGAACGGAAGAGATTACCCTAAGCTCTGTGGCCTTTATAACCGCAAAGGCTTTCGGTTTTCTTGCCGTTTCCATAGTCCTCGGCAGGATTATCGCTCCCAGAATTTTCGGATTTTTCGCCCGGATCGATAGAAACAATCTCGTCTGGATCATGGCAATAGCCTTCTGTTTTGTCTATGCCTACTGCTCGAATCTTTTTTCTCTGGCTCCCATAGTCGGAGCTTTTGCGGCCGGTCTGGTTCTTCGTGAAACGGATCAGTTCAAGACTATCGAGGGGGGCATAAAGCCCGTTTCGCACTTTTTCGCCCCGATATTTTTCGTGATGGTGGGGGCCGCCGTGGATGTTTCTGTATTTAACCCCTTTGTATCTGAAAATATTATGGTAATATCAATCGCTTTAATTCTTTTCGTGGTGGCGGTTGTCGGGAAGTACGTAAGTGGTTACGTGGTCTATGAAAAAGGCATAAGAAAAAGTATAATTGGCGTCGGAATGATCCCAAGAGGTGAGGTTGGGCTTATTTTCGCGAAGATCGGTCTTGTGCACGGCGTTTTCAAAACCGATCTTTTCTCCGCCGTCACGGCTATGGTAATACTGACAACCTTTATAGTGCCTCCGCTTTTAAAATGGATGTTCGAAAACGAAAGCAAGGAGCGTGAGCTGGCCGAAAATACGGTCTAGCGAATAATCTTAAAGCTAGGTTAATCATGAGCTTTTGCGGTCTTAGGAAATTTTTATATTCTGCGATCTTCGCCCTGACAGTTGTTCCCTCGGCAAATGCCGCTGAGAACATGCTGAGTGTCGATGAAACCCTGATAATCCAACTCGTTATTTTTCTGATAGGGCTTTTTCTGCTGAACAGGCTGGTGTTCCGCCCGCTTATCGGGGTCTGGGACAGAAGAGAGGAACTTACCGCGGGCACGCTCAGGGAAGCCGAGGAAATGACTCGCAAGGCCGAGGGTGCCATTGCCGAGTACAACGAGAAACTTGCCGAGGCGAGGGCACAGGCTACCGAGACAAGAAACGAACTCCGCCAGCAGGGGCAGAGCGAATCTTCAAGAATGCTTCTTTCAGCAAGGGAGGCCGCCCAGGCGGAACTCGAAGGTGCGAGAGGGACTCTTGAGAGCGAGACCGCGAAGATAAGGGCGGACCTGCAGGGCGAGATAGAATCGCTCGCGGCGGAGATAAGCAACCGTGTCTTGAGGAAGGGGGCATAGGGGTGATGCCGGCTGCGGATTTTAATTTTCCGGGGGAAACCGAGATTGGAAAGCCATTTTAACTGGGCGTTTGTAATAAAACATGCCCTTAACCTGGGTCTTCTTATGGCCCTTCTCATATATCTTATCAGAAAACCTTTTCTGTCTTTTCTGAAAAACAGGAAGGAAAGACTCCGCTCGGAGGTGGACCGCGCCGCGTCTGCTGCTGAGCAGGCGCAGATGACGCTTGAGGAATACTCGGCGAAACTTGATGCGGTTGCCTCGGAGATAGCGGCTCTTCAGGAAAATATAAAAAAACAGGGTGAGAATGAAAGGGACGAGCTTGTCTCCGCGGCGGAGAAAAGCTGCGAGATGATAAAAAAAGAAGTTGAGGACACGATTCGCCTTGAGACCACGAAGGCGGTCTCCGAGATACAGTCCGAAGTGGTCGACTCCGCCCTTGCGCTTGCCGAAAAGATGATAAAGGAGCGGGTGGATACGGATTTTACGACCGATTCGGTCGACGATTTTGTAAAAATGATTGAGGAAGGAAAATGGCAACAGTTGCGACACTGAGAGATCTTGTCTCGGCGCTTGTGGATTCCGCGGCGGATGAAAGCGAACTTTCGGGCGTAAGAGCCAACATGGAGAGTTTCTTCGAGCGGGTCTCCGATTCGGGCGAGCTTCGAGATGTTCTTTTAAGCACGGTGTTTTCTATGGAGGAGAAAAAGGCGGTCTTGGGAGATTTCCTCGAGGCGGCGTCTTCTCTTGAGATTACGAGAAGATTTCTTCTGCTGGTTTTGGAGATGGAGAAGGTCTCGGCGCTTCTCGGCTCGAGGGAAGCCGTGCTCTCGAGACTTGACGAAGCGGTTGGGAAGGTTACGGCCGAGATTACCTCGGCTAGGGATCTTAGCCAAGGCGATGTTGAGAGACTCAGTGCGGCGCTTCGTGCCGCGACCGGAAAAACGGTCGAGGTGTCGCTTAACGTTGATCCTTCCATGATAGGCGGAATAAAGGCGCAGGTAGGTGACAAGGTTTACGATAACAGCGTCAGGACGCAGCTTGAGAGAATAAGAGGTGTTCTTTCTCCGTCCTGACCCCAATAATTCCAAAGGAGCTAGCAATGCAGGAACTAAGAGCAGAGAGTATAGGCGAGATTCTGAGAAACAGGATAAAGGGCTATGAACGGAAGGTTGATACCGAGGAAGTCGGGACGGTTATTTCCGTCGGCGACGGTATCGCCAGGGTTTACGGTCTTGATCAGGCGGTAGCGGGGGAGCTCGTCGAGTTTGACGGCGGAATTACCGGGCTTGTTCTTAACCTTGAAGAAGATAATGTCGGTATCGCTCTTTTTGGAGAGGATTCCCACCTGAGCGAAGGAGGGATGGTAAAGCGAACGGGACGCATTGCCGAGGTGCCTGTCGGAGACGCCCTCGGCGGAAGGGTGGTCGACGCTCTTGGAAGGCCGATTGACGGTCTCGGAGAAATAGCCGCCACTGAAACAAGGCAGATCGAGGTGAAGGCCCCCGGAGTTATTTACCGCCAGTCGGTGAACGAACCCCTTCAGACGGGACTTAAGGCCGTTGATTCCATGATACCGATAGGAAGAGGCCAGAGAGAGCTTATCCTAGGAGACCGTCAGGTCGGAAAGACCGCTATCGCGATCGATACGATAATAAACCAGAGGGAAGAGGATGTTCACTGCATATACGTTGCCATAGGGCAGAAACAGTCAACCGTGGCTCAGGTCGTCGACAAGCTCAAGGAACACGACGCCATGAGATACACGACCATAGTTTCCGCCACGGCAAGCACTCCGGCTCCTTTTCAGTTCCTTGCTCCCTTTTCCGGCTGTGCCATGGGAGAGTATTTCAGAGACACCGGCCGCCACGCACTCATAATATACGATGATCTGACGAAACACGCATGGTCTTACCGACAGCTCTCGCTTCTTCTCAAGAGACCGCCGGGACGCGAGGCTTATCCCGGAGATGTTTTCTATCTTCACTCGAGGCTTCTTGAGCGCGCCGCCAAGATGAGAGACGAGGACGGCGGCGGTTCCCTTACGGCGCTTCCGATAATCGAAACGCAGGCCGGAGACGTGTCCGCCTACATTCCCACGAACGTGATTTCCATCACCGACGGGCAGATATACCTTGAGAGCGATCTTTTCTACTCGGGCGTGCGACCCGCCATTAACGTCGGCCTTTCGGTTTCAAGGGTGGGAGGAAGCGCCCAGATAAAAGCGATGAAAAACGTTGCCGGAACCCTGAGGCTTGAGCTTGCCCAGTACAGGGAAGTCGAGGCGTTCGCGCAGTTCGCTTCCGATCTTGACAGGGTAACACAGAATCAGCTTGCCCGGGGAAGCAGGCTTGTCGAAGCTCTGAAGCAGGATCAGTACGAACCACAGGGGGTTGAAAAGCAGATCCTGATCATATTCGCAGTTACGAACGGCTATGTTGACGACTATCCGGTTTCCGCGGTGAGAAAGTACGAGAGGGAGCTTTCTTCTTTCATGGAATCGAAGCATCCTGAGTATCTTGCGGAAATAAAGGAGAAAAAAGTTGTTTCGGACGAACTTGAGGACAAGCTCTTGGCAGCGCTTGACGAGCTTAAAAACCAGTTGGGCGAGCTTGCCTGACGCAGTAGCGGGAAAGGATAATGCCGAGCCTTAAACAGATAACGACAAAGATAAAGAGCGTGAGAAGCACGCGGCGGATAATGGGCGCCATGAAGCTCATAGCCGCCGTGCGTCTGCAGAAAGCCCAGGGGGCGCTTATGGCCTACAGGCCTTATTCTGATGCGTACCGCGACGTGGCTTTAAACGTGGCGGCGCTTTCAGAATCAGAAGATCATCCCCTTCTTCGGGTCCCGGAGGAAAAAACGAACCTGCACGTTCTGTTCTTCACTTCCGACAGGGGGCTCTGCGGAAGTTTTAACAGCGCTCTTATAAGGAACATGCAGCGCTATGTCGAGGAACAGAGTGAGGTTTTCGGGAACATGAAGCTGAGTTTCGTCGGAAGGCGGGGACGGGATTACTTCTCGAGAAGCGGGATTCCCACGGGCAAATACTACACGGGAGTCAATGAAAAAAATTCCCGGAAGTTCTCAGAGGAACTGGCCGCGGCGCTCACGGAGGAGTTCAGGGTCGGGGAGAGCGATGAAATAGTGCTTGCGTACAACCACTTTGTTTCCGCTATTTCCCAGAGGATGACTTTTGAGAGACTTCTTCCGCTTTCGGCGCAGGAAGCCGATGATGGTGGTCAGGAGATTTCATCTGATTACATATTCGAGCCGGAGAAAGAGAGGATAATAGGTTCGATTCTTCCGAAGTACGTTCAGGTGAGAATCGAGCGTGCCATGAACGAGTCGCTCACGAGCGAGCACGCGGCGCGCATGACCGCGATGGAAAACGCAACCAACAACGCGGACGAGGTAATAGCGAAACTTACCCTGCTTTTTAACAAAACTAGGCAGGCGATCATTACAACGGAGCTTATGGATATCGTTAACGGTACGGAAGCTCAAAGGAAAGGAGGCAATGAGTAAAGATGAGTATTGAATCAGCGTTTACGGCAGGCGGCAGAGGCGCCGAAGCGGCAAATGGTGCCGACCCGGGAATCGGGAGGATAATTCAGGTAACCGGTCCCGTGGTGGATGTTGAATTCTCGGAGGGAGCTCTTCCCACCGTGTTCACGGCTCTTAAGGTAACGAATCCGGCACTTGGGGAAACCGAGTGGAACTTGGTTCTGGAGGTTGCCCAGCAGCTCGGCGGAGGTCGCGTAAGATGCATCGCCATGGATTCGACTGAGGGACTTAAAAGAGGGCAGGACGCCCTTAACACCGGCGATGGAATAACGATCCCAGTTGGCAAAGAGGCTCTCGGGAGACTGCTTAACGTGGTCGGGGAACCAATAGATGAAGCTGGCCCGGTAGAGACTGAGGAGCGCTGGCCCATTCACCGGCCCGCACCCGAGTTCGTCGAGCAAAGCACCAAGATGGAGCTTTTCGAGACGGGCATAAAGGTTATCGATCTTCTTGCTCCTTTTCTTAAGGGTGGAAAAATCGGCCTTTTCGGCGGAGCCGGAGTAGGCAAGACAGTTTTGCTGATGGAGCTCATCCATAACATAGCCAAGGAATACGGTGGTTACTCGGTTTTCGGCGGAGTGGGAGAGAGAACTAGGGAAGGAAACGACCTTTACTGGGAGATGAAGGAATCTGGAGTTCTTGGAAACACGGGACTCATATTCGGACAGATGAACGAGCCTCCAGGAGCGAGAGCCAGGGTTGCCCTTACGGCACTTACGCTCGCCGAGTATTTCCGCGACACCCAAGGTCAGGACGTCCTTCTTTTCATCGACAACATTTTCCGTTTCACCCAAGCGGGTTCCGAGGTGTCAGCCCTTCTCGGAAGAACACCTTCCGCTGTTGGTTATCAGCCGACTCTCTCGACTGACCTCGGGGAACTCCAGGAGAGAATCACTTCGACTGTGAAAGGATCGATTACATCCGTGCAGGCGATTTACGTTCCGGCGGACGACCTTACCGACCCCGCTCCCGCTACTACCTTTGCACACCTTGACGGAACCATCGTTCTCTCAAGGCAGTTGACCGAACTTGGAATATATCCTGCTGTTGACCCGCTTGACTCGACCTCGAACATTCTTGATCCGAGAATAGTCGGAGACGAGCACTACAGGATAGCCAGGGAAGTCCAGGAAGTTCTGCAGCGCTACAAGCAGCTTCAGGAAATAATTGCGATTCTCGGCATGGACGAGCTCTCGGAAGAGGACAAGCTCACGGTTGCCCGCGCCAGAAAAGTCCAGAGATACCTTTCGCAGCCTTTCCACGTAGCCGAGCAGTTCACGGGCACCCCAGGAAAGTACGTTCCAATCAAGCAGACCATAGAAGCTTTCGGCGAGATTATCTCGGGCAACATGGATGATATTCCCGAGCAGGCTTTCTACATGGTGGGCAATCTTGACGAAGTACGCGAGAAGGCGGCGGCAATCGCCTCCTGACGGGAGATCTGAAAATTGGCTGAAAAACTGCGACTCAAGATCATAACCCCGGAAAAGCTCGTGTTTGACGGCGAGGTCGAGGAACTGGTAGCCCCCGGCCAGATGGGGGAATTCGGCGTTTTGCCGGGTCACGTGCCTTTTCTTTCCGTACTCCATCCAGGAAGGCTCAGGTTTAAAACCGAAGAGTCGGGGGAAAACACGCTCATAATCCACGGCGGCCTTGCAGATGTAAAGGATGATACCGTCAGTATTCTTACCGACCGGTCGGAGAATCCCGAGGAGGTTGACGTTGCGGCCGCCAGAAAAGACGCTGAGGTTTTCCAGAAAGAACTTGACGAGCTTCAGGACGCAGAAGCTTCAGAAAGAGAGGAACTTGATAAAAAACTCAGGATAGCACGCGCTCGAACTGGAGAGTAATCTTTCTTCGGAGTTTCCCTTAACTACACTGACGCCAGTCTAGCTGCACTTTGAGAATCCGCATCCCCTGCAGGTGACACAGCCAGATTCGAATGCAAGAGCCCTGCTCCCGCAATCCGGGCACTGCTCAAGCATAAGATCCGCTGAAACTTCCTGGGTGCCGCCGTTTGCCTCCGCGGCGGGATTGGTTTCGTAGCCGGGTTTCTCCTTTGCTACGAAGTGACTTCTCAGCACCTTCGCTATGGCGTCGGGAACGGACATTATAACTCTTCCACCTGAAAAAACTGGTGAGGAACCTCCAATGGCCTCCAGCTGTTCCACGACATCTCTGACATCAACCCCGGACCTCAGAGACAGAGATATCAGCCTTCCAGTTGCCTCGGCATCAGCCATTGTGGTAAATCCAGATTTTCCAATCTGGACGAAAACTTCAAACGGCTTGCCTTCGTAACTGTTGACAGTCACGTAGAGATTCCCGTACCCAGTTTTTATCGCCTCGGTAAAACCTTCCAGAACACGTGGCCTGGTAACGGGTTTCACCGTTTCTTTTTGAGGGGGATGAGGGGATGGTGTGAGGTTGGAGTGGGTGGTTGACATCCCTTCATCCCGGGGTGGAGAGCTTGTTTTTTCTTTTGCTTGGTCTTCTGTTATCAGTATTCCTTCTCTGGAACCTTCCCTGTAGACGGTTACCCCCTTGCAGCCGAGCTTCCAGGAGAGGAAATATATTTTCTTGACCTCCTCAAGGCTTATGTCCTTGGGGAGATTAACGGTGCTTGATATGCATGAATCTATGTGCTTTTGAATGGCGGCCTGCATGCGGACCCGGAGCTCCGGCTTTATCTCATGGGATGTGACGAACGTGTCCGGAAGATCTGCCTCGTCATCCAGTCCGAATTTCTCCATATACTCAGACACCAGAGGGTGGTAGACCTTGAATTCTTCTTCCGACAGGGATTCTGAGCGCCTTAGATAGGACAAGGCGAACATGGGCTCGACACCGCTTGTGGTTCCAGCGAGAACCGAACCGCTTCCGACGGGTGGAACCGTGAGTATGCATGCGTTTCTAAGGCCCTGCTTCTTTATCTTGTTCATCACGTTATCGCGCATGGTTTTTACGAACGGATTTGCTATATGAGTTTTTAGGTCAAACACGGGGAAGGTTCCCTTTTCCTTGGCAAGGTCTGAGCTGGCTTCGTAAACCACGTTTTTTACATGCTCGAAAAGCTTGTCGGTGAACTTTATGCCCTCATCCGTATCATATTTTATGTTGAGCTTAGCGAGCATATCTCCCAGGCCCGTGAACCCGACACCTATTCTTCTTGATCTTAAAGATGCTTTTGTCTGGAAGTTTAGAGGATGTTTTTCCATGTTGTAATCCAGTATGTCGTCAAGGAATCTGACGCTGTAGCGAAAAGCCTTTTCAAGCTCTTCCCATTCTATCGCAGCGTCTTTCTCGAAGGCGTTCTTGACAAACATGGAGAGGTTTACGTTCCCCAGGCAGCAGTTGCCATAGTCCTCAAGCGCCTGCTCGCTACAGGGGTTTACGCCGTTCACTTCCATATTGGCGTATTCGGTAGGGGAGTATCTTTTGACCGTGTCCCAGAAAATAAGTCCGGGCTCGGCCGAGGACCACGCTGATTTAACCAGTTTGTCCCATATCTTGCGGGCCCGCACGGTTCTTTTTATCTCGGCTTTCTCGTTTGAGAATCTAAGTTCGTAATCAGTGTCTTTTTCCACGGCTTCCATGAACTCATCATCCACTTTCACCGAGATGTTGGCGAACTGGACCTTTGATCTCGCCTCGTCGTTCTTTATGTCAAGGAAGTCCATTATGTCGGGGTGATTAACCTTGATGGTTATCATAAGCGCCCCCCTTCTTCCTGCCTGTCCTATGGTCCCGGTCGTGGTCGACAGAAGATCCATGAACGATACCGCTCCCGTTGAATATATGGCCGAATTGTTTACAGGCGAGCCTTTCGGCCTCAGGATCGATATATCGGTTCCGACTCCTCCGCCGAAAGAATAAGTTCTGGCGGCCTCCTTGCACCACTCGAATATCCCCTCTATGGAATCTTCCTTTATTGGCATGTAGTAGCAGTTAAGGAGGGTTGCCCTTCTCTTCTGACCGGCGCCGAAGAGGATTCTCCCTCCAGGGATGAACTTGAAATCGGAGAGGAGCCAGTAGAAGTTTTCCTCCCACTGTTTTCTCAGTTCCTTTTTTTCTTCGGGAGATGCTATTTCCTTGGCCACCCTTCGCCACATCTGCTCCGGAGTTTTTTCCGTTATCTCTCCTTTTGCGTCGCGAAGAGCGTATTTTTCATAGAAAACCCGGGCTCTAAGCTTGTCTCCGCCGAAGGCGTCAACTGTTTCCGCGGGAATATCTATAGTGTCGCTTGGGGCTTTTACATGCTCCGGAGAGGGTTCTTGGATCTGAGTTTCTTGTTCATTGACGGCTGTAGTTTCATGATCAGATGTTCCATTCGCAACGATTTCGGTGGGGTTCTTATCTCCGGGCACACTCTCCTCCTTTCCTGTTCCGCATAAACATTCCCTTCCAGTCATGTACAAGACGTATTGCTTATCTTGTACGTAGAGTCTATTTAAACACAATATATTGGGTACTGTCAAGAAATTATTTCGTTCTTGTTAAGAATAAATTAATCTGGGCCCTAGGAGAGAAAGCTGCTTGGTCTAAATTTTCAATAAGATCAGATGATTAACCTTGGATCATGAAAGTCTCTTTATAACTCCTGTACTCTTAATTTTTTAGTAGCGAGCAATCATCCAAGTTATTTTCTAAGCACGGTGTACATGGTTTTCTCATCGGACCATTTGATCTTGTCGGGGTCTTCGTAGGATTCACGGATGTTTTTCCTGAACTCCGCAAGGGATCTTTCAAACTCCTGGCTCTCATAGAGATAAAAAGTCGAGTAGTGCTTGCTCTGCGCCCTCTCGACCAGCTCCCCCAGAGAATTCTCTCTGGCGAGAACGAATGTTTTTGTCTCAATAAGCTCAAGCCCCTCTGTGCTTTTGATCTCTGCCTCAAGCTTTTCGGTGTTGTAAAAATCAGATTCCTTCTGGTTAAACGACGGGAAGTGTTTTCCCCATATGCTTTTCATGCTCTGGGTCTTGGTTCTCGTGTAAATAAAAAGAAACGATCCCTCTCGGAGCACCCTTGCGCTTTCCCTCAGGAATTTCGGTGTGTTGAAAAAATGTATGGCATTGAAGCAGAATACGGCGTCAAGCGCTTTATCCCCGATGGGAAGCTCCTGAGCCATGGCGATTTTGGTCGCGTAGTTCCGGATTCCGTGATCCTCAAGATACTGCTCGAGGCTCTCAAGCATGAACTCGTTTGTGTCATAGCAGTAAAGAAACAGGTTTTCCTTGCCCAGATGCTCGAAGAAAAGTCTTGCGTACCGTCCTGCTCCGGCCCCAACGTCGGCGGCCTTTATTTTCCCCTTGTCCCCTATTATTTCCTTTACGTAGAGCACGGGTTCTGAGTCTGTGACTCTTAGAGACCTGTAGATGGCTGCTACCCGCGCGTAGTGACTCCGCGTCTTCTTTAGTAGCATTTTCAATTCGACTGCTCAACGACAAATACGTTGTCGCCGATTTCATCACTTATATTCGTGTTTCTACGAATAATATCGGCAAGAGTTGTTCCTTCTACTTCTTCCAGTTCGTCTTGCGAAAGAGTGTGTTCATACCAAAAGCGATCGCCATCGCGCAACGCTTTAAATTGAAGTGTGACGATCGTGTGGAAAAGTTCGCCCAGCATAGAACCGGGCACAGGGTCCTCCGCAAGCCCCCCGATGTAAACGTCCATGGTGTCCACGTCCCCATAAACCTTGGCGAGTCTGTTTTGCAGTTCCAGAGATTCAGTTACTTCTGAGAAATCTGTTTTCGGGTCAAGACCTAGCTGTTTGCGAGCTTCGTTATAGCTTGGAAGTCCATGGTCCCGCCCGCGCTGAATATTCAGGGCTAACAAGTCGAACCCGCCATCTCCTGGATTTCCAAACAGAAAATTGCGGATATCATCCACGAAAAACGCATCGACTTTTTGGCATACTTGCGTGGCGAAGCCTCTGAGGATTGGTTCAAGACCGGTTTCAATGAATTTTTGAGGCGAGAAGAAAACTTCTCGTAACGGCAAGTGATTCTCCTCAATCTCCCCAGATTGCTCGCTGAGACCCAGCGTAAGAATAGAAGAACTCACTGCACTGTGTCCAAACCGATAAGCAGCCGCAGAGAATATGTTGGCAATGTGAGCATCGATTGAAGCGTCGTAACCGGGAGAAGAGGGTTCAACGGCATCTTGGCCTAGCAATACCGGCAGGAATTCGTTGTATGTGATAATCTGTATCTGGGCTCCGACTATCCTTCTGGACATCTGGTAAATTTCATCACCGGAAAGGGTCGAATCTTTATCTTTTTGTTTGATTTTATCGGCAAGACGGTTGTGTTCACGGGCAAAAATCGTGTGCATCGCAATCAATCCGATGTGCTCATTGGCTCGCTCATCTCCAGAAACGAAAAACTCTGGGCCTATGCCTCGGTCATTTGGCAATCCGAAATTGTTAAATGGCAGCAAGCTACCTGCAGACATTAGAAGTTTGCCAGAGTTGTTGTCTAGACGTAACACGGCTGCACGCTCCGCGGTAGAACCGTAAATGTTTGACGCATCGATCCAGCCGGTGATCTCATTTAATTGCTGGCGCGGGTTGTCTATTGACGTGCCGGTGTCTGGGTCGTGGACGGAACGATTAAACATCATTTCACGCGTACCCGTGTTGTCAGGGTCAAAGAGATCCCCGGCCGGAATCGGGATGTTAGCCGGCTCGGGTGGTTCTACAGTGCGGGTAAGGCTGATATCATGATCAAGGAATTGTCCCCAGAGCCAGAGAAAGTCGCTGGCTGATTTTGGATTAGGTATAGATCCATCCTGAGCACTTACGATATTGCTTATATCTCTTGGGTTGGGACGGTTTATGCCAGCAAGAGAGCTGATTCCATCAGAGTAGTCGGAGGACACAAGACGAAGCAGCCGGGTCCCCGGCTGATTCATTTGCGGATACTGTTCATTGTTGCCGCTTCCGTCGATAGTTCTGTAGAATTCATCCTTCCGTACATCATCGTTATCAGTTGATCCACAGGAACTTATTACACCCGTAAGAGCGATCGCCAGAAGGAAGCTGATTCCAAAACGTAACGGAGCAGCTTTAAGGAGTAACAGGTGTGAGCAAAACGGATTTCTTGTCGTATGCTCCGCCCCGTTTTTTAGTTCATTCCCACTCCCATGTTTTTTGCTCAATAGATGATTTTCTGGTTGGACGGGTACTTTGGCCATCATTTATAAAACCTCCGATTGAACCCTCTGTTAGTTATGAAGAAGCAATATTCAGTAGCAGTCACTTATGTGCGTAATTTTCACGAATCTAAATTCTTGGATTTCTGCAAATTTAAGGCCCAAAGATTTATGAGAAGATGAGGTTCAGATTTGAGCGATCTTGTTCGGCCACATGATCTCGAGTCTTTTGCCTTGGCGAATCTATTACCAGATGTTTTCTTCATTCGTCCTGTTTTTTGTTTCCTGAGTGTGATTTAATCTCGTTTCGCGTTGTTTGGTATTCCCCCGTACAAAATCGTTACCCCACTGCGCCGCGGCCGGCCGCGGCGCAACTGTGAACCAATATCGAATTTTCAGGCTTTCGTATACATATCGGCCTTAGTGGGGTAGGAGGCATAGTAAGATGAACCTCGTACTTTTTTTACTAATCCAATTGCGGTTATTCGTCAGATTCTTTTGAGATTCTATAAAAACAGCCTATGGTTGTCAAGGGATTTTCGAGTAAATTATTAAATGATTTCAGGGTCATACGGTCGACCAGTCCTAATTAGAAATAATACGGTCGACCGATTCTAACTAAAATAATATGAATGACCAGTCCTATTTAAAAATTCTTGATTTTGAAAAGAAAATTGTGTAAACATGTAGTTTTTTATGAATCGTTCCTCCATACCTAGGACTGTTTCTTTGTGCATGGAGAGAGCTTGTACGCGTTGGCAAAAGATGTTTAAAAAACCCCGTAGCGCGCTCTTTAAGATGGTTAGATTTTATGAATAACAGAGAAAAATTAATAGATGTTGCTTCCCGGCTACTTCACTCTCATGGTTTTGAGGGAACTTCCATTGATATGATCATGAGAGAATCCGGTGTTTGCAGAAGCAATTTCTATTATTATTTTGAAAGTAAGGAAGCTCTCGGGCTGCTTGCGATTGAGAAAGCAGTTTCGGACTTTGAAGAAAGAATGTTGTCGAAAACCCTCTTTAACAAGGACCTCAACCCTCTTGAACGTCTTGACGGCTTTTACAAGGAGGCAATTTCTCTTCAGCGTTCTCTTTTTTCACAGCCTCCTTATGCAGGCTGTTTTTTCGGAAATCTGGCCTTGGAGCAGAGCGGCATAAACGAGAAATTTCGTTCTGTTCTTAGTGACTATTTCAAGGAATGGAAAAATTCTTTTGAACAATGCCTGAGAGACGGGGTGGAGCAGGGATTTTTCAGGGAAGAAATTGATCCGAAAGAAACGGCCAGTCTATTGGTCTCTCAGATAGAAGGAGCCATACTCCTGTCGAAGGTTGACAATTCCATCGAACCATTCGAGTCTGCCTGCGCAACAATGAGAAGCCTGATCGTTAAATAATCACAATTAGGCTGTTCCGCAGATTTCGCGGGACGATATTTCGACGGAAAATTAACTATCTTTTTATTTTACGAAGAACGTATTTTTCTTAGAAGACTCGCTCTTTAATCCCTTCTTCGTGGGAACTTCTACAGTACCGCCCACAGATTTTACGGTTAACTACTCCTCAATGAGAAATACATTGTTGCTGATTTCTTCGTTCTCAATATCTGTATTTCTGCGGATAATATCGGCAAGGGTTGTTTCTTCCACTTCTCTCAATTCATCCTGCGAAAGGGTGCGTTCGTGCCAGAAACGATCGCCGTCGCGCAACACCCTGAACTGACGGGAGACGATCGTGTGGAAGAGTTCACCAAGCATGGATTTACCGTGGCGGTCTTCAGCGAGTCCCGCAACCCAAATATCCATATCGTTTGTCTTATCCGTACCATTGAGGATATCTTAGATTGTTGTCACTCCCGTCAATGGTTCTGTAAGGTTCGCTGTCGGCTGACCCGCAGGAACTGACTATGGCTAAAATAGCAATCCCCAGCATAGAACTGATTCCGAGACTAAGCAAGGACACCTGAGGGGACTGGATACGCAGGCGGAACGATTGTTTTATGTGTTTTACGATGTTTTTTGCTTTACATATTTCCACGCGTTCTTTGCTTAGTGGGTAGTTTTCTGACCTGACAAGTCTTTTGAGTTGTCTCAATGGGAACCTTCGATTTAGTTGTCCGTTCGTTGCGAAGATACGGTATTCAGTAGCGGTTAATCTTGTAAGTAGCGTTCACAAGTCTGAAGTTTTGGTTTTTCCAAACTGAACTCCACCGATTTATGATGAGAGAAAATGAAGTTCAAGTTGATCGGTTGGATTTAGCTGTGCTGTGTTAAGTTTCGCTTCGTGTTAGTAGATCCGTTTTCAAGATTTTTTGTTCTGCCTGTTTGTTTTGTTTCCTACATTTGTTTTCACCTCGTTAAAGTTTTTCCGTAAGTCTATTCTGCTAAAAATGAGGGTAATTATTATCGAGAAAGCGGGATCATGGCAATGGTTTAGACGAGTCGATTCTAATACTCGAATTTTTTAGTTTATTAGAAAAAAAAGCCCACGTGGTCGCCGAAGCAAAGGTTTGTTCTTTGGGGTTTGCTTCGAATTGGATTTACTTTGGGCAGTAAGATGATTTTCGCGGGGTACTGATTCTGCGTGGTATAATTTCTAGGGATGAAAAAGGAAGTTTTGGCTACAGACGGAACCAAAGCAGTCTCCGAGGTGCTGGGTTTCTGGTTCGGCGAGTTGCGCGAGGGAAAACTGCCGGATAAAGAGAAGCAGATGACCTGGTGGATGAAATCGGAGGAGTTTGACGATCTGGTAAGACAGAGGTTCGAAAAATATGTCCTGCTTGCCGAGAAAGGCGAACTTTCCCACTGGCTCGAAACGCCCTTGGGCACCGTGGCGTTTATAATAGTTGTCGATCAGTTCCCAAGGAACATCTACCGCGACACCCCGGATGCTTTTTCAAGGGATGCCTTGGCGCTCCGTACATGCCTTGAGGGCATTCAGAAAGGATTTGATCGGGACCTCCACCCAATGCACAGGACATTTTTCTACCTGCCGCTTATGCACTCGGAGGATCTGGAGATCCAGAGCCTGAGCGTTCGGAAGTATTCCGCTCTTGAAAACGACTACGCTTCGCACCCTCAAATCAGGGAAACTCTGGCCTGCTCCACGGATTTTGCTGGTCAGCACTTTGACATAATAAAAAGATTCGGAAGATATCCCCACAGAAACGCTGCCTTGGGGAGAGAATCCACTCTAGAAGAAACTGAGTTTCTAAAAGAACCCGGAAGCTCTTTCTGATTCTTTCCACTGACTTTTTTTGTTGTTTAAGGTTATTCGAGCGGGTATTTATATGATGGCCTTAGCACAGGACAGGCGTATTTTTATATCAGGGAGAACATTTGATTGAACATCGAGGAAATATTTAGCCAGACTTACTTGGGCAATCCTGCTGAATCGTGGCTCTGGGCTCTAGGAGCGGCGATTGTTTTAGCCTTAGCCTTTAATTTCATTCTGAAAAGGTTCGTAAGAGGGTTTGCCAGTCTTGCCGAAAAGACCGAGACTGATCTTGACGATCTGGTTTCAGCGCTTTTAGGAAAAACCAGCATAGTGCTGATCATAATTTTTTCGGTCTACGTGGCGACCTTCTTCCTTGACCTTACCCAGCAGGTAAGGGAATTCCGGAAAAGCGTGGTAATTATCTGCCTTCTCCTTCAGGTCGGTTTATGGGGAGGCGGTTTCATCGACTACTACGTAACGAAGAAACTCTCGAAAATCAGCTCTGGCTCCGGTGCTTCTATAACACATATAAGGAGTCTGGGTTTTTTCGCGAAATCGGTCCTCTGGGTAATTCTAGTAATTCTCACGATTGACAATCTGGGTTTCGATCCGACTACGATAATTGCTGGACTCGGCGTGGGAGGTATAGCAGTGGCGCTTGCGCTCCAGAACGTTCTGGGCGACCTGATAGCCTCGCTTTCCATTATTTTCGACAAGCCTTTTGAGGTCGGGGATTTCATAGTGATAGACGGTATGAGCGGGGACGTGGAGCACATAGGGCTTAAGACCACGCGCCTCAGGAGCCTTTCCGGTGAGCAGCTTGTTTTGTCGAATAACGACCTGCTGCAAAGCCGCATAAAAAACTACAAGAGGATGGACACCCGGAGGATTCTTTTTTCCCTGGGAGTTGTTTACGAAACGTCCTACGATAATCTCGCGAGAATACCCGGACTGATAAAGGAGATAATAGACGCGGAACCGAAAGCGAGATTCGGCAGGGCGCATTTCAGCAGTTACGGCGATTTTGCCCTTAATTACGATATAGTTTACTTTGTTCTTACTCCTTCGTTTGATGATTACATGGATACACAGCAGAGTGTTAACCTCAAGATATTCAAAAGGTTCTCCGATGAGGGAATAGAGTTTGCTTATCCCACCCGGAAGGTTTTTCTTGACTCGACGCAAGCTGCTTTGACCGGTGGGGAGGCGGGAGACTGAATTGGCCAAAAAAGCGTGGGGAGGCCGCTTTGCTTCCCAGACACACAATATTGCCGAGAAGTTCTCGGAGTCGGTAAGTTTCGACAGGCGTCTTTACAAAGAAGACATAAGGGGAAGTATCGCCCACGTGAAGATGCTTCGCGAAACCGGGATTATTTCCCGCAAGGACGCGTCCCGGATAACCAAGGGCCTGCGTGAGATCGAAAAGGAAATAGACCGCGGGGAGTTTGCGTTCAGCGAGAGCTACGAGGATATCCATCTCAACATAGAAAAAAGGCTTGTCGAAAAAACTGGCTCTTCGGGTGCCATGGTGCACACCGCCAGGAGCAGAAACGATCAGGTTCTCACGGACACCAGGCTTTACCTGAGGAGGGAAACAGAAGAAGTAATTTCTCTTGTGTGCGCCTTGGCGGAGCAGTTCGTTGAGCTTTCCGCAAAGAATCTGGGGGTGATTCTTCCTCTCTACACCCACATGCAGCGTGCGCAGCCGGTGCTTTTGTCCCACCATCTTCTGGCTTACTACGAAATGCTGAGGCGCGACCGCGAGAGGTTTATTAACTGCCTCTCCAGGGTGGATGTGAGCCCGCTTGGAACCTGCGCCGGGGCGGGAACCTCGTTTCCGATAGACAGGGAGATGACCGCCGAGGATCTGGGCTTTAAGTCGGTTTCCAGAAACAGCATCGACGCAGTGAGCGACCGTGATTTCTGTGCGGAGTTCGTATTCTGCTGCTCGGTTCTGATGATGCACCTAAGCAGGCTTTCCGAGGAACTTGTTTTGTGGAGCGCTAAGGAGTTTGACTTCGTTGACCTAGGGGACGGGTTCACTACGGGTTCAAGCATAATGCCCCAGAAAAAGAATCCCGACATGTCGGAACTCACCCGGGGAAAAACCGCCAGGGTCTACGGAAACCTGAGTGCGCTCCTGACTCTGATGAAAGGACTTCCGCTTTCCTACAACAGGGACATGCAGGAGGACAAGGAGCCTCTTTTCGATACGGTTGACACTGTAAAGCTCTGCCTTCGGGTTAATGTCGAAATGCTGAAGACGCTGGAATTCAAGGAAGAAAACATGAAAAAAGCGCTTCGTGGGGGCTTTGTCACCGCGACCGACGTGGCGGATTATCTGGCCCGCAAGGGTGTCCCGTTCCGCTCTGCCCACGAAACCGTGGGAAAGATAGTTTCTTACGCCGAGCGTGGCGGGAAGGAACTTTCAGATCTTAAACTCTCCGAATTCCGCAGGTTTTCCAAAAAAATCAACGAGGACATTTTCCAGGTGATAACGTTCTCGGGTTCCGTTGAGAGCAGGAATTCTCTGGGCGGCACTTCGACCTCGAACGTGAGAAAAGAGATAGCAAACGCCAGAAGGTTCCTCAAAAGATGCATGTAGCCATTTTTCCGGAAGAGTCGGCAATGGGTTTCATTCTGTTTGCAGCGCGCCATGGGTTTTAAACTTAGTGGGCTTTACGTGATTACAGACGAGCGGCTGATCCCGCGTGGTTCTTTCTGCGAAACAGTTGAGAAATCGTTGGCGGGAGGAGCTGACATCGTCCAGTTAAGGGATAAAACCTCTCCGCGCTCGGAAGTCGTCGCCTTGGGCAGGGAACTTCTCGGTATTACCAAGAGATACGGCGTGCCGCTTATAATAAACGACTCGCCGGAGCTCATGATGGAAATAAAGGCCGACGGAGTGCATCTGGGTGAGGACGACCCGAACATAATACCCACGAGAAAAAAACTGGGTAACGGTGCCATCATAGGCGTTTCCTGTTACAGTTCCCTTCCAAGAGGCATACACTCTGAGAGAATGGGGGCCGATTACGTTGTTTTCGGTACGCCATGGTCTACTCCGACAAAGCCTGGAAGGATTCCCACGCCTTTTGAGACTCTGGTTGAGGCGAAAACCGCTATCACGGGGATTCCGATATTTGCCATAGGGGGGATATTCCCCCATAACGCAGCGCAGGTGCTTGCTACCGGGGTGGACGGCGTAGCGGTCATAACAAGCGTTTTCGGTTCGAACGACCCAGAGAAGTCCTCAAGGGACCTTTGCTCCGCCCTTGAAAACCGCTCGGCTGTATGATCATGCGGGCGGGGGAGCAGGCCTCAAAGAAACATAAGTGAACCGAGCGAGAAAAAAGGGGAAGCGACATAGGAATCACTTTCCCCCTTTTATCTGGTTTGCCACAATCGGTCTTTTAACGGGTCAGGAAAGCAGAAACCCGCTTCGGTTTATTTTTCTTCCGTGCTGCTTTTCCAAGAGACTAGGAAGAACATAGAGGATACTATCAAGAGCAGATTGAATATAGTGTTTTGAGAAGCATTCCCAGTCTCTGTTGTCGCAACTGCACACCCCTTCTTGTCGCTGCTAGCTGGAGGTGGATCCGGGTAAAAACCGGAACCTAAAACGAAATCTTCGTTGCCGAAAAGCTTCACATTTACACCGTAGACAATTTTCCGCGAAGTTCCGGTGGCTCTTCCCTCTTCTTTAACTTCGTCTCCGGAAAAAGAAGGATTGTCCCACCTGTACTCTACAAAGCCATTTCCTTGGTATACCGCCCTGTCAATTTCATGGCCTACATCTTTACCATCTCCGTCTACGACATGCAGGGTTGCACCCTCGAGGCTGGGGTTGTGTGCGTTAAAAACAACTATTTCGCCTCCCTGGGGTCCGCTGGGACGTTGCATGATAAACACATAAATAGCACCATCGTTCCAGGCTTTATCGTCTCTGAACTCTCTTAGGACGGCAAAGGTTTCACTCGCGGTGCTGGCCTGCCCAATGCGGTCTTTTGCGTTCGTAACGAAACTTTTCAAAGTCTCCTTGTCCACTACGTCGCTGGCTGTTGTCTTAGCGGAAGCCGGAGCGACCATAAAAAGACTTGCCAAGATCAAGGTAAAAAGCATTGTAGAAAGCTGTTTCTTCACGATATTGATTCCTCCCAGAATCCAAAATTTACTATTTAGATTCTGCTTTTCTTCTCCTGCAGTGTCAAGCGAAATATTAAGGTGTCCCGCCGATGAAATGCCGAATTGCGAGAGTGGTCTCGAAGAAGAATTTTTCTTGAAGGTAAATTGTGCTGGGGGTATACGCAAAATGTTGCGTGGAAGACATTACTGTTTCAACGCGTGGGTTGTAACTAACGAAGCAATTCCAGCGGTAACCTTTATTCGGGTTTTGAGCATATGACGAGATGATTTGAAGCTTTTCCCTCGTCAACCAGTCTTAGATAAGTATCGAAATATTCGATGTGGTAGCGGGTATTTTCTTCTCCCTGCTCTTCGGCGATCACGGATGAGTGCTTTTTATAAGCGTCTCCCCATTTTTTAACCTGGACCCGGAAGTCCGCTACATATTCGGTTATTTCCTCGATACGAAATCCGGCCGATTCAAGCTTTTCCCTGTAACTTTCAAGGGAATCGTAATATTGCGGGATAAGATAGCCCCTCGCCATCTTCTGCTTTGTTTCCTCATCACCGGCTATCTCGAAGGTGCCGCTTAGAAACGCCCATGTTCCCGAAGGCTTAAGCACCCTGAGAACTTCCCTGAAAAGCCCCGTCTTGTCCTCAAACACGTTCATCACGTTAAGGCTTATTGCCAGATCAAAAGAGTTTTCTGTAAACGGCATTTCCATCGCGTCGCCCAGATGAAATTCCGTTTGTTCCTCGAGCCCGGAATTTTTCGCGAGTTTTCTTGATACGTCGACTCCCACATCGTTAATTTCTATTCCAGATACCCTGCTTCCGGTCCTGTCGGCTATGTATACCGCGGGACCGCCCGCCCCGCTTCCCACGTCGAGAACGTGCGTTGTTTTCTCTATACCCAGGCGGGGAATCAGCTGATCAAGATAACGGGGAGTAATGAACGACTGCTGCCCTATGTCATCTTCTATTCCCCATATGGATTCCCTTATGAGCCTGTTTGCGGGGCTGTCGAGCTGGTGAAGCTCGGAATAATCTACCCCTATGCGTTCTTCGTTCATCTGCCGCGTGTTTCCTCCATTTGGATTTTCAAGGAATTTTTGTAATTGAATCTACACTTTAATTGCCTAAACGCAACGCTCTAGGCGGTTGCGGAAAGGAATTTTAAAAGTTAGTCGACTAGGAGATAAAAAAACGGGGACATATCTGAAGAAAACTCCAAACATGTCCCCGAGAAAATTAATCACGACAAAGTCGCCGTCATGATTCTGACCTTTAGATCTTAAAGTCTATGGCTGACTAGAAGATTGCTACGTCAAAGTCATAGCGGAAACCGAGGCTAAAAGTATTTACGGTATCGCCCTGGTCCTCATCAGTCAGTACCCATTCGGCAAAGACATCCAAGGCAGGATGCACCTCTTTAATCAAGGTAAGGTTCCCACCCACCAACTCGTTTCCGTCATCTGGATCAGACATGAAAAATCCCGCAAGTGCCGTAACCCCGTGGGAAAAAGAGAAGGAAGAGGCTAGGTCGAGAGTATAGGGATTGAGATCACTGCCGTCATCATAATTATCCACTATGTACTGGTAGGTAACCGCTAGGTAGATATCGTCATTTATGTTCAGGCTGCTGCCTACACCGAAGTAATTTCTGTCACGATCATTATCGTCCTGATTCTGCCGCAAGTAGGATACGCCGATGTAAACCGGACCGGAACTGAGACTCACGCCGACTGAAGCCGCGTCAACATTGTCAGAATGGGTGCCCCCATCATTGCTTCCCGACGTGCCGTCTACCTGCATACCCGCGTTTACGTTTAACCCCCCGAAACTGTTCGCGTAGGTTACCAGATTGCTGCTTCGGAAAGGACCCTGCTGGTCATATCCGAAGGGGCTTGCGCGATGATAGAAAATGTCGGTTACTTCAGCAACCATGTTAAAATAGGGATCCCATTGCTTACCGATAGCTACCATACCCAAGTCCTCGCTTCGTAAACCCACGTAAGCCTGACGCGCGTCGCCAAAATTGCCGTTCTTCTCAATATCAACATCCCACTCTCCGTGCAATACTGCGCTTAGCGTTTCAGTTATCTGAGTATTGGCTTTGATTCCGACCCGGGAAAGCGCGTCGGTTATGTCGGTTGACGAATCCCCTCCATCAACATCGTTATAGGTAACCCTAGGCCAGAACCTGCCGTAAATTGAAACGTCGGTATCCTTAATCATAGCTTCCCCGACCATCGGTTCCTCGGCCGCTGCTTCTTCAGCCATCGGTTCCTCGGCTGCTGCTTCTTCAGCTACCGGTTCCTCGGCTTCTCCACCGCCCGCAAATGCCGAGAGCGGCACTGCCAACATACCGGATGCCAGCAGACAAATCATTAAAACCCTTTTGATAAGGTAATTCATTTTTCTCCTCCTCCTATCGTAAGGTCAAATACGTTCAGTTAGTTAAAATATACCCAATTTTTCCAGATAAAACATTCTCTAGTGGCTTTGAAAACCGCTTAGAGATAAGAGCAGTTAGGTCTGTTAGGCCTAGTACTGAATTAAGTCCATAAGGTCTATCTGCTCAATCAACTTTCATTTTATCACAAACATCAGATGTTTTTAAAGAAATTTTTAAAACTTCTTTGGCGTGAAACCTTGCAGACGGTTAGAACGTAGGATGTCGGGGGTTTAGACATTAATGGTTTAATTTTTATGTTTTCAGGCGTTCCATTGCGCTGAAAACTCTAAAACTTCTCTGGTTAAGGAGATCAAATCACGATATCTAATAATCAGTTCAAGAAAAATCCAACTCCCAAAAATGTCCTGATTATATTCTCCGAGAAAAGCGGGTTAATCGTCAAATTTTAAAACGGTTCCTTTCCTTTTCACCTTTGTTTTTTCCGAAAGAGCGTGGGAGACGATGGGAAGAGCTATAGTGGCATCGCAATAGCACTGAACCAAGCTGCCTTCGGGGTTTTCTTTTCCCCATGAAACCGCTTCTTCGAAGGTGCACCCCGAAAGTCCTCCCCACTGTGGAGAATCGGTCGTAATCTGGATTGCGTACTTATGAGGATAGTAGGTTTCCTGTTCCCCGGTTCCCTTGCGGTTAAGGCCGGCCGCTCTTCCTGGAATCTTCCTGTCTTTGTAAAGAAGGTCACCCGTGACGGCGAAAAGCTGAATGAAATCTTTCGGCACACCGCCCCCTATGTAAACCACTCCCGTGTCAATCACGCTTTCTCCCATTCCCATAAACTCCACGTAATCCTGTATGGCGTCGATCGCGAGATGATGTCCCTTGCTTTCAGCGATAAGCGCCGCGTCTCCGTAAGGGCTATCGGCTATGGCAGGGCAGAAGACCGGAACTTCATTTCTCGCGGCCGCGGCCACGATGCAGTTTATGTTTTTCTTGTCAAGCCACTGACCGCATTTTTTGAGAAACTCTCTTGAGGAGTAGGTTCGGGATTTATCAAGGGTCATTATGAATTCGGCCAGAAGTTCAGTCATCTCAAGGTAGTCGGGCTCGGTTCCGTAAACGTCGTAGTAGCGGTTTATCCCCTCGGAAAAAAGTTTTGCGTCGTCTTCATTCGAAGTTCCCTGCCAGTAGGAAAACCCCATCGCCTCAACTATGTCCTCGGAGATGTTCGCGCCCGTGGGTATCAGAACGTCTATGTATCTGTTTTCGATTAGCCAGTTTATTATTTTCCACTGTCCGGTTGTGGAAAGGGAGCCTGCGTAGCCGAAAAAGATGGTGAGATTCTCAGCTTCTACCATCTTGCAGAAAACATCCGCTACCCTGCCCAGACTCTTACCCTGAAATCCCGTTTCTGCCATTTCTTCAAGCAATCTAGAGATCGGCTTCTCGGGAGAAACCTCTATAGCTTTTACTTTTTTCCCTAGATAGTCTGAGTCTTCCTTCACGTTCTTTCCCTTGGCTAAACCCTTATGTCTACAAGCCTTTTCGGCACGTAGACGAAGTTTTTTATTTCCCGCCCCGCTATATATTCCTTTACCCTGCTGTCGGAGAGGGCAATCTCTCTGACGGTTTCTTCATCTGCGTCCGCATTTAGGGAAATCTGGTTTCTGACTCTCGAGTTCACCCTTACAGGGATGGTTATTTCCGCACTCTCAAAAGCGCTCTCGTCCCACTTTATCCACTCCTTGTCGACCAGATTTCCGCTTTCTCCCGAGAGTTCCCAGAGCTCCTCCGCGAAATGGGGGGCCATTGGACAGATAAGTCTTGTGACCGCAAGCAGTGCCGCTCGGGCATCTTCCCTTCCCACGCTTTTCTCCTTCCAAAGTGCGCTTAGCTCGTTGAAAAGCTCCATTACGGCCGATATCGCGGTATTGAACTTGAAGCTCTCTATATCTTCTGTGACTTTCTTTATCGTCCGGTTGGTCGTAGTGGCGAGAGCAGCCGATTTTCCCTCCGCCGGGAATCCCTTGACCTGTTCTTCATTTTCCCTCTCGGCGAAAAACCCGGTCGCGAAACGCCAGACCCTGCCAAGAAACCTGAACATTCCGTTTACTCCCTGTTCGCTCCACTCGAGATCTTTTTCCACGGGAGCGGCGAAAAGCATGAACATCCTTACGGTGTCAGCACCGTAGCGAACTATCATGTCGTCGGGGTCCACGGTGTTCCCGAGAGACTTTGACATTTTCGCCCCGTCTTTTACCACCATCCCCTGGGTGAGAAGATTTTCAAAGGGTTCGTCGAGTTGGAAAACACCGATATCCCTGAGCACCTTCGTGAAGAACCTCGAGTAAAGCAGGTGAAGTATTGCGTGCTCTATTCCTCCTATGTACTGATCCACGGGAAGCCAGTAAGAGGTTTTTTCAGGCTCGAACATGCCGGCTTTAAAATCGGGAGAGGCGTATCTCAGAAAATACCAGGAGGACTCGACAAACGTATCCATTGTGTCGGTTTCCCGCTTCGCAGGTCCCCCGCAGGCGGGGCAGCTCGTTGCGATGAAGCTTTCGATCTTGGAGAGAGCGGGGATTCGCTCTCCGTCAATATCTATATCAAGCGGGAGTTCCACCGGAAGATCGGAGTCCGGAACCGGGACCTCTCCGCACTGCTCGCAGTAAACTATGGGTATTGGTGCTCCCCAGTAGCGCTGCCTTGAGATTCCCCAGTCCCGAAGACGGTAGTTGATCTTGGTTCCACCCACGGCGTTTTTCTCGAGAAACTCGGCTATTGCTCCGAAAGCTTCCTGGGATGTGAGACCCGAGAGCCACCCGGAATCTCCGAGGATTCCCTTTTCCGTAAACGCTTCTTTTTCGATATCAAATACGCTTCCGTCGGCCGGGAAAATCACCTGTTTTATCTGAAGGCCGTATTTTTTCGCGAACTCCCAGTCCCTCTGATCATGCGCGGGAACGCTCATTACCGCGCCCGTTCCGTAGCTCATGAGGACGAAGTTCGCGGTCCATACAGGTATTTTCTCCCCGCTTATGGGGTGGATGGCGTCTATTCCCAGAGGGACGCCGGTTTTTTCCATGGTTTCAATCTCAGCTTCGGAGACAGGCGCCTTGCGGCACCGGGCGAGAAAATCCGCTACCTCGGGGTTTTCCTTTGCCTTCTCGGCTACCAGCGGGTGCT
The DNA here is from genome assembly GCA_964291665.2 of Thermodesulfobacteriota bacterium. Lineage (GTDB taxonomy): Bacteria > Desulfobacterota_D > UBA1144 > Nemesobacterales > Nemesobacteraceae > Nemesobacter. The sequence continues at coordinate 754,805 of OZ219814.1, read as the reverse complement.
CGGGGGCTAGAGCTAGGTAGGTTGCCCCCATGATAGTGTCCGGGCGCGTGGTGAATATCTTCAAGATGTTCTTTTCCCCGTCCACGAGGAATTCGGCCTCGACTCCTTCGGATTTCCCTATCCAGTTCCTCTGCATGGTCTTAACCGCGTCGGGCCACCCCTTCATCTTTTCAAGTTCGTTCAGTAACTCTTCTGAGTAATCGCTTACTCTCAGGAACCACTGCGGTATTTCCTTTTTTTCAACAACCGCTCCTGAGCGCCATCCCTTTCCGTCAATCACCTGCTCGTTTGCGAGCACTGTCTGGTCAACCGGATCCCAGTTGACAACGGAAGTCTTTCTGTACGCTAGCCCCTCGCGGTGAAGTCTGGTGAAAAGCCACTGCTCCCAGCGGTAGTATTCAACGTCGCACGTTGCGATCTCCCGGTTCCAGTCGTAGCTGAACCCGAGGCGCATGAGCTGCTGTTTCATCTGTGCTATGTTGGCCTGCGTCCAGGTCGAGGGATGTATGGCGTTTTGTATTGCCGCGTTTTCAGCAGGCAGCCCGAAAGCGTCCCACCCGATGGGGTGGAGAACGTTAAAGCCCCTCGCCCTTTTGAATCTCGAGACAACGTCCCCGATCGTGTAGTTCCTCACGTGTCCCATGTGGATTCTTCCCGACGGGTAGGGGAACATTTCAAGGACGTAGTACTTTTCCCCGGAGGTCTCCTCGGAGACCCTGTAGGTATCTTTTTCCGCCCAGAAATCCTGCCACTTTTTCTCGATTTCCTGCGGTCTGTATTCTCTTTCCATTCCGAGGGGAAAGCGTTTGACGGGTTTAGGTCTTGGGTTTTTGCAAACGCGGTCTTATTCTAATTAAAAGCCGCCTTGCTTTCAAACCCCTTCGCTACCTACTGCCGTTTGTGTTAAACTTCCTTCCCGGCGAGCAATGAGTTCCAGTGAATTTTACGAGACGGCGCGGGCGCTTGAGAATTATCTTCGGTTCTGCAAGGAGATCGGGATAGAGGAGTTGCCGGCTGGGTTTGCCGCTGGAGGCACCGAAATAGCGGATACGGAGAAAAACGGAACCATTCTTTTAAGTGATCGCAGGAAATCGAGGGATTCATCCGCGGTCAAGACGCTTTCTGAGATAAGGGAGGAACTCGGGGACTGCACAAGGTGCCGTCTCTGCGAGACCAGAAAGAGCATAGTGTTCGGCGAGGGGAATCCCAGGGCAAGGCTTGTGTTTGTCGGTGAAGGTCCCGGAAGGGACGAAGACATTCAGGGAAGGCCCTTTGTCGGAAGGGCGGGGCAGCTGCTTACGAAGATAATCCGGGCGATGAAGCTTGAGAGAAAGGATGTGTACATATGCAACGTTGTTAAGTGCCGTCCTCCGGGGAACAGGAACCCGCAACCGGACGAGGTGGCAAGCTGCGAGCCTTTTCTTATGAAACAGATAGAAAGCATAAACCCCGAGGTAATAGTTTCTCTCGGAAGCGTCGCTACCGGATTGATGCTCAAGCTTAAGAACTTCAAGATGGGGCAGTTAAGAGGCACCTTTCACCAGTACGGGGACTCAAAGCTTATGATTACATACCACCCAGCCGCGCTTCTGCGAAACCCGTCTCTTAAAAAACCCGTCTGGGAAGACATGAAGCTTGTAATGAAGGAACTTGGGATACCTGTCAGCGGGTGATTAGCTCAGTGGATTAGAGCACAGGCCTCCGGAGCCTGGGGTCGGGGGTTCGAATCCCCCATCGCCCGCCACGATGTTAACCGAAACGCAACCAAATGTACTCCGGAGTTATTTCCTAAGGATGGTGTACATGGTTTTCTCATCGGACCATTTGATCTTGTCGGGGTCTTCGTAGGATTCACGGATGTTTTTCCTGAACTCCGCAAGGGATCTTTCAAACTCCTGGCTCTCATAGAGATAAAAAGTCGAGTAGTGCTTGCTCTGCGCCCTCTCGACCAGCTCCCCCAGAGAATTCTCTCTGGCGAGAACGAATGTTTTTGTCTCAATAAGCTCAAGCCCCTCTGTGCTTTTGATCTCTGCCTCAAGCTTTTCGGTGTTGTAAAAATCAGATTCCTTCTGGTTAAACGACGGGAAGTGTTTTCCCCATATGCTTTTCATGCTCTGGGTCTTGGTTCTCGTGTAAATAAAAAGAAACGATCCCTCTCGGAGCACCCTTGCGCTTTCCCTCAGGAATTTCGGTGTGTTGAAAAAATGTATGGCATTGAAGCAGAATACGGCGTCAAGCGCTTTATCCCCGATGGGAAGCTCCTGGGCCATGGCGATTTTGGTCGCGTAGTTCCGGATTCCGTGATCCTCAAGATACTGCTCGAGGCTCTCAAGCATGAACTCGTTTGTGTCATAGCAGTAAAGAAACAGGTTTTCCTTGCCCAGATGCTCGAAGAAAAGTCTTGCGTACCGTCCTGCTCCGGCCCCAACGTCGGCGGCCTTTATTTTTCCCTTGTCCCCTATTATTCCCTTTATGTAGAGCACGGGTTCTGAGTCTGTGACTCTCAGGGATCTGTAGATTTCTGCTACCCGAGCATAGTGGCTCTGCGTCTTCTTAATGAACTGTTGGCTTTTCATTTGTTCCTCTCCGGTGTGAGTATGAAGTTGCGATTGCTGCTTGGTCGATTAAGACTTCAGCTCCGGGACTGGGAGCTTAGGATATTTTTCTGAAAACTTTCTGCGACTTCCCGAAACAGGTAAGCGACCGTGTCGGGAAGGTCGTCAACCCCGCACCATTTTCTTTTTCTATCCCTTTCGTAATCTCCCGTATCTTCAATGGCCTTGGCGCGGAAAAAAGTGTAGAGAACGTGCCTTTTTCCCCCTTCGATGACCATTATGTCGAGAGGCTGCTCTATTTCCACCTTGTATCCGCTTTCCTCAAGACATTCCCTCTCCGCCGCCTCGGCGGGAGTTTCCCCGTAATCTACTCCTCCGGCGGGAAAGACCCATGAATCATTGAGCTTTCTTGAACTCACTAGGATGACTTCAATCTCCCCGAGGCTGTTTTCCCTGTAAGCGACGACGCCTGCCTTTTGCACGGGTTTACGCATTTAGGTGAGAATGTTAGCCTAAAAATAGGATATGAACAGAAAGAAAATGTTGTTTTCCCCGATCAAGGAGAGCTTCTCGGACAGATTTTTTAGAGCGGGTAACACCTTACGTTACATGAAATTTATTTTGATCAGGCTCTGTAATTTGTCTGCATTTCCCCGTTAAGGAGGTTTGAGTGTCAAACAGACTTAAAAACGAAAAGAGCCCCTATCTTCTCCAGCACGCGGAGAACCCGGTTGACTGGTATCCGTGGGGAGAGGAGGCCTTCGAAAAAGCCCGGGAACTTGGGAGGCCGATATTTCTTTCCATAGGATACTCGACCTGTCACTGGTGCCACGTTATGGAGCGCGAATCCTTTGAGGACGCCGAGGTAGCGGGGCTTATGAACGAGAACTTCGTCTCGATCAAGGTTGACAGAGAGGAACGTCCCGACATTGACAATATTTACATGACTGTCTGTCACGTGATTTCAAGGAAGGGCTGCGGCTGGCCTCTTAACATAGTCATGACGCCTGAAGGGAAACCCTTTTTCGCCGGAACCTATATACCTAAGGAGAACCGTTACGGCAGAGTCGGAATGAAGGAGCTTGTGCCGGCGATAAAGGAACTCTGGGAGAACAAGAGGGAAGAGGTGCTGGAGTCGGCCCGGCAGATAACCGACGCTGTCTGCAGCTTGGGGGATTCTCTCCGGAGAGTAGGTACTTCCCTGCTTAACGAGAAGACTCTTGATCAGGCTTACAGTTACTTTCTTTCGACTTTCGATCCCGATGAAGGCGGCTTCGGGAAAGCTCCGAAATTTCCGACTCCCCACAACCTGATGTTTCTGATGAGGTATTATGGGCGCACCGGGAAAGATGCTTCCTTGAGGATGGTTGAGAGGACGCTTCTTGCTATGGGAAGGGGTGGCATATACGACCATGTGGGCTTCGGTTTTCACAGGTATTCGACCGATTCGCGATGGCTTGTCCCCCATTTCGAGAAGATGCTTTATGACCAGGCGCTTTTGGCGATCACTTACACAGAAGCGTGGCAGATCACGAAAAACCCGTTTTACGAAAAAAAAGCGAGGGAGATACTCGAATACCTGATTCGGGACATGACCTCTCCCGAAGGAGGTATTTACTCGGCCGAAGATGCCGACAGCGAAGGGGAGGAAGGCAAGTTCTATCTTTGGACCGTAGGGGAGATAGAGGAACTCGTGGGAGCGGAGGGTGCAGAGCTTCTCTCGGACGTCTACAATCTATCTCGCGACGGAAATTTTACGGACGAGGCAACGGGAGAGCAAACCGACAGGAATATATTTCACCTGAAAGAGCCTTTGGACGACGCGGCCGCTCGGCTCGGACTCCATACCGAGGAGCTTGAGCAAAGACTAGAAGGTCTGCGGGAGAAGCTTTTTGCCAGCAGGGAAAAAAGAGTTCATCCCTATAAAGACGATAAGATCCTTACGGACTGGAACGGAATAGCGATAGCGGCGTTTTCAAAGGCGGCAGCGGCTTTCGGAGAGAAAAGATATTCTGACGCCGCACGGGGCTCGATAGAATTCATAATGCAGAACCTTCTCCACGATGGAAGGCTTCTTCACCGCTACCGCGAGGGCGAAGCGGGCATAATGGCAAGTGTTGATGATTACGCTTTTTTCGTATGGGGACTTCTTGAATACTACGAAAGCGTTTTCGATGAAAAATATCTCGCTTTGGCTATTTCTCTCTGCCGGGATCAGTTTGAACATTTCTGGGATGAGGAGTTCGCGGGTTTTTTCTTCACGGCCGATGACAGCGAAGCTCTGATAACCAGACAGAAGGAAATTTATGACGGAGCGCTTCCGTCCGGAAACTCGGTTTCAATACTTAACATCCTGAAAATTGCGAGACTGACCGCCGACCCCGAACTTGAAGAGAAGGCAGCCCGGATGGCCGCGGCTTTCTCCTCTCAGATCTCAAGACATCCGGCTTCTTTTTCGATGCACATGAACTCTCTTGATTTCATGCTGGGCCCTTCTTTCGAGATAGTCATAGCCGGGGACAAAGATTCCCCCGAGACCCGCCGGTTTCTCGATACTCTCTCGGGCGAGTACTTGCCGAACAAGGTCGTGATATTAAAAGACGAAGAAAGCGAAGAGGAAATTTCAAGAATGGCCCCTTACACGCAGGGCCATAGCCCCATCAACGGAAAAACTGCGGCGTACATATGCTCAAATTACGAGTGCCGTCTTCCGACGGATGACCCGGCGCGGATGCTTGAGCTTATACGAGAAGGGAAAAGTATCGATAAAGTGCCTGGGTAGGGATGTTTACACGGGTAATTTCCTCTCCCTAATACTTCAATTAGACAACTTGATGCGGACCGACTAAGACTATTTTGCCCAACTCTCAGTTTCGATTATCGGCCGTGGGCAAGGCCGTAAAGCAGCTGCTGGTCAGTCCACAATTCTACTTGCACACCGTTTGTTTCATAGACCCCTGGTTCGACATCTTTTATGCTATTGGTAATCGGCAAAACATATAAGGTGTGGATAACCTGGCTTTTGCGATGGTTCAATTTCAATTGAGCTGCCTGAGACCCCTGGATGGTGCAGTACTTGCCGCCTATGAGAAGGAAATCCCGAACCAGATTGTCACGGCGGGGCTGGAGGGGAAAGTCCAGCTCGCTGAGTGCGTTCTGCACAATACCGTACTGGTCTGATTTCACCACCAGTGCGCCGTGTTGACGGTGATTGTGTCCGATTTCGGTGACCACCTGATGGGTAAGGCTGCTGTCCGTACTAATGTGCAGCCATAACCCAATACCGATTGTCAACAGTACCAATACGGCCACTGGGAGAAGATAAGAAATACGGCGATGGGTTCTGCCCATCTCTTGGGTGGAGGTTTGTATCGCGGTGATTTTATCCGAAGCAAGATGCTTGCTTTGATAGTAGTTCTTGAGTTCTTGTTCCAGGTTTTTCATGATCTTCAGTCGGCCGCGTCTAGGGCAGCCAGTTTTTTTCTACTCCTATGTATCAGACTCAGGATAGTTCCCCGAGGCCTCCCGGTCAGCGTGGCAATTTCATTAGCTGAGTAACCCTCCACGATATGTAGAAACAGGGCTTCGCGCTCGATATCCCGCAGCTTGGAAAGCATCTGATCTATGACGACCTTGGTGTCTTCCCCAGTGGTGGCGGAAGCCGAGAGACTCTCGTGTTCGCTGGTGAGCGCGATAAACCGGATACGTTTCCGTCTGCGATACTGGTCGATATACAGATTACGGATAGTTGTGAAAAAAAGAGCCTTCGTTTTCACTTCGCTATACCGCTGATGCAACTTAAGCCAAGCCGTCTGCACCAAGTCCTCAGCATCGTGATGGTGATGAGTGAGTGCGTAGGCATACCGGAAGCCACTCTGTAACAGTTCTTCTTCATTGAGTGATGGCGGTGCTGGCATGGCTTCATGCGGGCAGGGCTGTCCCCCACCGCTTGCAAGTTCCTATATTCCTGTGGCCAGTTTAGTTTTCCAAATGATACTTCCGTTTGACGCTCCCGACTTTGTGTACGATACCCTGTAAGGCCTGGAACTTGCCGTCTTTTTCAATCACCAGAAAATCAAGGTCGAAATAGACGCCATTACGGTCGTGGAAATCCGCGCAACTGACGTAGTAGTCGGCCTTTTTCACGATTCCGTCATGCAGCTTTGCGAGCTTGAGCTTGAGGAGGTCGTCCGTGACTGCGTCATACAGGACATAATGTCCGTTCACCGTGTTGTGGTCAATATGCTCCTGCATCGCTATCTGGATCCCGCGCCGTCTCTCTCCTTTTATGCTCGGATCATCGGCGGCAAAGGCGGTCAAAGTGAAAGCCAGAAAAACCAGCATTCCCATTATGCTCTTCATAATTGAATATCTCCTTTAAAGTGTCTGCTTACTTAGTAAAGACGAACGGGATGCTGTCGTGATTGCATCGGGCCGTCAACGGCAACTATTTTTTTTGTCGAGACTGTTGCATTTGTGAAAACTGCTCCTATAATCTATGTAAAATTTTTTTCAGGGGGGACCAAATGGCTAATAGAAGGAATGATAAAAAAGTAAGAGATCTTGTCGAGATGATGCAGGATCCCGAAGGTTCCGGTTACATCGGAAGCGACTGCGACACCATGGAACTTTACGAGCAGGAGCTTGAGGAGATGGAGGGCGACGACGGCTTTTACGAAGGGGAACTTGATTTCAACTGAGCTTCCTGCTCAAGCCCCCGCGTTTTCCTAATATGAACAAGCAGTACTGATATAGCGGCAGGAGTTATACCTGAAACTCGGCTTGCCTGCCCTACCGATTCGGGTTTTACTCTTGAGAGTTTCTGAACAATTTCGTTTGAAAGTCCCGGGATGTTTTTGTACTCGAAGGTTTCCGGGATTTTCATGTTCTCGAATTTCTGCAATTTCCCGACTTCTTCTCTCTGTCTTTTTATGTAACCCTCGTATTTTACTTCCATCTCTATCTGCGCCCCGAGTTTCGGAGAGATGTCTGGATTCGCTGCGGAGTCTATAAAGCCCAGCATTTCATAGGTGAATCCGGGTCTTCTGAGTATTTCTTTTAGACTCTGGGGCTTTTTGATTCTCTGAGAGCCGAGATTCTCAAGAATTCTGTTTGTCTTCTCGTTTGGAACCACCTTTTCGCTCTCAAGCCTCGCCAGTTCGCTTTCAAGCGCGGCTTTCCTGGTGCGGAATTGCTCAATCCGCTCGTCGCTTAGAAGCCCTATTGTGTGTCCAAGCTCCCCGAGTCTTAAGTCGGCGTTATCCTCCCTCAGTATAAGCCTGTACTCTGCCCTTGAGGTAAACATCCTGTAGGGCTCATCGACTCCTTTTGTGACCAGATCATCAATCAGAATTCCTATGTAGGCCTCCGAGCGTCCGAGCACGAAAGGATCTTTCCCTTTTACCCGAAGCGCTGCGTTTATTCCCGCTATTAGTCCTTGGCTTGCCGCCTCCTCGTAGCCCGTGGTTCCGTTTACCTGTCCTGCGAAAAATATGTTTTCAAGAAGTTTTGATTCAAGTGTAGCACCAAGCTGCGTGGGGTCGAGAAAGTCGTATTCAACCGCATATCCCGGCCTCATTATTTCCACATTACGGAGCCCTTCCATGGTTCTTGAGAACTCGTGCTGAACTTCTATGGGAAGGCTGGTTGAAATTCCGTTGGGATAGATTTCATAAGTGTTTCTTCCCTCAGGTTCGAGAAATATCTGGTGGCGGTTCCGATCGGGAAACTTGACCACCTTGTCTTCTATCGAGGGACAGTACCTTGGTCCTATTCCCTTTATGAGGCCGGAGTAAAGAGGGGACTTGTCGATGTTTTCGTTTATAACGCGGTGGGTTTCCTCGTTAGTGTAGGTGATGTAGCATGGCATCTGCTCAGTTGTGATTTCTCCCGGAGAAAAGGAAAAGGGCACAGGATCCTCGTCCCCGTCCTGTCTCTCAAGCTTGTCCCACTCGATGGTCCTTCCGTCAAAGCGTGGAGGAGTTCCGGTTTTGAGCCTGCCTGTCGTGAAACCCAAATCCGCAAAAGAATTCGATATGGCTCCCGCGGCGGCTTCCCCCGCGCGGCCGGACGAAATCCGCGTAAGACCTATGTGTATGAGTCCGCCGGGAAAAGTTCCGGGGGTGACCACGACGGTATCTGAAAAAAATCTTTCCCCAAGGGCGGTTTTAACCCCCGCGACTTTTTTGCCGTCAACCAGAAATTCCTCGACCATAGCCTGCTTTATCTCTATGTTGGCTTCGCTCTCAAGAGCCTTTTTCATGTAGGTTCTGTAGCTTTGGCGGTCGGCCTGTATCCTGGTTGCCTGCACCGCTGCTCCCTTTCGGGTGTTGAGTCTTCTGAACTGTATGGCCGCGGTGTCTGCGGCTTTTCCCATCTCCCCGCCAAGCGCGTCTATCTCTTTTACCAAGTGACCTTTTCCGACGCCCCCTATGGAGGGGTTACACGACATGAGTCCGATTGTGTCTATATTTGCCGTGAGAACTAGGGTCGTACAGCCTATTCTTGCTGCGGCGAGTGCTGCCTCGCACCCGGCGTGGCCGGCTCCGATCACTATCACTTCGTATTTTTTTGAATTTAAAAGAGACATTTTTCTAAATCTCAAGTGATTTCCAACGCCAATTATAACCGCCAGAACTTCCCGGTTAAACGGAAGAAGGTATCAAGACTTTCCCAGAAGACGTCACAATCTGTACTCGGTTCAAACTTCCCGTTGAATTTACCGCGGCTACGGTATTATTATACTTTTTGTAAGAGGAAGCCATTGTTTTTTTTGGCTTGGAAAATATTTTGGAGGCATTTTTAAAAAATGAATACTCTTAAAAGTCTTTTTCTGCTTGCTTTTCTCTCTGCCATTTTGGTTTGGGTAGGGGGCATGATAGGGGGCAAAAATGGTGCTTTGATAGCACTTGTTCTCGCGGGAGTTATGAATTTCGTAAGCTACTGGTGGAGCGACAAGATTGTTCTCAAGATGTACAAAGCAAGCGAGGTCGGAAGGGATAACGCGCCTGACCTTTACTCCGATGTCGAGGAACTTGCCCAGATAGCGGGACTTCCAATGCCCCGGGTCTACATAATCCCCGAACAGGCTCCGAACGCATTTGCCACGGGTCGGGATCCCCACCACTCGGCCGTAGCGGTCACTCAGGGAATCATGCGTCTTTTGAACAGAAACGAACTTAAAGGCGTAATTGCTCATGAGCTTGCCCATATAAGAAACAGAGACATCCTGATCGGTTCCGTGGCGGCGACAATCGCCGGTGCTATCAGCTACCTTGCCTACATGGCGCAGTTTGCGGCTATTTTCGGAGGGGGAGGCAGTGACAGAAGAGGCGGAGGGATGCTGGGACTTCTGGCTATGGCCATTATCGCTCCGATGGCGGCAATGATCGTGAGAATGGCTATATCAAGAACTAGGGAGTTCGGAGCGGACAAGACCGGAGCCGAGATATGCGGAAATCCGCTCTATCTTGCCGATGCGCTCAGGAAACTGCAGGCGGGAGCCTCGAGAGTTCCACTGCAGGTAAGCGAGCAGGCGGCCGAGAGCACGGCGCACATGATGATAGTGAGCCCGATGATCGGGGGAGGTTTCGCAAAGCTTTTCAGCACCCATCCTCCGACGGAAGAGAGAGTCGCAAGACTTGAAGCCATGGTCGGCAGCGCTTCTCTTTAAACCGGAAGAAAAGACTCTTTGAAAAGGAGCACATGAAGGCACGACCGCTTATCGGCATAACGACTGATCTTGAGGACAAATCAAATCTTATAGAATCCGCCTACTCGAAGGCGGTTGAGTTCTACGGCGGTGCCCCGGTCCTGATTCCCACGGTTGCTGAAGCCTCAGGTTCGGATTTTCTGCTCAATATAATCTCCGCAATCAACGGGCTTTTGATACCGGGTTCAAGGGACATGGACCCAAAATTCTACGGTGAATCCCCGCATCCTGCCATAAATCCCATGAGTACTGAGAGGACGGAAACGGAATTCAGCGTCCTTCGCCTTGCTCTCGAAAAGGAGATGCCGGTTTTGGGGATATGCGGAGGCATGCAGTTTATAAACGTTTTCTACGGGGGCTCTATACATCAGGACATAAAAGCGCTTCTGCCCGACGCGCTTTGTCACGAGGGGGGCGAGATTCACGATGTCACGGTTCTTCCGGACACGGTCTTCTGTGGTTTCACGGAAGAAAAGGAATTCGAGATAAAAAGCTACCACCACCAGGCAATAAACAGGGTTGGAGAGGGCCTTCGGGTAAGCGCTTTGGCTCCGGACGGAATAGTGGAGGGGTTTGAGTCAGCCGACGGCCGCGTTATGGGCTTTCAGTGGCATCCCGAGCTTGAGCGGACCCGCCTGTCCGAACTGATTTTTACCCGGTTCCTCTCCGAGGCCGCACGGACGGCGGACGGTTCCCCTGGTATCGGGTAATTTTATCTGCGTATTTTCCCCAGGAGAGCCTTCAGGTTGAAGTTCATTAGCATAATCGGTGCGCGGGAGCACAATCTTAAGAACATAGACGTCAAAATACCGAGGCGCAGCTTCACTGTTGTCACGGGAGTGAGTGGTTCGGGGAAATCTTCTCTGGTTTTTGACATACTTTTTGCCGAGGCGCAGAGAAGGTTCATGGAGTCGCTTTCCTCCTACGCCAGGCAGTTTGTCGAGAAGCTTGACAAGCCGGATGTCGATTTCGTCGAAGGCCTTTCTCCGTCCGTTTCGGTCGATCAGAAGACCTTTCACAGAAACCCCCGCTCGACCGTCGGGACCATAACGGAGATATACGACTACATGCGCGTGCTTTTCTCCGTGGTCGGAGAGCCGCACTGCTACGAGTGCGGCGAGGAAATATCTTCACAGACCCCCTCTAGCATGATTGAGAGGATTCGTGAGGAAGCGGGCAGAAAACCCGTGTCCGTATATTCCCCTGTAGTTCAGGGAAGAAAGGGGATATACAGAAAAGAGCTCGAAGACATGAGGAGGGAAGGTTTTGTCAGGGTTAGAATTGACGGAGAGACCTATGACCTTGAAGACGACATAGAGCTTTCCCGCAACAAAAAACACACTATCGAACTTCTGGTGGACAATATAGCTTTGCGCGGGGAGAATTCGGAAAAAAGGCTCTCAGACGCGGTCTCACTTGCGCTTAAAAGATCGGGCGGGCTTTTGAAATGCGAAATCGAAGGTGGGAAGATTCTCACTTTCAGCGAACACTTTTCCTGCCCCCGCTGCGCGATAAACTACCCGGAGATATCCCCCAGGCTTTTTTCCTTTAACAGTCCTTACGGCGCGTGCATTAACTGCCAGGGGCTTGGATTCGAAACGTTTTTCGATCCCGAACTCATAGTGGAGGACCTTGGGAAGTCTCTTCGCGAAGGAGCGATCAAGCCGTTTGAGGGTTCAAAATACGTTGCCCGGATACTCGAGGGACTCTCCGAGCATTACGGTTTCGCGCTCGACGTTCCGTTTTCCCGGCTCTCCGCACTGCACAGACAAAAGATACTCTACGGTTCGGGGGCGGAGAGAATAAGCTTCAGGAAGGCAAGGAGGGGAAGGCAAAGGGAATACTCCGCAACTTTCCCCGGGATCGTCGGCATGCTCACGGAATGGTACTCCCAGACCAATTCGGAAGAGCTTCGGGAGAAACTCTCGAAGTACATGAGGACGGTTCCGTGCAGAGAGTGCGACGGATCCAGGCTCAACAAGATTGCCCTTTCCGTGCTTTTCAGGGGAAAGAACATATCGGAGCTTGCTGGCATGGCGGTCTGCGATCTTGTCCCTTACTTCGGGTCGCTTGAACTTTCCGTGAGGGAGGGGAAGATCGCGGGGGAGGTAATAAAGGAGATATCCTCCCGGCTCGGTTTTCTCGGAGACATAGGACTTGGCTACGTGAGTCTTGACCGCACGGCGCCGACTCTTTCAGGGGGAGAGGCTCAGAGGGTGAGGCTGGCAACCCAGGTAGGGTCGAAACTTACGGGAATAACGTACGTGCTCGATGAGCCTTCCATAGGACTTCACCCGAAGGATAACAAAAAGCTCGTCGAAACGTTAAAGGGCATAAGGGACATGGGCAACACCGTAATCGTTGTCGAGCATGACGAAGAAACCATAAAGAGTGCTGATTTCGTGCTTGACGTCGGTCCGGGGGCAGGAGAACTCGGAGGCGAAGTCGTCTGCTCTGGAAGCGTCGGGAGGATCTCCCGGTGTGCCGGTTCGGTTACCGGAAGATACCTCTCGGGCAAAAAGAGGATCCCGGTGCCCGGATCAAGACGTTCCTCCGGCGCCCGGGTCGGGGTTCGAGGGGCTTTAGGGAACAACCTCAGGAAAATTGACGTTGATTTTCCCCTCGGAACATTCATATGCGTCACGGGAGTTTCCGGTTCGGGGAAAAGCACCCTCGTCGTCGACACCCTTTATAATGGCCTGTCAAGAAAGCTTAGTCGCAGCAAAAACCGTGCTGCTCCACACGGAGAAATCATCGGCACCGAAAATCTGGACAAGGTCATTAAGGTTGATCAGAGCCCGATAGGCAGAACCCCGAGATCGAACCCAGCAACCTACACCGGCGTGCTCACCGAGATAAGAAAAATCTTCTCCATGCTTCCCGAGTCGAAGGTGATGGGATACGGGCCGGGCAGGTTCAGCTTCAACCTCTCCCAGGGAAGCTGCTCGGGATGCAGGGGAAGCGGAACCGTCAGGATCGAGATGCACTTTCTTCCCGATGTTTACGTTACATGCGAGGTATGCCGAGGAAGAAGGTACAACGACGAGACCCTGGCGATCAGGTACAAGGGGAAGAACATATCGGACGTTCTCGAGATGACCATAAAAGAGGCAGCGGATTTTTTTGAGAACATACCGAAGATTTCAGGGAAGCTCAGAGTGCTGAACGATGTCGGGCTCGGTTATGTAAGGCTCGGGCAGCGGGTAACCACCCTTTCCGGAGGGGAGGCGCAGCGCATAAAACTTGCCAGAGAACTTGGAAAAAAGGCATCCGGGAAAACTCTCTACATACTTGACGAACCGTCGGTCGGACTTCATTTCGACGATATACAGAAGCTTGTTTCGGTAATACAAAGGCTAGTGGACCTCGGAAACACCGTGGTTGTCATAGAGCATAATCTTGACATCATAAAGTGCGCAGACCATGTGATTGATCTTGGTCCCGGAGGTGGAGAAGACGGAGGAGAGCTTGTGGCCTGCGGCACTCCGGAGGAGATATGCGGGGTAAGCGATTCGCACACGGCTTTTTATCTTAGAGGTGTTTTAGAAAACGGGGTTGCGGGGAGTTAGAGATTGGAGATAGCGCAGTCGATAGTTCTCGGCCTAATACAGGGAATAACCGAGTTTTTCCCCGTAAGTAGTACGGCTCACCTGTTTCTGGTTCCGTGGCTTTTTTCCTGGCAGGATCAGGGTCTGCCTTTCACAGTAGCGCTTCACGTAGGGAGCCTCTTTGCGATCCTTTACTGCTTCAGGGGAGAACTTGTGCTTATCATACGGGATTTTTTCTGCGGCTTGAGATCTTTTTCGTTTGAGGGGCGCCAACATGGAAAAACCGGAGTCTACCTCGTGGTCGCTACCCTGCCCGCTGTTGCGACCGGGTTTTTGTTGGAGGGCTATGCCTCAGGCGTGCTTCGCGACCCTGTTCTAGTTGCCGCCTTTCTTCTTGGTTTCGGTGTGCTTCTTTACATCTCCGACAGGAAAACGACCGCGAGCAAGACTCTTTCTGACATGAACCTCGCCGACGCGCTTTTTTTCGGCGTGGCTCAAGCTCTTGCGATTCTGCCGGGAGCTTCAAGAGCGGGGGTTACGATTACCGGAGGGCTTTTCAGAAACTACAAAAGAGAAGAAGCCGCGCGGTTTTCATTTCTTCTGGCCATACCTGTCATAGTTGCGGCCGGGGTCTTTGAGATAAGGCATCTTGGGTATGCGGATATGTTCCGATGGTCTTTCGCTCTCGGAGTTGCGACTTCTTTTATCTCGGCGCTTTTCGCTATCCGGTTTCTGCTCGGCTACGTGAGGACAAGATCGTTTACCGTTTTTGTTGTCTACAGGGTGATTCTTTCCGTTGTGATAATTGCGGTGTACTCATGGGCGTAGGGGTAGTTAGGATTCGCAGGACACCCGACGATCCTTCTTTTTAATTCGAATCACTTTGTAATTCCTGTGTTACCAAGAGTTCTTGGCTCTAGCGTTACTCCAGGAACAGAACAGGAAATAAATTTTATTCCCTTCCGGTCACGCTATCGAGAAACGGTTTTTCTAACCGCCTGCAGAACCGCTTCATGGATGGCACCGTTTGTTGCCAGGATTCCTTTATTCTCGAGGAGCTTTTTGCCGACGGAGAAATCAAGCGGTTTGCCGGAGGAATCGGTAACGGTTCCTCCGGCTTCTCTTACGATTATGTATCCTGCGGCGTGATCCCATATGTTCTCCTTGTAATCTTTTCGCGGAGGGGGGCGAAGGTAAATGGAGGTATCTCCCCTGGCCAAGACGGCGTATTTACACTGGCTGTCCATTCTTACGGGTTTTGCGTTTATATCGAGAACGCGGGCGATTTTCCCCGAAAATTCATAAGACGAGTCCGGGGCTTCAACCGATTCGCACATGACGGAGTCCGAGGCTTTTTCGATGCCTGATACCGAAATGCGCGTCCGCGGATTTCCCCAAAGCCCGCACTGGTAGGAACCTTGACCCTTCTCGGCAAAAAACACAAATCCCTTTTTCCCGCCCGCGCTGTTGCTCGTATCCGGTCCCAGTTCCGGACACCCCAGAATTCCGAGAACTACCTCTCCGTCCTCAATAAGCGCAAGTGCGATTGCGTACTGGCGTTTCGCAAGAAGCCCTCTTGTTCCGTCAATCGGGTCAAGCGTCCAGAATCTGCCGTGGTTTCCGCCCCCGTGATTTCCCCTGTCGATTGCACGGAATATTTCGTCCGGACTTTTTTCGGGCAGAAATTTCTCAAGGTGTCTTCTGAGTTTTTCTCCGCAACTGCCCTCGAGACAAAACGAGGTTTCCTCAGCGACTATGGGAATTTCAGGAAAAGCGGCTGTGAGTTTTTCGTTTATTAACGCCTGCACGAAAAAATCCGCAAGAGTTACCGGGGAACCATCAGTTTTGTAAAGCGCTTCGCGGAACTCAGGTTTCGCGCTCATTCTTGCGCAGACCTTTGCCGCTTTTGTTACTGATTCCAGCCCTATCTTTTTCTCAAGTTCAAAGCCCATTTATATCGGATTCCGCGTTTAGGACAAAACCGCGGCGGTTTTTCAGGTGTTTGCTACGAATGTCGGATTCTCTGGAGAGATTTCAAAATCGACTCCCGCATGGCAAAGTCCTATCCCGTCTCCATTTTTAAGCGTGTATCTGGTTTCCGAGTGGTTCAGGTTCACCTCTATCAGATTGCCCAAGATAGAGACAGAAAAGCTGAGCCTAAGCATTTCCTCGGGTAGATTGGGGATGAACTCGGGTTTTTGCCCGGTGTTGGCGAGACCGGCGAATCCGAACACGAACATCATCCACGTTCCTCCCATGGAGGCTATGTGGCAGCCGTCAATTGTGTTTCGTCCCATGTCTCCCAGATCCATGAAAACTGCGTTTTCCGCATATTCCATCGCCTTGTCCATATGTCCGACCTTGGCGGCAACTATTCCCTGTATGCAGGCCGAGAGTGAAGAGTCTCCCGTCGTGAGAGGGTCGTAGTAATCAAAGTTCCGTCTTTTTTCTTCCTGCGAGAACTCCTTTTCAAGAAGAAACATCGCAAGTACAAGATCCGACTGTTTGACTACCTTGTGGCGGTAAATGACCAGCGGGTGGTAGTGGAGCAGTATGGGATACTTGTCTTCCGGGACGGTTTCAAAATCCCATTTTTCCTTACTGAGGAAGTAGTTGTCCTGGGGGTGGATCCCGAGTTTTTCATCATAAGGTATGTACATTCTCTGGGCGGCTTTTTTCCAGTCTTCGATTTCCGAGATTTGGAGGTTGGTTTTGTGTGCGAGGCTTTTAAAAAGTTCGGGTTCGGTTTCCTCGAGTTTTTCAACTGTGGCAGCGGCCAGTTTTAGGTTCTCGCGGGCCATGAGATTGGTATAGGTGTTGTTGTTTACCACGGTGTTGTACTCGTCCGGGCCGGTAACGCCATGTATTTCGAACTCCCCTTTTCCCGAGTTCGAGTAAAATCCAAGATCGCTCCAGAGCCTTGCCGTTTCAATCAGGATCTCCGCCCCGTACTTGGAGACAAAATCAAGATCTCCCGTAACGTTAACGTATTTTTTGAGCGCGTAGACTATGTCGGCGTTTATGTGGTACTGTGCGGTTCCCGCAGCGTAGTAGGCGGATGCCTCCTCCCCGTTTATGGTCCTCCAGGGAAACATCGCTCCTCTCTGGTTGAGTCTTCTTGCGTATTCCCTGGACTTGTCAAGCATGCTGTAGCGAAACTTTAAAAGGTTCTCGGCGATAGTGGGCGAGGTGTAGATAAGAAAAGGCATTAAGTATATTTCCATGTCCCAGAAGTAATGGCCGTCGTAGCCCGCTCCGGTAAGACCCTTGGACGGCACTCCGACTCCTTCAACCCTTGCCGACGACTGGTACATCTGGAAAAGGCTGAATCTTATCGCCTGCTGGAACGACACTGTCCGCTCATCGCTGTCCATCTCCACGCACACGTCGCTCCTTCCCCAGAATTCGTCGAGATACTTGCGCTGTCCCTCAAGCAGGTCCGAAAACCCGAATTTCTTGGCTCTTTTAAGGCTCCTTCTAGCCCTTTCTCGAAGTTCCTCGTTTGTGTGCGGCGCGGTTCTCGTAGTGTGATAGGTCATGTACTTCGTGAGACTTATCGGTTCTCCTTTTTGAGCGTCAACCATGAAGACCACTTTTCCTCGGTCATCTGTCGCCCTGCTTGTATAGGCAAAATCACAGTTTGTCTCAAGCGTGTGCTCGATTCCCGATGTTATAGTCATTTTGCTGTTTCGGGTCGAGTGGCAGAGAATCACGCTTGTGTCCTGCACGTCATTCAGGCGGGGTTCAAGAACCCGGTGCTCAAGCCTGCTGGCCCTTCGCGGATCTCCTCCGTTGCCCTGCAACAGTTGTTCCTCGCCTTCTTCCGCATAGTTTTCGTGGTCAATTATCTCCGAAGATATGATTACGGGAGCTTTGTCATTGAGAACCGTTACTTCGTAGGATATGGCGGCCAGATGGCGGTGCTCCATGGAAACCAGTCTTTTCGATCTTATCGATATCTGTTTGCCCGAGAACATTTCCCATATGAGGTTTCTTTCTACCACGCCGTTTCTCATGTCGAGGAAGCGCTCGAAGTGAAGGAGAGTCGCGGTCGGTAGGTAAAAGGGCTCGTCGTCCACGTAGAGCTTGATTATCTTTGAATCCGGAACGTTCACTATGGTCTGTCCCATCTTCGTGAACCCGAAGGCTTCCTCTCCGTATATAATGGGCCACGTTTCGTAGAAGCCGTTTACTATGGTGAAGTTCTGGTAGTTCGGATTTCCCTCTTCGAAGGCGCCCCGCATTCCTATGTAGCCGTTTGAGGTGCAGAAGATGGTTTCCGCAAGGCCGATTAGTTCGGGATAAAACTGCTTTTCTGTTATTCTCCACGGATCCGGTGGATATATGTGCTGTGCCGCATATATGCCCTTTCTCTCTCTTTTTATCATCCCTTCCCTCCTCGCACGCTACTCCCCAAGTCCGAATTCCCCTAGGTCTCTGACGACCATGTCCGCTCCGTTTGAGAAAAGCTCCTCTTCGTTTTGCTTCCTTGCTACGCCGATTACCAGTCCGAAACCCCCGCTCGCTCCCGCAGCCACTCCTGCCGCCGCATCCTCGATAACGATACTCCTTGCGGGCTTGGTTCCAAGAGCCGAGGCGGCTTCAATAAACGTATCAGGTTGCGGTTTTCCCCGAAGACCTTTTTCGGCTGCCGTCACCCCGTCCACCGTCACCTCGAAAAGTTCCTCTATTCCCGCAGCTGCCATTACCGCCCGGCAGTTTCTGCTTGAGGATACGATTGCCAGGCGAAACCCGGCTTCCTTAAGATGGCGTGCTAGCGCGAGGGATGTCTCGTAGATTCCGGGCGACTCTTTTTCAAGGGTTTCCGTGAACAGCTGATTTTTCCTGTTCCCGAGCCCGAAAACTGATTGCTCGCCCGGAGGGGAGTTTGTATCGCCCTCAGGAAGCTCTATTGCGCGCGAGACCAAAAAGTCGCGTACACCCTCATAGCGGGGTTTGCCGTCGACATACTCAAGGTAGTCGTCCGGTTCGTTGAAGGGAACGAAGCCTCGCCCTTATTACTTGCCCAGGCGCGAAGGAACTCGTCAAATGTCTTTTTCCAGCAGGCCGAGTGAATTTTTTCAGTCGTGGTAATTACTCCGTCAAGATCGAAAAGAACTGCATCGCAGTTGTTTTTTGAGAAGACATTTTTTCTGGTCTGAATTTCTGTCTTAAGAGCGTGTGCTTTCATATCTGTTTTCCGAAGAGGAATTTCACCCACGGCATTTTTGCTGCGGATTAATTATACAGCATATTCCCCGCGAAAAACCACACAAACCCAGCCAAGTCCTTTGATACTTCTACAGGGCATTTTTGAAATTGAATTCTTTTTATGATAGTTTCATAACTCCTTGTGAGTTTGGCCCCATCGTCTAGGGGTTTAGGACGCAGCCCTCTCAAGGCTGAAACACGGGTTCGAATCCCGTTGGGGCTACCAATTCCACTTTCTTTTGACCGAGTCTTCCGTATTGCCGCGTTCTCTATCAGGAATGGTAAAAAAAGCTGTCTGGGAATTGACGCAACTACCCCTGATGTTTTAAACTAACCCTGAGGTTGCGGGCGCTTGCCGCTTGCATAAATAAACACACCAAGGAGGGATAAAATGAAACTTGAGGGTAAATCCGCGATAATCACCGGTGGCAGTCTGGGAATAGGACAGGTCACGGCGCTTCTTTTTGCAAATGAGGGCGCGAATGTCCTTATAACCGGCAGAACTGAGAGCACTCTTGCGGAAGCTGCGGAGCTGGCCAAGGATTCTCCCGGCAGCATAGAGTATCTTGTAAGCGACGTGTCGAAGGAAGAGGACTGCAAGGAGGCCGTGGAGCACGCCATAAAGCTTTTCGGCAAAATCGACATATTGTTTAATAACGCAGGGGTGCTTCCTCTCTCAATTACTCACGAGACATCTATTGAGGACTGGGATCAGGTATTTGCCATTAACGTAAGGGGCACCTTCATGATGTCCAAGTTCTCGATTCCACACATGATCGAGCAGGGTGGAGGCACAATAATCAACAACTCCTCCATACTGGGAATTAAAGCCATACCGGGTACCGCTGCATATAATTCCACCAAAGGAGCGGTGTCGCAGCTCACAAGAAGCATGGCCCTTGAGTACGGGGCAAACGGCATCAGAGTAAACGCCATAAATCCCGGCACTACCCTGACTCCGATGGTACAGGCTTTTCTCGATAATTCGCCTCCGGAACTTGATGCATATCTGAAGGGACTTCAGCCTATAACCGGACACTTGGGCCGTTTCGCGACCCCTGAGGAAATGGCGCACGCGGTACTTTTCCTCTGCGACAGCGAAAACGTGGCGTACATGACGGGAGCGGAGCTTTCCGTTGACGGCGGGTGGATAGCTAACTAGGGAAACATTTTCTGTTCCAGAACCCCTCAGTCGGTATCTGTATCTGTAAGGGTTATATCCGCAAGGGGTCCATACGCGGCGGAGAGGGTTTTCCTTATAAAGGCTTCGGGATCGTCCGTTTCGGCTTCCACTAGGATTTCTCCGTGGCTCTCAAGAGAGCCACGAAAATCCCCGGCAGGAGGGTTCTCGTTTACCTCGCATGTCGAACTGTTCAGGATAAAGAGGATCTCCGCCTTATTCCCGTTTCTTACCTCGCAGTCTATTGACACTATCCCCTCCGGGACCTCTATGTCGGCTACGTACCTTGAGATTTGTTCCTGCATTTTGGGTAGATTCAGCTTGTTGAGAATTCAAGCGAATGTGGAAAGGGGAATTTTGTGGATTCTTCCTTCAAGCTGAATTCTTCAAAGGTGGTGGCTCCCAAATCCTTTAGCTTTGCGAGCAGCTCTTCGATTATAACCTCGGGAGTTGACGCGCCGGAACTTATCCCCACGGTCATGTTCCGCTCAAGCGTTTCCACGCCTCCGAGTCCTTCTGTATCTTCAATTAGGTAGGCTTCTTTTACGCCGCACGATTTTGCGACTTCGACTAGTCTGTTTGAGTTGGAGCTCTCGGGTGACCCCACGATGAAAATGACGTCTGAGATCTCGGCGAGTTCTTTTACGGCGTCCTGGCGGTTCTGGGTGGCGTAGCAGATATCGAGCTTGGAAGGCTTCGCGATTTTCGGAAAGCGCCTTTCAAGTGTCGCCACTATTTCTTTTGTGTCGTCGACGCTGAGGGTAGTCTGCGTCACGTAGGCTACTTTTTCCGGGTTCGGGACGTTAACCGAGAGGGCCTCACTTACCGATTCCACAACCACAACGCTGTCCGGCGCCTCGCCCTTCGTTCCTATGACTTCTACGTGATCCCTGTGGCCTACGAGTATTATCGTGTACCCCATTTCGGAGTAGTGCCTTACTTCGTTGTGAACCTTGGTTACGAGCGGACAGACGGCGTCCACTATCTGAAAACCTCGTCTTTTGGCTTCGTCAATAACCGCGGGACTTACGCCGTGGGCACTGAAGATGACTCGTGCCTCGGGATCGTTGATTTCGTCGAGTTCCTCGACGAAAACGGCGCCTTTTCGCCTTAGAGAATCCACTACCCTTTTATTGTGCACTATGGCGTGGCGGACATAGATGGGGGGACCGTACATCTCAAGGGCTCTTTCGACTATTTCGATCGCCCTTTCAACTCCGGCGCAAAATCCTCTGGGTTTAGCGACTACGACTCGCATGTCACCGTAGATGATAACGCCGTGACAACGCAGGTCAAGCAAAACGGCTTTCCGGTTAACATGGGGAAGATCGGGCTGTAACCACAAGCACGGCACGCGTTTGCCGGGTATGCTTTATCCCGATTATTCTCGCCGGAGCGATATAACGGCACGGCACATAACGCAAAGGAATTTTCAAGCTATGGCAGCGGAGAACAATGGAGAGAGCGCTCAGCAGAGCTGCGATAGGCTCATAATAGCGCTTGATTTCGATTCAAGGGAGGAAGCCCTTGCCCTTGTGGAACTTCTTGGCAAAAGGGTCAGCATCTACAAGGTCGGCTACCAGCTTTTTATGCGTGAGGGGATGAGCTTCGTAAAGGAGCTTGTGGGACTTGGAAAGAGGGTTTTCCTTGATCTTAAGATGGGAGACATAGACCGTACGATTGCGGCCGCACTTCGGGCGGTACCGGAGGGAGTGGAATTCGTTACCATAAACGGCGGAAAGGCGACGGTGACCGCCGCCAAGGAAGGGCGCGGCGAAAGAGACCGGCCGCTTATTCTTTCCCTAACTTTTCTCTCGAGCCTCGATCAGGACGATCTCAGAGCGCTTATGATGAACGAGAATCTAGAGCTTGATGAGTACGTACGGGTTTTTACGCGAAGGTCGATTGAAGCCGGCTGCGACGGAGTCGTGGCTTCCGGGGAATTAATACGTGAAATAAGGCGGGAATTTGGAAACCGCCTCGTGATAGTTGCTCCCGGAATACGCCCCGAGGGGAAAAGCCGAAACGATCACAAAAGGGCCCTCACCCCACAGATGGCTATTGATTACGGGGCCGATTATCTGGTTGTCGGACGCCCGGTTACCGAGGCGGAAAACAGCCTTGAGGTCGCGGAGAATCTTATAGACGAAGTAAACTGCACTGTTGCCGGAAAAGGGGATTAGACAAAATATTGATCTTTCTATGCGACGATTTCCATGAGATCTTCGGCGACTATTATCTCCGTTTCTCTGTTTCCCGAAAGCCCTTTTATTTCTTCCGAAAGATCTCTTCCGTCCATTGAAGGGTAAAGATGCGAGAGTACGATTTTTTTGGGACTGCTTTCCCGAAGGATCTCCGCTATGTCTGAAGGGGTCATGTGAACGGCCATTTTCTCTGAATCAGGAAGCGCGCATTCCGTAACGAATATGTCCGCGTCCGAGGCCACCTTGCGAAGTCCGGGGAAGTAACCCGTGTCTCCCGTATAGACGATTTTCTTTCCCAAGGCGCTTATCACGTATCCGATACTGTTTTCAGTGTGAACGGTTTTAAATGTCTTTATTTCAAAGCTGCCGATTTTCTGTTTCTTCTTTCCTATCTCATGGATTTCCACGAGTTCGGGTCTTACCCACTCCCTGTAAGGCGCCCTCAGCTTTTCGAGAAATTCCGAGAACCCATCCGGCCCCCATATTCCAAGCGTCTTTTCTCTTTTTTTCCCGTAAGGGTGCCTAGTAGCGAAGAGAAGAGGGATCAGGTCGGAAGTGTGATCGGGGTGAAAATGCGTTATGAAAACATTGTCGATCCCAAGGTAGTCGACTCCTATTTTCTCAAGCTTCCATACGGTGCCGTTTCCGCAGTCAAAGAGAGCGGAACCGGTATCGGTGCCGAGAAGATACCCGGAAGAACCTCTTTTCTCGTGGGGCACGCAGGTGCCCGAACCCAAAACGGTAAGTTTCACCATCTGACTTGATATAATCCTGTCTCCGTTCCATAATCTTACTCGCGGAGCGGTCTGGATGAGAAGAATTATAACACTGACAACCGATTTCGGGTCAAAAGATCATTACGTGGGGGCGATGAAAGGGGTTATGCTCTCCGTAAATGAAAATGTTCACCCGGTCGACATAACCCACTGCATTGAGTCTCATGATGTCCGCGCCGCGTCTTTTGTTATAGGCAATTCATATCGCTATTTTCCGAAAAATACCGTACATCTGGTTGTGGTAGATCCGGGAGTCGGGAGCAGGCGAAGGCCTCTGGTGCTCTTTGCCGACGGTCATTTTTTCGTGGGGCCTGACAATGGCGTTTTCAGCTCGGTCATTCATTCCTGTGAAGATTTCAGTGCCCGCGAGATAAAAAACCGCGACTATTTCCTAAAAGAGGTAAGCTCAACTTTTCACGGGAGGGATATATTCTCCCCGGTCGCTGCGCATCTTTCGCTCGGGGCTTCATTCTCGGAGATCGGTCCGCAAATCCGTGATCCCGAAATCCTCCCCCACGACGGATACTCGGTAAACGGGGCCGAGATCCGCGGAAGCATCGTTTACACTGACAAGTTCGGGAATCTTATAACCAGCATACCAACGGAGGCTGTGAGCGACGGGGACCGGGCCGTGGTAACGGTTGCAGAGAAACAGGTCAGGGGAATCTCGGAATCGTATTCCTCCGTGGAGCCGGGTGAAATCGTTGTTGTCGGGGGAAGCGGGGGATATATAGAAATATCGGTTAATCAGGGGCGTGCGTGCGATATTTTCGGCGAAGTTCCACCGGAAATCATTATCGTTGAGGAAAGCAGTTGAGAGGGATTCATGGAACCTGCAGAAGAAAAAACCGTAACGGAAATCCCCCGGGAGTTTGCCGGACAGAGAGCCGACGTGTTCCTCTCGGGCTTCCTGACGGAGCTTAGTCGCTCGAGTATAAAAAAGCACATAGAGCTCGGAAACATACTTATTGACCGCAAAACGTTTAAGCCCTCTAGGATAATAAACGGCGGGGAGAGCCTGAGCGTTAACATTCCTCCTCCTGAGCCCTGTGGCATCAGGGGAGAGGAGATTGATGTCGAGGTTGTTTACGAGGATCGTGACATAATCGTCGTCAACAAGCCCGCCGGCATGGTGGTTCACCCCGGAGCGGGAGTGACTAGCGGCACGCTTGTAAACGCTCTTGTTTATATGTGCGAGGATCTTTCGGGGATAGGAGGCGAGATGCGCCCGGGGATCGTGCACCGCCTCGACAAGGAGACCTCTGGGATCATGGTTGTTGCTAAAAACGACCGGGCGCACAAAAGTCTTTCCGAGCAGTTCAAGATCAGGGAGACGGAAAAGGAATACGTGGCTATTGTTTCTGGGGAAATGAAAAAAGGTTCGGGGGTTTTCAACTCCCCTATAGGGAGGAGTTCCTCAAACAGAGTAAAAATGACCTCTTTTTCCAGAGCCGGAAGAGATGCCGAGACCCGCTGGGAGGTAATCGAGAGACTGAGCGGAGCAACTCTTGTGAGTGTCTGGCCGAAGACAGGGAGAACTCACCAGATAAGGGTTCATTTTTCTGAAAACGGATTCCCGGTGCTTGCCGATAAAGTTTACGGAGGCAAAAAAAGCCGCCCAAGAAATTCCGGGACCTTGGGGACATTAATAAAAAGACACGCGCTTCACGCGAGAAGCCTCGGATTTACCCATCCGGTGGCCGGAAAGCGGATTGAGCTCTCAGCGGAAATCCCCGAGGACATGGTTTCAGTGATCGATTTTCTAAGGAGACAGAACGGATGAAGGTTTTTCGTTCGGCCCTGCTTGAGAGGTGCAACGGCGTTATCCACGGTTTCGTTCATGATCCCGGAGGGCCGGATATCCTGAAAATCGCCTCCGTGCACGGACTTGAAAATATCCTTACCGTGAATCAGGTTCACGGCAGCACTGTTTTTTTCGCCGACAGTGCCGCGGGAGGGAGATCTGTCGAAGCCGATTCGATCGTTACGCAGCAAAAAGGTGTAGGCATCGGAGTCATCACGGCCGACTGCATTCCTGTTTTGCTCTGCTTTCCCGATTCCGGATGTGTCTGTGCTGTCCACGCGGGATGGCGCGGAACCTCGTTGCGCACGGTTAGGGAATGTATTGGGGCCGTTTGTGAAAAATATTCTTTTAAACCGCGGGACGCCGTGGCCGTAATAGGTCCGGCCATATGGGGATGCTGCTACGAAGTTCGAGACGATGTAGCGTCACAGTTCGTCTCAAGATTCAGTGGCGAAGGAGACTGGCTTTTAGAAAAAGGCGACGGGAAGTTTCTTCTTGATCTTGTGGAGCTTAACAGAATCGAACTTTGCGATGCGGGAGTTCAGCAAATCGAGATAATGGACCTGTGCACTTGTTGTCAGGGCCTTCCTTCATACAGAAGAGACGGTTCCGGTACGGAAAAGATGATTAGTTTTGTCGGGATATCCCCTTAGTGGATTTTTTTCTTTCAGCGCAGTGGTGCGTTTTAACACCGAGACGGAACCGGCACTTCGACGGATCTTCAGTTTTTCGTCTCCCGATACAGAGTTTCTGCGCGAAGTTTCAATCCTACGCCTACATCGGTAAAACCGCGGCGTATATAACCGCCGAAGAGAAGTGAAATTATTGGTGAAAGTACACCGCTTAATAGGTCGACATTATGGTAGCTGCAACTGTCATCACTTATAGGTTCCAGATGCTGCTCTCGCACCGCAAACAAAAGCCAGGAAGTTCCGAAATTCCTGCTCCAAGAAATAAGACGTGGTTTTTCAAATGCACATAAAGTTTCGGTTATTCTGAATTTTGTGGGCCACATTCTTACCAATAGATGAACGGGCGACCCAATTTTAAAATCGGTTCTGGCCCGAGATGTAAATGGATTCCACTCACCGTATTTTTCAACGTCAGTCAGGACCTCCCAAACGAAGTCAATGGGTGCGTTGATCTGAATGCGGTCGGTACGTACAATAGAACTATTTATGCCCATCTCTGCTGTTCTTAACTAGAGTTTTAACCCATGCATCTGAGTTGTCCCATAGAAGTTTCGACACGTCCCGGTCTTTGGTATCGTCGGATGATTCCGCTGTTTCGCAGCGTTTGTAATATCTTCCACCTTGAAACGGGTACTTGCTAGCGCACATCACGGAAGTTTGTGCGCCAAATATCGGGCGTAACAAGACAAAAGATGCGAGTGCGGAACAGATCTGGTTTAGAAGATACCCGATCTTTCCTTTGAATTTTTTAACCTGAGTAAGATTAGTCATAACAGAACCGGGGTGCACCGCTGCCGATTGGAGGTTGTATTTTTTGGCAAACCGTCTCTGGATCTCGAAAGTAAGGTGAATTAGTGCTAGTTTTGACAGCCCATAAGCATCCCAGGAGTGGTAGTCTCCGTCATCGTTAAACATGCTCTTGTTTTTCACTCTGTCGTGTAAGTGGGAAGTTACGTTTATTACTCGCGCATCTCCGCTTTCTAGACCATTTTGCTTGAGAATTGGAAGCAACAAGCTCGTCAGGTGAAAAGTTCCAAGGAAATTGGTGCGCCAATGAATTTCGAAACCATCTTTTGTCACGGGCGGCTTTTTCCTTGGGCTAAGAATATTCTCGTGAATCCCCGCGTTATTGATAAGTACGTGCAGCCGGTCGTTGTAATTCTTTCGGTACCACGTTACGAATTCATTAACACTGTCAACCTCACACAGATCTAATGCATAGGCTGCAATCTTGTTTTCGTCAGCACCAATGATTCGCAAGTCTTTCCTCAAGGAGCTTTCCATCAATTCAATGTCGTGAGTGCTAGTGACAACAACTGTAGCTCCCCAGCTTGCAAGGATCTTGGCCGTTTCGTAACCAATCGAATTAGGAGAAGCACCTGTCACAATGACGTTCCGACTCGACATGTCAACTTCTTCCGCCATCGGCTTACTGGTAAACAACTGCAAGATATGAGTTACGGATTTTGAGAACGTTTTAGGCATGCTGAAACAACTTTATGTATAAGGTGTGGTCTCGCTACAACTATATAACACAAATGCGCATCTGGTACTTGCGTGGCCGGCTGCTATATCAGTTATAGGGCTTACTCTCGGGAATTAGTGACTAAGGGCTCACTTGCTTCCCACAATTTAGTTCCGTTTTCCTCATCCAGTGCCGTGGGAGACACGGACTTTCGCTGCATTAAATGTAAGTAGATGCCTGTATTGATACCAGCTTCTTCTGCACAGCATAAGTAAATTACCGGTCCAATAGCCTCTTCTGGAGATTGGAAAAAATATCTTAGCAACGGGTTAACTATTGGTTTCAAAATCGACGGTGTTTCTCGTGAAATGTTCGTAGCAACGCCTCCAGGACACATTGAGTGAACCGCAACTTCAGTTTTGCCGCCTGTGTTCAGACGGCGCGAGAGTTCAGTCGCAAACGTACACAAAACAAGTTTACTGATGCCGTAATACTTGAAGCCATCTCCGAGCTCATAGTCGGTAAATTCCCCGAGGCGGTCGAAATCGATAGTATGAGAGGATCGATGGGCCTCGGATGAAACGAAGATAATTCGCGGCGTCTTCCCGGCTTGGCTGGATGGGCAAACCACGCCGTCCTGCAGCCACCGGTCAATCATGACGCGATTCGACAGGAAATGAACCGCGAACATTGTCTCGTATCCTTGTGGTGTTTTAGTTGCCTTTTGGAGCGCTAAGCCTGCGTTCAAAACCGCAATATCAATTTTGATGTTGCGGTTACTCAGACTATCACAAAGATGGTGTACCGACTGAAGATCCGAGAGGTCTACTTCTATCATCTCTACGCTCTGAGACCCGGACAGTGTCTTTATTTCGTCGCATGTTTCCGTATGACCGGGTCGACAAGCTAAAATCATGTTTG
Source organism: Thermodesulfobacteriota bacterium (assembly GCA_964291665.2). GTDB lineage: Bacteria > Desulfobacterota_D > UBA1144 > Nemesobacterales > Nemesobacteraceae > Nemesobacter. The sequence goes on along the minus strand of OZ219814.1, from coordinate 726,738 downwards.
CGCCACGCTTTGCAAGCTCAATGGCAGCAGCTTTACCCAGCCCGCTGTTCGCTCCGGTTATTAGACAAGTTTTGCCGTCGATACGTACGTGCCTTGGAACAGGATTTACTTCCGATACCTTGGGTTGCTTCAAATCTCGTATTGCGATGATTATAGCGTCTATGAAGGAACCATCACCCATTTGGTTTGTCCTTCGCTTCATGGTGAGTTTCTCCGCATTGTTTTTCGGTTCTTTGAGGTTGCTTGAATTCGCATAAGCTATTCGAAAGGAATTTCATGTTTCTCTCGATAAAAGGAGAAATGATCTTCAATAATTTTCTCGCTCAACCCAAAATCACTCAAATGATAGACGTGCCTGCCAAAGCGATTTTGCGGATTTCTTTTCATAAAAGTCTTGGCTCGCCGCACCGCTTCAGCGTCAAAATCAACCCCCGCCTTTAGATAAATCCGGTGAAGCTGAGCAATCGGGTTTTCCATCAAGTCATAATATGAAATATCGACGAATCGATTGGCATCTGCTTTAGATCGAGACTCGATTGTTAACTCGACCATCCTGCGAGTTTTTCTCGACCAGTGTCTGGCGATTTCCTTTGGGTCCACATAATCGCTGAATATGCCGCGGTTGTGAGCAACCATGCTACAGAAAGAAGGCATGGTTTTTCGGGGATCGCGGTGGGTCTGCACGACTGTCGCGGTGGGGAAAACTTTAAGAAATAGATCCAGATATTCCATATGATGCGGGGTTTTGAGCACCCAGTTGCTGCTGGGGCGTTGCCAGCACAGAATCTTCAGCACTTTATGGAAATATTCGTAGGTCTGCGTATGGTCCTGCTCCTCAAGCCACCTGGAGTAACTCGGCACGTGCATTATGGCTTCTGGCGCCTGACTCATAAAGTTCAGATCAAGAAGCATTACATCTTCTTCCGGCTCATTATGGTCAATGGGGTGAACTGCCATGAACTGCGGCGACAAATACGAAATCAGTCGTTGTGCGAGGACTGCGTGCACATTTCGAGTGATCGTTTCTTTAGCCTTATTACTTGGCGGTAACGGGTTGAGTGCTTCCGCGCCTGACACACCTCGAATATTCGGATGAGAATTCAGCAGCCTGTGCAATATTGTCGTTCCACTGCGCTGCAGTCCCGTGATCAGGATAATCTTCCCCAAATTGATGTCATGTATTTCAGGGTGTTGTTTTAGCAGTTCTTCAATTCGCAAGCGATGAACTAATGCACTTGTAAGTCGAATTTTTTGTATTAGTCTGCCGGTTGGGGTTAGCTCAGCCTCTTCATTAATCGAATTTATGAGAACTTCCAACGCCTCAAAGTGACCGTCGTCACCAAAATCCTCAAGCCTCGTTTTTCGAATCGCGCTAGCGGTAAGCTTTTCAATATTCAAAGAACTCGACAATCCGAGGTCTCCACTTAGCTTACCGATGGAATTGAAAATCCTAACGGGAATAGGACGGTAGGGATTCTCGTAGTCTGTAGAAGTCGCTAGATTCTTTTTAGCCATCGCGATTTGCTCAACTCAGCAGTTGCTTAAGGTCAGTTAACTTGATCAATCTGGTCCGCGGTTGAGGATGTTCTTTCGCGCGTACCCATCTAAAGCACATCGTGCCGGAAGAATGTCCGGCTGTTTGGAGCCAGTTGGGATGACCGGGATTTTCGTGGGTTACCACCAGGCGCACGGAACCGTCATCTTCATAGTGGGCAAGATGCTTGTTAGTATGTATCGTGTGATAGCGGTAGTCCAGCGATTCCATCCAGTAGTTGTTTAACTGGAAGTTCCAATGTTCGCATTCCGGTGGCATTACTTCTATCAAAAGCGCTTCGTCTTCCGCTACCCTCCAATGACTGTGGTAGTAAACGATATTGGGATCACCCCCGGCAGCCAGCGATACTTCCGGATCAAACATCGGCAGTTCGTTGGTGTGCTTTTGAAAATCACGAGCCCACTTGGCAAACAGCAGCGGTGCGCCTGCCACGAGAGTTCCCACAGTTTTTAACCCTTCGTCAAGCTGTTTCGGTGTCAATGGAGAAGGGCAACGTTCATCTTCGGAACAATTGATCCGTTCTATTCGCAACTCTGCTGGAGTTTCTGTTTCGCGATCAAGGAAAGTCTGACGTACCACTAATGTGCCGGTTTCTGGTGTCATGGGGAGCCAGTTCTTGCTTTGAGGCTTGCAGCTGAGTATCAGTTCAAAGTACCCGTCTTCGTCGGTTTCTATTTGGTCAGACTCTATATGCCCGGTGGGGGGCAGCCCTCGTCCTTGCCCGTAGTTGCCGGACTGAGTGCCAAAGCTTAAGTATGCAATATTGTTGCGCCGCCCTGTGATTTTGTATTCATACTCGCCGCTAAGTGCCGCTGTCAGGTAGAAATTATCAGGATTGTCTGCGCCTAGCTTGGTTGTTTCGTTAACTACGCGATGAAGTGCAGGTGCTTTCGGGTCCGCATGCTCGATAAATGCCATCAGTCCGGCCCGGGCGATGCGGCTTAAGTACCGATATCCTTCTGCCTGATTAAATGCGTCTTTAGGTGCTTTTGGAAAATTTAAAGCCGCTCCCGCAGCTTTTAAAGTATCGCAGAACTCATCCCAGGACTTCCCACTGACTACTCGCTGAGCGGCTAAGTCGGCTTCCGTTTTGCCACGTAACTTCCAGATGAAAAGAGATGTCTGTCGAAACAAGGCGAGAAGGCGGATTGCGAATTTTCGCATGGCGTACCTCTAAGCAAGACTGATCTCATCGCTCGTAGATGTGTTTTTCTGTATTTTCCGGCACAGGTTTTGTCCGAGAATAATAATTTGTTTTCTCCTGTAATGACTAAATAAATGTATAAGACACGCAAAAAATGGCAATTATTTTGCGATAGAGACTGCAGAATGAGAAAAGGATTTTTTCGGAATTCCCGAGAGGATGACGGAAAAGACAGTCTGAAATGGCGTGCTATTAAAATAACATTGCTTTTGATATGACCGTTTGGTACAATCACCTTTCTAAAAATCTATAGGAGGTTCTTATTATGTTTCGTATTTCATTTTTGTTTTTATCAGTTCTTTTTCTTGTTGCTGCTACTTTCTCCGTTCCTTTTTCCCCTCCGGCCGAGGCGTATAGCCGGGACCACATAAATAAGTTGATTATAGAAAAGAAAAGGGTCAAGGATCTTAAGAGAACCCTTGCGACCGAGATTGAGAACGACTCTCTTACCGACGCGCAGAAGGCCAGTCTTGCTCCCAAGTGTCTTGACTGCGACTTGTCGAAATATGACTTCTCGTCTGCCACCAGTGTGTGTACGACTGTGGATGATGAACAGGTTTGTGAGGATCTGACGGAGCTCGACGACTTTGACTTCACCGGATCGAACCTGCACGAGGCAAACCTTAAAGAGGTCAATCTGAGGAACGCTTCGCTCCTGCAGACCAATGTGACTGCAGCCAAGTTCAATGACGCGAACCTGCGCGGGGTTAACCTGTCGAACTCGACCCTTACGCATGCTGATTTTGCGTGTGCGGACATGCAAGACGTTCTTCTGGGAAGCTCTGCTGCTAACGGCGCGATGTTTCGGGGCGCGGACATGCGTCGGTCCAGAATCATTTTCACGGACATGTGCGCTACTGACCTGACGGGGGTTAACCTGAGCGAGAGTCACATAGAAGCCGTAAACATGGCGGTAGCCAAGTTGAGGGAGACCAACTTCACGAATGCCCGGATGTACGTGACCATGAAGGACGCGACCGCGTTGTTCACCGAGTACTGGCACACTCCGCAGGCTCAGCGGGCTTTTGCGGCCATAAGGCGGACCGAGGGAGGAAGCTGCTACACTCCTCCTTCCCGGCAGGGATCGGGCGAAGGGACCCCCCTTATACCGGGAAAAACAGACGTCTCGACCGCTGTTCTCGCGGGAGTGAACCTGTCGGGTTCTGACCTCAGGGGAGTGAACCTCAGGGGACGGAATCTCTCAGGCGCTGACCTGTCGCATACCGATCTTCGGGAAGCCGACCTCTCAAACGCTAACCTCAGCAGAGCTGACCTCACCAGGTCCAACTTGGAAGGAGCGAACCTCGATTCCGCTAATTTTAACCATGCGAACATGCCCTATGCGAACCTGAAAGACGCGGACATAGAGAACGCTACTTTCAATGATGCTAATCTTTCAAGCGTGGATTTGCGGGGAGTGACGTCAAACAGCGAGACCAGTTTCTCGAACACTAACCTGAGCTACGCGCGCGATTCCAATTTAATCAACGAGACTAACCCACTGGGGACATACACCAACCTACCATCCACCAGATGGCTTGTGGGATCAACCCATGCCTACATAACGCCGGGAGTCGACATGATCGTCCCCATAACATGCATCTGCACCCACCCGAACTGCCCGAAGAGGGCATGTTTCCTTACCAATACCGTATCTGACGAGATGCCTCCTCCTCTTCCGGCGGAATAATTACTTGGGGCGGGTCAACCCCGCCCCTCTTTTGTGTGCCGAGCATGAACAGCAGCTTGGGAGTGAGAGTCTTCTATACAACCTGATGGCGGTGAAGTATTAGCGAAGCGCAAGGGCTGTGTCGCGAGGCATGGTCTGAAGGAAGCGCGTAGCAAAGCCGCGACCCGATGGACAAGAACCGAATACGAGGCCTGTGTGTGTGGGCGACAGGGCAAATGCCTCAAGTTTTTGACTTTATAGAAATGACCGGTTATTGTTAGAAACAACTGGTTGTTATTATGAATATCTGGACTTGGAACAGAGCAAGGAGAAGAGCAAGATGATTGTCCGTTTTATCTGGATTCTTGCAGCTACTTTTCTGGTCGTTGCCTGCCAGATAATAGAGAAGAATGACACCACTATCCAGTCGATAGAAGAGAAGCCGGTTCCCATGGGCAGCCAGATCGACATTGCCGCTTTTAATCACGGAGTCGTGGAGCATGGAGCGTCCCGGGCTGTGGATGCGACAGTCCGTATCACCGAGGAAGCTGTCTTCCAGTCTTCAGACGATTTCCTGCAGGATGTTTCCACGCCTTTCTCGCGACTCTTGGGCAGTCCTCCCCATAATCCCAGCATAAAGCTTGTGCTTACTGATGAGGAGGGCAAGTACCGGGTTTTTGACTCGATTGAACATGGGATGAGAGACGGGTTGCTCAGACGGCCGCTGCCGATCCCTCCGATACGTCGTCACCATCTGGCTAGGTTCCCGTTGCTGAACGAAACAGAGCAAAGCATCTGGGTGGGCAATCTGACTGCCAGCTGGCATAACGAAATACCTTTTGATTTTCTCACCAACGGATACTGGATGCGTCTTGATAAAGGATCCCCGCCGGGATCTATTGTAAACGCAGAGATAGGAGCCTTCGTTCATGGACCCAAACTTGCAGAAGAACCTGATCTTCCGACAAGAGGCACGGTGATCTACAGAGGTTTCGCATCGGGCATGTACGTCTCTTACTACGGTAATTCATGGCTGCCTCTTGACCCGCGCCTTGTAGACGGACTAAAGGAAGTGGGAGAATTCACCGGCATAATCACACTGGAGGTCGACTTCGACGAGGGGACGATAAGAACTTGTCTGGGATGCGTCGAGAACCAAGAAACTACTGGTATCACGGTGACCCCGGAAGGCAATCGAGGTGAACTTTACACCAACCTGAGTCTCGCGTCCATAAGATTTGCGCCCGTTCCCATACGAGAAGGAAGATTTCACGGCACTGAAATGGAAGTCTACATAGGGGACGAGAAACTTAGCGACCACCTGGGCGTGCGGGTAGAGTTTGAGACTCTTAATAACCAAGGTGGTTGGACCGGAAAGTTTTCAAAGGATCTCGTTTCGGGAACCTTGAGTTCGAAATGGGTTCATCCGGACGATAGTCGAAGCGTGTTTCTTGGCAGTTTCTTCGCCACCGAGGTGAAAACCAACTAGCGACCGGGACTAGGTTCTCCCCAGCCCGCAGGTTGCCGTTGCCCCTTTCATTGTGGAAACCGGTTGCAAGGATCTTGGCCGTTTCGTAACCAATCGAATTAGGAGAAGCACCTGTCACAATGACGTTCCGACTCGACATGTCAACTTCTTCCGCCATCGGCTTGCTGGTAAACAACTGCAGGATATGAGTTACGGATTTTGAGAACGTTTTAGGCATGCTGGAATTCTCTTCTTTTGTGGTAGGAACTGCGCAATGAGAAAAGGATTTTCTCGGAATTCCCGAGAGGATGATGGAAAAGACAGTTTAAATCAATCTCGCATCGTTGCCCAAAGACGGGATAATAGTATATAATTTCCCAAAATATCCATGTGAATCCTCGGAGGAAAAAAAATGAAGATAATGTCTTGGCTCGATTCGGAAGATTACTGGTATATAAATTCCCTAAGCGAGCAGAACAAGGAAATAAACTACTACGGCTACGTGATGGAGGTCGGAGACGAGGAAGATTCGAGTAGAATAAGGATCATGGTGGTTGAACTGCAGAGCGTGAAGATGGTGGTGGGATTCATTGTTCCTCTTAGCATGGATTTGAGCGGGCAGATAGACATGGGTTTTATCTGTCAGGAAAGGCCGGATAAGGACGTGCCGTTTTCGTGCACGCTCTCGGGAGAGGAAAAAAGCCTCACCTACACCGGAGACGATCTCCAGAAAATAGAGTATGCTGGTCTTTCGCTTGAAAAGTTCTACCAGAACAAGGGAATAAAATTCTACCTTCTGGATCTTCGCCCGATCTCCGAGCAGAATCAGGACATGCCCTGATTAAACCTTCCATCCGCGAAGAAATACCGGAGCACCAGTAATATGTCTGAGAAAAACAAGATAGTTCTTGCGTATTCCGGGGGACTTGACACCTCGGTAATACTGAAGTGGCTTGTAAACGAGTACGACTCTGATGTTATAGCTTATGTGGCTGACATAGGACAGAAAGAGGATTTGCAGGAGGCGGAACAGAAAGCATGGGATACCGGTGCGTGCGCGGTATTCATCGAAGACCTAAGAGAGGAGTTCGTCAGGGATTATGTTTTTCCTGCGATAAGCGCGAATGCCGTGTATGAAGGCAGCTATCTTCTGGGCACTTCCATAGCGCGTCCCCTTATCGCGAAAAGGCAGATTGAAATAGCCAAGCGCGAAGGAGCATTTGCAGTTTCCCACGGAGCGACAGGCAAGGGAAACGATCAGGTCCGCTTCGAACTTACCTTTTACGCACTACACCCCGACATAAAGATCATAGCCCCGTGGCGCGAGTGGGATTTCAAATCAAGAACCGACCTCATAAATTACGCCAGGGAAAACGGAATAGACGTTACGGCGACCGAGAAAAAACCCTACAGTTGCGACCGCAACCTTCTTCATATCAGTTATGAGGGGGGAATTTTGGAGGATCCGTGGGCCGAACCGCCTGAGGACATGTTCGAAATGACGGTTTCTCCAGAGGTGGCCCCCGATCAGCCGGTTTACGTGGAAATTGGATTTGAAAGCGGCATTCCCGTTTCCGTTGACGGAAAGGAGCTTTTTCCTTCAGCGCTTCTTGGCTGCTTAAACGATGTTGCCGGAGCAAACGGCGTCGGGAGGATAGACATTGTTGAAAACAGGTTCGTCGGTATGAAATCAAGGGGAGTGTACGAGACCCCCGGCGGCACTATTCTTCACGTGGCGCACAGAGCTCTTGAGTCGATTACGATGGACAGGGAAGTGATGCGCCTCAGGGATTCTCTGGTTCCGAAGATATCGGAACTTATCTACTATGGATTCTGGTTTTCTCCCGAGATGGAAATGCTGGCCGCCGCCGTCCGTCAGAGCCAGAAGGATGTAAGCGGCACGGTAAGGCTTAAGCTTTACAAGGGAAACGTTATAGTCTGCGGGAGAAAGTCCCCCAACTCCCTCTACAGCGAGAACCTGGCAACCTTCGAGGAGGATTCGATTTACGACCAGTCGGACGCTACCGGGTTCATAAGGCTAAACTCTCTCCGGCTTTCCGTGAAAAAACTTCTTGAGGGGGAATAGCCCCTTTCGCGGATGAGAACGGATCAATTCGACTATGATCTTCCCCAGCAGTTGATCGCCCAATATCCGCTTTTCGACCGCAGTTCCTCAAAACTCCTTGTGGTTGACAGAAAAACGCAGGGTTTTTCCCACGCCAAGTTCTCTGATCTAAGGGACCTGCTCCGCCCCGGCGACCTCATGGTTCTTAACAACACCAGGGTTATTCCCGCAAGGCTTGCAGGACACGTGGAACGAAGGGGGATCGTTGAGTTTCTTCTTACGGAGAGAAAGGATGAGATCCGATGGAAGGTGCTTTTTAAGAATCCGGCCGAGGGCCTTCGGGTCTTCCTTGACGGAGGAGTATCGGGTGTCCTTGAGAGGGAACCCGATAAAAGCTGGACGATAAGATTCAGCGAACCCGTCGAGCGGATCATCAGCAGCACGGGACGGATGCCGCTTCCGCCCTACATAGAAAGAGAACCCGAACCGTCGGATAAAAAGACCTATCAGACTGTTTACGCGACCGAGGAGGGAGCGGTCGCCGCTCCCACTGCCGGACTTCATTTCGACCCGGAACTTATCTCGGACCTTAGTGAAAAGGGCGTTCTGATGAAGTATGTAACCCTGCATGTGGGAGAGGGAACCTTCAGGCCCGTAAAGGAAGAGCTTATCGATAACCACGCAATGCATTCAGAACGCGTCTCGGTTCCACAGGAGACCGCAGAGGCGATAAACGAAGCCAAGGCGCAGAAAAGAAGGGTTATTTCCGTGGGGACCACGGTTACCAGAGCCCTTGAGTCGGCAGAGGGAGCCGTCGGGGGGATGCGGCCTTTTTCCGGAAGGACGGATCTTTTTATAAGACCTCCTTACGAATTCCGGTTTGTAGACGTTCTGATAACCAATTTCCATATGCCCCGCTCAACCCTTCTCATGCTTGTCTCCGCGTTCTGCGGCACAAGGGAGCTGGCCCTCGCCGCTTATGAGGAGGCGAAATCGCGCGGTTACAGGTTCTTGAGTTACGGCGACTCGATGATGATAGTGTAAGGGGTTTTTAACCGTGCACGGCCTAGGGTTTGTTTTTGTACATTATCAGGCGGAATTGTTATACTCTTGGGAAAAATGTTTTTCTTCAATCAATTTTCCCGGAGGAAAATAGCAGATGGCGACAGTAGTTACGGGAGCGACCGGGTTTATAGGATCGCACATAACCAGAAAGCTGGTTGAGAGAGGAGACAGGGTCAAGGTTCTCGTCAGAAAGACGAGCAACACTAAAAACATAGATTCTCTCGATGTTGAGAAGGTCTACGGAGATGTTGGAGATCCGGATTCTCTTAAGGCCGCTTTCTCCGGATGCGACACGCTTTTCCATACGGCTGGGTTCGTGTCGTTTAAGAAGTCGGACCACCAGAAAATGCTGGATATAAACGTGCGCGGCGCCTCGAACGTTCTCTCCACCGCCATGGACGTGGGTGTATCCAAGGTTGTTTTCACAAGCAGCGTAGCCGCCATCGGAGTCGAGCGGGACGGTTCCCCGGTAACCGAATCTACCCAGTACGATCTTTACTCCGAGGGAATAGGATATATGAACTGCAAGTATCTCGCCGAAAGAGAGGCAAAGAGCTTCAGCGAAAAAGGGCTTCCAGTGGTTATAACGAACCCTTCGGTGGTTCTCGGTGCGGGAGACATCTATCTTTCAAGCTCGGGGTCGGTTCTGTGGTTCTGCAAGAAAAGGTTCCCTGGTTACATGGACGGCACCTTTAACGTTGTTGACGTTGAGGACGTAGCGAACGGGCACTTGCTTGCGGAGAAGAACGGAAAGCCCGGAGAGCGCTACATACTCGCAAACGAGAACGTGAATGTGCAAGGTTATTTCGCCCTTCTGGAAGAGATAACCGGCATCTCTGCTCCCAAAATGAAGATTCCCTACGTATTCGCCTACACCACCGCGTTTCTCCTTGAGAGAATCTTGGGGCTAGGATTTCCGAATTATTCCACGCTGGACATCGATTCCATAAAGCTTTCAAGGTTTAACTGGCACGCTGACAATTCAAAGGCCGTAAGGGATCTCGGGTTCACAGTGACTCCGATCGAGCAAACTATACGGAAGACCGTTGAGTGGTTCAGGGAAAACGGCTATCTGAAGTAAAGAAGGGAGTAAAGTGGCGGCAAACAGTTTCGGAAGATTTTTCAGAATTACCACCTGGGGGGAGTCCCACGGCCCCGCTATGGGAGTTGTGGTTGACGGCTGTCCCGCGGGACTTGAGCTTTGCGCCGAGGACATACAGTACGAACTTGACAGAAGGCGTCCAGGGCAGAGCAGGATCACGACCCAGAGAAAGGAAGCCGACGCAATCGAGATACTCTCGGGCGTTTTTGACGGAAAAACCCTCGGAACTCCCATATCCATGATGGTGAGGAACACAGACGCCAAATCGAAATCCTACGAGGATATAAAGGACGTCTACCGTCCCGGCCACGCCGATTTCACCTACGACAAGAAGTACGGGCGCAGAGACCATCGGGGAGGCGGTCGCTCCTCGGCGCGGGAAACGGTCGGAAGGGTAGCCGCAGCCGCGATAGCTAAAAAAATTCTTAATTCCCACGGAGTGACTACCACGGGGTATGTGAAGCAGGTGGGAGACATAGTCGCTCAGGACATTGATTTTGACCGGATCGAGGAAAATCCCGTCCGCTGTCCCGATTCGCAAGCCGCAGAGAGGATGATCGATCTTATAGAATCAGTCAGAAAGGAGGGAGATTCCGTTGGAGGAACCGTCGAGGTAGTGTCCCAAGGGCTTCCTACGGGCCTCGGCGAGCCCGTGTTTAACAAGCTTGACGCGGAACTCGCGCGCGCGCTTATGAGTATAGGAGGGATAAGAGGCTTCGAGATGGGGATGGGTTTCGGGGTGGTCGAGAGAAAAGGTTCGCAGGTAAACGATCTTATGTATAAAAAGGAAGACGGAACCCTCGGCTTCAGAACGAACAACTCGGGCGGTCTTCTGGGTGGAATAACAAGCGGGGCGGATCTGGTCGTGAGAATCGCCATAAAACCCACTTCTTCAATATCCCAAGTCCAGGACACCGTGGATAAAGAGGGAGAAAAAACCCAACTGCGGGTGAAGGGGAGGCATGACCCGTGTCTTTGCCCCAGGGCGGTTCCAATAGCGGAGGCTATGGTCAACCTTGTTCTGGTCGATCACCTGCTGATCTCAAAGCTGTCGACTATCTGATTTAACTGCCATGTCGGAACTATTCAGAATTTACGTAGGAGAGGAAGAGATATACTCGGGACACTTGGCCGACATACCCGATTACTACCGCCGCAATCTGGTCGAAGCGATTTCCGAGTGGGGGGAGTGTCTTAGCAAAAGCGGTTTCAGGGAGCTTCTTTATTCCTCTTTACATTGGTATAACCTGAAGACATATTACTGCGGGGATTGCGAAAAGGAATCTGACGAGGAGGGCGTATGTGGGGACTGCGGCGGAGAGTTCTCGGAAGCTTTCGTTCACAAAAGGGATCCGGGCATAGACAAGATAATGATGTGCATCGGTTTGATAGACCGCGTGGAGATGGAGGTTCTTTAGTTTTTCAGGCTGTCATGAAATTTCTCGTTAAAGGACACATATATCCGAAGGCCTGGGAGATCGCGAAAAGCGTTAAGAAGCTGAGGGAAGAGCGGAAGAAAGTTAACATAGGAAGCGGGACGATCGGCTATACGGTTTACGAAGTTGATCTTCCGGAGCAAACCGTAAAAACGGGAAACTACCTTACTACTCCCCAAGGAATACGACTCTACCACAACTCGGGTGACTACTACGGGATCGGTTACCTGATCTCGGAAATAGACAATGACCCGCTTGTCTCAAAGCATTTTTCCTGATTTTCCAAGGGGTTGCAGTTTAATTTCGAGAGACTAAAATGCCATCAATTGAGATAACACTTCTTTATTCATGCCTTCTGGCGATATTTCTTATAATCCTGAGCATGAGAGTCATATATCTGAGAGGCAGTCCATTTACCGATTTTCTGCGTAAAAAGGACGAAGCGGTTTCGCAGGAAACTCTTAACAGAGCTGTAAGGGGACACGGAAATTTAATCGAATACGCACCGCTGTTTCTGATTCTGATGCTTGTCGCGGAGCTTAATCATCTGTCCTCCGCATACCTGCATTTTGCAGGTGCGGCTTTTCTGATCGGCAGGATTATGCACGGAATTCTTTTTAGTTTCATGAAACAGCGGAGCATATTTATGAGAGTTGGAGGGATGGTCCTGACCTTTCTGGGTTACGGTATCGTCGTGGCGATCAATCTGGGTTCCGTGCTTTAGCTAAATGGGTAAGGTAAGCGAATTACACAAAAAATGGAGCAAGGATCCGGAGTATAGGTCTGCCCATGATAACCTCAGATCAGAATTTGAAATTGTACGCCTGTTTATTGGAGCTCGAACTCAGGCGGGGATGAATCAAGCTCAATTAGCAGAGAGAATTCAGACGACACAATCTGCCGTGGCTCGGTTCGAGAGTGGCAGGATTTATCCTTCTATAAATACGCTAAAGAAGATTGCACAAGCAACCGGTACACGGCTCAAAATCAGCTTTGAAGCAATCAAGTAGGATACAATTGCAACGATCTGCGCTGCAAAAGAAGCAGAACAGCAACAATCAAACAGCAACTAAAACAAGTTTATCCTATTGCTCCAGAATAGAGCTTCCAGAGAGGAACGAGTTGCATTAACACGTCTCGGGTTTTGCGGATAAAGGTGGCGGGATCGGCTGCGACCTCGTCTGGTTCACATGTCTGCAAGGCACAAAGATGCGGACCTTCAAGAAAGCTTTCCGCCTTCGTCGGGTCGAGCGTCCGGTCAATCTCGCCATATTTTTTGCACGCGACCAGATCGATGCCAGATCCAAGGCCAATGTCTTGCGCGAGGTTGACGACGGCCTGTGAATCGTTTTCAATTTCTTCGGCTATCGGGGCGTCGGGAGCGAGCAACGGAGTGGGCACGTAGAGTCCCCGCCATACGCCTTCCGACTGAAAACCCAGAAACAATTGAGCATCAAGCTTTTTGCGTCCCTCTCTGTAAAAAAGGGCGAGCATGTTGTTTTTGTAAGGACTTTGCCCCTTGGCAAAACGCATGTCCCGGTTTATCCGGGTAATCGTTTTATTAACGGCGGGGCGGATCTCGCAGTCTTTGATCACCTCGCGGAGACTGGGGCCTATGTCTGTAACAGCTTGGCGTAGCGGTCCAAGCAGGTTCTCCTCGTACCGCTTGCGATTTTCTTCAAACCATGTCTTGTCGCGCGGACTGCCGAGATCCTTTAGAAAACGGAAAGTTTCTGAGGAGAAGCGCTTCATGGAGGTGTTGTCCGACTTCAGTCCGCTTGAATAGCGGACGTCACATAGTAACGGTGTCTATGCCGTTCCCAACAGTTCCGATACCTTGGCAACACCGGCTCCGCTTGTGAAGTCGTGTCCCAGAGACCCCAGAATGGATTCAAGGGCCGAGATAAACGCCACCATATCGTTTCGGTCGACGTCTCCTATGTGGGATACTCTGAAGATTTTCCCCTTGGCATGGTCCTGTCCGCCTGCCACGGTCATACCGAATTTCGCTTGAAGCTCGGAGATGATCTTCCCCGCTCCTATCTCTTCGGGTGCTACTCCCACTGTGAGGGCCGGGCTTGCATCGTCTGTGGTGAAGAGATCTATGTTAATCGCTTGTAGTGCCTCGCGGGTCGCAAGCGACATCAGCTCACGTTTTCTGTAAATGTTCTCCATCCCCTCTTCCATAAATCCCTCTATAACCTTGCCAAGGCCGACTACGAGCGTGACGGCCGGGGTCCAGGGTGTCGTGTTTTTCTGGGCACTTTTCTGGTAGTCGGCAAAGTTGAGATAGAACTTCGGGAGGTCCGAGGTCTTGTTGAATTCCCAGGCTTTCTCGCTCATCGTTGCGAATGAAAGCCCCGGAGGGAGCATGAAAGCCTTCTGCGAACCGCCCACGAGAACATCTATCCCCAGTTCATCAAACGGAAGGGGGAAAACCCCGACGGCGGTTATGCCGTCAACTATCAACAGCACGTCGTCTCTTTTCGAGGTAATCGCCGCGACCTGGTCAGTTGGATGCTTGACTCCCGTGGAGGTTTCGCTTGCCTGCATCAGAACCGCCCTTATCGAGGGGTCGCTGTCGAGCTTCTCTTCTATGATTGCGGGAGAAACCGCCTCGCCCCAAGTAACTTCTATCTCGTCCACTTCGAGTCCGTAGGCCCTCGCGATCTTTCCCCACCTCTCTCCGAATTTTCCGCCGTTTACCGTGATTACCTTATCGCCCGCGCAAAGAGTGTTCACAACCGCTCCTTCCATCGCGCCGGTTCCCGAAGCCGCCAGTATGAAAACTTCGTTTTCGGTCTGAAAAATGTGCTTCAGTCCTTCTCTTGCCCGCTCGAATATAGCTTCGAACTCCTTGGTTCTGTGATGAATGAGCGGTCTTGCCATCTCAACCATTATTTCGCTTGAGACCGCAACGGGGCCCGGGGTCAGCAGCAATCTTTTCATTTGGTGTTTCTCCTCACATTATTAGGGGATTGAATCAAAGCGGATAAAATACCCACAAACCTGCGGCGTTTCAATTGATCCGCACGTCGTTTTTTTGAATTCGCAGGTTATTTGCGTACTATCTTTTCGATGCGTTCTAAGGAGGTATCTTAGGTGAAAGAAGAACTACGTGGTCTGGTAGAAGACCTCAGAAGCAGAATCCACAGGACAGGAGACTGTCTTTGACCTGCCTGTCAAGGCTAAAAGACTCAAAGAACTTGAAGAAATTACGGCAGGTCCCGGTTTTTGGGATAACTCAGAATTAGCGCGCAAAACGCTTCAGGAGCAATCCGAAATCAAAGACTGCATTTCGGGATTCGAGAAGCTCCGCTCCGACATGGAAGACGCGGCGTGTCTTTTCGAACTTGCGGTTGGTGAAGACGATCAGGATTCGATTGAAGAAGCGCACCACATGCTTGCGTCCGTTGAAGCCAGAGTCGCCGAACTTGAGTTCGCGCAGATTCTCGGCGGTCCTGACGATCCTCGAAACGCTATCGTATCGGTAAATGCCGGGGCGGGAGGGACGGAAGCTCAGGACTGGGCCGAGATGCTTCTTCGCATGTACCTTCGGTACGCGGAGAGGAAGGGATTTTCCGCGGAGCTGCTTGAAACTCAGGATGGAGAGGAAGCCGGCATAAAAAGCGCCACCATTCTTGCTCAGGGCAAGTTCGCCTTCGGTTATCTCAAAGCAGAGACCGGAGTTCACAGGCTGGTGAGGATATCCCCGTTTGACTCGAATAAAAGAAGGCACACTTCGTTCGCCTCAGTTTTCGTTTCTCCCGAGATAGATGATTCAATAGAGGTGAACATAGAGGAAAAGGACCTCAGGATCGACACTTACCGTGCGAGCGGAAAGGGCGGACAGCATGTCAACAAGACGGATTCCGCGGTCCGCATTACCCACCTGCCTACCGGAGTTGCGGTCAGCTGCCAGAACGAGAGGTCGCAGCGCCAGAACAAGGAAAGCGCCATGAAGATACTCAAGGCGAGACTCTACGAACTGCGCAGGATGGAGGAAAAACAAAAAGAAGAGGAACTCAATTCCTCGAAAAAGGAAATCGGCTGGGGAAGCCAGATAAGGTCGTATGTCATGCATCCCTATCGCATGGTGAAGGATCACCGCACCAATTTCGAGTCCTCGGGAGTTGATGCGATACTTGACGGGGAGATAGATGGTTTTATAGAATCGTATCTTATGCATGACGCGACCGAGAATTCAGGGGAGGAAGCGACTTGAAGTTCGGTATAACGGGTAAGAAGGATAGTGCGCAAGTCTATGAGATTGCCAGGCGGCTGTGCGAATGGCTTCGCGAAAGAGGGATAGAGTTCTTTGTTGAGGAAAACCTTGGGCGGAACATAGACGCTGAGAACCTGCTTGCGGAGCGCGACCTGGCTGAGACCGTCGACATAATAGTTGTGTTCGGGGGTGACGGTTCTTTTATCTGGGTTTCACGAATGGCTGAGGGATACGACGTCTCAATACTGGGGTGTAACCTCGGTGGACTCGGGTTTCTCACCGAATTCACGGTGGATGAGTTTTTTCCGATGATGGAGAGAATACTCGCCGGAGACTACGAGATAGAAAAAAGGGACATGATATCGTGCTGCGTAGACAGAAAGGACGGAGAGCGGGAAGAATTCACGGTACTAAACGACGTCGTGATAAACAACGGTCCAATTTCCAAGGTTGTGGACCTCTCGATATATATAAACGAAAAATACGTTACGACCTTTAAGGCTGACGGAATTATCTTCGCGACCCCTACCGGCTCAACCGCCTATTCTCTTTCTGCGGGCGGGCCGATAATTTATCCGACGCTGCCCGTGATAACCGTCACTCCAATATGTCCGCACATTCTTACAAACAGGCCTATCGTGGTGCCCTACACGAAGAAGATAAGGACGAGGGTGCTTACCGATATACAGAACACCTATCTTACGCTTGACGGTCAGGTGGGAGTGCCTCTTTATCTCGGCGACGAGGTTGTTCTTGAAGGTTCGGAGAGCTACGTGAATATCATAAAATCTCCTTTCAGGGATTATTTCAACATTCTGAAAACAAAGCTTATGTGGAGCGGCAGATATGGAAATTCCGAGTGAGGAGAAGTTAATTCATGACTGGGTAATAAGTCAGGTGGAGCATAAGTACTCCTCGCTTTATAATGAGATACACATTAACCCCGGCGAAGAGCAACTCTGTGAGTTCGAGGGTTTTTTCCCCGACGTAATTCTCGGTTCCTACGGGCAGGTCGTGCAGATTATTGAGGTTGAGACCGAAGCCACTATCGACGAGAAAAGAAGCGAGTACTGGAAAGCGCTATCGGAGCTTTCAGTCCAGCTTATCCTGCTCGTTCCCGCAAAGTCAAAGACTCACGTTACAGATCTTTGCTGGAAATGCGGGCTCGCCGGCAAAGTGAAAATAGGAACTTTCGAGGTCTCAATCAGGATATAGGGAGCTTCAAGGTGTTCGCATGAACTGTCCTTCCCGAAGATCTTTTTTGCCCCGCTTGAATTCAGGGGCGTTCATTTTTCTCCCGCCTTCGATCTGAAGGGAAAGTATCTGCAAAATCCCATTGCCCGTTGCTACGTCCAGGCTTTCACCCTCGAGCGATACTATTTCCCCGGGTTTTCCCTGCCCCGGGCCCGAAAGTGCCCTTAATATCTTAAGGTTTTTTCCCCCTAGCGTGGTGTGGGCGGACGGCCACGGAGTCATCGCCCTTACCAGGTTTTTTATTTCCTCCGCGTCCCGGCTCCAGTCCACCCGGCCGTCTTTTCTCGAGAGAAGAGGCGCGTAGGTGGCCGCGGCCGGATCCTGCTTCACGGGAGATATTTCATTTTTTGCGATGCGGTCGATTGTTTCCAAAAGAAGCTGTGCCCCCTCGAACGAGAGTCTTTTTGAAAGTTCCTCGGCAGTTTCCTCATCCCCTATCTGTACCTCCCTCTTAGCGAGAATGTCTCCCGCGTCCAATTCCTCGTCAATCTGCATGATTGTAACTCCCGTTTTTTTCTCTCCCTTTGCTATGGCCCAGTTAATTGGAGCTGCCCCCCTGTAGCTGGGAAGCAGCGACGCGTGAACGTTTACGCAGCCGAAAGGGGGTGCGTCGAGCATGGCGACGGGAAGTATTTTTCCGTAGGCCGCAACCGCTATCATATCGGGGGAAAGGGCTTTCAGTGTCTCCTCGAAATCGGGTGTTTTTAAGTCTTGGGGCTGAAAAACAGGCACTCCGCGCTCCGCAGCAACTTTTTTTGTTTCCGGCCACACGGGTTTCCGACTTCTACCCCTTGGCTTGTCCGGCCTTGATAGAAGGGCGATTACCTCGTGGGAGGAGTCGCAAAGCGCTTTGAGCGATGGTACGGCGAATTGTGGTGTTCCGGCGAAGAGGATTCTCATTTTTCCGTGTTTTTAAAGGAAGCGATTGCTTCAGTCTCCATTTTCTTTTCTGTGTCCGAACGCGATTTTTGTTCTAAGCGGTTTTTTTCGTTGCACACCGTGCACATTTTTTAGGCATGATTTGCAGGCTCTAAGTCTACTTGAAAATCTCCGACCATTGGGGATTTATTTTTTTCTAATTATTTCAAAGAGTTAAAGCGAACACTCTCTGTCTTCTGGTTTTATGGCCCCTTAATTGCAAAAGGTATTGAGAAGAAAATTGTCCAAACATGGAGGAGTTGGTTATGAATATCGCAGATTTTTTAAGAAAACCCTTCGGATGCAGCCGCGTGCTGTTTCTTTCGGTTTTTGCTTTTGTTGTTCTGGGGGGCTATTCAGCTTTTGCGTCAGAAGGTGCAGCGCATTCCGTTTTCGTGGCGAACAACGTGTGGATGCTGCTTGCGACTTTTCTTGTTTTTATAATGCATCTCGGATTTGCCACTCTTGAGACCGGACTTACCAGATCGAAGAACACGGTAAACATACTGTTTAAAAACACGTTCATCATCTCGGCGGGTATTCTCACTTACGCCCTTATGGGTTTCAACCTTATGTACCCGGGGGATTTCATAGGTGGTGGCATCTTCGGGTTTGCCGGTTTCGGCATTTCTTCGCCGGCTGGGGCTGAGGGGCTCATAGAGTATGCAGACGGTGGCTACACCTACTACACAGATTTCATATTCCAGGCGATGTTTGCCGCGACGGCAGCCACGATTGTCTCTGGAGCGGTTGCCGAGCGTATAAAGCTCTCAAGCTTCCTTATCTTCGCGACCATATTCGTTGCGATTGTATATCCCATAGCGGGATCCTGGAAGTGGGGCGGCGGATGGCTTGATCAGATGGGTTTTTACGATTTTGCCGGTTCCACGCTCGTTCACAGCGTAGGAGGATGGGGAGGACTTGTCGGGGCATATCTTCTCGGCCCGCGTATAGGGAAATATCTTGCCTCGGGAGCGATGAGGCCGATTCCGGGTCACTCTCTTCCGCTTCTTGCAATCGGTGTGTTTCTGCTCTGGATGGGATGGTTCGGTTTTAACGGCGGTTCGGTGCTGAGTGCGGATCCGGAACTGATTTCACTGGTCATAGTAACAACTTCGCTTGCAGCGGCTGCGGGCGCTTTGGGTGCAGCCTTCACTTCGTGGGGAACTTTTAAGTACCCTGACCTCTCCATGGCTCTAAACGGCGTGCTTGCTGGTCTTGTGGGAATCACGGCCGGAGCCGACGTGGTCACTCCGGGTGAGGCGGTCATCATAGGACTTGTGGCCGGAATAATAGTGGTTTTTGCAGTCAGTTTCTTCGACAAGATAAGGATAGATGATCCGGTGGGTGCGATTTCCGTCCACCTGGTCTGCGGTATATGGGGAACGCTTGCCGTGGGAATTTTCGGAGGACCCGATTTCAGCTTTATGGTCCAGCTTATCGGAGTTCTGGCGTACGGCGTCTTCACGGTCGTCTGCGCCTTCATCATCTTCTACGTCATAAAGATAGCTATCGGCATAAGAGTGAGCGACGAAGAGGAGAGAAGAGGACTGGATATAACCGAGCACGGAATGGAGTCCTATCCGGATTTTCAGTCCGCAACGCAGGTTTGATAGCATGAGAACAGGGAAAAACGAAAATAACAACTCTTATAGGAGGAGAAAAATGAGAAGTATAGTTTCTAAACTTTCATTGATGATGATTGCGGCGGCTTTGCTGCTCGGGACCCAGTTCGGGGCCCCGAGGGCAAACGCCCTCGATCTCGGAAATCTTGAGTCGATCGGACTCGGCTTTTCGCTCGACACGACCTACCAGTATGTTTCGAATGGGGAAGTCGGAGAAGGTATTGCTGAGAGAGGGCTTTATCCCGAACACAACGATTTCTCGATAGATGCTTTTACCCTTTCGCTTGAAAAGGTTCCGACCGTCGGCGAGGGAGTAATGGATCAAGTGGGTTTCAGGGCGGATGTTCTTTTCGGCGAACAGGCCGAGCGTCTCGGCTTCGGTTTTAACAGCGACGGAGACGGCGCGGTAAGTCCCTACCAGGCGTACATAAACGTGCTTGTTCCATCGGGCGCCGGCGGTCTTAACATTTACGCCGGTCAGTTCACCACGCTTGCGGGCTGGGAGCTCATAGAGGCAAAGGACAACACCAACATAACGAGATCCCTGCTTTTCTACAGGATTCCGTTTGCGCACAGCGGTGTTCGGGCCACTTTCAGTGCCGGATCGCTTGATTTCGCTCTTGGTTTAAGCAACGACTGGGACGCGGTTGATGACGTGGATGATGGAAAGACCTTTGAATCGCAGATTGCGCTTAATCTTCCGAACGACGGCTGGCTAGGTGTTACCGGGTACTTCGGCGATACGGATGGAGATACCAGAACCCTTGTCACGGTTGTTGGGACCTTCACCATCATGGAGAAGGTTACCTTGATAGGCGATTTCGAGTATACGTCACATGACGCGGGAGGAGATCGCTGGGGCGTTGCAGGTTACGCGATAGTAAGTCTTGCGGACTCCATGTCACTTGCTCTCAGGGGTGAGTATGTTGATGAGTCAGAAAGAATTGATACACCGGACCTTGAGCTTTACGAGTTCACCTCGACTTTAATATTGACTCCTTTCGAGTCTGTTGGGAATTTCGAGACAAGGCTTGAATACAGGTACGACAAGGCGGACGGCGACGACGCTTATTTTGCCGGCGAAGAGGATCAGCACGGATTTGCCGTACAGCTTCTTTACTGGCTTGACGTATAGATAAAGGGAAAACAACCACAACGCAGAAGAAAAAACCATCTCTCCATACCTCTTTTTTCTGTGTTCAGGGGGGCTTCGGTTCTTTAGAAAAGGGCCGGGGCCCTTTTGTTTATGAACGAGGAAGTTTCGTTCCTTGAAAGAAAATATTCTCTTCGGGTAGAATTAAAGCCCGTTTGTTTCTGCCCGGATAGCTCAGTTGGTAGAGCAGAGGACTGAAAATCCTCGTGTCGGTGGTTCGATTCCGCCTCCGGGCACATCATTTTTGAGTTGCTTTTGCGGTAGAAGCGGAATCTTTCCTTTTCTCTGCCTGAGCTAGGTGGTTTATGCTGAAGACACTTAATCGTACAGCTAGTGCTCTAGTTACTATCGCAGCTCTTGCGGCTTGCGCTTTCATTCTGTCATGTTCTTCAGAGGCCCAGACAAACCCATGTCCGGACGGTACCGAGGCTTATACCGAATACAGGCTTTTTTTTGGGCGCGGAAATGCAGATAATCGTCAAGTCGTGAGTGATCAGCAGTGGGAAAAGTTTCTCGAAGATACTATCACTAGGGAATTCCCGGCCGGTCTTACGGTTCTGGATGCTTATGGGCAGTACACCTCCGCCGGAACCCTTATAAAAGAGGACACTAAGATACTTATAATTCTCGTCTCACCGGATGCCGATTCCGCTCCCAAGATAGACACAATTATTGAGGAATACAAACAAAGGTTTGCCCAGCAAGCGGTGCTGCGCCAAGTAATAGATACCTGCGCATCGTTTTGACTCTTTTGCCCTATTCTCGCTTTACCCTCTTATTCTCTTTCCTTTGTTTTAACTTCTGTATCTGAGGTTGGCCTGACTGGATTGTTTTGTTATGTACATTAGGTTAAAATTAGCGTATACAGGACTATTTTATTCTCGGAGGAGGTTTGAATGAAGTTTGGAGATTATCTAAAGAGGATAAGGAAGAGAAAAAAGATTACACAGGAGAACCTCGCTCGATCTCTTGAAGTTTCGAGCGTGTACATACATCAGCTTGAAACCGGAAAGGTTGATGCGCCCTCTTTTGACCGCTGCCAGCAGATATCTTCAATCTTGGGGGTGAAGGTTGAGGAAATCTGGAGTGTCTCAAGGACGGAGAGACTCAAAAGATTCATCGAGAAAGAAGCCATATCTGAGCAGGAACTCGAGGTTCTCACAAACGAGGAGAAGATGCTTCTTAAGCTTTACAGAAGCCTTGACGGAGAAATAAAAAAGGATTTTGCCGGAATGGTATTCATGCTTCTCCGACATTCCCAAGACAAAAACCTACGGAAGATACTTGAAGAGTTTGTAAAATGCGCCTGAACCAGAAGTTTGGACTGCTGTTCAAAATATCAATGGTTGAGCTGGGCATCATAGCCCTTATAGGTGTGGTGTTTTATTTTCAGTTTGATAACGCCAAAAAAGACTTTGTCACTAGAACCAAAGCCATAGCCGAGACTATAGGAGACCAGGCGACCAGTTTCTATCAGGATCACGGAGAGGCGTCCACAAGCGACGAGTTCTATCTTTTTCTTGACGAGAGGCTGGGCAGAGAGAAACTGTTTAACACCTTCGGGGTCTCTCCCAAGTTTTTCAGTGTCACTTTCATGAAACAGCCGGATAACGAAATGGCCTCCGGGCATTTCTTGGAAGACACCTATCCGTCCGAAGGGTACTCGGTTGAAAAATACGCGGGAAAGATTTCCGTTTCCGTTCCGTTTCTCTCTCCGCAGGTCGATGGGCCACTCGGCATAGTTAAGATCGATTCCGACACGAAAACGTTGATGAAAAAGGTTTTCGCCGACAACTTTCTGCTTTATGTAGCCATTTTGATGCTGCTCAATAACCAAGCCTTCATTCTTAATCTGTTCCTCAGAAGGAGAAAAGAGGAGATACCTTTTAGCGAGGGTTATCTAAAAGAACATTCCATAAGCGCACTTAAGCTGATGCACAAGGTGCTTGGAGACATAATAGAAGACCACGCTTCTGAAGATAAAAAGACCGCGGAGAAGAAAACCGCGGACACGGCGAACGTGATTTCTATTTCAAACGTGGGTACTAAACTGGAGAAATGAAAAAAAGCTTTCTGATCACGTCATTGTTCATCATCGCGGCCTTTATTCTTACGGCCTGCACCGCGGAGGAATCCGCCGTCGGGCTTGACGGACCGGTTCTCGAGACCGAGAACCTTGACGGAAGCGTGGATTTTAACGGCGCTGTGGTGAACACGGCGAATTTCCCGGTGCAGTCGGTTTACGTCGTTATATTCATAAAGGATTCGGATGGAAATGCCCTTGCCGCGACTTCCGCACTTGTTGAGGAAGGGGACAGACTTGATCCGGCGGAAAGCTTCTTCTTCACGGCCAGTTTCGATGACCTTCCCCCGGAAGCCCATTCCAGGGAAGTACAAATATATTACGATCTTGTGGAAGAGTAATTTCCAATTCCCGTTTCGTTGATCTCTCCGTTTAAAAATTTGGCTTTCAGTAAACTTCGCCGCCCGGATTCGTTCCTTGAGGGAAGAGATGCCATGGTTGGGATAGATATAGGTTCAAGTTCCGTTAAGGTTGTGGAGCTTTCCTACGGAGGTGGAATTTACCGGCTTGAGAACATGGGAGAGGCCATGCTTCCAAGCGATGCCATAATTCGCAAATCGATTTCAAGGGGCGACATAGTTTCGGAGGTTGTATCAAGTCTCGTTTCCAAGCTCGGCATAAAAACGAAAAAGGCGGTTATAGGGGTTTCCGGCGAAGCCGTTGCTTTAAAAATCGTCAATGTTCCCAGAATGTTTCTCAGAGAAGACATGGAAAAACTTGTTCCGGATCTTGTGAGAACCAGTCTTCGCAGAAACGTTAGCGGGGTTAATTACAGCTACACTCCGCTTTTCCGGCGCAATGGAAAATCCGAGGAGACCCAGGTGCTGATTGCGGCGGTTTCGAAAAAAACGGCGCAGGAATATAAAAGTTCGCTTTTCTCGGCGGGCCTCCGCGCTCGGGTAATTGATATTGACGCCATGGCCCTTTCAAACGTCTACTCAGTTTTTTGCCGAGGTCGCGGTCAAAAGGTGGCGCTTGTGAACATCGGAGCGTCAGGGACTAACTTAAGCGTTTTGGATGGCACAGTGCCTTTTGTGTTGAGGGATATTCCGCTTGGAGGGCAATGGATTACGCTTGGTTTGATGGAGAAATTCAAAATTACCTATGAAGAGGCGGAGAGAATAAAGTTCAGCATTAAGGGTTATGGCAGATATGACGAGATAGAAAGTGTTTTCGCTGATTTCGTTGCTCGTGCCACAGATGAGATAAAGACGGTTTTTGACGAAGCTGGAGAGATAATCGACCGAATAATTCTCTCTGGGGGGTCTTCAAGGATAGCAACTCTCGCCGATGCACTTGGAGAGGCCACCGGGGTTCCGGTAGAAGTTTGTAACCCTTTTCGGAATATTACTGTTCCGGATTCGCGTTTTGATCCTGAATACATTGAGCATCTGGCCCCGAAGATGGCGATTGCGGTGGGGCTTGCGCTCAGGGGTTTGTGAATAGAAGAAAAAACTGGTAAGAAATTCTGCGTACCGGATTAGTTTCTTGAAGGTATAAGGTGGACTATCAGAGAGACCGCAAGCGCGACCGCGCCGACTACCGAGAGAACTTTAAAGTAAAAAGACCAGTCGAGTGAGAATTTGAGGGAGATTCCGAAACCTACTATAAAAAGAACAAGCGCGGTTATGAGAATCCCTCCGAGAATGTTTGTTCTAAGCATAAAAAACTCCAGAAAGCAGAATTAATAAAAAACGACACTATTGTATACAAGACCCCGTAAATTTCAATCCTTAAAACAGGGAATTCCCCGTGGCTGGAAAGCTGGGTTTATATCATGACAAGCAAAAGAGAATTGCGGATTCTAAAACTGCTCAGCGAAAAAGAGGGAAAAAGTCTCTCCGAGGGCAATATTCTCCGAGGGCTTGATATGCCCGAGAGAAAAAGAGACAAGCTCCGGGCTATGCTGAAGAGGATGGCCCTTGATGGAAAGCTCAAAAGAACCTCCAAGGGTCGCTACCGTCTTCGAAAAGGTTGGAAAAAGAGTGCCGGGAAAGACAGTCGACATCTGAATTTACCTCTTAATGGGAACCGCAAGAAAATCGTTCCAAACGGTCTCTCAAACGGTGGCTCCCTAAGGGCTTTGGCCGACTTGAGAGAGACCCCGAGGGGATTTGTTGCCTGTCCCAGAAAAGCGGAACTTACCGAATATGAGGTTGAAACCGGAGGGTGGAAAAAGAGTTTTTCCGACGGGGAACTCGTAGTCATAGAGATTAAGCCGGGGAAACAGTCGGCGAGAGTGACCGAGCGCTTGGGGATATCCGGAGAAATTGAAACTGAGAAAAAGGGGATCATCTCCGAGTATGGTCTTGCGAAGGGTTTTTCGCGCAACGTAACAAAAGAGGTCGGGGGCCTAAGCGCGGAGTTATCAAACGGGGACCTTTCTTCTAGGGTGAATCTTGAAAAAGAGACTATTTTCACCATAGACGGGGATGACGCAAAGGATTTTGACGATGCTGTGGGCATAACAAAAATCCGCAAGGGGTACAGACTCCGGGTAAGCATTGCGGACGTTTCTCATTACGTGGCTTGCGGAAGCGCGTGCGACGAGGAGGCAGCCCGCAGGGCCACCAGCACCTATCTCTCGGACAGGGTAATTCCAATGCTTCCCAAGAAACTTTCAAACGATCTTTGCAGCCTGCGTCCCGGAAGAAGACGGCTTACCAAGACGGTTGAGATAGATTTCGATTCCTCGGGAAGGCTCAGGGACTCTAGGATATATAACAGCGTGATAAAAAGCTGCGCCAGGCTTACATACTCCGAAGCCGCGGCCGTTTTGGAAGGAAACGGCACTGCTTTGTCCTCCCGTGGCAAAAACATCGTTTCTTCTCTGCTTTTGATGAAAGAGCTTTACTGCAAGCTAAGGGAGCTTAGGATTGGCAAAGGCGGTCTTGACTTTGATTTTCCCGAGGCCGTCCTGCTTCGCGATTCCACGGGAGAGGTGAGCGACGTTGACAGGCTTAAGCGGAATGTCGCCCATGAAGTAATAGAGGAATTCATGATCATGGCCAACTCTGTTGTCGCGGAGTTTATTTTCAGAAACGGTTTCGAATCGATTTACAGGATTCACGAACCCCCGGATCCGGATTCCATAGAACAATTGCGCGAGAGCCTTCTCAAAATAGGCATCAAGGCCAACCTCGGAGGACGGGTCAAGCAGCAGGAAATCCAGGCGGTAATGAAAGCAGCTTCGGGGAGAAAGGATCGGGAGCAGATAAATTTTATGATTCTGCGCGCGCTAAAAAAAGCCGTTTACTCAACAAAACATGTTCCCCACTTCGGTCTCGCTATAGACGATTACACCCACTTCACTTCCCCCATAAGAAGGTATCCTGACCTTGTTGTTCACAGGATTATCGACGAAATACTGCAGAAAAGAACCCCTTCGTACGACTCTGCCCATCTCAAGCGGATAGCCGAACGCTGCTCGATTCTGGAGAAAACGGCCGAGGATGCGGAGCGCCAGTTTATGAACCTTGAAACGGCGAATTTCATGAAAAGCCGTGTGGGTGAGATATTCCACGGGAAAATACTGAGCATACACCCTTTCGGGGTTTTCATAGAGATAGAAGAGCACTTCGTCGAGGGGCTCATCCCCGAGCACTTTTACAAGATCAGAGGCAGGAAAAGAAAGTGGTTCGAACTCGGAGAGGAAGTTCGCGTGAAGCTTGTATCAGCGGACATGGAGAGAAGAAGGCTTACTTTCAATCTGGCATCCTGACCGTCTCTTTTGGTTCTATGAAAAAACGAAATTGGGAAGGATTCTTCCGACTCTCTGGTTTTCGTCTTGATTCATTGACTACTTACTCGGAGATGGAATCTGGCAGGCGGTAGCTTGTGCTCCGCCCGCCGCCGGGATTCTGAATAAAAACTCCCCGCGACTTTAAGTCTTGAATGTCTCGTAGTGCTGTATCCGTGGAGCACTTGGCTAGCTTGGCATATTTTGAGGTATTCATGTGTCCCTTAAAATCATCCTCGAGCATACGGTTAATAATTAGACGCTGACGCTCGTTGACAGACTGCCGATTAATCTTTTCCCATAACTGCGATTTAAACAATACGGCGCTCAGTGTGTTTTCGGCACTGGTAATTGCGCGACCAAGGCAACCCAAAAACCACTCAAGCCAGCTCGTTATCTCCGGCGTGTCGCGTTGTTGTTTTTCCAGTTGGTGGTAATAATCTTTACGCTCAGATTCAATTTGTGATGAAAGGCTGTAAAAGCGGTACGGCACGCCGTCAGCACGCGCCAGGGCCGTATCGGTAATCGCTCTGACAATACTTGGCTTCCGACGGAGTTTGCTATCTCTGGATAGAAGAACTCGGGGTGAACTGATGGCGGAGGGAGTGGGATTCGAACCCACGAGGGCCATGAAGACCCCACTGGTTTTCGAGACCAGCGCCTTAAACCGCTCGGCCATCCCTCCTCCGACGACACGCAAAACAGGCTACCGAAGCCCGAGGGGCAAGGCAACATCTGCCGGGAAGTTTTGTTATTAACGCCTCTGTGTAAAATTAAGCGGATATGATTGAAAGCTACTTTACCCCTGAGGCTGCAGAGTTCATCAGGGAGGCAATAACTGAGGCCTATGGAAACGAGGTTTTTTTCGTCGGCAAGGTAAATGAAGATTCTCAGGTCTGCGATGTAAAAGTCCTTGCGCGCGGCAACCGCCAGGCGGTTCCGGCCATCCTTGACGCGGCGAAAACGGGGAACGTAGTTGTGCATAATCACCCCTCGGGCAACCTCGAACCTTCACCCCAAGATGTGGCAGTCGCCTCGGCTTTCGGAAACAAGGGCGTCGGTTTCTACATAGTGGATAGCGAGGTCGAGAAGGTGTACGTAGTTGTTGAGCCTTTCGTTCCGGGGGAGACGGTACGTGTTGACAATGAATCCGCGAGGGAATATCTCCTGCCTGCAGGTCCCGTGGCCAGTGTCTTGGGAGAGAAATACGAGCATAGGGAAGAACAGCTTGAAGTTCTCTCAAAAGTAATCGATGCATTCAACGACGAGCACCTCTCAATGATAGAGGCCGGCACGGGCACCGGAAAAACTCTTTCCTATCTAATACCTTCCATTCTCTGGTCAATTAGCAACAGTGAGAGGGTTCTGGTCTCAACAAACACCATCAATCTTCAGGAACAGCTGATAAACAAGGACCTTCCCCTTCTTCGGGATCTTTTCCCGAGGAAGTTCGATTACGCCCTCGTTAAGGGAATGAGAAACTACTTCTGTCTTCTCCGCGGCGAAGCCGTTGGGCAGGATCTTTTCGATTTTATAGACGACGGGGAAAGAGGGTCGATGAAGGATGTGCTTGAGTGGGCCAAGACCACCGTGGACGGTTCACTTTCCGATCTTGCGTTCACGCCCCCTGATGATGTGTGGGACAGGGTGTCCGCGGAAAGCGAAAGCTGCCCGGCGACCAAGTGCCCCCATTATTCGAGCTGCTTTTTCTTCAAGTCCCGGAGAGAGCTGTCG
Source organism: Thermodesulfobacteriota bacterium (assembly GCA_964291665.2). Lineage (GTDB taxonomy): Bacteria > Desulfobacterota_D > UBA1144 > Nemesobacterales > Nemesobacteraceae > Nemesobacter. Next base: position 698,443 of record OZ219814.1, on the reverse strand, counting down.
AGGGCCTCGGTGCTGGTCGCCAACCACCACATGCTTTTTTCCGATATTGCGATAAAAGGGGCTGCGGGACCCGATTCGGATTTCGGGATAATTCCCCGCTACGCGAAGGTCGTTTTCGACGAGGCGCACAATATCGCCGAGGTGGCGACTTCGCATTTTAGCCTGAAGCTTAGCAAGCACGGGATTACGAAGATGCTCTCAAAGCTCCGTTCCCGGAAAAACAGGGACAAGGGACTTATATCCTACATATCTCATCTCGCGCAGAAGGAAAAAGATTCCGCCCTCAGGGAGGTTTTCGAGCGTTCGGGCGGCGGGCTTGCAAGGGCCGTTGAGCATATAGAGATTGTAAGTGAAGAGGTCTTTAATTCGCTTTACGGTTTTGGGGCGGAGCTCTCGGGCGAGACAGCAATAAGCCTGAGACTCACAGAAGAGGTTGCGCGGCAGGAGAAATGGCCTGCTGTGGAGGAGCGTTTCGGGGCGCTTGAAAAGACTCTCTTTTCGCTTGAAAATGAGATTGCCCACCTGTTGGGAATAGTAGAGAGTTCGCCGCACGCGGAGTCCCACATAAAACTCACCGCTGAACTTGGAGGAATCGCCAAGAGATCCCTTGCTTTCCGCGAAGTCATAGGAAGATTTTTCGGCGAGCAGGACGAGAACTACATAAAGTGGTTTGAGGGGAACCGCAGACGGGCGGCGATTTTCTGCTCAATCAACCTTTCCCCTCTTGATGTGTCCAAGGAGCTTTCGGAAAAACTCTACTCGAAAACCAAAACCGTTGTTATGACTTCCGCATCACTTGCCGTGGACAAGAATTTCGATTTCCAGAGGAAAAACATCGGACTTTCGGATAATGAAAGATTCAGGGGGCTTATTGTTGATTCACCGTTTGATTTTCGAACGCAGTCCCTGCTGCTGGTTCCGTCGGACATGCCCGAGCCCGGGCGGGAAGACTACGAAGACTCCCTCGCACAGACACTTTCAGATTCCATTTCCGTGACGAACGGAAACGCCCTCGTGCTTTTCACCTCTTATTCGTCGCTTAACAGGGTTTACGAGAAGACGGGAAAAATTCTTGAGAGCGTCGGATCCGTTCCGGTAAGTCTTTTCAAGCAGGGAGAAATGCCCCGGGGTCTGCTGCTTGAAAAATTCAAAACCCTTGGGAACTCGGTGCTTTTCGCGACCGACAGTTTCTGGGAAGGAGTAGATATTCCCGGGGATTCTCTGAGGATGGTCGTCATATGCAGGCTTCCCTTCAAGGTCCCCACGGATCCGGTTACGGAGGCGAAAATCGAGTATATGGAAAAACAGGAAATCGATTCGTTCCGCGAATACATACTTCCCCACGCGGTACTCAGGTTCAAGCAAGGCTTCGGGAGACTCATACGCACCAAGACGGACCGCGGCGTCGTTATGGTTCTTGACAGGCGTATCGTGTCGAAGTACTACGGGAAATTCTTTATCAACTCCGTTGCGGGGAGCGAGTTTTTCTGCGGGAAGACGGAACAAATACTCGTGCGGATGCGGGATTTTTTCTACGGGGATCGGGAGCACTGAATCTCTTACATGTATAAAGGGAAAAACGGCGAAAAGGAGTGCCTGGAGAATGTTTTCAGAAGACTAGGGAAGTCCCGGTTCCGTTCCGGGTTCAGGCTGAATGCCAAGGAAGTGCTTTATCTCAGGCAAAAGGGGCTTCCCGAAGTGCTTTCGCACGGAAGAGATTTCCTTCGCAAAAGGCTCGCCCCCGCCCTGCCCCCAAACGACGGGAAGCAGACTCCGTGGGGCGGACATCCAGTGTTTCGTGCCCAGCACGCCACGGCCACGTGCTGTCGGAGCTGTCTGCTGAAGTGGCACGGCATCCCTAAGAAAAGAAAGCTCACGGAACAAGAAATTGATTATGTTCTCCTGGTAATTGAGATGTGGCTTTCGGCCCAGAACGGCCCGAAAGGGTGATTTCCAAAAAAAAGTTGTTTTATGTTAGAATATCGGGAGATATAAAGAGATTTTATGTTACGGAGCCAGAAAACATGGACGAAGAAGCACTAACTCTGCCCAAGCTTGTAGCGGATGAGATCGACGAATTCGAGCAGCAGGTCTCCGACTACATGAACGGGAAGATAAGCGAGGTGAAATTCCAGAAAATAAGACTCCAGCTGGGAGTGTACGCCCAGCGTCAGGAAGGAGTCCAGATGCAGAGGATAAAGATTCCCTACGGGAAACTAAGTTCCGCTCAGTTGAGAAAGCTTGCGGACGTTTCAGACAAGTACGCAAGCGGCTTCTTTCACCTTACGACCCGTCAAGACGCCCAGCTTTATTACGTCAACCTTGAGACGGTTCCCGATATGATGAGGGACCTTGCAAGCGCGGGAATTACCACGCGCGAAGCCTGCGGCAACACAATAAGGAACGTCACGGCTTCCCCGATAACCGGGGCTTCGCCTACGGAAACCTTTGATGTGACTCCTTACGCAGAGGCGTTTAAGCAGTTTATGCTCCGAAACCCCATATGCCAGAACATGGGAAGGAAATTCAAGGTCTGCTTTGAGAGCAATCCGGATGTCGACAACGCGGGAATCCGCATTCATGATCTGGGTTTTCGCGCCAGGGTAAGGGAAGAGGACGGAAAGCACGGCTTTCAGGTTTACGTCGGCGGAGGGCTCGGCGCTTCGCCTTCGCTCGGACATCTTTGGACGGAGTTCATGCCGGTTGAGGAGATGATACCTTTTTCGGCTTCGGTCGTCAGGGTCTTTGACAGGTACGGCGAGAGAAAGGTGAGGATGAAGGCCAGGATGAAGTTTCTTGTGAGAAAACTCGGCTTTGAGAAATTCAGAGAGGTAGTCGAACAGGAAAGAGCTTCGCTCGAGGTCGATCCTTCGTGGAATGAGTATCTTGAGGCGATTGACTGGGAGCACGAAACTCCCGAGCCGAACGGACACGACCTTTCGGAGGCGCCCGGCTGGGTGGAGGATGACCCGGATTTTACGGAGTGGCGGCAGAAAAACGTTTCTCCGGCGGGGGTCGACGGGTATTCAATCGTTAACGTGAGAGTGCTTCTGGGAGACGTTCCGTCCGATACCGCGAGAGCGCTTGCGGACATGATAGATGCTTATGCGGACGGTTCCATAAGGATAACCATTCAGCAGAATTTCGTGATCAGGTGGGTTCCCGATCAGGCCATCCCCGCGCTTTACGCCGATCTTAAAGAGGCGGGCATTTCTGATTCGGGTGCGGATACCTTCGAAGATGTAACCGCCTGCCCGGGTGCCGATACCTGCCGTCTGGGCATCACTTCGGCCAAGGGCCTCGCGACGAAGCTTACCAGCATGATGGATAACGGTCTTGGAAAGTACAAGGAAACTCTCGGGGATCTCAGGATCAAGATATCCGGCTGTCCCAACGCATGCGCTCAGCATGTTTCAGCCAGCATAGGGTTCCAGGGAGCGTCCATAACCAGAGAAGGGAGAAGTGTTCCGGCGGAGATGCTTTTCCTCGGCGGAGGTTTTTACGGAGACGACTCGCGCCTTGCTATGCCGGTCACAAAGATTCCGACCAGAAACGCTCCCAAGGTTGTCCAGAGACTGCTTGAGATATACGAGAGAGAGAAAGAAGACGGTGAGCATTTTGACCTCACGATGAAAAGGCTCGGCGCCAAGTACATCAAGGAATCGGTCTCCGAATTCAACGAGATCCCCCCGTACGAGGAGGACCCGGATTTTTACACCGACTGGGGACACGAAGAGGAAAAATTCGCCGTTCAGCAGGGAGTAAGGGGAGAGTGTGCGGGAGTTACCGTTGAGGAGAAAATCCCGGTTTTCTCAGACGCCGAGAGGCGTCTTGAGCAGGCCCAGGCTCTTTTCCTGCACGGCGACTACGAAGCATGCATAAACGAACTTTATCTGGCATGCTCCGAAAGCGCCCATGTTCCTCTCTACACCAAGCTTGTTGACCCGTTCACTCCGGAGCAGACGATATGGGAATTTGAAAACCTTATCGTGAGAACCGGGGGAACCGATGAGAAATGGCTTGATGTCTCGCGTAGGTTCGGGGAGTACAGAAACGGAGAAGCTTCGGCGTCGAAAGCTATAGAGTTCCTTGAGGTCGCCAAGAGTTTCCACTCCGACTGCGAGAAGGTTCAGGAGCAATTGACTGCATAAAGCTGGTTCAGGTGTGGCCTAGTAGCCTCCGGTTATATATTTCTTGAGCGCCTCGATCTCGAATTTCTGACGGGAGATGATGTGGTTTATGATGTCGCCGCTTGTCACCATTCCGCAAAGCTTCCCATCTTCTATTACCGGAAGGTGCCTTATCTTGTTCGCCGTCATGATAGCCATGCTTTCCTGAATCGGGTCGTCGGGCGAACCGTAGATCACGTCCCTGATCATGAGCTCGCTTATTTTCGTGTTCGCCGATGACCTTCCCTGGAGGATAACCTTCCTCGCATAGTCGCGCTCTGAGAATATTCCAACGACTTTTTCTCCGTCAAGCACGAGCAGAGCACCTATTTCCTTTTCCGCCATCATCTGAAGGGCCTTGTACACGGTCTCATCCGGTCCTATGGACCATACGCTGCTGCCTTTGTGTTTTAGTATGTGTCTTAGATTTTCCATGACCCACTCTGTCTTTTATGTCTCGTAACTTAACCTCATTATGAAGTATATAAGTTTTTTGCGCCAAAACAAAACGGCATAGATCCGAAAGGCAGCGGTGCCCGAAACCGGCTGAAGGTATCGGAAACCGACACTTGCTTTTCGTGGTTGCCTTCAGGATATTTTACCTCTTTTTTTACAGTATCTGGGAATTATTCGTATAGTATTATGTTTATGTTAATTGTCGGGGTACGCGGGGTAACTTTACTAACTTTTTTTCGCAATGAGTAAGACCGAAGAACTTAAAAAAGCCGCAGGAGTAAGAGCCGTTGACTTCGTGCGCACGGGAATGCTTGTCGGACTCGGCACTGGGTCAACTGCGGAGTTTGCCATCGAAGAGCTTTCAAGGCGGATAAGAGACGGTCGACTTTCGGACATATCCTGCGTTCCAAGCTCCGAGAGAACGAAAAATTTCGCAGAGGCTCTGGGTCTTGATCTCGTTGAGCTTAACTCGGAGAGGAAGATCAATGTAACTATTGATGGGGCAGATGAAATCGACTCCGATTATAATCTTATAAAAGGGGGCGGAGGTGCGCTTTTGAGGGAGAAGGTGCTTGCTCAGAATAGTGAGAGAAATGTAATTGTTGCCGATGAATCAAAGCTCTCGCGACGGCTTGGCAACTGTTTTCCAGTTCCCATAGAGGTGCTTCGGTTCGCTGTTGAAGCTGAAAAAAGCTATTTAGAGACACTCGGTGGAGAAGCAGAACTGCGACTTGAGCGCGATGGCTCCCCCTTTTTGACCGATCAGGGCAATCTTATTATCGACTGGATTTCTGGGGAGATAGAAGATCCGTCGTATTTTGCCGATCGACTATCAAAAAGAGCCGGGATAGTCGAGCACGGCCTTTTTATAGGAACCTCAACCGATATCATAATAGGTTTTACACGAGGAGTGGAGCATTTTATCCCGGGCAAATCGGGTTGAGCTCTTTGCAGTTCTCAAGTGTGATTCCGTGACCATGCACAGGATATATAACCATAGTCGTCAGTGAAGGTTAGTGCCTTTGCGCTCCAAGTCCAACCTGTTTTTCAACAACTGAAGTACTATGTTTGTTTTCCTCTTAAGCGATTCTTCCAAAAAGCTGCCGTAAACAGTACGGACACTATTAAGAGCAAGTTAAATAAAGTGCTCTTAGTTGTACTGTTGGCTCCCGCAATCGCGCACCCATCATCGTCGCTAACTTCTGGATGAAAACCAGAACCGATTATAAGTTTTTCGCCTCCGAGAAAATCAGCATGGCTAAAACTTACAACATAGCTTAACTTGGGCACATCACCCGGAGCTCTGCCTTCTTCGATCCTTGGAGGCACATCATCCGTCGGATCGTCCCAGAGATACTCGACAAATCCTACCGAGTCCTCCGGCAGCAGGCCCAAGTCCTTACATTGCCTGTCTTGGCCATTTGCTACCCTGATTACCTCATTGCCGACATCGCACTCATTACCGTCCCTGAGATTAAAACTTCGGTTCTCAAGATGAGGCCCATTTCCGTTAAAAAACACTAGATTGCCTTCAGTCATGATAAACACGTAGACGGCCCCATGCCTCCAGGGCAATGCCCTCCAACAATTGCGGATTTTGGCCAACTGGGCGGGATTTTGGCCAGATTCAATCTGGTCCCCAAAGTATTTAACAAACTCGCCTACAAATTCCTTTAGCGTATCGCTATCCACAACCTTGTTAGCACCTATTCCCTGTTTAAAATAGGGCTCTTGGTCAATGATTTCGCTGACGAAATAAGGACATTGTATCTGATCAAACCCTACCTCCTCATCATCATGAATATCATGGACATGATGATAACCAGCAAGCAAAATGAGGTCAGACTGCCAAACGGGATGTGTAAATTTGGCGGCACAAGCTACCCTCTGCTCACCACCCTCTTCATACGGAACACAGCCACCTCCGTTCTCAGCAGCCTCAATGAGTTCCTGTACCTCTTCGTCAAGCTCAGTCCGTCTCCCAAATATTCCTGTCTCACCAGAGTAATGAGCCAAGGTTAGGTTTTGTGCTTGAGGATCATCCGCGTGAGTAAAGACTGAGGCATTTTCGTCTATCACCATGAGATATATGGTGTCATTGTTCCAGTCCCCCCCTTCCACAGTCAGTTCCTGCTCGAATGCTATGTTGTCGTCTGGGTTATCGATGCTTTCCCAGTGGGCTTTTGCATGCAGCACAAGCTCCAGCATTTTTTCTTGATCCGCAACGGTAACTTCGCCGGCGGTTACGCTGTCATCGTGACCGCCCTCATGGGCCTCGGCGGGACTTGCACCAGAGAAGAAAACCAGCAGTGCTAACGCACTTATAAAAAGGCTTGGTAATATGTTTCTCCCGCTTCTTTCTTTTTTTCGTATTCTTCGTTTTTCTTTTGAGCGGTTTTTCCACAAAGCTGCTGAAAACAGTATGGAAACTATCAAGAACAAGTTGAATATGGTCCTCTTGTGCGTATCCGTGCTTCCAGCAATAGCGCAGCCCCCATCATCCTCTACTCCAGTTTCAGGATAAATGCCGGAACCCCAGATGTGACGGCCACCGCTCCCTCCCACAATCGGCACAACATAGCTTAGCTTGGGTGAGGTGCCGGGGGCACAGGTAAATGGACCATCCGGACACTCCGTACGTAAGTCGACATTATCATAAGGTGTCGACGGATCGTCCCAAAGATACTCAACAAAGGCCCCTTCGCCTACTGGCAAATCCTTAACAGCGTTGACAATTAGGTCCCCGACATCGACTCCATTAGCGTCCTTAACATTCAAGCCAGTGTTCTCGAGAGTAGGGGTGTTGCCGTTTAAGACAACTAACTGAGTATCCTCGGTCATAGCAAAAAGGTAGATGGAATCATTTTTCAAAGGCAAAACCCTGAGGCAACTCAGTGAGTTAATAACATTGAATAAACCTACCCGCTCCCGCCAATCGACATAGAACTCAATAAACTCGTCCATAAACTCCTTCAGGGTTTCCTCATTAACCACGTCAGCTGCGCTTGTTTTGGGAGCGTAAAGGGGACATTTAAGATTAGAAAAAGACATATCTGAAATATTATGGTGAAGACCGCCGACCAGGATGGTTGGAATTTTAAATGTAAGGTTCTGGAGATCTAGATCGAAAAAAACGGCACAAGCTACTCTGTTTTCACCTTCAAAAGTATAAGGTTTGCAATCTACTCCGTAATCGTATTCTCTGGATGCGTCTTCTCTAACGGGTTTGTCCTTTTTAACACCTTCAATAAGCTGTTGCATGACGGGAAGATCGTTTAAGTTTCCGTTTTGTGCGATAGGGTAATGTGGATGGTTCTGTATTACACCCCCTGCACTCATACGCCAGAGATATATGGTGCCGTTTTTCCAATCTCCTCCTTCTTCTTGGATAAGTTCCAGAAAGGGTGCGAGGCCGGTATTATAATCTACAAACTGCATCACATGATCCATTGCGTGTAGCATCAAGTCTCTCATTTCTTCCATGTCCCCAGCGGTAACATCACCAGCAGTTATGCTGTTGGGGCTATGGCTACCCCTTCCATCCTCACGGATGGGGATATCTGGATAATTATGAGCGCTTAGTGGGGCCGTGTAGGAAAAGAAAACAAGCAACGCTAACATAGAGATAAAAAAGGCTGATTTCCCTGTTTTCACAAAGATTTTATTAGTGAAGTAGTTTTTGCCTTTTTCAAAGTTTGTTGCTTTCATCTTGGAATCTCCTTTAGTGTAATTCAGTTATGCCAACTTTCAGCTTGTTTCCTGTGATTCTATCATAATCCACTTCTTCATCGCAAGGTGAATTCTCGAAATGGTCGGTTCTAGGTAGGGTGATGAAGAGAAAAAACAGCAATTTGTTTCCGCCGATTGCAATCTTCAGTTAGAGGCTGAGAGCACGGTGTAAAATAGCTGCTGTTAAAGCGTGCCGAATGCTATATTTGTTTTTCTCTTGGGCGGTTTTTCCACAAAACTGCCGAAAACATTACGGAGACTATCAAAAGCAGGTTAAATAAAGCTCCTTTGGCTGTGCCGGCAGTACCCGCTATTGCGCATCCGCCGCCGTCATCACTAACTTCAGGGTGAAAACCGGAACCGATGATGAGATTTTCACCATGAAGGAAACTCTGGAAGCTTACTTTCTTAACATAGCTTAACTTGGGTACATCTCCTGGAGCTCTGCCTTGTTCAATCACGGGAGGCTTATCATCTGTCGGATCGTCCCAGAGATACTCAATAAATCCTTCGGAGTCCTCGGGCAGCAGACCCAGATCCTTGCATTGCCTCGGCTGGTTGTTTATCACCCTCACCACTTCGTCGCCGACGTCGCACCCGTTATCATCCCTGACATCCAGCGTTCCGTTCTCGAGGGCAGGGGTGTTTCCGTTAAAGAACACGAGCTGATCCTCGGTCATGATAAACATGTAAATGCTCTCGTATTTCCAAGGCAGTATCCTCCAGCAGTTACGAACTCTGGCTAATTGAGCGTGAGTTTGGCCGACTTCGGCTACCTGCTCACTGAAATGTGTAACGAACTGTTCTACAAACTCCTTAAGTGTATCGCTGTCCACAACTTCGTTGGCGCTTGTTCCTTGAAAGAAATAAGGCTTCTCATTTCTTACCTCGCTGAAATAGGGGCATTGTATATCATCGAAATTTACGTCATCTAAATTATGATGCAGGCCGCCGATCAGTATAAGCTCTCTATTCCATATGGGATGATCAAATTTAACTGCGCAGCTCCATCTCTGGTTTTGCTCCGCATCGCTATACTCGACACAATCTCCCATGTCTGCGGCCGAGATGAGCTTCTGCACGACTTTTTCTCTGTCGGCGTCTTCCAGATCATATAAATTCCCGTTTTGCGCCAGAGGATCGTGTGCGTGAGTAAATACCCTGCCTCTTTCATCTATAGTTATCAGGTATATGGTGTCGTTTTTCCAGTCTCCTCCCTCCACAGTTAGACTTTTCTGGAACGATAAGTTCTCATTCGGATCCTCTATGGCGTTCCAGTGTGCCTTTGCGTGAAGCACAAAACCCATCATTTTTTCTTGATCCGCAACAGTAACTTCGCCGGCGGTTACGCTGTCATCGTAACCACCCTCATGGGCCTCGGCGGGACTTGCACCAGAGAAGAAAACCAGCAGCGCTAACGCACTTATAAAAAGGCTTGGTAATATGTTTCTCCCGCTTCTTTCTTTTTTTCGTATTCTTCGTTTTTCTTTTGAGCGGTTTTTCCGCAAAGCTGCTGAAAACAAGATAGAAACTGTCAAGAGCAGATTGAATGTGGTGCTTTGAGTTTTATTTCCAGCCTTCGAAACGGCGCATCCCCCGTCATCTTCCGCCTCCGTTTCTGGATAAATTCCAGAACCGAAGATAAGGGTGTAACTGACATTCCCTGAAGTTATGTTTCTTCGCTCAATATAACTCCTTTTGAATGAAGTCCCGGGGGCGCAATTTTTCCCCTGTCTCATGCATCCTTCTTCCTCATCGTCATCGGATGTTACGGGATCGTCCCAATAGTATTCGACGAAAGTACCTTCTCCCGACGCTAGGTCCTCCACGGCGTTAATGATCTTTTCGCCCACATCCTCGTTGTTGACATCAACAACGTTCAGAGTGCCGTCCTCCAGGCTGGGAGTGTTGCCGTTAAAGGCCACGTACCCGTCATCGGTCATGGCAAACAGGTAGATGGCCCCATATTTCCAAGGCAGCACTCTCCAGCAATTCCGGAGTTGGGTCACGTTTCCTATCCGATTCACCTGTGCTACATAATAGTCGGCGAATTCTGTTACGAATGCTTTCATCGTATCGTTATCAACTACTTTGATGGCACTTATCTCGGGAACGTAATAAGGACATCTAATATTGGCAAAAGACACGTCTTCAAAGTCATGATGAAGACCGACGACCAATATCTCTTCGACTGGGGGCGTTTGACCTCGGTACACCGGATGCTCAATCTTGGTTGCACAACTCCACCTGTCCACGCCGTCCAGAGTATATTGAACACAGCTCCCTTGTGTACCTGCCTCCGCAGCTGCGATGAGATCCTGCACACCCGTTTGATCGTTATCCAGAATCCCGTTTTGCGCAAGAGGATAGTACGGGTGATGAACCAATGCACCTCCTTCGCCTAACCGCATCGTATACGTGGTGCCGTTTCTCCAATCTCCTTCTACGCTCAGATCGTTCTTGAAGGATATTAATGGAGTTACTCCTCCTGTAGGGATCTCGTCCCAGTGGGCCTTTACGTGCAGCAAGAAGGCTTTTACGCTCTCCTCGCTCGTAACGTCAACCTCGCCGGCGGTTATAGTGGCATCATGACTGCCGGACTCATGGGCCCCCAGCGGGCCCGCGTTGGAAAAGAAAACGAACACCGCTAACATGCAAACGAAAAAGACTGTTTTTCCCGGTCTCTCAAACGCCTTATTGCCAGAGTAGTTTCTGCTCTTTTCAGAACGTGTCGCTTTCATCTTCAACCCCCCTTCACCGCAGTCTAAGGTACGTTAACCTTCAACTTGTTTCTCCCGATTTTGTAAGATGTCTGCCGTTAAAGCAAAGCCGAACGCTACGTTTGTTCTTCTCTGGAGAGGTTTTTCCAGAAAGCCACCGGAAACAACAGCACGGAAACTATCAAAAGCAGGTTAAGCAAAGCACCTTTGGCCGTGCCGCCAGTCCCCGCTATCGCGCACCCGTCATCGTCATCGCCAACCTCTGGATGGAAACCGGAACCGATTATAACTTTCGTGCCTCCAAGGAAATTATCATCGCTAAAAGGTGCTACGTAGCTTAACTTGGGCACGTCACCCGGAGTTCCGCCTTTTGCGATGGATGCTTCATCAGCGGGTATATCATCCGTCGGGTCATCCCAGAGATATTCGACAAAGGCTCCCCCATTCCCCGTGTCTGGGCTCTCGGGCAAGAGGCCTAAGTCTTTACATTCTCTATCTTGGCCATCTATAACCCTGATTATTTCATTTCCGACATTACACCCATTATCGTCTACGAGATTAATAGTTCCGTTCTCAAGGGCGGGAGTATTCCCGTTAAAGAACACCAGACCATCTTCGGTCATGATAAACAAGTAGATGCCCTCGTGTTTCCAGGGCAGCGTTCTCCAGCAGTTGCGGATCCTGGCTAGTTGGGCGGGATTTTGCCCGGCTTGGGTTACCTGCTCACCGAAATGTTTGACGAACTCATTTACGAACTGCTTCAGCGTACTGCTGTCTGTAACCTTGTCGGCATTTATTCCTTGTTTGAAGTAAGGTGGCTCATTGATTATCTCACTGACGAAGTAGGGACATACCACGGGATCGAAGATTACATCGTCCAGACTGTGATGGTAGCCGCCAACCAGTATGAGATCGGTTCTCCAGACGGGATGCATAAACTTGACGGCACAACTGTACCGGCCCTCGTCATTTGTAGCACATATTCCTGTCTCTGCCCCATCAATTAGGGTCTTCACAACCGGAGATACCGTTCTTTCCTGACGACGACTCTGTGTACTGTATCGGAGGTCGGATAACAGGGCTCCGTTTTGTGCGTCAGGAAGATGCGGTTGAGTGTAAATTACGGCGTTTTCATCTATCACCATGAGATAAATTTCGCCGTTTTTCCAATCTCCCGGGTCCACGGTCAACCCGCGCTCGAACTCTATGTTGTCATTCGGGTCCGTAATGCTCTCCCAGTGTGCTTTTGCGTGAAGCACAAAATTCCTCACGCTTTCCATGTTTGTAACGTCAACGTTGTCTGCGGTTACGTTGTACTCATGGTCGTCCTCATGGGCGTTAGCAGAAGGTGCCGCGGAGAGGAAAAGGAGCAAGGCCAAAGCGCAAACGAGGCTGGCTCCGCTTGTCTTGCTTTTCCTCGCGCCCTTCTTTGCCGAGCGGTTTTTCCACAAGGTTGCCGAGAGTAGCGCGGATGCAATCAAAAACAGGTTAAATATGGTGTTTTTAGGTCCGTTGCTGACTCCTGCGATTACGCATCCCCCATCTTTATCTTCGGGATAAATTCCGGAACCCATGATAATCGAGTTGCCGCCACTCGATAATATCCGCACTACATAGCTTGTCTTGGGCGAATTTCCGGGGGCTTTGCCGGGGATCAGGTTTCCATTTTCGTCCCGTACTTCGTCACCATCCTCAAGGGGATCATCCCACAGATAATTGACAAAGGCTCCTTGGCGCGGCTCCAAGTCCTTAACTGCCTCTACAATTAACTCTCCCACATCGTTTCCTGCCTCATCAATGAGATTCAGATCGCCGTTCTCAAGGTCGGGGTCGAGTCCATTAAGAAGGACATTCCTGTTCTCTTGAGTCATCAAGAAAAGGTAGATGGAACCGCTTCTCCAGGGGGATACCCTAAAGCAGTTATGGAGGTCAAGAGTTCTTAGTACCCCTAATTGTTCATCTCTCAGCGTGAGATAGAGATCAACGAACGCATCTACGAACATTTTCAGGGTTTCCTCATCCACCACGTCAACGGCGCTTATCCTGTTGTTAGTGTCGTAATAAGGGCATTTGATGTTCGCGAAGGATATATCCCGGAAATCATGGTGAAGTCCACTAACCAAGACGTATCGGGCCTGGATTGGGCGATTTGATTCATACCCTTTAATGGCGCAAGCGACCCTTTCTACGCCGTTCAGAGTGTAGTCAACACACCCTATTTTATGCGGATCATCACTTTGCTGATCACTCTCTTTCGCTGCCTCTGCCGCTGCGAGCAGTTCCACCATAACCCGCTTTCCGTTATCGTCTTCAAACCCTGAAAGCGTTCCGCCCTGTAGAGTAGGGTAGTACGGGTGGTGCATCAGTGCGGGATTGTCACCGTCACTCAGCCGCAACAGGTACAGTGTTTCTTTCCGCCAGTCTCCTCCCTCTATGGATTGAAGTTCTTTCAATTCTGACCACTGGGAAAGAGTGGTGACTTTATCGTAGTGGCTTATTGCATGCCGCAGAAAGTTCCTCATGCTCTGCTCATCTGCAATGTCGACCTGGTCGGCGGTGATACCCTCGGTGTGCGTGCCTTCCGTATGGTCGCCGGGACCGACATCATGGGCGCTTGCCGGATTCGCGGAGGAAAAGAAAAATAGCAATACCAACATAAAGATAGAAAGGGTCATTTCCCCCGTTTTCATAAAGAGTTTGCTTTCGAAGCGGATTCTCTGATTTCTTGGGTGTGTAGACTTCATCTTGGGTCTCCTTAGTTTGTTTTTAATGAACGCATGGTTTTACTATGCTACTTCATATTATACCACAGATTTACCGACTGTTCAGTGCTTTGCCGACTGTTCAGTACTGGTATAAAAATCCCCCATACCATAATTCTGGACGTATTTTTCGGTCAGGATGAACAGTGAGATGTAGAACAGATGCCGTCAATATGCAGTGATTGAGCCAAGCAAGGACTTTACATCAGATGAACGGGCTTGAAATTTGCTTGTCGGGAACAGGAGTTCAGGCGGCAAAGAACCGGGCAATCATTGCGATATTTTTCGCGACCTCGGAAGAAATCCCGATTCTTATTATCTCCCTTTTTTTTTCATCAAGAGACTTGAAATCCCCTGTGGCCTGTGCCGCCTTGAGTATCCCGAAGGAAAATACCGACTCCGCGGAGCCGAGGTCATCGGGTATGGGCAGATCGTTTGCGTTGTCGCTCACGATCTGTATGAAAAACCCCTCTCCGAAGTCTCCCTTGTGCAACTGGCCGGTTGAGTGGAGAAATCTCGGGCCAAAACCCAGGGTTACTGGTACGGATGATATGCTCTCGACCTGCGTTCTGAGGGAGAGAAGCTCCCTTGAATTTTGTTCCCCGGGGTCCACGTATGCCTGAATTGATATGTAGCCCTTTTTCTTTGAGGAGATAATGTTTCTTAAATGTTCCGGGGATTCTATTCTTTGGTTGCTTGAGAAAACAAGTCCATCTCTTGAAAAATCGGGTTCTTCAGATTCAAGCTTGCCGGTTTCCCCGTAGAGCTTGAGAAAACTTCTGGCGAAAGCCTTTGCGGATTCTACGTCAGGCTGATCGAAGGGATTTATCCCCATTATGCTTCCGGCGAGCGCGACCGCGAACTCAAAGCGCAAAAACTCAGCCGCGACCGTGTCGGGAGAGTCGACGACTATTTTCACGAAGGGAATCCTGGAGTCCAAAAGACGTTCCGAAACGGCACCTGCGCCTTCGTCCCCTCTAAGGGAGAAAATAATATATGCCCTGTCTTCTCCTCCTCTTGGTACATCGAGGCTTGGTTCGTCAAGCAGCGGGAGGATGCCGACGCCGTCTTTTCCCAGGCTCTCCGCAATCAATTGCTCTGCCCAGTAGCCGAAAGGAAAGAGCTCTTCCGAGAAAACAAAGCCCAGCTTGTCCCTTCCTTCCCTGGCCATGACTCCGAGAAACGCCCCCAGGCGGAAAGAAGAATCCTCCTGGCAGTTTCCGGCAACTGTGTTTTTGAGTTCGAGCAGCACGGAGTCAGCCGATTGAAGTATTTTGCGTATGTCGACCCCGGCAAGTGAAGCCGGAACGAGGCCGAAGTAGGAAAGTGCGCTGAACCTTCCGCCGACATTCGGATCGTTTATAAACACTCTGCTGAAACCGTGCTTGCGGGCGGTTTCGATCAATTTTGAACCCGGGTCCGTGATGCAGACGAAATGTTCCCCCGGGGAACCGGTCTTTTTCGCCAGTTCGCCGTAGAAATATTTCATCAGGGAGATGGTCTCCACCGTCGAGCCCGATTTCGAGGAGACCACGAAGAGTGTTTTCAGAAGGTCAATGCTTTTCCGAGTCTTCAAAATGAAATCGGGATCCGTAGTATCAAGAAGAGTCAGGCGCAAAAAGCCGTCTTGGGTGTTGAAGATGTTTCTGAATACCTCGGATGAAAGACTTGAGCCTCCCATGCCCAGAACAACGACGTATGAGAACCCTTTTTTCCTTGCAGATTCTGAGAAGTCACAAATTTCATCTGTCGCCCCGAGCATTCTTTCTGGAAGGTGCACCCAGCCGAGGCGGTTTGTGATTTCCGAAGGGTCATTCCCCCAGAGCCTATGATCGCAGTCAAAAAATCTTTCGGCAAAGCGGTTTCTCTCAAGCTCAAGAAGCTCGGATTCGATTAAGTTTCGGTAATTGCCTGCGTAT
The DNA here is from genome assembly GCA_964291665.2 of Thermodesulfobacteriota bacterium. Lineage (GTDB taxonomy): Bacteria > Desulfobacterota_D > UBA1144 > Nemesobacterales > Nemesobacteraceae > Nemesobacter. Next base: position 682,688 of record OZ219814.1, on the reverse strand, counting down.
TCTGTGTAGCTTGGTGACTCGAAGCTGGCTTTGTTTTTAACGGACACGACACTAGTTACCAAGCAGTTCGAGGCATTCCTTAAGGATAGTGTCCGCGTTAAAACCGAAGTTGTTCATCACGTCGCGGTATGGTGCGGATTCTCCGAAGCAGTCTATTCCGTAGTTTTTGGCATCAGGGCCCAAGCCTGTGAATCTTTCCCATCCGAGAGTTGCCCCGGCCTCGACGCTGATTCTTACTGTGGAGGAAGGGGGCAGGACGGCGTCTTTGTATTCCTTGGACTGGGTTTCAAAAAGGCTCCAGCAAGGAAGACTCACCACCCTGGGTTTTTTTCCCATCTCGCGCAGTCTTTCATACACTTCAAGGCAGACATGAACCTCGGAACCCGTGGATATCAGTATGATGTCGGGCGTGCCGTCTGAATCCGCGAGCACGTAACCGCCCGCAAGCGCTCCATCGGCCACGGCGTATCGGTCCCTGTCTATTACCGGAACATTCTGCCTTGTGAGAACGAATGCGGCAGGACGGTCGGAAAGCTCCATCACGTGTTTCCAGAGGACCGCAAGCTCGTTTGCGTCGCACGGACGGATAATGTCGATATTAGGCGTTACTCTGAGGGTTGCCAGATGTTCTACGGGCTGGTGCGTGGGTCCGTCTTCACCGACCCCTATGCTGTCATGAGTAAAAATGTAGATAACAGGCAGTTTCATCAGGGCCGCAAGCCTTATCGAGGGCTTCATGTAATCGGCAAAAACGAAATAGGTTGACGCGTAGGCTCTGAGTCCACTGAGACACATGCCGCTTGCTATCGCAGCCATCGAATGTTCCCTGACTCCGAAATGAAAGTTTCTTCCTTTGCGATCTTCAGCGGAAAAGCTCGTTGCACATTTAAGATAGGTTTTGGTCGAAGAGCCCACATCCGCGGCCCCGCCCATGAACCACGGCACTTTTTTCCCTATGGCGTTGATTATGCTTGAGTTTGCAGAGCGCGTAGCGACCGGGTCAGCCGGGTATGGGAAGGACGGTATGTCGCTTCCCCACCCCTCGGGCAGCTTCCTTTTCTCAAGCATTTCAAACTCGTGAGCGAGTTCCGGGTATTCGTTTGAATACTTTCTGAAATTCTCCATCCACGTGGCTTCGGCATCATTTCCCCTGGCGATCGCTACTTCCCTGTAGGAAAGGATCTCATCGGGAACATGGAAGTTCTCAGGGGCATTCCATCCGTAAAACTCCTTTGCCAGCCTGACTTCTCCTTCTCCAAGTGGTGCTCCGTGCGCCTCGCACGTGTTCTGCTTGTTAGGGCTTCCGTAGGCTATCTGACTTTTTAGTATTACGATGGAAGGCCTATCGGTTTCTGACCTTGCGCGCCCTAGGGCTTTTTCTATTTCCTCAAGATTGTTTGCGTCCAAAACCTTCTCCACGTTCCAGTTGTAGGAACCGAACCGCATTTCCGTGTCCTCGGAATACGCAAGCGAGGTGCTGCCCTCGATTGTTATGCTGTTGCTGTCGTATATCCAGATCAGGTTTCCGAGCCCAAGATGTCCTGCTATGGAGGCGGCTTCAGAGGAAATTCCCTCCATCATGTCCCCGTCACTGCAGATTGAATACACCTGGTGATTTATTATGTCGTAGCCGGGGCGGTTAAAGTGCTCGGAAAGCCATTTGCCGGCTATGGCCATTCCGACCGAATTTGATACTCCCTGCCCCAGAGGCCCGGTCGTGGTTTCGACTCCGGCCGTGATTCCCAGTTCGGGGTGGCCGGGGCAGCGGCTGTGAAGGCTTCGGAATTTCTTTATGTCGTCAATCGAGATGTCGTACCCGTTTACGTAAAGGGCAGCGTAGAGAAGCATTGAAGCATGACCGGCGGAGAGGACGAAGCGGTCACGGTTTGGCCAGTTCGGGTTCTCGGGGTTATGCTTTAGGAACTTGTCGAAAAGAGTGAAAGCCGTGGGGGCGAGAGCCATCGGGGTTCCCGGGTGACCTGACTTCGCTTTTTCCACCGCGTCCATGGCGAGTGTTCTTATGCAGTTGATTACAAGGTTTTCCAATTCTTCATCCTCGGGGAGCAATTCGCACGGGAATATTGAAAATCCGTCGCAACTGGCGCCGGATTCATGTAAAGCAACGGTTTGGGTTTCGCTTGTGCGGGCCGTTTTAAATTTACTTATAATAAACAATGGGAATAATATATCAATATACATCCGAAGGCGGTTTTTGCGGCGTGCGCGTGGCATGAAAACCGCTGGTTCCCGTGCAAAATGAAAAAAGCGGCTTTGGTTACAGGCGGGGCGGCGAGAATAGGAAAGGAGATGTCCCTGAATCTCGCCCAAAAGGGCTACGATATCGCCCTTCACTACAATTCTTCGGAAAAAGAGGCCTTGGCTACGAGGAAACTGATTCTCAAGACCGGGGTTGAGTGTGAGCTTTTCCGCTGCGATCTTTCATCACCTGATGACGCAAGGGACCTTGTTCCAAAAGTCACAGAAAGATTCGCCGGGCTCTGCGTTCTTGTTAACAACGCTTCAATCTTCGAGAACGTTGGTTTCCGCGACGTCACTCCCGAATTTCTGGAAAACGACATGGCCATAAACTTCAAGGCCCCTTTTTTCCTCTCCCAGTCTTTTTCCTCTGAGGCAAGCGGGGGGCTTATCGTTAATTTTCTTGACACGAGGGTCAGGAAAAATCCCGTCGAGCATTTCTGCTACAACCTGAGCAAGAAATGCCTTTATCACTTGACGAAAATGCTTGCAAGGGAGCTCGCTCCCGATTTTCGGGTAAACGCCGTGTGCCCGGGAGCAGTTCTTGCCCCCCCGGGGTTCGGGGATGACTATCTTCACAAGATGGCGCGGGGAGCCCCGATGAAGCGTCCGGGTTCTATTGAGGATATAATTAACGCGTTTAACTATCTTCTGGAGAATAATTACGTCACCGGAGAGTGTCTTTTCGTTGACGGAGGCATGAGCCTTACCTGATAAGATGATAATAAAGATCGAAAACCTGAGGCTTCGCACGATAATAGGGGTTTATGACTGGGAAAAGGAGAACCGCCAGGACCTGGTCATAAATGTCACCATCGATTTTGACGGACGCAAGGCCGCTGAGAGCGACAGCATAGACGATACTTTGGACTACAAGGCCATAAACAAAAAGATCATAAGCTTTGTGGAGACAAACGATTTTAACCTGCTTGAAAGAGTCGCCGGGGGCATATGCGATATAGTTTTTGAGGATCCGGCGGTGAGGTGGGCGTCGGTGAAGGTTGAGAAACCCGGGGCGCTTCGCTTTGCCGATTCCGTTTCGGTGACCGAAGCGAGGGAAAGGTAGACGGAACAGATGCCGTCTTGCCGGTTCTCTCAGAGACGCCGGGCAGAAGATTTTTCCGCGGTTTTTTAAACCATACTTAACATTCACCGTCTCGATTTGTCGGCGCAAGGAGAAGGTATCAAGGTATGAATACGGTCATTGTCGGAGTCGGTTCAAACATAGATGCCGAGAGGAACGTAGGCGCCGCCAAACGAATGATCAGGGAGAAACTCAGTGTTCTCGGAGAATCGAAATTTGTGAGAACCAAGCCCATAGGGCCCCGGGAGCAGCAGGATTTTCTAAACGGTTCCCTGCTGATAAAAACCCGTCTTGGGTGCAAGCAGCTGAAAACCCTGCTCAAGGGGGTGGAGATTGCTCTTGGAAGAGGTGCCAGGGAGGATCGCTACGGCCCGAGAAAAATGGACCTGGATATACTCGTGTGGAACGGGAAGATTGTCGATTCCGACATTTACGAAAGGGAATTTCTTCGCCGCTCCGTGATCGAACTTTGTCCTGAACTTGAAAAAACCTTGAAGGAGGGGCGGGGTCCTGTCTGAAGAAACCGAAATCCTGGAAGGCATCGCGCTTAAGAAGTTTCTCTCAAAAGACGATATAAAAAACACCGTTTCGAGACTCGCCAGGCAAGTTTCGGGAGACTACGAGGGAAAAACTCCCATTGCAGTCTGCGTTCTTAAGGGAGCGCGTCCCTTTTTTGAAGATCTTCTGGCGCAGGTGACCGTTACAGTTGAAAAGCAATTTCTCAGGGTTTCAAGCTATAGAGAGGGGGCGCGGTCGGGGCGCCTAGAACTCTTAAGGGACATTGAATGCGAAGTGGAGGGAAGGGACATTATAATAATTGAAGATATAATTGACACTTCGGAGACGGCGAAGTTTATCCTGCGGCACATAGGATCTAAAAACCCGGGCTCGCTTCGGATATGCGCGCTTATAGACAAAAGAGGAAAGGACGCGACGGGTTCAGGGCCCGACTACACGGGTTTTCAGGTGGATGAAGGGTTTGTTGTGGGCTATGGAATGGACTACATGGAGAGGGGAAGATCGCTTGAGGATATATACCTGCTTCAGGAGTAAGTTCGTTCTTGCTTCTGACAAAATGCTACGGAGACGGACATGGCGAAAGCAGAAGGCATAAGGTGGGATCTCGGGGACCTTTACGAAGGAATTTCCGATCCCCGGGTAGAGAAGGATTTAAAGAGGATATCAGCACGTGCCGACAGGTTTGGAAAAAAGTACAGGGGGAAGATAAAGTCTCCTTCGCTTACCGCGGGGAAACTCGCGGGAGCGGTGAAGGAGCTTGAGCGCTTGTCGGAAGGAATCGGAAAGATACTTTCCTTTGCCCATCTTCTTTTCGCGGCCGACACCCGGGATCCCAAAAACGGTGCCTTTCGTTCATCAATGCAGCAGAAAGCGACGGAAGTTCAGAAAAAGCTCATTTTCTTTTACGTTGAATGGGTTTCGGTTCCGAAGAAAAGAGCGAGGAAACTTCTTAATAACCCGAAACTCTCGGAATACAGGCATTTTCTCGAGCAGGAAAGACATTACAGAGGTCACACTCTCTCGGAAGCCGAGGAAAAAATACTTCAGGAGAAATCCAACACAGGGCAAAAGGCGTTTTCAAGGCTTTTTGACGAGGTTGTGAACAATATCCAGTTTCGCGTGAGGCTCTCGGGCAAGACCGAAAGACTGAACCAGTCCCGGACCCTCTCGCTTCTTTACGACCCGGACAGGAAGAAAAGAAAGGCAGCCTGGTCCGGTCTCACGAGGGGACTTAAAGAGAATTCCCATGTGCTTACCTACATATTCAACACGCTTGTAAACGACCACTCGATAAATGACAGGCTTAGAAGCTACGAGGACCCCATGTCGGCGCGTCACCTAAGCAACGAGATATCCCACGGCGCCGTGGAAGCCCTGCTTGAATCGTGCGAGCGAAACTTCGGATTCGTAAAGCGCTACTACGGACTCAAGGGAAAACTTCTCGGGTACCGCAGGTTCTACGACTACGATCGCTATGCCCCCCTGGGTTCGGAAAGGGAGCAGGTCCCATGGGACAGGGCGGAGGAAATCGTGCTTTCTTCATTCGGGGAATTCTCATCCGAGATGAAAAAGACCGCGTCTTTGTTCTTCGAGAAAAACTGGATAGACGCCGAGCTTCGGGACGGGAAAAGAGGAGGGGCTTTCAGCCACGGCACGGTTCCCGGCGTGCACCCCTATGTTTTTATGAACTACACCGGGAAACCGAGAGACGTGATGGTTCTGGCTCACGAGCTTGGCCACGGTGTGCACCAGTATCTCTCGAGACGACAGGGTTATTTCCAGGCCCACACGCCTCTTACCACGGCCGAGACCGCAAGCGTCTTTGCGGAGATGCTCGTGTTTCACCGCCTTAAGGAGGAAGAAACGCGAAGGGAAGGCAAGCTGGTTCTGGTAGCGGAGAAACTTGAGGACATAATGGCCACGGTCTTCAGGCAGGCGGTGCTTACAAGGTTTGAGCAGAGCCTGCACCGCGAAAGAAGAGACCAGGGGGAGCTTACGACCGCAGGGATAAGCGAGCTCTGGATCGAGGCCAACCGCGAGATGTTCGGAGATTCTGTTACCCTGACCGAAAACTACGCTTACTGGTGGCTTTACATTCCTCATTTCATACACTCTCCCTTTTACTGTTACGCGTACTCCTTCGGCGAGCTGCTCACCCTAGCTCTTTACGGAATGTTCCTGGAGCGGGGGAAGTCTTTTGTACCCGACTACATGGGACTTCTCCGATCCGGGGGAAGCGCTTCGCCCGAGGAACTCCTCTCTCGAGTCGGGGTGGATATAAACGACCCTGGTTTCTGGCAGACGGGACTTGACGTGATAGGTGCGATGGTGGACGAGGTTGAGGAACTCGCGGAGCAGTCAGGGCTCGGCTGAGGGGTTTTTACTGGGAGCGGGAAGAGATTTTCTCGTATTCGCTTACGATCTTGCTCACGACCGAATAGTGAACTGAGACTGCGTCAGCAACCTCTCTTAGCGTGTAGTCTCCTGTAAGGTAGGTTTTCGCTATCGCTTCTTCCCTTGAGTGTCCGCTTCGCATGAAACCGTTGATTATCCCCGGTACGGGTTTTGTGAGCTGATACTTGGGAATATCCTTTGACTGCAAATCTTTCTTTGTTTTTTCCTGCACAAGCTCTATGAATTCATCATCGCCGAGGTATATCTGCTTCCGGGCTTCCGAGACTACATCGCGCGAGCTATTTTCTTCCAGAAACTCATTAAAAGCGCTTGTATCCGAAGAGAAGCCTTCTGAGAACCACTCGAGGTCTATGTATCCTGGCGCTTCATTTTTTCCGTAAAGATATCTGCAACTGCTCCATTTGAACTGGTTGGGATGTTTTACGAATCCGGCTCGAAGAGGGAGAAGAAAAATATGAGCCATAAGCGGCAGAAGATATTCTTCTCTTTGGACAACTATGGATTTATATCTTCCCCGGAAAACGTGGCCGTCTGTGTCGTGCAGCCTGTTTGAGCGCTGGGTGTAAACGCCGTTTAGCTGTCTTATGGCTTTTGAGAGATTAGGCTTCGGGGTCTCGATGACCAGATGGTACCCGTCGGACATGAGACAGTAGCCAAAGCAGCGGCATCCGAACCTTCCGCATACCCCCTCGAGGATTTCTATCCAGGCGTTGCCGTCGGCTGAGTTCTGAAAGACGCTCTGCCCCCTGTTCCCGACTGAGGAGACGTAATAGACAGCCCCTGCATATTCCGGTCTTAGTGGCCTCGCCATAAGAAAAATTATAATATGGATAAAAAGCCATGTCAAGACCTGACCCTTAATCCGGATTGCCTTCTCAGGGAGCAAGCGCTTTCATTGCAAAAGCTATCTGTTCCCCGGAAGCGTTGTAGGGAAACATGAGAATGGGAAGATCGGAGTTCTCGGAGAACTCCCCGAGCTTTGCTCTCCCCTCCTCCGGGGAACCGCTCACGGAAACAAGATCAAGCAGTTCATCGCTTATGCTTTTTATAGCTTCCGCTCTGTTTTCCCGCCAGAGCTTTTTCGCCCTGTCCGCTTCCTCCCCGAATCCGTAGCTGCTTACAAGCTTGTGGTAATAATCTCCCATGGAGCATACATAAAGGGCCACGAATTCCCTTACGATTTCCCTTGATTCGTCTGGGTTCTCGGAAACCATCGCCGGAAGAAACGGGGCCACGGTTATTTTTCTTCCGCCGGAAGCAAGTACCTTTTTCTTTTCGTTTATAAGGCTTATGGGGCAGAGATAGGGAATCCAGCCGTCAGCGACCCGGGAGGTAAGCTCGACGTTTTTCGGTCCCATGGATGCGATGTATATGGGAATCTCGCTTCTTCGGGGCTTAAAAAGAAGCCTGAAGTTTTTAACCGTGAAAATCTCCCCCTCATAATCGACCCTTTTTCCCGCGAGTATTGTCCTTACTATCTCGACGCACTCAAGCGTTCGTCGCAGGGGACGTTCGAATTTTGTGCCGTGCCAGTATTCGTTGAGGTAACTGCTGCTTATGCCTAGTCCAAGGATAAATCTTTCCCCGCAGTACTCATCCACGGTGGCCGCCGTCTGTGCTATGAGCGCCGGAGATCTGCTGTAAACGGAAATAATTCCAGTGGCCAGATTTATTCTTTCGGTGACTGATGCCATGTGGGATATTAAGGAGAATGCATCCCGTCCCCACATCTCGGGAACCCAGATGGAATGATAGCCCAGATCTTCTGCCAGTTTCGAAAAATAGGTGAGATTATCTTTTTTTACGTCGGCCCAGTAAGGCACGACAATTCCAGTAAGAGACAACTAGTTCCTCCCAAGTGCGGATTTGCTCAGATTCATTCTACTTGAGAGTGAAGACCGTGAGAAGCGCGGAGCACCTAGGGTTTTTATTTTTGCTTCCGGATACCGGTTCTCCTGAGACGCTTTTAACGTTCATCCGATAAGTTGGTTAAACTGTTTAAAGAACATCTGCCCGTCTGTCCTCGCAGAAATACAATTTTTTACTACGGGAGTTAGCAGAATGCGCAAGTTACCCCCAAGAATGCAGACAAAGCTCTACAAGGAGCATCTTTTTCCCGAAGAAACGAGAGAAATCAGGAAGAAAGTGAGGGACTTTGCCGAAAAAGAGGTTCTTCCGATTGCTAGGGACATAGGAGAGAAAAGCGAGAAAAACGAGAATTTTCCCCATGATCTTTTCCGGAAAATGGCCGCAGAGGGGTTTTTCCGGATTCCGTATTCAAAAAAGGACGGGGGACTGGGTCTTTCCTACCCCGCGTGCGCAGCAGCGGTTATGGCGGAGGAACTCGCCTACATAAGTGCGAGCGTCGCGGGAACGATAAACGCCCACTTTTTGCTTGCGGGAAAAACCTTGGCTATGGGGTCTCCTCACATAAAGGAAAAATATCTCGCTGCGGCTCTTGATGGAACCTCGGTGGCGTCATTTGCGATGACGGAGCCCCAGTCGGGTTCTGACGTAAGGACCGAGTCTCTTGTAACGAAAGCCCGCAAGAAGGGCAGAAAATACATTGTAAACGGCCGCAAGCGCTACATAACCAACGCCGGGGTGGCTGATTTCGTTACTCTGCTAGCTTCAGCGGGGGACAAATCCATAATGATAGTGGTTGATCTTGGTTCGCCGGGTTGTTCCGTGAGCGCCCCGGATAAAAAACTCGGAAACAGGGGGGAACTTACCTACGACATATACCTTGAAGATGTGGAGGTGCCCCGGGAAAACCTAATAGGGAAGGAAGGAGATGGCCTTCGGGTCGCCGTTAATTCCCTTCTTTACGGAAGGACGGGAATCGGGGCAAGCGGGGTGGGGATGGCGCAGTCGGCGTTCGATGAATGCGTGGAGTTCATGAACGAGAGGGAGGCTTTCGGAAAAAAGATAGCCGATTTTCAGTACTGGCAGTTTTTGCTGGCGCAGAGGGCTGTTGAGATAGAAAACGCTAGGAACCTGTATCTGAAGGCCGCGCTCTGCCTTGACAATGAGGATCCTTTCCCGACTTTCGAGACATCCGCCGCCAAGTACTACGGCTCGGAGATAAGCGTTACCATGGCCCGCGACGCCGTTCAGGTATTCGGAGGTCTCGGGCTTATGGTGGAACTTGCCCACGACTCTTCCACCTACAAGGTTGAGGAGATTTACAGGGATTCCAAGGTCGGGGAGATATACGAAGGCACAAACGAGATACACAAGATGATAATAGCGAGATCAATTTTCGGAAGGAGGTAGTTTTGCTTTGCAGTCGATAAATGGGAAAACCCACGATAATGAAGTCTTGAAAAGCTTCCCGAACCACTTATGGCGGGGTATTGTGGTTAACACAAAAGAGATTTCTTCCGGGAAAAAGAAAGAGGCCAGGTCCGGGATGCGCATTGTCTACGGGATCCACGGCACCCCGTTTGGAAAATGTCTTATCGGGATCTGCGAAGAAGCTATATGCCATATGAGTTTTTTCCGCACCGATCCTGAAAGCCACTTGGAAGAATTCAGGAAGGTATGGCCGAACCCGAAGAACCGAAGGGATGACGAAAAAACGGCCGAAGTATTGCGGAACTTGCTGTTTTCCCCGGGAAGACGGCCGCCGGAGATACTGCTCCTAGGAACACGGTTTCAGCTCAAGGTATGGGAAAAGCTGATGGAGGTCCGGGAGGGTGAGACCTTGTCCTATTCAGAACTTGCGGAGTCGGCAGGAGTGCCCACTGCAGTAAGGGCCGTCTCAAATGCCGTGGCGGGAAATCCGATTGCTTATTTGGTGCCTTGCCACCGTATTATAGGAAAGGCGGGGGATCTTCACGGCTACCGCTGGGGGCTTGACGTGAAAAGGGCGATTCTTGAGTACGAAGGGGTTAACCTGATCTCGCAGTGATTAACTCGGTCTGAGTTTGCGCGGTCAGCGAAGAGGCTCTTCCTTTGTCATGCAGTGGATAGCTCCGAATCCCCACACAAGGTCGATGCAGTCAATTCCAACGACATATCTTTTGGGGAAAAGTTCCGACAGTACGCCAAGCGCCTCGCAGTCTTTCGGATCGTTGTAGACGGGGACGAGAACTTTTTCGTTTGAGACGTAGAAATTGGCGTAAGTTGCCGGAAGTCTTTCGCCGTCGAAAAAAAGCGGTGACGGCATCGGGAGGGGGACGATTTCAATTTTTCCTCCGTCCTCAAGCTCTAGGTCTTGGAGTATCTCAAGGTTTTCGCGAAGCGGGCGGTAATTCGGGTCTTCAACGCTGTTCTCAAGGCATAAGACAACCGTGCTGGGACCCGTAAACCTGCATATATCGTCAACATGACCGTTTGTATCATCTCCCTCTATGCCTCCGTTAAGCCAGAGAACGTTCGTTGCGCCGAAATACTCAGAGAACACCGCCTCGTAGTCGTTTTTCTCGAAAGAAGGATTTCTTGCCTGTTTGTCAGTACTTAGGAGACACTGCTTAGTGGTTATTAGGGAGCCCTCTCCGTTTACGTCAATGCTTCCGCCCTCAAGAATGATTTTCTTTCCAACCCATGCAGGGGTTTCTGAGTCAAGACGAAGGGTCTCGGCCACAAACCCCGGAATCATGTCGTCGTTTTCCCAATCTGGGTACTTAGCCCATCCGTTAAACCCGAAATCAAGCACGCTCAATCCCCCGGAATAATCTCTTACGAAGAGGGGGCCGGAATCCCGTATCCAGGATCTGTCTGTGGGGCACTCGTAGAACTCCACGTTGCCAAGGTCAGTTAATTCTTCCCTGAGAAACCCCTCGGCCCGCTTCTGTGTTCCTCCGGGGCCAACTATTATTCTCACCTTCTCTGATTCTGATAGGTGGCTTACGATTTTGCGGTAAACCCTCTTGATCCCCGAGAATTTTCCCGGCCAATCACTTGCGTTCTGTGGCCACACAAGCCAAGTGGCGTCGTGAGGCTCCCATTCAGCTGGAAGTCTGTAACGAACCGCTGAAGAATCACTCAATTTCAGGTACCGGAATCATTGTCGATAAATCTTTGCCGAAGCTCGGAATAGGAGTCAATTCTTCGGTCCCGAAGAAAGGGCCAGTTCCTCCTGGTCTCCTCAAGCTTCCTAAGATCGATGTCGGCCAGTATGATCTCATCTCTCTCGCCGGAAGCCTCGCAAATCATCGTTCCCTGGGGGTCACACACAAAGGAATTTCCCCAGAAATTTATTCCTTCACCGGTTTCTCCCGATTCCTCGAAGCCCACCCTGTTCACGGCTGCGACATAGATTCCATTTGAGACCGCGTGGGCGCGCTGAACGGTTTTCCATGCCTCAAGCTGGGTATTTTTCGAGTGTTCGTCCTCGTCCGTACGCCACCCTATGGCGGTCGGATAGAAGATAATGTCCGCTCCCTTGAGCGATACTATGCGTGCCGCTTCGGGATACCACTGGTCCCAGCAAATAAGTGTGCCTATCTTCGCAAAACCGGTTTCAAAACAGGAAAACCCCGTGTCTCCGGGAGCAAAGTAGAACTTCTCGAAATAGCCCGGGTCATCCGGTATATGCATCTTTCTGTAAATGCCGGAAATCTCTCCCGAGGGATCAATAAGGGCAAGGGAGTTGTGATACACGCCGGAGGCCCTTTTCTCAAAAAGCGGGCACACGATGAAAATTCCTCTTTTTTCCGCTTCCCCGCAGAATCTGTCCGTTATGGGTCCGGGGATGGGTTCGGCGAGATCAAAACAGCCTGTGTCCTCAGACTGGCAGAAGTACCTAGTGAGAAAAAGCTCAGGAAGACAGACTATGTTCGCTCCGAGTGCAGAAGCTTTTTCTACATTTAATATGGCTTCCTTCAGGTTTTCTTCTCTGTCTTTATGCACCCGGTTCTGAACAAGGGCGACTTTAAAGCTGTTCATGCGAATACGATAACTCTCAAAGGCGGAGAATAAAAGAAGATGAAACAGCTTCTAAATACGGCTTTTCGATTTATTTTGTAAAAGCCGATTTTCCAATTATGTTATGAGGGAAACAGGGTCAGGAGGACGACATGGCGGATATTCACACCGGCGGCTGCCTCTGCGGCGGCGTCAGATACAAGGCTACCGGTCCCCTGCGCTCGGTGATCGCCTGCCACTGCACGCAGTGCCGCAAGACATCCGGCCACCATACGGCCATGACCTCGGTACCCCGTGCCAACCTCATTTTCGAGTCTGACGAGACCCTCGTCTGGTTCAAGTCTTCTGATATAGCTAGGCGCGGGTTCTGCGGACGCTGCGGCGGCAACCTGTTTTGGGAACCGGTGGGCGAGGATCGCGTCTCGATTGCTGCCGGCACCTTCGACGGCGCGACCGGGCTTACAATCGAGAGTCATATCTACACCGAGGACGCCGGCGATTACTACGACCTTCCAGAGCTCTAAGCGAGCGATTATACTAATCAGATAGCTGAGCAACATGTACGAATACGATCTTCTCTCTCTAACTCTGCTTTTCTTCACAGGTGTTCTGGCAGGAGTAATAAACGTGATGGCGGGCGGCGGAAGCAGCATAGTTCTTCCAGTGCTCATATTTCTTGGAATCGATCCCACTGTCGCAAATGGAACAAACAGGGTGGCGATCCTGTTTCAGAATTTCTTCGCGACTCTTTCCTTCAGAAAAGAAGGCGTTGCCGACATTAAAACCAGCGTTAAGCTCGCGGCCTTCACCCTCCCCGGCGTTCTTGTGGGAGCTTTCGCGGCGGTACGGGTAGGGGATGAGCTTTTCGAGAAAATCCTGGCCGTCGTGCTTATCTTCGTCTGCGCCTCTTTTTTCCTTAAAGTTGATTCTTTCGGCAAGCTGCTCGGCGGCAGCGGCGAAACAGGGCGAGGATGGATTCTTTACCCGGCACTTGTACTTATAGGTTTTTACGGTGGCTTCATTCAGGTTGGCGTTGGACTTTTCATAATGGCGGCTCTTTACCATCTTATGGGAGCATCCCTCGCCAAGGTAAACGCGCACAAGGTGATTGTGGTGCTTATCTACACGATTCCAGCGATCCTCATATTTTTTCTAAGCGGCAACATAAGCTGGTTCATAGGCATCTGTCTTGCCGCGGGAAATTCGGTCGGCGGGTGGTTCGGCGCCACGTTTTCCGTAAGGGGTGGCGAAAGATATATAAGGATGGCCCTTGTCGTTGCCGTCGGGCTTATGGCCCTTAAGCTTCTCGGGGTATTTTAGGTGCCGGGAAGGTGTCATGCGCCGGAGCCCGGAAGGGGATCTGCCGCGGTCTTTCTCAGAAATTCGTACAGGGTTTGGTAGATGTTTTTATTCTGAATCAGCTTCTCGTGAGTTCCCTGCTCCACTACTTCCCCCTTATGGATCACTATTACGTTATCAACGTTTTTTAGGGTTGAGAGCTTGTGGGTTATGACTAGCCTTGTCTGAGAGCCCGAATTACTTCTTATCACTTCCTGTATTCTTTTTTCAGTTTCTGCGTCCAGATGGGAAGTTGCCTCGTCCATTATAAGAAGTTTCGAATTTTTCCTGACCGCTTTTTCGATCGAACGGGCCTGGGTTTCTCCCGAAGAGAGCTTTTGGGCTTCGGCTGCCGGGCCATCCCGCCCGTCTCTCTCGTCGGATACATCCTTTTCGAACAGAAACAGGTCCTGGAAAATGGCGGTTATGTTCGAGCGCAGGTACTTGTTTGACAGTTCCTCGATGTTTACGCCGTTAAAGAGAATCTGGCCCCTCTGGGGTTTATAGAATTTAAGGAGCAGGTTCACGATGGTCGTCTTTCCCGCTCCCGTGATTCCCACAAGGGCGGTGCTCTCTCCGGGTTTTATTGTAAAGGATGCGTCCTTGAGCACCCATTCAAGCTCGTTATACGAAAACCACACGCCTCGGAACTCAAGAGAGCCCTCGGTTTTTGCGGGCACCAGAGATCCGCTTACCTCAGGTTCTTCCGCCAGAGTGTCGTAGAGGTTCTCGGAGGCGGCAACGGCGGACTGGAAGACATTGAATTTTTCGGAAAGCTCCTGGATAGGCTTGAATATCATCCTTACGTAATAAAGGAATGCGAGCAGGGCTCCTAGGGACAGGTCAAGGTTCATGACCCCGATCGCCCCGTACCAAAGAATTATCCCGGTCGCTGCTATGCCCACGTACTCTATGGAAGGGCGAAAAATCACGTAGACCCAGAGCTGCTGTATGTTGGCTCTGTAGTTTTCCGTGTTTACCTCCCAGAATTTCTCGAAGTTTCTTTTCTCTTTTCCGTAAAGCTTAAGGAGCACTATTCCCCTCATGCTTTCGGCGACAAAGGCATTGAGCTTGCCTATGGTTCTTCGGATCTCCCTGTACACCAGTCGAAGCTTCATTCGGAAAATGGAGACCGTGAAAGCAAGAAACACAGTAAGCGCGAGGATTATAAGCGTGAGCCCGACGTTCATCTTGAACATGATTACCAGAGTGCCGATTATGATTATGACGTCCTTTATGAAGTGTATGAGAACGGAGGTGTACATCTCGTTTATGGCGTTAACGTCATTTGTGACGCGGGTGGTTATCCTGCCCACGGGGTTTCGGTCGAAGTACTGCTGGGGAAGTGATAGTATGTGGGAGAGGGTATGGCTTCGCATGTCGTGCATTATTTTCTGGCCCGAGTAGTGAAGAATGTAGTTAAAAGAAGAGGTGAAGATGAAAACTCCAACTACCGATAAAACCACGTATAAAGCAAGAGTCTTGAGCCTTTCTGTCTGTTTTGAGCGAAGAAGTAACACTTCCTCTTTGGCGAGTGATTCAAGGTTTGAGTGAGCCAGAAACGCAACCCCTTCGGTTTCCTCAAACAGGGAGGCGTTTCGGGCTATTATTCCCAAAACCTCCTGCTTTTTACCTTCCTCAAATTCCCCGGGGTTGACCACTATATATTTTGTCTCTGAGAACTCAACGCCCGAGCGCTCGATTCTGTCTTTCTCCGAGGAGGAAAGCTTTGAGAAATCGATCAGAAATCCTCCATCCGCGAGGGCAAGCGTGGATTCCGTCCCAAGTCCCGAGAGCGCACGCTCCGCTTCTTCCCCTCCTTCTGCCCTGCTCCATGTAGGATAGATATAGTCATCGACCGCGACTTTGATGAGGTAGGGGACCGTGATTTCAAGCGCCGCCGTAGCGATCATCAGAAGGAGGGACAGGGCAAAGTAACCGCGGTACTTTCCCAAAAACCCCAGAATCCACCCCAGGATCTTAAGATCGTAGGTTGATTTCCTGTTTTTCTCCAACTCGCTCATTTGCAAACCCTAGACAGACTGCAATCTTTCAAGTGCGTAGTAGACTCCGCGTCGTTCCACAAGTTCCCCGCGGCTCCCACTCTCGATTATCTCTCCGTTTTTCATGACCGCGATACGCGAGAGCTCCACCACGGAGGATATCCTGTTTGAGATTATCACCACTGTGCGCCCGCGCATTGCCTCCATCACGTTTGTTATTACGGTGTTCTCCGTCTGCGGATCAAGGGATGAGAGCACGTCATCGAGTATCAGGACCTCGGGTTTGAGCACCAAGGCCCTCGCTATGGCCAGACGTTGTCTCTGTCCTCCAGAGAGGCTGAGTCCCCGCTCTCCCACCACGGTGTCGAATCCCTGCTGAAACTCCATTATCTGTTCGTATATCCCCGCCGTTTTGGCGGCCTGCTCCACCTGCTCGCGGGTTATGTTTGGGTTTATGAAAGTTATGTTGTCATAAACCGTTCCGCTGAACACGGTTATTTCCTGCGGCACGTAAACGATAGTCTCCTGAAGGCTTTTTCTTGATATCCCCCCTATGTCGATCCCGTCGACCGTTATTCCTCCCGACTCAGCCTCATGGATTTTCATAAGCAGCTTCATCAGCGTAGTTTTCCCGGAACCCACGAGCCCCGTTATTCCCAGAGTCGCTCCGAGGGGTATGTGGAGGTTAACGTTCCGCAGGGCCGGGGTGGAGCCATAGGAGAAGGAAACCCCGGAGAACCTTATGTCTCCCTTGAGTTCGTAGTCCTTCTCCTCTGCCCGGGTTTCGTCTTTCGGCGTGACCGCGAAAATGTCGTTCAGCCGGTTTATTGAAGCATTCCCTCTTTTTAGAAGATCAATCGCCCATCCCATGGCCATCATCGGCCAGGCGAGCATCATTAAGTAGATGAGTATGGCGGAGAACTCTCCGAGGGTTATTTCAGTGCCGATCGCGCCTGTCCCGCCGAAGAAAAGAAACAGCGCCGTAGCTAGCGAGGGCACGAAATATATAAACGGCTGGAAGCCCGCCCTGATCTTCACTAGGTGTACGTTTTTTTCAAGGTAATCTTCGCTTGCGCGGTCAAAATCCCGTCCCTCGGCCCGCTCAAGCCCGAACGCCTTTACCACCTTGATTCCCGATACCGGTTTCCTTGCGCTTTCGGTGAGCTCTGAGAAGGAATCCTGGGAGCGCTGGAACCTCTTCTCTATCATGTTCCCGAACTTGTATATAAAGACGGCGAGCACGGGAAACGGCAAAAACGCGTAGAAGGCCATCTCGGGAGAGATGTAAATCATCGCGGCGAAGATGAAGAAAAACAGGAATATCCCGTCATACGCTATGAGCAGCCCCAGACCGCAGGAGAACTTGAGAGTCTCTATGTCGTTTACCGTATGCGCCATCAGGTCGCCGACCTTTCTTCCCGAGAAGAAATCGAAGTTAAGCCCCTGGAGGTGGTCGAAGAAATCGTTTCTGAGCGAATACTCTATTTTTCTCGCCCCGCCCATTATGAAGTACCTCCAGCCGAGGCGGAAGAACGCCATGAGCAGCCCGAGCCCGAGTATGTAGAGGGAGTACTTGGTTATAAGGGAAAAATTAGCGCTCTCCAGAATGAGCTCATCTATTATCCACTGGATTACTATGGGAACCGACAGCTGCGCCATATCCACCAACGTAAGGGAGACGAGACCGGTTAGAAACGAGTACCTGTACCGTAAAATAAGGGAGGAGATGCTTGTTTTTTTGATCAACGGTATACGAGCAAATATTTTACGGGACCGAAAAACCAGACGGCTGCCAAGCATTGATCCCGCCGGATAAAAAGCAAATTTCAGGCGGCGCGCGACCGCTAAATCATTATACAGTGAAAAACCCGCAGAAGATAATTCGCCGTGTCCTGGGGAGCGGGTTTTGCCTGGACGGTCGGGGATAGGGTACTTTTTCCAGGTGGAGGCAATAGCGTGGAGGATCTTTCCTACCAGGTTCCTGCGGGAGTTTCGACGGCGCAGCGGGTTATAAAGAAAAGCAGGTTCATAGCCACTGTCGGGCGGGCAGGCACGAGAGGTGAAGCTGAAGATTTCATAGGGAGCGTAAGGGCTCTTCACCCCACGGCTAGCCATAACTGCTATGCGTTTCTGGCCTGCGCCCCGGGGGGAACGGATATCGGTTTCGGCGATGACGGAGAGGTCTCGGGAACCGCAGGGCGGCCCATGATGACTCTTCTGGAACACAGCGGCATAGGGGAAATAGTGGCCGTGGTAACCCGCTATTTCGGAGGGATAAAACTTGGCCCCGGAGGGCTTCTGAGAGCATACACGGATTCCCTGCGGGCGGCCTTGGGGGAGCTTGAGCTTGAAGACCATGTCCCGGTGCGGGCGGGGCACCTTGTTTTTTCCTACGCGCATGAAAATTCCATACGGATTCTGTTTGAGAAATCGGGCGTTACGATAACGAGCGTCGAGCGCGGTGAGGATGTCCGCTTCGGTTTCACGGCGCCCCTCAGCGTCGCCGCGAGCCTAGAAGAGAAGGTTGCTTCCCTGACCAGAGGGAAATCCGGACTTGTCTGGACATAGGCAGGCGGAGCGCTCGTGGGGAGCGTTGTTCCCTGTTCTGCCGTATGGTCAAAGCCGGTATACTAACTTTCAATCAATTTCGCAGGTGGAGGCGGTTATGAACGTTTGTGAGTGCGTAAGATCGCTTAGTTCAGTAAGAAGCTACGTCAACGGGGAAGTCCCGGACGAAGTCATCATGGAAGTCATGGAGTCGGGGAGGTTCTCGCCAAGCGCCCACAACAATCAACCGTGGGAATTCGTACTTATAAAGGACCGCGCAATGCTGCGGGAAATGGGAAAGTACTGCACAAGCGGCAGATTCATCGTGCAGGTGGCTTTCGCGGTGGTGCTTCTGGTGGACCCGAAAAGCAAGTGGCACCAGATCGACGGCACCAGGGCTGCTCAGAACATGGTTCTAGTGGCGTGGAGCCACGGACTTGGGTCCTGCTGGATAGGAAGAATAGAGAAGGAAGAGCTTAAAAGCTATCTTGGAGTGCCCGAAGAGTTAGACATTCTTACCGTGCTTCCGTTCGGTTACTTCGACAAAAAGCGGGTTGCTACCGGGAAGTTGAGGAAAAGTCCGGACGAGGTCTTCCATCTGGACGGTTACGGAAAAAGAATTCCGAGGTAAAAGGTTCGCAGGGCGGACAAAAAAAGCGTACCGACAGGGGATTTCGGATGAAGAAATATTTTGCCGAATTCATAGGAACTTTTTTTCTCGTCTTTACGATAGGGAATGTCGTTGTCGCTTCCGATATCGGGCTTTTCGCGCCCCTGGCCATAGGTGCCGTACTCACCGCGATGATCTACTCGGGAAGCCACATTTCTGGGGCGCACTATAACCCGGCCGTGACGATGGCGTTCTGGTTCAGGGGGAAAATGGATTCGGGTGATGTCTTTCCCTACATGGTTACTCAGGTCGTTGCAGGCGTTTTGGCCGCTTTGGCCGTTCTGCTTGTAAGGGGAGTCCCCGAGACCTTACCCATGGAGATATCTCCCCTCCCGGCTCTCATCGCGGAAACGCTTTTTACCTTCGCGCTCTGCCTGGTAATACTCGAAGTCGCGACCTCGAAGGCGACACAGGGCAATTCCTATTACGGCATCGCCATAGGATTCGTGGTCATGGCGGGGACGTACGCAGTCGGGGATATTTCGGGGGGAGCTTTTAACCCCGCGGTGGCAGTGGGAATAATCATAATGGGGATAGTGGATCCCTCCTCCATATGGATTTACCTGTGCGCGAATTCCATTGGAGGCTTTTTTGCGCCGGCGATCTACAAGCTCATCCACTCGGACGAGTGACTCCGCGGCACAGAGCGCAGGGACTGCACGGGATGAATCTTAAGAAGCTTGGAAATACGGAAGTTCTCGTTCCCGAGATAGGACTCGGCACGTGGAACTACAAGGGGGGAGTGGAGCCTCTGAGAACGGGGATCGAGCTTGGGGCTTCGCTTATAGACACCGCCGAGGGGTACTACACGGAGGACATAGTCGGCGAGGCCGTGCGACCCTTCAGGGACGAGGTCATTATAGCGACCAAGGTTTCGGGAAGGAATCTTGCCCACGACAGCGTGCTTAGATCCTGCGAGGCGAGCCTTGAGAAGCTTGGCACGGACTGCATAGATCTTTACCAGATACACTGGCCGAATCCCGTCTATCCGATAGAAGGGACGATGAAAGCGCTTGAGAAGCTGGTTGACCGCGGATGCGTGAGTTATGTCGGGGTGAGCAATTTTTCCGCGAGGCAGATGCGCGAGGCCCAGCACTATTTTCCCAACTACCCCATAGTTTCAAACCAGGTGCTCTACAACCTTAGATCAAGAGATATAGAAAAAGAGCTGCTCCCCTACTGCTTGGATAACGACGTAACCGTAATGGCCTACACCCCCCTTGACGCCGGGAGGCTCTGCCGCCCCGGCGGCAGGATTTTGTCCCGGATAGCGGCCGAGACCGGGAAAACAGAAGCTCAGGTTGCCCTTAACTGGTGTGTTTGCCAAGAGAACGTCATTGTGATTCCGAAGGCGGATTCGGTGGCGAAAACGGTCGAGAACTGTGGGGCCTCGGGATGGAGACTTTCCCCGGATCAGTTGCGCATGCTCAGTGAAGAATTCTGAAGTCTCGTTTTACAGTCCCATTATGTGATATACTTAGCGGGTTGAACACGGAATTAAGAGGAGGACAGTGTGCGATGAGTTCAAAAAAAACGTTTTCACTTTTGGTTTTCTTTTTTGTTTTGGCTTTCTTTTCTTTTACCGACCCTGCTTCGGCGAGCGAGCTTGATACGGGCGATACCGCCTGGATACTGATTTCAACCGGGCTTGTTCTTTTCATGATGATTCCTGGGCTTGCGCTTTTCTACGGGGGGCTGGTCGGCAAAAAAAATGTTCTTTCGGTGCTGATGCAGTGCTTTTCCATTACCGCTGTAGTGACGGTTATATGGACGTTTTTCGGCTACAGCATGGCTTTTGACACCACCGGCATGGTAGCGGGAGAACTTGGGGTAAATGCCTTTGTGGGAGGCTTTTCAAAGGCATTTCTAACCGGGGTAGGCATCGATACTCTTTCGGGAACGATCCCGGAGGTTCTGTTCTTCGCCTTCCAGCTTACTTTTGCAATCATAACCCCGGGGCTTATAATCGGGGCGTTTGCCGAGAGAATGAAGTTCTCGGCCATGCTTCTTTTCAGCGCCCTGTGGGTGATATTCTGCTATTTCCCGATCGCGCACATGGTCTGGGGAGGAGAGGGTTCCTACCTGGGGGATATGGGAGTCATTGATTTTGCAGGCGGGATAGTTGTCCATATCACGGCGGGTACCGCGGCCCTGGTGGCAGCGGTGCTGGTCGGGGCTAGAAAAGGCTACCCCAGACAGCTTCCGCTTCCGCACAATCTCACTCTTACAATGATAGGCACCGCGATGCTCTGGGTTGGATGGTTCGGGTTTAACGGGGGAAGCGCTCTTGCGGCTGGGGGACAAGCGGCCATGGCGGTCGTGGTAACCCAGATTTCTCCATGCGTTGCCGCCCTTACCTGGATATTCTTGGAAAGCGTAAGATCGGGCAAGCCTAGCGCTCTGGGTTTCGCGACTGGGGCTATCGCTGGTCTTGCGGCGATAACTCCCGCCTCTGGCACTGTGGGACCGCTTGGAGCCATAGTAATAGGATGTGCGTCTTCCGTTCTGGCCTACATAGCAGCAACCTATATCAAGTTCCGTTTCAAGTATGATGACGCGCTTGACGTCGTGGGAGTTCACGGAGTCGGCGGGTTTGTAGGAATTGTACTTGCGGGGATATTCGCCTCGGCCTCTTTCGGCGGTTCAATCGTGGACCTCGACATAGGGGCGCAGTTAGGCATACAGATCTACGGGGGAATATTCGCAATCGTATACACCGCTATAGTAAGCTATATAGTGCTCAAGGTCGTTGACATGCTAGTCGGGCTCAGGGTCGATGAGGATGGAGAGAGACAGGGTCTTGACATAACGGATCACGGAGAAGAGGGCTACCACGGCATCTAGAGTGGGAGCGGATATCTGCGCTCGCATGGTTTACGGATGAGCACTCACGCACGGGACGCAAGGACCTGTGCCTGCGGGTACTCCATTGGGGATCCGTGGGTGGTTCCGAAGCAGAGGTACTCTTTTTTCGGCTGGTTCGTGATGAGTTGCGGGATAAGCTACCCGCCGAATCGGATCAACATAGAGTGTGACCGTTGCGGGGAGGTTTTTGATGTGATCGAGGGAGACAGAAAATTCCTTGAGGAATATATGCTCCACAACCGCTGATCACATCTTGTACTTGCCGAAATCCTCATCCGGTATGTCTTCGAGGACATCGCCCGCGCTTTGGCCCTTATCCCCGACTTTTACGCTGAGAGCGGCTTTAATCACCTCTTCATCGACCATGATGCGGCACCCGGTTCTGAGCGCTATCGCTATGGCGTCGCTCGGTCGGGAATCCACCAGGAGCTCCTCTCCGTCTTTTTTGATGCGAAGGCGGGCGTAAAAGGTGTTTTCCCGAAGTTCCGTGATCTCTATTTCAATGACCTCGCAGCCGGTGGCGGCGATTACGTTTTTCAGAAGATCGTGGGTGAGAGGTCTCGGTCTCGGGGTTTTTTTGATCTCCATGGCTATGGCGCTTGCCTCCTCGAATCCGATCCAGAGAGGAAGACTCCTTTCCCCCTCCTCTTCATTCAGAATGACGACGGGCATATCGGTAAACGGGTCGGCGACTATGCAGGAAACCTTCATCTCAAGAAACATTTTCTCTCCTCCCTTTAATTCAGATATTGTCCTCTAAGCGAATTCGCAAGTCCTTCGGTTATCCTTACGTCCACCATTTCTCCGATAAGTTCCTTTTCCCCGGGGAAATTAACTATCCTATTGTGCTCCGTTCTCCCGGAGAGCCAAGAGGAGTCATTTCTGCTCTCCTCCTCGACCAGTACCCGCTCGGTTCTTCCCACCCTCTCCATGTTTTTTGCGAGGGTGATTTCCCGCTGGTATTCCTGAAGTCGCGCAAGCCTCTCTCCCGCCGTCGAGTCTTCCACTCTTTCACCCGATCTCCAGAGTTCCTCCCCAACCGTCCCGGGACGCGGCGAGTACTTAAACGAGAAGGAACTGTCGAACCCAACTTCCCCGACGAGGCTCATTGTCTGCTCGAAGTCATCTTCGGTTTCCCCAGGGAACCCTACTATTATATCAGAAGATACCGCTACGTCCGGCATTGCGTCCCTCAGCCTGTTGACCGAGTCCATATACCAGCTTCTCGTGTAGGTTCTGTTCATGAGTCGAAGCACCTTGTCCGAGCCCGACTGCACGGGCAAATGAATGTGGTGGCACACCTTTGGCACCTCGGCCATTGCTTTCACCATTTTTTTCGTTATGTCCCTTGGGTAAGAGGTCGTAAACCTTATTCTCTCAAGACCCTCAAGTTCTCCGAGGGCACGTAGCAGGTCTCCGAACTTAAGCCCTCCAAGCTTCCAGGAGTTAACCGTCTGTCCTATCAGGGTTATCTCCTTCACTCCTTTTGCTACTAGGTACCGCGCTTCGGCGGTTATGTCTTCAACCGGCCTGTTTACCTCTGCCCCCCTCACCGTGGGCACTATGCAGTAGGCGCATTTCTTGTTGCATCCCTGCTGAATGGACACAAACGCGGTCGGCTTCCCCTCCTGATGGTAAGGGAGGACGTCAAACGGCTCTTCAACGTCGAAGGACGTTTCGACGGGCCTTGACTTTCTCTCCCTTATCTCTTCTATGAGTCTCGGGAGTCCGGGTATTGCTCGGGGTCCGAGCACGAAATCAAGATGCGGCATCCTGCGGATCAGCTCATCCCCGTAGAGCTGCGCCACGCATCCCGACACCCCAACTATAAGTTCCGGGTTCTTTGCCTTAAGGTGCTTGAACCGCCCTAGGCTGCTGAGAGCCTTCTGGTCGGCTTTTTCCCTTATGGCGCAGGTATTAACGATTACTATATCGGCTTCCCCTGGGTTGCTGGTCATACTGGCGCCGAGGGCATTCTGTATCCTGTTCGAATCGTACTCGTTCATTTGGCAGCCGTAGGTTTCAAGGTAAAGAGTGTCGATTTTCATGATGAACTGAAATCGTAACGCATGCCAATATAAGTATCAAGTGAGGCAAGGGAAGAGACTTTTGGGGAACAATTGTCGGTTGGGCCAAATTGAATGGCGTGTTTTGATTATTCTTGCGCACTCATTAAAATAAACCAGAATGCCCTGATTCATGGGCGTCAAAGTATGATCTTTTCTATCCCGGTTCTCTTAACGGGATTCGGAACTTTGGTTCACGGAGAAAACGGAAATGACGGACAACAAGCTGGAATCTGACTCTCCTGGCCTCGCAAGCAAAAAAGGGATATTCGCCTGGATGGCCGACATAACCCCGGAGCAGTGGAAGATCTTCGGGGTGACCTTTTCGGGATGGACGTTCGGCACTATGGACATTCTGCTTTTCACCTTCGCGGCAGTAAGCATCGCGGAGGTTTTCAGTTTATCTCCCAAAGCCGTCGGGGGGATTTTTTCAGTAATGCTTTTTTCTACCGCTTTCGGCGGGATTCTTTTCGGTATAGTTTCGGATTATGCCGGAAGGGTAAAGGCCATTACCCTGACTATACTTTGCTACTCTTTTTTCACCGGCCTCATCGCATTTTCTCCCAACATTATATTTCTTATCGTGTGCAGCTTGCTTTTAGGTCTCGGCATGGGAGGCCAGTGGGCTTCGGGGAAAGTACTTGTCGCGGAAACGTGGCCGAAGGAACACAGGGGAAAGGCTATCGGCATGGTGCAGAGCGGATGGTCAGTCGGTTACCTGTTGATTGCGCTTCTTGCCGCCTTGATACTCCCACGTTTCGAAATTGACCTGGGATGGAGAATACTTTTTCTTGTTGGGGCAGTCCCGCTGCTTCTGATTTTCTACATAAGGCGCAATCTGGCTGAACCGGAGATATGGCGGAAGACTTCCCGGATGAGAAAAGAGAAGAAACTCGATGCCGGGGGTCAGGAGTTTACCCTGAACCAGATATTCAAGGGAGAGCTTCTGCGTTACACGGTAATATCCACCTTTCTTGCGAGCTTTTGCATGATCGCTTACTGGGGTCTGATGTTCTGGGTTCCTCAGTTTCTTGCAAGACCCGTAGAAGAGGGAGGAGTCGGGCTCGGGATGGAGGGATTTATATGGATAGTACCGCTTAGCCTCGGGGCTTTCCTTGGGCAGAACTCTTTCGGCTGGATAAGCGACAGGTTTGGAAGAAGGCCGGTTTTTGCCTCCTTCCTGGTTATCCTGGCCATACTTATTTATTTCTTCGGGCAGTTGACGACCTTTACCCATCTTCTCGTACTCGGTCCGCTGGTAGGGTTCTTCGGAGCCGGTTTCTATTCGGGGTTCGGGGCAATATTCTCCGAACTGTTTCCGACCAGAGCGAGAGCCACCGCCCAGGGTTTCTGCTATAACGTGGGAAGGGGGGTGGCGGCCTTCGCACCGCCTCTCGTGGGCTACGTGGCGGAAATTAAAGGTTACGGCCCGGCGCTTGTTACCGTTTCGGTTTTTGCCCTCGCCGGTGCGTTTGTCGTTTTTGCCCTTCCTGAAACGAAAGGCAAGGAGCTTGATATATAGAGAGCCGGGGGCTTTTACCCGAGCCTCGCATATCTTCTCCCCCGTCGCAACAGAGTTCTGTGTTGGAACTTTTGCGCCCGCAAAGTCCATCTGGAATTCAGGTCCGGGGAATTTAAGTCACTAGGTGCTTCGAGCGAAAAAGGGTTGTTCGGGCGGACTGCCTGCGGAGCCGTGTGAGCGTGGTATAGTGGAGATAGAAGAGGCAAACAGATTTCTCGCGGGGATTTTCATTGAGGATTTCAACAGGCGTTTCATGGTGGCTTCCGTGGAGGAGGAAGCGTAAATTGGGTAAATATGACAGGGAAGGCAGGTTGAAAAACAAAGGAGGAGTAAGCAGGCCGGAGGTTAACGTGGGCAGGCGCCGCAGTTTCATATTACCCTCTTCGGGCTAAGCCCTGCGAGGGTGATATGAAGAAAGCAAAAGCGGACAACCCGCATGCTATAAAAGCGGTCAGTTCCATTTGCTATTAACAAGCGGTATTTACATATGAAAGGGTTATCGGCATATTAACTTATCTATAATTATAAAGAAATTTATAGTTAGTTTTAATCTGTCTGGCACTTTCTTGTAGATTTAGCAGGTTGGTTTCTTCAGAAACTCTAACCTCAATAGACAGTCGTGTTTTAGATATGAATAATAAGAATCGATGGATATTCTTTGCGGTGGCAGTATCTATCTTGTCAGCACTGTCTTTCACTCCTCTTGTAATCCCCTATGGAGTGACGGAGCCATATTTTCTAGGACTTCCTAGGACTCTATGGGCTGGGTTGGGAATATCACTTTGCATATATGTGCTACTTGTTTTGGCAATGCTGACATCTAGTGACCAAGGGTAGTCTGCTTATATAAGAGGAAGAAATAGATATGAACAGGGGAATGGCATTTGTTGCAGTTGCGCTGATATATCTTGCAGTGCTGATAACCCTCGCCACCATAGGAAACAGGAAAAACAAAGGGGACGAGTACCAATTCCTTCTTGCGGGCGGCAATCTTGGAACTATAATTGGCTTCTTAACCTTTTTTGCTACCCTCTACAGTACATTCATATTGATAGGGATGCCCAACTTCTTCCGTGTACACGGTGTGGGAACATGGATATTCCTTGGCGTTACCGATATGGCCTTAGCTGTTTTCACGCTTTGGCTCTCACTCAAATTAAGGGAAAGGATATCTTCAACGGATTTTCGTAGCATATCGGATCTGCTACGTGAAACTTTTAGTTCCCGTGGAGTTTTCGTGTATGTTCTGGGCCTTGTCATATTTCTCGTTCCCTACATAGCAATTCAAATAAAAGGAGCGTCGGGAATTCTAGCCCACATTGTTCCCTATGAAGTTCCCCAGTGGGGTTGGGCTGTCATTATACTGTTTCTTATGTATCTGTACTCTTCCATAGGAGGACTCAGGGGTATTATGTACTGTGACTCACTTCAGGGAATTGTGCTGTTTACCGTTATATGGATAATGGCATTCATTGTTTTGGAAAACTTTGGAGGTCTTGGAAAGTTAGTTCAGGCCGTAGCGGCGGAGAAACCCGCACTGTTGTCTACTCCCGGCCCCAAGGGGTTGTTATCGGTTCAGTGGCTTATTGCGGGATTTATATCAATTGTGCTGCTACCTGTGTCGCAACCTCAGTTGACTTCGAGGCTCAGCATTCTGAAGGGTTTGAACGAGAGACGCAAAATTCCGGTTTTGCATGCGTCTTTCACCTTTCTGCTTCTTATAGCAGGGCTTATAATTGGTTTATACGGTGCGATTGCAATACCGGCTAAAACGGGTCCGGAGTTCATTGGTAAACTGATACTTGAACAGAATCCCGTTGTGGGTGCCGTTGCCTTGATAGGTATTCTGGCGGCGGCTATGTCCACATCCGACTCTCAGTTTTTCGCTCTTGGATCTGAGATTAACAATGCTCTTGGCAAGTTTAGCAGGAAGTTAAAGGTATCTTCTATTGTTTTTGTGAAACTAGTTATATTGGTATTTTGCATAGCCTCTTTCGTTGTTGCTATGAAGAGTTCTCAGGGAATTATATCTCTTGCTGTGGCGGGATTCATGGGTACTGCTCTCATGGCACCTATGATTCTTACCTCAATTCTATGCAAAGGAAGAAGCTTCGGTAACGTAATCCCAGTTGTTACAGCTATCAGCCTAGTTGTGTTTTTAGTGTCGCTTTTTGGGCTCGTACCGAAAATGATAATGGGTTTACGCACGGATCTGATACTGCTTGCCATCAATACGCTGATTACGATTTCAGTGGTTTTAATCGAACTGAGAAAACCAAATAAAACATTCCAGCAGTTGTCTTGAAATTATTAAAAGTCTGTCCCACTTAAATTCCTTTCAATGCATATCTCCAACAATTTTCACGCTGGCTTAGTACTGTTTTTATAACTTTATAATCCGAAAAGTATTTTCAATCATTTAAAATATGTTTAGATGGTTGAATTGAAGAGATTGCTGTTTAAGGACATTCTGAAAGAAAACCGGCGGATACCTAGGGTCAGCTCTTGTTTTAATGTCGGTGGTAACAACAGGCTTCAAATAAATTGTTTGATTAACGAATTGGAAGACCAGTGGTAAGGACCTTGACGTACGGCGGCTTCTGGTTTTTTGTATCTTATGCGCGAAAAAATTCTTGAGCTTTCCGAATCTTTTCCCTCCACAACCGGGGTTTACATAATGAAAGGCTCGGGTGGCGCCCCTGTTTACATAGGCAAGGCCAAGAACCTTCGTTCCCGCGTAATGTCCTATTTCCAGGGGGGAAGGGACAGAGGACAGATTCCCTATCTGGTAAGGGAGGTCGACTCGATCGACTACGTGGTTACGGAGGGAGAAAGCGAGGCCCTTTTCATCGAGAATTCCCTTATAAAGCGCCACAAGCCGAAGTACAACATACGGCTTAAGGACGACAAAACCTTTTCTTCCCTTCGTCTCTCCTTGGGAGATAAGTTTCCCAGGCTTTCGCGCACGAGGAGGGTGCGGGATGACGGAGCGCTTTATTTTGGACCGTTTGCCTCCGGGAAGTTTCTGAAAAGCACCGTGAACCTTGTACACAGGCTTTTTCCCCTGAGAGACTGCACGCAGGCCAAGTTCGAGAGACACAGGACCCGCCCCTGCCTTAACTACTTCATGAAGCTCTGCTCGGGGCCGTGTGCGGGCAAGATCTCGGAGGAGGACTACGGAGAACTCGTGCGCCAGGCGACATCGTTTCTTCGCGGGGAAAGGAAAAAACTCGTGAAAATGATCAGGGAGATGATGAAGAGAGCTTCGGAGGAGGGCAGGTATGAAAACGCTGCCTACTACCGCGATCAGCTTGTGAGCCTTAGAGAGAACGCCGAAATCGAAAAAGTTACTTCCTCGAAGTTTGAAGACATGGACGTAGTGGGTTTTTACCGGGACTCGCAACAGTATGAATTTACCGTTCTGCTCTCGAGGGGAGGTTCTGTGGTCGACAAGCTCGATTTTTCCGTAAGAAGTCCGCACGGCGAGGAGGCAGAGTGTGTGAGGGAGTTTCTCGGCAGGTTTTACTTCTCCGATCACTATGTTCCCAAGAGAATACTGCTTCCCCTTTCCATAAGGGACCGCGAGGGGTACTCGGAGTGGCTTACCGAGAAAAGAGGAAAGCGGGTTTACATCGAAACCCCCAGCAGGGGACCCAAAAGCGAGCTTGTACGCTTTGCGATGAAAAACGCACGCGAGAGTTTTTCCAGAAAAGCCGAGGAAAAAGCCAAGCAGGGCACGCTTCTTAAAAGCATAAGAAAATCAGCCGCAATAAAACGAATTCCCTATACCATAGAGTGTTTCGACATATCGAATATCCAAGGGAACCAGACGGTTGCCTCGCTTGTCAGGTTCAGAAACGCGAGGCCGGAGCGGGACAGGTACAGAAGGTACAGGATAACGGCCACCTCGGGCCAGGATGATTTCCGGTCGATGTACGAGGTTGTCTACAGAAGGGCCCTTCGGGCCACGGAGGACGGTTGGGACCTTCCGGATCTCATTCTTATAGACGGGGGGAAGGGACAGCTGAATGCGGCACACGCGGCACTTCGGGACTGCGGGGTGGAAGACCGGGTTGATCTTGCCTCGATAGCGAAAACTGAAGGCCGGGGCGGGATTGACAGGATTTACGTGCATGGAAAAGGCGAACCCTGCGATTTTTCGTCAAACAAAAAGGGCGTTTACTTCCTGATGAGGGTAAGGGACGAAGCCCACCGCTTCGCAATCACCTATCACAGGGAATTGAGGAAGGGCAAAACTCTGGCTTCGCAGATGGACGGCGTTCCGGGCATAGGAAAAAAAAGAAAATTCCTGCTTCTTAACCACTTCGGAAGCGTGGAGAAGATAAAAGGGGCCACAGCCGAGGAACTTGCCTCCATAAAGGGCATGACGAAACAGGCCGCGCGCAACGTAAAGGAGTTTCTGCGCTAACCGGACGACAAATCCATCTTTTTTCTGCTAAACGAGAGTACGGATGTTTTTAAATGCGGGCTAATCCAGAAGGCAAAATTCAAGTATGGCCTTTCCAGCGTGAAGCTTGTTCTCAGCCTGCGTGAAGGCGATGCAGCTGGGACTGTCCATTACTCCTGCGCTTATCTCTTCTCCCCTGTGAGCCGGAAGACAGTGCATTATCAAGGGCTGTTTGCGGCAGGAGGAAAGAAGCTTCTCGTTCACCTGAAAGGGCCTGAAAATCTTGGTTCCCTTCCTCTCCTCCCCCATGCTTACCCAGACGTCGGTGTAGATCACGTCGGCATCCCTTACCGCGGAAGCGGGGTCGTGAGTGACTTCAATTTCCGAGTTTCCAAGTTCTGTGGCCTCGTCCATGATTGTCGGGTTGGGCTCATGTCCCGGGGGAACCGCGACCGAAAGGTCAAAGCCCATTATCGCGGAGGCGGCCACGAAGGAGTTGGCGATATTGTTTCCATCGCCGAGAAAGGCAAGCCTGAACTTCTCGGGATTTATTCCCTGCTCCGAGATTGAAAAAAGATCGGAGATTATCTGCGTTGGATGTTCGAGGTCGGTAAGGGCGTTTATCACAGGGACTGTCGAGTTCTCCGCGAGTTCAAAGGCTTTTTCCTGTCCGTAGGTTCTTATTATTATCCCGTCAAGGTAGGAGGAAAGGATCTTAGCCGTGTCGGCTATGGTTTCCCCTCTTCCGAGCTGGGTATCCGCCGGATTCATGTAAATCGCCTGGGCCCCCAGGTCGAAAAGGCCCGCTTCAAAGGAAAGCCTTGTTCTGGTCGACTGTTTTTCAAAAAGAAGACCCACCGACATGCCCTCGAGACTTCTTGGGCTTTCGCCCTGCTTTTTCAGTTCCTTTAGTTCGCCAGTGCGGCGGATTATTTCCCTGATCTCGTTTTTCTCAAAGTCCGAGACGGCAAGAAGATTCCTACCCACTAGAAACTACCTCCTCGATGGATTTCGTTATTACAGAGACGGCAAAGTCAATCTCTTCCTCGTTCGTGTTAAGCGGAGGAAGAATCCGAAACACACGCTCGACGGTAAGTATAACTAGAAGCCCGTTTTTAACCGAAACCGAAAAACAGTCCCGTGCGAAAGTCCCGTCTGAGAACTCAACCCCGATTATGAGCCCCTTTCCCCTTACCTCTCTTATATGCTCGGGATATTTTTTCCGGACATCTTCAAGCTTGTCCAGAAAATAGTCTCCGAGCCTTCCAGCCTCTTCGGCCAGGTCTTCTCCAAGTATCGTTTCCATCGCGGCGCAGGCTGCCCCCGCGGCCAGGGGATTTCCACCGAAAGTGCTTCCGTGCGCCCCGGGAGTGAAGTGCTTAGCCACCTCCTCCGTAGCCAGAACTGCTCCGCACGGCACCCCGCCGCCAAGAGCCTTTGCGAGTGCCACTATGTCGGGCCTTACGTCCTCGTGCTCGTAGGCAAACAGTTTTCCCGTCCTTCCCATCCCGACTTGGATCTCATCGAGTATGAGCAGCATGTCATTCTCCCCGCAGATCTCACTTACCTGGCTTAGGTATCCAGCGGGTGGAACGATAACTCCGTTTTCTCCCTGTACAGGCTCAAGAATAACCGCGCAGGGATCTGTCTCTGCAGCCAGGCGGGCGATTGCGTCTGGGTCTCCGTAAGGAGCGAAGTGAAATCCCTCGAGAAAAGGAGAGAATCCCTCCCTGTATTTTTCAGATTCCGTGGCGCTGAGTGCCCCGAAAGTCCTTCCGTGAAACGCTCCTTCGGTTGAGATGATCGCGAATTTTCCGCCGTTTTGTGCTCCCCATTTCCTAGCGAGCTTTATTGAGCCTTCCACGGCTTCAGTTCCGCTGTTGCAGAAAAACACCCTGTCCGCAAACGAGTTTGAAACGAGCATCTCTGCGAGTGCGCTCTGGTTTTCTATGTTAAAAAGGTTTGAGGTGTGGACCAGAGTGGCGGCCTGAGATGTTATGGCGTCCGTGATACTGGGGTGACAGTGCCCGAGGTTGTTAACGGCTATTCCGGTTGTGTAGTCAAGATATTTTTTCCCTTCCGTGTCCCAGAGCCATGAGCCTCTTCCCTTCCGCATCGTTATGGGAAGACGGCTGTAAGTCTCCATCAGGTATTTTTCCCGCGGATCTTCCATTTCCCCATCCCTCAAAGGGTTATCTCCGTTCCTATTCCGGAATCGGTAAGAAGCTCGAGTATCAAAGCCCTTTTTACTCCCCCGTTTATTATGTGCACCTTGCCGACCCCTTCTTCCAGGGCCTCAAGCGCGCACATCACCTTCGGAATCATTCCGCTGTTTATCGTTCCGTTGCGGATAAGGTTTGTGACCTGCTTTTTCGTCACGGAGGATATGAGCTTTTCTTTCTTGTCCAGGATGCCGTCCACGTTTGTCAGCAGTATAAGTTTTGCGGCGCAAAGCGCTCCCGCTACTTTCCCCGCCACGTGGTCCGCATTTATGTTGTAGGTGGTTCCGTCCTCCCCCCACCCTATGGGAGCTATAATTGGAATTATCCCCTTGCTTTCAAACACCCTGATTACCTCGGGGTTTACTTCCTGAACTTCGCCCACGTAGCCGAGATCTGCGTCCTCGGGAATATCTATACGGTGTTCGGCGGCAAATTTGTGAAGGTCGAATTTTTTAGCCTTTATAAGCTTTCCTTCCTTGCCCGATAGTCCCACCGTCTCCATCTGGTGACGGTTTATCGAAGTTACGATCTGCTGGTTTATCTTTCCGACAAGCACCATCTCGACCACTTCCATTACCTGCCTGTTGGTAACGCGGAGTCCGGCTATGAACTCGGATTTTATTCCCATAGTGTCGAGATGCTCCTGGATCTGGGGACCGCCTCCGTGCACCACTACCGGTTTTATGCCAACGTATTTCATCAGCATGAGGTCGCGCACGAAATTCGAAAGGTCCGCACTGGCTACGCTTCCGCCGTATTTGACCACGACGGTTTTGCCGTGAAACGCCTCTATGTAGGGGAGGGCCTCGACCAGTATTTCCGCCCTTTGGGCTGAACTGTTCATGAAAAACTCCTTTCCGCGAAAAAAAACATTATATAGCAACCGGGGTTTTTATTACAATACTCAAGGATAATCATATATGAGAATTTGGGTTTCGGGGCTGAAAGGAAAACAGCAGTATCCGGGATCAAAAAATCTCCTGAAGACGCAAAAACGCCTCAGGGGGTGAAGAAGGGATTTCCGCCTGGGAATTCTCGTTTCAGCCACCGCGACTGCGACTACTCATAACCGTCTTGGGGCACAATTGCCGGTCCGTCAGCTCTTGTGCCGGTAGGTCAGCTGAACTCCGAAGATCCTGCCTTTTGCAAGCGGCGAGAACGTGCCGCCAAGAGGTGCCGACAGAGGTGGAGCGCCCAACGTGGTGGGCAACTGGCTGTCACCTCCATGCTTGACTTCGTTAAGCAGATTCTTGCCGTAAAGGCCGATTGAGAAGCGGCCGTTTGCGGGAATGATGTCAATCCCGGCGTCAAGTATGTTCTGCTCCAGGATATAGCCCCTGTTGTCATCGGTGAAGTATGACTTGTCACGATAAGCGTAGCTTATTCGGGACGTCATCCGCCCCCAGCTGGTCGCTCCCGTGTCGTGGGTGAGTCCCACGCTGTAAGTCCACTTCGCGGCGCGGGGAAGTTCAAGGGCTCCATCTTTTTCGTCAATCCTGCCGTCTAGGTTCAGGTCATGTTTTACCTTGGTGTACTCGGGGTTTACGTATCCCACGGAGCCGATCAGGGACAGGTTCTCCGCAATGGCGAACAGGCCGTCAAGCTCAAAGCCGTAGGTCTCGACATCGGCGGTGTTGTCGATCAACTGAACTATACCGAGTGCTGGATCGGGAAAGTTAATTTCCCTTTGCGTGTCATCAATCATGCTGTAGAAGGCTGCTCCGTATAGACGGCCGCGGTCTTTTGTGACCTTGAATCCGGCCTCGAAGCTGTCGATCGTCTCTTCATCATACGGTCCCGGGGAGTGGTCGGGCGAGAGGTTGCGAAGGTTATAGCCTCCGGAGCGAAATCCTCTGGTCCAGTGTCCGTAAACGTTGGCTTCGCCGCTTATGTAATAAGTGGCGCCGAGCTTGGGTGACCAGCTGTGCCATGTCTCCTCATCTATGAAATCAAACTCGCAGGCGGGGCCTTCAACGATATTGCAAGACGGTAGCGGCGCAAGGGGATTGCTGGTGGGAATCAAAGCTATTTCGCCCTCTCTTTTGTCACGCGTGTATCGCGTACCCGCGGTGAGTGTCAACTGGCTTGTGAGATCATAGTCCAGAGAGAGGAAGAGGCCCAGAGTTTCAACGTCGTAGTTTCCGCCTCCGAACTGGGACACATCCGTCCCTGGTGGGAAGGGAAGACCCGATGCCGCAATAGCGTCGGTAAGCAGAGAACGGTGCTCGTGGTAGTTGATCTTATTTCTGAAGTAGTAAACTCCAGTAGTCGCATGGAGTTTTTCAAAAAACCTGCCCGTGTAACGCAGTTCGTTACTCCACTGCCTGTAATTGCTCCATGCCTGCGCACTGATGAGTTCAAGCGGCGAGGCGTCGAGATCAACTGCCGAGAAGGTTTCTGAATCGCGCCAGCCGAAAATGTTTGTTATTGTGCCGTTGCCGAAACCCACGTCCCAGTCCGCCTGGGCGGCGAAAAAATGAGCTTCGTTTTCTCTTTTACCTTCATTATTGATGCTGAAGTCGTGGCTCTCGCGGTCAAAGTTAGCCGCCGAGTTTGAGGCGCCGCGTCCGTTTGTGTGGTTCTGTGCCGCGGGGCCGTCGCCGTCGATGCTATCGTACTGGTATCGGAGTACCAGGCTCAGGTCGTTTGTGGGTTCCCAGACAAGCACCGGCCGTACCATTCGGACATCTAAATCTCCGAAAGCTTTGCCGGTGTGGAGGTTCTTGAACCAGCCGTTATCCTGGTTTGTGTACGCGGTTATCCTGGCGCTGACGGTTTCGCCCAGAGGGCCTCCCACCGTGCCCATGTAGTAGCTGTTGAGACTCTCTCCTCCCCCCTCAAAAGAGGTGCGGAAGGACATTTCCAGAGTGTCTCCGGGTTTCTTCGTGTTGATGAGTATCGCGCCCCCGGTCACGTTACGCCCGAAAAGCGTTCCCTGCGGACCTCTAAGCACCTCGATGCTCTCGATATCAAGCGTGTCGAACAGGGCGCCGCCGATGTTGGCCCCGAAATACACGCCGTCTACGAACACTCCCACGGTCGGGTCAACGGACGGTATGGAACTGTTTATCCCGAGTCCGCGAATGGAAAAGTTGGCGATTCCTCCAACGGTGCCGATGTCGTCAAGCGCGACGTTGGGCATCTTTACGGCGAG
Source organism: Thermodesulfobacteriota bacterium (assembly GCA_964291665.2). Classification (GTDB taxonomy): domain Bacteria; phylum Desulfobacterota_D; class UBA1144; order Nemesobacterales; family Nemesobacteraceae; genus Nemesobacter. The sequence goes on along the minus strand of OZ219814.1, from coordinate 647,748 downwards.
ACTTTCAAGGTTCCTTACCTTAAGGGCGTCGATCTCTTCGGAGCTGAAATGCGTCACAGAGAGCGGAACGTTCTGAATCGGCTCCTCCCGTTTTCGCGCCGTGACAGTTATCTTTTCAAGAAGCACACTGCTTACGCCGAATGCGTCCTGAGCTTTTGTGGGGCTTGTGCTGAGAAGCATCAAAATCGCTCCCATCGCAACTGCGCCCAGAAATTTTCTCAACCCGAATCCTGATGTTCCGCCAGTCATGTCGATAACCCCCTTATGGTATTTTCCAAGAATAGACTGTGCTCTCAAAGTTGCCGCAGGACGGCTTTTTGGACCGTCCCTACCTAAAAAAGTGATTATAGCATAAATTAAACTCTCGCCGCACGGTTTTTTTAAGGTGCGCTCGTAGCGCAGAGGCGTTTTTGGAAATTTTAGAGAAGCCCCAAGGCTTCTCTTTGCCGTTTTCCCGTTTCTCTTACCTTTACGCGGAACTGGAGTTCGACTTCGGTTCCGTCTCCGTAGAAGCTCCCCGAAACGGGGGCGATGAGACCGTGGGTGGCGCCGCTTGCGACCGCGACGTGGCGGTCTGCGACCGCGAGACCCGAAGAGGGATCATAGCCTCTCCATCCTCCCCCCGGTATGTAGACTTCGGCCCAAGCGTGAAGCTCGTCTCCTTTTTTTCTTCTTTTGCTGAGCGCATAGCCGCTTACGTGCCTGCACGCAAGGCCGGTCGAACGGCAGACGGCTGCGAAAAGCTCCACGATGTCCCTGCAGGACCCCCTTTTTTCCCTGAGGGTTCTCTCCGCGGACCAGGGGCCACCCTGCTCCCTTGCGACGTGGGGAAAGTTCTCGTGTATGTGTTCGCAGAGCGAGAGAATAAAATCCGTGGTTTTTCCCATGGTCTGCGAGAGGATCGTTTCGCGAAGCGGCGAGACCGCCAGGGCTGTTTTTTTGGTCACTGCCAGGTACGGGCGAAGGGCTGCCTTCTGCTCGCGGGGGTACTCCATCGGCAGATCAAGGAATCTTACGTCGGAAACTATGAAGTCAAAGGGGTTTTCCCGAAGCGTCTCGACGACGCAACTGGTATCGATTGTGAGACTGTCGAACTCGCCCGTAAACCATAGGGTAACGGTAGTGTTTCCGTCAAGGTCCGAATTCACGCTTCTTCCCGCTTCGGGGGGATCCGTCCTGAGCGAGAACATATGAGTCATCTGCCCCCCGCCGTCTCTCGGGCGAAGCCTCACGGTGTGAGGGGCCAGGACCACTTTTTTTCCGTAGGAATAAGTCGTGTTGTGATCTATGCTAAGCAGCACTTTTCGGGCTTCTGTTAAGAATTTTCTTTACCCATTCGGCGGGCATTTCTTCGGCCGACTTCCTGAGCCTCTCCTGCCACCAATCGGATATATCCGCCAGTTCGTTTTCGCTGAACCTGTACTGCTCGAGGGAGAAAGAATTGCTTCTGTAAACTATTATGTCTATCGGAAAATCTACGTCTATGGCGTTTATGCGGCTTGAATCAAACGCGAGGTACGCGATGCGAAGCGCCGTATCGAGGCTCGTGTCGTAGGTAAGGGTTCTTTTTATTATCGGTTTTCCGTATTTCGACTCGCCTATTATAACGTAGGGGGAGGTGGTCCCCACGTTGATCCAGTTTCCCTGGGGATAGACGAGGAAAAGCTGGGGCTCGGGGTCGTTTTCGAACTGACCTCCTATTATGGAGTATATGTTGAAGGCAAATCCCGATTCGGAAAGCGCCTCTCCGTCTTCCTCTTTTACCCTCCGAAGCTCCCTTGAGAAAATGTTCACTGCCTTGTAGAGGCGGTCAAGGGATTCCTGTGAGTGCTCAAGGGCCTCGTCAAGATAGGTGATAGTCTTGTCTCTTGCCGAGCGAAGCCCAGAGGTCATAAGGAAAAACGAGCTGTCCCCGGCCCTGTGGGTGGTGACTTTCTTTGCCCGTATGGCCTCGTTTCCCGTTATTATGAGGTTATCGGCAAGCCCGATTATTCCTTCCTTAAGTCTCATTCCCACGCAGAAAGTCATCTGTTTTCTCCTTCTCAGATATCCTCAAAGTCCCGAAGGACGCTGTCTGTTATGCCGTAGCTGAAGTAATCGTCGTATATGCGGTTTCCGACCTCGTTTATGTGGGACTGGAAACTGCTTAGGTACTGGTGCATTCCGCGCTGTATTATCTCCCCGACGCTTATGAACCGAAGGTCAGACAGGAGTCTTCCCATCTCTTTTTCGGTTTCGTTGTTATAGGAGCCGGCCGGGCTGTTGGATATGCAGTGAAGCGACTCGTCGGCCTGCGTGATGCAGTAGATTATCGAACGGGGAAACTGATTATCAAGGATGAGAAAATCAAGCACGTTGCCTATGGATATCTGCTGGTGCTTCGCCTTGTAGGTCTCAAGGGCGCTTGTTGACTTAAGAAGGGCTATCCACTGCATGTTGTCTATCGATGTTCCCACGAGCTCCGCCTTGGGAAGCAGGGTGTAGTACTTGACGTCGAGGATCCTGGAAGTGTTGTCGGCCCGTTCCATCTGCTTTCCGAGTTCCGAGAAATGCCATGCCTCGCCGTGGGATATGCTTATGTACCCGGACCCGTGGAAAAGGAGGCTCTGCACTTTTGCCACTTCGCAGAACTTGCCGGGATTGTCAAGCAGTTTCTGCTTGGCATCCTCGCTGTTCAGCCTGTGGTAGAAGCGGTTTATTAGGAGCCACATCTCAGAGGAGATTATCTCCCTCACGGAACTTGCGTTCTCCCGCGCGCAGTTAACGCAAGAGATGATGGAGTTCGGGTTGTTTCGGTCAAGGACCATGAAGTTTATTACGTTCTCCCGGGTGGTGCTGTCATAAAGGCTCCTGAAGAGCTCCATGTCCCCTGTAACCTTTACTATGGGATCCCACTCCTGCTCGACGGAGTCGTGGGTGTCAATGGCGAGGCCTAAGTTTACGCTTATGAGCCTCGCGGTGTTCCCGGCGCGCTCGGCGTAGCGGCTCATCCAGTATATAGATTCTGCGACGCGACTTAGGATTTTCTGTCTCCTCTGCCCTCGGAGTTCTTTGCGGGAGCGAGCACCCAGGTGTCCTTGCTTCCTCCTCCTTGGGACGAATTAACTATCATTGAGCCTTTGCGCAGCGCCACCCTGGTCAGGCCTCCGGGCAGGACGAATATTTCTTTTCCGTAGAGAATGAAGGGCCTCAGATCGACATGGCGTCCCTCGAAGTGGTCGTCCACTATCACGGGGGCCCGGGAGAGGGACATGGTCTTCTGGGCTATGTAGTTTCTGGGGTCCGCCTTTATGTCTTTTTTGGCCTGGGCTAGTTCCTCTTTCGTCGCCTTGGGCCCGAACACTATTCCGTATCCTCCGGATTCGTTCGCGGGCTTTACAACCAGTTTCTCTATGTTGTCGAGCACGTATTTCCTGGCCTCATCCTCCTCGCATATATACGTCGGCACGTTCGGGATTATGGGATCTTCCCCCAGATAGTACTTTATTATCTTCTCAACATAGGCGTATATTATCTTGTCGTCGGCCACTCCTCCTCCGGGGGCGTTGGCTATGGCGACGTTTCCGGCCTTGTACGCGCTGAAAAGCCCCGGAACTCCAAGCACCGAATCCGGGCGGAACACTTGGGGGTCAAGGAAGTTGTCGTCTATCCTTCTGTATATGACGTCCACTTTTTCAAGCCCCTTGGTGGTCTTCAGGTAAACGAAATTCTCTACCACGACAAGATCCCTCCCCTCGACGAGCTCTATTCCCATCTCCTTTGCCAGAAACGAGTGCTCGAAGTAAGCCGAGTTATAGATCCCCGGGGTAAGGAGCACCACCTTGGGATTGGCCGTTCTGTCAGAGAGCAGGTACTGGAGGGTATCATGGAGGTGGAGCCCGTAATCGCTTATGGGCATTATCTCAACGGTGCCGAACACCTTGGGAAACGTGCGCTTCAGAAGCTCGCGGTTCTCAAGCACATAGGAGACGCCGGAGGGGGAGCGAAGGTTGTCTTCGAGGATGTAGAAGTTTCCGTCCGAATGTCTTATAAGGTCCGTTCCCGTAATGTGGCACCAGATCTTCTTCGGCGGGGAAAAACCGACGCAGTCAAGGCGAAACTCCCTGCTTGAGAGGATGAGTTCCTTGGGAACTACCTTGTCCCTAAGAATTTTCCGGTCGTTGTATATGTCGTCTATGAAAAGGTTAAGCGCGTGGATTCTTTGCTTGAGGCCCCTTTCTATGAGTTCCCAGTCCTCGGCGGAAACTATCCTCGGAATTATGTCGAAAGGGAAAATGTTCTCCTCGGAGCTCTTCTTTTTTTCCGAGTAAAGGGTGAAGGTGACCCCCATCTCGAACAGGTTCATCTCGGCCGCTTTCTGCCTCTCGATCAGCTCTCCGCCTGAGAGGCTTTCTATCCTGTCGGTTAAAAAGCGGGTCCACTCATGTGGGGTGGCATTATCCTTGAATACCTCGTCGTAAAAGCCTTCCGTGTCGTAGTTTTTGAAGTTCATCTTGGCTCCAAGGAGTTTTTCGAAAAATTTAACTAAAAGGTAAGGTTATGCAAAAGCTTCCTAGAGTATGTACCTGCTGAGGTCCCTGTCCTTGACGATGTCGGCTATTTTCTCCTCAACATAGCTTTTGTCTATGGTGAATTTCTTCTCTTTCATGTCGGGAGCGTTAAAGGAAATCTCGTCAAGCAGCTTCTCAAGAACGGTGTGAAGTCTCCTTGCCCCTATGTTCTCGGTGGAACTGTTAACTTCGGCCGCGGTCTCAGCTATTTTCTCTATCGCCTCGTCGGTGAAAGAGAGTTTTATGTCCTCGGTCCTCATAAGCTCGGTGTACTGTTTTATGAGTGCGTTTTTGGGCTCGGTGAGGATTCGTATGAAGTCGTCCTTGGTGAGTGCTTCAAGCTCAACCCTTATGGGGAACCGTCCCTGGAGTTCGGGTATGAGGTCGGAAGGTTTTGAGACGTGAAACGCCCCGGCTCCGATGAAGAGTATGTGGTCGGTCCTAACCATCCCGTGCTTCGTGGTGACGCTGCTTCCCTCGATTATGGGGAGAAGGTCTCTCTGCACTCCTTCCCTTGAAACATCAGGGCCCGAGACGCCGTTTTTTCCGGCGACCTTGTCTATCTCGTCTATGAAGATTATCCCCGAGTTCTCGGTTCTTTCGAGAGCTAGCTGTGTTACCTTGTCCATATCTATCAGTTTTCGGGCTTCTTCCTCGGTGAGGATATCCATGGCTTCAGGCACCTTGACTTTCCTTACCTTCGATTTTTTAGGCATGAGGCTGCCGATCATCTCGGAGATGCCGGGGTCCATCTCTTCGACTCCCGCTTGGCTGAATACCTGTATGGGAAGGCTCCTCGCCGTTATCTCTATCTCGACTTCCCTGTCGTCGAGCTTTCCGTCCCAAAGAAGCTTTCTCATCTTCTTTTTGGTCTCGTTCATTTTTTTCCTGGCCTCGTCCATGTCTCCCTCCGCCTCGGTGACGGGACGCGTCGGGACAAGCAGATCAATGAGCTTGTCCTCGGCAAGCTCTCTGGCCCTGGTGTTAACCGAAAGGGTCTCCTCTTCTGTTACCATGTTGACTGCTATCTCGGTTAGGTCCCGTATCATTGACTCAACGTCCCGGCCCACATAGCCGACTTCCGTGAACTTTGACGCCTCGACCTTTACGAAGGGGGCCTGGGCGAGCCTGGCCAGGCGCCGGGCTATCTCGGTTTTTCCCACGCCGGTGGGTCCCATCATAAGTATATTCTTGGGGGATATCTCATCGCGAAGCTCGGGCGATACCTTCTGCCTTCTCCACCTGTTCCTGAGCGCTACTCCCACGGCCCTTTTGGCCATGTTCTGCCCGACTATGTACTTGTCTAGTTCCGATACTATTTCCCTTGGGGTGAGGTAGGATTCCTGGGACATTTAATCTATTTCCTCTGTCGATATGTGGCTGTTTGTGTAAATGCAGATTCCGGCCGCGATCTCAAGTGAGCGCTCGACTATCTCCGGGGCGGAAAGCTCCGAGTGCTTGGCAAGCGCCAAAGCGGCTGCCTGTGCGAAGGGACCTCCCGAGCCTATTGCTATCACGCTGTCGTCGGGCTCTATTACGTCTCCGCTTCCAGAGATTATGAGCATGGTCTCAGAGTTAGCGACGATCAGCAGTGCCTCGAGCCTTCTGAGTATCCTGTCGGTTCTCCATTCCTTCGCAAGTTCGACCGCGGCTCGCTTGAGGCTTCCCCGGAATTCCTCGAGTTTTCCCTCGAACTTGTCAAAAAGCGTCATGGCGTCCGCGGTTGAGCCCGCGAATCCGGCGCAGATCTTCCCGCCGTACATCTTTCTTATCTTGTTCGCGTTATGCTTTACCGCCGTGGCCCCCATTGTCACCTGGCCGTCGCCCCCGAGGGCCACCCGGCCGTCTTTTTTAACGCATAGTATCGTAGTTCCGTGAAACTGGCTCATAATCTTTTCCTTCCGATGCCGCTAGGCGTTCGGGTGAGTCTTGTCGTACACTTCCATTATCCGCTCGATCGAGAGATGAGTGTATCTCTGGGTGGTCGAGAGACTCGCGTGGCCGAGCATTTCCTGGATCGCCCGAAGGTCCGCGCCGCCCGCAAGCAGGTGGGTGGCGAACGAGTGTCTAAGCACGTGGGGACTCACGTTTTTCGATATCCCCGATACCAGGCCATACTTCTTTATTATCCGCGCCAGGCTTCTCGTGGTTATTCCGCCTCCCCGGGAGTTAAGGAATATATGGTCGGATGCGGGTTTAAGCTCTTTCCTTCTGTCAAGGTACTCACCGAGGGCGGAGAGCGCCTTTGATCCCACGGGAACGATCCTCTCCTTGTTTCCCTTTCCGCGAACCCTTATTATTGCCTCTCCCATGCTGAGGTCGGCGAGCGTGGCCCCGGCGAGTTCGCTTACCCGGAGACCGCTTGAGTAAAGAAGCTCGAGAATCGCCCTGTCGCGCACGCGAAGCGGATTTTTCTCAGAATCCTTTACGTCGACGAGATTGAACACCTCGTCCACGCTTAAAAACACGGGAAGGTGCTTTTCCTTTTTCGGGGTGCGCACAAGCTTTGCGGGATTCTGCGTCGCGAGGCCTTTTCTTACCAGGTACGAGAAAAAGGATCTTATCGCCGATACTTTTCTCTCTACGGAGGAAGGGGAGTTTTTTCCGTAGAGGGTTAGGACATAGGCGTTTATGGTAGCTATGTCTGTGTCCTCGATCCTTTTCTCCTCTTTTAAGAGAAAATCCCGGAAATTCTCAAGATCGCCCCTGTAGGCCTTTACGGTGTGCTCCGAGTAGTTTCTTTCGTCCGAGAGGTGCCTTATGAAGCTTTCCAGCAGTTTGTTCATCTGTACTTGAAATATATACTCTGATTCGCTTTGGACAAGGGAGCAGTGAACTATCGTCTTGTGGAAGTTGATAGAAACGACTGTTTATCCAGACAAACGGGGTTGTTTTTTCCGTGATATACGGTAAAAATGAGTAATTAAACTTATTTACGAACGAGGAAGGTGAAATTCTATCCCCCTTGGAAAAAAGAACAAGGTTTCCGAGCGCCTTTCCGACGGGTTTGACAGGGTTGTCGATCTTAAATCGAAGATAGCGTCTGTACCCCCCGGCCTTCTGACGTCACTTAGGCTGCTTGAAACGTTCGACGAGACCGAGCGGCTGTTTGCGAACCTGAAGAGAAAATCGGTCATAGGTTTTTTCGGCAACTCGGGATCGGGCAAATCGACTCTCATAAATACCGTTATCGGCGAGGATCTTCTGCCGACTGGGGAAAGTCCTACCACGCGCTTGGTTGCCCTTGTCGGGCACTCCGAATACAGGCCGCCCTCTCTCTTTGCCAAGGTCGCCCTTTTCAAAAAAGGATTCAGTCCCCACATGATTCACGATCCCGATCACGTTGCGCAGAACCTGCTTGAGCAGGGGGGCACGGAACTTCTCTCCCGTGGGGGCGACGCACATTTTGCCGTGGTTTTCTGCGGGGCGGACATCTGTCGCCACGTGTGGCTTATGGATACCCCGGGGGATGTTTACGGCTCTGACGGGGAAAAAACGATTGGAAGCGCAGAGGTCGCAGACGCCTTCGTTTTGCTCTCCCCCCATTCGCACTTCTTACGCCATAACGATCTCGGACTTCTTACGAACCTTATCCGCCGGTGTCCTCCGCTCAAGCCTCACCAGGTGACAAACCACATGCTTTTCGTGCAGTCCCACTGCGGCAATATCGAATTCGCGGAAGCCCGTACGGTTTTTGAGGAGGCGATCAAAAGGGCAAAGAACCAGCTCTACAATACGGCCTTTGAGTTCCTCAAGGAATGCGATCTCATAAGCGCTCTTCCGGGCGAAGAGGAGCTTAGCGCCAGGGTTCAGCCGTTCTGGCGCGAGAACGAGCATCTTGCGAGCCAGACGGTCAGAAGAATTAGCGTTATAGCGGCGTACCTGGCCCTTAACAATCAGCAGATTGTCGAGGATGACATAGAGCGGGCGCTTAACCGCATAAACAGGGTTTTTCATAACGCGATCGACGTATCGGAAGCCCTTCAGTACACGATGAAAAAAGCGCAGGAGAGATCGGAGGAGACAAAACTGCATATTGAGCAGTTCCGAAAAAGCGGAGTGGCAAGAATAGTCAACCGCATCGTGGATCTCGGGAAATCCTGCGAGATGAAAAAGTCTGACGACCTCAAGGCTATGAATAGTTATTTCGAGGTAATAGTTTCCGAGAAATTTTTGGTGTCCCTGATCGAGCAGGGCTTCAGTGATGAAAAAGAGGCGCGGGAGGGAATCGGAAATTACGTCGCGCAGATGCTTTCGCTGAGGCTTGAGGGCGTTTTGGAGCGAAGCGGCAAATCCATGTCGGACGAGGTGGAAGAGGTGCTTTCCGAGTGGCAGAGAATCCAGCCGTCAATGCGGAATCTAAATGTTCTGCCCGGCAGAGAGGATCCCGATTACCAGATGTCCGCTTTTGATCCGCGGGCGAAATTCATTGAAGGTCTGAGAGGCGCCGAGACTCTGGGGGCGATGTCGCTTTACGTTAGATCTCTCATAGCCGCCAACATGGAACAGAGTGTGCTTACCGGAGCCGCCGATGCGTATATGCTTTCTCTCTGCTTTGCGAATCATGCCACAAGGACCGTTTCCCTTACGGCGGCCCTCGGGGGGCCGGTGACCCTGGGGCTTGTGTCGACCGCGGCGGTCGGCCGTCCCGATCAGGGGTCGGGCGGCGATTCCTGGCAGAAAGACCTTGCGGCCGAGGTAGTGCGGCGGTTGAGCGAGAAAAACGTCCGGGCCCAGTGCGAGAGAACGATCAGCGATTTCTGGAAGAATACCGAGACAGCCATAGCCGCAGGTCTTGCGGGAGTGCGACGCGGAAGCGATGAATATCTGGCATCGGTCCTGGCGGATATATCGAGGGAGTACACGGAATCCGAGATTGATGCTTACTGGTGGACGGTCAGAAAGGCTTCTGACGCCTTCAGTCCCGCCTCGCCGCCCAAGATGGGACGCGCCGTTCTCCTAACCGGAATTATCCTGGTTGCCTGCACCTTGGCCTTTGTTGTTCTGCATTTCCACGAGCACCATCCGCACGGGGGCTTTCTTCCTTAATTTCGCGTGTTTCCGCATCATTCCTCTACCTCTTTTTCCCCACGCGCTGGCGCAAACAACAGATCTTTGGCAGCCACCACGGCACCCCCGGTGATCAGAATACAGGCAAGAGCGATGCGCCAGTCGGCCTGGCCGACACCCGATGCGACAAGTATTAAGGTTGAAAGCAGCGGTGCTGCGTAGCTTGCAGAGCCTAGGACCCGGATATCGCCGTGTTTGACGCCAAAGTCCCATGCGTAAAAGGCGCCGCCGACCGGCAGCAATCCGAGGCCTGCGACGGCTAGCCACTGTCCGGTTCCCTGCGGCCAGACCGTCTGTTCCAACGCAAGATGGCAGATGAGCGAAAAAATGGCTGTTATCGCGCAGAATCCGGTGACGACGTCGGTCGGGACCGCGCCGAACCGCCGTGAGAGAAGTGAGTATACAGCCCAGGTAAAAGCAGAAAGCAGCGCCGCGCTATAGCCGAAGGCAAAACTGTCATCAAAAGAAAGGCTGTTTTTCGAAACGATCAGCACTGTACCCGCCAGACCGGCCAGTACGCCTGTTATGTGGTGCCAGCCGAGCCGCTCCCCGGGAAGGAACGCTGAACCGACGACAATCAGCAGGGGCCAGAGATAGCCGATCAAGCTCGCTTCGACAGCCGGCGCGTTGCGCAATGCGGTGAAGTAGAAAAAATGATAGCCGAACAGCCCCCCGACGCCGAGACACCATATGTGCAAGGGTTGGCGCAGATTGCGAAAACCCGACGGCCTTGCTGCAAGGGCGATCAGTCCAATGGCGGCGGCGATCGAAAAACACATCGCAGCAAGCTGGAAGGGCGGCACTTTTCCTGATGAGGCCGTCAGAAGGGCCAGCAGTGACCACATAAGGATTGCGCTAAATCCGATCAGCGTTGCTTGCATCAAATATTTCTTCCATTGCACGAATGCAGACCCAGAGGGTAGCGGAAATGCCTTGGCTATAATAACCGGGTTTCGGGGCGGAGCTATCTGACTTGATCAACTGTCGACCTGCCGGGCAATTAGATTTTCAAACTCTAGTAGAAACCCGGGATCATGATTTTCTTCAACATGTATTTGGTTCCACAGACCCGAGTGGTTTACCTTCTCGCGTGGACAATAGCCCCCGAGCCAGTCATCTGATGGTAGGTCGATGGATGACCGCTTGTAATTGCTCAGTAAGGCGATAGCATTTCTTTCAATATATCCCCGAAGGCTTCCGGGACCGGGTGGGTCATTAACCTCAAGCCAGAGAAACGGCATTCTGCCTATTGCCACGCTTACTCTCCTCTCGAGTTCAGACTCAGCATAACGAATGTTCCTGGAGGCTGAGTCTCCTTTTCCCCAAGTTTCGATGTAGCACTCGGGATGGCGCGCTATCAAAGCATGTCCGACCAACTTACGAAAAATAGAACCTCTGTGATTGCCGTTACCCGTGTTGGCAACTCCGCGATGCTGACGCAACCTTTTCCAGAGGGTAGCCTTTGAAGATGAAGTCAGTGCTTGCGTTCCTACCCGAACCACGCGCGAGCCATTGCCGGAATCCCTTCGCGATTCGCCGTTTTCAAAAAAGAAGTAAATTCCGCGTTTTGGCCAATTCATCCTGCCGTCGCAGACGGAAAGTCTACGTTTTCCGCCTACGGCGGATTCCAGACGTTCCAGTGCGGCGTAGAAACGGGTCAGGTCATTGGTCCTTGAACCCGAAGCGGTTTTTTTCTTCATGGGAACGGTTTAGGATAGTCTTGTCTAAACTCAGTCACACTGTTTATGTTTTTGTGTATAATCAGACCAGTATTTTCTGCAAAGTTTCTCGGGAGCTTTTGTGTTAAAAAAAATTAAAAAAAGAATCAAGAACCATCTTTTCGGTATTCCTAGAAGCGAGTCTACGCCCGAAGCTACGGACGAACACATTAAGATTATGGACACGTGCTCAAAATACACTATGACTCCGAGGAGTCGTCAGTGGGCACTTATACAGTCGGTTGAATGGGTAGCCAATAACAATATAGAGGGTGACATAGTTGAGTGCGGAGTGTGGAGAGGAGGAAATCTGATACTTTGCGGCTTGATGCTTAAAAGCCTGAATCTTAATAGATTAATATATGGTTACGATACTTTTACCGGAATGAGTGAACCAACCGAGCATGACTACTCCGTATATAACCGCAAATTGGCAAGTTTTTCGCTTGTAAAAAACAGGTGGCTGGAAAATCGTACGGCCCGGGGAAACGACTGGAATTACGCAGCAAGGGATGAAGTAGCAAATAATTTCAGCAGGGAGGTCGGCACAGACAACCTTAAGTTAATCAGTGGAAAGGTTGAAGATACCCTTTTGGTAAGAGACAACGTGCCTGAGAAAATCTCAATTCTGAGGCTGGATACGGACTGGTATGAGAGCACGAAAGTGGAACTAGAGGTTCTGTTCCCTCGTCTTGAGAAGGCCGGCGTGCTTATAATCGATGATTATGGACACTTTGCGGGATCCAGGAAGGCTGTCGATGAGTTCTTTGAGCAGCAGAGCCTTGTATGGCTGCACCGAGTTGATTACACGTGCAGACTTTACATCAAGCAGTAGTTCTCGGACCGGGGACTACATGGAGTATGCCGGAGGGCCGGTCAGTATTTTCGGATTCCGCAAAACAGTGTGAATTATTAAGTTTGGTTCCACCCTACTTCTCACTTCTGGATTCTTCTTATGGCAAAGCTTTGGTTCTCTATGGGTTCCACGGTCAGGTAAACCAGCTCCCATCCGTATTTTACGCAGAATTCATGCACAGCTTCGATAACTCCGTACCTATACAGTGAATGCCAACTCCCCATGGTGTAGTCATGTCCTGCTATTATTCCGTTGTGTTTGATTTTCGGAGCGTATCTCGCAAGTTCCTCCCGGGTCATATCGTATGAGTGTGTAGTGTCGATGTATACCCAGTCAAAATAATTGTCTTCAAAATCCCCCGAAGCGTCGATTGAAAGCTTTCTGTGTATTAGGATGCGTCCTTCATCAATCAGTTCCCTGAATCTGGCGGTTACTTCTTTAAAAAGACTTTCGTTATACGTTCTGGAGTTCCATACGTCAATTAGGTGAAGCGAACCGGGTTCAGTGATTTTGATGATCAATTCGCTGAAGTCGCCTTGGGCCACGCCGATTTCGGCGACTTTACCTCCTTTTTTCAGTTTTGAAAGCATCTCCGAGCGGTTAAGCAGAAGCTCGCAGTTTTGCATATGCTCTCTGCCAAGGGGGACACTCGGCATTTTCTTCTCGCCGAAAAAACCTATTCTCAGAGCACGTATAAGAATTTTAAAGATTCTTCTTAACATTTCGGTTGTCCGATTATTCCGTTCTCGGAGACTCCAGAATTAAGATCCGCGGAAAGATCCGTTGCCATTCCATATATCTTTGCAGGAAGAAACGCGATACGCAATAAGGAAGCAGGCATTACTCCTCGACAAGTGTTTAAAGGACCATCATCGGGAAGAGAATTTACTATATACGGGATGTTAATCCAAAGGGAGTTCTCACCGGGGCTTTTAAAACAGCAGGACTTTCTCTTCCTTTAACGCCGTTTCGCGCTTGAAGGAGATGTATCGGGTCAGGTTTACTATTAGTTTACTTCTTCTGTTGCGTAAGACGGTTTTAAAATTGCGAAAATACTTTTGGTAAAGACAAAGAAACTGTCCGGGCAACTGGCACCGCTTTTAAAAGCGGAAATCGAGATTCGTAAAGAGCCCGAAGTGGCGCTTGGGCAGTTTGTCTGTCTGCTGTGCGCCGACAACGGAAAGTGGTTTCGCATTCCTGGAACATGAGTGAACTCAGAGCTGAAAAAAAGGAATTCATGAAAAACGTGTCTTGGCTCGTTGTTGCCAAGTCCGTTCCCTCCGCCGCTAACGTAGTTGAAATGATTGTTCTGGCGAGAGTGCTCGGTGTTGAGCTCTTCGGCCTGCTTACCCTTGTCATAGCCTACGTTAGAATCGTGAGTGCGCTCGTGGATTTCAGGGTGTGGGAATCCGTAGTGAAATACGTGGGTGAGTTTCTTGAGAAAAAAGAATCGGAACGCGCCTTGTCGATGATAAAGTTCTCCTACACGGTCGATGCCGTGGCGGGACTGCTGGCCTTCGGAGTCTGTCTCCTGCTTGCCGGATTGGCTAACGACATATTCATAAAATCTCAAGACGGCTTCGACTTGGTTATGATTTTTTCCCTGACCCTCGTGGTCGCAAGCGTCAACACCACGTCGGAAGCGCTTTTCAGGGTGTTTGACAGGTTCAAGACGATAGTCTTCGTGCAGTCGGCAAAAGCGGTTTTCAAGCTCGGTTCCGTGCTTGCGGCCCTGTATCTGGGGTACGGGATAAAGGGCGTGCTGGTTGCCTACGTGGCGGTTTCCTTCTTTGAGTTCGTGCTGACCCAAGTAGTAGTGAACAGAATGCTGAGAGACAAGGGTCTTCACACTTGGCTTTCCTCAAAAATTGGGCTTCTCTTCAGCAGGATGAGGGAGATAATCTGGTTTCTGCTTAACACCAGCTTTAACGCCACGCTTACTATCGCCAATGAAGGGAATGTGGCCGCTTTAATCCTAGGCTACTTTTTCGGAAGCGGGGAAGCGGGTCTTTACAAAATTGCGAGGTCTGTAGTCAAGGTTATATACAGAATTGTTGACCCTCTGTATGAAGTGATTTTTCCGAAACTCGTCAGTTTTTCTACTTCGAATCTGTACGACAGGTTCGCCGAGATCATCAAGTTCTCCTTTAGAAGCCTGCTTAAACTAATAATTCCCGTTTTGATTATAGTGCTTCTGTTCACCGAACAAATCATAAATTTGGTTTTCGGTGTCCAATATGTGCCCGCCGCAGATACCATGAGGGTGCTTGCTGTGGCCGTTTTATTCGCAGGTGGGACATTCTGGCTAACGCCGATGCTGCTTGCGATCGGAAGGCCGGGACTTAGAACCGCGGTCACCACGTTCAAGGTGCTTGGGTATGTGGCTTTGCTGTTTTTGCTGGTTCCTGAGTATTCATATCTCGGCGCCGGTGTCGCTTACCTGATTGTGGAATTCGCACATTCTCTGGCGGCCGTGTACTTGGCGCGGAAATTTAGCCGCTCGTATCTTGGACGATTCCCCGAGGCGGATTAATATCATCCACGGTAGCCGATTACCTCAAGGTACCTATCGATCATTCCCTCTTCGGTGAATTCCTCAAGCATTTTCCGCTTTCCCCTGGCACCGAATTCCCTGCATTTGCTCTCGTCTGAGAGAAGGTCGGTCAAGTGTTCCGCGATCTGCCCGACGTCGTTTCCGTCCAGAACGTAACCGCTTTTTCCGTGCTCAATGGCTTCGCTGCCGCCGCCGTCGGTACCTGTGACTATGGGTTTTCCCCTAGAAGCGGCCTCAATCAGAACATTCGGGAGTCCTTCAATATTCTCCTCGCTTGGTATTGTTCTGTTCGTCATTGCGAAAATGTCGCACGCATCATAGAAATTCCATGTCTCCTCATGGCGCACCGCACCGGTAAAAACGACCTTGTCCGCGAGCCGCCTGCTCGCGGCAAGATCTCTAAGCGTTTCTTCATAGCGTCCCTCACCAACTATCACGTATTTGAAGTTCTCGTGCCTCTCCCGTACGGAGGCTAGTGCCTCTATTACCTTGTCCTGCCCCTTCCCCTGGGTAAGCCTTGAGACGGTAAGAATCATTTTCTCAGAAGGTCCGACGCTGTACTCTTCCCTGAGTTGCTGCACTGCTGCGTTATCGGTTTCACGCGAGATAAGGTTCCCAGGTGTGCCGTTGTGTATCACCTTCAGGCTTGAGTCCGGGATTCCCGATTCGATGAACATCTGTCTTGTCGAATCGCTCGGGCATATGATCCTGTGGGCACGTCTGTAGAGCCTGTTCATGAATTTGGCCTGAAGCCTGTTTTTAAATCGTTTGCCAAGAAGAAACTTCTTAGCCTCGCGACCCGCCACCCTTGCTATGATTCTGTATTTGGCAGGATCAAGAGACGCGAGCCCACCTGCGAAGTGAGCCTCTCTTGTTACCAGCAGCACAGTGTCCGGAGCGTTGCGGGAGAGATACTTTGAAAGCGAAAGCCACCCGGCAATCTCCTTTACTGGGGAGGGGGCGCCATGGTTTCTAGCGAGGCCGTTCATTCTTCTAACGGCAAAATCGAAATTCTTGTCCACCTTAGCGTCTTGCTCCGAATAGCCCGGAGCAAGGACGGTAGTATCTATTCCCGCCTGCTGGAAGCCCTTGGCAAGCTTGTAGCTTGTTGTCGCTAGCCCACCCTGAAACGGCGGAAATTCATGGGTGTAGACAAGAACTTTCATAAACCCGCAGGAATGAACCGGTCCGTCGGCTTTTGTGTCGAGACCCGTGTCGGTTTTCCGGTCAAGGAGATCAGAATCACGCAGAACATAACACTCAAACGGTGCGAATTCAAGAGGACGGCGGCTTGGCTCAAACTACCTGCGCATCCCGCGCCTGTCGCAACCGGGCACTTTCTAATGCCACCTCTCATGCCACATCTGGAACATGAGCAGGTTCCAGATCCGCCTGGCTCCGGGGGAAGAATAATCATAGAACCTCTGTTTCCACCGAGAAATTTCCCCGGGGTCAAACACCCCGCTTTTTCTTATCGCCTCGGGGCTTAGGTAATTTTCCACAAGCGGACGTAGCCTGCCTTTAAGCCACGAATCCACGGGGCTTGAGAATCCTTTTTTCGGGCGGTCGTAGAGCTCGGTGGGTATGTGTCTGGAGAGTATTTTCTTAAGAAGGTATTTGCTTTCCCCGTTTCTGTATTTAAGGTCGAGGGGAATTCTGGCCGCAAAATCGACGACCCTGTGATCAAGCAGCGGTTCTCTTGCCTCAAGACCCGTGCTCATCGACGCCCTGTCCACCTTAGTCAGTATGTCGTCCGGAAGCCATACTTTAAAATCCGCGTAAAGCATCTGCGTCCAGAGTTCTCCGCTACGTATGGCAGCAAAATCCGTTTCAAATGTCTTATCACAAAAATCCGGGTCCTCTTTGAATATGTCCGCGAAGTCCTCAGGAGCCCAGGTTCCAAGCCTCCTCCTGTACATCTCCGCCATGTCTCTCTCCATGATACCTAGTAGAGAGGCCCGGTTTCTCTCGTAATTTCTTGTGCGACTGGTAACCCAGGAACATCCAAGCGTTTTTCCGACGGACTCGAATCTTCCAACACTGAGACCATAAAGCGCGGCTTTAAGCCCCCGTCGCACCGCCCCGGGCATCTTTCCGACTGCCTCTGCAAGACGCACGGATTTTGGGTAGTAATTGTATCCGCAGAAAAGCTCGTCCCCCCCATCTCCCGACATCACAACCTTTACGTGCTCTCTCGCGAGTCTCGAAAGTATGCATGTCGGTATCGATGAGGTGTCGGCGAAAGGCTCGTCGTATATCGACGGGATCTCGGATATGGTTTCAAGGACAGTATCTTCTGATACGTAGAATTCCGTGTGCTCGGTTCCCAGATGTTCCGCGAGTTTTTTCGCCCAGACGGCTTCATTGTATTTTTCTTGCTCAAATCCTATGGTGAAGGTTTTAAGCGGTGTCGGGATGTTTTTCTGAAGAAGCGTGGCCACTATGCTTGAATCTATGCCTCCGCTCAGGAAAAGTCCTACGGGTACGTCTGAAACCAGTCTGTACCTAAGCGAATCGAGCATCGTTTCCTCAAGCATCTCGCAGGCCTCTTCTTCTCCGATGTCGTAAGGCCTCGCGTTATAGGATTCTGTTATATCCCAGTACTTGTGCTTTTCTAGTTTCCCGTTTTGCAGGCAGAGGTAGTGGCCGGGTTCAAGCTTGAACGTGTTCTCGAATATGGTGTGAGGGCTTCTTATGTAGCTGTACCTGAGAAAAAGAGCAAGACCGTCGGGATTTATTCTTTTTTGAAAACCCGGATGCTCCATTATGGCTTTTAGTTCCGAGCCGAAAAGGAAAAGCCCGTTTTCCCTGTAGTAGTAAAGCGGCTTTATTCCCACGCGGTCCCTAGCAAGAAAAAGTCTGTTCTCCCGCTCGTCCCAGATCGCAAGGGCGAACATGCCTATGAACTTATGCAGGCACTCTATACCCCACTCCTCGTAGGATCTGATCAGCACTTCGGTGTCGGAATTGGTTTTGAAGACGTGGCCCTTTTGCCGAAGTTCTTCCCTGATCTCCTGGTAGTTGTATATCTCGCCGTTGTAGCTTACCTGTACCCCGCCGCTGTCATTTGCCATGGGCTGGTTTCCCCTCTCCGAGAGATCTATGATCGAGAGCCTCGTGTGTCCGAGACCTACAGTCCCGTTTGGGTTAACGTAGGTGCCGGAGTGGTCGGGACCCCTATGACGGAGAGTGTCGGTCATGGCCGAGAGCACGACCGAACTGACGGTTGCTCCGGGACTGTAGATGCCTGTTATGCCGCACATTTTATCTTGATCTTAAACCCAACTCCGAAAAGGCAGATTGAGGTAGTATTCCAATTCTCTTTTAATGGCCGGATCATGAAGAACCCTTGATCAGCAATACGAGCAATTTATCTGGAAGCAAAATACCGGATTCAGGGTTTTTTGGAAGCAACTAGCAACTGGATCCTCATTGTGTTGATGTTCTATATTCTCGTATAGCGATATTCTTGTTTGTCTTAAGATTTCAGTAACACCTAAATTATGGGGAATTATATACAATCCTACACAGATTCCTTAAGTTCCTTTGCTTTGCTCTTGTGCCCCAGCTTTTGAAGATTTCACTTGCATAAAGCACGAGTAAAAGACAAAGATAAAGAATGTTTCAGCAAGCAACTTGGAGCCTCCTTCAATTACAGGCAGGACTCTGGCTAATTTTGAAACAAGTATTTCATCTGAAATTATTTTAGGAATTACATCGTCTCTGTTAGTTATAAAATCAATCGAGATTCTGAGAAATAAAAACAAGAAACCCACCGCTAAGTAGGGTATGGATTTCGCAAATTTTATTAACTCATTCTTATATGAGTAAAGTACCGCGATTCCAAGCGTAGCGTAAATAAGAATTATCGCATCGTCTATTCTGTCTGTAAGACCTGTTTCCGGCATGTCGAGCATCTTATGGATCGCTTTGTCCACATTTTCATGTATTGATAACAATTCATCAAATGCTAAAAAAATAAATCCGCAAGCCACAATGAACCAGATTGAATGATCGTTATTGAAGCTAAAATTTCCACCGGGAGGTTTCCTCTCCGTGTAAATGTTCCAGCTGAGGTATGAAATTATCAAAAGCTTTATGAAGGAAATCCATGTGAATAAATTAAATTCTTTGAAATATTCTTTGGGATTATCAGAGAAAATCGAGATGGAAACAATAAGAATTAGGTCAAACAACAGCAATAACAAGAGAACGGTGAACTTGCCTTTGTTCATGCTTACTCGTATCTAAGAGCTTCTATGGGATTTAGCTGCGCTGCTTTTTTGGCGGGGTATATGCCGAAGACTATCCCGACAAGGGCAGAAAACAGAAAAGCCACGATTATGGACAGCACGGATATCTCGGTAGGCCAGCCAGTTATCGCCGAAGCTATTTTTGAGATCAGTATTCCGGCCGCCGTTCCTATCGCACCACCTACAAGGGAAAGAAGTACGGATTCGATTAGAAACTGGACCAGTATGTTTTTCTCCTTAGCCCCCACGGCGAGCCTGATGCCTATTTCCCTTGTTCTTTCCCCTACCGAGACGAGCATTATGTTCATTATCCCGATCCCTCCCACAACAAGCGAGATCGATGCTATGCTTCCAAGAAGCACTGTGAGGATTCTTGAGACGTTCTTTATGGTTTTTATCTGCGTCTGTTGGGTCCTTACGGAAAAATCGTCTTCCATTTCGCCTTTGATCCCATGCTGCCTCCGCAGAACTTTTTCCACTTCCCCCTGGGCGAGAGCCAGATCGTAGGCGGGGTCTACGAAAATCGTGATTCTGTCAAGCGACCTGGTGCCGACAAGCCTCTTCTGAACGGAGGTGTAGGGAAGCAGGACGATATCGTCCTGGTCTTTTCCGCTGGGAGTTGGGCCGATCGGGGACATCACCCCGATAACCCTGTAGGTGTATTTGCCGATTCTTACGCTTTTTCCTATGGGGTTCTGGCTTCCGAACAGGTTTTCCTTCACGGTTTTTCCCAGCACGCAGACAAGTGCCGCTCCCCGTACGTCGATTTCATTGAAGAACGTTCCCCTTTCGGGAAACCAGTCGTTTATGAATATGAAGTCTTTTCCTGTTCCTATCACGGCGGTAAAAACGTTTCTGTTTCCCGAGACCACGTTGGCGGTCGTGTTGGATATCGCTGAGACGTATTTGATCGATTCAAGATTTCCTATAGCTTCCACGTCTTTTCTTGTAAGCGGCTTTACGTTTCCGGTGAGGAGGGTTTTTCCGCTTTTTGTAATTTTTCCGCTCTTTACTGCTAGGGAGTTAGCTCCGAGGGACGCAAGCTGTCCCTCTATCATGTTCTTCGCGCCGCCGGTTATTGAGACAAGCGAGATCACCGCCGCGACGCCTATGATTATGCCCAGAGTGGTGAGAAACGATCTTACCTTATTGCTTCTTATCGCTCTGTATGAGATATTGATCGAGAGAAGCGGATTCATGGGGCTAATTCTAACTGATTGCTGGGTTGTTTTTCCGCATGAAGAGAATCTTAAACTGA
This sequence comes from Thermodesulfobacteriota bacterium, assembly GCA_964291665.2. Classification (GTDB taxonomy): domain Bacteria; phylum Desulfobacterota_D; class UBA1144; order Nemesobacterales; family Nemesobacteraceae; genus Nemesobacter. Next base: position 627,489 of record OZ219814.1, on the reverse strand, counting down.
ATTCGTAAAGGATTTGCCACTCTGCACGGACAAACCGTAAAACCAGTTATATTTCATCGTCATGGAAAGAAGAAGTTTCATGCCCGTGGCGGTATCGTCGGTCGTCGGTTTTCAATTTTCGCCGGTTCGGGTTCAAGCACTTTTCGGTACTGTTAAGTTCCGCACCCACAAGGCAATCGAGTCTAGCGATTCTATATTACTTATACAGTTCGTACCTGCTGTCTACCATGTGTTTTCTGAAATGCGAGGAGATAGCGTCTTTTTTCAGGCAACAGTATGACTCTTCCCAAGTTTCTCGATCACATAAAAGGCATGTCTGAACGTCGCCCGATTTTCCATTCGGAAGCGGACTTTCAGCTTGCCCTAGGTTGGTACCTTCATGAAACGGTGCCGGACTCTCAGGTTCGTCTGGAGTTTAAGCCATTTGAGAGCGAGAATATGTACTTGGATATCTGGCTTCAGACTACTCTTGGTATAGCGATAGAACTCAAATACCTTACTCGGGAGCTAAAGGTGGAGCGGGAGGGCGAACTCTTTGCGCTGCGCAATCAATCGGCCCAAGATATCAGAAGATATGATTTTATAATGGATATCCGAAGACTTGAGAGGGTTGTGAATCATTCAGGGCTTGCCGAGGTTGCTTTCGTGGTTCTGCTGACCAACGACCCGTCCTATTGGGGATCGCCGCAGCGGGGATGGGAAAACAGAACGGATGGCGCCTTTAGAATTCATGAGGGAAGGGTAATCAAGGGTGAGATGGAGTGGTCCGAGCGGGCATCCGAGGGGACTAAGAAAGGAAGAGAAGAATCCATAAGTCTCAGGGGTTCCTATGAACTCAACTGGCGAGACTACTCAACTTTCAACGAAGAGAAGTACGGAAAGTTCAGGTATCTGTTGGTGGAGGTGCAGCGTTTTAATACATAACGATGCAACCACGGTTTCGGCCCGTCGACTGTATTCCTAGGTAACTCCTGTTTGCTGGGCAATTGTCTCAAGCCCTTTTCCTATGGTCAGTCAGGGTTATGAATCGAGCCGAAGATGAATAAGGTTTAAATCTGGATGAAAAAATACGAAGGACTAAGAGCGCTTTACGTAGGAAGCCACCCGCTTTTTACAGAAGGGGCAAGCGCCGTTCACATGCTGAAGATGTGCCAGGCGATGACCAACCTGGGAATCGAGGTTGAATGCGTCCTGCCGGGGCGGGTTAACAAGGAAAAGCTTTTTTCGTATTACGGCATTAAGACTCCTTTCCGCGTAACCTCAATTGCGCTTTCAGGCGGGCTGGCCAGGCGGCCGCTACATGGTTTTTTAAGCTCTCTTTATGCTTGCGGAAAAAAAGAAAATTTTGATCTCGTGCTCACTAGGGACCTTATCTTCGCCTGGTTCGCAACCAAGGTTTTCGGGGTTCCGACGGTCTACGACGCTCACCACCCTCCGGTTAACTGGGCGGCCGAAACAATAATAGGTTCTTTTTCCCGTTCGAAAAATCTGCTCGGGATGTCCTTTAACTCTCGGGGGCTGCACGACATATACTTCTGCCTGGGGATGACGGGGCAAAATCCCATAGTGGCGCCGAACGGCTTCGAACGGGAGGCGTTTGAGGGAGAACACGACATTTCCTCGCTTCGGGAGCATCTCGGTCTTCCGCTCGAGAGAAAAATAGTGTGCTACTGTGGGAACACTTACAGGGGAAGGGGGCTTGAGATACTGGTACGCGCCGCGGCGCAGATGCCCGAGGTTGAGTTTCTCATTGTCGGGGGCAGGGAACGGGACAACGCGCTTTGGCGCGAGATGGCGAGGCAGGAGGGATCGGCCAATTTCAGGATAGAGGGATTTGTGCGACAACGGGAGGTGCCCTCTTACCTTCTTGCCTCAGATGTTTTGGTCATGCCCTATTCCTCCAAGGTAACTATAAGGGATGGGACGGAGGCCGGGAAGTTTACTTCTCCGCTTAAGCTTTTTGAGTATATGGCCGCTGGGAAACCCATTGTTGCTACGGGGGTTCCGTCAGTTCTTGAGATACTGAGGCCGGGGCAGGACTCGGTTGTTACTCCTCCTGATAACGGGGGAGAGTTTATTCGAGCGCTTGGTCTCGTCCTCGCTGACTCAGAGCTTTGCGTACGGATTTCGGAAGGAGCTCGCTCGGACGCGGCTGAGTACACGTGGGAGAAGAGGGTTGAAAAAATAATTGAGGGGGTTGGAATTACTGTCGAGTAAGTTCTTGGTCTGATGTAATCTGAGGATCAACTCAAATAGACCTAGAGAAGCAACCTCTAATTCTAGGACAGCCTTTTCGTTTTTTTTAGTGAACCATCCTGTTTGCTGCGAACACTTTTTCTCTCTCAATCGTATAAAATTGTAAACTAACTCTAAACTCATAAATCACATGGAGGTGCGTAATGAGAAAGGTATTGATGTTTTCCGTATTGGCGGTTCTGTTCCTCGGTGGAGCGACATTTGCGGCAGCCGATTGTGGAACTTGTGATAAGAAAGCAGATTGCCCCAGAAAGTCCGCTAAAATGGACAGAATGTTTGAGAAAAAGGACTCAAATTCTGACGGCGTTATCTCAAAGGCCGAGTTTATGTCCCACGCAGAGAAAAAGTTCGCCAAGATGGACGCTGACAGCAACGGCAGTATTACCAAGGAAGAAGTAAAGAACTACTGGGTCGCCAAGAAAGAGAAATACAAAGAGAAGAAAAAAGATTCCGGGCAGTGCCACGGCAAGTAGCGCGGAAACGGCAGTAAGATCGGTGGCGCTCTGCGGCCACGGCTAAATGGGAACAGACCGTATGGCAAAAGAGTCACCGGACGATGAAAGCTTGCTTGAACGCGTAGGGGAAGGCGATCGTGCGGCGTTCGCCGTGCTTGTAAGGAGGCATAGCGACAGATATTACCGGCTCGCCTACCGCTATACTGCCAGGCGAGAGGAAGCAGAAGACATAGTGCAGGCAGCATTTATAAAGCTGTGGGAGACCCCGGATATATGGGATCCTCGAAGGGGAGCTAGGTTCACTACTTGGTTTTATCGGGTGGTGGTGAATCTCTGTCTTGACAGCAGGAAAAAACGCGGCGAGGCGACGATCCCCGAATCTCTTGAACCAAAAGATGAAAACCCCGACTCGGAAAGCAAGGTTGCCGAGAGTGAGGAGAAGGCCTTGCTTGCAAGGGAGATTAAGAGGTTGCCTCCGAGGCAGAAAACCGCTTTGATCCTCTGCTTCTATGAGGAACTGAGGCATGAGGACGCCGCCGGGATCATGAAGGTGAGCGTTTCGGCGCTTCGCTCTTTGCTAATGAGGGCCAAGGCGACACTCAGACGGGAGATGGACCGTTATCTTTGAGAAGGCATATGGATAAAGACAGGAAACTTGAGGAGTTGTTGCGCACGTACGACGTTCCCCCGGTCCCCGGCGACCTGGCCGGGAGAATAATAAGCGCGGCGTCGCTTGTCCCGCAGCGACAGGGAGCCTTGAGGTGGGTTTTCAGGGTATTCTGGTCGCCCGTTCCCGCTTTCTGCCTTGCCCTGTTTCTTGCGGTCGGGTTTCTGGCGGGCGTGATGAGCTACGGCGGAGCGGATTCCCATGCGGCCCCCGAGAGCGTTATCGAGCAGATGCTTGGCGACGAGGAAGGATTGTTATGAGAAACCCGGTCAGATTATTAGTACTGTTGTTGGTTGTCCTCGGAGTTGTTCTCATAGGTTTCGCAGCTGGGCGGGGATGTGACCGTCACCAAGTGAAGCGGGGCGAGCGTATAATCACCCTGCTCGACGAATCTTCCCTTCCGGAAGCAAGGCGCGCCGAGCTTAAGGAAAAACTGCGCACTGCGCTTCCCGATGCGGAGAGGAAAAAAGCAAGACGGCAGCTGAGCGGGGAGGTAATCGCTATTCTCGAGGCGGAGCAGTTCGATGCCGAAGCTTACCGGGAGAGCCTGGATAAGATGTTCCTTGAGCGCCAGAGGCAAAAGCGGCGGGTTCTCGAAATTATAGTCGAGATAGCATCCGAGCTTAACTGGGAGGAACGAAAAGCTCTTGCGGATATACTTCGCCGATCACCCAGGTTCAGACATCTTCCACGGACAAACTGAGTCGGGCGGATCCAGATCCGCAAATACAAGCCTTATTTTTCCACCAATCCCAGAACATCGAGGATTTTAATTGCGCTTGAAAGCTGGATGCCGTCTTTCTGTTGTTCAAAGCGTGAGACTGTCGGCTGGCTTACATCCGCTATAGCGGCCAGACGGCGCTGGGAAATTCTCCGTTCCTTGCGCCGCCTTATCGCCTCTTCGACAAGTAGTTTCCAATTGAGTCGAATATTCCGTTCCATCGTTTCTCCATCTGCTGATGCAGCTTGTCCTTAATGTTCCGACTGATGTTTTTCGGAGCGTCTACGGCGCCGTGGGCCCTGTCGAGACGGCCGGCAAAATCAGAGGCTGCCAGCATGACCGCCGCGGCGGGCAGGCCGAACAGATTTCCCAGCCGGACGATGTTTTTTGGCCCGATATTGCCGATCCGCAAGTTCTCCGCTCCTCCCATCCCGAGTGCCAGCGTCTGGTATGGCGGGTAGCACGCGGCGGCGAGCAGATCGTAGGAAGGGGTGAGGCGAAGTCCGCTTTCGGTATGCTCCATAGCGAAGTTTTTAAGATGCGCATCCGTGTTTCCGGTGAGAATACAGGCCATTACGCGGCGAAACAGGGTATCGCATTCCGCCCGCAGGCACATGTCTGAGTTTCGGATGATGAACTCGGCCATATGTTCGTAGCATCCTTCGTACTTGTCTTCTGAGCGTTTGCCGAGAAGTTGGTTAAACTCCTCGAAGTGAAGACGCGTACCGTCTTCGGTCCTGTCAAAGCGTTTGATGAACAATGCCCGCTCCGAAACCCCCTGAAGCGGTGCCAGAGTCATCTCCACTACGGCATCTCCTTTGAGTAGCGCCCCGCACGCCTGCGTGGTGATATATTCAAGTTCAAGGATGTCGGGCAGCGAGGGAGAGGGAAGCTTCGCGATATGAGTTGCCCGCTCGCCGCGTTTTACCGGGCGGAACCTGCGACCTTCTTTTATTGCTCCTAGTTTTGGTTGAACCCCGGAAAGCGATGCCCTAGCCGCAAGCGCCGCGATGTTTTCCGGGTCGCTGTGATCAATTTTGATGTCTCCGACAGGTTCTGGATCAATGACGCTTACCGCGCCGGCAAGGTCTGTGCCAAAGGCAAGTAGTAGTGAGAAACGGTCGTCTCTTTTGAGGCCGAGCGCGCGGGACTGCGCATTCTTAAGCCATCCTTCCGCACAAAGATTATCAAAAAAAGGATGCAGACCGTATTCGCTTAAGTGAGGCTTAGCCTGGAGAGGCAGCGTGTAGGAGATAGCTGGGAGGGTGCTTTGCAGATAGCTCTCGTCATAGGTGAACACGCATCTGCCTCCCGACTCCTGAGACAGGATGCCGGCGAACGTATCATTATAATATATCTTGCCCCACAGATTAACGGCCATTTGATTCAGTCTGTTTAATCATTCAGCTTTTAGCATTAAATACTATAAAATCTTTTTTGTCAAATATAGGTGTCATAATGCTGTGATAAAATAAGATTAGTCAAATAACTAGCCAGTTAATTCCATAATCAAATGAATTTTATTATTTCCTTGGTGAAGCGTCATGACACTGTTCTTACCGCCGCTGAAGCAAAGGGCAATCAGTTCGCTCAATGGGATAACACTTCTTTCGGGGTATTACACGGGAGCCGGTCGCGGAGCGAGTATCAGACCGCCTTTCGCTCCTTCTCGATCCGGTCGTAGGCGTCGTTTATCACCGAGAGCTTCTCGTTCGCCGCGTCGACAAACTCCTGGGGTACTCCTTGGGCGATCAGGGTGTCGGGATGGTGCGCCCGGACAAGTTCGCGGTACTTACTTTTAAGTTCGTCGTCCGGTATGTCTCTCGCAACTCCTAGGACTTCGTACGGATCTGGCTTGTCGACGCCGTGTGCGGCACGAATCCGCCTGAATGCCGCTTCGCTCAGTCCGAATATTCCTGCCACGCTCTCAAGATACTCGTTTTCCTTGGGATGGTAGACGTTATCGGCCTTGGCGATGAGAAACAGGCAATTTAGAAGTTCCTCGAGCACTGCGGGGTTGCCCCTGAACATCTCGGCGAGCTGCCGTGCGTAGGGCTCAAAGCCCTCCGAGTCTTCCTTGGCGATATTGAAAACACGGGCGACCTCAGCCTCTTTCACCTCGTTTCTCAGGATCGGATTAAACACCTTTCGGAAAGCCTGGATTTCCTCTTCTCTTACTACCCCGTCAGCTTTGGCCATCTTGGCCGCCAGCACTATAACTCCGGCTGTGAAAGCGACCTGTTTTCTCGAGCGCGTGTCGGTCGGGCGCTCCCCGGTATCCACGAACGCGTGACCCGCCATGGCGCCGAGCAGTGCACCGATAGGGCCGCCGAGAGCAAAGCCCGCCGCGCCGCCGATTATTTTCCCCCATACACTCATATGATTTTCTCCTCTGAAAAGTCTACCAGAAAAACACCCCTTCGGAATCTTCCCCGGACTCCCGGACGCGAAAAGATGCGCTAGGGAATCGCCTCCACTCTTGCCCTAACCCTGCCTTCTGCCGTGAGAACTAAGCGCAGGTGCTCGGGTCCCACGTCAAGGCGGGTTATGCGCACCCGGCGCACTTTGCCCGTAATTGAGACATTCTCCGATGAAAGCGCAGAGATCGCATCCTCGGCACCGTCTCTGAGTTCCTCAAGCTTAGGCCCGAGATCGAATGGAAGGCGCTTTGAGACGGCTTCGAGAAGCAGGGGTTCCGCGGCCTTTCCAGCAATTGAGAAAAGCACGTTTTGCGAATCAGTTTCGAGAGCTACGTTTTCCAGCGTTATGGTCTGCGCCTTGGAGTTGAGTTTCGGTTCAGCGATAATGTAGAGGGTTCCCTTCGCTGCCGTGCCGGAGAGGTAATCCGTCTCCACTGCCACCGTGGTTTCAAGCAGAAGCATCTCTGCATAAGGACGGATACTGATTCCCTTTATGACTATGGAGATGTTTTTGCCCAGAGACTTGCCGACGACTTCCTCGGCAAGTGTTTGCTCAAGGGTTTCGTAATCGATTACGGTAGGCATGACGATTTCGAAGCCTCCAGGTTTTGGCTTTTCTAGGAGCAGGGTTTTCGGGAAGGGACATCGGGGCTGAGTCTGCTCTGTCAGGATGCGCGTTTTCACTTCAACTCCAATCGTGGTATGGATGTCTTTGCGGCCGATGCGGATCTGCGCCGCGCGCGCGACTACAGGCCTTGTTTCAAGCCAGAGATCAGAGTTTTCTCCAAGCGGTGTTGAGCCGCAAAGTCTCTTCCAGCCTTTTCTTGCCGCCTGCTCAAAGAGATTGCTTCGGGCCACGCTTTGGTTAAGTTGCGTGCGAAGCCCTTCGGCAGTGGTTTCAACTGCGGGAAATATATGTCCTCTTACGTCAAGATTTCCTATGCGTTTTATCGGGATGTTGGCCCTTTGTATGTCTATTTTTATCTCGGAGAGGTTCGGGGAGACGCGCCAGTTGGTCTTGAGGATCGGACTTGCGGTGAGGGAGACGCTTGCAAATACGTCGCCACTTGTGCTGAAATCGATTTTCCTTGCCAACTGAAAGGTTCCCGTTGCGTGGGCCTCTCCACTAAGCTTGGTCGCTATGTTCAGCGCTCCGCTTCGGCCCGATACCCTGAGGTCGGAGCGTTCAAGATTCCAACTTAACTCGTTTTGGGCGAATCTTCCTACTAGAGCGTTTTCCTTTAAGCCCGATTCCCGCTTCGGCGTTTTGCGCTCAAGCGCTTCCCCCACGGCAGCTATGGGGACGGAAACCGGGATAGTTGCTCTTGAAAGATGCTCCGCAAGCGGCTCAAGCGCCGAGGTCTTGGGAGCGGGCCTTTCAGCGTCATGCCTCGACATGTTCTCAGACAGATAAGCCCCCGCTGCGAGAATCACCCCGAGCACGAGAATAAACAGTATTATCCTTCTCATCTAGAGATATTATGGTAAGGGAATTTTCGTGAATTTAAAGATTTTGGTCTCCTTGGGGGCTTTCGTCTGCCACGGGGCGGTCGCGGCGGAGGTGTTGGAGTCTGGTTTACGAGATACTTATCCGTATCCCGGAAAATCAGAAAGCCTGGAGTCTCTCGGAAGAGTGAGAGGGTGTCTCGGGTGTCCGTCCTTTGTAAGTCCGAGTGCCTTCGGGTTCGGAAGCCAGCCGTTTACGAGTTTGGCCCGCGATTGCCGCATTGGGCCTCTGAGCGCTCCCCAGGCGACCACGGTCAAGTCACAGCCGCGGGCGCAACGTTTTATAAAGTGGTCATTTGCCGGACCGATTCTGCTCTCGTGCGGTGGTTTCCCTAGTTCCCTGGGGTCCCTCGCGCGCCAGGCGTAGAGGTTGACCGCGTAGAGATCTCCGTATCCCAGTCTGCGGGCAAAATAGATGCAGCGCCTGATGGTGGGATCATCATGGTTTTCATCCGCGGTTGAGGGGTTAAGCATTATAAAGCAGATTTTTTTATCGGTGTCTGCGGTTTTTCTGTAAAGCTGATACCGGTATTTGCGGTCGGGGGTTATTATCGTTTTCCTGTTCATTCCTGAATTTTTCAGCAGGTGTCAGGGGGAACGTGAATCGGAATCAGCGGACCCTGATTTCAACAAGCCCCGCCCCGTTGTCTTCTCCTTTTTCCGATTCGCTGTGTCATGTGATCACGCGGGAGAAAGGAAGTCCGATGAGCCGGTCGCATTTTCCATGCTTCTTGAGGCAGGCGTGCACGCAAATCGGCATTTCCCGGCCCGGATCTCCGAGCAGCGCCATGTCTCCTTGGCTTACGTAGAGCACTACGACGATTTTTCCCTCGGACGTTTTGTGAACTTCCACCTTCTGCTCTCCGGGATATTCCCCCGAGTCACGATCAAGCGGCACGAAATCGCTGCGCCCAATTTCCTCAAGACGTGATGGACTTGCGTAGCCGAGCACCCCGTCGGGCAACTGGGAGATGCCGCCGTGGTCTTCGGCCGAATGCAATTCGTGTACCCCGGTTTCCAGACGGATTTCCTCCCTGGTGTCTTTTACTATTACGGGGTCAACTTCGCTTAAAAACGGCTTCGCAACTATCCACAGCAGGAAGAGCACGCAGAAGATAAGAGCCGCCTTTACCCTCTTGCTTTCCATATCCTTGCCCGCGTATGCCTGAATTTCCTTTCCGGCCGCATATTTTTATCTCTTGTCCGTGCTGTTAACCGTATTGAGAGCGAGAACCACTCCACTGGAAAAAACACTATCGGTATTTTCGCCGTGTTTCAAAAATTCGAAATACCCCGTTAATGACGGCTCTAAATTTTTGCTTGACAATTTTTTAGGGACTTGTTAATCTGACTGACGAGTCAGTCAGTGGGTGAGGAATATGGTTCAAGCTACGAGCGTTCCCGAGAGAAGCACGTCAAGAGAAAAAACATCCAGAAGATTCAGGCGCCGAGACGAGATACTAAAAACCGCGACCGACCTTTTCTCCGAGAAGGGCTATCACGAACTCACCATGGAGGAAATAGCCGAGGAGATAGGCGTATCGAAGGGAACCATCTACAACTACTTCTCCTCAAAGGAGAATCTATACCTCGAAATCCTCAAGGAAAGCTTCGAGGCCATAGAGGCTCTTTTGCAGAAGGAGATAGAGAACTCAGACCCCGCTCCCCTGAAGCTCCGCAAGCTGCTTGCTACCATATTCACTTTCTACAGACAGAACCTGAAGGTTCTTCGCATACTGAGCCGCGACGAGACCCATCTTCTTAGGGAACACTTCGAGCTCACGGAGAAGTGGAGAATGCGGCGGGTGAGGCTCTACGAAAAAATAATAGAAAAAGGCATAGACGAAGGAAGCTTCGTGAGACAGAATCCGAGGCTTCGCGCCCTCATGCTCTACGGGGCCGTGGGCGCGGTAATGGTTCACCACGATTTCTCGATGGACGCGGGAGAGGTGGCCGACGCGGTTTTCTCGCAGCTTGCTTCCGGACTGCTGATAAACAAGGACTCTTAGCTTTTTGAAAAAAATTTAAGGAGGAGAGGAGTTATGTCATCATATGGATACAGTTCGCGCACCCAGCACTTTGTTCCGCCCAAGCAGTGGGCGAGCATGAGGGTCGCGAGGGAGCTTGAGAGGAAAACGGGGAAAAAGATCATTCACTTTGAAAAGGGTGATTATCAGGGACCCGATTTCGATACGCCGGAGCATGTTCTTGACGCTACGGAGAAGGCGCTTAGAGACGGTTACGTAAGGTACGATCCAGGGCCGGGACTTCCCGAGCTTCGGGAGGCCATAGCGGAAAAGATGGGTGAGCGGGGAAGACCCACCGAGCCTGATGAGGTCATAGTGACGGCGGGAGCTAAGCACTCCCTTACGATGAATCTTCTTACCTTTCTTGAGGACGGGGACGAGGTGATATTTCCGAACCCGGGATATCCCCCCGATGAGGTATGGGCCAAGTACGCAAACGCGGTGATAAAGCACACCCCGCTTACAAAGCCCGACTGGCAGTTCGACGTTGAGAAGCTGGAAGAACTCATCACCCCGAAAACCAAGCTCGTGATCATAAACACTCCCCAGAGGCCAAACGGCCACTTGGTGGAGAACCCCCAGGAGATAGCCAGTATGCTTGAGCGCCATCCCCAGGTGATGATCATATCGGACGAGATATTTTCCCAGGTAACCTTCGGAAAGCCGCATCTCTCGATTTCATCGATAGAGAGCATACGCGACAGGGTGATCTGCATAGACACGTTCTCGAAGACATGGGCTATGACAGGGTGGAGAATAGGCTGGACCGTGGCTCCGAGGCCGGTTATCGAGAAGCTCTCGATATTCCTTCAGGACTCGATCACAAACGTGGCGGCGTTCATACAGAAAGCGGCGCACGCGGCTCTAACCGGACCGCAGGACTGGGTCGAGAACAAGCTGGTTCTGCTTGAGCAGAAAAGGGACCGCATGGTCGCCGGGCTAAACAGCGTCCCTGGCATAACCTGCGATACCCCCGACGGTGCGTTCTACGCTTTTGCCGACATCTCGGGCACGGGACTTACCTCCCAGGAGTTCACCGACAGGCTTGTTGAGCGCGCGGCGGTTGCCGTAGTGGCCGGTACGGCCTTCGGCAGCCAGGGGGAGGGTTACGTGAGGGTCACTTACGCGTGTTCTGACGAGGATATAGACGAAGGAATGAAGAGAATGAGGGAGGCGGATCTTTCCTGATTCCATTAGCATAGAAAGTTAGGCTTTTTACTTGACTCAGGGTCCGCAGGCTTGCGGGCCCTGAGAATTAACGGAAATTGAGGTCGATATTTAAAAGGAAAAGTCTTTTTCCGGTTGGAGCTCTGCTTTTACTGCTCCTCCTCGTTGCCTGCGCCAAAGCCCCGATTACCAACAGGACGCAGTTCATACTACTTCCCCAAGCCTTCGAAATGCAGCTTGGCGCAAGCGCGTACGTGAATCTGCTTGAGACCGAGAAGATCTCGCGTGATGCGCATTACAACGGAGTCGTGAGGAGGGTTGGGCAGCGCATAGCCGCGGTTTCCCACACCCCCAACCTCAGGTGGCGGTACACCGTTTTCGATAACGATAAGCTGGTGAACGCCTTTGCGCTTCCCGGGGGGAAAATCGGGGTTTACACCGGGATGATGCCCGTTGCCAAAACCGAGGCGGGACTCGCTACCGTGATGGCCCACGAGGTCGCCCACGCGACGGCACGTCACGGAGGGGAGAGGCTTACTCTAGGGATTCTGCTCCAGATGGGCTCTGCGGCACTCGCGTCGGCCATGAAGAAAAAGGACAAAAAAACCACAGGCAGGGTTCTTGCCGCCTACGGAGTGGGGACGGCGCTTGTGGTCGCCCTGCCGTTTTCAAGAAAGCAGGAATCAGAGGCCGACAGGATAGGCCTCATATACATGGCAAAGGCGGGCTATGACCCCCGCGAGGCCATCCCCTTCTGGGAGAGGATGGGGGCTGCGGGACGAGGCTCTCCGCCCGAGTTTCTCTCTACCCACCCCGGGTACAGGACCAGGATAAAGAACCTCCGCAGGTGGATGCCCGAAGCCATGGAATACTACGAGGCAAGCCAGAAGGCTCCCAACAGACGGATTATTATTGCCAAAGAGACTGGACGCTAGCGCTGTTAAGCGGCTCTTTTTCTTCCGGTTGCGTCGTTCTCTCTCGTTATTTTTGTTTACTCTTCTTTAATTGCTTCTTAACACGCACTTAACCTTTCCGGGTTTTAATTAATCCAACTTGTTTGATTTGTTTTTCACTATTTTAAGGAGGATTCCCGTAATGAAAAATTTGAGTGTTAAGTTATGTTTTGTGTTTGTGGCGGTTGTCTGTGCGCTTGCCCTCGGCCTGGTCGCCTCTGCCCAGACGGTCAAGGTCGACCCGGCCATACCTTCCTATATGAAGGCGACAGGCGTTTCGGGGAACATAGACAGCGTGGGTTCCGACACGATGAACAACCTCATGACGTTCTGGTGCGAGGGGTTTGCAAAGTTCTATCCCAACGTTAGATGCCAGATAGAGGGCAAGGGTTCGAGCACTGCCCCTCCGGCTCTCATAGCGGGGACTTCCCAGTTCGGACCCATGTCGAGAATGATGAAATCAAGAGAGATCGACGCCTTCGAAAAGATAACCGGCTACAAACCGACTGCGGTTCCGACGTCAATTGACGCTCTCGCGGTTTACGTCAACAAGGACAATCCGATCGAGTGTCTTTCGATAAAGCAGGTAGACGCCATTTTCTCAAAGAACAGAAAATGCGGTGGCGGTTCCGATATCTCTATCTGGAGGGCGGCAGGGCTCGGCGGCGATTGGTCCGGCAAGCCGATAAGCGTCTATGGGCGAAACTCGGCTTCGGGGACCTACGGTTACTTCAAAAAGAAGGCGCTTTGCAAAGGCGACTACAAGGACACCGTCAAGGAGCAGCCAGGATCCTCCGCCGTTGTGCAGGGAATTACTGAGGACCTCCAGGGAATCGGCTATAGCGGTATCGGGTACAAAACTTCCGGAGTGAAAGCGATCGAGCTTGCCAAGACCGCCGAGAAGGGCTGCTTCGGACCCAGCCTCGAGAATGTCGTCGGCAAGAAGTATCCGCTCGGAAGGTACCTTTATCTTTACGTGAACAAAAAGCCGAACGAAGCGCTTGACCCCCTCCGCCTTGAGTTCCTGAAATATGTTCTGAGCCAGGAGGGACAGGAAATAGTAATAAAAGACGGCTATCTTCCCTTGACCGCCGGGAAAGTCTCCGAGTTAAGGGACCTTATAGGTGCGAACTAGTAGGTATACTATTTACGTATACTATTTACGGCTTCTTATGCGGACGGATCTGGAACTGTTTCGGATCCGTCTGCGCTTGGCCGTTTACCCCGGAGAGGTCGGATTTTAAGCCGTCTTTTTCGCACCTGATGTCCCGGGTGCAAGGTAATTTCATTGTCAAGCGATAGAACTGACGAGCTTGGAATCGAAGAAAGTTCCAAGCAGAAGCAGATACGGAGAAGAAAGCTCTACGACAGGCTGGCGAGGCATGTGGTGTTTGTCGGCGGCGCGGGAATCATCTTCTGTATCATAGCGATACTTTTTTTCATAGGGATCGAGACTGTTCCTCTCTGGAAAAGCCCCGGGAAAAAACTTGAAAGCGTCTCGGAAATGTGGGACCGCTTGGGCCCCGAGGCGGCTGCCGACAAAATACGTGTTTTCGATGTAGGGGTGGATGAGCACAGGGAGCAGTTCTTCACAGTGGATTCCCTTGGGTCTGTCCGTTTTTTTACCCTTGAAGAAGAACCTAAACTCCTTGAGACCCACACGATTTCCCATAAAACAGCTGGCTACACCTCTTTTTACAAAGCCCGAAGCAACATATCCTACGCGATTGCCGACAGGGAAGGTCGGGTAGTGCCTTTCGATGTCAGCTTCAGGGTGGAGTTCCGCAAAGGGACGGAGAGGACCATAGTGTCAAAAGTGAGGGAGGGAGAAGTTCTCCAGGTAACGGGGGAACCGATAGAAATATTTGCCTACCAGCGTTCTCCCGAAACCGGGGACCCCGTGGTCGCTGCCTACACGGCGTCTGGTCGACTTCTTACCTACGCCGAGGTCGAAGAGGAAGGGTTTTTGGGAGAGAGTGAAACGGAGATATTCACGGCCGATCTTACCGGGGAACTTAAGGGAGCCGCGGTAACCGGAGTGCAGATCGATTCCGAAACTGAAAACCTCTATGTCTCAACGGAGAACGGGAAGCTTTATCACTGGTCGCTTTCAGACCCTTCTTCTCCGGAACTCAAATCCACGCTTGCGGCTACCGCGAATCCCGGGGTGGCGGTTACCGAAATAGGGTTCCTTCTGGGTCACCGCTCGCTTATTGTCGGTGACGCCGCGGGAAACGTGAGCGTGTGGTTTGAAACTACGGGCGGCGGCCAGGGAAGCAAACTCACTAAAGTACACGTCCTCCCCCCGCTTCCAGCTGCGGTAGACAAATTCTCCGCGTCACAGAGGGGAAGGGGTTTTCTTGCTTCCGACACCTCGGGAAACATATTCCTTTACCAGGCCACTTCCGCTACGAAGCAGCTTGATTTTCCGGGCGGAGGAGTTCCCTATGCGGGGCTTACCTTTTCTCCGAAGGCAAACGGGGTGGTGGCCGTGGATTCGGACATGGTGCTTTCAAGCTATTATCTTGACAACCCGCACCCCGAGACGAATTTCCGTACTCTTTTCGGAAAAATATGGTACGAAGGCTATGACAGACCCCGCTACGTGTGGCAGTCGACGGGAGGAACCGACGAGTTCGAGCCCAAGTTCAGCCTGACACCGCTTGCCTATGGAACCCTCAAGGGCGCCATATACACGATGATACTTTCAATACCGCTTGCGGTCCTCGCGGCAATCTGCGTTTCGCAGTTTCTCCATCCCTCGATAAGAAATGTCGTTAAGCCCGTTATAGAGGTGATGGCGGCGCTTCCGAGTGTGGTGCTCGGTTTTCTCGCGGGCCTCTGGCTTGCGCCGTTGCTTGAGAATATCTTCGTTGCGATTGTGGTGATGCCGTTTATAGTGATCGGTCTTACGCTTGTGATGCTTTTTCTCTGGCAGCCGCTTTCCCTTTTCCCTCTCCGGGAGGTTCCGCGTGGGAGCCGAGCTTTTCACGCTGGTGGGCGTGATAGGAATAGCGGCCGCGCTTTCTTTGTGGTTAAATGGCCCCCTTGAGAGCCTTATTTTCGCCGGGGACTTTAAGGACTGGTTTTTCAGGCTCTTCGATCTTCGCTACGACCAGAGAAACATGCTGGTTGTGGGATTCGCGATGGGTTTTACAGTGATTCCCATCATATTCACCATCTCCGAAGACGCGCTCTCAAGCGTTCCTAGGACTCTGTCCGCGGGCTCCCTAGCCCTCGGGGCCAACAGGTGGCAGACGGCCATGAGGATAGTTGTACCCGCGGCAAGCGCCGGCATATTCTCGGCCGTCATGATAGGTTTTGGGAGGGCCGTGGGAGAGACGATGATCGTGCTCATGGCCACTGGCAACACCCCGGTTATGGACTGGAGCTTTTTTAACGGCTTCCGGGCTCTCTCGGCCAACATCGCTGTTGAGCTTCCCGAGGCCCCGCACGGGGGAACCCTCTACAGGGTACTTTTCCTGACGGCGATTCTGCTGTTTGTGGCCACCTTTTTGCTTAACACCCTGGCGGAAATTCTAAGCCAGAGACTCAGGAGGAAGTACGCGCAGTCCGATGCCTAGATTCTGGAAAGCAGGCGACGCCTACATTTGGATATCGGGCCTTGCCCTCATGATCACGCTCGTGATGATAGGAGGGCTTCTGTTCCTGATAGCCACAAAGGGCCTGGGTTCGATGTGGCCGGCGGACATCGGGCACTACACGCTCAGAGATGGCTCTGCCTACTTGGGGCAGCTTCGCGCGAGGGAGTCCGTGCGGGGACAAGACGGCACGAGCGGTTCGGAGTCCCGCATCAAGCTTAAGATAGGAAACAGGGATCTCTACGGCCTTGACTTCAGATGGATAGACGAGGCGGACATAGCGTCGCGAGACTATCCCCGCGACGCCGTGGTGCTTGAACGGCGCGAATGGGGAGATTACCACGGCTACCTAAAGGAGATAAGGAGGGAAGGGCGGGTTATTCCGGGCGGGAGTCCCGAAGCTTTTACCATTCTTGATGATCTCATACGTGACGCAGACAGGATACACGCCAAGATACTCAAGATAGAGAAGGGCGAGATAGGAGACATAAACTACGGGATCGAGCGGCAACGCCTCAAGCTCAGGGGACTTTCCATGCGTGGGGAGGATAACCCGGCGAAGGAGGCCGAGTATCGCCGGAAAATAGAGCAGTACGAGGCGCGCTACAAGATAAGCGAGGCGGAACTCGGAAAGCTATACGCGGAGCTTAACAAAAACGAGGTGGTGATGCTCTCCGCCGGGGGAGACGAGGTGGTGATGCCGCTTGGCAAGATCGTCATGGCCCATCGCCCAAACGACATGGGATTTATGCAGAAAGCCGGTTTTTACGTAAAGAGGTTCTGGGGATTTGTCTCCGATAACCCGAGGGAGGCGAACACCGAGGGCGGAATCTTCCCCGCCATTTTCGGCACGGTGCTCATGGTGCTGATTATGAGCATAGTGGTCATGCCTTTCGGAATCATAGCCGCGCTTTATCTGCGGGAGTACGCAAAACAGGGGCTCATGGTCAGGATAGTTAGAATATGCGTTAATAACCTTGCCGGGGTTCCCTCGATAGTGTTCGGGGTTTTCGGAGTGGGATTCTTTCTCTACGGAGTGGGGGGCATAGTTGATGCGCTGTTTTTCAAGGAAGCTCTCCCAAGTCCGACTTTCGGCACGGGAGGCATACTGTGGGCGTCGCTTACTCTGGCTCTTCTCACTGTCCCGGTGGTGATAGTTGCGACCGAGGAAGGACTCGCGGCAGTTCCGAGAAACATAAGGGAAGGTTCGCTTGCACTTGGGGCCACTAAGTTCGAGACCACCTGGAAGGTAGTTATACCGAGCGCGCTTCCGGCCATACTCACGGGCCTTATCCTGGCGGTTGCCCGGGCTACGGGTGAGGTGGCGCCGCTTATGATAACGGGGGTCGTTAAGCTTGCGCCCGATCTTCCCATAGACGGGAACTTTCCTTTCCTTCACCTTGAGAGAAAGTTCATGCATCTCGGATTCCACATATACGATCTCGGCTTTCAGTCTCCAAACGCCGAGGCTGCGAAACCCATGGTGTTCATGACCGCGTTTCTGCTCATACTGATAGTGGTTGTGCTTAACATAACGGCGATAATAATAAGAAACAGGCTGAGGAAAAAATACGCGACTTCCGCGGTGTAGTTTTATAGTGTATAAGTAGAGGAGGAAGATTTAATGTTGTCTGGAGAACCGATGGAGAGACAAGAATTCAGGACCCCGGAGATAAACGGAGCCGCCCCGGTTCCTAAGGCCAAGAAACCGGAGAAGGCAAAGCCCGTCCCCGATCCCTTGGTTGAAGTCGAAGACCTGAGCCTTTTTTACGGTGCGAAGCAGGCCCTTAGGGACATCAACATGAATATCCCGAGAAGACAGGTAACGGCGTTTATAGGCCCTTCGGGCTGCGGTAAATCCACGATGCTTCGCTGCTTTAACCGCTTAAACGATCTCATTGACGACTGTAGGATCGAAGGGGAGATATCGATTAACGGCAAAAGCATATTCGATTCCGATGTTGACATCACCGACCTTAGAAAAAGGGTCGGCATGGTGTTTCAGAAATCGAACCCGTTTCCGAAATCAATCTACGAGAACGTTGCCTATGGGGCGAGAATAGCGGGGATCAAGAAAAAATCTGTTCTTGATGATATCGTAGAGAAAAACCTCAAGCGCGCAGCTCTTTGGGACGAGGTAAATGACAGGCTTACCGACAGTGCTATGAGTCTCTCGGGAGGCCAGCAGCAAAGACTCTGCATCGCAAGGGCAATAGCAGTCGAACCGGACGTGCTTTTGATGGATGAGCCGTGCTCGGCGCTTGATCCCGTAGCCACGGCCAAGATAGAGGATCTGATTACTGAGCTTAAAAGCAAGTTCACCATAGTGATCGTGACCCACAACATGCAGCAGGCTGCCCGGGTTTCGGATTACACTGCCTTTATGTACATAGGTGACATAGTGGAGTTTGACACCACGGAGAAAATATTCCTTAACCCCGCCAAAAAGCACACCGAAGACTACGTCTCGGGCAAGTTCGGCTAGGAAGGCATCTCGATGAAGCGATCACGGATGATAAAGTATGAGGAGGAACTCGCGCTTCTTAACAAGAAACTGCTTGAGATGGCGTCCCTGGTCGAAAGCATGATCGCCAAAAGCATAAAGGCCCTTAGGGAGGGTAACATGATCCTTGCGCAGGAAGTGATCAGCACCGACGAACAGGTAAACGCCATGGAGATCGAGATAGACAATCTTTGCGTAAAGATTCTGGCTCTTTACCAGCCTGAGGCCAAGGATCTTCGGACCGTCACCATGATAATGAAGGTTAACAACGATCTCGAGAGGATAGGGGATCACGCCTCTAGCATCTCGAGAATGGCCCTTTTCATGGCCGACTACCCGCCGATAAAGCCGCTTGTGGACATTCCAAAGATGGCCGACAAGGCGATGGAGATGCTCCGAGAGGCCTTGGACTCGTTTATAAGGCGGGACGCGAAGCTGGCAGTCGTGGTATGCCAGAAAGACGACGAGGTTGATAACTACGAGCCCCAGATAGTAAGGGAACTAATAACCTTCGTGATGTCGGACCCTTCCATGCTTAACAGGGCGCTTCGCTACATCTACGTCGCAAGACACATTGAGAGGGTGGCGGATCTGGCTACTAACATAGCCGAGAATGCTTACTACATAGCCACCGGAGAAATGCTAAAGCACCAGCACACTTCGGAGATGAACTGACCAGCCCTTCTCTTAATGCTTCTGGTGCGGAAGCTCAACCGTGAACGTGGTTCCCTCGCCTTCCGTGCTTCTCACAGCTATGGTTCCCCCGTGCTGTATTACTATGTGTTTCACTATGCTCAGCCCAAGACCTGTTCCGCCTATCTCCCTTGAGCGATTCTTATCCACCCTGTAGAACCTCTCAAATATCCTCTCTTGGTGCTCTGGGGGAATTCCGATTCCGTTATCCTCAATCTCTATGCAGAGGGAGCCGTTTTGTGCCGAGGCGCGGACAGAAACGGAACCATCGGCGGGAGTGTACTTGGCCGAGTTCTCAACGAGGTTAATCAGCATGCGCTCCACGAGGAACCTGTTCGCCCTGTAAGGGGGCATGCCGTCTTGTATCTCAAGGGAAAGATTGACTCTGTTTTTCGAGAAAAGGGAGTCAAGCGAACCCACGGAGCGAAGGATCGTTTCCCTTATGTCGATTTCTTCGTACCCCTTCCCTGAGTCCTGAGTATCGGTTTCCCCGCTTTCAAGCTCGGAGAGCACGAGCAAGTCTGAGGCTATGGCTATGAGCCTGTCGGTGTTCTCTTCTATTATCTCGAGGAATTTCTTTTTCTCCGCGTCTGTATCGTAGCTTTTATCAAGAAGGGTTTCGATGTATCCCTTTATGGATGTAAGCGGGGTTCTGAGCTCATGGGAGACGTTTGCCACGAAATCGGCCTTCATCCTCTCGAGCTTTTTAAACTCCGTGATGTCAAATATCACTACAACGATTTCCCTGTAACGCGGACTTACGCGGACGCTTACAAGATATGATTTTTCCTGGGGGTAGAGCACGGATA
This sequence comes from Thermodesulfobacteriota bacterium, assembly GCA_964291665.2. Lineage (GTDB taxonomy): Bacteria > Desulfobacterota_D > UBA1144 > Nemesobacterales > Nemesobacteraceae > Nemesobacter. Next base: position 607,710 of record OZ219814.1, on the reverse strand, counting down.
TCTCCTGAGTGGCGGATTTTTTCTTCCGCTGCATCCGGGAGATAAGTCCTTGGAGATCGGGATTTCTCACGGTTTCCATGTAGGGGCGTCCGATAGCCGCGTCGTCTATTGCGAACATCTCTTTCGCGGCGTCGTTTACGAGCAGCAGGTTTTCTTCCCTCGATATCACTATAACCCCTTCCCTCATGGACTCGATTATGCTTTTAAGCTGGATTCCCTCTCTCTCGGTTGACTGCATCTGAAGGGAAATTCTCTCTGAGAGTTCGCTTATGGAGATCGAAACCCCCGTGTCAAAGTCGCTTACCTTGCGGCCTGTTTTTCGGGCCTTTTTCTGTTTTTCCGGCAGAAGCTCAAGTGCCTTTGATATTCTCGAGAAGTCCTTCAGAATGTCTCTTTCAATTATCCAGGAGAGGATGAATCCGAACACGACAAACGCGGACACGTAAAAGATGTAGCCGAGAGGGCCGCGCTCGGGGGGAAGCAGCACTACGAGCAGGGCCGCGGCGGCTGCTATGCAAAACAGGTATAGAAAATGTTTTCTGAATATCTTCAAACCGTTTGAATTTCTTCTAGCTTGTAACCGATTCCTCTCACAGTCTTTATCATCTTGCCGGCGGAACCCAGTTTCTCTCTCAGGTTTTTTATGTGGACGTCTATGGTCCTGTCAAAAACCACCCTTTCGTCTCCCCACAGCGTCTTTCTTTTCAGCAGCTGATCGCGCGTGAACACTTTTCCTTCCGCTTCCCCTAGGGTCTCGAGTATTCTGAACTCAGTTGTGGTGAGGTCGATTTTCTGTGAATCAACGGATACTTCGTAGCTTGTGGGGTTTATGCTGAGGGGACCGACCCGAAGCGTTCCGTCCCCAGGGTCTTTCATTGTGTATCTTCTCAAGATACTTTTCACTCTGGCAACAAGCTCACGGGTACGGAAGGGCTTTACTATGTAGTCATCAGCGCCTAGTTCGAGGCCCACGACGATATCGGCCTCGGTGGATTTCGCGGTGATCATTATTATGGGTATGGATTCAGAGGAAGGCTTGCTTTTCAGGATCCTGCAGAGTTCAAGGCCGTCCATGCCGGGCAGCATGATGTCAAGCAGCACCAGATCCGGCGGGACGGAATTTATGTAGAGTAGAAAATCCTTTCCGCTCTGAAAAGACTTTACTTGGTACCCCTCGCGCTTAAGGTGGTGGGTTATCAGGTTGAGTATGTCTTTTTCGTCATCTACAACCGCTATGAGCTTTTTCATCTGTGTTCCTTTTTAATTTACAGAATACAGAAGTGTACATCAATTGTGTGGCGTGGACTCTTAACATAGAATTAACAGCTTCTTTGTTCTGAATTAATCATTCGCGCATATCATTAGCGCTGAGTTGTTCAAAGCAGAATAATAAACACCCTAAGGAGGATATGAGATGAGAGTTTTAGCAGTTTTAGCTGTTTCTTTTTTCACCCTGTTTACCTTCCTGTCACTTCCCGCCCAGGCCGGCGGCGACCAGAGCATCAGGGAACAGATCGAGGAACTGAAGAAGCAGATAGAGAGGCTCGAGGAACAGAGCCAGCAGATGAACATGAAGATGTACGAGGCCAAGGACACCAAGGCCTGGTACAACAAAATAAAGGTCAAAACCAAAAAAGGCACGGGTCTTACTTTCCAGACCGCGGACAGTAACTACAAGCTCAGGATGAGGCTTCGCGGCCAGTTCCTGGCCAACTACGTGAATCCTGACGGAGAAGATGACGAAGGTTTCGGTTTCAGGGTAAGAAGGCTCAGGGTAACTTGGGACGGTAATGCTTTTGCGCCGTGGATGAAATATAAGGTTCAGTATGATTTCTCAAGGAATGGAGAGCTCAAGGACATGAAGCTTTCGTTTGCCAGGAACAAGACTCTTGTTCCCACGGTGGGTCAGTACAAGGTTCCGTTCAACAGGGAGGCGCTCACATCCTCTTCCACACTTCAGCTTGTCGGTCGCTCTATCATAAATGACAACTTTCAGTATGACAGGGATATCGGTGTAGGCGTTTACGGTCTTCTCGGCGGTGGGGTGCTCCGCTACGACTTAGGTCTTTTCCAGGGAGATGGCACGAACACCAAGAACGACAAGAGTGACACTGGTATGCTCTGGGCAGGAAGGGTTCAGGCGGCCGTTATTGGCGGAAAAGCCAAGAAGGTAAAAGAGAATTTTGCCAAGAGGCCAACGCTCATGGTTGGAGCCGCTGTTGCGGGTATAGATGTTGAGGACGGCAATGATGGCAATATAGGAATTCCATCTGGAGAGAGAGACCTTGAGAGCGGTACAGTGACTTCCTTTACGGCGGATATAAACTACAGGGATCCAAGGTTCAATCTTACCGGTGAGTATGTCGGAAGGTGGGTCAATCCTGATGGGGGCGGTGTAGATACTGCCTATGATCAGGGTTTCAGGGTTCAAGGCGGTTTCTTCCTCCTTCCGAAAAAGGTTGAGCTTGCATCGAGGTACGCGATGGTCATCTTTGACGATGGCGCCAACGTTCTCGGGGGAAATGACCTTGACAACGTATGGACGTTCACCCAAGGGCTTAGCTACTACCTGAGCAGCAATCACAGGTGGAAAGTGCAGCTTGACTACACGTTCCAGAGGGAAGAGGATCTAGCTGGCGTAGAGTCTGATGAGTCGATGGTAAGAGCGCAGGTTCAGGCCTATTTTTAGGATCCTACGCTAAGGAACAAATTTTTTTCTCCTTCCTTTAATCTGTTAGGCTGAAGCCCTCTCGCATTGGAGACGATGCGGGAGGGCTTTTGTTTTTTTCGCGCTTGAATTCGAGTTAATTAATTCTGTCTCATCGGTTAGGATTAACCGCAAATGACAAGAGTAAAGGTGTGCGGAATAACCAACTCGGAGGACGCGCTCTGCGCAGTGCGGCTGGGAGCTGGGGCGCTCGGTTTTGTTTTCTACGAGAAAAGCCCGAGGTTTATCAGTCCTGAAGAGGCGGGAGAAATAATAAGCCAGATCCCCCCGTTTGTAACCAAGATGGGGGTTTTCGTAAACGCCGAGGCGGATTACCTGAGGAAGGCAAAAGACATAGCTGGTTTTGACGTTTACCAGTTCCACGGGGATGAGACCCCGGAGTTCTGCGCCGCTTTCGGAGAGAGCTATATAAAGGCCATAAGGGTTAAGAACGCGGAAAGTCTTAGTGCGGTGGAACTCTACGATACGGACGCCTTTCTTTTCGATGCCTACTCGCCGGATGCCTACGGGGGCACCGGAGAGAACTTCTCGTGGGACATTCTTTCCAGCCGGAAACTTGGGGATAGATTCGTTATACTTTCCGGAGGACTTAACTCGGATAACGTGCGAGACGCCATACGGACGGTGAATCCCTACGCCGTTGACGTGAGTTCCGGGGTTGAAAGCTCCCCGGGCATAAAAGATCATCTTAAACTTGAGCGGTTCATGGAGGCCGCGAGTCATGGGCAAGACTGACCGGAAATACAGCTATCCTGACGCGGGAGGTCATTTCGGGGACTTCGGCGGTCGCTACGTCTCAGAAACACTCATGCCCGCTCTGATCGAGCTTCAGAGGGCCTACGAGGAGGCCGCGGCTGACGAGACTTTTCACGAGGAGATCGATTACTACCTCAAGCAGTACGCAGGGAGACCCACCCCGCTTTATTACGCCCGCGCGATGACGGAGAGTCTCGGCGGCGCCAAGATTTACCTTAAAAGAGAAGATCTTGCCCACACCGGAGCGCACAAGATAAACAACACGATAGGCCAGGGAGTTCTCTGCGGGAGGATGGGCAAGGACAGGATAATAGCCGAAACCGGGGCGGGACAGCACGGAGTCGCCACGGCCACGGTTGCCGCGCTTTTGAACAAGGAGTGCGTGATATACATGGGGGAGGAGGACACGAAACGCCAGGAGCTTAATGTTTTCCGCATGAAGCTTCTGGGCGCTGAGGTAAGGCCTGTGGTCTCGGGCACGAAAACACTCAAAGACGCGATGAACGAAGCCATGAGAGACTGGGTTACGAACGTGAGAAACACCTTCTACATAATAGGAAGTGTTGCCGGTCCCCACCCCTATCCCATGATGGTAAGGGATTTTCAGTCCGTGATCGGGCATGAGGCGATGGAGCAGATACTCGCCGCGGAAGGAAAGCTTCCCGACACGCTGGTTGCCTGTGTTGGCGGTGGCTCAAACGCCATGGGTCTTTTCTTTCCCTTCATAGAGGAATCCGGGGTAAGGAAGATCGGCGTGGAGGCGGCGGGCCATGGTCTTGAGAGCGGCCTTCACTCCGCAACCATAACCGCGGGTTCAGTAGGGGTCCTTCACGGGAGCAAAACCTACCTGCTCCAGGACGAAGACGGGCAGGTGCAGGGAGCTCATTCCGTCGCCGCGGGTCTTGACTACCCGGGCGTGGGTCCCGAGCATTCGCATTTCCAGGATGCGGGCGAGGTAGATTACGTCTCCGTAACGGACGAGGAAGCGCTCTCGGCGTTTTCCTATCTCTCGGAAGTAGAGGGAATAATACCTGCGCTTGAAACCGCACACGCAATAGCCCACGTGCGCAAAATCGCTCCCTCCATGTCTCCCGAGCAGATTATCGTGATCTGTCTCTCCGGCAGAGGGGATAAGGATATACATACCGCTGCCTCTTTTATTTGAAGCGGCGCGAACCGGTTTTTCTTCCCCGCCACATGCTTGACAATACCCATAGGCGCGTATATAAAGCTTCCGAAGGTTGGAGGTTCGTTTTTTACTCTGTTTACTTGCGATTTCTGCGTTTCCAGACTGCCGGCTTCTTATAAAAGCACATGGGAAGGATAAAGGAAAAATTCCGCGAACTCCGGGAGAAAAACAAAGCTGCTTTAATCTGCTATGTTACCGCCGGAGACCCTGATATCGGCTTGACCGAGCAGATCATTGACCACATGGAGGCAAGCGGTGTCGACATGGTGGAAATCGGCATACCCTTCTCGGATCCTATGGCGGACGGGCCGGTGATCCAGGCGGCCTCGGAACGGGCTCTTGCTAACTCGACGTCCGTTTCCGACGTGCTTTCGCTTGTTAAAAGGATAAGGTCCCGCTCGGATATTCCCGTGATACTTTTCGGCTATTACAACCCCTTTTTCTCCTACGGGGCCGAGCGCTTTGCGCGCGATGCCCGCGAGGCGGGAGCAGACGGGGTTCTGGTCGTTGATCTTCCCCCCGAGGAAGCGGGGGAACTGAGCGTCCACGTCGAACGGGAAGGGCTTGACCGCATCTTTCTGCTTGCCCCTACGAGCACCGAGGAAAGGATAGAAATGGTGTCGCAAAACGCCTCGGGTTTTATCTACGTGGTTTCGGTCACCGGGGTCACGGGGGCGCGTCCCGACATGGATTATGATCTTGAGGACCTGATAGGGAGAATAAAACGCCGCTCGGAGCTTCCCGTCGGGGTGGGCTTCGGGGTGTCTTCCGTGCGCCAGGCCGCTGCGATAGCCTCTTTTTCCGATGCCGTTATCGTGGGAAGCGCCCTTGTGAGAATAATCGAGAGCGGTGGAGAGGAAAGACAGGAAGTGCTGGGCAGGATTTCGAGCTTCACGGAGGAACTTAGCGCCGCCTGCTACAGGTAGACGTTCTGCATTCCGGATACGATGAGTACGAACGGGGAAAGGCGATATATGTTCATCGGAGAATTTGATATTCTCCTGATGAGTCTTTTTAAGAACAGGGGCCAGGTAACAGAGCTTGATTCTCCTGATGACGCGTTCAAGCAGGAGGGAGCCTTTACGCTTATAGTCGTAAACAACGAATTTGCAACCAAGGAGTTTCTGGCATCTCTTGCTTCCAGTTATCCCACGAGTCCGATAGTTGTTTCCGCCGACGATAAGCAGCGCAAGGACGGCTATATAGCGAGGTACGTGAGATTCGATGAAGTCGCAACCAACCAGATATCCTTTGAGGAGAAGCTCGCGAGGTCCGATATCTCCGTAAGACTGATAAGAGAGGTTCACCGCGACGCGAAAAAGCTTCTCATACTGGTTCATAACCAGCCCGACCCGGACGCGATCGCAAGCGCCATGGCCCTTCGAACCCTTCTCAGAAGGAACAGGAAAACGGCGACCATAGGCTACCTTGGGGAGAAAATTTCAAGACCCGAAAACGTGGCCATGGTAGAGCATATGGACATAGACTTGCAGGTGATTTCCCACAATGACATAAAAAATTTCGATTCCATAGCGCTTGTCGACGTGCAGCCTTCTTATTTCAGAGGCGAAATTACGGATATCGATTCGGTGATTGACCATCATCCGATAACCCCCGAGTGCGACGCGAAATTCACCGAGATAAGTTCCGAAGAGGGTGCTACAGCGACGGTCATGACCCGGCTCCTCAGGGCCGCACAGGTTGAGATTTCCGCAAAGCTCTCGACCGCACTTCTCTACGGAATAAAAACCGACACCATGATTCTCAACAGGGGTGCGGATCTTGACGACCTAGAAGCGTTCACATATCTCTACAATCAGGCCGATCTGGGTTTGCTAAGGAAAATAGAGTCCAAAACCCTGTATTCAGAAGAAATCAAGCATTACGGCCAGGCGCTCTCAAAGCACTGGATAAATGACGGAATAATTTTCATGAACCTTGGAAGGATGGAAAAGGAGCATCTTATTGCCCAAGTGGCTGACATGGGGATGAAGGTGGAGGGGGTCAACTGGTCTGTTGCCTTCGGAATTGTTTCCGGTTCCCATTTGGTCATGTCCGTAAGAAACAGCGGGGCTGTCAAGAGTGCCGGGCGGCTGCTTTTCGAGCTTTTTGACGAAATAGGAAGCGCCGGGGGACACAGATCCTACGCCAAGGCCGTGATTCCCATGCAAGAGGTAAGGCATCTCATAGGAAAGACCTCGCGCAAGAACATAGAGCAGTGGATCGACAGAGTGTTTAGAACTGCGACCGCTCAGAGTGTCTGAGGACGAAGCCAACCTCTTTTTTTCCTCCGAACCCGGTTTTTCCCTTCTGTTTTTAAAGCTATATTAATGATAGGAAGTCCCATGTTAATCAAGAGGGATTCCCGGCGAACAGCTTGGTTTCCCAAGATAAGATGAAACTCAAGACGGCAATTCTGGGGGTTACGGGTTATGTCGGCCAGCAGCTTCTTTCCCTTCTGGCGCGCCACCCTAACGTTGACCTGCGGGTACTTACGTCTGAGAAGTTTTCTGGCAGGAGGGTGGATGAGGCGTTTCCGCATCTTTTGGGATACTCGGATCTTGTCCTAAGCCCCGTATCGAAAATTCCTGACTCAGAATCTCTTGATCTTCTGTTCTCCTGTCTTCCCGCAGGAACCTCTTCTGTTTTCGTGCGGAAGTTCCTTGAGAAAGGCGTAAGGGTGATTGATCTCAGCTCCGACTTAAGATTCTCTGACCCTGCTGACTACTCCCGGGCTCACGGCGTGGCGCCGCGCTTTCCCGAGCTTCTCCCTCAGGCGGTCTACGGGCTTAGCGAGCTTAACCGCGAGAGGATAAAAAACGCCCCGTTAGTCGCTAACGCGGGCTGCTACTCTACATGCGTTTCACTCGCGGTAGCGCCTTTCCTTAAAGAGCATGAAGCGGAAAGCGATATTATAGTGGACATAAAGTCTTCTCTTTCGACTTCGGGACGGGCGCCGAAACCCGAGAGTCATTACACCGAGGTAAAGGAAGACGTATCCACCCGTGGAGCGGGAGGGGATGACCAGAAATATGAAATTCTTCGCGTGCTTTCCGATTTCTGCGGCGTGAACAAGAAACTCCTTTTCTTCAATACACGCGTTCCGGTTAAAAGAGGGATAATGGCCGCTTCGTATCTCAAACTCCGCTCGGAGATCTCCCCCGATGAGGTAAGGGAACTTTACGCCGGGTTCTACGGGGATGATGCTTTCGTCCGGGTCTGTGACGGGCCTCCCGGGATGGCATCTGTTTCCGGTTCCAACTATATCTCTTTGGGCTTCTGCGAGAGGGAAGGGCACCTTGTCATCGTATCGGTTCTTGACAATCTCATGAAGGGGGCCGCGGGCCAGGCCGTTCAGAACATGAATATAGTCTTTGGGTTTCCCGAGGACACTGGGCTCGGGCAAGCTCCCCTTTTCCCGTGACGGGACGATGAGAAACTACAGCGAAATACTATATTCGAATCTGCAGCGAAATCCCCGGGAAGCGGCAGTCTGGTACGAGGGAGAAACATACAGCTACGTACAGCTTTGCGGCTTTGTTGACGGCTTTTCCTCCTTTCTTGCCAGACAGGGGCTATCACGGGGAGATAAGGTGTGCGTTTTCCTTCCCAATTCGCTTTTCCTTGCCGTATCGGTTTTCTCGATAGCGAGACTTGGAGCCGCCTGCGTTCCAATTGACAGCGCCTGCGGAACCCAGGAGATAAGACACTACCTTGAGTTCTCAAAGCCGGCCCTGATCGTTACGTATGAATCCCTTGCGCATACCGTGAATGCCGTTTCCAGAGGCATAAACACCGTTTGCGTGACCCGCGACAACTTTCTGGGCGATCCTCCTGCGGACCCGCCCGGGAACGATCCTTCGGAGAAAGCCATCTATCTTTTTTCCACGGGCTCAACCGGAAGACCCAAGTGCGTTGCGAGAAGCCACGCCAACATGATCGCCCTTGCCCGGAATCACACGGCCACAATAAACTGGGATAGCGGGGACAGGATTCTTTTTTCGATTCCGATATCGCATACCTATGGCCTCGGGAACTTCGTAAGCGCCGTAAGCGTCGGGGCGTGCTGCTATTTTCTTCCTAGGTTTGTGAGAAAAGAGGTTTTAGAGGTGCTGGAAAAAGAGCAGATAACCATCTTTCCCGCAGTTCCCTTCATGCTTGAGACTCTCGCTCGAAGTGCTAACAGGGGAGATTATGACTTTTCCCGGCTAAAGCATGTTATTTCCGCCGGGGCTCCTTTGGCTGAGGAAACCTTTTTTTCCTTCCACCGGGTTTTCGAGGTCTATCCCCGCCAGCTCTACGGTTCCTCTGAGACCGGGGTGATGGCAATTAATATCGCGAAGAACATAGAGGAGAAGCGTCTTTCAGTCGGAATGCCGGTTGAAAACGTCGTTATAAGGGTGGTTTCGGACGCCGGGGGCGAGCTTCCGGTCGGGCAAATCGGCGAGATAACGATAAAAAGCCCCTCCATGACAGACGGCTACGTTGATTCTCCGGAAGAGACCGAAAGGGTTTTTGTTGACGGTTTTTACCACACCGGGGATCTCGGAATGTTTGATAGTGACGGGTATCTTTTCATTCGCGGAAGAAAGAAGCTTTTCATCAACATTTCCGGGAACAAGGTTGACCCGTTCGAAGTTGAAAACCTGCTTATGACTCACGGGAAAATAACGGAAGCCGCGGTGATAGGAATCCCTGCGGCCGGGGGCAGGGAAGAGATAAAGGCCTTTATCGTCGTGGACGGACTCACGAGACGGGAAGTTGTCGATTTCTGCAGGGGAAAGATTTCCGACTACAAGATCCCCGGGAAGATCGAATTTGTGGATACGCTTCCTAGAAGCCCCGCAGGCAAGGTTTTGAGGGAGAAACTTAAGTGACCGAGCGAAAAGAAGTTTTGGGGAAGAAAATCAGGGAGCTTGTCGTCGGCAAGTTCAATCTTGACATCGGGCCTCAGGATATATCGGCTGAACAGTCGCTGATCGAACTCGGAGTTGGCGTCGATTCCGTTTCAACGCTTGAATTCATTATGGAGCTTGAAGAGGAGTTCGGGGTCTCAATTGACGAATCCGAGGTTTCCCCCGAGGTTCTCGAGACCATTGAGAGCCTCTCTGAGTTTATAATGTCGCTTGGTTAGTCGTATACAACCAGCAATTAGAAACGTGATTTTTACTTGACTGGAAAGTTGCTTCGCTTGGGGTGGATTTACGAAAAGTCTGTCATATCAGGATGTTAGGAAGAAATTTTTACTTGACTGGAAAATGCGGTTTTCCTCGAATCCCGAGAAAGTACCGTATCTTTTACTTTTTGTATAGGTTGGTTATCGGGAAGCGGCGGTCTTTTCCGAAGGCAAGCGACGTTATTTTTACCCCCGGCGCGCTCTGCCTTCTTTTGTATTCGTTGGTGTTTACCATTCTTATTACTCTCCGCACCACGCTTCTTTTTTCCCCGAGCTTTACTATGTCGTCGACCCCGAGGCCGTCTTCCACGTAGGCTTTCAGTATCCTGTCGAGCGTGTCGTATTCGGGAAGCGAGTCGGTGTCTTTCTGGTCTGGGCGAAGTTCGGCTGAAGGGGGCTTTTCAATTACCGATTTCGGTATGGTTTGTTTTCCCCGCAGGCGGTTGTAATAATGAGAGAGCTCGTAAACCATGGCCTTGGGCACGTCCTTTATCACCGCAAAACCCCCTGACATGTCCCCGTAGAGTGTAGAATAGCCGACCGCGAGTTCACTTTTGTTCGATGTGGCAAGCACGAGCCACCCGAACTTGTTTGAAAGCGCCATGAGGATATTTCCTCTTATCCTCGCCTGGATGTTCTCTTCCGTTACGTCTGACTCCATTCCGGAGAAAAACTCGGCGAACATTCCTTCGTAGCACCTGAAAACGTCTTCTATGGGAATGCTTAAAAGCTCGATTCCGAGATTGCGCGCGAGCTTTTTCGCGTCGGTGACGCTTCCCTTGGAACTGTACATCGAAGGCATGGAGACTCCGACGACTTTTGAGGGTCCGACGGCTTCTGTGGCAATGACGGCTGTAAGCGAAGAATCTATCCCACCGCTTAACCCGAGCACCACCTTTTCAAAGCCGTTTTTTCTTATGTAATCCCCGGTGCCGAGGACAAGTGCCGAGAAGGCGCATTTTAGAGGATCTTCGGAAGAATCAGCCTGTTTTCCCGGGATCTTCACTTTCCGCTTTGTCTTTGCAGGCTTAAGCGTGAATGCTTCCAACTGGTTTTCCTCGAAGGAAAGTTCGTATCTCGTCTTTCTTATGGTCGGAGTATTAAGCCTTGATTTGTAAACCCTCTCGGTGTTAACGTCGCAGACTAGCAGGTCTTCTTCGAAGTGTTGTCCAGTGGCGATGATCTCACCTTTTTCGTCTATGAACATGCTGTTTCCGTCAAACACAAGCTCGTCCTGTCCCCCGACCACGTTGCAGTAGGCTATTATTGTGTTGTAGTCAATCGCCCTTGTGGCGAGCATCCTCTCCCTCGCCAGGGGTTTTCCCATGTAGTAGGGTGAAGCTGAGAGGTTGAATATGATCTGGGCGTTTCCCAGCAGAACCTGGCTTCTTATGGGTTCTCCTGGGTACCATATGTCCTCGCAGATCGTGACCCCGAAAGTCATTTTCCCCATGGAGTAAACGGGAAACCGTCTTTCTGACTGGAAATAGCGGTTCTCGTCGAACACTCCGTAGTTGGGAAGGCGAAGTTTGTGGTATACGTCGACTACCTCTTTTCTCTGGATTACGGCTGCTGAGTTGAATATGTCGTCCTTTTTGTCGACAAAACCCACTATGACGACCATGTTGTCCGGACAGTGCTTCTTTATTTCGTCAAGTGCCCGGATGTTGTCGTCGATGAATTCGGTTTTAAGAAGAAGATCCTCGGGGGGGTAGCCCGTAACGGCAAGCTCGGGGAAACACAGAATATCTATGTCGAGATCCCGCGCCGCCTCGATCACTTCTGTTATTTTCTTCGTGTTTCCGGTTATGTCCCCCACGCTCGGATTGATCTGGGAGAGACCGGTCCGCAACTGTTTCATCTAAAAACTATACTTGTAACCGACGGATATTTCGAGAATTATGCGGCTTGCGGGGTTGAGAGAGACTCTTACTAGGCGAGTCTAAAAGACAGGTAAATGATGTTTGCGGCGAAGTGAAAAAAGACGCTTGACCATATGTTTCCGGTTCTCATGTATAGATATCCCATTACAAGCGAAGGGAAAAAGGTGAGGGCGTTTTGCGCGCAGTAGCCCCCGCCGGAGAATGCGCAGATCACAATAAGGTGCGCCAAGGCGAAAAGCACGCTTGCCGCAACAACCGCCCCCCATCCGCCCCCGAGAGTTCTCTGAAGGTATCCCCTGAAGAAAAACTCCTCGGGAAAAGCGATGGCCACAAGGTGCGTGAGCACGAAAAGCACAGTCGGCTCAACGAACTTAATTGTTTTTCCTAGGTAGGCTGAAAGAAGATACAGGCAGACCACGTAAGAAAGAAGCAGCACAATAGAAATTACCGCTCCCCGAGCCAGCTTCCGCGGGTCGAACCTCAAAACATCCGCCGCGCCGCGGTCAAGTAGAAACGGAACCCAGAGCATGAACCCCGCCGAGAGCAGAAGGGCGTACTCTCGGTCAATCGCGGTTCTTGAGATGATTATCGCCACCACCACAACCCCGTAGGCGGCAAGCGGTATCGCAAGGTTTTTAGAAAGAAGTCGTTTCATGGAACTTGGGTTTTTTTCTCTTGAGCCGGGGTTCCGACTATAATACTTGAATATCAATCAAAAGGGGCGCTTTCTCTCCATGGAGATCTCGGAAATAAGAAAACATCTTCAGGCGGAAAAGGTCGGAGAACAGCTTTTTGTCTTCAATGAGGTGGGTTCCACAAATGACGTCCTGCGCCAGCTCATAGCGGAAGGCGCGGTCGCGGATGGAACGGTCGTGGTTTCCAATTCCCAGACCGTGGGCAGGGGACGCCTGGGGCGAAAGTGGGTATCCCCCGGGGGGATGAATCTTTACCTCTCCGCCCTGTTTCGCCCGGAGGTTTCCCCGAAGAGATCTTCTGTGTTTACCTTTCTCGCGTCCTGCGCCCTTGTCGAGGTCTTCTCGGGCTACGGCGTGGACGCCGAGATAAAGTGGCCGAACGATATCCTTGTCGGCGGGAAGAAAATCTCAGGGGTGCTCACGGAACTCGGCACCTCGGACGGCGCTATCGATTATCTCGTGATCGGCATCGGGGTCAATCTCAATTTGCCCGGGGAATTCATCCGCCGCGAAATGGAGGATATTTCAGAGAAAACCACCTCTCTTTCTATACTGCTCGGAGAAGATGTCAGCAGGGAGAGGTTCTGTGCGGAGCTTATTAACGCACTTGACCGGTTCTACGGGGAGTTTCGTCGCCGCGGGACACGGGCAATTGTAGATACGTGGATCGAGATGTGGGGATTTATGGGAAAGGAAATATCCGTAGACGTCTCGGGAGAGATTGTAAGCGGAGTCGTGGAGCGCGTCGACGCAAACGGATTTCTCTACCTGAGAACGGATCAAGGTGACCTTCGCAGGGTGATTACGGGAGATACGGTTTTTTAGAGAACCCCGATTATTTCGTGGCGAAGCCTGCGCATCAGGTCCATCCACTCGTTTACCATCTCCTCGGTCTCGTCGCTTACGTCTTTTTTTATGACTATTCCGTAGACCCTCGGCTCTACGGCGCACTTTCCGTATCTTTCCGCGACCATGGAACCGAACCTGTAGAGTATCTCGAGGGCCTTTCTGTCCTTTCCCTCGAACCTGCTAACAAGGATCATTTCGGAGGAAAAACCCTCGAATATTCCTGTTCCACAGGGTCGCGCTTGACTCCATGTGGAAAGAGAGGATTACGCTTTCCGGGTCTTTTCCCTCTTTGATTTTTTCGGTATTAGCCGTCATCTCTCTCTGTTTATTATAACCATGCGCAGGGCGTGTGCGGAGTTTCGGATTTATGTTATAATTACACGATGGCGTCTGAAGAGGTTGCTTACGCCGGCATCAGCTCTCGCGTTGTTTTTTCATAACAACACAACAGGCGGACAATTATATGAATTTTAAGAAACTTCCTGAAAAAAAAGGACTTTATGATCCTGCGTTTGAGCACGATTCCTGCGGAATAGGATTCGTCGTTAACGTAAAGGGCGTGAGGTCAAACGCCATAATCCGCGACGCCATAACCGTGCTCAAAAACCTCGAGCACCGTGGGGCCTGCGGATGCGAGCCGAACACGGGAGACGGTGCCGGAATACTGTTCCAGAAACCCCACGCATTTTTCGTCGACGCCCTGGGAGCCGAGGGAATCACCCTCCCGGAGGAGGAGGATTACGGAGTCGGAATGATATTCCTCTCTCCGGATCCCTCCGTTGAAGGGAAAACGAAAAAGAGGCTTGAGGACATAGTCACCGATGAAGGCCAGACCGTTTTGGGCTGGCGGGCCGTTCCGACCGACAATTCCTCTCTGGGTGCGACCGCTCTTGGGTGCGAGCCCGGGATAAGGCAGATATTCATCGGACGGGGAGACGGCACTCCCGCCGGGGACGATTTCGAGAGAAGACTCTACATAATAAGGAAACGTGCGGAGGCGGAAATAAAGACCGCGGGGCGCGACGAGCACTTCTACGTGCCGAGCCTTTCATCAAGGACAATAGTTTACAAGGGAATGCTTGTCACCTGGCAGCTTGTGCCCTATTTTCCGGACCTCACGTCCGATCTCATGGAAAGCGCGATAGCGCTTGTGCACTCGCGTTTCAGCACGAACACGTTTCCGAGCTGGGACAGGGCTCACCCCTACAGATACGTGATACACAACGGCGAGATAAACACGCTTCGGGGAAACATAAACTGGATGCACTCAAGGCAGGCCGTTTTGGAATCCGATTTCTACGGAGATGACATAGAAAAGATTTTCCCGGTGATAGCTCCCGAGGGAAGCGACTCCGCCTCCTTTGATAACGCAATGGAGTTTCTGTGTCTATCGGGCTACTCGATAGAGCATGCTGTGATGATGATGATTCCCGAACCGTGGTCAAAGCACGAGAGCATGTCCGAGGAGAAAAAGGATTTCTACAGGTTCCACAGCTGCCTTATAGAGCCCTGGGACGGGCCTGCTTCCATAGCTTTTACAGACGGCGAGAAAGTGGGGGCGGTGCTTGACAGAAACGGACTGCGTCCCACGAGATACTACGTAACAAAGGATGACACCGTGATACTGGGCTCAGAAGTGGGAGTCCTTGACATACCGCCAGACAGGGTGAGCTACAAGGGGCGCCTGCTTCCGGGAAGAATGCTTCTTATAGACACGTGCGAAGGCCGCATAGTCGGCGACACGGAACTTAAGAAAAGACTTTCGACGGAAAAACCCTACGGAAAGTGGCTCAGGGAGAACATGGAGAGCTTCTCCGGGATTATGGAAGGAGAGCCGGCGGAGACTCCGCCCGA
The DNA here is from genome assembly GCA_964291665.2 of Thermodesulfobacteriota bacterium. Taxonomy (GTDB): domain Bacteria; phylum Desulfobacterota_D; class UBA1144; order Nemesobacterales; family Nemesobacteraceae; genus Nemesobacter. The sequence goes on along the minus strand of OZ219814.1, from coordinate 592,580 downwards.
GTACGACGCCGAAACGCTTCTTGCAAGGCAGAGGGTATTCGGCTACACCTTTGAAGACCTGCGCATTCTTCTGGGTCCGATGTCGAAAAACGCGGTCGAGCCCGTGGGCGCCATGGGAATCGATACCCCGCTCGCGGCGCTCTCTGACGAATCGAAACTTCTATACAACTACTTCAAGCAGATGTTCGCCCAGGTCACAAACCCCGCCATCGACGCCATACGCGAGGAACTTATAACCGGAACAATGGTCACGCTTGGGACGACTGCCAACATACTGCGTCCCGAGGCGAAAAGCTCAGAGAAAATAGAACTTGAGACCCCGTTTCTTACGAACCCGGAAATCGAGAAGCTGAAAACCGTTCGCGGGGAGAAGTTCCGCTGCGAAGTGATCCCCACCCTTTTCGATCCCAAAAAGGGAACCGAAGGGCTCGAGGAGGCGCTCACGCGGATGTTCGCCCGCGCAGACGAACTCATAGAAAAAGGCGCCAACATCCTGGTCCTCTCGGACAGGGGTTTTGACGCCGAGAACGCCCCCATTCCCGCCTTGCTGGCGGTCTCGGGGCTTCACCACCACCTGATAAGGAACGGAAACAGGATGCGCGCGGCGCTCGTCGTCGAGTCGGGCGAGCCGAGGGAGACTCATCACATGGCGCTTCTTATCGGCTACGGCGCAAGCGCCATAGCCCCCTACATGGCCTACGAGACCATAAACGGCATGATCCACCAGAACATGCTTGTGGGCATGTCTTACGAGGAAGCGGTCTCCGGGTACGTGAAAAGTTTGGTCAAGGGCATAGTGAAGATAATGTCCAAGATAGGCATCTCCACGGTGCAGAGCTACCACGGGGCCCAGATATTCGAGGCCCTAGGGCTGAATACCGAGTTCGTCGGGAAGTACTTCACATGGACGGCTTCCCGGATACAGGGAGTGGGAATTGACGTCATAGCGGAGGAGTCGATAAAACGTCACTCCAGGGCGTACGCGGAAAGGGACGTTGAGACCGCGACGCTTGAGACCGGAGGGGTTTACAGGTGGCGACCCGACGGAGAGCGTCACATGTATCACCCGCGCACCGTGCACAAGCTCCAGGAAGCCTGCCAGACGGGAAGCTTCGAGAAATTCAAGGAATACACGAAGCTTGCAAACGACGAGGAAAAGGAGCATTTTACGCTTCGCGGCCTGATGGAGCTTAAGTACTCGGACAATCCCGTGCCTCTTGACGAGGTGGAGTCGGTCGAGAGCATATGCAGGAGGTTCAAAACAGGGGCCATGTCCTACGGGGCGATAAGCAAGGAAGCCCACGAAAGCCTCGCGATCGCTATGAACCGCATAGGCGGCAAAAGCAACACGGGCGAAGGGGGAGAAGATTCCGACAGATACACCCCCGACCCGAACGGGGACTTAAGGAGAAGTTCCATAAAGCAGGTCGCTTCGGGCCGTTTCGGCGTCACGAGCGAATATCTGGTGAACTCGGAAGAGATACAGATAAAGATAGCCCAGGGGGCAAAACCGGGGGAAGGGGGGCAGCTTCCGGGAAGAAAGGTCTACCCGTGGATAGCCAAGGTGAGGCTCTCGACTCCGGGAGTGGGGCTCATATCGCCTCCCCCGCACCACGACATCTATTCGATCGAGGACCTGGCGCAGCTTATCTACGATCTTAAAAACGCTAACAAGCACGCAAGGATAAACGTCAAGCTGGTTTCCGAGGTTGGTGTCGGCACCATAGCCGCGGGCGTGGCGAAGGGTCACGCGGACGTGATACTCATAAGCGGAACTTCGGGAGGAACGGGAGCATCTCCGCAAAGCAGCATACACCACGCGGGGCTTCCCTGGGAACTGGGCATAGCAGAGACTCACCAGACGCTTGTTCTTAACAATCTCAGAAGCAGGGTAGTTCTCGAGACCGACGGTCAGATGAAAACCGGAAGGGATGTGGCCATCGCGGCCCTCCTCGGTGCCGAGGAATACGGTTTTTCCACGGCCCCGCTCATAGTTCTCGGATGCATAATGATGAGGGTCTGCCATCTTGATACCTGTCCCGTGGGAGTTGCCACGCAGAACCCCGAACTTCGAAAGAAATACACGGGGAATCCTGCGCATGTGGTCGATTTCATGCATTTTGTCGCCGCGGAGTTCCGCGAGATAATGGCGAAGATGGGTTTCCGGACCGTAAACGAGATGATAGGCAGAACGGACCGCCTCGAGATGAGAAAGTCGCTTGATCACTGGAAGGCCAGGGGCATAGACCTAAGCAGCATCCTCTTCCGTCCCGAGGTTCCAGAGGACTGGGGGATCTACTGCCAGATCGAACAGGACCACGGTATACAGAACTCCCTTGACGAAACCGTCCTGATGGATGTATGCCGCCCGACGATTGAAAGGGGTGAGCGTGTCACTGCCGCCGTTCCCATAAGAAACGTGAACAGGACCGTGGGAACCATAGTAGGAAGCGAGCTTACGAGAAGGTACGGCCTTGACGGGCTCGAGGAAGATACCATAAGGCTTCATTTCTCCGGTTCGGCGGGCCAAAGCTTCGGAGCCTTCGTTCCGAAGAGCATGACGCTTGTCCTCGAGGGCGACTCGAACGACTATACGGGGAAAGGGCTTTCCGGAGGGAAAATGATCATTTACCCCCCGAAGGAGTCCACTTTCGCTGCGGAGGACAATATAATAATCGGGAACGTCGCGTTCTACGGAGCCACCGGAGGGGAAGCCTACGTAAGGGGTATTGCCGGGGAGAGGTTCTGCGTTAGAAACAGCGGAGTCCGCGCCGTGGTGGAAGCTGTCGGGGATCACTGCTGCGAATATATGACAGGGGGCCGCGTTGCGGTGCTGGGTCCGACCGGGAGGAACTTTGCGGCCGGCATGTCAGGCGGCATAGCGTATGTTTACGATCCCGAGGGGGATTTCCACGGAAGGTGCAATACCGAATCCGTGTTCCTTGAATTCGTGGAGGAGGATGACGAATCGGAGCTTCTCGGGATGATAAGGAAACACCTTGAGTACACCGGAAGCGAGGTAGCGCGGCGGATATTGGAGAACTGGTCCGGGAGTCTTCCCAGATTCGTTAAGGTGATACCGAAAGACTACAAGAGAATGCTCGAGCACATAAACCGCGCGCAACAGAGCGGTCTTTCGGGTGACGAAGCCCTTATGGCGGCTTTTGAGGAAAACAAACGAGATCTCGCACGCGTAAGCGGAAACTGACACGGAAGCTTTAACGGAGGAGAAGTTTTTCAATGGGTGATCCCACAGGTTTTATGAATTACGAAAGGAAGCTTGGACCTGACAGGGATCCTGCCCGCAGAATCAGCGACTGGGATGAGTTTCACGGCCATCTCCCCGAAAAAGAGCTTGCCAACCAGGGTGCGAGGTGCATGGACTGCGGGGTTCCCTTCTGCCAGACGGGCAAGATAATCGGTGGACTGACCGCCGGGTGTCCCATAAACAACCTCATACCCGAGTGGAACGACCTGATTTACTCGGGTCTCTGGAGAGAGGCTCTCGAGAGGCTTCACAAGACGAACAATTTCCCCGAGTTCACGGGCAGGATATGCCCCGCTCCCTGCGAGGGATCATGCGTTCTGGGCATAAACGAGCCTGCGGTCACCATAAAGAGCATAGAGTGCGCCATAGTCGACAGGGGTTTTGAGGAAGGATGGATAACGCCCGAGCCCCCCGAGATCAGAACCGGGAAGAAAGTTGCCGTCATAGGCTCCGGGCCTGCGGGACTTTCATGCGCCGCGCAGCTTAACAAGGCCGGGCACTTGGTCACCGTGTTTGAGAGGGACGACCGCATCGGCGGACTGCTCATGTACGGAATTCCCAATCCCCACCTTGACAAGAAGATAGTCGACCGCCGAGTCGATATACTCGCGAAGGAGGGAATCGAGTTCGTCACCAATACGGAAGTGGGAGTGGATATCGACGGAAACGAACTCGTGGAGAACTTTGACGCGGTCGTGATATGCACGGGAGCGACGAAAGCCAGGGACCTTCCGATTGAGGGAAGGGACCTTGGGGGAATCCACTTCGCTATGGAGTTTTTGAAGGCGAACACGAAGAGCCTTCTTGACAGCGGGCTCGCCGACGGCCGCTACATCTCCGCCGCGGACAAGGACGTTATCATTCTCGGGGGCGGCGACACCGGAACCGACTGTGTTGCGACATCCATGAGACATGGATGCAGGAGTCTTCTTCAGTTTGAAATACTTCCCAAGCCTCCGCTAGAGAGGGCTGCGGATAACCCGTGGCCGCAATGGCCCAGGGTGTACAGGCTTGATTACGGCCAGCAGGAGGCCATGGCGGTTTTCGGAGAAGACCCGAGAAGGTACCAGGTTCTTACCAAGAGATTCGTAGGAGACTCAGAGGGCAGAGTGGCGGAACTTGAGACCGTGCGCATTGAGTGGTACAGAGGGGACGACGGAAGGATGTCGTTTCGGGAAGTTGAGGGTTCCGAGCAGAAGTGGCCGTGCGGGCTTGTGCTTTTGGCCCTCGGATTCCTGGGACCCGAGCAGGAGCTTCTCCAGCAGATGAATATCAGTACCGATGAGCGCTCAAATGCCATGGCGGAGTACGGAAAGTACATGACGAACGTCGAGGGAGTTTTCGCCGCCGGGGACTCGCGCAGGGGACAAAGCCTTGTGGTGTGGGCTATAAACGAGGGAAGGGAAGCCGCAAGAGAGTGCGACAGGTATCTTATGGGATCAACCGACCTTCCATAAATGTGCTAAACTCGCTGCGAGGAGGAATTTCCAGATGGCCTTCGCTGATCCTAAAGAACAATTAAAGATAATAAGAAGGGGAACCGAGGCGATAATTCCCGAAGAGGAGCTCCTTTTGAAGCTTGAAGCTTCAAGGGAGAACGACCGCCCCCTCAAGGTAAAGGCAGGGTTTGACCCCACTTCCCCCGACCTGCATCTGGGTCACGGGATAATTCTCAAGAAACTCCGCGATTTTCAGACTCTGGGCCACGAGGTTCTTTTCCTGATAGGTGATTTCACCGCCTATATAGGAGACCCTTCGGGCAGGAGCGAAACCCGCCCGTCAATTTCAAAAGAGGAGATAGTGAAGAACTCAAGAACCTACGAACGTCAGGTTTTCAGGGTTCTTGACAGAAATAAGACCCAGATTCTTTCAAATTCCCGCTGGCTCAGCAAACTCGACCCGGAAGAGTTCCTCGGGCTTACCTCCCTGGTTAACGTTTCGCGGATACTTGACCGGGACGATTTCTCAAAGAGGTACAGGGAGGGAGTATCCATTTCTCTGAGGGAGTTCATATACCCACTGGTGCAGGCGTACGACTCGGTGCAGATGCGCTGCGACATTGAGCTCGGCGGCACCGACCAGACCTTCAACATACTGCTCGGCCGCGATTTCCAGAGACATTACGGACAGTCTCCCCAGGTAGGGGTCTTTCTTCCGATACTTGAGGGAACGGACGGGGTAAAGAAGATGTCGAAGTCCCTTGGAAACTACATAGGCCTTGACGAATCTCCGCAGGATATATACGGGAAGATGATGTCGATCTCAGACAACCTTATGTGGAGATACTATCTTCTTTTAAGCGCCCGCAGTGAAAAAGAGATACGAAAGTTAAGAACCGGGCATCCAATGGACGCGAAAAAAGCGCTTGCTAGGGAAATCGTCTCCTGGCTCCATGACTCCGAGGGCGCCATGGAAGCCGAACGGGATTTCGAGACCAAGTTCTCAAAGAGGTCTTTCCCTGAAGACGCGAAGGAAAAGGCATATGTTGCCGGTTCCCGCAAGGTGGTCGATCTTGTTTTGGAAGTGTCCGATTCTGTCAGTACTAAAGGGAAGGCCAAAAGGCTCATATCCCAGGGGGGGCTTGTGATAGACGGGGAGAAGTACACCGATCCGAATTCCGAGTTTCCCGAGAAAGCCGTTTTCGAGGTTAAGATTGGCAAAAAAGAGTTCCTGAAAGTCGTTATCAAGTAATCCGTCCCAGCTTTTTCTTTTTCCGTACAGCCTGATCCTATAGAACCTGCCTATACCGAGATTGCGGAAGTATTAATTAGCTTTAGGACTGCCCGGTAGGTATACTTGCTGCCTTGTAATGACGGGGAACAAGGCTGATGCGATATATAGGGAAACCTGGGCAGATCTCTCCGAGAGAGTCGCGGGATTCGGAATATCGCAGGGTCAGACGGCACCACTGCTGGTTCTGGCTCTTCTGGTGGCGACAAGCTATTTCCCGGCTGTGTGGGCGGGATTTGTGTGGGATGATGAGATAATCATAAGGATTGACGCTATCAGGAGCTGGGGCGGAATCTGGGATCTATGGTTTTCTCCCTCGGCTGTCTATCATGAATCCGGATCCGGAGAGGATCATTACTGGCCGCTTGTCTACACCACATTCTGGCTTGAGCACAAGCTCTGGGGTTTTGCCCCCGCCGGATATCATGTGGTGAATATCCTGCTTCACTTTGCAAACACTGCGCTTCTTTGGCGTTTGCTTTTCCGCTTGGGGATTCCCGGGGCTTTTTTTGCGGCGGCGTTATTTGGAGTGCATCCGCTGCATACAGAGTCGGTTGTCTGGGTGATTGCGAGAAAGGATTTGCTGTCGGCTTTTTTCTATCTCACGGCGGTTTTTATGTGGCTTCGATATGCCGAGGCGCCGCGCCCGCGCCGCTACGTTTCGGCGCTTTTGCTTTTTGTGGCCGGGATGCTCTGCAAATCCATAGTGGTTACGCTCCCCGCAGCGCTTCTGATCCTGCAGTGGTGGCGCCACGGAGGCGTTACGCGGGCTGATTTGCTGCGGACGTTGCCTTTTTTCCTCGTGGGGCTTGCCATCGCGTTTGCGGAGATGTCGTTTTACGAAAGCAGGAACTTCTCTTTTGATTATTCCGTTGCGGAGCGGGTACTTATAGCGGCTCACGCCCTCTGGTTCTATGTCGGCAAGCTTGTGTGGCCGGTCGATCTGGCTGTGATGTATACGCGCTGGGACGTGAGCGTATGGGACCCTGTGGGATGGGGATACGTGGCGGCGACGCTTGTAGTCGGTGTGCTTTTCTGGTTTCTGCGAAGTCGGATCGGTCGGGGACCCTTAGCCTGCGCGCTTTTCTTTGTACTCACCCTCTCCCCGGTTCTGGGATTCGTTCCATTTGGTTATATGAATATTTCCTTTGTCGCCGACCGCTACCAGTACCTAGCGGGAATCGGTGCGATCGTCCTTTTCGCCGGGACTGCGTCTTGGGGCGTTGCGAGGCTTCCTCGTGTGAGGCAAGGTACGGCAAAGGCGGCCGCTTTGACGCTGCTTGTTCTGCTGGGGGCGGCGACTTGGAACCAGTCAGGCTTCTACAAGGACAATGTTACCTTCTTCGAGCGAGCTGTCTCCGTTAATCCGGAATCCTGGGCAGCCCATCGTTACTTGGGGGCAGCATTTTTCAGTTCGGACAGATATGCGGAGGCAGAAAACCACTTCCGCCGCTCCGTAGAGCTTGATCAAAGCCCGGCGGACAGTTTCCTCATGCTGGCCTTTTTTCTAGAGAACCTGCAGCGATACGGGGAATCACTCAAAGCATATCGCTCGGCCATTGAGGCTGAACCGGGTTTTGCCCGCGCTTATGTAGAGATGGGAGAACTTCTTTTCCAGCTGCGAAGGTATGAAGAATCCATCAAGAGCATGAACCATGTTCTCTTTCTTGTTCCGGATCATCCTCAACTATACGTTCTCCATTATAGCATGGGTGAGGCTTCGCTTATGCTTAACCGTCTGGATGAGGCGCAGATGCATTACGAAAACGCTTTGCGGGCCAGACCGGATTTCGGGGAAGCTGCAAATCGTCTGGCCGAGTTGCGCTCGGCGCGGGAACGTCGCTGAGCGGACGTCGATTTTCTACACATTCCTGAAGTACCGAACGGTTGATCGTGGAAAGAAACACAAGACTTAGAACCAACCGGTAGGTATAATTATTACTTTATAATGAAGAACAATGGGAAAGAGAAAGGCGCTTTGCGCACTTGGTGGACCCGGATTCCTCTTTTCTCTGGAGTGCTTGGTTTGTATCGTGGAGATGGAGATGACGGTGGGATTCGCTTCCGGCGCCAAGACTTCGATGCTTCGGTTTCAGGGTTGCAAGTTCCGCGTGGCAATGCGTCCCTCCTGCTGGTTCTGGGAGTGCTTGTGGTCGCAAGTTACCTCCCGGTTCTGTGGGCGGAATTCGTATGGGATGATTTCCTGTTAACAAAGCTAAATGCTGTCTCGAGCTGGAGCGGGATCTGGCAGATTTGGTTCGACCCCGCGGCAGCCTACCTGCAGAGAGACGCCGTGGAAGGTCATTACTGGCCGCTCCTCTACACGACTTTCTGGACAGAGCATAAGCTCTGGGGGTTTCACCCTATGGGCTATCACGCCCTCAATCTTCTGCTTCACTTCGTAAACACGGCACTTCTCTGGCGCCTGCTTTTACGTCTGGGGGTTCCCGGGGCCTTTTTCGCTGCGGCGTTATTTGCTGTGCATCCGCTGCATACAGAATCGGTTGCATGGGTGATTTCTCGCAAAGATCTGCTCTCGGCGTTGTTCTACTTGACGGCGGTTTTCATGTGGATGCGTTTTATCGAAAAGCCTCGCACCAGGCACTATGCGGCGGCGCTTTTGCTGTTTGCAGCTGCATTGTTCTGCAAGACGATTGCGATTACTTTGCCTGTGACGCTCCTGATTCTTCAGTGGTGGCGCGAAGGTCGTATTACTCCGAGAGATTTTATGCGGGTGGCGCCGTTTTTTCTTGTTGCACTTGCAATCGGAGGGTTCGACATGTGGTTTTACAAGAGCAAGACTGCCCTTTCTTTTGAGTATTCAGTTTACGAGCGGATTCTTATCGCCTCGCGTGCCCTGTGGTTTTACCTGGAAAAGCTCTTTTGGCCAGTGGATCTCGCGGTGATATACCCGCGCTGGGAAATCGATGCGGTGAACCCTGTTGGCTGGGCTTATGTCGTTGCGGCAGCAGCGGTTGCCCCGGTGCTCTGGACTATGAGGCACCGGATCGGCAGAGGACCGCTTGCGTGTGCGCTTTTTTTCGCGGTCACACTGTCTCCCACTCTTGGTTTCGTTGACTACAGCTTCATGGGGCACTCGTTTGTGGCTGACCGCTTCCAGTACCTGGCCGGGATCGGAGTTATAGTTCTTTTCGCCGCCACAGCGGCTCTCGGCGCGCAGAGATTGTCGCCCATAGCAAACAGGGCCGCAAAAGGCATCGCCTTGGCGTTACTCGTGCTGCTCAGTGTTGTTACCTGGAACCAGACGGGCGTCTACAAAACCGAGGTTTCCCTGTTTAAACATGTCATTTCTTTTAATCCCCGCTCATGGGCGGCCCATCAGAATCTGGGTATGGCTCTGCTCAGGCTAAACGAGTTCGAGGAGGCCGAAAGTTATCTTCGCCGCTCCCTGGAAATCTTTCCGCTTAACCCGAAGGCTTTCAGGAACCTTGGGGAGGCGCTTAAGGGACAGGAGCGCTACGAGGAATCGCTTAAGTGGTTCGGGGTTGCGGCCAGAGTGGAACCCGGCGAACCTCTTAATCACGCTGGAATGGGAACCGTGTTTTTCCAACTGGAGAGATACCCCGAGGCCATCTCGAGCATGAAGCGGGCCCTTGAACTTCATCCTGACTTTTCGACGGCGCCGAGAATCCATGCTCTTATAGGGCAGGCGTTTCGGAAAATGGGACACCACGGCGAAGCGAACAAGCACTTCGATCTCAGCGTGAAACTCGCCATGGAAGCGAATCCTCCTGACCTGGGAGTTCTTTTTTCCAGGGCGGAGGACCTGCGGGGGCGGAAACTGTACGAGGAATCGCTTAAGTGGTACCGCCTGGCCATCGGGATGGATTCCGATTTCGCCTTGGCCTACGCGGGCATGGGAGATTCCCTCTACCAGCTTGGCCGCTACCCCGAAGCCGTCTCGAGCATGAAACGGGTGCTTGAACTTCAGCCCGATTTTCCCATGGCGCCCACTCTCCGTTACCTCATGGTCCAGGCGTCGCGGAGGGCAAGTCAGCCTCGCTCCGTAAAGGATGAGACGAATCGTGCTATGGAAAGCGGTTCAGGCGAGGCGAGGCTCTTTTTCTCCCGGGCGGAGGAACTGCGTGCAGAGAAGCGCTACGAGGAGTCGCTTAAGTGGTACAGGGACGCGCTTAGGGCGGATCCTGATTTCGCCCTTGTCTACGCCGGCATGGGGGATTCGCTTTATCGTCTGGGGCGTTACGAGGAGGCGGTTTCGAGCATGAAAAGGGTTTTCGATTTGTTCCCTGACTTTCCCCTGGCGCCCACGCTGCATTATCTGACAGGGGAGGCGTTACGTGAACTGGGTCGTTACGACGAGGCTGAGGAGCACTATGAAAGCGCGTTGCGGATTGGCCCGGGTTTTAGGGAAGCCATCAGCGGTTTGGGGGAGTTGCTCCTGGCCCAGGAACGTTACGGGGAAGCACTGGATCGTTACCGTATGCTCGCGCAGATTGAGCCCGAAAACGCCGCTACGCATTCCCGTATCGGCATCGCGCTGCTTAAAACCGGAAGAGCGGAAGAAGCGCTTGCGAGTTTCGACCGTGCTCTCTCTCTTGATCAGACCCTTGAGTCGGCAAGAGACTACAGGGAACAGGCGCTTGAAAGCATTAAGAAAACGGCTGAGCGGACGCAATGAGTTGCTCTGCGGATGGGTAGGCAGCAAATTATTGAATCCGGGTGCGGTTTGCTATAGTAAAAAGCGAGTCGGCCTGTAAGCCGAGTTCTGTCAAGTACGGTCATCCATCTGAGATACCTGTTGCCAGGATACCTTAAGCGACTACCCGAAAACCAGGACGGGCCGCCCTGACCGGACAGTTGTCCGGGTGTTTTCCTATTTGTCTTTCTTCGGGCGGGGTTTACCTTGCCTCCTCCATCACTTTCGGAGCGGTGGTCTCTTACACCACCTTTTCACCCTTACCGGGACGCCTGCGGCGCCCAGGCGGTATACTTTCTGCTGCACTCTCCGTTGTCTCGCGACACCTGGTCGTTAACCAGCGCCCTGCCCTGCGAAGCTCGGACTTTCCTCCCGCGTACAAGCCGCGGGCGACCGCACGGCCGACTCGCTAACCATTAAAATATCTATCGATAGCCTCGTTCGCAAGGCTGTCGGCTTCCGCGTTACTCTCCCTGGGGATATATTCTATTTCGAATGCCGGGAGCGAGGAGGCGAGTTTTTTCGCTTCTGAGTGAAGGATTCTGAGCTTCGGATCCTTCACTTTCCAGAGCCCGTTCATCTGGCTCGCGACAAGCTGGGAATCGGTGTGAATTTTCACCTTGGGGCTCCCTTCAGCCACGAGATGACCGAGGGCTCTTATGAGCGCCTTGTATTCCGCCTCGTTGTTCGTTCCCCTGCCGATGTAATCCCTTATTTCCTTTCTTGTTCCGTCCGGGCGGATCACAAGAACCCCGATGCCAGATTCTCCAGGGTTTCCCCTTGACGCTCCGTCTATATAGACTTCGGTTGTTTTTTCTGGGGACATGTTTTTAATTTTGGATAACCGCTCGGGCGGTTACGGGTTCGTGTAAAGAATCTTCTTGCAGTTCGGGCACTGAACCAGCTTTGTCTGTTTCAGTATTTCATTGTAGAGCTGAGGCGGGATGTTTATGTTGCAGCTCGTGCACTTCTCGTTTTCGGCAAGCGCGAGCGCCCTGCCGTTTCTTTCGAAGATTTTCTTGTAAAGAGGGAGTATTTTCGGGTCTATAGTGGATAGGATTTCGCTTTTCTCCTTCTCTGCCGGTTTGCGGGAGATCTCAAGTTCTTCAATCTTTTTTTCTTTTTCCGCGATCTGCTCCGCGTACTGCTCTTTTAGGGTCGCGTAGTTTTCCTTTTCTTCGGCGAGCGCCTCCTCTGTCTCTTCGATCTCAGCCATTACCGAGATTGTTCGGTCCTCTATTTCGAGGTTCTCTTTTCTGGTATCGGTTATCTCCTTCTGAAGCGCCTCGTATTCCTTGTGGGTCTTTATGGCAAACAGCCTTTCCTCGGATTTTTTTATGGATTCCTGATTGGAGCGAAGCGAGGACTCAAAACCGTTTCTTTGGGTCTTGAGTTCCGAGAGAGTAGTTTCCTTGAGGTTTATTGATTCTTCTTTTTCTAGGAGGTCTTTTTTAAGGTCGTCGATTTCGTTCGGGTATCTTTCCAGTCCTTCAGTTAACTCTCTGATTCTTAAGTCAACTGTCTGAAGCTTCTGCAGGCTTTCAATATGCTGTTGCATAACTTTTTACTTCAGGCGAAGCAGTCCCGATGCGCTTTCTATGGGGAGAAATGCTATTTCGGGGGCTTTGGTTGGATGGGGTTGCTTCGGCTTTGTCTATATTGACCTTCATGGTCTCTGTTTCTCAATTCTGGGCCCACCCGGACTCGAACCAGGGACCGACGGATTATGAGTCCGCTGCTCTAACCAACTGAGCTATGGGCCCTAATAAAACTAGGCAACAGAATATAGTTAATCGAATTTTTTTGTCAAATTATCGGTTGCAAAATGTAAAAGGCGGTTTTCAGGCTTACTGCCCTCACCGGAAAACAAGGAGATTTCCCCTTCCGGGATCCCAAGAACCCCTTACTTTGAATACCGACGAGAGAAGCTCCTCGGAAAGCACGTGCGACGGTTCTCCCAGGGCGGAAACTCGGCCGTTTTCAAGCACGAGGATCCTGTCGCAGAACCTGCTCGCAAGATCAAGGTCGTGGAGAACGGCCACGACCCCTTTTCCCTCTTGGGCCAGCGACCTTAGCAGTTCCATGAGGGCGAACTTGTGGTGTATGTCAAGGTGGGAGGAGGGCTCGTCAAGGAAAATAAAATCGGTTCCCTGCGCAAGCACCCTCGCGATCGACGCTCTCTGCTGCTCCCCCCCTGAGAGCGTCGTTACTTTTCTGCGGGAAAACCCTTCCATGTCCACAAGTGAAAGGCAGTCCTCGGCACGCCTTATGTCCTCTTCGCTCTCGCTCTCGAAAATTCCAAGGTACGGATACCTCCCCGTAAGCACTACCTCGAGCACGCTGAGGGGAAAATCAAAATACGAGGTCTGGGGGAGAAACGATATTTTCCTGTAAAGCTCCCCTGCTTCGTATACCGAGATATCTTCTTCGTCAAGCAGGATGCGGCCTGCGGAGGGATTGATTATTCGGGCAAGGAGCCTGAGAAGCGTGGATTTCCCCGCGCCGTTTGGGCCGACTATGCCCAGAAACTCGTTTCTTTTAATCTCGAAGCTTACGTCGTCGACTATGGTTTTTCCGTTTACGCCGTAACTGAGTCCCGATGTTTTTATGGATTCTCTTTGCATTCTACGCGATTCCTCTCCCGCTGAAATTTCGCCTCAGCAGAAACACGAAGAAGGGAACTCCGATGAAGGAGGTGATTATCCCGAGGCGAAGTTCCTCGGGGCTCATTACGGTTCTTGCTATGAGGTCTGCTGCGGGCAGAAATATGGCTCCGGCGATAAAACTCGCGGGCAGGAGCCGGCGATGATCCACCCCGATCAGCAGTCTTACTGAGTGCGGAATTATAAGTCCGACGAATCCCACAATGCCGCTTACAGCCACGCTTGCTCCGACTATTAGGGAGCTCAGGACTATCAGATGTTTTGTTGTTTTCTCTATGTCGATGCCGACGGTCTTTGCCGTTTCGTAGCCGAGGAGCCTTGCGTTTAGGTTCTTGGCGTAGAAAAGAAGTATGACTGAGGCGGCAAGCACGGGCACCGCGGCCATTGCGAAATGAGTCCAGGTGCGCGAGTCGACTCCCCCCATTATCCAGAAAAGCATTTCCTTCATTGACCACGCGTTTGATACCGAAAGCACGAAAGTCGTTAGGGAGACGAAGAGCGTTCCGAGAGCCACCCCGCAGAGAAGAAGCGTTGTGTTCTCGACAAAGCCCCTGTAGCGCGATATCCCGTAGACGGCGTATGCCGTGAGAAGGGTGCCCGCGAATGCGGCGAGCGGAAGCAGGAGAAACCACTTCTGATGAATACCGGTGTAGATTACCAAAACGGCGAAAAAAGCTCCTCCGCTTGACCAGCCCAGTATTCCGGGTTCGGCCAGGGGATTTCTGAACATCGCCTGCATCACGGCTCCCACAATTGAGAGCCCCCCTCCTATTGTGGCGGCGAGGAGAACTCTGGGGAGCCTAACGTTCCAAACGATAAGTTCCTGCGATTTTCCGATTTCCCCACCGGCATCGAGCCAGAGCAGCTTGCCGGCTATTATGCGGATTACCTCGTCAAACGGAACACTCACCGCTCCGAGCGATACGCACACAACTATGGTTAACAAAAGGAGCGAGGCGAGTGCTGCGTATACGGAAAGTGTTTTCTTACCGGTCGGCATTGGTCTCTGCTCTGAAAATCAGGTTTACCAGATCAACTACGGCCCGTGCCGCGTAATGAGATGCGGCGTCTAGATGTTTTCCCGCGACGACTATGATCTTTTTGTCTCTGAAAGCGGAATTCTTGAACATCTGCCCGACAAAATCTGGGTGAGATGGATTATAACTACTTGTAAGCACTAGGTCAGGGTTGTTCTGGATTACGTACTCGGTAGATATGTTGCTGTATCCGGTCAGCCCGAGGCGGGCCGGGAGGTTAATGGCTCCGGCACTCTCTATTATATCGTTTATGGTTGAGTGTTTGCCGACCGTGAACCCGGGAGCTCCGTAAAAAAGGACCGTCGGGGCTTTAGCGTGAGGTGGAATCTTTGTCCTGGCATCCCCGATCTCTTTTTCCATTTTTTTTACGAGGTTTTTTGCCGCGGCTTCCTCGCAGACAGCCCCTCCAACCAGTTCTATATTCTTTTTTATGCTCTCAAGCGAGACGATTTCGTGGAGCACCAGTACCTTTATCCCCGCTACCTCAAGATGCGTGCGTATGTTCGGGTTTGTGTGGCCCGCGACTATCACGAGATCCGGGGATTTCGCGATTACCTGCTCGAGATTTGCCTGGACCTGGGGAATTTCCCGCGCTTTTTCCGCCACGTTTGAAATAAGCGGGTCGGTCGAGAAATAGGTGAGCGCAGCTATTTTCTTTCTGTCGCGGACTGTGTCGACCAGTATCTCGTCTGAGGCTAGGGTGAGCGATATTATGCTTTCGGGACAGGGTGGTTTCGCCAGGCACACCACCGGGGCGGCGGCCAGGGCAAGCAGAAGTGCCGCGAACAGATTTTTGATGCTCACCTTGAGAATCAGGCTTTTCCTTACGGGTTCAGGACGACCTTTCCGAACTGCTGGCGGTCTTCGAGAATTTTCTGCGCCGCCGCCGCTTCGCTCAGGTGAAACCTGCTGTGTATTGAAGGTTTCAGGGAACCTTCCCCGACAAGCTGCGCGACTTTCTCAAAGTGTTCCGCCTGGGCGTTAAACACCGTTACTCCCAGTACCGAAAGATCTTTCATGATAAGCGGGCCGAGGGCCGCTTCCGTGGCGCCGCCTCCCGCGACTCCGATCAGCAGAAGTCTTCCCCCGGGGGCCAGATACTGCGTGTTCTCCTTCCAGACCGAGGCTCCCACGGGATCGAAGATCATGTTTATCTTATGCGTTTTCGTGGTTTTCTTTAGCTCCTCTCCGAGATCCGAGGAGTTGTAGTTTATGGTGACGTCGGCCCCGATCTCTTTTGCCTTCTCAAGCTTTTCGTCGCTTCCCGCGGTAGCTATCACGAAGGAATCGAAAAGCTTAGCTACCTGGATCGCGGCGCTTCCAGTTCCGCTTCCCGCTGCGTGCACGAGCACCGTTTCTCCCTTGGCTATATTCCCTCTTTCGCAGAAGCCGTACCAGGCGGTGACGTAGCAGGTTGGGATGGTCGCGGCGTCATCGAAGGAGAGTCCTTCTGGAATCGAGACCACGTTAGATGAAGGTATCTTTACGTATTCGGCGAATCCTCCGTGGAGGTTGACCCCGACTATTTCAAGTCCCCTCTCCGAGCGCACGGCCGGCATGATCATGACCCGATCGCCCGTTTCCACGTCAGACACATCATCGCTTTTCTCGCAGACAATTCCCGCCACGTCTACTCCCCCCACGTGCGGCAGGGGCACTGGACGAGGCGATTTCCCGCTTCTGAGCCTTAGGTCGACGAAGTTTATGGAGGAGGATTTTACCTCTACCAGGACTTCTCCCGGTCCAAGTTCCGGTTTGTCCACATCCTCATATTTAAGAACATCGGTTTCTCCGAATTCGTGATAGATAATCGCTTTCATTTTTGCTAACTCCTTTGGAATATTTGCTGAGATTAAGGTACTTGGCTTTGCGTGTTTGGCAATAACGGGAGCTATACTGTCGGTAGCGCCGAGAATCCAATAAACTGCGGACCTTCTAGGGACCTGCGATCAAAGGCCTTTATAGAATGGGGGCGGGGAATAAAAAGCCGCCGAAAAGAAGCCATGCCACGATCAGCGTCCAGATGACGTTCATTCCTTGCGCTATTAGAAACGCGTAGGCGGGTCGGCCTTCCTCCATGCCTATCAGGGTGGAAAAGCGGGTTTCAAGACCTATGCAGACAAACGCGAGGGCAAACCACCAGCCGCGAAGCCCCTTCATAAGTCCCTTGGTCTGCGAAACAAGATCGTCTCCCACGACGAAAGAGAAAAGAAGCGATGCCGCCATGAAACCCAGGATAAACTTCGGGAAGCGCTCCCAGATAACCCCGACCGAAGGCTTTACCCCTTCGTCCGCGCCCTGGCGAAATGTCCACCAAAGAGAAAGAGCGAAAGCTGCCAGACCCAGCATGGCGTTCTGCGAAAATTTCACTACCACGGCGGCGTTCATCGCCGATTCTCCCACCAGTTCCCCCGCGGCCACCACGGCTCCTGTGGTGTCAATGGTTCCTCCTATCCACGCTCCTCCGATCACCGCGGGAATCTGAAAATGCTCCACGGCCCAGGGCATGATCAGCATCATGGGGACTGCCACTATGAGGACTAGGGAAGTTACATAGGAAAGCTTCTTTCTGTCTCCGCCTATGGCCCCGCAGGCGGCGATGGCGGCCGAGACTCCACAAATGGAAACGGCCGTGGAGAGCATGGCGGCGAACTCGGAATCCACGGAAAGCCTCCTGCAAATCCAGTAGCATGCGTACCAGATGACCAGCACGACGAACAGAGCCTGCAGAATTCCCGCCGACCCCGCGGAGAGTATCTTGCCGAACAAGATGCCGGAACCCAGGATTATAAGCCCGATCTTGATGTAGTACTCTGTGCGGACCGCCTCCCGGAAGCGGTCGGGAAAAACGTTGCCGACGAACATTCCGATTAAGAGGGCAAAGATGACATAGCTTACGCCCCATTCCTTGGCCATTGCGTTTCCGGCGAGAAACTTGGACGCCCACGCAAGGGCGAAGACTATGGGAAAGCCCACGACGTAGCGGGTAACCGATCCGCCCATTATACGGATGCCGAAGCTTGAAAAAAACAAAAAGACCACTCCCAGCGAAAGGGAAAGAGATATGTTCCCTGCGCTTAAGACGCTGCCCACGGAATCTGGGGTCCATGAAAACTTGGGAAGAGAAAGATGGGGAAAAAGAAGCCCGAGGGCTATAAGGATGAAAGCCGGTCCGAAAACCACCCAGTCTTCTGAGAGTCCTCGGCTTTCCTCGGGGGAGTCTGCCGTTTCGTTTTCCATGCAGGTAAGATTGACACGAACTCCTGATTTTTCAACATTTTGCTGCCGACTTACTGACCGGAGTATGGGGAAGTGTTCGTGAGCCGTTCTCCTTTTCGCCAGCTCCAAGGGGCGACGAATTCCCCGGTCCAAAGGCCGCGGCGGTTTTCTCGGGCCTCCCGCTCCTCGGAGACGTAACGGCGCGAGTAGCGCACATAAGCGAGGGCGTGACCGTTTCTGACCATCCAGCCGTTTAGGTCAATCTCGTTTAGGTAGCAGATTCCGAGAAAGCGTCCGTAGCGGTCGCGCTTGGTGCCCTCGCACGTAATGGAACTGCGCCCTATTTTGTTTCTAAGAGCCGCGGTTGCAACAAATCCGCAGTCATAGCCTTTTCCGGAGGCGTCCTTGCACCGCTGGTTTCTCTCCGGTGCGTCAATTCCTTTGAGCCTGATCCGTTCCCCCGAAATCTTGACCGTATCGCCGTCTGTTACGTAAGGCTTGCCGGTCAGGGTTTCGGCTTCTGCCGACGTCGGGCAAAGCAGCAGAAAAATCGTTAGGCACAATGATTTATAGAGCGATCCGGCATCGCACTTCGAATCAGGGGTCTTTTTATTGTGCATTCGGCAGTTGGCGGTTTATCACTGGGTGTTCCCGGCGAGCTTTTTCGCCGTCTTTCTTTTTCTTCTTTTTTTCTGCTTTATTATTTTCTGCGCTTTTTTCTTTTCCGCGGAGTCTTCTCCGTGGACCTGCGTCGCGATTTTCTCGGCGAGACTTCTCCTGGCGAGGAATCTGTTAAGCGCCTGGGAGCGCTCCCTCATAACCTTAACTGCGATGCCGCTTGGACGGTGTCGCAGGTGGACGCAGGTGGCCAACTTGTTTACGTTCTGTCCGCCGGGTCCCGAGGATCTCGTGAAAGTTTCCTCGATATCTTCTTCCCTTATGCCAAGGCGCTTCATTTCCCGCTCAAGCGCCGTCTGTTTTTCCTTTGAAACTCCAAAGCTTTTCATGATGGCATGGCGGGGCGAAGGCGGATTATCTTACGATCAGTTTCAGAAAATCGGATACAGAGACTAGCCCCACGGGTTTTTCCTCCTCGACCACGACGACGCTGTGGACGCCAGTTCCTGCTAATTCCTCGAACACATCTTTTACCGATGCGTCCGGGCCGATGGATATAACCGGGCTGCTCATTATTTCCTTCACCGTGATACGCCCGGCGTCCTCGTATATTTTTTCGATTTCTTCCTGGTCAAACCACTGTCCGAAGAGCTCGAGGATTTCGGTTCTCGAGAAGGAGACCGTGGTTTTTTTGGCGACAAAGTCGCTTGCGGCTATGAATCCTGTGAGCGTTCCACTGTCGTTAACCACCGGAAGCTGGGCAATTCTGAGTTCAAGCATATTGCGTGCACACTGCTCAAGCGAGTCGTTCTCGTTGGCGGTGACCACGGGGCTGTTCATTATCTCTCGTACTTTCATATGTCTATGGAAGCCTCTTTTCCCGATAAATTAAGGATAAGACAGCCGGGGATTTTTGCAAGACGGTTTGTGTGGGTTCCTTTTCTTGGAAACGTACTGATATGCGTATATAATTCCCCGCTGTGATGGAAACGCAGCGGATTCGCGAGATGATAGAGCAGGGCATTCAGGCGTCGTTTGTCGAGGTTGAGGGGGACGGAACGCATTTTCAGGCGGTCGTCGTGTCCGAGCAGTTCAGGGGCAAGCCGCCTATTGAGCGTCACAAGCTTGTTTACGCGGCGCTTGGGGACGCTATGGAATCCGAAATTCATGCCATTTCCATAAAAACCTACACGGACGATCAGTGGGAAAAACTTAAAAAGTAAGGAGCGGGGCAATGTCGGATATACAGAAAAAAATAGGGCGCCAGATCGAAGAGAACCCTATTATCCTTTACATGAAGGGGTCAAAAGAGATGCCTCAGTGCGGTTTTTCGGCGCAGGTGGTAACCATTCTCAACTACTACGGGGTGGATTACGAAACCGTCGACGTTCTTTTGGATCCGGAGATCCGTCAGGGGATAAAGGACTACTCGCAGTGGCCGACGCTTCCGCAGCTCTACGTTAACGGCAATTTCATAGGCGGATGCGATATATGTACCGACATGCACGTAAACGGGGAGCTGGGGGAAATTCTTAAGGGAGACGCCGGGGGCTGAGGAGTTTTGGCAGCTGGCTGGCGGGTATTAACATTTCTCGGAGATTCGGTATAATTGCGTTTCCCTGATAATTTTTCACCATTTTGGAGGTTCCATGAAATCGAGACACACGATATCAATAACGGTAGACAATGAAGCCGGAGTACTCTCAAGAATCTCGGGGCTTTTCAGCGCGAGGGATTTTAACATAGAGAGTCTTAACGTCGCGGAAACCCAGGAACCGGGGACGTCCAGAATAACTCTGGTCACAACCGGTGACGAAGCCATAATTCAGCAGATAATAAAAAGGTTCAACAACATGGTCAACGTGATCAAGGTTGTTGACATGACCGAACTTGACCGCGTGGAAAGAGAAATGGTTCTCATCAAGGTCGATGCGAAGGCCGATTCCAAGCCGGAAATTCTGCGGGTCGCCGACATATTCCGGGCCAAGGTCGTTGACGTATCTCCAAAATCCTACACGTTTGAGGTTACCGGGGATGAACAGAAGATCCAGGCGTTTATTGAACTACAAAGACCTTTCGGGATAAAGGAAATCGCGAGAACGGGGACCGTCGCCATGTCCCGGGCGAACAAGAAGAGCAAGTAAAGGAGGATATAACCGGTGAAAGTTTACTACGATGAGGATATTGATCCGTCTAAGCTTAAGAAAAAGAAGATTGCGATCATAGGCTATGGAAGCCAGGGTCACGCTCATGCCCAGAACCTAAGAGAGAGCGGCATCTCGGTTACGGTCGCGGACATTAAGGACAGTGACAACTGGAAAAAGGCCAAGGAAGCCGGTTTTAGCGTGAAGTCGGTCTCCGCCGCTTCCAAGTCCGCGGACATAGTGGTTATGCTGGCTCCGGACACTTACCAGCCGGCGATATATCATGAGCATGTCGAAAAAAACCTAGTTGCCGGAAACGCGCTTATGTTCAGTCACGGCTTCAATATTCACTACGGACAGATCAGACCTCCTGCGGACGTGGACGTGTTCATGGTCGCTCCCAAGGCCCCGGGGCACACGGTAAGGGACCAGTATGTCGGAGGTGCCGGTGTGCCGGGACTCGTGGCAGTTCACCAGAACCCGACGGGCAATGCCAAGGATCTTGGTCTTGCTTACGCCAGAGCCATCGGATGTTCAAGGGCGGGAGTTATAGAGACGACTTTCAAGGACGAGACGGAAACCGATCTTTTCGGGGAGCAGTCAGTTCTCTGCGGAGGGCTCACGGCCCTTATTCTGGCCGGGTACGAGACGCTTGTTGAGGCAGGTTATCCCCCCGAGATGGCTTATTTCGAGTGCTGCCACGAAGTTAAGCTTATAGTTGACCTGATATACGAAGGCGGGATAGCCAACATGCGTTACTCGGTTAGCGATACGGCCAAATACGGAGACATAACCAGGGGCCCGAGGCTTATAAACGACTCCGTAAAACAGGAGATGAAAAAGATAATCGGGGAGATTCAGTCCGGACAGTTCGCCTCGGAATGGATACTTGAGAATCAGGCCGGGAGGCCTTCCTATAACGCGCTTCTCAGGCAGGGTGAAGAACATCCGATCGAAAAAGTCGGCGCCGAGCTCAGGGGGATGATGAGCTCGCTTTTCCAGAAGAGACTGGTCGATAAAGACAAGAATTGATGGATTTCCGGTTTGTGAGGGTCGCAAGCGAGGGGCTCGGTATAATTTACGTTTCAGCCGTGCTTTGTATTCTCCTCGCGCTTTTGGGTTTTTTCTCCTTATTCTTAGTGTTTCTTCTGCTTACCGCTTTTTTTGTCTTTTTTTTCAGGGATCCCGAAAGGGAGCTTCCTCCGCTTGAGCCCGATTCCGTGATCTGTCCCGCGGACGGAAAGATAATAGATATCTCAGAAACTTTTGAAGACGGTTATCTTAAGCGAAACACCCGAAGAATAAGCATTTTCCTCTCCATCTTCGACTGCCATATAAACAGATTTCCCGTTTCGGGCAAGGTCGTCGGAACCACTTATTACCCCGGGGAATTCAAAATGGCTTTTAAGGGTGATTCGTCCGATGCCAACGAGCGGCTCGTCACCCTGATAGAGTGCGAGGGCGGAGTCCGGGTGGTTATAGTCCAGGTGGCCGGTTTTCTTGCGAGAAGAATTGTATCGCGCGCGAAATTCGGCGACGTATTGGAAATCGGGGAAAAATTCGGGATTATAAAGTTTGGTTCAAGGGTGGATGTCTACCTGCCCGAGGATGTGAAGGTGGGTGTCGAGGTGGGGCAGAAAGTTGTGGCCGGCAGGACGGTTATAGCGTGGCTAACTTGAGAAAAAAAAGAAGGAGAAGATCACCCCGCCCGGGGAGGGTTATCCCCTTGTTGCCGAGCATGCTCACGACTGTGGGCCTTGCGTTCGGGCTTGCGTCCATAGTGACTTCGATTTCCATTCACGGGGATCGTGCCTCAGCCGCAGTTTCCGAGGAGTGGCTTTTTAATCGCTTCTGGTGGGCAGCGGGATTTATCGGCATGGCAGTGCTTGTCGACATGCTTGACGGCAGGATAGCAAGAGCTCTTAACTCGGAGAGCCGCTTCGGCGCGTCCTACGATTCACTCTGCGATCTTGTGTCGTTCGGGGTCGCCCCGGCAGTGCTTCTTTACGTTTGGGGGCTTTCGGAATACGGAAACCCTGGACTGATGGCCATGCTTTTCTACGTGGTCTGCGCAGCGCTCAGGCTTGCGCGTTTTAACGTGCAGTTCACGACCAAGGAAAAGCGCGTGTTCACGGGCCTCCCGAGCCCTATGGCCGCGGGACTTATTCTCTCTCCGATACTCCTTCTCTCTGAGTTTCAGATCGTTGCCACGCCACTTATGAAATCTTTCTATCTTTTCTTCGTTCCTGTTGTGGGACTTGTTATGGTCAGCGAGGTTCCATACAGGAAGTTCCCGCGAATCGCCAGATTCGGACCTTTCAGCACTCTTGTCGCGGGCTCCATCATAATTGCGGCGCTTATTACCAATCCCGGAGTGGTAGCGGTCGCTATAACTTACTGCTATTTCATCCTCGACCTCGGACGTTGTGCCTGGAAGCTGGCCGCGAAGACTACCTCGCGGGACAAAGAGTCGGAAGCCTTGGCTGGCGACGAATCCTAGGGGTTTTCCCTCTGGAGGCTGGAGTCGATGAAAGGGGTTTTCAAATTACTTTTTTTGTTCATTCTGATTACGGGAGCAAGTTTTATGAGTTTGAACGCGCAGACCTTTGCAGATGTCAGTGGAGTAACAAAGTACAGTCTTTCTAACGGCATGACCGTGCTTCTTGAGAGAAACGACTCTTCTCCGGTTGTTGCCGTGAACGTGTGGGTGAAAACCGGAAGTGCGTGCGAGGTGGAGGGGGAGTACGGCCTGGCGCACGTGCACGAGCACATGCTTTTCAAGGGGACGGAAAGAAGGCAGGTTGGCGAGATAGCCGGGATGGTTGAGGCGGGGGGCGGAGACATAAACGCGTTTACCTCCTTTGACCAGACAGTTTACTACATAGTAAGCGCGCGGCGCTTTCTGCCCATGGCTCTTGATGTGCTCTCAGACGTTATGGAGAACTCGACTTTTGACCCTGCTGAGCTTGAGAAGGAGCTTGAGGTTGTCCAGGAAGAGATAAGAAGGGGGGAGGACTCTCCCTCAAGGGTGCTCAGCCAGAAGCTTTTTTCCACGGCCTACAGCGTTCATCCCTACGGAAGGCCCATAATAGGAACCAAGCAGAGCGTGGGGAGCTTCACCAGAGACGGAATACTGGATTTCTACAAAAAGTGGTATTCCCCTGACAACATGATTCTCGTTGTGGTCGGGGATTTCGATCCCGAGGGGATAAAGGACGCGGTGGCCCGGACTTTCGGGAAGATAAAGAAAAGAAAAACTCCCGAGTGCGAACTTTCCCCGGAGCCCGAGCAGAAGCGCACGAGAACCTTCGTTATCGGCCGCGACGTAAATACGGGCTACTTCAGTTTTGCCTTTCACACCCCCTCGGCGAGCCACGCCGACACCCCGGTTCTTGACGTTATAAGCGGCATACTCGGCACAGGGGAAAGCTCCAGGCTCTACAGAAAGCTAAAGGAGCAGAACGCCACCGTAAACGACATATACGCCTACGCTTACAGCCTTAAGGAAAACGGTCTTTTCATCGTGGGCGGAGTTTTTGATCCCGGCAAAGAGGAAAAAGCCTCAAAAGAGATAGTGGCTGAGATAGAGCTTATAAAAAACGAACCCGTCGGGGCCGAGGAGCTCGCCCGCGCCAAAACTAACATAGAAAGGGACTTCATCCGCGCCAAGGAGACCATGCAGGGGCAGGCGAGAAAGCTTGGTTACTTCGAGCTTGAAACGGGAGATTACGGCTACGAACGCTTCTACCTTGAGAGGGTGAGGAGCGTTACCCCAGAGGACATATTGCGCGTGGCCAGAGAATACCTCGTGCAGAGAAATCTCACCGCGGGAGTGCTGCTTCCGAAAGACAAAACCAAGGGGGTTGAGCGGGACTTAAGAAAAGCCGTTGTTTTCCCTGGAGGGACCCAGAAAAAAGAAAGGAAAAAGAGTTCCTCAACGCAGGCGGAATTTAAGAAATACGAGCTTTCAAACGGAATCCGGGTTCTTTTGAAACGCAATCCAGCCGTTCCGCTTTTCTCAGTTCACGCGGCTTTCCTCGGCGGCCTCAGGTATGAGGATGAAAACACAAACGGAATCTCGAACTTCATGTCCGGAATGTTCACCCGCGGCACCTCAAGCCGCTCCGCGGAAGATATCGCCACTCAGATAGAGGGGCTCGGGGGAACGGTTGACGGCTTTTCTGGGAAAAACAGCGTCGGTGTGACTCTCTCAGCCCTAAGCGAGAACTTTGAAGGGGCAATGGATATTTTCTCAGACGTGATACTTAATCCTTCTTTCTCCGATGAGGAAATGGAGAGGGAGAGAAGGGAGGTTCTGGCCGCCTTGGAAAAGCAGAAGGATAACCTCACGGGAAAGACCGTAAGGAATTTTCTGAAGACCCTTTTCCTGAAGCATCCTTACAGGTTCAACGTTCTGGGAAGCGAGGAGAACGTAGACAGGTTTACCTCAGCTGATGTCCGGAAGTTTTACAAAAAAGTCATAAGACCCGAGAACATGGTTATCTCCATTGCGGGCGACATTAATGCGGAGAAGACTCTCGGCGTTCTTGAAAAGCTGTTTGGCGGAATGAAGCGGGGCAGCTTCGAGAAAACCCGTCCGCCCCGTGAATCTGTTCTTTCTGCCGAGAGGGAAACCGTCGAGTTTGAAAGAGACAAAGCCCAGACCCACATTATCGCGGGTTTTCACGCCCCGGGTTTTAAAAGCCGGGACCGCTACGCGTTTGAGGTGCTGAATTCGGTACTCTCAGGTCAGGGAGGAAGACTCTTCATCGAGCTTCGGGACAAGAAAAGCCTCGCCTACGCCGTTACCTCGTTCTATGTTCCCGGGATGGAAGGCGGCTATTTCGGCGTCTATATAGGAACTGCTCCGCAGAAGGAAAAAGAAGCGCTCGGAGCGATAAAGGAACAGCTCCAGCTTGCCTTGGAAGGTGTCGGGGAGCAGGAGCTTGAGAGGGCGAAGAACTACATAGTCGGCAGTTTCGAGATAGGGCTTCAGAGAAACTCCGCCCAGGCGTCCACAGTCGGGTTTGACGAGCTTTACGGAATTGGTACTTACGAATACAGAAAGTTCCCGGAGAAAATACTTGCCGTGACTGCAGATGATGTAATGAGGGTAGCCAGGAAATACATAAATCCCGAGGCGGCCGCGGTTGCCATTTTAAAACCCGAGGGGAGCTCATAAGGGGACAAGCCGTAGTAGACCCGTTTCGCCCCGGTTCAGGAAACGGGATTTACTTCATCAACGCTTTCCTGCTTATGATTGTAGAAACGTGTCGTCGGGTAAGCGAGATCGATGTTAGGCTGCTTTTCAAACTCGCTCAGTATCGCTTCCCAGATAGTCTGCTCTGAACCCCTTCTCCTTCTAGGGTTTACTAAGTATCTAATTGAGAACAGTACTCCGCTGTCTTTTGTCGACATGTAGACCGCGGGGGTCAGCTTGCTGAAATATATCATGTATTTCTCGGCCGCAAGGCGAATCTGTTGCTCGGCATGTTTTGAAGAGTGCTCGATTTTTTCTTTCGCTATTTTTTCAAGAATTTCTCGGGTTTTTCTCCAGTCACTCTCAAACGTCACGAGAACGTATATTTCATTCCATATGTAATTAAATCCGGTGTGGTAATTTGCAGTCCTCTCTTTAAGCGCGTGGCTGTTGGGAACATGTATGATCCTGCCCGTGCTCTGTTCCGCTTCGACCCAATTTCCAACCTCGGCTAGGCTGAACTGAAACAGCCTTAAGTCTATTACGTCTCCCTTGGTCCCTCCTATCTCTATTCGGTCTCCTATTACGAAGGGTTTTCTCCAGAGTATGAAGAACCAGCCGGCAATGTTGGCTATGGTTTCATGAAGGGCTATTGCGACACCTGCACTGGCGATACCCAGATAGGTTCCTATTGAACCGAAGCCCTTTATCCAAATGCTGCCGAGCAGCACTATGACAAGAAAAGCGTAGCTATACCCGATAATGCGTTTAGAGTGATAAGCGGTCTTGGGGTCTTTTGTATTTTTGGCTATGAGGGATACCAGAACTTTCCTGATAAAAAGCAGAATTACCACTACCAGAATAGAAAGCACTAGGTTCTCTATCTGCGTGTGGTAGGCGTTGTGATATTCCCTGAAGTGATTTATTAGATTTTCCACAACTTCAAAAATAAACGATCTTGGGGGAGAGTTCAAAAAGGCGGGAAGTTTTAGCTGCTTGGGCTGACGGGAGCTGCGGTTTTTATTTATTTTCTTTTCTGTTATTCTGTTTGCGGGCTGCTAGCTCAGTCTGGTAGAGCAGCTGACTCTTAATCAGTCGGTCGTGGGTTCGAATCCCTCGCAGCCCACTTTATTTTGCGTCTAACGGCGCTATCCGGAAATGCGATTCCGGGTGCTTGCCGGTTTTTGACTGTAAAGGGCGAGAGTGGCGGAACAGGCAGACGCGCTAGATTTAGGATCTAGTACCTTAGGGTGTGAGGGTTCGAATCCCTCCTCTCGCAGAAAAACGCTTTACGTGATTCTCAAGATATGCGCCTTCTTGCGCTTTTAGCTCTGCTTTTTTGTTCCTGCCCCCACGGTACGGAGAATCTTTACGAGAGATCCTTTCACTCGATGGGTTCAACGGTGGAACTTAAGTTTTACTCCCAGAACGAGGAACTCTTCCACCGGGTTGTTGATGCCTGCGTGGAGAGAACCAAGGAAATAGATCGGCTTTTCAGTAACTACAGGGATGATAGTGTCCTTGCTGAGGTGAACAGAAACGCGGGGGTCGGTCCCGTTTCCGTTCCTAGGGAGTTTCTGCGTCTCGTGCGAACCTCGATTAGGTACTCAGAGCTTACCGAAGGGGCTTTTGACGTAACTATCGGCAGTCTTTTTGAACTCTGGCGGGCTGAGACCAAGGCGGGGCGGTTACCCGCTCGGTCACAGATCCGCGACGCACTTGGGTGTACGGGTTTTCGGAAAATAAAGATAGACGAAGCTAAGTCTCGGGTTTTCCTTGATAGCGACTGCGTCAGACTCGACTTCGGAGCTATAGGAAAAGGCTACGCGGTTGACGAGATGGTAAATATCGCCAAGCAAAACGGGATCAAGAGGGGGCTTGTGAATTTCGGGGGAAACATATACGCAATGGATCCTCCCGCAGGCAAAAAGTTCTGGGATGTGGGAGTGAGGAAACCCGGTAGCGGCAGTGAAATCATCTCGAAGCTTGATCTTGTGAACAAGGGTGTTGCGACTTCAGGAGATTACGAGCGCTACTTTGATCACGAGGGGAGAAGATACTCCCATATAATAGATCCCAGGACGGGTTGGCCAGCTGAGGACGTGACTTCGGTTGTAGCCGTTTCCAAAACCGCTACGGAAGCTGATGTCTTCTCGACCGCCGTTTCTGTTCTGGGTCTGCGTGGAGCACGAGAGTTTGCCCGGAAGGATAAATCTCTGGGTTTTCTCATCGTTGGAAAAAACGGCGAGAAAAGATCCTGCTTCGGGTCTTATGCGTGCCCGTAGGGTGCTGGGGAGTCACTGCTGCGGCTTCGGATACTCTGGTTTTTTTCTATAAAGATAAAACGTTACGAAAATGATCAGGTAAAGAAGAGATACCTGAAGGACGACAAAAGAGCCGATTTTAACATAGGCAAACTCGGCGCTTACGTACCTTACTAGCCAGCCGCCGGCTATATCGAGGAAGGCCGAGCCGTAAGATGCTACTATGACGAGAAGCTTTTCGGCGGAGCTTCTGTTAGTAAATAGAAAAAGATGATTTAGCGTTACCAGTAAAACTGCCATTGAGAAAAAGTGGAAATGGGCTTCTTCAAGCAGCCCGAGGTAGCTTCTCGGAGGCCTGAAACTCTCTTCGGATCCCCTGTAGTACTCGACAACGCTTTCATAGCTGAATCCCACCTTAAGGAAGAGTAGAACATTGGTTAGCCATAAGAAGAGAAAGAAAATAGTCGTGAGCAGAACGACCAATTTTAACAGGTCGTTTTTTCTTATGTCCGCTGAAATGAAGAATTTCATTTTTTCTCCCGGGTGGATAATTAGAAATCAGCCGGAATGCCGAACGTCACTCTGTAGACGGCGAGAACCCTTCTCGTGGCTTGCGAAAAAGATACCGCACTTATCGTGGCTCCGGTAATGTTGGGAACTCCTCTTCCCACCTTCATTCTGTCTATCTTGGTTTTTTCCAGGAACAAGTTTATCCATTTTCCTCTCGGCATGTAATCTGTGGGTTCGAAAAACGCAAGAGTTTCAGCATGGCGAAGCGTTCCGTCAGGATTTATTACGAACAGTACGGTTTCGGTAAGTGTTCGAAGGGTGTGGGTATCGATGACGGCGTAGCCCGTCTCTTCCCCGCCGGATTTCGCTATGTAGAAGGTGTAAAGTCTTGAATCTACCTCGGCCTTTGCCATTGCGCGTACTCTCTCGGCTTGGGGCTTGGTGAGAAAAACGTGTCTTTTTTCTATTTCTTCTGCTTCGGGGAAAACGAGCTCAAGAGCCCTGCCCTTGGTAAGAAAGACCTTGGCGGATGCGTCTCCCGCACCATGCAGAAAAAACACAAGCGTTATTATAAAAAGGATTCTCGTAGTCATGATGGAACAAGGGCAATATCCTATCTGAATATTGCCCTTGTGAAGAGAGAGAAAGAGAGAAAAAAGAAGCATAAACCCGCGCCCGTTTATCGCGGGTTTAAGTTCAGCATCTTAAAACACATATCCAATCCCGAAGTTGTACTGATCCTTCGCCTCACCCGCGGCGGTATCAAGATTCTGATACTCTGCCTTTATGACCACATTTGAGATCGGCTTGTAATTTATCCCGATTGTGTACTGGGTCCTGTCATTGGCAGGATTTCTCTCATATCCGGCGGGAACCTTTTCCTGAGTATCAAATTTCTCATACCGGAAAAAAGGCGCCAGATATTCCAGATACTTGCTTCCAGAATTAAGCGCGGAGAAAACGTTGTATGCTCCGAGAACATACCAGCCGGACTGTTCTTCCCCGACGGAGGCACTGCCTGTATACTCTTTAAGCTGGTTTATAAGCGCGGCGTCATCAAGACTGGTCCAAACCGCTAAAGCCCTGAGGTCCAGTCCCGCGTACTGAAACTGCCCGTCAACCGAGTACATCTGGAAAAGACCGTCTATCGTTTGCCCGTTAGGTGTTTTATCGCCCTGACCGGTGTTTCCGTAGTACATGGATCCTCCGATTCTGATTCCTGGAGTCGGATCGTACTCAAGCCTTCCGACAAAAGCCATGTCCTCGAATCTCGCCCTGTTTCCCTTAGTCCGGAGACTTCTGTTGTCAGATGCCTTGAATCCCTTGGCAGGGGCCCCTGACATCACGTAGGCCCTGTAGGAAACTTCGCCCGCGCCGCTTAGATCAAACGTTCCGTGCGCCCCGGCCCCTGACTCTCTCCAGGTGCTCGGAATTATCCGTCTCTCCACCTCGGGTCTCCCCACTCCGTAAAATGTCGTCGGTTCGTGAATCTCGTTTACAACCCCGAAAGGAGTCAGCAGAAGCCCGCCCCTCAGGTTAAACTCATCTCTTATAAGGAAATCAACGTACGCGAACTCAACCGACGCTGATCCCGAACCGGAGTGTGCGACGCTTCCCGTCGTACCGTGCTCGAACTCTATTTCCGAGTTGAAAACTATGTGGTCGTTGTACTTGTAGCCGTTGTAGAGAACCAGTCTCAGGGTATCCACTACGTCGTTCGCATCCCCCTCTTTTACGTTGCCTATAAGCAGTTCACCGTATCCTCCGAACGATATTCCCTGATCGACCCTGTAAACCTTTGAAGCCGCGGGGGCCACACCGAATTCTGTCTTATAGAGTGGAGGCTCCGTTACCGAAGCGGATTTTATGGCTTCTATCTCGTCCGCGAGAACCTTTATCTGGTCCTCGAGCTTTTTTATCTTTTCCTCCGAAGCTGTGGCCGCTAGAGAAACCTGAGCCCCTCCGAGTGAAAAAATCAGGAAAAAGACAAAAAGCATTTTCCACAGTCTTATATAATTAACCATCTGTTTACATCCTCCTTTTGTTACTTGTTAGACTTGCGCAACTTATAGATATTATGGATATTTAATATCCACGATGTAGATTAATAACATTATGGAGTCATGATGTCAAGAATTTTTTAAAAAATATATGCAGACAAGAAAATCAGCGAAATTACCCATCTGATTTTCTTTCTGGAACCATGTGTAAAGGCGAAAATGACGACGATGAGAATTATTGACAATAAAGGTCTAGAATGGTAGAAAATACCTTCCCTTACCCCCAAGATGGGGATATATCCGCAGACTATGTTTAAAAAAAGTTTCTTCTATTTGTCAGTTCTCGTATTTTTTCTTTTTCCGGGGCTCTCTTATGCCGCGGAGATAGACAGAATCCTCTCTCTTGTCGACTACATAGGAGGAGATTACGCAAACGCCGTAGAAGAAGGGAAGATCATAAGCGAATTCGAGTATCAAGAGATGCTCGATTTCTCTTCCGCAGCTGTTGGACTGTGGGAAAAGATTCCCGAGAAAAAGATAGAAACCGCGGATTTTTCCGAAAAATTTGCTCGCCTGCACTCAATTGTAGTATCCAAGGGGCCTGTCTCCGAGGTGGAAAGCCTTGCAAATGAACTGAAGGGGCGAATCATTTCTGCCTATGATATCAAACCCTACCCGGGGAATATACCGGATTACGAAAGCGGAAAAGAACTTTACGTAAGGAACTGCTCTTCCTGTCACGGGCTCTCAGGAAAGCCGGACGATGCTTTCTCCAAAAGTCTCAACCCTCCTCCCACGGATTTCACAGACCCTGACGTAAATCTCGGGCTTTCACCTTTTAAAGTTTACAATACCACCACTTTCGGGATTGAAGGTACTGCCATGACCTCGTTCGAAAAGGTGCTTGACGAAAAACAGAAGTGGGATGTGGCATTTTACGTTCTCTCTCTCGGGTATCCGGATATCCCCTCAGGCGGAGATACTTCTGCACTTTCCACAGAGAAGATTCCCCATGATGTAAGAAAACTTGAAAATCTTGCCCTAGCCAGCAATGCGGAAATTCTTCTTAATGCCGGAGCCGGGGACAGTGACCAAGATGTTCTTTTTTACCTTAGAACCACTTATCTTCGAGACGGAATTGCTGGGGGAGCTTCGGATGCCATAGCACATACTATGAGGAAGCTTGAAGAAGCCATAGATCTATACGAGGCTGGCAGAAAAGATGAAGCATTCAGGGAGGCTCTCGACGGGTACTTGGGAGGATTTCAGAAAATTGAACCCGCTTTGGTCTCGAAAAAAAGATCGCTTGTTCTTGAAGTTGAGAAGAAAATGGGATTTTTCAGGTCATTAGTGGTGTCCGACCGGGACTCCTCCGAGCTTCATGATCTGAAGGCTAGCATAGAGGAGGATCTTCGCGAGTCGGAACGCATCCTGCAAGGCGGCTCATCGCTCGGCAAATACCTGAGTTTTGTTAATTCTTTTGCCATAATACTCAGAGAAGCTCTTGAAGCTCTGCTGATAATCGCGGCCATTATCGCCGCTTTAGCGCATTCAGGTAACCGCGGCATGATCAGGTACGTTCACTACGGGTGGGTGCTTGCCATCCTTGCGGGACTGGGGACGTGGGTTGCGGCAAGAACAATAATAGATATCTCGGGGGCTAGGAGGGAGATTGTGGAAGGAGCAACTTCTCTTTTGGCAGCAGCGATTCTTTTTTACGTAAGTTACTGGCTTATCTCAAAGGCGGACGTAAAAAAATGGAAGGAATACGTCCGCTCGAAGACCCAGGGCGCGCTTACCCGCAGAAGCGGTCTTACTCTTGCTTTCGTTTCATTTCTTGCCGTCTACAGGGAGGCTTTCGAGACAATGCTTTTTTACCAGGCACTTTTCTACCAGACCGCTTCATCCATGCCACACGTAGTCTATGGACTTGTTGCGGGGGTGGTGGTCGTCTTCGTAATAGCTTTTCTTATGTACAGATTTACCCTCAGGCTTCCCCTTAAATACTTTTTTTCCTTCACGAGCGTTTTCCTCTACCTGCTCTGTTTTATACTTCTCGGCAAGGGAATACTTGAACTCCAGGAGGCAGGAATTATTTCCTCAACTACGGCGGACTTCATTCCTTACATGGATACTCTTGGGATATATCCTTCTTATGAGACCGCGATTCCCCAAGCTGTTCTCCTTCTGCTTGCCTTTTCATTGTTTGCACGAAATTACGTATACCGGGAAAAACATTCGTAAGCTGTAAACGGCACTCAAAACATGGCGTACTATTGGTATTGCCGTTCAGTTTACGACTTGAACTTTAAAAATTTGATTTGCGCTGCGGGACGTTTTGGAATTTTGCGAATAATTATATATTGTTACCTGAATTCTTTGCCGAGGGGTTTTAGACAAAATGAAGATAGATGTTGAGGATATTGACAGCACCAGAAAAAAGATAAGAGTTTCTCTTTTCCCAGATCAGGTCGCAGAAAAAAGAAATTCCGTGTTCCGCGATGTTATGGGAGGAGTGAGCGTCAAGGGGTTTAGGAAGGGAAAGGTTCCCCGTCACGTGGTCGAGTCCATGTATGGAAAGGAAATTGATCAGGAAACCGCATCTAACCTTGTCTCGGAAACTCTATCCGAAGCCCTTGCGGAGCGCTCGCTTTTGCCGGTGACGCGTCCCGACATTACGGAGATGGGTGAGGTAAAGACCGGAGAGGAGTTCGCTTATTCGGCTGAATTCGAGGTGATTCCCGATTTTGAGCTTTCCGACTACAACTCAATTCCAGTGAAGAAAACCGTTCGCCAGGTGACCGAAGAGGATATAGACGCCGAGGTGCAGAAACTCAGGGAAAGGTCCGCGCAGTCAAGGCTTATCGAGGAAGATCGTCCTGCCAAGGAAGGCGATTATGTTTTTGTAGACTACAGAGGCGCGTTTGAGGACGGGGAGACCATAGACGATCTTAACAGGGAGAACGTAAAGTTCCTGCTGGGTGAAGAACAGTTTGCCCCCGAATTCGAAGAGAACCTGCTTGGGAAGAAAGCGGGTGAAGAGGCTGAATTCTCGGTTTCCTACCCTGAAGATTTCCTGATACCCGAGGCCGCTGGGAAAACCGTCAGTTTCACCGTCAAGATAAACGAGATTCACGACAGGGTCCTGCCCGAGGCGAACGATGATTTCGCGAAGGATTTTGAAGTCGAGAGTATCTCTGAGCTGCAAAACGCCATAAAGGAGCAGCTTGAGCACATTCATGAAGACGAACAGCTCTCATCCATGAGGGAGCAGATAGTCGACGACCTTCTCTCGAAAAACCAGTTCGAAGTTCCTCCGTCGCTGCTTGAAAAGGAGGAGGAGAGCCTTAAGACAAGATTCCTCTCCGACATGCAGAGAGGCGGAGTCGCGGAGCCTGAGATCGGGGAGGACGTGGTGCCGAAATTCACCGAGAAGGCTACCGAGAGCGTCAGAACATCCATAATTCTCGGCCGCATCGCTCAGAAGGAGAGCGTGAGAGTTACCCGTAAGCAGTTAAACGAGCACATAGACCGCCTTGCCGCTTCATACAATCTTCCCCCGGATCAGGTGCATAAGGCTTACGAGCAGCCGGGGACTATGGAGCATCTGGAATCCCAGATAAAAACACGCGGAGTCCTGGATCTTCTTCTGGAGCGGGCCCAGATTGAGGAAGTGGAGCCCGAATCCGCGCAGATTGACAAGGAATAACCCGCTTAGTATAATCGGTTTTTGATGATAACCGATTTCATACCTTACGTTATTGAGCGTACGAGCAGGGGCGATCAGGGCTACGATATTTTCTCAAGGCTCCTTAAGGACAGGATCGTCTTTATAGGTTCCGATATAAACGACGCGGTAGCGAATGTCGTCATCGCCCAGCTCCTTTTTCTTGAATCCGAGAACCCCGAGACGCCTATTTACCTCTACATAAACTCCCCTGGAGGGCATGTCACTTCCGGTCTTGCCATCTACGACACCATACAGTACGTGAAGCCCGAAGTCTCTACCATATGCATCGGGCAGGCGGTCAGCATGGCCGCGGTTCTTCTGGCAAGCGGCGCGTCGGGCAAAAGGTACGCGCTACCTCACTCGAGGGTGATGATTCACCAGGTGCTCGGAGGTGTTTCCGGGCAGGCAAGCGACATAGAGATACACGCAAAGGAGATCGTCAGGGTGAAACAGCAGCTCAACTCCATACTTGAGAAGCACACCGGGCAGACCCTTGAGAAGATAGCGAGCGATACTGACAGAGACTTTTTCATGACCGCTCAGGATTCTATTGATTACGGGATAGTGGATGCCATAATTACCGAAAGGGAGGAGGCGACCGGATGAGTCCTAAAAAAGGCAAGGAAGAAACGAAGCACTACTGTTCTTTCTGCGGGAAGAATCAGGAAGAAATCAACAAGCTCATAGCGGGCCACGGAGTCTATATCTGCGATGAGTGCATAGATCTCTGCAACCAGATCATAGCGGAAGAAAAGACCAAGGACAGCGCTTTTCCGAAACCGAAGAAATCCTTTCCGACTCCCCAGCAGATGAAATCCTTTCTTGACGGATACATAATAGGCCAGGAAAACGCCAAAAAGGTGCTTTCAGTCGCTGTCTACAATCACTACAAGCGGATGCAGTTTAACGAATCCGGCAGGAGAAGAAGCGACAAAGTGGATGTGGAGAAAAGCAACATCCTTCTCATAGGCCCCACGGGGTCGGGAAAAACCCTGCTCGCCCAGACGCTGGCCAAGATCCTCGACGTTCCCTTCACCATAGTGGACGCTACCTGCTATACGGAAGCCGGCTACGTGGGCGAGGATGTGGAAAACATGATAGTGAGCCTGCTTCAGGCAGCGAACTACGATGTCGAAAAAGCTTCCCGTGGAGGCATTATCTATATAGACGAGATAGACAAGCTCACGCGCAAATCAAGCGACAGTCCCTCTATCACCAGAGATGTCTCGGGAGAGGGTGTGCAGCAGGCGTTGCTCAAGATAATGGAAGGTACTCTGGCAAATGTTCCTCCCAAGGGGGGAAGGAAGCATCCGCAGCAGGAATTTACCCAAGTGGATACCACGAACATTCTTTTCATATGCGGTGGTGCTTTCTGCGGCCTTGAGGATATTATCCGCGCGAGAATCGGAGAGAAATCCATCGGCTTCGGGGCGAAGTTGTCAGACAGGACTGCTGAGGACGAAACCAATCTTCTCAACAAGGTCCAGCCTGAGGATCTTGTTCAGTTCGGACTGATTCCCGAATTCGTCGGTAGAGTCCCGATCATTGCCAGTCTGAGCGAGCTTACCGAAGAGCAACTGGTCGAGATTCTGACCGAACCCAAAAACGCCATCGTGAAGCAGTTTGAGAAGATGATGGAAATCGAGAAAGTGCAGCTGGAGATAACGGAAGATGCGAGAAAAGCCATCGCCAGGGAAGCCGTCTTGAGAAATACCGGGGCCAGGGGGCTTCGGGCCATCATAGAAGCTATTATGCTTGAGGTTTTCTATGAAGTGCCTTCGCTTGAGGGAGTGACGCGCTGTGTGATTGACGAGAGCGTTATAGCCGGGCGCAATGATCCCAAGTTTTATTTTGAGAAATCGGATGAAGAAGCCCAGAAGCTGCTGGGAACATAGAAGATTTCTTGCGGGCGGGGGCTCCACTGCCCTCGCATCCCAAGGGCTCCACTCGAAAACCGTTAATCCCGAAACCGATGATTGACAAGGAACTGCTTGAAATTCTCGTGTGTCCTGAGACCGGGAAACCTCTTGAAGAGGCCGGTCGGGAAATCATTGAGCGGCTTAACGAACTTGTTGAGCTCGGAACTCTCGTTGACAGGTCGGGAGAGCGGATTTCCGAAAAGATCGAGGGGGGTCTTATTTGCCGCGGCGGGGAATATCTCTACCCCGTAAGGGAGAATATACCGATTCTTCTGATCGAAAATTCCATTCCCGTTTCTTGATTTGTCCCCTGTGCGGCGAAGATGCCTGTGTGTCCGCTATGACTGAATATTTCATGTCGCGCCGTAGGTTACGTTACGTTACCTAATAATCTGATAACTTGGATTTTTTGTGCAGGATTATGTTATAATCTCTCGGAGAAAGGAGGGTATCAAAATAATTAAAGCAAAATTCCAGTCTGCAGTGAAGGAGTTTTTGTGCCTGTTTCTCGCAGGTGTGCTCCTAGCGTCGCTCGGCAGCAGTGACGCGTCTGCACAAGACGATGACGCAGCTGCACAGAGTTTGTTCGGAGTAAGCGGCGTACTTCTCAAAAAAATCACGGTCACCGCCCGAAAACGAGAAGAGCTGATTCAGAACGTTCCCCTGTCGATCACCCATTTCAGTTCCGAAAAGATTGAAGCTTTGAAGGTAAACGACCTTGAGAGTCTCGCAGTAAGCATGCCCAATGTGGCACTTGACGATTCCATCTCGGGAATGGCAATAGCCAACTTTTCCATCCGCGGTGTCGGAATTAACACCTCGATAGCGTCTGTTGATCCGACCGTGGGAGTGTTTGCCGACGGCGTATATCTGGGGCAGACAACCGTCGTTTTGTTTGATACCTTCGATCTTGAAAGCATAGAGGTACTGAGGGGACCACAGGGAACGCTCTTCGGCCGTAATGTCACGGGGGGAGCCATACTGGTTAACACGAAGAAACCGGGAGATACTCTTGAGATATTGGCCCGCACTTCGTTTGAAGGAGGAGGAGAGAGTCTTAACAGCTATTACATGGCCTCAGTCGGGGGTCCGGTTAGCGATACCATCGGCGTAAAGATAAGCGCGTACACAAATCAGGATAACGGCTGGTTTAAAAATCTCCACACGGGCGAGGCCTTCGGGGATAACGACACGCGAATGGTGCGATCGGTGATTACTTGGGACCCGACGAGTGACTTAAGCCTTGTCCTGCGCTACCGGTACGAAACCTCCAACAGCGATGGCACACCGACACAGAACCGGCGCGACTTCAATGTCAATAGTCACGATTTCAGCATCGACGAGGAAGGCTTCAGGTGGCATAAAAATCACTTTCTCTCCGCTCAGGTGGACTGGGACGTGGACTTCGGAAATGGCACAATAACCGACGTATTCGGTTTTTACGACGCAGACGGGTCCGCTTTGCTTGATATCGATTCTTCGTCGCAAAACCTTTTGAATATACGTGGATGGACACCCTACCGCCAGTGGAGCAACGAACTGCGCTACGCGGGCAGATTTTTCGAAAGTCTCCATGCGACGACCGGTTTTTATTACTTTACAAGCGAAGTAAATTATCATGACCGCCGTTACCTGTTAGGAGGAGTTATTACTCAAGACCTGGGAGGAAATTATTACGTCGATACGCTAGGTGCGTTTCTCTCTTTTGATTACGACCTTACGGATCAGATAATGCTTACCGCGGGCACCCGTTACAGCTATGAAAAGAGAAAAGCTGAGACCTCCTCCGCCGCCATTACAGGGGGAATGCCATGCAACGTTGCGACCGGACCCGCATGCCCGTTTGATTTCACCGACGAGGAGACTTGGAACAGTTGGTCGCCCAAGCTCGGCGTTGCCTACTATATGGGCGGTGGAGAGAGCTTTGAAGCGAACATTTACGGACACTGGACCAGAGGATATCGCTCTGGAGGCTATAATCTGCGAAATAGCTATGCCCCAGATGTGGAACTCCCGGGACCGTACGATGAAGAAAAGATCGATACCTTCGAGGCGGGATTAAAGATATCAACAGGCATAGGCATACTGAACGGTGCGGTTTTCTATAACCTGATTGATGATGTGCAGAGGGTGATAACCCTTCCAGAAGCCGGGGGTGGCATAGCCCAGGAGATTCGCAACACTGCGGACATAGAAGCCTTCGGCTTTGAAGTTGACGGACTGGTTGCCGTTACCGACAAGCTTTTTCTTTTGGGTTTTGTCGGATACGTAGACCCCGAGTACACCAAGGTAAAACATGATCTTAATCTAGACGGCGCTGTTGACGAAAAAGATGGAGCTTTAGAGCTTCCCCGAGCCGCGAAGTTGACTTGGAGCGTCGGCGCGACCCATAACACTGGACTTGCGAGCTGGGCGAAGATGACTTCAAGGATAAACTACTCATATCGCGGCAAATTATACCTTACAGATGACAACAAAGGATATACTCCCGAGCAGAGAATTGTTGACGCCGGAATTGACATCACCCCAATGGACGGCAGGGTTTCAATCGGATTTTACGGAAAGAACCTTCTTAACGAAGTCAAACACGGAAGCTATGTTGAGATCCACCCTACAGTCGGGGGAGGTTCATTCGCGCCGATTTCCAGAGGCAGAACCTTTGGTGTGCAGCTAACCTACCGACACAGGTCATAGAAGAAAGAACGACATGCACATGTATAGTGGATGCGTTTTTTAAGCGGACAGATAGAGGTTCGCAGGACCTGAATCGATTGCTGAGCAAAACCGCCACCGTTTTGGCGAACAGTTCCGTGTAGCTAGTCTTTTGTAAGAAAGTCAAGCACGGTTTTATCCACCTCGGCTTGGCACTCTCTCCAGAATCCGTGGCCGACGTCCGCAAACGCCTTTTCAGCCGCATCCGGTATAAGTTCCACGAGCTTTTTCGATCTTTCGGGAGGCGTGACGATGTCCCGCTCTCCGTACATGACCAGGGTTTTCGCGGAGATCTTCCCGAGCTGGGCTAATACGTCGTGGTTCTCGCACGCGTAGCTTTGATTTCTGTATCCGGCGGCCGCATCGGGGTCAACGGGAACTTCCTGGATTCTGCTTTTTAATGAGTCGTAGTTCTCTTCGATATATTTCCTTCGGTATCCGAGAAAAAGTGCAAAAACCCATCCCGCCCCGGGCCCCGCTTTATCCACTATGTCCCTTGCGGTTTTGATAAGCAGGTTTCCGACCTCATCCCTGTGTGCGGAGGAGCATCCCATAACAAGCCTGTTGACCTTCTCGGGGTATTTTATGCCCAGCCACTGGCATATCATTCCGCCCATTGATTTCCCAACGAAGTGGGCTTTTTCTATCCCGAGAAAGTCCAAGAGCCCCGCGGCGTCGTCCGCCATATGTTCCATCCTATAGGGATAATCGGGTTTATCGGATCGGCCCGAGCCCCTGTTGTCGAGCACTATCACGCGGAAACGTTCCGAGTAGATGGGAACCTGCACATCCCAGCTTTCAAGACTGCTTCCAAGACCGTGGATGAGTACGAGTGGATACCCTTCTCCGTACTCTTTGTAATAAAGGTTTATTCCGTTTGTCTTTGCGTATGGCATATCAGGTCTTCACCGATGATTACCTAGTTTCTGCTCAGAAGATACTCTTGCAGTATTACCGTAGCGGCCATCTTGTCTATTACCGTTTTTCGTTTCTTTCTTCCCATCCCGGCTTCTATCAGTGTCTGCTCTGCGGTCTTGGTGGAAAAGCTCTCGTCCCAGTATTTCACCGAAAGTCCCAGAGAATCTCGAATGCGTTCGGAAAATTTCTTTATGGCTTTTGCCCTGCTTCCAAGGGAACCGTCCTGGTTGTAGGGCATCCCCACGAGGATTTCGCAAGGAGAATATCGCTCTACTATATCGCGAAGCTGCGCGAGGTCTTTTTTTTCGTTCTCGCGACTTATGGTACAGACGCCGGTTGCCGTGATCCCCAACTCGTCGCTTATGGCAACCCCTATCGTCTTGGTTCCTATGTCAAGCGAGATTGTTCTCCCCGAAGTTCTGTCTTGCTTTTCAGGCGGTGTTTTCATCGGGCTCCAGTTTCTCTATTACTGCCGCTCCTATGCTGTCCCCCCATACGTTTATGGTGGTGCGGAACCTGTCCAAAAACCAGTCAATTGCGAGTATTATACCTACGCCCTCTATGGGAAGCCCGACGGCCTGCAGCACGAGCACCATGGTTACGAGCCCGGCTTCCGGTATGCCCGCGGCCCCTATGGCCGCCAGAGTGGCGGTGAGAAAAACCACGACGAGTTCACCTCCCCCAAGATGTATTCCGTAACTCTGAGCGATGAATATTACGGCGACAGACTCGTAAAGAGCCGTTCCGTCCATGTTGACCGTGGCTCCGAGAGGCAGGACGAATTTCGAGATTTTCGGCGAAACCTTGGCGTTCTCCGTCACGTTGGTGATGGTAAGGGGCAGGGTGGCCGAAGACGAGGCGGTTGAAAAAGCCGTGAGAAGCGTTTCGCTCAGGTCTTTGAAGTAAGTAACCGGGTTTCGCCCGGATAGCGCCCGCAGCAGAAGCGGGAGAACCACGAACCCGTGGATAAGCAGCCCCAAAAGAACGCAGAACACGTATTTGCCCAGCTGCATTGCGAGTCTCAGGACTTCATCCCCGCCGCCCGCTTCTCCGATTTTTCCGGCTATGAGGCCGAAAATCCCTATCGGAGTCAACGCGATTATCCAGTGGACTACCTTCATAATGGCCTTGTCCATGGATTCAAACAGGTCCAAAACCAGTTGGTTTTCTTTGTTCAGTCTCCCGAACGCTATTCCGAAAAGAAGAGACGCAATTATGATTGGAAGAATCTGGAATTCGTAGGCGGACTTGAAAAGATTCGGCGTCGATATCTGCCGCAGTATGTCGGTTACTCTGAAGCCTTCCTTGCTTTTCACAACCTCGGGCATCGCTCCCTTGAGTATCTCGCTTCCGTCTCCAGGCTGTACCATCGTGACCACGGCTATTCCGATTGAAACGGCTATCGCCGTGGTTACCGCGTAGTAGGCTATGGTTTTGAGCCCAAGGGAACCCAGGTTGCCGACTTTCATTATGCTTAGCGTGATCGACACTATTATTAGGGGAAGCACAATCATCTTGAGTGCGTTTAGGAAAAGCTCTCCTATGATTTGGGTTCCCGCGCCGAACTCAGGGAAAAACGAACCCACGGCGCCGCCCAGCAAAACGCCCGCGATTATTCCCAGGACCAGTCTGTTTTTTGATATGAAGGATTCCATGGATGTTGATTTTCTTCCTAAGGTTAGGTTAACTAACCACATAGGCTTTTTTTGTAAAGCCTGCCGGGAGTAAAAATGAATTTCCTGCCAAAAGAATATCGTACGCTCTTTCTTTTGTTGTTTCTGCTTGTTTTTTCTTCAGGTTGTGCGGTCGTGGCGGGTGGCGTGATCGGCGGGAGTGCCGCTGCTTATTTCAAGGGAGTTCTCAAGACCAAGGAGCCTGCTTCGTTTGACAAGGTCTGGTTTGCGGTTGTAGAGGTTGTAGAACAGCAGGAGCTTGAGGTAACCAAAAAAGAAAGCAAGGTGGGCAAGGCGCTTGTCGAAGCCAAGCTTCGCGACCAGGACAAGTTGATCTATATAACAGTGAAGTACGACAAGCCCGAGATAACCGATCTTCATATCCGCGTGGGCATCTGGGGAGATGAGGACGAATCAAGGCGTATACTCAAGCTTATTCACGAAAAGATCTATTAGTTTTTCCCGAGATTTTCGTAAAGTTCCATTTCAATATCAAGTTCCGTTCTGATTCCCGCTTCGTTGAGTTTTGCGTTCGCGTCCCCTATCGTTCTGCATCCGTAGACCTCTTGCGCAGGTCTTGACACCTTTTCGTAAACCACCCGGGGATCTAAGTAGAAAGTTACCGTGGAACTTATGTTGAGTTCGACTTTTCTTCTCCCGTCTCTTATTGAAGTGGCGCTGAAAACTCCTTTTGCGTATTCAACGGGTCCCCTGCTCGCCTCGGTGGGTATTACGCTTATCGCCTTTTCCATTAGTTCCAGAGTGCTTGCGGATATGCCCCAGCTCCCGAGAATTCCCCCGTTGCGCGCTATGATGCCGAATGACCTCTCAAGCTCTTCTTTGGAGAGTTCTCCGTCGCTTCCGAAGCCGAATACTCCCATTACAGTAGGCATCCGAAAACTCTGTCTGTAAAGCGCCGCGGTCATTATGGCGTCGGCAAGCGGACTCATGAGTCCCTTCTCGTCTCCGAACCCAAGCACGTCTCCCCCGACGTCTATTCCCACCACCAGATCTGCGCTGAGTTTCTCGGCAGCGTCCGTTATTCCCTCAAAAACCTTCTCGGGACCGTAACTGATATCGACCAGAAGAGTTTCCTCTCCCAGAACTTCGGCCATGCCTGCTTCGGCGAATCTCACTCCACCTCGGGTGGCGGAATCCTTATTGCATCTCCAGACCACGTCGTTTATCTCGCGGACATTAAGTGATTCTTCAAGTTTTCTGGGCCCTGGATCGGGGTCTATTGTGAAGCGTTCCCAGCTGAGCCCTCCCAGAACGCATTGCGTTCCGTTTATCTCGAGCAGGTTTGCCGTCGGAAGGGTTCCGACTATATCGCCCCCTCCTCCTATTCCGAGCACGATGGCCTTTTTCGAATTTCTAAGGATTTTCTCAAGCATGCTGATTTACCCGTGGCGCTGATTACTAATATCCGTTCTGGCGCAATGATCAAGATGGTTCCCCCGAGTGATGAGTGTGTCGGGGTCTTTATGGAATATCGATTTCCGGCTATTATATTTAGCCTTCTCGGTCCTACGGCTTCTTATGAAGAAAATAATAAATGGCTGGAAACACCTAAAAGGGGTGCACTGCGGTTCCGCAGCCCTGAGAGATATATGTCTCTATTTCGGACACGATCTCTCAGAACAGATGTGCTTCGGGCTAGGAGCCGGACTCGGTTTTTATTACTCCTTTGAGGAGGGAATGAACCCGAGCAGGATTATACAGCCTCGCGGTCCCCTTATGGAAATTAATTTCCTGAGAGGTTTCGGTGTTGATGTCACCGACTGGAAATACGAGGACGACAACGAGCGGGCCTCGGCTGAACTCAGGGAGTTTATTGACAGGGACGTTCCGGTGCTGATACAGGCCGATATCCGCTACCTCGATTACTTTGACTCCAAGACCCATTTCCCAGGACACATAATAGCGGTATGCGGATACGACGACTCCAAACCCGTTTTTTACGTGGCGGACAATTCGTTTGAGGATCTCCAGGCTGTCTCTTTTGAGAACATGGCGAAAGCGAGAAGCTCAAAAGCAAGGCCGTACCCCCTTTCCAACAACCGTGTTGAAGTGAAGTCTCTTGAAGACAACTTCGATGCTGAGGAGATGATTCTCGGTGCCGTGAGAAAAAACGCCGAAATGATGCTTGAAGGCAGGACCACTCTAAGGGGAACTTCAAGCGTTGAGGTTATAAGGAAATGGGCCGAGGATCTTCCTGGCTGGAGGGACCTTGACGACTGGAAGTGGACCTCGAGGTTTACTTACCAGGTCATATGCAGGAGGGGGGTCTGCGGTGCTGCTTTCAGGTGGTTTTACAGGGATTTCCTCGCGGAAGTCTCCCCGGTGCTTTCCCCTTTTTACGGAGCAGGCCTTCCCGACGAGATGAACATTATCGGTCAGAAGTGGTACGACATGGGAGTGCTTTTCAAGGAGATAAGCGAGAGCGTTTCATGCGGAGGGGGCTTCGAGCGGGCCTCGGAACTTGCTTTTGATATATATGATCTTGAAAAGCGGTATTTTTGTTCCCTGCTCGAAAATTTCCCCGTTGCCTCCGCGACGGGCGAGATGAATCGGAGCGGGTGAGCATTGCACAAAAACCTCTGCGTGATATCGCTTGAGAATTCTAAGTTTGCAAAGAGTTGGGTTTTCACGGTGATGGGGATATTGACAAAAAATAAGGTATTCTATTAAGTTACGTGAAATTAATTTAGGAATTTACTATGCTTTTGTTTGTTTTAAGAAAGTACGTCTGGGTCGTAAACGTCTTGCTGATAATCGCCATTTCGTACTCGGTTTCGGCCATGATCAACAACGGCCTGCGCGACAAGATAGAATCCGACAAGGGTGGCCTGACAGGCGAACACGTCTACAAGGAGAAGTACGGACGGGTTAAGACTCCCTATCGTTCCAGGGAATACTACGACTCTATACTGAAAACGAACTTGTTTGGAAC
Source organism: Thermodesulfobacteriota bacterium (assembly GCA_964291665.2). Lineage (GTDB taxonomy): Bacteria > Desulfobacterota_D > UBA1144 > Nemesobacterales > Nemesobacteraceae > Nemesobacter. The sequence goes on along the minus strand of OZ219814.1, from coordinate 548,344 downwards.
GGGCGGGTATGCCGGGGAGATGGGAGCAGATGATTTCTCGGAAGTTTTCGAGGGAGAAATCACCCCGAAAACTTCCCTCAAGCTTGAGCTTCTCGGAACTTTCATACTCAGAAGCCGCACTGATTCTGCGTCCAACAAGAGCATCGCCGTGATAAAGAATATGGAAAATAGCAAAATAAAGGGTTATTCTGAAGGGCAGTTAGTTGATTTTGTAACATCCGAGAAAGTGGAGGTAGTGAAAATAGACGACTGCGAAGTAACTATACGCAGAGCGGAAGGTCCCGAGTTGATCACCTGCGGGAATGAGCTCCAATCTGTTTTCGCAAAAAGTCCTTCGAGCTCTTCAGGAAGGAATAAACCGTCTGTTAAGTCAAAAAAGTCATCGGCTTCAGGGGTCAGCAAAGTCAGCGAGGGTGTGTACCAGATAGAAAGAAGGATGTTTGACGAACTGCTTGCTGAACCTAGCAGTTTGATAACCGAGGCTAAGATTGTTCCGCGCAATGACGGCATCAAGATTTTCGGAGTGAAAAGCCGTAGCGTATTTTATAAGATGGGTCTTAGAAACGGGGATATAGTTCACCAGATAAACGAGGTTGCTTTAAACGATGTGGAGAACGCTCTTTCGCTTTTTACCGACTTGAGGGGCCAGAGTGAGTTTACCGTTGATTTCACGAGAAGAGGTAAAAGAAAGAGCAACCGGTACACGGTTTACTAGGCCTGATACGAAAAAACTCAGTTTTTTAAGGTTAAAACAGATTATGAGATATTTTCTGAATAAAAATCTTTTCCCAGTTCTGTCGGCGGTTCTCATTTTTTCCGCTTCTCTTCTCTTTCCCCAGCCGGCTTCTGCACAGAAGACCGAGCCGCTTCCGGATCTTACGAGGGCTAAGGTTGTCGTCGCCCCGGGCACGAAGCTTAAAAAAGCGAACGGAGAGAATAAACCCGAGGAGGGTTTGCCCGAGAACCCCGCCGATATTGCCGAGGAAGCCGCGGAGCTGTTGGCCGAGGAAGCCGCAAAAGATCCAGGTAAGGAAGACTTAAGGCCCCTCGGAAAAGATGCGGTGAAAGTTTCGGGCAACGAGACTCTGGAAGGCTTGGTTGAGGATCCCGGCACGCCGCTGGATCTGGCACAGGAGGAAGTTGCAGCCGAAGAGGAAGCCGAAGCGGAGGAAGCACCCGAAGTGGATGAACCTGAGGAGATGTCACCCGTAGTTGCCGAGGAATCTGGTGAGCAGACCTCTGGAGCTAAAAGCGAGAAGACGGTTGCGGTATCCGAGGGTGATGTTGCCGGGGAAGAAAGTGAGGAAATTTCCGAGGACGAGGGGATGGTTAATCTCCGAGCAAACATGACGCTTAAGGAGATGGTGAAGACCATAAGTGAGATCACTTCCGAGGTCTATCTGCTGAGTGACAAGATCAGGGATAAGAACGTGACGATCATAACTCCCCAGGGCGGTTTTGAGAGGGAGAACGCTTTTAGGATTTTTGAAATACTGCTTGATATGAACGGCTATGCGGTAGTAAGCGCGGAGGGAGTCAACAAGATTGTCCCGAAAAAGGGGATAAAGACAGAGAGCATACCGCTAAGACTGGATTTCGAACCTGGAGAGTCTTCCCAGAAATACGTGATGAAGCTAATAAAGCTTAGAAGCGTAAAGGTCAAGCAAGTTTCCAACGTCCTTCGAAGCCTCGTGAGCAGGGAAGGGTATATGAGACCTTACGAACCGGCGAATACACTAGTAGTCATTGATAATGAGCAGAACGTTAACAAGATAGCCGAAGTGGTTGCGAATCTTGATTACGAAAAGAAAATAGAGTTTGTCAAAGTGAATAACACGAGCTCGGCCAACGTAATCTTCAAGCTGCTTGAGATCTTTAACCCTAAGGGCGCCAAGACCAAGCGGTCAAAAGGCAAGGATGACGGTTTCATATCCGGAAGCTCTGAGCTGCTAGGATTTAAAGTGATAAACGACGAGAGGACAAATTCCATAATAGTGATTGCCGACCCGAGGGACATTGCCCTCATAAAGGAGACGATCGCCGTCTTGGACATCGAAAGCGAACACGCTGAACAGGACGTCTACGTTATACCGGTTAAAAACGCCGACGCTGAGCAGATAATCGAAGTTCTGGGAAATCTGTTCGTGGAGGGTAAGGGGGGTGCCATATCTTCGGTTTCCTACAGTGACCGGACTCGGCAATCTGGCAGAACCGGCCAGCCTTCAAGCCGCCTCGGAGAGGGCAACGTGGGCAGCGGCGCAGGTGCCGGTGGCCTCGGTTCCCAGGGAGGGAACATCAAGAGGGGAGGGGGCCAGCAGACCGGTGCTTCTGCTTCTGTCATGGTCTCTTCGGGCGATGGGCTGAAAATAACTTCGGACCCGGCGACAAACTCCATCATAGTAATCGGTTCTCTCACTCAGTACAGAATGGTCAAGCAGATAGTGGAGAAGCTTGACGTAAGGAGAAGGCAGGTGTTTGTGGAGGCTGCCATACTCGAGGTGGGTCTTGACAACCTTAACGCGCTGGGAACCAATTTCGGTCTCGGTGTTACAATCGAGGGCGATAATCTCGGTTTTGTCGGACAGCAGCTGCCGGGCATCCCGAGTCTTCTCGGAGTCGCGGCCGATCCCGCAGTTGCAGCCACTTCCATAGGCAGTCTTTCGGGGCTTTTTCTCGGAGTAGTGGGAGAGGAAGTTGACCCCGACGGTTCGGGTCCGCTTCCGTCTCTTCCTTCATTTTCCGCCGTGTTTCAGGCGCTGAGTTCCGTGACCGACGTCAACGTTCTTTCAACCCCGAGCATTATTACAACCGATAACGAACCGGCCGAAATAGTGGTAGCTGACGTAATACCGTTTCCGATGGGCAGCACCGTGGGAACAAGCGGCGTGACAGTTCAGACGATCGAGAGGCTGCCGGTAGGAATAAGGCTCAGCATCACTCCCCAGATAAGCGAAGGCGAGTACCTTAACCTTGACATAGTGACCGAGGTTTCTTCCACCCGGGAGGCGCCCTCGGGACTTAACACCGCCCAGTTCGGTATCGCGACTACAACAAGAAGCGCCGATTCGTCGGTTATAGTCAAAAACGGACAGACTCTCGTTATAGGCGGGCTGGTTCAGGACAGAGAAGAGGTGCTTCACAACAAAACACCCCTGCTCGGAGATATTCCGCTGATTGGAAACCTGTTCAGATTCAAACGCAATCAGAGCAGGAAGCTTAACCTGATGATACTTCTTACCCCGCGGATAGTTGAGACGGAAAGCGATATGAAGCAGTTGCTTATGGATCACCAGAAAAGAAAGACCTTGCTTCACAGAAGGGACCTGAATACGCTTGAGTAGGAAAACTTTTAGAAGAAAATGAAGGCTCTTGACGAAATAATAGGCAGGCGCTACCCCGAGGTTATGGGGAGGATTGAGGAGCTGAAAGGCAAAAACGGCCGGAACACAGAAGACATACTGCTCAAAACCGACGTACTCAAAGATTCCCCGGCTCTTGATGTTCTTTCCGAGTTCTACGGAGTCGAGAAAATCGAATCGATTCCCGAAGGCGATATAGATTATGAACTGATAAAACAGTTTCCGATCAGCTTCGCTAAAAGATTCAGAATACTCCCCATAAACAAGGATAACGGAACGCTCAAAATTGTATTCGCCCCGCCCCAGGAGCTCTACGCCCTTGATGAGGTCCGCTCCCGCTTTAACTGCTCGCTTGAAACTTACATTACCCTTGAGCGCGTACTGACCGACAGCATTAACAGGGTTTACGAGCAGGGCAAGGACGTTGTATCAGAGGATATAAACGAAGGTTCGGGACTCTCCGAAATGGAGTTTACCGAGCCCCAAGATCTGATTGAGGCCGAAGATGAAGCCCCGATCATAAAATTCATAAACACTCTTCTTTTTCAGGCGGTAAGGGAGCATGCAAGCGATATTCACGTAGAGTGTTTCGAAAAAGAGGTGCTGGTGCGCTTTAGAAAGGACGGTATTCTGCATGACGTGACGAAAGTTCCGAAGACCGTGCAGTCTTCGGTGATCTCGCGCGTGAAGATCATGTCCGAACTTGATATAGCTGAGAGAAGAAAGCCTCAGGATGGAAGCATAAGGCTTAAGATCGGAGGAAGGGATATCGATGTAAGGGTTTCGACGGTTCCAACTTCATGGGGAGAGAGCGTGGTAATGCGGCTGCTTTACAGGTCTTCGGTGCTCATGAGCTTCGAGGATCTAGGCCTTGAAGGGAAAAAACTCGAGACTGTTGAATCCCTTATCAAACGCCCCCACGGAATTATTCTCGTTACGGGACCCACGGGAAGCGGTAAGACAACAAGCCTCTATGCAGCCCTGCAGAGAATCAATCTTCCCGACAAGAAGATAATCACCATAGAAGACCCGGTTGAATACCAGATACAGGGAATTAACCAGATTCAGGTCAACACCAAGGTCGATCTTACTTTTGCAAACGGCCTTCGCTCAATACTCAGGCAGGATCCCGACGTTATACTGGTCGGGGAGATAAGGGACAGGGAAACCGCCGATATTTCCATGAACGCTTCACTCACGGGGCATCTCGTATTCTCCACGCTGCATACCAATGATTCGGTTAGTGCCGTGACCAGGCTTGCCGATATGGGGGTGGAGTCCTTTCTTATAGCTTCTACCCTATCGGCGGTCGTAGCCCAGAGACTTGTCAGGATTCTTTGCACGCAGTGCAGAGAGCAGTACGTGCCGATTGATGAGGAGCTCAGCCGTATCGGACTTGCTCGCGGGGCCTGTCCGGAAGGAAAAATCTACAGAGCCATGGGATGTAAGGAGTGCATGGATACGGGGTTTTCGGGAAGGATAGCGATTTTTGAGATACTCCTTATCGATGATGAACTTAAAAATACCATTCTCACACACCCGGATTCTTCAACGCTTAAGGAAAAGGCCCTGAGGAACGGACTCGTTACCCTTAGAATGGACGGTGCCGACAAAGTCGCAAAAGGCATAACGTCAATTGACGAGGTGCTCAGGGTTACGGAAGAGGAACTCGCGGAGAGCTAGACCGCAGTTATCTTTAACATCGGTACTTCAAATGCCTGTTTATAACTATAAAGCCATTAACGACAAGGGCGAATCGATAAAGGGAGCTATCAGCGCGGAATCGGTCAAGATTGCAAGCGACAGGCTCAGAAAAGGCGGCATCTATCTTTCCTCCATAAAGGAGGCGAGCGGGTCTCGCCGCTCGTCGGTAAGCCTTCCGTGGAACAGGGTGAGTATCTCGGAACTTGCCGTTATGACAAGACAGTTCTCAACCCTGATTTCATCAGGTCTTCCTCTTGAAACGTCCCTTGTTGCCCTCTACGAGCAGACTGATGACCAGAAGCTAAAGGGAATTCTCTCTCAGGTCCGAAGCCGAGTGAGTGAAGGCAGTTCTCTTCACGCCGCACTTGAGGAGCACGAAAGTGCTTTTTCCGATCTTTACGTGAGCATGGTTCGTGCCGGCGAGGCTAGCGGCACTCTCGATGTCGTGCTCGACCGCCTTGCGGATTTTCTTGAAAAGCAGCTCGAACTGACTTCGAAAATCAGGGGCGCCATGGTATATCCGGCGATAATGTTTGTTGTCGGGCTCGGGGTACTGGTTTTCATGATGACTTTCGTAATTCCCAAAGTCGCCGATATATTCGAAGCCAGCAACAAGGCTTTACCGTTTATTACCGTAGTGCTTATAGGGGCAAGCGATTTTCTCAGAGAGAATTTTGTCTTCCTGCTGGTTTTCTTGGCCGCCGTATTGTTTTTTGCGCACAGGTACGTAAGGACTCCTTCCGGGAAGAAGGTCTACGACAGGTTTTCCCTGAGAATTCCGGTGTTCGGGAAAATGTCTTCAAAAGTGATGATTTCCCGTTTCACAAGAACGCTTGCCACGCTGCTTTCAAGTGGCATTCCTCTCCTTGAATCCATCAGGGTGAGCGAATCGGTTATGGGAAACAGTCTTTATGTTGACAGTATAAGGGATGTGCGGGTCAAGGTTGCAGAGGGAGCGGCGTTCGGAGGCTGCCTTGGACAGACCGGGATTTTCCCTCCACTGATGGTGAGAATGGTGTCCGTGGGCGAGGAGGCGGGCAAAATGGAAGTCATGCTGTCGAAAGTGGCCGATATGTACGATACGGAGGTCGACGGCATGCTTGCCACGCTGACTTCCCTTCTTGAACCGGTAATGATACTGATTATGGGCGTCGTGATGGGCTTTATAGTTTTTGCTATACTTTTACCTGTGTTGAATCTAACTTCTGTAATAAGCTGAACAGGGAGGTAGAGAAAAATGAGATCCCAGACGGGATTTACTCTGATTGAAATTATGGTGGTCGTGCTTATTATCGCGGGGCTTGCCTACATAGTGGGAACGAACGTGATAGGTCAGGGAGAAAGGGCAAAGGAAAAACAGGCCATGATTCAGATCAAGCAGTTTGAGCAGGCGCTCCAGCTCTTTAAGTTCGATAACGGCTTTTATCCCGAAACCCAGCAGGGGCTGCGCGCCTTGGTTGAGCCGGTAACGGTGGGAAAGGAAGCCAGGAGGTGGAGGCGTTATCTTGAATCCGCTAGCGTGCCGCTTGATCCCTGGGGGAACGAGTTTGTGTATTTCGGGGCCGATCAGACCGAGGACGGATTGTACTATATAAGATCTAACGGTCCGGATGGGATAGGGAATTCAGACGACGATCTGTCCAGCAGAGACAGATGAGAAAAAAATCCTCTGGCTTTACCTTAATTGAACTCATAGTGGTTGTTTTTCTGCTCGGAGCTTTTTTTTCCGTGGCGATGCCCAGAGTCTTCAAAACCGGTGACATGAACCTTCGCAGCGCCTCAAGAGGGCTTGTCACGACGATAAGGCACATCTACAGCAAGGCTATTTTTGAAAAACGGATATACAAGCTTTCTTTCAACATAGATACCGGGGAATACTGGGCCGAGGTTCTTGAGGGGAACCAGTTTCTCTTGCAAAAGGACTCCGGGTCTGGACTAAGAAAGCTTCCCAACGGAGTTTTTTTCAACGATATACAGACGGAGAGAACTCAGGGGAAGATCGATTCTGGAAGAGATGCATTTATACTCTTCCTGCCGACGGGAATTGTCGACTCGGCGGTTATTCACCTGAGAGCCGGCAAGGATAACTTCTTCACGCTCTCCACAAACCCCTACACCGGGGCCACTAAAGTTTTTGACGAATACGTTGAATTTAACGACCGGCTTCAGAACGTGGCGGAGCGGTAGGGGTAAAACTGTATGAGGGCCTCGAAAAACAGTGTTTACGGGTTCACCCTGCTCGAAGTCATGGTTGCCGTGGGGTTGCTTGCCTTCGCGATGGTGTCGATCCTCGGCATCGTGAGTCACAATATAAATCTTGCCACAAGATCCACTAACTACCTGATAGCCACGAGCTTGGCTGACGAGAAAGCCTCGCAGATTGACGCCCAAGGGCTCCCGTTGGACTCAGAGAGAAGCGGAAAGTTTGAGAATCATCCGGGTTTTGAATGGCATATCACAGTTGTTCCTTACAACTTGCCGCAATTCGAAGCGAAAATGAACATCGTAAGTGTTCTTATAACCTGGGACGACGGGGAGGAGAGCTATGAAATCAGCTTCGTCGATTCGGGATGATAAAAGCGGTTTCACCCTTATAGAGGTCCTTATCGTCGTTGCCATAACGGTAATCGTGCTCACGATGCTCTATAGTTCCTTTTCCCAGCTTATAACAGCCAAACGCAGGGTGGAAACGGAAAACGAGCTGATCCAGGAGGCGAACACGATCCTGCTTAAGATTCGCCACGACTTGGTGAATGCTTTCCCCAGAGGGAATATCAATTCCGAGGTTTCTTCTCCCTCCGCATATAGTTACTTTACCGGGAGGCTAGAAGGGGATAACAGCAGGATTATATTCACCTCTTTTGCTAAGGACCCCACGCATTACTCCACCCAGTCCGGCCAGAGCGAGATTTCCTACTATTTGCTTCCGCTTCGCAGCGAACGCGAAGATATGTTTGCACTTATGAGGAAGGATAATTACTGGATCGGAAACGATGAAGCCGGGGCTGCGTATCCGATTTCGGAAAGGGTGCTGAGTTTCAGAGTGAATTTCCTTTCCGAACGATCCCCTGGCTCGGCCAACGAGCAAAGGGTGTGGGAGTGGAATTCGTCAGTAATGCGGGGATTTCCCAAAGCGGTTCAGATACGGATCGTTCTTGTGGGAGACAGGGGTCAGGAGGAGGCCCATTCGATGATTGTTGCTATACCGGTGGCTGACTGAATGAGCAGATCAGATTCAAAAACAACGCAGAGGGGAATAGTACTTGTTATCGTTGTCATAACAATTGCGATACTTTCCACGATCGTGATTGATTTCATATACTCGACCCGTGTGAGTTACGAAATTTCCGCGAACAGTTCAAGCGACGTTCAGGCAAGGCATATCGCGAAATCAGGGGTGAGAGTCGTGCGAGGAGTGCTAAGAAAGAAAGCTCCAGAGAATCTACCCGTACTGAAGGGAATACTTGGGCAGGCAATAACCTCAGAAAACGGTGCCGGCGGCTGGAAGCTTTCCATCACCTCTTTTCCCATCGCAGAAGGAAACATATCGCTTCAAGTTGTAGACGAGAGATCAAAAGTCAACCTCAACGCTCTTGTGGACCAGAGATCAGGCCGGGTGGATTTTCAGGTCCGCACACAGCTAAATGAACTTTTCCGTTTTCTCGGGGTGGAGACGGAAAAGGCCGATCTCTTCGTGGCAAGCCTGGTGAACTGGCTTGACGGGGCGGCGCCGGGTGGCGGAAACGATCAGGACCCCGATGGAGCGGATGGGAACTATTATGCAGGGCTTGAGAACCCTTATTATATTAAGGACGGACTGCTTGACAGCGTTGAGGAAATTAGGATGATTCAGGGGATGGATAAGGATTTCTTTTTCAAGGTCGAAAACTATCTCACCGTGTATCCTAAGGATAAGCAGGTGAATTTCAGCACCGCTTCAAAAACGGTAATAATGGCTTCCATTAAAGCCGCCGGGGTCTCGGTCAACGAGAGACAGAACGATCCCCGGGAGATAAAAGACAGCGTAGTCGGAAGAATGGCTGACGAGATAGTCATGCGCAGGAGGACTAAGAGAGTCATATCTGCCAAGGAGACCAAGAAAATCTTAAAGAGAGTGGATTCCAGCCTGAAGATAAGCTCCGGTATTTCGGGAGTGGTTCTTAAGGAGGGAAAAAGTGATGTCTACACCGCTGTTTCCACAGGCATAGTGGGAGAGGAAATCCCTGTTACAAGACAGATTCAAGCCGTTATCCGCAAAAATCTGAAAAGAAAAAATTCGTATCCGACCGTGGCGTCTTGGAGAGAAAGATAGGAGCCGAAGTGGCGGAATAGGCAGACGCGCAGGATTCAGGATCCTGTGGGCATTGCGCCCGTGGGGGTTCGACTCCCCCCTTCGGCAGAGCATAAAAAAGGGGTACCTTTTCGAAAAGGTACCCCTTTTTTATCAGTTTTTTTCTTGCTTATACGTCGTAATAAAGCATGAACTCATACGGTACGGGTCTCAGCCTGATAGGGTTGATCTCGTTTTCCGTCTTGTAGTCAATCCATGTCTCGATTACGTCCTCTGTGAAGACTCCTCCTTTGAGTAGGAACTCGTGATCCTCTTCAAGGGCTTTTACGGCCTCTTCAAGCGAACCTGGTACGGAGGGGACGCTTGCTAACTCCTCGGGCCCCAGCGCATAAATATCCTTATCCAGCGGATCCCCCGGCTTGATCTTGTTTTCGATTCCGTCAAGTCCAGCCATTAACATAGCGGAGAATGTCAGATAACCATTACACGAGGGGTCAGGGAAACGTACCTCAATTCTTTTTGACTTGGGGTTCGGCGAATACATGGGGATCCTTACCGCGGCGCTTCTGTTTCTTGCTGAATAGGCAAGGTTCACAGGAGCTTCAAATCCGGGAACGAGCCTTCTGTATGAATTTGTTATCGGATTGCTGAATGCGCATATGGCTCTGGCGTGCTTCAATATCCCGCCCACATAGTGCATCGCAAGGTCGCTCAGTCCCGCGTACCCTTTTCCTGCGAAAAGAGGCTTCCCTTTTTTCCACAGGGACTGGTGAATATGCATTCCGGAACCATTGTCGTCGAAGACGGGCTTCGGCATGAAAGTGGCCGTTTTTCCGTGTTCCCGGGCAACGTTTTTTACCACATACTTATACCACTTCATGTTGTCTCCCATGTCGACCAGCGGCGCGAACCGCATGTCAATCTCAGCCTGTCCCGATGTCGCAACCTCGTGATGATGGGCTTCAACGGAAATGCCAAGGCTCAGAAGGGTGCTTACCATTTCGGAACGTATGTCGTGCATGCTGTCTGAAGGAGGCGTTGGAAAGTAGCCTTCCTTGTGCCTGAGCTTGTGACCGAGGTTCGGCTGCTCATCGGCCCCGGAATTCCAGATGCCTTCCTCTGAATCTATGAAGTAGTAACCGCCACGTGGACTCTGATCGTATCTTACATCGTCGAGAATGAAGAACTCCAGCTCGGGACCGAAGTAGGCGGTGTCCGCGACTTTTGTACCCTGCATGAATGAAATAGCTTTTCTCGCTATGTTTCTCGGGTCTCTCGTGTAGGGCTCTCTTGTTATGGGATCCTCGATATTACATATTATGACGAGGGTCTGTGCCTGCATAAAAGGATCGACCCTGCAGGTGGTGGGATCCGGCATAATCAGCATGTCGCTTGTGTTAATCGCCTGCCAGCCCCTGATACTTGAACCGTCAAAACCAAGACCGTTTTCAAAAAATGAGTTGTCAATTTCCTCCGCCGGTATGGTGAAGTGCTGCCACATCCCTATAAAATCAAGAAACCTGAGATCGACAAACTCGATCTCGTAATCTTTTATGAATTTCGTTATTTCAGCCGGCTTCTTAGGAAAAGCGGGCTGACCTGACTTAGTAGCCATGATTAATAATCCTCCTTAATGCAATTGTTTCCAGAGAAAAGTTTCTTTGGTGCGAGCGCTAATTATATAGCATCCTCGCCCCTTTCTCCAGTTCTAATCCTTATTACGTCTTCGGCCGGGAACAGGAATATCTTACCGTCTCCTATCTTGCCGGTTTTCGCACTTTCCCTTATGGTCTCAATTACCTTGGAGACCATATCGTCGGAAACCACTATTTCCAGCTTTATCTTAGGTAAAAAGTCGATGACGTATTCCGCACCCCTATAAAGTTCCGTATGACCTTTCTGACGGCCGAACCCCTTTACCTCGACAACTGTCAGACCCTGAATCCCTATCTCCCTGAGAGCCTCCTTTACATCCTCCAGTTTGAACGGTTTGATAATGGCCTCTATCTTCTTCATGGTGGTAAAATCCTCCTACGCGTATTATTCAACTACAATAAAGTATCAAAAAATATACCATTTCTTTTGTTTCCAAGTGAACTGGTTCTTAAAATAGAGGCATAGAATAACTGTTTCTTTCGCGAAGGGGAAGTTTTTCGTTTTATAACTAACTCTTATAATTAAATATTTTGAGAAGCCGAAAGCGATTCGATTTATATTTTTATTCGCAAAAAAATCTCTTTTCTCCCCAAGCGGCATTTCGGATTTTTCCGATGGTGCACGTTTATTGTGCATAACATCTTAAAATTTAATCACCCCCGCGGCGATGTTGATTTTGAATGTGGTTAATGATATTTTTTCCCAATGACCCACCGAAAACTTGGCTACGAGTTCAAAGATCTCTCTCTGCTTGAAATAGCACTTACCCACAGTTCATATGCAAACGAGTTTTCGTGCCCCAGCAACGAAAGACTTGAGTTCCTCGGAGATGCTCTGCTTGGATGCGTGGTTAGCGTGCTGCTTTATGAGAAATATCCTTCATACACCGAGGGAGATCTTTCAAAGATCAGAAGTCGTGTGGTAAGCGGTGCGAATTTTGCGAAATACGCCGAGATGCTGGGTCTGGGAGAACGGATAAGGCTTGGAAAGGGAGAGGAAAGCACCGGGGGGAGGGAAAGGGAATCAAACAACGCAAATGCTTTTGAGGCACTCATAGGGGCGTTGTATCTTGACGCGGGCTACGAGAAAACTTTCGAGGTGATTTCTCGACTGTTTCGAGACGCTATTGAAGAAGACGACTTTCCCCGCGACAGCAAGACGCAGCTTCAGGAAGTTTCCCAGAGCGTGTTCGGAAAGACGCCCGAGTACAGGATTTTGAGCGAAGAAGGTCCTCCGCATGAAAGGACTTTCACAGTGGAGGTCAGAATTCCTTCCGATTTGACGGGCAAGGGCAAGGGCAGAAGCAAAAGGCAGTCCGAGCAGTCCGCGGCGCGCGATGCGCTCAGGAAGCTTGGATATTAGGTCTTAATTCTTTTCTATTCCCAAGTCCTTTATTTTTTTTGACAGCGTGTTTCTGTTTATTCCCAGTATTGCTGCCGCCTGTTTCATGTTTCCGTCAGTTTTTGCGAGAATGGTTTCGATTAACTGTTTTTCAAATTTTCCGATTACCTGCTCGTGAACGTTCTGCAGGGAGAAGTCCGAATTTTCTACCATCATGCGAACAAGTTCTTCGGTTTTTCTCTCCGTCGTTTCCGTATCTCCGTAGCCGGTTTGCGAATCGATGGCTTCTTTTGTTTCTTCACCGCTTATTATGCTGTCGGGAGTTAAGACCAGAAGACGTTTTATGGTGTTTTCAAGCTCTCTTACGTTTCCGGGCCAACTGTGGCTGATCAGTAGCTGCTCCGCTTCGGGGGAGAGCACCTTTTTCTCGGTGCCGAGTTCAGCGGAGTATTTCTTCAAGAAGTGTTGAACCAGTTCCTTTATATCCTCTTTTCTTTTTCTGAGAGGGGGCAGGTTTATGCTTATGACGTTTAGTCTGTAAAACAGGTCTTCCCTGAAAGATCCTTCCGCGACGGCATCTTTTAGGTTTTTATTCGTGCTAGCTATTATTCTGGGGTCAACGGAGATCGGTTTTTCACTGCCGAGCCTGTAGATCTGGTTTTCCTCGATGGCCCTTAGGAGTTTTGACTGCAGGTCGGTTGAAAGTTCCGCTATTTCGTCTATGTGAAGGGTTCCGCCGTCGGCTTCTTCAAATCTTCCCCTCTTTAAGGCTGTGGCGCCGGTGAACGCTCCTTTTTCGTATCCAAACAGTTCGCTTTCGATAAGTTCCTTGGGGATCGCGGATATGTTTACGGATACCAGTCTTTTCTTTCTTCTCGGACTGTTATAATGGATGGCTCTCGCGATAAGTTCTTTCCCGGTACCGCTTTCTCCCGTTATCAGCACGGTGATGTTCTTTGAGGCGGTGCGACCGATAAGCTTGTATACATTCAGCATGTCTGGTGAACTGCCGACTATTTCTTCGAATGAGATATTGTCCTCGGAATCTTGGGACAGCCTTATTTTTCTCCCGGCCTCGTAGTTTTTTATGGCCCGCTCGGCAAAGAGTTTTACCTCTTCGAGGTCAAACGGCTTGGTCAAATAATCATAGGCGCCGAGCTGCATTGAATCTATGGCGTTGCTGACGGTGTTCTGCGCGGTAATGAATATTATGGGCGAGTCGATTTCTCTGTTTCTAAGCTGGGTGAGAACCTCAAACCCGTTCATATCCGGCATGTTTATGTCAAGAAGAATCAGGGAGTACTCTTCCTCGCATGCTTTTCGGACGGCGCCCTCTCCGTTTTCGGCGCATTCGATTTCAAAGCCCGATTTTTTAAGGGATGTCTCGAGTATCCACCTGATGTCTTCTTCGTCGTCGGCTATTAAGATACGATTTTTCATGATCTGGTTTCCCTAGGTGCTAAGTCGCGATTGCGTCGACTGTTCCCAGAAGCTGATAATTCTCTAGCTTGCCGGGAGTTGTATCTTGAATTCGGAACCCATTCCTTCTTCGCTCTCCGCGGTAATTATTCCTCCGTATTTGGCTATTACCTGGCTCGATATGAAAAGACCGAGCCCTGTTCCTTTCTTTTTGCTCGAGAAAAACGGGGTGAATATTTTTTTCAGGTCTTTTTTCTGTATGCCTGTTCCGTCGTCTTTTACTGATATAAGGACCGTGTGTTTATTGCGTATCTTGTAATCCGTTACCCACTTGGTACTGACTGTTATCTGCCCTTTGTCATTTATCGAACTCACCGCGTTTTGGATAATGTTTATGAACACCTGTTTCAGGGAGTTGTAGTCCCCTGGTATGGGAGGAATGGTAATGTCGAGCTTGTGCTTGAATCTTATGTTTTTATGAAGGTTCGATTCGAGAAATATTATGTCAATCAGAATTTCATTTATATCTACCGACATCAGATGCTGCGTTGACACCGACGACGGTTTCACAAGTCTCTCGACCAAGTCTTTTAGTCTTTCTGTTTCCTTTATTATTATTTTCGAGCATCGGTTTTTCTCCGTTTTTGACAATGAGCCGTTTAGAAGTTGTGCCGCCCCCTTTATGCCGCTCAGGGGATTTCTTATCTCGTGCGCAAGTCCCCTTACAAGAGTTTCGTAATTTTCTTCTAGGCTGCAGTTTCTGCTGATGATGGACATCATGTTCATTTTTTCAGTGTTTCTTATCTGGATTACAAGTCCGTTCATACCGCCGTCGCTTCCGTGTATCGGAGATACCGTGCATTCCACGTTGATCGAAGAGTCGCGCGATATGTGGAAAAGCAGATCGTTTTCTTGCACGACTCTTTCTTCCTTTACCGCCCTTGAGCAGAGGCTGGTTATCTCTTCCGGCAGAAACTTTGATATATGATTTCCGATGGTTTTTCGCCTTGAGATATTGAGTATGGTTTCAGACGGTTCGTTAACGGAAATTATATTAAGATCCTTGTCAGCCACTACCACTCCCTCGGGAAGCGAATCCAGAAGATCCTTGTAGAACGTTGCATGCTCCTGCGGTTCTGTGTCCGTAAGCATTTTTCTCGCCACCGCTGGTTCTCTCATATTTCTTCAATCCTTATGAAAATCGCGTCGGCTACGGATGTCAAGGATTTCCTTATCCTATCAAGAGCTTTCCTGAGACTTTTCTCCCCAGACTCGTGGGTCATTATTATGATTGGGACCTCCCCGCCGTTTGTTTCCCTTGTCTGCTGAATTATGGACTCTATGCTTATTCCGCATTTCCCGAGAATCGTGGTTATTTTCCCGAGCGTGCCAGGCTTGTCCTCGACTTGGAATCTAAGGTAGTAGCGGCCTGAAAGACCGTCGGTGCTGACAAGAGACCTGCGTGCGACGTCTTCCGCGTAAAGCATGGGAGGTGCGGGCTGCGAACCGTTTTGGGCGGTTTTCGCGATTGAAACCAGATCGCCCACAACGGCGCTTGCCGTGGGGAGCATCCCGGCCCCCATTCCATACAGCATTGTAGGACCTACCTTGTCCCCCACGATATGGATTGCGTTAAACGCGTCTTTTACGTCGGCAAGCTGAGTGTTTTTTCTTATGAGCGCCGGATAAACTCCAGCTTGTATGCCCGAGTCGGTCGACTTGGCGATGGCAAGCAGCTTGATCTTGTAGCCGAGCTGCTCGGCAAAGCCTATATCGGTTGAGGAGATGTTTCTGATTCCCTCGACGTATATGTCATCGAATTCTGGGAAGAATCCATAGGCGAGCATTATCAGAATCGACAGCTTGTGCGCGGCGTCAATGCCGTCTATGTCAAACGAGGGGTCGGCTTCTGCGTATCCCTCGTCTTGGGCGCACCGCAGCATTTCGTCAAACCCTTTTTTCTGCTCCGACATGTTGTGGAGTATGTAGTTGCACGTCCCGTTCATTATTCCGTGTATGGAGAGAATGTTGTTCGCCACGTAACTCTCATGTGTCGCCTTGATTATGGGTATTCCCCCTCCGACGCTCGCTTCAAACGCCACATGAACCCCGTTTGCGGCCGCCTCCCTGAAAATTTCACCCCCGTGATGGGCTAGAAGGGCCTTGTTCGCGGTTACGACGTTTTTCCCGCTCCGTATCGCGGCCAATACCAGTTCGCGCGCCGCCGTGGTTCCGCCGATAAGCTCGATTATTATTGAGATGCTCTCATCGTCTATGAGCTCGCGTGCATCGGTGGTGAAAAGTCTCCTGGGGATTCTTACCGGGCGTTTTCTCTTTACGTCGATATCGGCTACTTTCTTGATTCTGAGCCTTATCCCGGTCCTTTTCTCTATTATGTCCTTGTTTTCGCTTATCGTTTTATAAACTCCGCAACCTATGGTTCCGGCGCCTATAAGACCTATGTCTACGGAATTCATCCAAAAATCTCCTTGTTTCTTAACGTGCGAAAAGAAAATTATACATAATTCGGTTTACAATACAGAGGGATCGCTGCCCTGGGGCGGAGGGTTTGACAGCCATGTTTCCTGAAATAGACTAATTACTCCTGTTTTTAGTGGGGCCGTAGCTCAGCCCGGGAGAGCGCATGAATCGCACTCATGAGGTCGCGGGTTCAAATCCCGTCGGCTCCACCACCCCTCGAATTTTCTTCGGGTTTGACATGCGCTTGCCTTGAAACTAGATTTATAATCCTATTTCGTTCGGGGCCGTAGCTCAGTTGGGAGAGCGCATGAATGGCATTCATGAGGTCGCGGGTTCGACTCCCGTCGGCTCCACCACCCCTCAGACTATGAGCCGGAAGTTAGAATATTCCTTCGGAAAAACTATTTTTTTCTCTCCATTCTGCCACTGGGTTACCAGCATCCGGTGTCCCGTCTGCCGGAGGGTCTCGGGGTCGATACGGAAATCTCCGTAAAAAGTCGTGAATTCGGAGCGCAGAGCTTCGCGCAGAAGCGTCTGTTCGTCTGTTTCGCCTGTTCTCTCGATGAGTTTCTCGATTATAAGTCCCATGTTGTAGGACTGTGCGGCTGTGTAGTCGGGCGTGTATCCGTAAGCGCGGGCGAACCTGTCTGAAAACTCCTTGGGACTCGGGCCGAAATCCGTGGACAAAGAAAGCGTCGGTTCCCACTGGCTTGTCGAGACAAAACCGTCTGCCTCCCGGCCGAGACGTTTTTCAAACTCGTTTACCGCTGCCGCAAGCGTCGCCACTACCCCGAAGTCAAAGTCTGAGTTCCTCCGTATCCACTTGGCGAGATTTATGTCGTCTTCCATCCCCCCGCAGCAGAGCACGCAGGAGGCCTCACGGTTTTTTGCGCGGGAGAGGATAGTGGAGAAGTCTTCTGTACCAGAGGAAAAATCATAAACGACAGCCGGCATTCCCAGTTCCTTCGCGCGAAGGAGTGCCCCTTCGCACACGGTCTCTGAGAACTGGCTTCCCGCGAGGCGCAAAACGCAGGTCTCCGCAGCTTCGCCATAGCAGTCGCGGATCATGTCCACAACCGCCTGGAAATAAGAAGATGCACCGGTTATTGCGCTTACCGTCCTGCCCCGGGCGCGAGAAGGAATGTCGTCAAGTGACCCACCATAGTTCCACACTACTCTTTGGGCCTCCTCTGCGGTCTCAACGCACGCAAGCGTGAGGCTACTTGAATACGGCCCCAGCAGTATGTCTACTCTGTCTTTTCCTATGAGGCGGAGGGTGTTCTCCTTTGTTTTCTCGGGGATGCTCTCGTCGTTGTAGAAGACAAGTTCCGGTAGCAGGGATACTCCTTCCGGCGTTTTTATTCCACCCCTAGTTCGCAGTTCCTCGACAAAAAGCTTTATTCCCCGGAGGCTTTCCCTGCCCTGGATCGCGTGGCGTCCTGAGAGCGTTGCGGAAAGGCCGATCTTAAAGGAGTCCATTTCGAATCAGAGCAGGATTTTTACCGCCTCTTCGATTCTGTTTAAGCCCTCTTCTATGTTCTCCATGGATGTTGCGTAGGATATCCTGAGGTAGTTTTCCTTTCCGAAGGCTATGCCAGGAACGACGGCCACTTTCGCTTCTTCGAGCAGGAATTCGGTGAACGAAACGGATCCGTCGATTTTCTTGTCTCCGTATACTTTCCCCACGAACCCGCTTATGCTCGGGAACACGTAGAACGCTCCCATAGGGTCAAAACAGGTAAATCCTGGGATTTCGTTCAGCCTTTTCACTATGAAGTTCTTTCTTCTCTCAAATTCCCTTGCTCTTTTGCCAAGCAGCTCCTGCGGTCCTTTAAGAGCTTCAAGGGCGGCCATCTGTGAGATTGAAGAGGGATTTGAAGTTGACTGTCCTTGGAGCTTTGCCATCGCGCTTATTACTCTTTTGTCTCCGGCGGCGTATCCTATGCGCCATCCGGTCATCGAGTAGGATTTGGATACTCCGTTTACGAGTATAGTGGACTTTTTGGCCTTGTCGCTTAGAGAGCAGACGGATACGTGTTCAGTATCCGCGTAGATTATTTTTTCGTATATTTCATCTGAAATTATGATCAGGTCGGCGTCGAGGGCGACTTTTACTATCTCCTCAAGTTCCGCGCGAGAATAAGTGGTTCCCGTTGGGTTCGAAGGATAGTTAAGAATAAAGGCCCGCGTCCTTTCATTTATCTTCGCCTGAAGCTGCTCCGGGGTGATTTTGAAAAGCCCGCGCTCGTTTGTGTCTATGATCACCGGAGTAGCGCCCGTCAGTGCCACCTGGTCGGGATAGGAAACCCAGTAAGGGGCCGGGATTATGACCTCGTCTCCGGGTTCGAAAAGTGCCTGGGTGATGTTGTATATCGAGTGTTTTGCCCCGCAGGAAACCAGTATTTCGTCCTTTGAGTATTCAAGGCCGTGATCTTTTTTCAAAGACGCCGCTATCGCGTCTTTGAGCTCGTCGATTCCGCCCACGGCGGTGTACTTCGTAAAACCGCTTTTAATCGCGGCCACGCCTTCTTTTTTCACGTTCTCCGGGGTGTCGAAGTCGGGTTCCCCCGCTCCGAACCCTATGATGTCGACTCCCTGTGCGCGAAGCGACTTGGCTTTTGCCGTTATGGTCAGGGTCGCGGAAGGCTTAAGGTTGTTGACCCTTTCTGAAAGTCTCACTTTATCACTTCCTCCGTTCCCCGGCCGGGCGAAGTTTTTCAATCAGCTTTTCCTCAACCACTTCCGGCACAAAACCCTTTGCGGAGCCTCCCAGGGAAATGATTTCCTTTATGAGGGAGGAGCTTATGTGGGAGAATTCGCTTTCGGTCACCATAAACAGTGTTTCCACCTCTTCGTTCATAAGCTTGTTCGCGGTGGCCATCTGAAGTTCGTATTCAAAGTCCGAGTGGCATCTCATTCCGCGCAATATGGTGTTTGTTTCCTTTCCTCTTATGTAGTCGGCCAGCAGTCCCTCGAAGCTTTCAACCTCGACGTTGGGGAAGTCCTTGGTCACCTCGGCGATCAGAGATACCCTTTCTTCGGTTGAGAGCGTCGTTTTCTTTGAAGTATTGTGTCCGACCGAGATTATTATCTTCTCGAATATTCCCGCCGCCCGGGTGATTATGTTAAGGTGCCCGTTTGTGAAAGGGTCAAAGGAACCCGGATAGATTACAGTTTTGCCGTTCAATCTAGCCTCCTTAGAAAACTTACTGAGGTGCCTCCGTATTTTCTGGTTCTCATGTCAAATCCTTCAGAATTAATAACGTTTCCCGACGGATATTCAATAACCATCACTCCTTTCTCCTCGACAACGCTTCGTATATCACGGGCAAGCTCATGCGATCCCGTCTTTTCGTAAAACTCATAAGGGGGATCGACGAAAACAAGATCAAACCCGCAATTTTCCGCACTTAACATACTCAATGCTTTTCTGAAATCAAAATTCAGTATTCTCGATCGTTCTGTGTATCCCAAAGAACGCAGATTCTGGGCGATTATTTCCGCTGTGGCGGGGTTTTTCTCAACGAAGACGCAAAATGCGGCTCCCAGGCTCAGAGCCTCGATTCCCAGATTCCCCGAGCCTGAGAAAAGATCAAGTACCCTTGTTCCCGCCACTTCGGGACCCAGTATGTCGAAAATGGATTTTTTTATTCTGGACGCCGTGGGTCTGAGCGATTTTCCTTTTGGGACCTTCAGTTTT
The DNA here is from genome assembly GCA_964291665.2 of Thermodesulfobacteriota bacterium. GTDB lineage: Bacteria > Desulfobacterota_D > UBA1144 > Nemesobacterales > Nemesobacteraceae > Nemesobacter. Next base: position 528,393 of record OZ219814.1, on the reverse strand, counting down.
CTACCCTTGGATTGTCCTGTAAGTATGCGCATATCGATTATTCCAGCCCTTTCGTCAAGAATGGATTTGCTCTGTGTTTTGCTCTGGAATTCGTGGATTTATTCATGTAAAATATCATTCTAACCGGTTTATTTCACAACCATTCTTTTTCTTTTCTCCGGAGGGTTTTTTCAGGAATGGACACTTCATCCAGAGTGCAGACTGTAAACATTGAAGATGAGATGAAGGAGTCCTATCTCAGCTACTCAATGAGCGTGATAGTCGGAAGGGCTCTTCCCGACGTCCGCGACGGACTCAAGCCCGTTCACAGGAGAATTCTCTACGGAATGAACGAGGTTGGAAACGTTTGGAATCGTCCCTACAAGAAATCCGCCAGAGTGGTGGGGGATGTCATGGGTAAATATCACCCTCACGGAGACTCGGCGATCTACGATTCCCTTGTCAGAATGGCACAGGATTTTTCCATGAGAATTCCGCTTGTCGACGGGCAGGGCAACTTCGGTTCCGTTGACGGGGACAGTCCGGCGGCCATGCGCTACACCGAAGTCAGGCTTTCAAGAATCTCTTCAGAGATGCTTGAGGATCTGGATAAGGAGACAGTCGAGTTTTACCCGAACTACGACGGGGGAGAACTCGAGCCGAGCGTCCTGCCGACCAAGGTGCCGAACCTGCTTCTAAACGGTTCTTCGGGAATCGCGGTGGGCATGTCGACCAATATACCTCCCCATAACTTGGGAGAGCTTCTCGACGCCGTAGTGGCCCAGATACGCAACCCCCAAATCACTGTGGACAGGCTTATTGAAATCATGCCGGGACCGGATTTCCCCACTGGGGGTTTTGTGAGTGGTCACGATGACATCCGTTCCGCCTACGTCACCGGTCGCGGAATAGTAAGGATGAGGGCTAGGGTACGCATAGAGAAGCAGAAAAAAGGGGGCAGGGAGGTGATAATCGTCACCGAGCTCCCCTACCAGATTAACAAGGCGCGGCTGGCCCAGAAGATCGCAGAGCTTGTTAGGGAGGAGAAGATAAAGGGCATCTCCGACATAAGGGATGAATCCGACAGGGAGGGAATAAGACTTGTTATCGACGTGAAAAGCGGAGAGCACGCCCAGGTGGTTTTAAACCAGCTCTACAAGCATACGCAGATGTACACTTCTTTCGGCATTATAATGCTCGCGCTTGTGAGAAACCAGCCGAAGGTTCTTAGCTTAAAGGAACTCCTAGCCCACTTCATAGAGCACAGAAAGGAAGTAATTACCCGCAGAACCCAGTACGAGCTTAGAAAGGCCGAGGAGCGCCTTCACATCCTTGAGGGATTCAAGATCGCTCTTGATAACCTCGATGAAATCGTGGAACTCATAAAAGGTTCCGAGAGTCCTGCGGCCGCGAAAGCTGGTCTTGTGCGGACATTTGCTCTTTCTGAGCGCCAGGCCCAGGCTATCTTGGAGATGCGTCTCCAGAGGCTCACAGCGCTTGAGAGGGACAAGATACTCGAGGAAAGACGAGAGCTTATAGAAACCGTTGCGAAGCTCAGGGAAATACTCGGGAGCGAAAAGCTGATACTCGATCTCGCAGTCGAGGAACTCACCGCGCTTAGGGAGAAATTCGGGGACGCGAGGAGAACTGAGATAGTGGAGGACGTCGGAGAGATATCCATCGAGGATCTTATAACCGACGAGGAGATGGTGGTTACCACAACCTACGGGGGTTACATAAAGAGCATACCGCTTAGCGTTTACCGAAACCAGAGAAGGGGTGGTAGGGGAAGAACCGGAATGAGTACAAGGGACACAGATTTCGTTAACGACCTGTTCACCGCATCAAGGCACAACAGCATTCTGTTCTTCTCAAATTTCGGAAGATGCTACTGGCTCAAGGTCTACCAGATTCCAGAGGCCACTCCCGCGGCGCGGGGAAGGGCCATGGTGAACCTGCTTAACCTTGACAAGGGAGAGAAGGTGACGGCCGTGCTGCCCGTAAAGGACTTTTCAGAGGATGTCTCCATAGTCATGGCGACTCGAAATGGAATCATCAAGAAAACTAAGCTTAAGGCATATTCAAATCCTCGCGCGGGGGGAATAAAAGCTCTTAACATACTAGAGGGGGATGAACTTGTGGGGGCAGAGCTTGCGTCTGAAGAGGACGAAGTGCTTCTCACTTCAAAAAACGGTCAGGCGATCAGGTTCAAGGGCACTGACGTAAGGAACATGGGCAGGGTGTCGACTGGAGTTAAGGGCATAAATCTCAGAGAGGGCGACGAGGTGGTGAGTCTTGAGGTCATAAAGAACCAGAACGCGCAGATACTCACGGTGACCGAGATGGGTTACGGAAAACGCACCAGCATCTCCGAGTACAGGCTTACAAAGAGGGGAGGAGTGGGGGTAAAGACCGTCAACATAACCGAGAAAAACGGAGATGTGGTTGGGGCGTTTCAGGTGGGTGACGACACGGAGATAATGCTTATAAGTAACCAAGGTGGCAAGATTATAAGAACTAACGTTTCCGAAATACGCAATACGGGTCGGGCCGCCGTCGGGGTAAAGGTTATAAATCTCGAGCCTGACCAGCTCGTGGCCGCGGTTGCGAAAGTTGCGGAGGGGGACTGATGATAAAGGAAATTGAAAACGTGCTCTCCGGTTTTCCAGGCTATAACTGCTTTGCATGCGGTCCGCACAATGAGCACGGACTTCGCCTTAAGTTTTTTCATGATCAGGAAACCGACGAGGTGTTCACCACTATCTGTACGGATGAGCATTTCTGCGGCTGGCCGGGGATAGTGCACGGGGGAGTTCAGTGCGCCCTTGTCGACGAGGTTTCTTTCTGGGCTATGTTCAATGAAACCCGCAAGATTGCCTTTACGGCGAAAATAGACATTGCTTACATGAAGAAGGTTCCAAGCGGCACAATGCTTGATGTGAGAGCCAAGATAAGAGAGATCAGGGGAAGAAGAGTTGAGGTCGATTCGGTCATAAGGGATGAGGACGGAATTGAGCTTGCAAGCGCCGCGGTGACCTACGTGTTTCCCCGAAAGGAAACTCTGCGCCAGATACTGGGCCCTGAACTTCTGAGCGAAGAATTCTTACAATACGTGAGGGATTAGATGATAAGACTGTATGAACATCCGCTTTCTGGTAACGCCTATAAGGCGAAGCTTCTCCTGCACCAGCTTTCGGTCGAATACGAGGGAGTAACGGTGGATATATTCGCGGGGGAACATAAAAAGGAGGAATTCTCAGCGCTTAACCCCAACTGCAAGATCCCGGTTCTTGCGGATGGAGATTTTGTCATGTGGGAATCGAACGCGATACTCTTCTATCTGGCGAACAAGTTTTCTCCGAATCCTTACCTGTCCGACGATCCGGAGATCTACGGCCTTATAGCGCAGTGGACTTTTTTCGGAAAAACTACCGTGGATCCGAACCTTGCGCTTGCGAGGTATTTTGCGAAGTTCCTGCCACCTGACCAAGTGCCGCCCGGGGCAATGGAGAAGCTTCATGTGCAGGGAAACGTAGCGCTTGCGATCCTTGAAGATCATCTTTCCCGAACCGAGTTTCTCTGCGGGGATTACTCAATAGCCGACATTGCGTGTTATCCCTACACGATGCTTTGCGAGGAAGGGGGTTTTGACTTGGGGATTTATCCGTCGGTCAGGAGATGGTGCGAAAGCGTCGAGGGAACTCCCAACTTCATTGCTTTTGCCGGTTAGTGCCGGGCGTATTTTATGGAAAAGGAAGTTGAGCTTTTTTTGGAACTGCTGGAGAAGACCCGAGGAGGGGTTGCCTTCACGGGAGCCGGAATAAGCACCGAATCCGGAATACCCGACTACCGTTCTCCGGGAACGGGTATGTGGGAGAAAATGGACCAGTCGGTGGTCTCGCTTTCCGGGTTTTTGAGAAATCCCGAGAATTACTATTCATACGCCATGGGATCCTATTCTGTGAGAGCGGCCGCCGAACCCAACGCGGGCCATTACGCGCTTGCGCGTCTTGAGGAAAGGGGTTGGCTTAGGGGTGTTATAACGCAGAACGTGGACGGTCTCCACACAAAGGCGGGTTCTGAGAACGTGTTTGAACTCCACGGTTCCGTAAGGCGTGTTGTTTGCCTCCAGTGCCGGGAATACTATCCGATGGCTGACACTATGAGCAGGGTTGCCGGAGGGGAGAATCCTCCTCTCTGCCTGCAGTGCGGAGGAATTTTGAAGCCCGACGCCGTTTTTTTCGGAGAAGCCCTTCCCGAAGAGCCGTGGGAAAAATCGATTGACCTCGTATCAGATTCCGAGGTACTCATCGTCATGGGTTCCTCCCTTCTGGTTGCCCCGGCCAGCGGGCTTCCCCGCATGGCTCTTTCCAAAGGGGCTGCGCTTGTGATCATAAATCTGATGGAAACTCCTTTTGACGACGAGGCTGATATGGTGATCCGTCGAAAAATCGGCGAGTTTTTCGAAGAAACCGGAATATGAACGGAACAGCGTGGGGAGTGGAGCGGGAAACGGGATTCGAACCCGCGACCTTCTCCTTGGCAAGGAGACGCTCTAGCCAACTGAGCTATTCCCGCAACGAAAGCGAACTGAAAACATATCAAGAGCCGCTTTTATTGTCAAATAGGATGGATTTTGGTATTTGGGTACAATAGAACCGCCATGAGCGAGCAGGAAAGAAAAAATCTCATTGAGAAGGTAAAGACCGCCGTCGTCAAGATAGGAAGCAGCGTGCTTACCCACGACGACGGATCTCTTGACGAATCCGTTTTCAAAGAAATAGCGAAGCAGGTCTTTAATCTTAAGCAGAGGGGAGTGAGGACAATCATAGTTTCTTCGGGAGCCATAGCGTCGGGGATGAAGAAACTGGGTCTTTCGAGCAAACCCATAGAGATAGACGTAAAGCAGGCGATCTCCGCTTGCGGTCAGACCGAACTTATCAGAAATTACGAAGAGGCTTTTTCCGAGTTCGGGCTTAATGTCGCACAGATCCTGCTTACCCGTGACGGGTTCTCCGACAGGAAAAGGTTTCTTAACTCCAGAAAGACCATCCGGCGGCTGCTTGAGATGGAGATAATTCCCGTCATAAACGAAAATGACACGGTTGCTTTTGAGGAGATCATGTTCGGGGATAACGATAATCTTGCGGCGCTTGTGATCTCTCTTACGGAGGCGGATATTCTTGTGCTGTTAAGCAATGTGGAAGGTTTCTTCGACAAGGATCCGGCGAAAGACGAAAACGCGAAACTGCTTTCCACAGTCGCGGAGATAGATTCGAGGATAGAGTCCTTTGCCGGAGACACTTTCGGCAAGACCACTTCCGGGGGGATGAGAACCAAGATCCAGGCTGCAAGATCCGCCGCAGCCTTTGGGGTGCCGACTATAATTGCGAACGGGAAAAGAAAAGATTCTCTTCTTAGTATCTTTAACGGACAAGAGTACGGAACCGTAATACTTCCGACAAGGGAAAGACTTACGGGGAAAAAACACTGGATTGCCTATACGCTTAAGTCTCAAGGGAAACTTATACTGGACGATGGTGCGGCCGAGGCTATTACCAAAAAAGGCAGGAGTCTTCTTCCTTCGGGCATAAAGGAAGTTCAGGGGGAGTTCGAGATAGGGGAGCTTGTGAGCTGCTTTGATTCCTCTGAGGTTGAGATATCAAGAGGGCTTTGTTCCTATGGCTCTTCAGAGGTGAGAAAGATTCTCGGAAAGAAATCATCTGAAATAGAGGACGTGCTCGGGTACAGATACAGCGACGAGATAATCCATCGAAACGAGATGGTGATACTTTCCAAATGAGTGAGACTCGTGGGTTTAACCGGTTCTCAAAGGGGCTTGCGGTTTTTGTTTTCGTTCTGTTGGCTTTGTCTGCCTGGTTTTATTTCCTAGACGGTTTTTCAACTGAGACAAAAATTGTCGAGATACCGCAAGGCCTTGGCCTGTCCGCTATATCTGAGAAACTTGAGGAAGAGGGAGTGATAAGAAAAGCGGAGATTCTTTTCCTGTCGGCTTTTCTAAGCGGAACTCAGCGGAAGCTTAAGCACGGCGAATACGTGTTTTTGGTCGGCGAGGCGCCTTATACTGTTCATAGAAAGCTGCGTCGCGGCGAAGTGTCTTTAAGGAAAGTTACTTTTCCCGAAGGGCTTACTCTTGTGCAGATGGCCGGGATTCTCGACGCCTCGCAGATAGTTCTCCGGGAAGAGTTCCTCGCGCTTGCGGAAAACGGTGAGTATTCCACGAAGAAACTTGGCGTGGACGTTTCGAGTCTTGAGGGGTTTCTTTTTCCCGATACTTATTTCTTCGCGCGTGACTGCTCCGCGGAGAAGGTAATTGAAACAATGCTCGATAGGTTTCGGGAAGCCTATGCAACACTGGATGTCGCAAATCCAAAACCCGATATAAAGGAGATTGTGACCATCGCCTCGCTAATAGAGAAAGAAACGGCTTTTCCCCCGGAGAGGCCTCTTGTATCCGGCGTAATACGCAACCGGCTTCGGAGGGGAATGAAGCTTGAGTTCGACCCGACGGTGATTTACGCTCTTGGCGAGAAGTTCGACGGCAATATCAGAAAAAAAGATCTGAGTTTTCCTTCTCCCTATAATACCTACGTGGTTTCGGGACTTCCTCCGGGCCCGATAGCGGCTCCCGGTCTTGATTCAATTCGCGCGGCACTCGAGCCGGCGGACGTAAACTATCTTTACTTCGTTTCAAACGGAGATGGGGTCCATGTTTTCTCAAGCACATACAGGGATCACGTAAATGCCGTGGAGAGGCTTCTAAAGAAGGAAAAACAGTGACTTTATGTGTCCGGAGCGCCTTTGACCGGGCGCACTAGAACTCTCCCCTGAACGCTTTTGCAAAGCCGTCATGCTGCGATCTGGCAATCTTTTCCTGCTCGGCCTGCAGATAAGCCCGGTCCTTTCTCTCTATACGTATTATGTCGTCCCGGCCCTTGGATGCCATGAACTGTGTTCCTACCGTTTCCTTTGAGATTATTTCAAGTATTGGCGGGTAGTTCTTCGATCCGATGAATATGGAATGTATGCAGACCCCTATGCTCTTTGCGCGTGCTCTCTGCGCTTCGACATTGGGATCGCCCGAAGTTGGAATCCCGTCGGTTATAAAGAGTATGTGCTTGTTTCTAAGCCCCCTGCCTCGGAACTCCTTGAGGGCATCTCCCAGTGCTTCTTCGTAGTTTGTGTTTCCGGAGCAGTCCGTGCTCTCGGCCAGCCTTTCTATCCACCTGTAGTCTCTGGTGAAAAAACGGGAGTTTTTCGTGTGTTTTCTTGAGCGGTGGTTAAATTCCAGATAGCCGATTCTCATTCTTTTTCTTCTCGCAAGCTCTATTACTCCCTTCACGACGGATGAAGACCACTCGCTGTAAACTCCCATCATCGAAGTGCTTACGTCCCTGAGAATTGCTATTTCCCCTCCGAGCGTTTCTTTTTCGCGAAGGTGAACTCTAGGCAGCTTGGGGGAAGTGTGCTCGGACCATATGAACGCCTCGACGGGGTCTATGTCTTCGATCTCGTCAAAAGAGGACATGCGCTTCCATTTTCTTGGAGACCCTCCCGGGTGGGAGGTCTTTTTTGCCATGCTTTTCTGGAAATTACCTTCGAGCACTCTCATGATGCGTTTTATGTTCTCGGCGGTTTCCGTATTTCCCCTTCCCGGTATTACTGTTTCGTCGTCTTCTCCGGCCTTGGATGACTTGCTGCTCATGTATGCGCGCGCGGATTTGTCTTCCCTCTCCGTGTTTCCGCTGTCCTGTGGATTTCCGGTAGGGTCGCTCGGCACGTCCTGGCCTTCTGGAGGAGCCATTTCGCTCTGGTTGTTATCGAGGTTCTGCTTAAGATCCTTGAGCGCGTCAAAGAAGGTTTTCTGGGCCTCGGCGAGCGGATTCTCGGTTTCCTTATCCGCTTCCTCGTCGGGAATTTCCCCTTTGGGCTCCTGAGAGAAATCCTGATCGAATTCCGAATCAGGCATCTGATCCGGATCCGGGGTCAGCTTGTCATCTGGCTTTTTTTTTTATCCTGAACGATATTCCGAAGAATATTGTCCATCTGCTCGTAGACGTCGGGGGGAACCCGGAAAGCAGTCATGTATCTTAAAACGTCGAGGTCTTCTCTTGAACATACTTCTCTTTCGTTTAAAAGTGCGTGGGAGCGGATAAGTTTGAGCGCTTTTACGAAAAAAGTCCTGTCGGTAATAAGGGAGTTGGTTTCGTTAAGCCCGAAGTCCTCGATCATTATGGCTGCGAAGTTCGCAAGACCTTCCTGCACTTCGGGTGGAATCGAAATCTTTTCAAGTGTCTTGTAGCTTTTGTCGAAAAGTTTTTTGCTTACCCTTTTCGGTATTTTCTCTTCAAACGGCTTTTCGGCGTATAGCTCGATAACTTTTTTGGCCTCGTCCCATTTTCTTCCATAGGAGATTCCCAAGGCCTTCACCTGAAGAATGAAACGGTCAAGATTGGCCGGATCAAGGGGTTCATTGTAGTACTCGTCAGCCGTCGGATTGCTTGTCGCTATGGCGGTCAGGAGGGGAATGGGTTCGCTGAAGAATTTCCTTTCGTTAAGTATTCGAAGAAGTATGTTGAGCGATTCCCCGGGCGCACGCGATATGTCGTCTAAAAGGCAGATCTCAGATGTGAGTATTCCGCCCTTTACGATATCCTGCTTTATCCTCTCTCCGAGTTCGGTGTCTTCCTTCACTATGGTGAGGTCTCCGACGAGTTCTGAGAGTCTGGTGTCTCTGTGGAGCTGGTAAAAAAAGAAGTTAAGCTGGGCTGCTTTGGAAACGATTTCCGAAAGCATGGTCTTTGCCGTACCTGGGGGACCTTCGATATAAATATGTTCTCTTGAAATTATTCCGAGAAGAAGAGCAGTTTTTACCTCGTCGTGTCCGACGACATGCTTATCCATTTCTTCCCGAAGGGACGCAAAAGGGCTAGCGGGGTTCATTCATCCACTCCTGAAAAAGGCAATGAGCGTTATTATTACATAAAGGGATATTTTTTTCAATTTGTTTCGGTGTGAGCAGAAACCGGTGGTTTTGTCGAGGCTGGCGCGGGAAAAGCTGCAGGAATGTTCTCACGTGCGGCTTCGGGCGGCGGTTCTTTCCTAAAATGCCGCACAAGTTGTTAAGGGAGCAAGCAACTCCTAGGGCAAAGCCGAAAGACTTTTCAGGACAAATGGCCGGGGGACGATCAGAAGTATAAAACCGCTTTTACTGAAAAGCCGGTTTCGCTTCCGTCAAGCGATATGGGAACCTTGACCTCTGATTCCGAAAAAGTTTCCCGATCTTCTTTTACGTACTGCGTGTGGCGTACTTCGCCCCGGATTCCTATCTTGTCTCCGATCATCTTCTCAATGCCCCCTCCCACTGTCCACGCGTAGAAAGTTTCGTCGTAGGAATCGGTGCCTGAGATAAACTCTTCAGGACTGGTGCAAATCGCGTCGCCGGTTGGGCAGCCGTTGTAATCAACATTTAACTCCGCATCCACGCGCCGCGCGCCGCCAAGAGCGTAGAAGCCGGCGCCCGGGCCCAAAAGCGAAATCAGAAACGGGGGGCTTGCGCCGAACATCAACGTTACGCCATAGCTGTTTTTCCTCTCAACGCTCCACTCATCGGGCCAGGCTTCTCCGTACTGGTTTCGGCCCTCGGATTCTCCGTCTCCAGGAAGCATTCCGCTTGTCGTGCCGCCGTGGAACTGTCCGTCAATCTCGACGCCTAAATAGAGGGTGTCGCTTGGATCCAGATTGAGGCGGTAGCCGAGAAGAAGTCCGCCGCTAAAACCCGTTTTGCTTGCCGAGTCGCTGGTGTGGTGAATGTGTCCGCTCTCCAGAAAACTGGCCGGCACGTCAGTATTGTCAACGGTTTTCGCGTGTTCTATGCTTACGCGTTCAATCCCGGTCGAAGCGCCGATGTAGAAACTGCCGCTTTGTGCAACCGCATTTCCGGAAATACCGAAAATCATCGCCACCGCGATCATTAAAACCCAAAAACCTGTCTTCTGATTCTTAAGCATTGTGTTCATGGTTTTTCCTCCCGATAAGCTTTTATTCCGAGGTTAAATTCGTATGGCGCGCAGAGCCTGAAACTCTTTCCGTTTAATATTTATAGCTTGAAGAATGCTCGTTGTAAAATGAAGCGGTTGAGGAGCTTGGGTGATGGTCCGTACTGAGGTCTGTGAGCGGGAACTGCGCTTGTGTGAAAAGCGGATATTACGGTTATAATCTGCCTGCGAAGGCAGTTCTTCATCCTCTTGCAGGCTCTTTATCTCCGGGGCGGGACTTATGGACGCGGAAAAGATATTTTACGGAATAGATGAAGTAAAAAACAGAAGGTACCCGCGCAGGTTTATCCTGATAGCGGTTGTTTTCGTACTTGGTTTCGGGGCTTTTAAGTTCGGGTTCTATCCAGAGCAGTGGTTCTGGGAAAGCGATGATATTTCCCGGAAACTGATCGTGAGGAACACGGAGTCCCGGTGGATAACTACCAAGAAAGGGTATCTTTTTTTCGTTCGCGGGGAGATCATGAACGAAAGCGACGTTCCCGTAAGCTACATAAAACTCAGGAGCAGTTTTCAGGTGTCGGGACGGACCGTTTACGTTCAGGACTTTTATTCGGGCAACACCCTTTCGATGCGGGACCTTAGAAATGCCGACACGGACCATCCTCTTCAGAAACTGAGCAGAAAAAGCGGAGATGACCTCTCGGCGGTTACCGGGACCGAGGCCTCGGCCAATTTCAACATAAAGCCGGGTAATACCGTTTTCTTCAATACTTTCTACCTTTCCGTGAGCAAGATACTTGGCCTTAAGTACCAAATCGAGATTACGGATTTCGAAGTGATGCCCGAGGGCTAGGGGAACCGTTTGGGGTTTAGGTTTTGGTAGGGAGTGGAATGGGTTAAATTGCTTTATTAAGCAGTTTTTAGTACAATATAGCCCCTTTATAGAAATAATCCGGTGGGTAAGCAATGAAGTCTACACGAATAAAAATAAGCATAAGTCAGGACGGTTCTCTCTCCAAAGAATCCGTCGAGACCGTTGATTTCGAGTTTCCACTCATCCCCAGAAAGCTTCTGAAATCTATGGGATTCGAAAAAGTGGATGACACGACTTACGTGGGTATAGTGTCAGTTTTTCTGAATCTTCTGGATAAGGAGCAGGAGATAGAGATTGAACTGGGGGTTGAGGCTTCCGACGCGAGAAAGAAAATCCTGGATCTTTTCGCCAAGGGTTTTAAAAGCATGAGCGGGAGCGAGGCCCCTGACGCTGGAAGAAAACCAAAACCCGCCCCGAAAACAAAAAAACCGAGGGCAAGGAAGGTTTCCGCCGCGAAGAAGGCCGGCTAGCTGCTATGCAGGATTTTGTTTTTGAAGAAGCGCTTACCTTTGACGACGTAATACTATCTCCGTGCTACTCCGAAGTTCTGCCGAGCGAAGTTGATGTCTCGGTAAGGCTCACCCGGCGCATAAACCTTAATATTCCCATACTGAGCGCAGCCATGGATACCGTAACGGAATTCCGCACGTCAATCGCCATGGCGCAGGAAGGCGGCATAGGAATAATCCACAGAAACCTCTCCATCCCGGCACAGGCGGGCGAAGTCGAGAGGGTAAAGAAGTACGAAAGCGGAATGATAGTTAATCCCCTGACCGTACGTCCCGGGACCCGGGTCAGCGAAGCCCTAGAGATAATGGTTGAAAACGACATCTCGGGTCTTCCCGTCGTAAAGCCCAACAACACCCTTCACGGAATAATCACCAACAGGGACATAAGGTTCGAAAAGAACATGGATCTTAAGATCGACAAGGTCATGACTCCAAGAAAGGAGCTAGTTACCGTTAAGGAAGGCACCACTCTTCTTGAAGCCAAGGAGCTTCTTCACAAGTTCAAGATAGAGAAACTCCCGGTTGTTGACGAGAGCTTCAAGCTTCGCGGCCTTATAACCATGAAGGATATAGAGAAAATAGAGAAGTTCCCCAAGGCGTCTAAGGACGCGATGGGAAGGCTTCTCGTGGGAGCCGCGGTCGGGGTTGACAAGCACAGCCAGGAGCGGGTGGATGAGCTTGTTGCAGCAGGTTGTGACGTAATAGTGGTCGATACCGCACACGGACATTCGAAAAGGGTTCTCGACAGTTTGGCCCGTATAAGAAAAAAATACCCGGATATAGCTCTGGTGGCAGGCAACATAGCCACATCCGAAGCGGCCGAGGATCTTATAAAAGCCGGCGCGGATTGTCTTAAGGTGGGAGTTGGTCCCGGATCGATATGTACGACGCGCGTGATAGCCGGTATAGGAGTACCGCAGATAACAGCCATAAGAAAAGTCTGTTCCGTGGCGAAAAAGCACGATATACCCGTAATAGCCGACGGGGGAATAAAGTACTCGGGGGATATAACAAAGGCGCTTGCCGCCGGAGCGGATTCCGTGATGATAGGAAACCTGCTTGCCGGGTCGGACGAAGCCCCCGGGGAGGTCGTTCTCTACCAAGGGAGAACCTACAAGGTGTACCGCGGCATGGGCTCCATTGAAGCGATGAGGGCCGGGAGCAGGGACCGCTACGCCCAGGACGATGAAATGATGGAGGAGGCCAAGCTTGTTCCCGAAGGAATAGAGGGAAGGGTTCCTTACAGGGGCAATATAGGGGCCATAATCTACCAGCTGGTCGGAGGGCTTCGTGCGGGAATGGGCTACACAGGTTCCGCGACGATAAAGCAACTTCAGGAGAACGCGAAGTTCGTAAAGATTACCAATGCCGGGCTTCAGGAAAGTCACGTTCACGATATCGTAATTACCAAGGAATCTCCCAACTACAGGATCGGGTGATAACGGTTTTCTTATCTCGTAAAGTCAGCCTCAGAAAGAGCGGTTTACCTTTCAGGGTTCCTCGGATTTTATCGCAACGGGGGAGGCGGTTGTAAAATGCGGGAAAAAGTTCTTGTTCTTGATTTTGGTTCCCAGTATACGCAGCTTATCGCTAGGCGCACTAGGGAACTCGGGGTTTATTCCGAAATAAAACCCTATGACACTGCCACGGACGAAATAAAGAAAGACCCTCCAGGGGCGATAATATTCTCCGGGGGGCCCTCAAGTGTCTGGGAGGATGGTTCTCCCAGGGTGGACGGGGAAATACTGTCTTTGGGAATACCGGTTCTGGGTATCTGTTACGGGCTTCAGGTGCTGGTTTTCCAGCTAGGTGGGGAAGTTGAACGCTCTGAGAAAAGAGAATACGGTCCAGCCGTCTTGAGCTTGGTCGTGGAAGACCCGCTTTTCTCGGGTGTAGAGAAAACCTCGGGAGTCTGGATGTCTCACGGCGACAGGGTTCTGAAGATGCCTGAAGGATTTACAGCAATAGCCGATACCGAAAACACGGAGTGCGCGGCGGTAAGAAACGAAGGCGGAAACATCTACGGGGTGCAGTTCCACCCTGAAGTCGTGCATACGGAATTCGGAGCCCGGATACTTTCCAATTTCCTTTTTCAGGTGGCGGGGCTTGGCGGGAACTGGACTGCGGGCTCGTTCATAGAGCATTCAATACACGATATAAGAGAAAGAGTCGGGGACGGCAAAATCATATGCGGGCTCTCAGGGGGAGTGGACTCCTCGGTCGCGGCGGCTCTTATTAACGAGGCGGTGGGCCGCAGGCTTTACTGTATTTTCGTCGATACGGGGTGCATGAGGCTTGATGAGGCTCAGGAGGTCTGTGACGCTTTTTCCGAGTTTGAGATGAACTTCATTCACGTGGATGCCTCCGAAAGATTTCTCTCTCATCTTGAAGGCGTTGAGGATCCCGAAACGAAAAGAAAAATTATGGGCGAGCAGTTCGTGAGGGTCTTTGAGGAAGAGGCTGAGAAGATATCCGATGTCCGTTTTCTAGCCCAGGGAACGCTCTATCCCGACGTTATCGAGAGCGTAAGCGTCAAGGGTCCTTCGGCCGTCATAAAGTCCCACCACAATGTCGGAGGGCTTCCGGAAAAAATGAATCTTGAGATAGTAGAGCCTCTTCGGGAACTTTTCAAAGACGAGGTGAGAAGCGTTGGCGAGGCTCTCGGGCTTCCTTCATCTCTCATAGGCCGCCATCCTTTTCCCGGTCCGGGTCTTGCGATCAGGATAATGGGAGAAGTTACGCGCGAGAGGCTTTCCATACTGAGGCACGCGGACAGCATTTTTATAGACGAGCTTAAAAAATCGGGGGCCTATGATGAGATATGGCAGGCCTTCTGCGTTTTTATCCCTGTAAAGACGGTCGGAGTTATGGGCGATGAGCGCACCTATGAAAACGTTTGTGCCCTGAGGGCTGTGAGCAGTACCGATGGAATGACCGCCGACTGGTCGAAGATATCCTACGATCTGCTCGGGAAAATCTCGGTAAGGATCATAAACGAGGTAAAGGGAATAAACCGGGTCGTATACGATATATCAACGAAACCTCCCGGCACCATAGAGTGGCAGTAAAATCTAGCTGACTCTTTTTTTGAATATAGCGAATTCACCCGTAATGGTGGCAAGTTCCCAGCCGTCCTTACCAAGCGAGACAAGAGAATCTTCAAGGTTTCCCCTGGAGCTCTCCCTTCTTGAATCAGCTTCTTCCTTGTAGACGGCTATATCGTGGTCCTGAGGCCTTTTAACTAGCACATCGGTCGAGACCACCTTGTAATCCCAGCGTTCCATTATTCTTCTTGTTCTCCGGTTTCCTCTTCTTCGTCGATGACAAGGGATGTTGCCTTGTCACTTACGTCGGGCAGGGATTTTATGTGTTTTTCGTAATCCTTCTGGGTGATGTGCCCTTCTTTTATATATCTTCCGTAAATCCGTACATCAAAAAATTCTTCGTTATTCTGCATTATCCATCCTCCGAAAGAAAAACAATTCTAACCACGAGCGAAGTTTTTTCAAAGACAGGGACTTCAACTGCCGTTAATTTCTTTCCTGCAAAAACCAGTTCCATGTTCTAAAAAGGCCTTCGTGCAAGGCCACCTGCGCACTCCATCCGAGCTTCTCGGTCGCCAGGGAGCAGTCAAGACTAATTCTTTTTACTTCCCCGGGGCGTTCCTTTTCGTGGATGGTGGTGAATTCGGTTTTAATTACCTCCCCCAGTATGCGCACTATGTCGTTTACGGAGATCTCGATCGAGGTTCCTATGTTAAAAGTTCCTTCTTCTTTGAGGGTTGCGGCGAGCAGGTTTGCCTGCGAGACGTCGGAGACGTGCACGTAATCCCTCGTCTGTTCTCCGTTCCCGAATATGAGGCAGGGTTTCCCGCTGATTATTCTCTCGCAGAAAATCCCTATCACGCCGGCTTCCCCCTCGGGGTTCTGCCTTTCTCCGTACACGTTTGAGTATCTCAGGATAACGTGTCCGAAACCGTGGCTCTTGGAGTAGTATCTTACGTAACTTTCCGTTGAGAGTTTCGAGATTCCGTATGGGGAAAGAGGAAAGGCGGAAGTTGATTCATTCGCGGGGAGTTTTTCCGGTTCTCCGTAAAGGGCGCCTCCGGTCGATGAGAAAATGAATTTCTCGGTTCTGTGCTCCGCACAGAGTTTAAGAACGTTTAGAGATCCGTTTATGTTTATTTCGGCGTCAAGAGAAGGGTTCTCTACCGAGTCTCTTACATTTATCTGCGCTGCGTGATGGTTGACGACTTCGGGGCGGAATTTATGAAACGCCTTTTCGAGCTCGGCATAGTCCCTTACGTCGCACTCAACAAATTCAGCTTCAGGAGGGATGTTGTCCTCAGATCCCGTCGAGAGGTTGTCGATCACGAGGACTTCGTGACCCTCGGAAATATACGCTTCGCATACCCAGGAGCCTATGAATCCCGCTCCGCCTGTGACTATTATTTTCACTTTCTCTCCTTGCGGATGCCGTGAAATAATAGTTTTCCCTCGGGTTTTTGTCAAAAAGTGATTTGGTGTAAACTTCGGGGACTTTTTGAATCGGTCAGCGGACAAAAGACGGACATGCAGGGTTCGCTGTTACCCTGTATGTCCGTCTCTAAGTTATGTTCCGCCGTTTTGTAGTATCCCAATTACCGTTTCATGGGAGACAATATGCCGTCAGCATCCAAAAGGTCATGGCAATCCCTAAGAGAACCGTCAGCGTCTGTAAGATATTGTGCCAGTGCGGGGTGCACATCGTCTCCCCCCATTTCACCACAGTCTCCTGCTCCTATGTCCTCTAACTCAGGAGTCCCTGCTGGTACCATTACATATGGACAAATTACCACAGGTTGAGGACCTGTGGCGTCCGCGGCGCGACGGTAGGCATAACCAGCCCAGTAACCGGTATATATCGTTTCTGCATCGATAGCAGAGTCGGTTTTTGCTACCAGAAAATATGCTCCAGGCCTGTCAAAATTTCCATCCGTTTCACTTACGTAATAGGTTGAAATAGTTTCGGCGTTCGTATCACTTTCCCCTACCTTCACTCCCACCTGTACAAAGGTTGCAGCTCCAAAAGCAACACCACTTGCTGTGATTCTGACGTTGGGTTCACTGAGATCTCCAGCCTCTTGTTCGCGCAGGTCAACATCTTCATTCGTACAGTCCGTTGTACCGTCTGCATTAACACTGGAATAGAAACCTCTCATTTCTATTGGCTCCGGTTCATCATCATCGTCATCTAGAAGATCACAAGATGAAAGCACTAGCAATCCGGCAAGGCAAAATACTGCTGAAAGAGCAAGAATTCCAAGACCGCGTAGCCCTGTAACACGATGCCACGCGAGATTATTATAAAATTTCCGCATAGTGAAAAAACCCTCCTCAACTCAATATTATTGCGATTATAACACAGTCTGTATAAGAAAGTGTTGTAAAGTTTAGTCTATTCTTAGAAAACGGTTTTCACCTCAGCACGCGTTAAAGTTCCGAGCTTCGATTTGTCCGGTTTTTAAGTTATACTCCCCTCGAAACCGGTTTATCTGCGTCGGAATTAACCATATCTCGTTGTTCCGGAAACGCTTGTACCTGTCAATCAACAGGTCGGATCATGATGGCCGGACTTGATTAGCCATGCTTCTCGCAATTGACGTTGGCAATACGAGCATAATGGTCGGAATATTTTCCGGAGAGGAACTCGTATACAGTTTCAGAATTGATACCGACAGAACCAAGAGTCCTGACGACTACGGAATTATCTTATTCGGGAAGATGGACGAGAAAGACATAGCTCCCTCCTCGTTCAGTGGTTCCATACTCTCCTGCGTGGTCGCCGAGATGGAGGAAGGGGTGGCGAAACTGGTGGAGAAATATTTCGGTCACCGGCCTATAATCGTGGGTCCTGAGACAAGAACAGGAATGCCGATTCGGATTTATAGTCCCGAAGAACTCGGAGCCGACAGAATAGCAAATGCCGTTGCGGCTTACCATCGCTTCGGTGGAAGTGTGATAGTGGTTGATCTCGGTACGGCGACCACTTTTGACTGCGTTTCCGAAAAAGGAGAATACCTGGGAGGAGTCATAGTTCCGGGGATCGAGCTTTCCACGGTGGCGCTTTACCACGGAACTTCCAAGCTTCCGAAGGTCGATCCCGAAAAGCCCGAGCAGGTGATCGGCAAAGACACCGTCGAGTGCATACAGTCGGGGCTGTTTTTCGGCTACGCCTCGATGATTGACGGGCTTTGCGCGAAACTTAAGGAGGAGATGGGTTCTTCTCCTGAAATCGTAATGACCGGAGGTTTTGCCGAAGCGATCTCTGAGGAGTGCGCCTGCGTGAACCGGGTCGACAAAGACCTTGCTCTCCACGGCCTGAGACTGCTCCATGAACTCAACTCTCAGATACTCTGTTAGGAAAATCGTCTCGGAAACCACCTGTTTTGTTCTTTCCCTCGAACTCACAGACGGTCATCGCCACTGGGTTTTTCCAAACGCGGAATGGATGGACAAGAGAGAAAAGGCTATCGGGATCGAGTTTGGGGAAAATGATCTTTGGGCTTTTCTCTGCGGGCAGTGCCGTTCGGCGAAAGCCGATTTTTCAGTTTCCGGAAAGTACGCTTCGAATTACCAAGGTCCCTCCAAGCTCTCTTTTAATCTCGATGGTTCACCGCTTCTTTGGGGCAATTACATTCTGCTTTCTCCAAGCTGGGGACGCCATTCGAAAAGAAAAATGTGGCTTCTAGTCCCCTCTTCGGGGCGGGAGCGTGGTCGGCAATAGGGGGGCTCTCTCAAGTCAGGTCGGAGGATGCTTGCGTGTGGGTTCCCGTTTTTGGGAGAATCTTAACCTGCCTTTCAGATTTCTCGGGTCCGAGGTCGTAAAAAATTTCCTTTTCGTTTGCCAAAAACAGCCCCTTCCATAGCGTGTATCCTTTTCTGCTCATGTGAAGGCCGTCTTCGGTGAACAGTTCCTCCCTTATATCTCCGTTCTCGTTTAGCATGTAGTCGTAGACATTCAGGTAAAAGGTGTTGGACTCTCTTGACAGAAACTGTCTTATGAGATCGTTTGACGCCTTGATTCTATCAAGAAAGTGGAACCTTACGGGACTCGGTTTTATTGAGACGAAGGTAAATTTCGTGTGGGGATAGGATTCTCTGAAGCGGTGATAAAAATCCACAAAAAAATTCAGCACCTGCCTTGGGATGCATCCGTCCCCTATATCGTTATCGCCTGCGTAGAAAACCAGGGATTTAACGTCATTCGGTTTTATGAGCCGCTCGAAATAGTGCAGGCAGTAGGCAATTCTGGCTCCTCCGAAACCAAGATTCGTGACGTTGTAATCGGAAAAATCTCTTGCCATGCCCCTCCAGAGGCGAAAACTTGAACTGCCATAAAATACCGTTGCGTCACTCTTTTTCCCGACATGGCGTTTCTCAATGATCCTTATGTCCTGTTCAAACAGATTTTTATCGATTACTGGGAACTCTTTTTCAACCTGCTCGAAGGTTTTTAGGTTTATCTTGGTGGATTCTGCCCGCTTTGCGAGTCCCGCTGCCTCTTCCACATATGTTCTGTACTCATTTCTGTATTCGCTGACGAAATCAAAGAGCCTGTCTTTGTTCTCCTCCGGGTTTTTTACGTGATCGGATACCCTGAAGGGCTTTTTTATCACCAAGGAGAACACGTTCTGGTTTATTCTTTTGTCGAAGTTCGCCACCGCTATGGGGACGATATACGGTTCGGGCGAAACGGATGCGGACAGGAGAAAAGTGCCGAGTTTGAACGGACCGGGCGATTCCTCAGTCGTCATGCTGGTTCCCTCAGGGCTTATTACTATGTTAAATCCTTTCCCTAGGTGTTCCTTGGCCATTTTGTAGAACTTTTTCCTCCAGGCTTTTCTCCGCTCGGGGGTTCCTTGGGAGAGATCGGATTCGTCTGTGTAAACATTTATGTGCCCGAGCCTTTTGTAGTAGTACTCATGTCCGTATTCCTCTGCCCTTGGAACGCGTACGACGCGGATCCCGGCCTCGCCGTACTTGGCGTAAAGAACCATCGAGCTTATAAAGTGGGAATCGAGCGTAATCTGAAAATGGTTGGGAAGGGTGTTGTAGGGATGGTTAAGAAGATGATTGTATATGAAGATGTGCCCCGGCTCGTCGGGCAGATTCTCCCAGCCTTCAATTACGTAGGGAGTACTGTTGAAGACTCCCGCAAACTGCTTGGCCGCCATGGTTCTTATTTCGCTCGGAGAAAGCGACTTGGGCGCGGCGGTTACGGACTGGTAGACGTTTTTTAAGCCCTCGAAAAAGTTGTATTCCTTGTAGATCTTTCCGAGAATATCGAGGCTGAGACGGGAGAGTTCCCTCTCGAGACTCTCACCTTCTTTTTCCAATCTGAACAGAAGCCGGAAAGCATCATCTAGCGTAAGCGGGCTGTTTAGCAGATGGGGAAGTTTATGAATGGGGGAGTTTACACTTAACTGCATGGAGTTCTGCTCTATAAGGTTGCTTATAGCCAGTATTTCTCGTTCGTATCTTTGCGATATGAGCCCCGCGCGGGAATTTCGAAGCCGTATTGACACCAGCCATAAAAGTCTTCTGGCCAGGGCCAGGGCCAAGGTGGGATCCTGATTCAGGATTTTATGAAGATTGCGGGCGCTTATGTGGTAGATAACCGAGTTTCTGCTTGCGACTGCGGTGACATCGTTTGATCCGGCGGGAGCGGCGCCCATCCACCCGACCAGGTACCCGGGGAGGTTAATCAGATGAAGCGCGGCGGATTCCTCGATTCCTCCCTGTGCCCCGTCGGGAGAAAAGCACAGTGCTGCCTTTCCGTAAGCCAGTATGTCTATTCCTTTCGGGGTATCCCCTTGGTTGAATATGGGTTCGTTGTTTAGATAGTATTTTTTCTGGGTTGCTTTTGCCAACTGGCGCAGTGTTCTGTCGGGGAAAACCTCGAAGAAAGGAGACTGTCTCAGAAGCTGAAGCGGGTTAGGTACGGATATATACTTTCCTTCTTGGGAAAAACCGCCCGTTTTTTCCGTCTCAATGTCCCAGTTGACGTTGTTGTATTCTGCAAGCTCGGTCCTGACATGCTTTAGAAGGTTTATGCTTTTGCCGAGAACGAACAGGAGGAATTCGCGTCCCAGAAGAGGTTCCTGGTCAAAGAATTTTTCAAGATTCTGGTGACTCCACTTTAGCAGGACGCAGGGACTCTCGCATGTAATCGTTGTGTAGTAGCGTTTGGGAGAGCGAAAGCCCGACCAGCCTACGGGGGTAAATTTCTCGTTGCTTTTCCCCACCGAGAATTCATCGGTTCTGTCTTCGACACTGATTGAGAAATTCACCAGGCCTTCTACGAGGAAGTAGAAAGAATGGCTTGGTTCGAACTGTTTGGTGAGAACGTAGCGTTCGGGTACTTCTATCAGTTCGCCTATCTTAAGCAGGAAGTCGATTTTGTCTTTCTTGAAATTCGAAACGAACGGAAGTTCGCTGAATATCTCTCTTTTTTCCCACATAAAAATAAATCATACCTTTTTTATCTGCAGAATATACTTTGTCACCGGAAGCGGGGTATCTGTCTGGATATGATGAGGAAGTTTCGCAATTTTATGAGAAATAATTTACGCTGTTTGGAAAAACTACAGAAATTTTTTCCAAGGAGACTCAGGTGATAAAACGTATGGTGATGTGGAAACTGAAGGATTCGCACGAAGGAATGAGCAAGGATGAGCTTATTGCCAAGTTCAGACAGAAAGTAGAGGTACTGAAAAGCGCTGTTCCGGAGATAAAGACTATGGAGCTTGGCAAGAGTTTTAGTGAGCTTCCTGTCGCGTACGATGTAGCTCTCTATTCTGAGTTCGACTCGAAGGAAGATTACGAAGTTTTCCTGAAGCATTCCGAGCACGTGAAGGTCGGAAAGTTCATCCGGCAGATAAGAACGGACGTGGCTCTTGTCGAATACGAAACGTGATTTTCTTGGTTCCCCTTGCTGTTGAATAAGGGGGTATATCAAGCATAGACACCCTGTTGTCTGCTTTTATCGGCATAATATATACTCTGTGTTGTCAAAAGCCGGGTAGCTGCCTGGATAGGATGGGGGTTTTTCGCAATTCCATGAAAAATAATTTATACTGTTGGGGAAAGCTAAAGACACCTTTTCCAAGGAGACCCAAGTGATAAAGCATATAGTGATGTGGAAGATCAAGGAGTCGCACGAAGGGACGGACAAGGATGAGATCATGGACAGGATCAAGGGGGAACTCGAGGGCCTCAAAAGTTCCATTCCTGAGATAAAGACCATGGAGATCGGCAGGAATTCTAACGAACTTCCCACATCGTTTGATATCGCTCTTTATTCAGAGTTCGAATCGCAGGAAGATCTTGATATCTACAAAGAGCATCCCGAGCACCAGAAGGTCGCGCAGTTTGTTCGGCAGGTAGCTGTAGATGCGGTTGTTGTCGATTACGAAACGTGATTTTTTTGGTTCCGTCTAGAGGTTGAATAAGGAGATATATCAAGTCCAGACACCCTGTTATCTGCATACATGTGGTAACCGAGCGTGGCTATCATGGCCGCGTTATCAGTGCAAAGAGCAGGCGAGGGGATAAAAACATTTATTCCCTCGCTTTTTATTTTCTCTTCGCTTAGTCGCCTTAGCCTTGAATTGCAGGCTACCCCGCCTGCTAAAACAACGCTCCCCACTCCGTTTTTCCTCACGGCGTTAAGCGTCTTGTCAATAAGGGTTTCCACTATGGCTTCCTGGTACCCGGCACATACGTCAAAGAGATTCTCTTCGCTTTCGACCGGATTTTTCCTTATGTGGTTAAGGAGAGCGGTTTTAAGCCCGCTGAAACTGAAATCGGGGGATTCATTGTTAAACGGTCTTGGGAAACTGATGGCGTCGGGTTCGCCGTTTTTTGAAAGCTTGTCTATTTCGACTCCTCCGGGATACCCGAGTCCGAGGGCCTTCGCTCCCTTGTCAAAAGCTTCCCCCGCAGCGTCGTCTCTAGTGCTTCCGAGCAATTCGAAGTCAAGAAACCCCCTTACCATGTAAAGGTTCGTGTGCCCTCCGGAAACTATGAGTGCGACAAACGGGAAATCGATTTCGTTCTCAAGATGCGCCACTGCTATGTGCGATTCCAAGTGGTTTACTCCCACAAGGGGTTTTCCGTGAGAGAACGCAAGTGCCTTCGCGGTTGAAATTCCGACCATGAGCGAACCTATGAGTCCGGGCCCCTGGGTTACCGCTATGGCGTCAACTTCCCCGGCTGATGTCTCGGCAGTCTCGAGGGCTTGATTTATTACTTGGAGGATTATTTCCGTATGCATGCGTGACGCTATCTCCGGAACGACCCCGCCGAAGGCGTTATGAACGTCGACCTGCGAGGAAACCACGTTTGAAAGCATCTGTTTTCCGTCTCTTATCACTGCCGCGGAAGTCTCGTCGCATGACGTCTCAATACCTAAAATGAGATAAGACATAAACCGAACCTCTTTGATGAACTGGATAATAACTTTACCCAAGTGCTCGATTTAGTGAACGGTGCGCCAAATAGGGGTTTTCGGTTTTGCCCAGTTTCCACGCGAATGTGTACCGGTTAACATTCGGTGGGCTGTGAGTGCTTTTATATTTAGGAGGTTGTGATGCCGAGAACTCTCAGGGTGCTGATTCCATCTCTTTTTATTTTTCTGTTGTCTGCCTGTGGCTGCGGGGAAACAACGCCCCCGGAGATTCCTGCGGACCCAATGCTCTCACGCATATCCCTTCCCGGGGGTTTTTCGATTTCCCTTTATTCAAACGAAGTACCCGGTGCGCGTTCGCTTGCCCTTGGAGCCAATGGCACATTGTTTGTCGGGACTAGAGATTCAACCGTGTATGCCCTTAGCGATACAGACGGCGACAACTACGCCGAAACTGTCCATATAATTTCGGATAACCTCAATACTCCAAACGGCGTTGCGTTTCGGGACGGGGCCCTTTACGTCGCGGAAATAAGCCGGATTCTCCGCTATAACGGGATCGAAAGCCGTCTCTCATCTCCTCCTGACCCCGTGGTTATAATTGATACGCTCCCCAAGGATAGACATCATGGGTGGAAGTTCATCCGGTTCGGACCGGACGGAAAACTATATATTCCGGTCGGAGCGCCGTGCAACGTCTGCAAGAGGAACGACGAGCGCTACGCGGCGATCCTGAGGGTCAATCCCGACGGAACGAACCTTGAGGTTTTTGCCCATGGAGTGAGAAACACCGTGGGTTTTGACTGGCATCCGGAATCTGGTGTGCTCTGGTTTACAGATAACGGAAGGGATAATATCAGCAGAGACCAGCAGATTAATGATAACAGCCCTCCCGACGAACTTAACCGTGCCGGGAAAGCCGGACTTCATTTCGGTTTTCCTTACTGCCACGGGGCGGATGTTCAGGATCCGCAGTTCGGCTCGGAGCGCGGATGCAACGAATTTACTCCTCCCCAGTGGGAGCTTCCCGCACACGTTGCGGCGCTCGGCATGCGGTTCTATACGGGTTCCATGTTTCCCGCGTCTTGGAAAAACGTGATTTTCATCGCGGAGCACGGCTCATGGAACAGAAGCGTGCCCATAGGTTACAGGGTGACCTCAGTGCGCCTCGACGAATCGGGAAATGCGGCTTCATACGATGCGTTCGCGGAGGGGTGGCTTGGGAGTGACGGGAAAGCTTGGGGAAGGCCGGTTGACGTTCTAGTTACCCCCGACGGAGCACTGCTCGTATCCGATGACCGCAGGGGAGCCGTTTACAGGATTTCCCGCTGACAGATCAAGGCATCGTCGGGGCGTTTTTGTTGTCCGAATTATTTGTAAAGGAATCTATAATCCCCTAAACTAATCAATGTCCGAAACGTTTTCGCCAAGGGAGCCTTTGCTCATGAGTTCTTCTCGAAAAAAAGAGAAAATACCTACCGGGTCCGTGATAACCAGAGACCCTTTTCCTAAGTCAAAAAAGGTATATGTGGATGGAAAAATCCACGATATAAGAGTGGCCATGAGGGAGGTTGAAACCGACGATTTTCTCTCGGATGCCCCGGATGCTGACCGCTTCAAGATAACCCTTTACGACACGAGCGGTCCCTATACGGATCCCGAAGTTGACATTGACGTTCACAGGGGTCTGCCGCCGCTTCGCGAAAAGTGGATAAGGGGGCGGGGAGACGTCTCGGATCTGCCTGACTTCTCCTCGGAATTCGCCAGAAAAAGGCTTGAAAGTGCAAACGGAATAACCTTCGGGAACATAAGAAAGCCCCTTCGCGCATCGCCCTCGCGAAGCGTAACCCAGATGCACTATGCGAAAAAGGGAATCATAACGCCCGAGATGGAGTACATTGCCATAAGGGAGAACCAGAGAATTGACGAGCTTAGGGAGGTCTACGGGCAGCTCGGGGCTTACCACGAAGGAGTAGATTTCGGCGCGCGCATTCAGACCGGTTGCATCACTCCGGACTTCGTCAGGGAGGAAGTCGCTGCGGGGCGTGCCATAATTCCGAATAACATAAACCATCCGGAAAGCGAGCCCATGATAATAGGGCGTAATTTCCTCGTGAAAATAAACGCGAACATCGGAAACTCCGCCGTTACCTCAAGCATTGAGGAGGAGGTCGAAAAAGCGGTCTGGGCGTGCCGGTGGGGAGCCGACACCATAATGGACCTCTCGACCGGGGACAACATCCACGAAACCAGGGAGTGGATAATAAGAAATTCTCCGGTTCCCGTGGGAACCGTTCCCATATACCAGGCCTTGGAAAAAGTTAACGGAAAACCGGAGGAACTTACCTGGGAGATTTTCAGGGATACCCTTATAGAGCAGGCGGAACAGGGGGTTGACTACTTCACCATACACGCGGGGGTGCTCCTTCGCTACATTCCTCTTACCGTTGACAGGGTTACCGGGATAGTTTCAAGGGGCGGGTCGATAATGGCCAAATGGTGTCTCTCGCATCACAAGGAAAGCTTCCTCTACACCAATTTCGAAGAGATCTGCGAGATAATGAAGGCTTACGACATAGCGTTTTCTCTGGGTGACGGCCTTCGGCCGGGCTCCATAGCCGATGCGAACGACGCTGCGCAGTTCGCCGAGCTTGACACCCTCGGGGAGCTTACCCAGATAGCTTGGAAACACGACGTTCAGGTTATGATAGAAGGTCCGGGGCACATTCCCATGCAGATGATAAGGGAGAACGTGACCAAGGAGCTTGAGATATGTGGAGAAGCTCCTTTTTATACTCTGGGTCCTCTAGTTACCGACATAGCACCCGGCTATGACCATATAACTTCTGCCATAGGGGCGGCTATGATAGGCTGGTACGGAACCGCGATGCTTTGCTACGTCACACCGAAAGAGCATCTTGGTCTTCCCAACAAAAAGGACGTTAAGGACGGGGTTATAACCTACAAGATCGCCGCACACGCGGCGGATCTTGCGAAGGGTCATCCCGCAGCGCAGCTTCGCGACAACGTGCTGAGCAAGGCCAGGTTTGAATTCCGGTGGAATGATCAGTTCAATCTCTCACTTGATCCGGATACGGCGCGCGAGTTTCACGACGAGACCCTCCCTGCCGAAGGGGCCAAGGTTGCGCATTTCTGCTCCATGTGCGGTCCGAAATTCTGCTCGATGAAAATCACGCAGGATATAAGGGATTACGCAAAAGAGCACGGTCTCTCGGAGATGGATGCCGTTCAGAAAGGGCTTGATTCCAAGGCCAGGGAATTTGCGGATAAGGGAAAAGAGATATACGTCGAGTGGCCTGATTAAGTTTTATGTTAGGTCAAGAGATTGTGCGGTCCTTCATAATTATAATTTGATCTCATATCCGACATCATTGCCTGTCAACGCGTTATTAAGTATATATTTGCAACCTTTTACAATCTCTTCCGTTCCATGCCCAAGCGAACTGACATAAAAACCATAATGGTCATCGGCTCCGGTCCAATAGTTATAGGACAGGCCTGCGAGTTTGACTATTCAGGCACCCAGGCCTGCAAGGTGCTCAAGGAAGAAGGCTACAAGGTGGTTCTGGTAAACAGCAATCCGGCCACCATAATGACCGACCCGGACTTTGCCGACAAGACTTACGTGGAACCGCTTGTTCCCGAAATACTGGAAAAAATAATAGAGAAGGAAAAGCCCGATGCCCTTCTGCCCACAATAGGCGGACAGACGGCCCTTAACCTTGCCGTTTCGCTTGCCGAGTCGGGCGCGCTCGAGCGCCACGGCGTGGAACTCATAGGCGCGAAAATCCCGGCGATAAAAAAAGCCGAGAACAGGGATCTTTTCAAAAAAGCCATAGACGACATAGGTCTTGAGGTGCCGAAAAGCGGCATCGCGCATAACATGGAAGAGGCTTGGGAAGTTGTGGACGAGATAGGGTTTCCGGTCATCATACGGCCTTCTTTTACCCTTGGCGGAACCGGCGGAAGCGTTGCTTACAACAGGGAGGAATTCCGGGAGTTTGCCAAGGCAGGAATCGAAAGCTCTCCGGCAAGCGAGATACTTATAGAGGAATCCATAGTTGGGTGGAAGGAGTTTGAGTACGAGGTAATGCGGGACCACATGGATAACGTCGTCATAATTTGTTCCATAGAGAATTTCGACGCCATGGGAGTTCACACGGGAGACAGCATAACGGTTGCTCCTGCGCAAACCCTTACCGACAAGGAATATCAGCATATGCGCGACGCTTCCATAGCGATAATAAGGGAAATCGGCGTTGAAACCGGCGGCTCAAACATCCAGTTTGCCGTTAACCCCAAAGACGGACGGATGATGGTGATAGAGATGAACCCTAGGGTCTCGCGAAGCTCTGCACTTGCCTCAAAAGCCACCGGGTTTCCGATTGCCAAGATAGCCGCGAAGCTTGCGGTCGGCTATTCGCTTGATGAGATCTCAAACGACATAACGAAGTACACCCCCGCGTCTTTTGAACCGACCATAGATTACGTTGTGGTGAAAATACCCAGATTCACTTTTGAGAAGTTTCCACAGACGAGCCCGACACTTACCACGCAGATGAAATCCGTAGGGGAAGCCATGTCCATAGGAAGGACGTTCAAGGAGTCACTGCAGAAGGCGATGAGATCTCTTGAGATAGATTCCTACGGTTTCGAGAAGATGTCTGATGACCCCGAAGAGATAAGGGAGAAGCTCAGGATTCCTTCCCCTCGGCGGCTCTGGTACATAGCCGATGCGTTCCGACTGGGCATGGACTTGGAGGAAATCTACTCGATTTCTCACGTGGACCCCTGGTTCTTCGGAACATAAAGCAGATTGTCGATTTCGAATCGGATATTGCGAAGGACGGACTTAGCAGCGAGACCATACTCGAGGCCAAGCGCCACGGTTTTTCCGACATTGAGATCGCGAGGATTCTTTCCATGGAGGAAAGGGAAGTGAGGGATTTCCGCCTGGGCGAAGGAATCGAGCCTGCTTTTAAGATGGTTGATACCTGTGCCGCCGAATTCGAGGCCTATACCCCTTATCTCTACTCGACTTTCGAGAGCGAAAGCGAAGCGCTTCCCACGGACAGAAAAAAAGTTGTGATACTCGGCGGGGGACCAAACCGCATAGGCCAGGGCATAGAGTTTGACTACTGCTGTGTGCACGCGTCTTTTGCGCTCCGCGAAGAAGGGTACGAGGCCATTATGGTTAACTGCAATCCCGAGACCGTGAGCACGGATTACGATACCTCGGACAGGCTTTACTTTGAACCGCTTACGCTTGAAGACACTCTGGCTCTTATAAGAAGGGAAGATCCTTGGGGAGTCATAGTTCACCTTGGAGGCCAAACCCCGCTCCGTCTAGCTCTCGCGCTTGAGGAGGAAGGGGTGAAGATAATAGGAACTTCCCCCGAGAGCATAGATCTTGCCGAGGACAGAGACAGGTTCAGGAAATTGGTTTCGGATCTGGGACTCCTCCAGCCCCAAAGCGACACCGCGAGAAGCGAGGGGGAAGCCATTGGCATAGCCCGCGAAATAGGATATCCGGTCATGGTCCGCCCGTCCTATGTTCTGGGTGGTCGTGCCATGGAGATAGTCTACGACGAAGAGTCTCTTCGGACTTACATAAGGGAAGCCGCGAGCGTTTCGCCGAACCACCCGATACTGATAGACAAGTTTCTAAAGGATGCGAATGAAGTCGACGTGGACGCGGTTTGCGACGGGAAAACCGTTGTTGTGGGCGGGGTGCTTGAGCACATCGAGGAAGCGGGGGTTCATTCCGGAGACAGTGCGGCGATTCTGCCGCCGTTCTCGATGGAGCCTGAAATTGTCGAGGAAATAAAATCCCAGACTAAGAAACTCGCGCTTTCTCTGGATGTAAAAGGGCTTGTTAACATCCAGTTCGCTGTAAAGGACGGGAAGGTCTACATAATCGAGGTAAACCCAAGAGCGAGCCGCACCGTTCCTTTCGTGAGCAAGGCCATAGGGGTTCAGCTGGCCAAGATAGGAACCAAGGTAATGACCGGAAAGTCTCTTGAGGAACTCGGCTACACGGAGGAAATCGTCCCGGAGCATTACTGCGTAAAGGAATCGGTCTTTCCTTTCGTCAAGTTCCCGGAAGTTGACACGATTCTGGGCCCAGAAATGAAATCGACCGGCGAGGTCATGGGAATTGCTCCCGACCTTGACCAAGCGTTTGCAAAATCCCAGATCGCGGCCGGCAACAGCCTTCCTTCAGACGGCGTGGCCTTCATAAGCATAAAAGACGAGGACAAGTCCGACAAGATGCTTGATATAGCCCGGAGGCTGAGCGATATAGGTTTTGATATAATGGCTACCGGAGGCACATCTGAATTTCTCAATAAAAATGGTATATTTTCCCGAACGGTGAACAAGGTTAAGCAGGGCCGTCCCCACATAGTCGATCACCTTAAAAACGGTGAGGTGCAGTTGGTTATAAACACCACTTTCGGGAAAAAGGAGATCGCGCAGTCATATTCGATAAGAAGGACCGCGCTTGTAAACAACGTTCCTTATTTCACCACCCTCGCCGGTTCGGTCGCCGGAGTCGGTGCTATCGAGGCCTTGGTGAAAATCGGTCTCGACGTAAAGGCTTTGCAAAGCTACTATTAACACCGCTGGGGTATGGTTGAGGCGAGGAGGAGATCTTAATGAGTGTCCAAAGAGTTCTAATCACTCCCGACGGCTGGAAGAAGCTTCGGGACGAGCTTCACAGATTAAAAACCGTCGAGAGACAGGAAGTAATCAAACTTATAGAATATGCGAGGTCACTCGGGGATCTTTCCGAAAACGCCGAGTACGAGACTGCCAAGCAGAAACAGTCGTTCATAGAGGGAAGGATACAGGATATAGAAGACCGCCTTGGCCGTGCGGAAGTAATTGACCCTGAGAAAATCACCGCCCGGGACAGGGTGGTTTTCGGTCTTACGGTTACGGTGGAAGATATTGATTCCGGGGACATAAAAAAGTACAAGCTTGTGGGAGAAGATGAATCCGCACCCGAAAATGGCTTTATATCGGTTACCTCTCCGGTCGGTAGCGCGCTAATCGGAAAGAGGGTCGATGACGAGATACAGGTCAGGGTTCCCGGAGGAATTAAGGAATTTCTGGTTATTGATATAGAATAATACTTTGGTATGGGCAGGCCGGTTGACAATCTCAAGAAATTCATACTGTTTTCAGTCGTCTTCCATGTTCTTATATCTTTTGCTTGGGGACACATTGTCGTGCAGAAAAGCATTCCCGTATACGGCGATCACATAGAGGTTTCCCTAAGGCATTTTGAATTCAAAAAACCCGAACCCGCAAAAAAAGTCGTAAAGAGAAAAAAGGTTGTTAAGAAGAAAAAAGAAAAAGTCGTAGAGAAGGTGAAAAAGCGGGATGACTCCATAGCGCTTAAAAAGGAAGCGAAACCCGCCCCGGAGGAACAGCCCGAAGAGAGTTATGCCACTGCGAGGCCATCTTACGGTTTCACCCCCAGGCCCGGCTACCCCGCGGTTGCCATAAGACGCGGTTACGAGGGCAGCGTGTTGCTTAATGTGCGTGTGCTTCCGAACGGAAAGCCCGAGGAAGTAACCATCTTTAAATCCTCCGGTCACAAGGTTCTTGATAATGCCGCTTTGAAGGCTGTAAAAAAGTGGAAATTCGTCCCGGCGCAAAGAGGCTTCAAGGCAGTTTCAAGCTGGGTCAAGGTTCCGATAGAGTTTCGGCTGGAATGAGGCTTAGTCATTTGCCGGAAGTTTGCGGGGTTTTCTTTCAGGGCCGGGATTCCTTGTTTTTTTCATGAGAAATTATCTGGGCGTATTCGTTATATCTTTTCTGGTAGTATCGCTTGACCAGCTGACCAAGTGGCTCGTTAAGGCCCACGTGCCGTTTCTATCGAGGATAAACGTGTTTTCATGGTTCGATATAACGCATTTGCGAAATCCGGGAATCGCCTTTGGCATGTTAAGGAACATGTCCGAGGATGTGAGGCTTTACTTCTATATAGTTGTTTTCATTTTGGTGCTGGTCGTGATTTTTTTCTTTCTTCGCAGACTTGAAGAGGAGCAGAGGGTTTTTCGATATGCGCTTGCCTTGGTGCTGGGGGGAGCTATTGGAAACTCAATAGACAGGTTTGCCTACGGATACGTGACCGATTTTATTGCAGTCTACTGGCCGGGGAACCCGGGCCTGCTCTGGCCTCCTTTTAACGTAGCCGACTCTGCGATCACTGTCGGGGCGATTTCGATCCTGATCTCCGGAGTCGTGGGGCGGGACAGGGGGAGTTAAATGTTTAGCGGTATAGTTGAAGACATTGGAGCGGTTCAGGCGCTTGAGAAAAAGGACAAGGGCGTTCTTTTAAGAATCGGGGTCCGGAAGATCGATGCCGGGGAGCTGGCCCTGGGAGAGAGCGTGGCCGTAAACGGCGTATGCCTTACGGTGGTTTCCGCTGGAGGCGGGGGTTTTTCCGTTGACGCGTCCCACGAGACGCTTTCCAGGACAAACCTCTCTGGCCTCCGGACGGGAAGCGGAGTGAATCTCGAGAGATCTCTTCGGGTCGGAGACAGGATGGGCGGACATATTGTCACGGGCCATGTGGACGGAGTAGGGATAGTTCAGTCCATTACTCCTGTAGGAGAATCCAGGGTTTTTTCTTTCTCGATTCCCGCATCCCTTGCGAAATATGTGGTCGAGAAAGGATCGGTTGCCGTTGACGGCGTAAGTCTCACCGTCAATTCGGTAAAGGACACTGAGTTTTCGGTGAACATAATTCCCTACACGCTTCGGGAGACGACTTTTTCCGAATTTCGCCGAGGGAGGGAAGTTAACATAGAGTGCGACATAATAGGCAAGTACGTTGAGAAAATGCTCTCTGGCGCAGACGCCCCCGCCGAGGGTTCTCCCGTCGGAAGAAAATTGTAGGTTGATTTGAGCGAGAAAAGACATATTTTTCTTACGGGGTTTATGGGAGCGGGCAAAACAAGCGTCGGCAGGGAGCTTTCCGGAAAACTGCGAATGGATTTCTACGATCTTGACAGTGAAGTGGAACGGACTGAACGTCTTTCCGTAACCGAGATATTTGAAACGGAGGGAGAAGAGAGTTTCAGGCAGAAGGAAACAGAGATGCTTTCCACTCTTTCCCAGAAAACATCCCCGGCCGTGATCTCAACAGGGGGAGGAGCAGTTCTGCGACAGCAGAATCGTGAAATAATGGAGGCCTCTGGAGAGGTCTTCTATCTGCGGGCGGATGTCGATACCCTTTGGAACAGGGTGAGGAGCAAGAAGGGGAGGCCCCTTCTTGACGTCAAGGACCCTCGTGCCGAGTTCCATGAGCTTTTCATGAAAAGAAAGGATATTTACGAACTCTCGCCGCGTGTTGTTTTTACGGATGATATGAATATCTCCGAAGTCGCTGATAAAATAGTCGGGATGCTCAAATGAAGTTGGAGGCTTTAACTATGAAGAAAACCGTTTTCTTGTTTTTTGCTGCCTGTTTTTTGCTTTTGGGTTCCCTTTCGTGCGCTAAAGTAGAGGAAGACGAAGAAAGTCCTGAATCTCTGTCGCGCGAAAACGTCCCGGAACTTCTTTCTTCTTCCGGCTCTTCTGTAAAATTTCCCTCCCTTGCGGGTCTTGTCGAGAAACAAAAGCATTCTGTTGTTAACATAAGCACCACGAGTGTCGTAAAGCGGGGAAAAGTGTTGCCTGATTTCGGCGAAGGAGACCCTTTCGAGGAGTTTTTCAAGAGGTTTTTCCCGAATGACCGGGAGCGAGAGTTCAGACGAAAGGGCTTGGGCTCCGGGTTCATAGTCAGCAAAGACGGCTACATAGTTACCAACAACCATGTGATCAGCAGGGCGGAAGATATACAGGTCGTTCTCTACGACGGATCGAGATATACGGCCGAGATTGTGGGACAGGATGCGAAAACGGATCTTGCCGTTCTTAAGATAAAGCCTGAAAAAAAGCTGAAGCCCGTGGTTTTCGGAGATTCGGACAAGCTTAGAATCGGCGACTGGGTCATGGCGATCGGAAATCCCTTCGGACTCGGCTACACAGTAACGGTCGGAATAGTGAGCGCGAAGGGAAGGTCTCTGGGTCTTGGGGCCTACGATGATTTCATTCAGACCGATGCGTCCCTTAACCCTGGAAACAGCGGAGGCCCGCTTTTTAACCTCGGAGGGGATGTGGTCGGTGTTAACACCGCTATAGCGTCCAGAGGCCAGGGAATAGGTTTTTCTATTCCAACCAATATGGCCAAGGGTGTCATATCCCAGCTCATGGAAAGAGGCAAAGTGGTCAGGGGATGGCTGGGAGTTATTATTCAGCCTATAACGCAGGAGATAGCTGAGAGCATGGGGCATGAAAGCACGGACGGGGCTCTTATATCCGATATAAGCCCGGGAAGCCCCGCAGAGAAAGCGGGTCTGCAGAGGGGAGACGTGGTAGTGAAACTTGACGGAGAGCCCATAAAGGAGTTTACGTCTTTATCCAAGCTCGTGGGAATGAAAGCTCCCGGCACTTCCTCTAAAATCACGATTCTCCGCGACGGGAAGCGCGAGGAAATTTCCGTTGTTCTCGGCAAGATGCCGGATGATGAGGCTCCTGCCGAATCCCGGCGGGACGAAGATATTGAATTAAGCGACATTACCCCGGATATCGCCGCACGGTTCAGCCTTGAGGATAAAGCCGGAGTGCTGGTTACGAACGTAAGCCGTGGAAGTTCGGCCTGGGAGGCGGGATTTCGTCCCGGGGATGTGATACTGGAGGTTAACAAGACCCCCGTGGCGAACCTTGGAGACTACAACAAGATCTTAAGCGGCCTGAAACCCGGGAAGCAGTATCTTTTTCTGGTAAAGAAACGTAAAAACACGATTTACATCGGCTACGCCCCCAAAAATAAACAGTAACGCAGGACTCTCGGCGACTACTCTTCGCGGATGATTTTCCTTCGGAATTCCTCCGGCATCCGCACGGTTTTTCTTTCTTTATAGTCAAAAAATACCAAAGAGGTCTTGACCTTGGCGACCTCCTTGCCGCTTTTTTCGTTTACCAGTGCGTAGATAAGTTCGAGAAAATGGTTGCCATACTCGCCGATGCCGATGCTTATTTCCATTACGTCTCCGTAAAACGCTTCCGAACTGTAGGTGATTCCGACGTCTCCCATTATGATTCCCACTCCCTCTATATCGGCTTCGGTGTAGCCGTGTGTTGCGAGAAACCTTACTCGGGCCTCGTGCGCGAGGGTTAACACCGAGTCATGTCCGAGATGAAAGCCGTAGTTTATGTCGTCTATTCTTATCGGTATTTGCGTTGAAAAGACGAATTTGCTCGGTAGATCTATTTTTATTCTTGCCATTTTCGCGGGTTTTCTCCCTGAATATATCTGTATTTTCGGGACTATAAAAGAATTGTTTGCTTTTTACTTTTCAGGGGTTATAGTCATGCCTCAATAATTGTTCCAACAAATTTTTCTAGGAGGCAGAATTAGATGGAAGAAAGGACAGAAAAGGAGCATGTAAGTAACCACGTTGATATTGAGTCCAAAAGGTTTTTCTTTGACGTCAAGGAGAACCACAAGGGTCAATACCTTAGGATTACCGAACTAAGCGGCGGCCGCTCAAGCATAGTTGTTCCCTTTGAAGGAATAGAGCAGTTCAGAGACAAGCTGGTCGAAACGATAAAACAATCCCTCGAGTTAGTTGGAAACTAGAGAAATCTCCAGGATTTAATCCCTCCCCATCTCGGCACAAGCTTCAAGCTTTCTACATGATCGCTTTTGCTTTTACCACTCTGAGTTTTATAAGATTCGGGTCGGGAAGCTTGCTTATAAATCCGACCTGAACATTCCTGAGCCACATCACCTGCTTCGGAGCCAGGACTTCTTTTATCTTGAAGCGGTTTGATCCGAAAGGGGTGTTTGAGGATTTGAAAAACTCTATTTCAAACTCTATCTTCTCGTAAGCGATGTCGCTTATGTTCTCGATGACTAGCTTGCTGAGCGTCGCGGTTGCCCCGGGGATTCCGCTTCCCCATTCAAACTCCCTTATTACTATGTCGTGCTTCGGGAAAGCTTCCCGGGGCTGTTCCCGGGAAACTTCCGCGTCCTTGCCCGCAGCCGGGTCGGCGGAACCGACCGAGCTGGCCGAAGGAGGAACGCTATCAGTTCCTTCATTGTAAGCGCTCTCTGATTCATCTGAAGATGATGTTTCTTTTGGCGGTTCGGTTTTTTTCTCCCCGTCCTTTTTTCTTAGTATGCTGACGGAGCTGATTTTTTTCTTTATCCTCTCTCCTAGACTCCCCCCACCGGAAAGGATGTAATTGAGTTCCTTTGTTGTTATCATCTCGGCCCCGGAGACGGCAATAGATCTTTCAACAGCGTTCGGACTCGAGAAACCGACGTTTATACCCGTAAAAGTTCTTTCCTCTCCGGCGGGAAGTACATTGTGTATCGTTACCGAGGAAAGGTGAGTGCTGCCCGGTCTGGTTCCGCCGTCTTTTTCCGTTAAAAGCAGTTTGATATTTTTAAAGTGGGTTTCTCCCGTGTTCTCAAGGGTGATTTCCGTTATGAAACCCTCCGTTCCGAAACTCGCACCCTCAAACTCCCAGTTCTTTACGAAGATCACGTTCTCGGCACCTGCGGACAAAGAACTTCCCGACACCTCGGCGCCAGTTACCCTCGCCTCGGAGTTCTCAAGATCCGAGTTCATGAGTCCCAAATCCAAGTTGGAGAAGGTCCTTTGGCTTCCTGCGGGCAGTTCCTCGGGTATCTTTCCGTGAAGCGAGCCCAGAAGCTTGCCGGTTCTCGTAAACAGATCAATCCTGATTTTGATGTTCTTGTAATTGGTGCTGCCGGAGTTTGCGACGGTTATTTTTCCAAGCGTTGCCATGCGCCCCACTCCGTAGGATTTCCATGAATAGTCCGTTACGGTGAGATCTTCCCGGGGGTCTGGCTGTTGCGCATAAGTGACCTCCACTTGCGGAGAGAGAAGAAGCGGAAAAAGCAGAAGGGCAAGCGTGATTGTCGCGACGTGAACTATGCTTTTCATCAGGTCTTAGAAAATTCTTATAGTAGTATACCGGAGAGTTTTTGTTATGGAAGTTCCGGGGGAAGGCTTTTTTCCTTGAGATATCTTCCAAAAAAGTTATAAATCTAGAACGGCCAGCCGGCAACTAAAGATTTTCTCGGCGCAAGAGTCGCCGTAATTCAGGGAAACAGTGGGTTTTTTCAATGGCAATTTACATATTACTCAGCAGACTTACTCCCGAGGGCAGAAAAACCGTAAAGGAACGGCCCGGGAGAATAAAGGAAGTCGACAAGGAGCTTGAGGACATAGGCGTCAGGGTTCTTGAGCAGTATGCGACTCTGGGCAGATACGATTTTGTAAACATAGTGGAGGCCCCCGATAACGAGACCATAGGGAAGGTCTCGGTTGACCTTTGCTCAAGGGGAACGGTCGAGTTGGTAACCCTTCCGGCGGTCTCGGTCGAATCTCTGGTTAAATCGCTTAACAAGGCAAGAGCGGAGAAGGCGCCCCCAACGCCATCCGGGGAAGACAAAGATGTTTAAAAGATATTTCGGCGTAGTGGAAGAACAGTCGCGGGATGTTTTCGGGACGCACCCGAAAAAAACCCTCTCGGCTTTTTCCTTTTTCTCGGTCGCTGCGGTCATTTTACCCCTGACCATACTCATCCTGTTCATTCTGCTTAAGCTTTTCTAAAGTATTAATGGCGAAAATCAGAACACTTCCGGATGTACTTGTCTCTAAGATAGCCGCCGGAGAAATAGTCGAGAGACCAGCTTCCGTAGTAAAAGAGCTTGTTGAGAACTCAATTGACGCCGGCGCAACCAGGATATCCATACACCTCGAAGCCGGAGGCAAGCGGCTTGTAAGGGTGGTCGACAACGGCCACGGAATGTCTCGTGACGACGCCCTCATGAGCATTGAACGTCACGCCACGAGCAAGATAAGGGACATTGATGATCTTTTCTCGATAGGGACTCTCGGTTTTCGCGGCGAGGCGCTTCCGAGCATAGCCAGCGTTTCAAGGTTCAGAATGATAACCACCGCCGAGGGTTCGAAATCCGGCACCGAAATCTACATTGAAGGCGGAGTCGTAAGGAAGATAAAGGAGACGGCATCTCCCGTGGGCTCTTCAGTTGAGGTTAAGAACCTGTTTTTCAACACCCCGCCGCGGCTTAAGTTCCTGAAAAGGCC
The DNA here is from genome assembly GCA_964291665.2 of Thermodesulfobacteriota bacterium. GTDB lineage: Bacteria > Desulfobacterota_D > UBA1144 > Nemesobacterales > Nemesobacteraceae > Nemesobacter. The sequence goes on along the minus strand of OZ219814.1, from coordinate 491,339 downwards.
GGAGACCGAACTCGGCAGGGTCCTTGAGGTTATCCAGCGCGAAGCCCTTTCACGACCCGGGGTGTCTTTTGAGGTTTCCTCAGATGGAAGAACCATCCATCGCTACGGAGCAAGCGAGTCGCTTGCGCAGCGCGTAGCGCAGATAATTCCCGGCACGTCGCTTTACCTTGTAGACTTCGAAGACAAGACGCTTGCGCTGCGCGGGTTCCTAGGAAGTCCTCTGGATCCACGCTCCTCGATGCGCAGGCTCTTTACTTACGTAAACTCAAGACCCGTGAGGGACCGTTTTATAAACAGGATTATAATGGAGTGCTACGGAAGGATGGTTGAAAAGGGGAAATATCCTCAAGGGGCGATTTTTATTGAAAGGGATCCCGCCTTGGTGGACGTGAACGTACATCCGACCAAAAGTGAGGTGATGTTCGAGAACCAGTATGAAGTTGGCCAGAGCATTCGCCGCGCGATAGAAGGCATGCTTGCCGACGCCCCTTGGATGAAGGGCTACAGGGAAAGAACCCAGAAGGCACTTGGAGATTTCTACGAGAGGCAAAAAGATCCTGGACTTTCCGAGAACAGGGGTTACTCCTCCGTAGCGCCTTCGGCAAAACCGGTTTCCACCCAAGCCGCTCACAAGCCTGAGCCCAGGTCTCCGCACCCCAGCAACGGTGATTCCTCTATATTTGAGAAATCTCCAGGGGCGGCAGGAGAGCACATGTTCTCCGATGGCTTTTATTCAAGCCTCAGGTTCCTGGGACAGGTCGGAAAGCTTTACCTCGTATGCGAGGACCCGGACGGCATCATTCTTATTGATCAGCACGCGGCCCATGAGCGGGTTAACTTCGAGAGAATAAGAAAATCCTATCTCGAAGAAGTTTTTTCCTGCTCCCAGAAGCTTCTCATTCCCGAAGTCGTCGAACTTACGGTCCGGGAAATCAATACGGCGCGGCAGTTTGCGGATGAAATGGAGAAACTCGGCTTTGATTTTGAAGTTTTCGGGGAAAGTGCGGTGAGGGTGAAATCCGTTCCGGGATTTTTAAGGGACTCCGATTACGCCCGGGTTTTTGCCGATCTGTTTGATGAGCTTGATGGTCTGGGCGACCCCAAAAGCTTGGAGGAGCATCTTGATGCCGTGTGCGCGACCATGGCGTGCCACAGTTCAATAACCGCAAACCGAACGCTCTCGGAACAGGAAGCACGGACTCTTTTTGCGGACATGGATGCTTCTGAAAATCCGCATGCCTGCCCTCACGGCCGGCCGGTCGCGACCCGGATATCGTACAATATGCTTGAAAAGATGTTCAAGAGAACCTGATTCTTATTGCAAATTTATAGAGGAGGACCGAATCCGAAATGGCTGTTGTTGACACGAGTGGTTTTCACAAGGGCATGAAGATCGAGACCGAAGGGGCGATCTGGGAGATAGTCGAGTACAAGCATTCAAAGATGGCGCAGAGAAGCCCGATAGTTACGGCGAGGCTTAAGAATATCGCCACTGGAGCCGTGCGGGAAATGAAATTCCGCGCTGGAGACACGTTTAACGTCCCCGATATCCAGAAAAGAACCATGCAGTATCTTTACAGGGACGATGAGATGTTTTATTTCATGGATTCCGAGACTTTCGACCAGTTTCCCTTTAGGGCAGATGCAATAGGGGATACGGTGAAGTTTCTCAAAGAACAGCAGGAAGTCGCGGTGCAGATGCATGAAGGAGAGCTTATAGGAGTGGAACTTCCCACAGCCGTTGTTTTTGAGGTTACCCACACGGAACCCGGAGTGAAGGGAGATACGGTTTCAAGCACCACGAAACCGGCGACCATAGAAACCGGAGCAGTGGTGGCCGTCCCTCTTTTTATCAACATCGGGGACATGATAAAAGTTGATACCAGAAACGGGAACTACCTCGAAAGGGCGAAATCCTGAGCGAAGACCTCTTGTCTGTTAACTGCTACCTATTTTCCAAAAGGGTCCTCAATTTCCGGATGCCAGAGCTTGAAGTGTTCCTTGTGCAGGTCGTGGTATGAATCCTTCTCGAAATACTTATCGTAGAATTCAAGATCAAGGTGGTGGGCCTGGAATACCAGCCGCACGAACATCGGATCCAGGAAGGCCGGAAATCTCCCGTAGTTCTCGTACACGTAGGTGCAGAAATCCTTTACTATCTGTATCCTGACCTCGGAAGGATGGTATTCGTCACGCAGGATCGATGCAGGGTCTCTGTAGGGAAACGGATTGTCCTCCTTCCAGAATTGTCCTCTTACCTCTAGAAACCTGTCGACGGCTTCGCTCATATCCGCCACGTAGGGAGGGCAGAGGGATTCGAAAACTCCATCCCTTCCGACGGGATAAGGCGGATTCGTGCTCCTGAGGCTTTCCTCCGGCTGGACGAACCGGAATCCGAGCCCTTTGTGGGAAGGGTCGACCCCGAGGGCGTAATGGGGAAGCAGCCCGGTGAAAGTCCAGCCTCCGAGACCCAGAGCCTGCAGAGCAAGATTCATGTTCTGGCTTATAAAGGCCTGTTCGACGTTAAGCGTGGTCAGCACCCTTAATTCCAGGTCGAACAGAGAAAGCCTGACGTCGTTTCTTATGTAACCTTTCTCTATCCACTTATCAAGACCGCACGATCTTCCCCCGTTGAGTTCGTCAATAATGTTAAATCCGTACTTGGCCCCGAAATATATGAACAGAAGCACCATATACTCGACGGTGGTGTTGGTCACCGGGACAAAGAAAGTCGTTCCCGGTTTATTTGTGTTCCATGCGTTAAAGTCGAAAAGGCCGGGTTCTCCCTTCGGAAGATCGGCTCTCTGATTCTCAAGGGTAATTCTGCTTGCCCTGAAAAGCTCGACTATTTTTTCAAGCTGCTTTTCCCTGTCAAGCGACATGAAAATGGAGGTGTCGGGGGGTATGAGGTCAAAAAGCCGCACCATGTAAACACCTTGGTCATTTGTGTAGAAAAGCTCGGTCGAATGGGAGTTGCAGGAGCACGGCCAGCTTCTGCCGGTCCACTGGAAAAGCCATGATATGCCGGTTCTCGGCAGGTCTCCCAGGGAAAGACCTGTGGTTCCCGTGCCCGCCCAGATCAAAAAAGCCTCCTCAAGTTCGGAGAGAGGGATCGGGTCGTGAGCGGAACTGTACGCCAGGTTCCCTTCGGGGATCTCCATTCCTAGGCCGAAGCGACGCGATCTTCTTGAGAATATGGAATCCAGAAGACTGAAGTTTATGGCTCGTTCAAAGCCCTGCGGGATTTTCATTTTTCCGCTCTTTTAGGCGGCCTTGCGAGAAACGGCCCGTTCCCGGTCAGTTGTTAAGGGTCTTGCATTCCTCGCAGATTCCGCTGAAAAGCACCGAGTATCCAAGAATCTTGTAATTGTCTATTTGCGGGTCAAGTTCCGAGTAAGCTATGGAATCGTCGTAGATGTCCTCTATTTTTTTGCATTTAACGCATACGACGTGGTGATGAGGTTCCATGTTGGCGTCGTATCTTGCGGCGTGATACAGGGTGTTGACTACTGATATGAGCCCCATTCTCTCGAATGTCTCAAGCGTTCTGTACACGGTGGTAAGGGATATGTTCGGATAGTAGTCCTTTATGTTCTTGTAGATCATTTCGGTGCTTGGGTGCTCCATGCTTCCCGCAAGCTCCCTGTATATCGCTATTCTCTGAGGAGTTACCTTAAGCCCCAGTTCTTTGCTTCTTTTTATGAATTGCGATATCTTGTTTTCGGTTCTGAGTTCCGAATTCTTCATAATCTGTCCCCTTAAGGGGATTAAAACAGGCCAGTCTCAGTGTACCTTAAAAGTGTTTAAGTCTCAAACCATATGCCATGGAGAAAACTGTGATTGAATTTATGAAGAAAAACAGGGTCGTGGCCGTTATCAGGTCCGCCAGTTACGAAAAATCTCTTGAATTCGCAAGGGGATGCGTCGATGGCGGGATAAGAATCATAGAAATCATATCGATCTCCCCAGGCTCTGAGAGACTTCTTCGGGAGCTTGCTCCGCAGGATGGAATATGCGTCGGGGCAGGTACGGTCCTTGACCGTGATTCCGCGGAGCGGATGTCTGATTGCGGGGCCCGTTTCATAGTTTCTCCGCACACCGACCCCGGGATAATCGAGTATTGCCGGAAAAGCGGCATCACGGTGATCTCAGGCGCCTTTACATCCTCTGAGATGGTTAACGCCCGCAACATCGGAGCGGACTTCGTAAAGATATTTCCCGCTTCGAGTTTCGGCCCGGGTTACGTGAAAGCCATAAAGGAGCCTCTCGGATTTATGGATATCATGGTCACAGGAGGAATTACCGCGGACAACATCCGGGATTATTTCTCGGCGGGAGCCGCGCTTGCCGGGGTGTCTACCGCGCTTTTGCGTGGAGGGGACGACTATCAGTCCATAAAACAAAAGGCCGAGGAGTTCTCCCGGTTCTCCGCGTGAAGATGGATACAAAGCCGCAGGCAAGGGAGTTTTATCTTGACTCAATAGACGAGGTCTTTGCCGAGGTCTTTTTTCTTTTCGGCGGTGGCTTTGACGTCCGGATGGAAATTGCCTCCGAAACTCCGCTTGTAAGCGCTTCTTTTTCGCCCCGCATCACGGCGGTTGATCGAGAAGGGGCGGTCGACTTTGAACTTTGTGCCTTTGAGTGTTCGGGTGTTTCTGCGGAGAACTTCGAGGAGTATCTCGGGATCCCGGTGCATACAAGCAGCGCGCTTGAGTTTTTTGACTATGTTTTTTCCCAAAGATCGAAAGCTATCTGCGGCGTGGATTTTGCGGGAAACAGCTGGATAATAACCGTTACTGACTGAAAACAGTCATTATTTCCGCTGTTTCCAGGTATTGATTTTCCTTTTCTGATTGTCTTTTTGCGGGCTTGCTTAAAACCTGTTACCTTAGCAAAATGAGGTTTTTACCGTTATTGCTGATGTTAGTGACTGCGTTTTCCTTACCCGCTTATGCCCAAAGCAGCGGGACCGGTCACGACTGGCATTCGGGAAACAGCTACTACTGGAATACGGATTCTAAGGGCAAGACGACCGTTCATGGCTTTGACACGAAAACAGGGGCGTACTGGAATGCGACTATCGAACCGGATGGGGACATGAGGGGCTACGATAGCAATTCCAATCCTTGGGGCTACGATAGCCGGACGGGATATTACTATAATTTCGGTACGGGTGAGAACTGTATAGGAAAAGGATATGTCCGGACATGTTATTGGGGAGGCGTGTTGAATGGTCCCATGGGCAGGGGCAATCAATGAGCAAGCCGTTTGCTTTGAAGGTGGGCAGGAAAGGGAAGGTTAGGGCTGCGGTGCCAGAGGCATGCGATAGACTCTAGAACCGTTCTAGAATTTCGTAATAGGTATTTCTCTGTGCGGGGTTAAACCCGGCGCTTCTTATCATGTGGACGAGTTCGTCCACGGTCGAGCGGATCTTGTTCTCAGCACACCCCAGGACATTTTCGTCGTAAAGGGTCCCGCCGAGATCGCTCGCGCCGTAGTGCAGGGACATTGAACCCATTTTCTTTCCCTGGGTAAACCAAGAGCCCTGCACATGCTTGAAATTATCAAGGAATATCCTGCATACCGAGAGAACCCTGAGATATCTTTCCCCGCCGACCTCGTCCTTTATTCTTTTTTCAAGCAGGGTGTTTTTAGGTTTGAACGTCCAGGGGATAAACGCCAAGAAATTCCCCGTTTCATCCTGAAGCTCTCTTATCCTGAGGAGGTGCTCGATTATGTCCTCGTCATCCTCAAGGTGGCCGAACATCATGGTCGCGGTCGTCTTAAAACCCACAAGGTGAGCTTCCCTGGTGATTCTCATCCAGGTGTCGGCATCTATCTTGAGAGGGCTTATCGCTCTTCTCGCCCTGTTGGATAGCACCTCGGCTCCCCCTCCCGGTATTGTTCTCAGTCCCGCGTCCCAAAGGCTTTGCAGCACGTATTTTGTGTCGAGGTCTTCATATTTGGCAATGGCGGCTATCTCCGGGGCGGAGAAGGCGTGGAGATGAAGATCCGGTATCTCCTTTGTGGCCCTTTTTACGATTTCAATGTAGTAGTCAAGTTTCAGTTCCGGGTTGTGACCGCCCTGCAGAAGGACCGTGGTGGCACCGTTATGGTACGAGGTGCGGATTATTTCAATCACTTTGTCAACGCTCAGGGTGTAGGCGTCGTAGGCTCCCGGCGGTCTCCAGAAGGCGCAGAAAAGACACTCCGTGTCGCAGACGTTCGTGTAGTTGGGGTTTGTATCCGCAACGAAGGTCACTATATTTTCCGGATTAAACCTTTTCCTTACTATATCAGCTAGGGAACCGAGCTGGAGCAGGTCGGCCTTTCCGAGAAGCAGGGCGGCTTCGTCGATCGATATCCGCTTACCCTCAAAGACCTTCGCGTAGATGTTTTCAAGCGAACTCATAGAGAAAATTAATAAAGCTAATAGCGGGGGCAAAGTCAATTCCGCAAGCAGTGTTCCTGAAGCTGCTTTCAAAGTAGGCGTGAACGAGAGGTTTCCTGTAATTGGGGAAAAGCGTATAGTTTAGAGGCTTAGTGTCTGGCGCCTGCGGGCTGGCGAGATGGTAAGAATTTAAGAGATTATTTGCGTGGAATTTTAATATCTTATCCAAGCTTGAAATAACTCTTGGTGACTTGAAAAAACATATACTTTGTATCTGTTCAGAGGTTTTGGATATCCATGGTCAGGAACTCAATCATTGCTGTTTTGTGGATGCTGGTGACGGCATGCTTCGCGGGTTCTCCGGTATTGCCATCTGCTGTTATTTCCCCGGATGCGTGCGGTGACAAGGCGCCGGTTGTCACTCGCGGAGCTCTTGAGCGGGCTAGCGAGACTGATCCTGTGATTTTAGCCCGGCGCGCCTTAGAAATCCCGGATTTTTCCGGACACGGTCTGGTCGACGAGATAGCGCGGGTCCTGGGGATAATACGTTCTACATGGCCGGAGATGGCCGAGGTGAATGCGCGTCCAAGATGGGAACCTGGAACGCTGATTTTGAATTTGGAACCGTCTTTGTTTAAGGCCATATCCCTGGGTTTGCCTGAAGAGGAGGGTGCTTCCGCTCCTTTTTGCACTGGACACCCGGAGTTTGACGCTCTTAATGCCGCGGTCGGTCTGCGAGGCGTGGAAATTTTTCCTTTAGAATATGTGCGCGCCATGGAGATCAGGTTCGACCCGCGCGAGCGCGTCTACTCCGCGGGCGCATCATATGAGAAAATAGAAGGAGTCATTTACGCCAGGCCTGTTTCTGTGTTGGGAGATAGTTCCGACATTGAAATGCTGTGGTCGGATGGGAAATGGTACGCGGTGTTTCGCAGGGCATGGGGCGATTGTCCGTCCGGCTGTATTTTTTCAGAGCTTTATTTCTTCGTCGAACACGAAGGTAAAGTCGAACGAATTGATTTGGGGCGCGCAGCGGGAATCGAGGAATTTGCCGAGATCCTTGCGAAGCGCGGCTGGACGCAACGGCTCGAAAGACAATAGCTATTAACTGAGCAACTTGCTGCGCAGAAGCAGTCGGTGTTGTTTCCCTTTGCTGTGTATTTTGATCCATTTTTGTTATTCTGTTTGAAGAGGTTCTGCCCGGCGGCATCTCGGCAATTTTTCCTTTTGTGACTAGTACGCACCGGGGTTTCGGAACCGAGGATTGATATGTACTTGGGTGTGTGGCTTGAAGAAATTTCCTGAAAAAAAGTTTTTTCTTCCATTTTTTCTGCTTCTTTGTCTTTCCTGCAGCGGCGTGGGACTCTTTGTTGGTCCCGACAGGGGTCTTGAGAGCAGAGACCAGGAAGATGCATATTACCATTTTGCGCTTTCAGCTCTTTATCTGGAACAGGGAGATCTTCCGCGCGCCATGGAGAGTCTTGAAGAGGCGGAACGGATTGACCCCAAGTCTTCTGAAATAAAATACCGTCTCGCTCTTCTTTACATGGTCCTTAATATGCGCGAGAAGGCCGTTGCCAAGTTTACCCAGTCCATCGTTCTTGATCCGTCAAATTCCCCGGCATACAGGGACCTTGCCCGCATCTACCTTGCATACCCTGACGAAGCCATGAAGAAAAGGGGTAAGAACTTCCTGCTCAAGGCGGCCGAGATCGATCCCGGGGACAAGGAAATCTATCTTCTTCTTTGTGCGACTGAACTGTATTCCGGAAATCTTGAGAAGGCGCAGCAGTACGCCGAAAAAAGCCTTTCGATAAGTCCTAGAGATGTCACAGGTCACTTCTACCTTGGAAGCATCGCATCCAGAAGAAACGATCTGGACGCCGCGGTAAAGCACTACAAAAGGGCCCTTGAGATTCAACGGACATACTACCCCGCTTTCGCCGGGCTTGTTGAAACCCTTGAGAAAGCGAAAAGAGTCGAAGAGGCGATAGAGCAGTACGAGTCGGCGATCAGGAAATTTGCTCCTTATCGCGATGTTTTTATTTCCTACGGGAACATGCTTTACCGCCAGCGCAGGTTCGAAGAGGCCATCAAGCAGTACCGCAACGCGGCGGCCGCAGATCCGGAGAATCCCGAGATCAGCTTCAGGATCGGTCTCCTGCATCTTGAAAGCGGCAGTTACGAGGAAGCTATCGGAGAACTAGAAAAGGTTTTCAAACGCCTGCCTGCACATTTCGGGGCAAAGTACTACTCCGCCATCGCCCACACCAAGCTCGGGCGCTATTCCCAGTCAAGGAAGCTTCTCGATTCCATACCCCAAAGCTCTGATTTCCACATAGACGCGGTCATTCACGGGGCATACATACATGAGCTTGAGGGTTCGGCACAGAAGGCGATCAAGATACTGAGAGCGCTTCATGACAAGGACCCGTACAACCCCAAGGCCGTGAATTCTCTGGGTGAAATCTACGGAAGGCAGGGGAGACAGGAGGATTCAATCTCTTTGTACGGCAGGTATCTTGAAAACCACCCCGATGACGAATCCGTTCTGTATTCGCTTGGCGTTTCGTATTACTACAGCGATCGCATACCGGAAGCGCTTTTGGTAATGGAGGATATAATCAGCAGGAATCCGAAGAGTTTCGATGCGATGAACTTCATCGGGTACACGTACGCCGAGCGGGGAGAAAAACTTGATTACGCCGAGGAACTGATTAACAAGGCTCTTGAGCTTGCGCCCGGTCGGGGTTACATAATCGATAGCCTGGGGTGGGTTTACTACCAGAAGGGCGATTTCACCAGAGCTCTCGAGTATCTGCTTCGCGCCTCGAAGATTCCTCCTCCCGACGCGACCATTTTAGAGCATGTGGGCGATGCGTATGAGAAACTCGGCAAAGCAGAACTCGCGGCGGAGAATTACGCAAAAGCCCTCGAACTTCTGGATTCCAAGAAACTTCTTACGGCTGAAGACAGAAAAATCCGCGCGAGACTTCAAGAAAAACTAAAGGAATTCAGACGCGATGAGGCATAGCTGGGTTTTTGTTCCGTTTGTTCTTCTGCTTTTTTCTTGTGCCGGCAAACTCCCGCCCTTTACTGCCGACCACCCTGATCTCTCCGCCATATTGGCAAAGGCAAAACGCACTCAGATGGGCTTTACTTCGATAAAAGCTAGAGCGAGGGTGTCGATAAAGTCCCCGCAGGGGAAAATTGTTTTCGATCAGGTGGCCACCGCCGTCCGCCCGGAGTTTCTGAGAGTTTCGGTTTTCGCTCCTTTCGGCGAGATGCTTGCAAGGGTAGTTTCCGACGGAGAAAGCGTGAGAATGAAGACCAACTGGGAAGAGTTGATCTTCGAAGACCCAGAGGATTTCAGACTTTCCTACCTTTATCCGGGACTCCCGCCCCAGCTCGGAGTTGAGGACATAGTAAACTTCCTGCTGGGGGGATCCCCGTTTGTCATTCCCCAGAAAAGTTACTCTGTGCGGGCTGGGGAGAAGGAAGGAGAGATAGTTTTCGTGTTTTCGGGAAGTACCCCCCTCCAGGTCACGGTCGATTCCCCGAGAAACTTCATAACCAGAGTGGAGGGCGTGCTTTCCGATGGAAAGAAGGCTAAAATTGAGTTCTCGCTGCTGAAGCGGATTGCCTCGGATACATATTTCCCGAGAAAGCTGGTGTTTGAGACCGCCGATTACAGTCTCAACGTGAATTATGACGAGAATTTACGGGTAAACTCAAAGGCAGATATTTCTTTTTTCCGCTCCGCGGAGGAACGGTGAATTGTCGCAGAAGCCGCTTGTAAGAAACTTCGTAATAAGAAACCGTTTGGGTCTTCACGCCAGAGCGGCCGCGGTTCTGGTCGCCCTGACCAGCAGGTTCAGTTCCAGTATAATGATAAGAAAAGACAGTTTCGAGATAGACGGAAAAAGCATACTGGGCGTTTTGTCCCTTGCGGCCATTTGTGGCACTGAAGTTGCCATTACGATAGAAGGGGAAGACTCGGAGCTCGCGATGGAGGAAGTCTCCCGTCTGATTGAAAGCGGCTTCGGAGAAGGGGTCGATCCGGAGAACTGAGTTCGGGGGATTCTGCAAACAAGATAAGCTGAACTCGGTTTTTAAGGGAAAAACACTGTTACAACTATGAAGATTATAAGGATAAATTCGAAGAATCTGGAAAGAAGGTCGAGAGAAATAGAGAAGTCGGCCTCACATTTCGATCCGGAGCTTGTTTCGCAGACGGAAAAGATTGTAGAGGATGTCAGAGAGCAGGGAGACTCGGCGCTTTTTCGCTATGCGAAGAAGTTCGATGGGCCGTACGTAACCGCGAAAAACGTAAAGGTCACCGATCGCGAGTTTGAAGAGGCAAAAGCAGCCGTCGCGCCGGGCATTGCGAGGGATCTTAAGAAGGCCGCTTCTCGGATTCGCTCCTACCAGAAAAAAAAGCTTCCGAGGGCTGGAAACTATAAGGATGCGCTTGGAAACGAACTTGGCTGGCTGATAAGACCTATTGAGAAGGTGGGAGTGTATGTTCCGGGAGGCAAGGCTTCGTACCCTTCGACCGTGCTCATGACCGCCATACCGGCGCGGGTTGCCGGAGCAATCGAGATAAGCGTTGTCACTCCGTGTTCTGGGGAACGGGTGAATCCCGAGATTCTTCTGGCGTGCGAGATCGCCGGGGTAAGCAACGTTTACAAAATAGGAGGGGCCCACGCCATAGCTGCCATGGCCTTTGGGACCAGGAGCATACCGAAAGTGGACAAGATAGTGGGTCCGGGGAACATCTACGTTACGATAGCCAAAAAACTGGTTTATGGTTTCTGCGATATTGACATGCTGGCAGGACCAACAGAGGTTCTGATTATCGCCGACGGTTCGTGTCCGCCGGGATGGGTGGCTGCGGACCTGCTTGCCCAGGCCGAGCATGACGAGATGTCAATCCCGATTCTTGTGACCACAAGCTACGATTACGCCAAAGAGGTAAAAAAGGAAGTTCTCTCGCAGCTAAGGGAACTTGACAGGGAAGAAATCGCGGGTGCCGCAGTCTCAAACAACGGAAGAATCTACATAACTGAGAACATGGAGCAGGCCTTGGCGCTTTCAAACGCGGTCGCTCCCGAACACCTTGAGCTCTGCGTACGCTCCCCCAAATCCCTTCTCAAGGGCGTAAAACACGCGGGAGCCGTGTTTTTGGGTTCTCTCTCGACCGAGCCTTTCGGCGATTACGTCTCGGGTCCGAGTCACGTTCTTCCGACGGGAGGAGCGGCGAGGTTCTCCTCCCCTCTTAGCGTTTATGATTTCCTTAGGATGCCGAGTACCATATCGATGTCGAAAAAAGGCTTTTCGTCTCTCGGTGCGACCGTTATGAACCTTGCCCACGCCGAGGGGCTTTCGGGTCATGCGTTTTCGGTAAAAAGACGGATTGAGGATTCCTGAGAAATGTTCACCCTACTGTTTAGAGCGGGAGACGCCAGTGTCTGACGCAGGTTCGATTAAAAGCAGGATTTCCAAGAGCGTAAGGTCAATATCTGCTTACTCGGTACCGAGGATCGACTGCTCGGTGAAGCTTGACGGAAACGAAAGCCCCTACGATTTTGAGGGGGAAGAGAAGCTTGCGCTTTCCGAGCGACTGGCGAAGCTTCCCGTAAATCGTTATCCGGACCCCGAGGCTCTGGACCTAAGAACCTCTCTTTCCCGCGCTGTAGGATTCCCGGTGGACGGTATATTGCTTGGCAACGGCTCAGACGAGATCATACAGATGATCGTCGAGGTATTCGGGGGGAAAAGCGGCCGCGTGCTCGTGCCGTCCCCTACTTTCTCAATGTACAGGATCACGTCGCTTATTCTGGGAAAACAGGTAACGGAAGTTGAGCTTGATGAGAACTTTGACATAGATCTCGAACCGACCTTGGAGACGATTCGCGCGCAGGATCCAGATATCGTTTTTCTCGCGACCCCGAACAATCCTACGGGGAACTCTTTTTCGGAAGAAAAGGTGCTCGAGATTCTGGAGGCAAGCGCGGGCGCGGTCATTGTTGACGAGGCCTACTGTGATTTTTCGAAAAAAAGCTACATCCCCCATATAGATAAATATGAAAACCTGCTGGTACTGAGAACAATGTCCAAGATAGGATTTGCGGGGGCGAGACTTGGCATGTTCTTTGCGCGACCGCAGATCGCGGGCGAGGTGAACAAGGCGCGCCTTCCCTACAACATAAATTCTTTTAGCCAGGATGTAATGTCTTTTGCCCTTGAGAACTCCGAGGTTATTGAAAGGAAGATAAGCCTTATATTGAGCGAGAGAGAAAGAGTCCGCGCGTCGCTTGAGCGCATTGAGGCCATTCACGTGTATCCAACGGACGCGAATTTCTTCCTAGTACGGGTTCCGGACGCGGATTTTCTTTTCGAAGAGCTGGTCAAAAACGATATTCTTGTCCGCCGTTTCATGGGAGAGGGGCGCCTTGCAAACTGCCTCAGGATCACGGTTGGAACCAGAGAGGAGAACGATCGGCTCACCGAAGCCCTAGTCGGCATATTTTCTTCCTAGGTAGCTTTTCACGACGAAAAGAATCGTTACCGCGAGAGCTATCCACGCGAAGATGTTTCCTACCCTCGAGTAGAGAGTTTCAAGCGAATCGATCAGGACTACCTCCCCCTTCAGATTCTCCGTAGTGAATATGCCCGTACGGGCCTCGATCTTTCCGGTGGGGGATACGATCGCGCTTACGCCGCTGTTTGTTGATCTTATCAGGTAACGGCGCGTTTCAACCGCCCTCGGAATTGAGAGGAGCAGATGTTGATAGGGAGCGATACTCCTTCCGAACCACGCGTCGTTTGTGAGGTTAACGAGCAGGTTGGCTCCCATTTTCACGTAGTCGCTCGAAATCTTCGCCATTATGTCCTCATAGCATATGAGGGGTCCTATTCTTATGTTCTTCTCCGGAACCTCAAGCACCCTGAGCCCCTCCCCGGGGGTGAGGTCTCCAATCATGGGGAAGACCCTTTTTAGGAACTTAAGCTCCTCGTTTATCCAGGGGAAATACTCGCCCAGAAAAAAAAGCCGGGTCTTGCTGTAGTGGGCGAGTATATTGCTTTGGGGGTCGACCAGGAAGGCCGTGTTGTATTTTCTGTGGTCCTCTTCGTCCCATCCGTCCTCAAGCAGGGCGGGATCTTGGGTAAAGGAGAGCCCCCCGATGAGGAAGTGCGCTGCGTGCCCCGCCGGCACCACGTCTGTCTGGTCTTCGATTCTGTAAGCCGATTTGTCTTTGGGAAACCAGTGCTGGACTGATGTCTCCGGCCAGATCACGAGGTCTGCCTCCGGAAGTTTTCGCGACATCTCCCTGTGTTTTTCTGTTATCAGCGGTTCGTTATCGAGATTTTTTTCCGCGTAATCGAAATTCGCCTGAACCATTGCGATCTTTACCCGGGGTTCCGTCTTAAGAAAGTTCTCTATCTCGTTTATCCTGAAGGATCCGTAGCCGAGCACGATTGCGATTGTGGCAATCGAGATTGCGGGTGCGGCAAGCACGGGTTTTTTTCTCCGCCACAAGTCGTCAGCTAGGTAGAAGACCGATACGTTTGCAAAAAACATCAGGAACCCCAGAAAGTTCACCCCGAGCGTGTCGACCACCTGTATTACCTTCGGGTAGTAACCTTGGGAGACTCCTATTCCGTAGGGAAAGAGAACCGGGAAGAAAAACTCTGTGACCACCCAGGCAAAAGAGATCATGAGCGCGTTTACGACGCTTTTTCTTTTGCAGAGCCCAAATCTCGATATGTACCAGGTGAAAATTCCGAACTGAAGCGACGAGTACACGCAGAACACAAACACCGCCGCCATGCTTGGGACCAGAGGGATTTCCCCGAACCTGTTGAGAGTTCCGACGAGCCAGTAAAGCGAGACAAGGTTCATGGATGTCCCGGATATCATGCCTAGTCGAAGTGACTGCGAAGCGCTTTTTCCCTGAAGCGCCAGAAGCATTGGGGCAAAGCATACCCAGCCCAGTATGCCTAGAGCGCTCGAAAAAAGGGATACGGAGAAGAGCACCCCGGATCCTGCGGCCAGGATTTCGTTTCCGGTCGGTCTGGTTATCCGGATCTTTTTCATGCGTAGCGGCGAAATTGCGGGTTCAAGACGCTTCGTTGGGTTTGCGTAGAGATATGTATTTAAGCACTCCGATGAGAATCAGTGCGAGCGCCATTATCTGCGCTACCGAAAGGCCGGATATCGGGCTTTCGGTGGTAGTTCTTATGAACTCGATAAAGAACCTTTCAAGACCCGCGAGTCCCAGGTATATGCTGGCGAGCCAGCCGATAGGCCTGTCCTTCTTCCTTAACTTCCACAGCACAATGAATACAAGCGACATTATGATCGTTTCATAAATCTGGGTCGGATGAACCGCTTCGAGTGTCGGCGGGGAACCCTTTGGAAACGGCATCGCCCAGGGGAGTGTGGAGGCGATTCCGTAATCGTCTCCAACCAGAAGACAACCGACCCTTCCAGTCGCGTAGGCTATTGCGAGAGCCGGGGCGGTGGCGTCAAGGACTTTCCAGAAACTTTCTTTATGCTTTTTTGTTATTACGAAAAAGGCGAAGAGAGCCAGAAAAAATCCCCCGTAGAAGGTGAGTCCTCCTCTTAGAAGAAGATAGTGAATGGGGTGGGAAATAAGGTCGCTTATGGGAACGTTCTCGATCAGGAAAAGAAGCTTGGCCCCGAGCACGCCTCCCACAAGGCAGGCAAGAAAGCCGTGTTCGTGAAGTCGTCTGGACATCCCTTTTCTCTCAAATTCCATTCCGGAGACCCAGAAAGCGACGAGAAAAGAGACGGCGACCATCGCCCCGAAGGAGGTAATCTGAAAATCGCCTATTCTGAGGAGTTCAGGGAACATCTACTTTTTCTCTTTTCCGGATTCAAGTTCTTTTTCCGCTTCGGAGTTTGACCTTACGAGAAGAAATATGGACAGAAAAAGTACTGCGCAGAGAATTATCTGAATCAGCAGGTTCGTTTTCATTTCCATGTTAAGGGACTTCCTTTTGGCTCGGCGATGAGAATTTTAACGAACAGTTAAGAAAAATAAAAGTGTTGTTGCGTGCTTGAATAACCCCCGCAAGCCGGTAAATTAGTCGGCTAATATGCTTCAGTCACCGGTACTGGTTTTAAACAGATTTTTTGTCCCTGTCTCGGTAACGAGCCTGAAAAGGGCCTTTATACTTCTTTACGGCGGTGCCGCGAAGGCTGTAAACAGGGAGTATGAGACTTTTGACTTCGATTCGTGGAAGGATATCCGTTCGGTCGACGCTGACGACTGCGTGAGGACCGTTACCAACGTTATAAAAGCTCCACGGGTGATAATTCTCGTCCGGTATGAGGGGTATCACAGAAAGCAGCCCAAGTTCAACAGGATAAACATTTTCAGAAGGGACGCGGACACATGCCAGTACTGCGCGAAGGGTTTTCCGAAAAGAGATCTTACCCTTGACCATGTGATTCCGCGGTCAATGGGCGGAAGAAGTACCTGGGACAACATAGTGTGTTGTTGTGTTAAGTGCAACAGGAAAAAGGGAGGGAAGACTCCCGAGCAGGCGAACATGAAACTGCTCGCCAAACCTGTGAAGCCCGCCGCCAGTATTTTTTCCAACCTCCATTTCAGAACCGTGAGGTATGAGGAGTGGGAGCCTTTTCTGAGCTTTGTCGATATGTCTTACTGGAACGTTGAACTGACTGACTGAAGGTTTGTCTCAGGATGTATTTCTGCTGCGAGACCATTGTCCGTTCGCAGCCTCGGGGCTTGGAAAGAAACTAAAGATGAGATCAGCGCTTGCGGTTTTCTTTACACTCTTGTTTTTCCCCTACTTGGCGACCGCGCAGATACAGCTTCCCCCGGTTGCTTCTCCGATAAAAAAAATACCGATTGCCGTCGCGGTGCTTAAGGCCAAGGGGGATTTAAGCGTATACGGGAAGAATTTCACTGATGTCCTGAAGAACGATCTTACCAACGCGGCCCTTTTTGATGTCCGTCAGGTGAACATCCTGTTTTCATCCCCTTTTGAAGATATAGATTTCGAATATTTGGATGCTCAGAAAACCAGATATCTGGTGAGTGGAAATTTCGATGTTTCGTCTCGGGATGTCTCTTACGATCTCATAGTTTATGATGTGCCCGGCAGGCAGGAGCGCATGAGAAGAAGATACGTGGTGTCCCCGCGGCACATAAGGAATGTGGCGCACAAGTTTGCGGGCGAACTTATGAGGGAGCTTGCCGGCCTAAACGGGTTTTTTGATTCCGAGATCGTGTTTGTCAGGAAGGACGGTCATGGAAGTGATCTCTTTATCATGGATTATGACGGGCACAACGCAAAAAGGCTTACCAATCACGGATCTTCGGTGCTCTCTCCTGACTGTTCGTCTGACGGAAGCCAAGTAGTTTTCACTTCCGACAGAAGTTGGGACCATGACGTCTATTTACTGAATTTCAAGGCCACCCCCCTTCCCGCCGAGGGCAAGAGAATAACCCGGGGCATTCACCTCGACAATTCTCCGAGCTGGTCCCCAGATGGCAAGCGTGTGGCGTTTAGCCGTAACGGAGACATATACATAGCTTCGTCCTCAGGAGAAATACTCAAGCGACTTACCAAGTCTCCCGCCATAGATATATCCCCCACCTGGTCTCCCGACAGCAGAAAAATCGCCTTTGTGTCGGATCGGGCGGGAGCACCGAACATATACGTAATAAGTTCTGAGGGGGGTCGAGCGGTAAGAATTACCTCGGAGGGTTACAACACCGACCCGGTCTGGTCTCCAAGCCCTTCGGTTAACCGTATAGCGTTTGTGAAAGTAAAAAAATCCGAGGCCGACATCTACGCCGTGGGACCTGATGGCCGGGGTCAGCAGAGGCTCACCTCTTCGGGAAGAAACGAGCATCCCTCGTGGTCTCCCGATGGTCACTACATCACTTTTTCTTCAAAGAGGCTAGGGAAAAGGCAGATATATATCATGTACTTAAACGGTGAGAACAAGCTTCCGCTTTCCCGGGGCAAAAATGATTCGTTTTCCACCTGGTGCGTGAAGTAGCGGATGGGGAGGTTTTGCTCTTGAGACTTTTTATCGCGGCCTTTCTTCCCGAGGAAACAAAAGACGCACTTTTTCGCTATGTTGAGTCGCTTGGGAGTCTTCTCCGAGGCGTAAGGTGGGAACCGAGGGAGAAACTCCACGTCACGCTCAGGTTTCTTGGAGATGTTGATGAATCGTATCTTGAGGGCATAGCAGCCGACGTAGGTTCTGCGGTTTGCGGTTCGGGCAGTGTTGAGTCTGGATTTGATGGTTTTCGCCTGTTTCCGGGCTCGAGAAATCCCAGAGTGTTGGCCTTGGGTCTTGTGAAAAGCGAGCAGTTCCAGTCTCTTTTTGACAAAGTGCAGAGTGCGGTCCTAGAGAACGGGTTTGAGATGGAAAAAAGAAAGTTCATCCCGCACGTGACTCTGGGCAGGATCAGGGGGGATTTCGAGGGAATCAGGAAAATTCCTCGGCTGGACAGAACGGAGTTCTCCATTACGAGAATCGGGCTTGTTCAAAGTGAACTTGGACCCCGGGGGTCCCGCTACACCAGCCTCAGGACGTGGGAGCTTCAGGGCGGTATTTGACAAAAGAATTTTCTAACAGGCAAAATAGTGCTTCCATAAAGTGCGGAGGATGTTATGCACGCTGTTATAAAAACCGGTGGAAAACAGTATATAGTCAAGCCGGGTGACATTATTGATATAGAGAAAATCTCCGGCGAACCCGGCGAAGAGGTGAACTTTGAGGAAGTTCTGCTTGTGTCCGCTGACGGAGAGGACGTTAAGGTGGGCAGCCCTGTGGTTGAAAGCGCCAGGGTTGAGGGTAGAATAGTAAGACAGAAAAAGGGCGAGAAGATAGTAGTCTTCAAGTTCAAAAGAAGGAAAGGGTACAGGAAAAAGGCGGGCCATCGCCAGAACCTGACCAGCGTCGAGATTACAAGCATAAGCGCTTGATTCGCGGAGGCGAGTAAGCATGGCGACCAAAAAAGGCGGCGGAAGTTCCAAAAACGGAAGGGATTCAATAGGCAGAAGGCTTGGCGTAAAGAAATTCGGGGGCCAGCCGGTTGTCAAGGGGAACATAATAGTAAGGCAGCGCGGTACCAGCATCAAGCCTGGTCTGAACGTGGGGCTTGGAAAGGATTACACGATATTCGCGATGTCTGACGGGGTTGTGAAATTTCAGAAATCCGGAAAGGGCAGAACAAAGGTTTCCGTAGTTCCCGCCTGAGCGGTTTCCCGTAAAACTAGTTTTTTATTTTTCTCCTATTATAATTACTGAATACCTTTACCGGCATGTTGTCCTCCTGGATGAGTTAGACGGAAATTTACCTTGAGTCCTTTGAAAAACCGGAAAAAATCTTTCAATCTAGTTCCATTCTTTCCCGTATTTATCCTTTGTCTTTTGCTTTCATTCTTGGTGGTTTTCGCGTTCCAGTATTTTTATTTCCCGGAGAGGTACGCCGACCTCAGAGTCGCGGAGATGGAAGAGGTGTTCGGCGAGGAGGAGTTTTTCGCCGACCGTGCGAGAAGCGTTCTTGATACGAGAAATGATGTGGGATACGTAAGGCTCCTTGATCATAACGGGGTGCTTGAGAAGAGTTTCGGTTTTCAGGATGACAAAGGCTTTGAGAAGCTCACCCTCAAGGGCCCTGAGGGAAAGACTGTCCTTTTGGGGCTGAGAAGTTCTGTTGGCAAGCAGTTCTACCTTGACGCTTTACTCTGGAGCCTCATTTTCGCTTCCCTGATAGCGATTGTTTTTACCTCCCTAATACGTTTTATAAGTGATCGGGCGTTCAGGTTTTTGGGGGAATTTTCTGAAGCCGTAGGTTCCGTTGCCAGCGGAGATTACTCGGTCCGTCTTGACGGGCGATCTTCGCTCATTGCTGGGGCAGGAGTTCAGTGGCTCTGCCGTGAGTTCAACGAAATGGCCTCTTCGCTTGAAGGCGGGTCGGCTGACCGGGACGAAACGGAGGATTCGGGGGATGCGGACTTTGAGCGTTCTGCTGAATTGCAGACGGATTTCCGTCCTAAGATAGTCTTAAACCAGGAAGAGTCTTCTGAGACTTCTTCATTTGAGACCCCCGAGACTTCTTCATTTGAGGCCCCTGAAGATTCTTTTGATGAGGGCCTGGTGGAAATCGTGCATGTTTCTGATGAAGAGGATGTCGAACTTGTAGAAGAGGTTCCTTCTGCCGTTACCGAAGTTGCGGATTCCGAGGGGAAGAAGACGGATATCAGCATACTTGTCGTGAAGATTGCGGATTTTGAAAGCCTGATTGAAGGTATTTCGCCATCCAGCATCAACTCCCTTACGGCTGATTACAGAAAATCCGTTTCAACCACCATAGCCTCCTTTGGAGGAACCGTAGAGTCTATACTCCGCGATGAGGTCGTAGCTTTTTTCACCAACCCCGATCCCAATCTCGGACCCACAGCAAAGCTCAGTTGCGTATGCTGCGCGGTTGAGATAATGCAGCTTTTCGCCGGGGTGGTCGATGGACAGAAAGTATCTGCCCGGTCGGATATAAAGCTTAAGATGGGCATTTCCTCGACTGATTTGTCGGTGTCAGGTGAATCAGACGTTTTTGCGCTTGCAAAACCATTTGTGGATGAGGCCAAGGCTCTTTGCAATGGAGCAAGGGCTTGGAGTGTATTCGTTACGACCGGCTTCCGCGAGGGGGCGAGCGATTATCTCGAAGTGAGACGTGAAAAGGTTAATGGGAATCTCTGTTACGCCGTTACCGGGGTTGAGGAAGAAGCGTTGCAGCGGACCGGAAGATAGCGCTCTTTCCTTGCTTCGCTCTGCTCTTTCAATTCAGTTTTCTACCATTCCTGTTATATTTTCTCATCCGGGCTGAACAACCTGTACTGCAGACAGTTGGGGTTCCCCGTTTTGCGTCCCGGGGGGTTGCTAGATGAAAGGACACGAAATTAGAAGAGAGTTTATCGACTATTTCTCCCAGAGGGGGCACGAACCGGTCCGCAGTTCCATTCTTATACCGGAGAACGATCCGACCCTCCTTTTTACCAACGCCGGGATGGTTCAGTTCAAGAATGTTTTCACTGGGAACGAGACCAGGGATTTCAAAAGGGCGGTTTCTTCCCAGAAGTGCCTCAGGGCCGGGGGAAAGCACAACGATCTTGACAATGTCGGGTATACGGCGAGACACCACACTTTTTTCGAAATGCTTGGGAATTTTTCCTTTGGCGACTACTTCAAGGAAGTAGCCATCAATTATGGATGGGATCTTATGACCAACGTTTATGGGCTTCCCAAGGAAAAACTCTGGGTCACGGTTTATAAGGACGACGACGAGGCTTTTGAGATCTGGAACAAGGATATCGGTGTTGCCAAGAAAAAGATCGTGAGGATGGGGGAGAAAGACAATTTCTGGTCAATGGGGGATACGGGTCCGTGCGGTCCGTGTTCCGAGATACTGATAGACCAGGGAGAATCACTTGGCTGCGGGAAAGCGGGGTGTGCAGTCGGATGCGAGTGCGATCGTTACCTTGAGCTCTGGAATCTCGTGTTCATGCAGTTTGAGAGAAACGAGAAGGGAGAGATGACTCCTCTTCCTCGTCCCAGCATTGACACGGGGCTTGGACTTGAAAGACTTGCGGCGGTTCTTCAGGGAGTGCGAAGCAACTATGAGACCGACCTTTTAAGAGGAATAATAGGCAAAATAGAGGAGCTTTCCGGAAAAGATTATTCCACCGACCGCTCGACCGAGGTCGCGATGAGGGTTATGGCGGATCACTCAAGAGCGGTTGCCTTTCTCATCTCGGACGGAGTATTCCCGTCAAACGAGGGCAGGGGATATGTTCTCAGGAGAATACTCAGAAGAGCTGTCCGCCACTCGAAGTTTCTGGGGATAGACGAACCCTTTATCTACAGGGTCCTGCCCGCGGTTGAGGGGATCATGGCGGATGCCTATCCTGAGATCAGGGAAAAGGGGGATTTTGTATCCCAGGTTGTAAAAAGCGAGGAGGAGAGATTCCTCGAGACAGTGGACAGAGGACTTGAACTTCTTAACCAGGAAATCGCAAAGCTCGGGAAAAAGAAGAAACTCCCCGGCAAGGTGGTTTTCAGTCTCTACGATACGTACGGGTTCCCGGTCGACCTTACCGAAGACATAACTAGAAACGAGGGTATAGATATTGACCTTCAGGGCTTTGAGAAAGAAATGGAGAAGCAGAGAACCAAGTCAAGAAAAGCCCGTGGAGGCATGGGTGAAACCGATCTTGCGTCTCTTCTGCTTGAGCTTGCCGCAGAAATGACAACAGAATTTGTTGGCTACAAGACCCTATCTTCCGAAGGCGCGGTTACTGGAATAATAAGCCAGGGGGAGATTTCCGACACAGCTTGGGAGGGCCAGGAAGCCCAGATAATTACCGATATCACCCCTTTTTACGGGGAGTCGGGCGGACAGACCGGGGACAGGGGCAAAATTGTCGGGCCGGGATTTCAAGCGAAAGTCCTCGATACGAAAAAGCTCACCCCCACGTTTCTCATCCACAATGTCATTGTCGAGAAGGGAAATGCAAAAGTTGGTGACCAGGTGCACATGGAGGTTGACCCCGTGTTCAGACAGGGGGTTATGGCTCATCATACCTCAACCCATGTGCTTCACGCCGTTTTAAAGGAAGTCCTCGGTACCCACGTCAACCAAGCGGGATCGTTCGTCGGGCCTGACAGGCTCAGGTTTGATTTCAGCCACTATTCTGCGATTGAAAAGAAGGAACTCGATTCTATAGAGCAGATTATTAACGAGAGAATAAGGCGTGACGACACGGTAGTGACGAAAGAAGATGTTTCATATGACGAAGCCATAAAGGACGGGGCCACCGCTATATTTGAAGAGAAATACGGCGACAAGGTGAGAGTGGTAATGATAGGGGACTACAGCAAGGAGCTTTGTGGCGGTACCCATGTCGGGGCTTCGGGTGAGATAGGAATGGTGAAGATAATGTCTGAGAGCGCGTCTTCTGCCGGAGTAAGGAGAATCGAGGCCGTAAGCGGTCAGGCGGCATGGAATTACATGAAAGGGCAGGAAAATATCCTGAACGAATTCTCCACCACCCTTAACGCCCCCCGTTCCGAACTTCTTTCCAGACTTGCCGGAATGATTGATGAAAATGCCCGGCTCCAGGCGGAAATCGAATCTTCCAGGGCGAGGACTATTGTAGAAACGGCCGCCGGGCTGATTGACAAAGTTGAGGATATGGGAGGAGTCAATCTCCTTCGGGTCAAAGTTTCCGTTTCGAAGCCTGCAGAACTGCGTTCTCTTTGGGATTACCTAAAGGGGAAAATGAATAACGGGATCGCTGTGCTTGCCGCTGAGAACGGAGGTCAGGTTTTTATTCTTGTCGGTATCACCAAGGATCTTGCCGACAGTTATCATGCTGGGAAAATCGTAAAGGAGCTTGCCGGGATTGTCGGCGGAAAAGGTGGCGGGGGTGCTGAGATGGCGCAGGCCGGCGGAAATATCCCCGGTAATATACCGAAGATGCTTGGCCACTTGGGAAATCTCATATGAAAGAGATAATTAATTTCTTTGCAAATCTTGTTTTGATGGAAACCTCTAGAGCAAAGCTTTTGGCCGCCAGTTTAGCAGTTTTTCTGCTGGGGTTTTTGATCATTCCGAATGCCGGTTTTTCGGGTGTCGTGCCGGATGATCTAACGCAGAGCGAAACCGAGGATCATTCTACACAGAACGAAACCGGGCTTGTGCGCTTCGACAATTACGCGGGTGTCTTTGCCGGTCCTGTTTTTATGAAGAATCGGATAACAGATGTTGATGGCTTTGCTGACTGGGGTAATCCCGGTTCGGTTTCCAAATATGACGATACGGGCTTTGTCGGCGGAGTTCTTGTAGGGAGAAAATTCGATGTTGGTGGTTTGACCCTGAGAATGGAGCTTGATGGGGCATTGACCAACGTGTCGGCATCGACTAACAAGCTTGATCCCGAAGGCTTGGACGAAACTGCCGAATCGGAGTTCTCGTGGATCGTTTCTGCCCGCGGGGGAGTTGAACAAGGAATCGGCCGTGTAACGGTATTTATTACGGGAGGGCTGGCTTTTGCCGGCATCAGCAACTCGGTAACCGATATTGATTCCAGTGATTCTGGCTCTATGGTGGATCCCGATGATTCTTTCAGCAAGGATTCAACGGAAGTGGGCTGGGTGGTCGGAGTTGGCGCGGAAGCCGCGTTGTCCGATGTTTGGGCTTTGAGATTCGAGGGCCTGTATCTGGATTTCGGAGAGAGCACTCACCTTGTTAACCGTTCCGCGAATAACCGCTGCTGTGGACCCGAAACTCCCAGAAGGGCCGCATCCTACGAAATTGAAAACAGGCTTTCCACTGCCCGTTTGGCAATAATTCGCCGGTTCTGAGTTCAACAAATCCATCAGACTGGTTTGAGAACTCAAACCTTTGAAGAGTTGCTCTTTGCTCAGAAAATTAATAGAGGGGGGACGAATATGGGGTATTTAAAGGTCCTAGAAAAGGTGATTGTAAAAGTGAAACTCGGATTTTTCTCTGAAGCGGAATCGAGGGTCCCCTATGAATTCACGGTGACTGGCCCTATGCCTTCACTTTTACATGAAGCCACCGCCATATCCCACAAACCATAAGGGACCTCGATCCGCTAGATTGTTTCCGCTTCGCTTTGAGAAAACGGAAATCAGAACGCATATTTCATTACCAGACTGACTCCGAATGCGCTTAAGTCGTCAGTCTCAATTGTATAGTCAACTGTGTTTGTTCCCGGGCCATTATTTGGGGCGTGACCGCGTAACTGGTCCCATACATCTCCGCCGCTGAACTTGGCGTACTGGACCCAGCGTCCCTTGACTCCGATTGAGGCACTATCGGTCAGCATATAATCCACTCCGACCACCGCTTGGTAACCGAGCACCGTATCTTCAAGAGTATGGCTTGCCGTGCTCGTGGTGCCGGCGATTCTTTGATGCAGAGCTTGGCGATCCCCTTCTTCGTTGGCGGGATCAGAACCCAAATATTCCGCATCATCCGCGGTCGTAATTACATCCGGGTTTATGTTACGGGCCCAAACAGCGTCAAATTCCACTTCGGCCATTCCGAAACCCACACCACCTCCGATGTAAGGACGGAGTTTCCCGGAGACCGGAAGGTCATAGTAAACGTTTAGAAACAGACTGTTTATATTTACCGCTCCTATGCGCTCATCAGAACGGACAAGTTCCTGATCTGCTTTATCCGCAATATCTCCCCCTCCTCCAACAACCGAGGATGTCGTATCGTATTGCGCGCCGAAATAAAAATACTCGGCTTCAATTCTCGCGCCGAAATCTGTGCTGACGCCCAAAGCGACGCCGGCGATTACTCCCGTTGCCCCGTCAAAGCTATTATTCCAGACTGATGTCTCGGAAGAACATACGCCAGGGTCAAAATGGTTATCGCCCTTTGGATTTAAGTGTTGATCGCACAGCGTGCCGAAATCAGTATCACTCGCGTCGGTATCCAAAGAATTCCCTATACCGAGTCCCAACTCAGTGCTTATATACAACTTCTGGGCGTTTGATGAAAAAGGAACCAGTATCAGAACGAGTAAAAAAGAGGCAATGGTTATAGATCTATTCATTTCGTAACTCCTATTAATTAGATTTGCTGTTGGGAATAAAAAACCACGGTACTTACTATAGAAGATATTATAATTCGGGTACTAATTCAACTAGAATTTAAAACTGCGGTTAAAAAATGAAAGGATTATGAATAGTTAGAAATTTCAGAGTGTTACGGGCAAAAATCCTCTCAGATTTATACTTGCCCAGAAGATTCTATACGTGAAAATGCTCTTTTTGGAATTCCTTCCTGATCTTGTTAAGAGCGTTTTTTTCTATCTGTCTTACACGTTCTCTTGAGATGCCGAATTTGCGGGAAAGCTTTTCAAGAGTTTCGGGAGAATCGGTGAGAATCCGTCTTTCGATAATGTATCTTTCCCTGTCTTTTAGGTTTGCCAGGGCTTCTTTTATCTTCTTGGCCACAAGCGGGCGGGTCTGGGAATCTTCGAGGAACTGCTCCTGATCAAACGTGTCCCCCAGCATGTCAACATAGGTACGTTCAGTGCTGCCTTCTATGGTTGCGTCAAGAGACAGGTCTTTTCCGGACATTATCCGGTCCATCTCGATTACCTGGCTGTCAGGCACGTCGAGTTCCTTGGCTATCTCGGAGTAAATATCCTCCCCCATCTCGGCTCCTGTGGCTTCGATTTTGTTTTTCGTCGACCTGAGTTTGTAGAAGAGCTTTCTTTGCGACTGGTTCGTCCCGACTTTTACTAGGCTCCAGCTCTTCATTATGTGGTTCTGTATGTATGCTCTTATCCACCAGACTGCGTATGAGATGAGGCGGTATCCCTTGGTGGGATCAAAGCCTCTTACGGCCTTCATGAGTCCTATGTTGCCTTCCTGGATAAGATCCAGAGTGTTTACATTGTAGTTTTTGTATTCGTTTGCAATACGCACGACGAACTTCAGGTTTGATACGATCAGTTTTCTGGCGGCCTCAAGATCGCCCGTTTCCCTGTGTCTCATCGCGAGTTCGTATTCTTCTTCCCTGCTCAAAACAGGGTAGTCCCTGATCTGTGCCAGATAGCTTTGCAGGGAGTTTGAAGGTACTGGAAGAGATGAACTCATTTTCTCCGGCTTTTTTTCTTCTTTTTCGGCCATTTTTACTCGGTATTAGATTTGTTGACTGTTTTTCTTATCTATATAAAATTAACTACTCCTTGGGTTTTTTCTATTTTCTACAGTTCCGGCGTAGCTCAGTTGGCAGAGCAGATGACTGTTAATCATCGGGTCGCAGGTTCGAGCCCTGCCGCCGGAGCCAAATCCCCGCCCACCTGATTTTAGTGTTCTGAGAGAGCCGCTTTAGTGTTTTCTTATAAGTTCCGCAGAGAAATTACGATTAATCGTAATACGAGAAGCGAGGGACAGTTCAAGCTAACTCAAATTGGTTTTTTGAATTAGCCTGAAGAAGTTCTTAAGCCGTTCCCCGCTCAGCAGCAAAGGGCCTGATCCGGGTAATTTCCTTGAATGCGAGCGATCTTTAATGTGTTTATCTGCCTTCGGGCTATCTAGATCAGGTAGTAAATCAACATGAAGAGATACCGCATGTTCGGGCTTGACTTGTGAGTCTCGAGTCTTGCCGAGAGGTCCCCTATGCCACCGAAGAATGAGTCATTATAGACTTCCGCCACTCTTTTGAACTCATCAAACTTGATAAGCGGTGGTTCGCGAACGGCAAGCGGCCGTACATTTTTCTCGGCGGAAGTTATCCTGATTCCGTCACCTTCTGTAGTGGCCAAGAACCATCTCTGAGAGTCTTCGAGCATAAGCTCTATGCCGCCCTCGGCTTTCTGTTTAAGAATTCCCCACTCTTCTTCCTTGGATTCGCTGAAAGGTATTTTTCTGTCTGCAAGCATTTTTTCTCTCCGGCAAGATTATTTTTAAGGTTCTATTCTACCCCATGTCGAAAAAATATATAATCCGGCTAACCGAGAAGCGGCCTCAGGTGTTCTCCGGTATAGGAGTTTTCTACCGAAGCAATCTGTTCCGGAGTACCGGAGGCCACTATATGTCCCCCGCTGTCTCCTCCCTCAGGTCCGAGGTCAACCACATAATCCGCGCATTTTATCATCTCAAGGTTGTGCTCTATGACTATTACGCTGTTACCGGCGTCGACAAGCCTGTTAAGAACGTCGAGGAGTTTTCCTATGTCGTCGATGTGAAGTCCGACGGTAGGTTCATCAAGGATGTAGAGGATATTGTTTTTTTCTTTTTTCGAGAGTTCCCGGGCTATCTTTATCCTCTGCGCCTCTCCTCCCGACAGCGTCGTCGCGGGCTGTCCAAGCCTCAGGTAGCCGCATCCGACGTCCCTTAGAACCTTGAGCTTTCTGGTAACGGCCGGGCTTCCCGAGAAGAAAGCCATGGCCTGATCGACGGTGAGATTAAGTATGTCGTCTATGTTTTTTCCCTTGTACCTATAGCCTAGCACTTCTTTTCCGAACCTTTTTCCTCCGCATTCCTCGCACGTCACCATGACGTCGGCGAGAAAATGCATCTCGACCCTGTGGCTTCCCTCCCCCATGCATTTCTCGCAGCGGCCTCCCCTCACGTTGAAGGAAAAATGTGACGGGGTGAGTTTGCGGAGCTTCGCCTGATAGTGTCCGGCGAGGATTTTGCGTATGTCATCGTAAACCTTTATGTAAGTGGCGGGATTTGATCTCGAGGTTCTTCCTATGCTCGCCTGATCAAGAATTATCACGTCATCTATACATTCTGTGCCTTCTATGCGTTCGTGTTTTCCGACCCTCTCGGTTTTTCTTCTGAATTTTCTTAGAAGGGCGTTGTACAGTATGTCGTTTACAAGCGAGCTTTTCCCCGATCCCGATACCCCGGTTACGCACGTGAGAGTTCCGAGGGGAAAACAAACGTCTATGTTCTTAAGGTTGTTTTCGCTTGCGCCGATTACGTCTATTGAATTGCCGGTGGCCTTTCTGCGGGAACCGGGAACTTCTATTTTCTTTTTGTTTGCGAGGTATTTTTTCGTGGTCGAGTTCTTCGCCGAACGCAGAAAACTCTTCAGGGTCCCCTGGTACACGACCTCTCCCCCGCCGTCTCCCGCCCGGGGACCGAGCTCCACTATGTAGTCGGCGGACTTTACGGTGTCAAGATCGTGCTCTATGAGTATGATAGTGTTATTTCTTCCCCGGAGTTCTCTTATCAGCGAATTAAGCCGGCTCATATCCCTTGCGTGCAGACCGATCGAGGGTTCGTCCAGAATATACAGAGTCTCGGTAAGCCGCGAACTCATCTGGCAGGCGAGGTTTATCCTCTGCGCCTCTCCTCCCGAGAGGGTGCGGGTGAGCCTCGAGAGGGTCAGGTAGTCAAGTCCCACGTGGATAAGAAAATCCAGACGTGAGTTTATTTCCTTCATTATGTCAGAGACGATCTCGAGTTCATGAGCGGACAGGGTCAAGCGATCAAACCAGGATTTCAGATCCTTTACGGACATCCCGGAGAGATGGAATATGCTTTTCCCCTCTATCCGCACGTTGAGGGCTTTTTCCTTGAGCCTGCTTCCCCCGCAGTCCTCGCAGGTAAACGCGGAGCGGTATCTCGAGAGAAAAACCCTTATGTGGGTTTTGTAATTTTTCCGTTCAAGCCTTTTGAAATACCCTTTCACGCCGTAGTAGTGCTCGTCTCCGTTTAAGACGAGATCCTTCTCTCTCGCCGAAAGCTCCGAGAAGGGCTTTTCCGTGTCTATTCCCGTCTCCTCGGCGAAGGCAAGCAGTTTTCTCATCTGCCTTCTGTAGGAAGTTTTTGTGAAGGGCTCTATCGCCCCTTCGGCGAGACTGAGACCGGGGTCCGGAACGAGGAGCTCGGGGTCGATTTCCAGGTTTCTTCCGAATCCGCTGCATCGCTCGCAAGCCCCGTAGGGGCTGTTAAAGGAGAACGTGTTCGGGGAGGGTTTTTCAAACGCGATATCGCAAAGATCGCAGCGAAGTTCTTTTGAGAAACGCAGGCTCTGCCCTGAAACGATGTGTACAAACGCCCGGCTGCTCTCGGAAAAAGCGGCCTCGAGTGCTTCTGTGATCCTCGATTTCGACCGCTTGTCTATAACGGTTCTCGCGGTGACTATCTGGGTCTTTGCGTCCGGGTTCCCCATGCTCTTTTCCATGTCCAGGGTCTTTCCGTCCCGGTAGGTGCGGGAATAGCCTTTTTTCATGTATTGAGAGAGGTCCGCGTCCTCTTCGGTCTCAAAGCAGATGACGGCTCTTTCTCCCGGGAATTTTTCGAGCAGCAGCCGGGTGAGGGACTGGGGAGAGTGTTCCATCACTTCCTCTCCGCATCCTGGGCAGCGGGTTTTTCCGATTTTCGCGAACAGAAGTCTTATGTAGTCATATATTTCGGTTGTGGTGCCTACTGTGGAACGGGAGTTTATGACGTTGTTTCGGCTTTCAATAGCTATCGGGGTCGGGAGACCTTCTATGTCGTCCATAGCCGGGCGCTCGACCTTTTCTATAAACTGCCTCGCGTAGGTTGAAAGGCAGTCGATGTACCTCCTGAGTCCTTCCTTGTAAACGGTGTCAAGTACTAGGGATGACTTGCCCGAGCCGCTGAGACCGGTCACCACAGTGAACCTGTTTTGAGGGATCAGAACATCTATGTTCTTCAAGTTGTTTTCCCTGGCGCCTTTTATCTCTATGTATCCGTTTCGTTTTGCGGTTTTTACCATCGCAGTTCCCACTCTCCGTGTTTATCCTCTCCCAAGGGGATTTTCTGTCTCCCCCGAGCGGCATTTATGACGAAATTGAGGTTTCCGGGGCATTCGGTATTCTTTTCCTCGGGAAAAATGAAATATCCCGTGGTTTCTCACTTTAAATTTACACAATTATCGTGCGATTTTTTTCCGGAATACTGGATTACCGACGGGCCGCCGCGCCGGACGGCACTTTGCCCAGAGGGGCTATCTTCTAAATACTTTTTCGTTTCGAGGTGAATAGATGAGCCATCTAATAGGGGTTGATGAGCAGATAGCGGAAGTTATCCGCATGGAAACGCAGCGCCAGGAATGGAAACTCGAGATGATAGCGTCTGAGAACTACGTGAGCGATGCCGTCATGGAGGCCATGGGGTCTGTGCTTACTAACAAGTATGCCGAGGGTCTCCCCGGAAGGCGTTATTACGGGGGGTGCGAATTCGTTGACGTGGCCGAGGATCTGGCACGCGACAGGGCACTTGAGCTTTTCGGTGCTGACGCCGTTAATGTGCAGCCACACTCGGGAGCCCAGGCGAATATGGCCGTGTTCTTCGCCGCGCTTAAGCCTGGAGAGACTGTCTTGGGAATGAGGCTTGATCACGGAGGGCATCTTACCCATGGGCACCCCGTTAATTTTTCCGGCCGCCTCTATAATGTTGTTGCCTACGGGGTTTCAAAAGAAACGGGAACGATTGATTACGATGAGGTGAGGGAGCTTGCCCTCGAACACTCTCCCGGACTTATAATCGCCGGATGGAGCGCTTATCCGAGGGACGTGGACTACGCGAAATTCAGAAGCATAGCGGATGAGTGCGGGGCGCTTTTGCTGGCGGACATAGCGCATCCTGCGGGACTTGTGGTCGCCGGACTTCACTCTGATCCCGTGCCCCACTGCGATTTCGTGACTACCACCACCCATAAAACCCTTCGCGGACCGAGAGGCGGCATGGTAATGATGAAGGAAGAGCACGCGAAGACCGTAAACAGCAGGGTTTTCCCGGGAACCCAGGGCGGTCCGCTTATGCACGTCATAGCCGCCAAGGCCGTTGCGTTCAAGGAGGCTCTTACGCCCGAGTTCTTAGAGTACCAGCGCCAGATAGTGAAAAACGCGCAGCGTCTCGGGGAAAATCTCCTAACTGCTGGTCTCAAGCTCGTCTCGGGCGGAACTGATAACCACCTGGTGCTGGTTGATCTCACGGAAACGGAGTTTACCGGGCAGGTTGTTGAACAGACCCTGGAGAAGGCGGGAATAACGGTCAATAAAAACACTATTCCCTTCGATCCCCGTCCTCCCATGGTTACAAGCGGCGTAAGGATCGGAACCCCTGCGATTACCACAAGAGGAATGAAGGAACCGGAGATCGACGCGATATCGGGATTCATAATGGAAGCTTTTAACAATCACGAGAACGAAAAGATCCTCGATAGAATAAAGGAAGACGTGAAGGAACTGTGCCTGCGTTTTCCCGTTTACGGTCACAGGCTCGGCGGATGAGAAATGAAGTGTCCTTTCTGCAAATCTGATGACACCAGAGTAGTTGACTCAAGGGAAGGGAAAGACGGTTTTTCCGTCAGACGGCGCAGGGAGTGCAACGACTGCCAGGAGAGATTCACCACCTATGAAAGAATCCACCACGCCGAAGTCATGGTAGTTAAAAAGGACGGGCGCAGGGAGGAGTTTGACCGCAACAAGATAATAGCCGGAATGCGCAAGGCATGCGAGAAAAGGCCGGTAAGTACTGAGGTCATAGAGGATTTTGTCTCCGGTCTTGAAAAGGAGCTTCTTGAGAGGGGAGAGCGGGAGATATCAAGTGAGGAGATAGGGAAAAAGCTGATAGACAAACTTTATGATATCGATCAGGTCGCGTACGTAAGGTTCGCCTCGGTCTACAGGTCATTTAAGGACGTAAACGAGTTTCTCGACGAGGTAACGGGTCTCCTTAAGGAGAAGAAATAGATCGCATGCTGGTCGATTCCCATGCCCATCTGCTTAGCATTGAAGACCCCGTGGGCGCTGTGTCAAGAGCCGCGGCCGAGGGAGTCGGGAAGATCATATCCATCGGGACGGGAATTGAGTCTTCGCTTTCCACCATAGAGCTTTCGAGGAAATACAGGGGGGTTTACGTCTCGGTCGGAATCCACCCGCACTCAGCTTCCAGCTTTAATGAAGGGGTGATGCGGGAGTTTGAGGGAATGGCCGAAGACCCGAAGGTAGTGGCGATTGGAGAGACCGGGCTTGATTATCACTACATGAATTCCCCCAGGGAAGATCAGATAAGGTCGTTTGAGGCGCACATGGAGCTTGCGAAGAGACGCAATCTTCCTTTCGTGGTTCACGTAAGGGACGCGGAGGAGGAGCTGCTTTCGATGCTCCGGGGGGCCGACCTTGGTCAGAGGCCCGGAGTTATTCACTGTTTTTCAGGGGATTACGAAACGGCGGAGAAGTACCTTGATCTCGGTTTTTTTATTTCCTTCTCGGGCATAGTGACTTTCAAGAGGGCAGAGGAAGTAAGGGACGCGGCGGCCAGAATCCCCATTGAGAGGCTTCTTTACGAGACGGATTCTCCTTACCTGGCGCCGGTGCCCCAGAGGGGGAAACCGAATGAGCCGTGCAATGTAGTTCACGTGGCCAGGCTTATTTCGAAGCTCAGAGGACTGCCCCTTGAGGAATTTACTCAGGTTGTTTTTGAGAACGTAACGGAGCTTTTCCCGAAAGTATCGAAGGACAAAGACGGTCTTATCTAGCTGGAGAGAAATCAAGAGGTGTTTTCGTGAGCGGAAAATCAAAAATAGCTGTAACGATGGGAGACCCCAACGGAATAGGCCCCGAGGTCTGCATAAGGGCTTTTTACGACGGTTTCTTCGAGGATATATACGATATCGTGTTTGTCGGAAGCGAACCGGTGCTCGAGAGAGCTAACGGCGAGTTCGGAAAAGGCGGTCCCCTGTCTATTATAGACCCCACGGATTTCTCCCTGGGGGATATTGAAGCGGGCGTGAGATCTGAAAAAGCGGGCAGGGCATCTGTTGTGTGCATAGAAAAGGCCGTGGCCATGGCACTTGCGGGAGAGGTTGACGCTATAGTTACGGCCCCAATAAGCAAGAAATCCATACATATGGCCGGTTCTCCTTACCCGGGACATACGGAGATGCTTATGGACCTCACTGGTTCTGAAAACGTGGTAATGCTTTTTGAAGGAACGAGATTCCGCGTCGCGCCCGTAACGATACACGTTCCCCTTCGCGAGGTTCCGGACATGATTACGGAAGAAAGCGTTTATGTGACCGTCTCCATATCCGCCCGAGAACTCAAGAAAAGATTCGGCGTCGAGGATCCCAAGATAGTTGTTTGTGGGTTAAACCCGCACGCTGGAGAGTCGGGGTCTTTCGGAAATGAGGAGCAGGACCATATCATTCCGGCTCTTGAGAGGGCGAGGGCAGAAGGAATATCGGTCGAGGGTCCCCTTCCCGCGGACACTCTTTTCTACGATGCTCTTCGTGGCAAGTGGGATCTGGTGGTCGCCATGTACCACGACCAAGGCTTTGTGCCCTTCAAGATGCTTTCTTTCGATACAGGGGTTAACGTCACCTTGGGATTGCCTATACTGCGGACCTCTCCTGACCACGGAACCGCTTTTGACATAGCGTGGAAAGGCGCGGCCCGGCCCGAGAGCATGATTCAGGCAATAAAAGTAGCCATGGAGATATGCGACGTGAGGCGGTAAGGCGCATCGCCGCAGCCGCAAAAACTGTCTGGCAAAAAATCCAAATCATCTATCAGTTCCTCAACAAGAAACTCGGACAACGATACAGACTTCGACCCTTATCAGGGGTCAGTTTAATTCAGAATCTCGGGTTCAACTATCTTCCCTGAGAACCCGGGAGGCCTGGAAATTGGTTCACCGGACGACTCCAATGACGGACCGATGGTTCTGCTGCCTTCTTCTTCAGTAGGACAAGTGCCGCTGGCTCTATAGACAAGAGCTGTTTTGAGAAGAATTTCCTCGGGGTCACCGAGCTGGTGGTTGAAGTCTTCTGCAGCTTGGCAGTGCGGAGTAAAACCATCTTCGAAATCCGCCTCGCCCTTGGCATTTACTCCCCTGAAGTTAATTGAATGATAAACAGTTCCGCAGTTCTCTGCAGGAAGGAAGCCATGGGGTTTGCCGCAGGTAGCCGTCCCGATTCGGATTACTTCTATGTCGATGCCGAGCAAGCTGTTTATGACTGATTCGCTTGCTGAGCAGGTTCGAGGGCTTGTAAGAACAAACAGGCGCGGCAAGCCGAGACTGGGAACCGTCAAATCTGTATCACCAATTATGTCATCCGCCGCAAATTCAAAAGTGAACTCCCAGCTTTCCGATGGGATCTTGCCGTTTGTCTCAAACTCTTCAAAAATAAGTCCCTCTTTCTCAGTTCCGGCGACCATTGACGATAATATCTGCGCTACATAGACAAGTCCGCCACCGTTATAGCGAAGATCAACGATCAGGTCATGGATGCCTGCGTTTTTAAGATATTTGCCCGCTTCTATGATAGCTGCCGCAGCAGGTGCGTTGTGAGCGTTAAACAACATGTAACCTACACTGTCTCCGCTGGAAGTGGTCAGGACTCTTACGTTCTGAACCGGATGAGAAGTTATTTCCACGGAAGTCATTGTTACCGTGCGGGGAGTTTGTGATCCGAGGTCCAAGACGGTGAACGTGTGGCTCTCGCCCACTGTGCGTGGAAACAGGCCGTTGTTTAGTACGGTTATGTTGCTCGAATCTAACACCCTCTCACCGTCGATCTCGAGAATCTGGGCGCCGCGGGAAAGATTAACCTCGGGAGCGGTAGCCGGCGAACCGGGTTCTGTGTAAGCGATCCTTACATCTCGCGGCGGGGCGGCTCGCATAAGGACGAACTCGGCGCCGTATCCTATATCAATGCTTTGTCTGTTCGCCAGAAATTCCGCAGTAGGTATGGTGAAATGAAATCTATCCTTGGGAGCTCCGGAAGTATTTGTTTCAAAGGTCTTCATCAAGTCAAAGTAGACGGGAGTGCTGCAGCAGGCGGGATCCTGATCTATGATTTCATCGTACCAGAGATAGGTTTCGTGACTCCAGGACCGAAGCCAGTTGTTTTCATCTGCGTAAATGCCAGGAGAAGAGATACTTTTATAGTAGGCTTTGCTGATGTCGGCGCAGGTATCTACGAAGATATCACTGGGAAGAAACACCGGTTCTTCTGCTGAGACTGTCTCATAGGTGTCGCCGCAACCTAGAAAAACTGATATTCCGAGTAGCGCCAAGCATATCGCGAGCAGGCGTTTCGAGGTGAATCTGTGTAGGGAAAGGCAGTTTTTTCTTTTGGGCACGATAGTTCTCCTTTATGATTAAGAGTCCAGTGGGGTTAGGCAGGTTTAGATTATCATCAAATGGTCTTAATTTATCAAGGCACATGCGTAGCCTTTGAAAGTTACAGTGCGCAGTGCTGCAAATTTGGGCAAGGAGAAGGTACAAAATCGGATTTATTCAAAGACTTACTGATTGAGAATCAGCCCCGGCATATCGGAATATGGCGAGGGAACGGGATCAATTGATAACGGCCCTTCTTGGGAACTTTCCGTTGTGATCCGTCGAACTTGAGCCGAACTTGAGGAAGGACACGCATCGTCGGCCTGATGAGCGAGAGCCGTTTTGAGAAGGATTTCCTCCGGGTCGCCTAGCTGGTGGTCATAATCATTATCCGCAACGGAACAGGTTGGCGAGAAACCGTCATCATAATCGGCAACCCCCTTATCATTAACCACCCTTAGCTGGATGGTGGAATAAGTCGTGCCGCAATTATCCGTCGAAACGAAACCGTGGTACTTGCCGCGTGTGCTTGAACCGATTCTGATTACATCTATGTTGATGCCGAGCAAACTGT
The DNA here is from genome assembly GCA_964291665.2 of Thermodesulfobacteriota bacterium. Lineage (GTDB taxonomy): Bacteria > Desulfobacterota_D > UBA1144 > Nemesobacterales > Nemesobacteraceae > Nemesobacter. The sequence goes on along the minus strand of OZ219814.1, from coordinate 455,693 downwards.
TGATGATCAGTTCGCTTGCCGAGGCGGTTTCGGAAGTAGTCAGGACGAACAGACGCGGAAGATCAAGGTCCGGCAGTTGGTGCCGAGTACCGTTTTCATCTTCGAACGCGTTGGCAAAGGGACGGGATACATTGTCTATTTTGTCGTTATACTCAATTGTTGTGAAGTTTTTCCCATCGCCCGCAGACCCGGCTATTATCGACGTTATGATCTGCGCGATGTAGAGGAATCCGCCAGGATTATAGCGAAGATCAAGTACGAGATCATCGATACCGTCTCCTTCAAGAAACGTGTTGCCGGCGTTTATAAGCGGCAGCGCCGCCGGGTCGTTGTGGTCGTTAAACAGCATGTAACCTACACGGTCGCCTTCGGAAGTTGTTATCACTTTGACGTTCTGTACCGGATGCGTCGTTATTTCCCCGGCAGTCATTGTGACTGAGCGTTCCACTGAAGATGAGCCGGGGTCCTTAACCGTGAACGTGTGCGTATCGCCGTCCGATGGATTCAAGGCGGCGTTTATCCTACTTACCTCATTCGCATCGGTGGAATTTACTATATCAATGCCGTCAACGCCGAGGATCTGTGTGCCGCGCACAAGGTTGACGCCGGTCGCGGTCGCTGGAGAGCCGGGTTCAGTATATTGCACTACTACATTTCGCGGAGGCGTACTTTGCAGAACCCTGAATCTGGCGCCGTATCCGACCGCAATCCCCTCATTGGCGAGTTGCCGGTATTCCCTGGTGGATCGTGAGAAGTGGAACCTGTCCTTTGGATTTCCAGAAGATGTCGTCTCGTTTGTCTTCATTAGCTGAAAGTACTCAGCAGTAGTGCAGCAGGCCGGATTCACATCTTCGATTTCATCGTACCAGAGGTAGGTTTCGTGGCTCCAGGACCGAAGCCAGTTGTTTTCATCCACTCGTGTACCCTGTCTGGCGCTTGTACTGAAGGCTTTACTCAGATCTGCGCAATATTGACGAAAGTTCTTGCTGGGACAAAAGAAATTTTCCTTCCATGGTTCACTCCTGCTGCTGCAGGACGGAGTAGGCGGAGGCGGAGGCGGAGGTGGAGGTGGAGGTGGCGGTGGAGGTGGCGGCTTGGTTCAACCGGTGGACGGAGGAGGTGGTTCAACCGGCTCTGACGGAGGAGGTGGTTCAACCGGTTCTGGCGGGGGTGGCGGTTCAACCGGTTCTGGCGGGGGTGGCGGTTCAACCGGTTCTGGCGGGGGTGTCTCACCTGAGGCGACGAGGTTCCGGTGGAACTTGCGGAGGATGAACTCTCACCGCCTCCGCAGCCCGCAAAACCAAGCATCGCAACCAATGCCAGCAATATCCACAGGCATCGCAACGTTAATTCACCCCAAAAACAGCGGCTTTTCCTTTTCCTCAGGACAGACATTTTCCTTCTCTACCCTCTAGTACTAAAAAGTACTTTATGTGCTTTGTCTTTCAAGCTTGGCAGTCAGTTGACGGTGGTCGTTGCAGCAGTATGGTGAGGTGTGCGGAGGCGCCTAATCTTGCTACGGCTTAGCGAATTCTTTCTGGATAAATTCTCTCATCCAGGCTCTGGAAATCCAGACTGATCTTGGTTACATACGGTTTCTGGAGGTTTCGGATTCTACCAGCAGGGGAAGTATTTCTCCCGATTTTCCCATTACGCTTGCGTCGTAAAGACCCGTGCCCGGGGTTATCTCGACGTTGATTTCGACTACAGGCTTTTCGCTTTTCTTCGCTATGAGTCCCATCGAAGCCGCCGGTTCAACCACTCCTGAAGTCCCCACTATCAGCAGAAGGTCGCATTGCTCTATGGCGAACAGGCATCTGTCTATTCTCTCCATCGGGATGATTTCTCCGAACAACACGGTGTTCGGCCTCATTACCGCATCGCAGACATCGCACTCAGGGGGGAGTTCCGGAATAGGCACTTGGTAGTTTTTTTCTACCTTTTCACATTCCGTGCATTTGATTTCCCAGAGACTTCCGTGAAGTTCTATTACGTTTCGGGTTCCGGCCGCAAAGTGAAGGCCGTCTACGTTTTGCGTTATCAGCGTGAAGTCCTTTTTTTCCTTCTCAAGCGCGGTTATCGCGAAGTGGCCGGGATTGGGCTTGGCGTTTTTCATTATAGCCCTTCTTGAGTCATACCACTCCCACACCAACTTGGGATTTCTGAAAAAGGCCTCGGGTGTTGCAAGCTCGTGGGGATCGTAATTCCTCCAGAGCCCTTCTTCTCCCCTGTACGTAGGAATGCCGCTTTCAGCCGAGATTCCCGCCCCTGTAAGGACGACGATCTCATTGGAATTGCTCACAAGTTCGTATGCTTTTGCGATGTCTTTTTCCATATTTCTACAACCCGGGATATGTTAACCGTTTTACAGGTATTTTCCCATTGCTGACCGTAAAAACATGATCGAGGAAACGGGAGATTTCCTTGACAATTCATCCCCTGATACTAACCTTGTTTGTGTTGTGTTAGACCAGTATGTTCCCGTCCTCCTGATAATAGTAATAGCGATCGTTCTGGCCGCGGCGCTTCTGTCCGTTTCCTATCTGCTGGGTCCGAAAAGATACGGAAGCTGGCGCAAGCTGATTCCGTATGAATCGGGAATGGTTCCCAGAGGAGACGCGAGAGAGAAGGTTTCGCTCAGGTATTACCTCATAGGAGCCCTTTTCATACTGTTTGACATAGAAATCGTGTTCCTTGTAGCCTGGGCGGTAGTGTTCAGGGAGCTTGGCATGGTGGCGCTTATTGAGGTGCTGGCGTTTCTTGTTGTTGTAATCGGCGGGTACTTTTACGTTCTCAAGAAAGGAGCTTTGGAATGGGAGTAAGCAGCGGACCACTTCTTGGCGGAGACGGTTTTCTCACGACCAAGATCTCTGCAGTTGCCAACTGGGGAAGGAAAAACAGCCTGTGGCCCATGGCTTTCGGTACTGCCTGTTGCGCTATTGAGATGATGGGGACTTTCTCCTCTAGGTTCGATATCGCGAGGTTCGGGGCCGAAGCCGTGAGGTTTTCGCCGAGACAGGCGGATCTGATGATAGTTTCCGGGACCATAACCTACAAGATGGCGTCGGTCTGCAGAAGGATCTACGAGCAGATGCCCGAGCCCAAGTGGGTAATAGCGATGGGGTCGTGTACATGCGGCGGCGGACCTTTTGACAGTTACGCCGTTGTTCAGGGAATAGACGAGTTCCTTCCGGTGGATGTTTATGTTGGCGGCTGTCCCCCGAGGCCCGAGGCCCTTATTGACGCCGTCATGAAAATTCAGAAGAAAATAGATAACGAGGGTCCCCCGATCGTATGACCTCCCCACCTGACCCTGTAGATCAAATAAGGGAAAAAATAAGCGGGCACATCCTCTCGGAGAGCGAATTCCGCGGGGAAACCACCTTTACCGTAAGGGCCGAATCGATAGTCGAGTGCTGTTTGGTTCTGAAAAACACGCTCGGTTTTACTTACCTTGTGGATGTTACGGTTGTCGACTACCTGACCGTTAAATTCCCAAGGTACGAGGTTGTCTACCTCCTTCACCGCTTCGGCGATAACTACGAAGAGAACCTGAAAATAAGGCTCAAGGCTGCTCTTGAGCAGGATAACCCCACAATTGATTCCGTAACTTCGGTGTGGTCCGGGGCGAACTGGCTTGAGAGAGAGGCCTATGATATGTTCGGGATAACTTTCAGGGGACATCCCGACCCGAGAAGAATACTGATGCCCGATGATTACGACCAGTTTCCGCTCAGAAAGGATTTCGACGTGAGAGACAGGGAATCTTCAAAGAGATGTTTTGAGCGGGCTCTTGATGAAGGGCTTGAGTAATGGAAAGAGTAGAGATTGTTACAGAGGAGCTCGGCACTGAGGCCGACGGTACGAGAAAGCAGACCATGATGCTTAACATGGGGCCGCAGCATCCGTCGACCCACGGGGTTCTGCGTGTGGTTCTTTATCTTGACGGGGAAATAGTCCAAGAAGCCGTTCCTCACATCGGCTATCTGCACAGGGGAATAGAGAAGCTCTGCGAGGATATCACCTACCAGAAATGTCTTCCGTACACCGACAGGATGGATTACCTGGCCTCGATATGCAACAACATAGGCTTCATACTGGCCGTTGAGAAGCTCCTTGGGATTGAAGATGAGATCCCTCCGAGGGCCAAGGTGGCCGAGGTGATAATGTTTGAGCTCGGCAGGATCGAGTCCCATCTCATAGGCATAGGTGCAAACGCCATGGATCTCGGTGCGATGACCGCTTTTCTTTTCTGCTTCAAGGAGAGAGAGCGTATTTACGAGATTCTCGAGATGGTGTGCGGAGCGAGACTCACGACTTCATACCCTAGGGTGGGGGGTCTTCCCATGGATCTTCCCGAAGATTTCTCGGACACCATAAGGAACTTCCTTAAGATATTTCCCGAGACCCTAAGCGAGATAGACAGGCTTCTTACGAGAAACAAGATATGGATTGATCGCACTAAGGATGTGGCGGTTATAAGCAAGGAGCAGGCGATTGATCTCGGGATTACCGGTCCCATACTGAGAGGAAGCGGCGTTCCCTACGATGTAAGAAAAGCCGTTCCCTACCTTGATTACGAAAACTACGAATTCGACATACCGGTCGCCAGTGAGGGAGACGCGTACGCCAGGTACCTCTGCAGGATGGAGGAGATGAGACAGAGCCTTCGCATAATCGAGCAGGCTCTTCGTAATCTTCCCGACGGCCCCTATATAGCCGACCTTCCCGATATCGTCTTGCCCGAAAAAGAGCTTGTCTACACTAAGATGGAATCCCTGATCAGGCATTTCGTGCTGGTCTACAACGGTTTTGAGACTCCTCCGGGGGAAATATACCACGCCGTGGAGAACCCCAAAGGGGAGCTTGGTTACTACATAGTAAGCGACGGCACGGGAAAACCCTACAGGATGCGGGTTCGTGGGCCGTCGTTTGTAAACCTGCAGGCCCTTCCGGGCATGGTAAAGGGGGGATTTGTCTCCGATGTCGTTGCCGCGATAGGCAGCATCGACATCGTGCTCGGGGAAGTCGACAGGTAGGAGCCAGGAGAAAAAACCTACTTCTTCGGTTTTCTTGCACTCTTTCGAAGTGCCTTGACATAACATGACCGGTCATGAATACTGGTCATATGACGACGATTAATGCATCCGATTTCAAGGCGCGGTGCCTAGCCATCCTCGACCGCGTTCACGAGACCGGCGAACGGGTGATTATCCTGAAGCGTGGTAAGCCAGTTGCGGAACTGTCACGTGTGCTCAGCGAGGGAAACCGGTATCCCCAGAGTGAACTGGAGGAGACGGTCATCATAGATGGCGATGTCGTGGAACCAGTGTTCCCAGAAGAGCAGTGGGACAGCCTGAAGTGAAGAATGTGTTGCTCGACACACATATCCTGCTGTGGTGGCACGGGGACCGCAGTCGGTTGTCTCGGGATCAACAGGACGTTATTGCGTCCGCCGACGCAGACTCGCCGTTGCAGGTATCCGATATTTCGCTTTGGGAAGTGGCGATGCTGCACAGTCTGGGTCGTATTCGCCTGAAGATTCCCCTCCGGGAGTGGTTGGAGAAGGTGGTTGCACCTCCGCTGGTGCGGCGACATGGCATCTCTCCGGCGGTAGCGGCCGAGTTAGTGTTGTTGCCGGATTCCTTTCACCGCGATCCGGCGGACCGCATCCTCGTGGCGACCGCCCGTGTGCTCGGCGCGACACTTCTGACTCAGGATCACAGAATCGTCGAAGCTAAACTGGTTAACACGCTGAGCTGATACCGATACTCTTTACGCCAGCGATGAAACCTGATTGGGAGATTCGAATTGGCTTCAAGCCCTGTAAATGACCACATCCGCTACGAGCCGGATGAGAAATGCACGCCACTCTCGTCTTTCGTCGTCGGTATACAGGGCATTGTTCTCGTGCTGCCGCTCGCAGTTTCAATAGTGGTTATCAATGTTCTGGCGACCGGCCAGGACGAAGCATATCTGACCTGGGCGGTATCCTCGGCGCTGATAATCGTCGGGATAGTCACCGCGCTGCAGGCCTCCAAGATAAGTCGATTGGGCGCGGGGCATCTGGTCGTCATTGGAGTGACTCCAAACTACATCCCGCTGTCGGTGCTTGCCTTGCATGAGGGAGGGCCGGCGATGCTGGCCAGCCTGATGGTCGTGTCTGCGCTCTTTTTCTTTGCGATAGCTACAAGGCTTCCGCAATTGCGGCGCGTGATAACGCCGACCGTGTCAGGCACGGTGCTTATGCTTATAGCAGTGATGGTGCTGCCCATCTGTCTGGATCGATTCGGGGAAGTACCGGAGGGTGCTCCGGCATTCGCCGGGCTGAGCGTAGCTTTGGTGACGCTGGTGGTATCCACGGTGCTGATACTGCGCGCTCCGAGGCGTTGGCGTCCGTGGTCTATACTGATCGGATTCGCATCCGGCTGCATAGCCGCTGCCCTGCTGGGAGTGTATGACCTTGAGCCACTGTACGCAGCGCCGTGGGTCGGTATCCCCCAAGTCGGATTCCAGGGGTTGGACCTTACATTTTCTGCCGGATTCTGGGCACTACTGCCGATGTTCTTGATTGTCACTTTGGTGCAGGCGATCAAAGGCATTGGAGACAATGTGGTGATTCAAAGGGTTTCGCGGCGCAGACCGAGGACGACCGATTTTCGGCTGCTGCAAGGCTCGCTCTACTCAAATGGGCTGGGTGTTTTGCTATCGGGTCTTGCCGGAACGCCTCCTGCATCACCGTATTCGTCATTCACGGCGTCGGTCGTGAACATGACTGGAGTCGCCGCCCGCAATGTTGGATACGTCATAGCGATCATGCTTCTGGTACTGGCCCTGCTGCCAAAGTTCACGGGCGCGCTGCTCACCATACCCAGTCCGGTGATGGGAGCATTTCTCTTGATTGCCGTAGGGATATTTTTTGTCGAGGGAGTACAGACTATCGTGCGGGACGGACTCGACTTTCAAAAGACCGTTGTAGTAGGCGTGTCTTTCGCACTTGGTGCCGGGTTCGAGCAACAAAACATTCTTGAGAACTTACTGGTGCACCCGTGGGGCACACTGCTTGGCAACGGCATCACGGTGGGCGCGGCAACGGCGATTGCGCTCAACGTCTTCCTGAATTTGACCAGTCCGCGTTCCAGGCAGCTGGAGGTTCGACTGGACTTCTCCGACCTGCCACGGATTGACTCCTTCATGCGGGAAGTTGCCACCGATATGCGCTGGAGCGAGGAGGCGACCCAGCGGCTGCGTTCGGCGGGCGAGGAGACGCTGTCGAGCCTGCTGCAGCCGGACAGCGAATACCCCGCGGATAGTGGGACGGACAAGACCTCGCGCCTGATCATATCCGTGCGTCCCGACGGCAGGGCAGTGGAGATGGAATTCATCTCGACGCTTGAGGACGAGGGGAACCTGGAGGACCGGCTCGCGTATCTTAACGAGGAGGACGAAAGCGTGGATGAGAGGGAAATATCGTTTCGCCTGCTGCGTCATTATGCCTCGTCGGTGCGCCACCGGAAATATCAGGGGATGGATATCGTTACGGTGCGGGTCGAAGCGTAACGACTCCCTGGATTGGAGGAACGCAAGGGAAGGGGTCGAGTTTACGTAGTGATAATCGGCTCGATGAACTCAAGCATGGACTTGACGCATTCCTGCGGCTTTTCCAAAAGAAGAAAGTGCGTAGTGTCAGGCAGAAAGTCGTAATCCACGGTAGACATATCGCTCAGGTCGAGCGTCGGCAGGTATGAGTATGGCAAGGTCGGGTCAGCTCCGATGACCTTTGTCGGGCAGAGGAGCGACTGAAAGTCCACGAGTACGGCGAAGGCGCTGGCGTACTCTATTAACTGCGCTTGGTACTCAGGAGGGCAGCGAGGTTCATACCCCTCTCCATTCGCACACTCACGCAGGGTTGTTCTTGCATAAAGGTCGAATACCCCTGGCACCACATGCTGCCAGGCTGGAATGTAGGGAAGAATGTCCACAAGTTCTTGCGTGGTTTTAAATTGACTCGTGCCTTGACGGATCGTTTTGGCCATACGTCCTGCGATATCTTCATAATCTTTAAAGCTCCGGCCAGGTTTACAGACAGGCGGGTCGAACAGAACCCGGGCTGCAAAGTCGCCGCCCTTTTTGGGTGATAGCAGAGTCGCCAGAGCCGCAACTGAGTGGAACACACCTATTCTGGACTTTGCTCCATAGTGGCGGTCGATAGCCTCAACAATGGTGTCGTTGTCCTGAGCCAATGTTGGAAGACTATGGTTTTCAAGATTGCTTACCGGGTTCCAGCCATGGTTTCTGAGATCGTAGATTATAAGGTCGAAATCATCGGTCAGGAGCGACCAGAACGGATAATAAAGGTCGATTGCGAGACCGTTGCCGTGACTCAGAACGAGTCGCGGTCCTGACGGGTTTCCATGTTGCCGCAGCGTAATGACGGTGTCGTCGTCCACGCGGACATCGTGGGTGGAAAGCGGCTCAGGTATCTTCCATACGATTTCTGAAGTCACTGGCAAATTCCTCGTTTTTCTGACACGTCACCGCTTAGCCGCTGTAATGACCGCTCGCCCAATTGGGACGGGACAAGTTCGTGCGCGATGGCTGCTGAGAAATCCTCGTTGCCGATGTATTCGACGCGCCAGTGTACTTCCGGCAGCTGTGGGAAGCGAAATATGCTCATTTTCCCCTGATGCAATGCCGGTGGCACTTCAAACTGAGACACATCAAGGGTAAAACCTAGGCCAAGAGCCTTGATCAGGGCTTCCTTGATGGTCCAGAGTCTGAAGAATAGCTGAGCCCTATCCGATCCGCGTAAGCATGCAAGGGCGGACTGTTCGTGAGGACCGAACACGGCTTCGCTCAGTTCGTCAAAATCCCTTCGGGGGACGCACTCCTCCACATCCACGCCCAGACGTCCATGGGGAACAAGAGCTATCAAGCCGTGCTTTCCGCTGTGACTGAGGTTAAAGCTGATGGCTGCCGGTTCCTCGTCTACCAGCGCGAACGGCTTTCCATGGTCAGATGAACCGAAGCTGAGACGTTCATTGCTGCAACCGAGCTGGCGACAGAGGATAGCCCGAAGCGCAGCACGACACAGAGCAAACCTGCGACGAGGACCTGGGAGCGGATATTGGCGGCAGCGCATCTGCTCTTCCTCGTTCAGCCATAGTAAAGATGACGCCTCACGGCTGGCGTTAGGAGTCAGGTCTACATGCATGACGGCAACCGGACCAGCTTTACGGAAGGAACTCCACCAGCGCCTTGCAGCAGAAACGGACATCAGATGCTGATTACCTCTACAGCAGATAGGTGTTAAGAAGCGTTGGCCTCCAGGTACGCTATCAACTCTCCAATCGTCTTGATCTCTCCGGCCTTTCCGGGAAGGAGAGAGACATTGAACTCCGATTCGAGCACTTTGGCGAATGACACTGCGTCCATAGAGGAAACACCCACATCAGCAAGACCCTTGTCCGGGTCCAGCAATTTGCCTACTGGCTGTCCATCTACCTCCAAGTTTTCGTCCGCAAGTTGTCTCACTCTTTCTTCAACTGAAGCCATAAGATACAGTCCTCCTTTTAGGAATCTAAGATATTAGAACTCAATGGTATAACATATAGGCGCTTAGGTCAATCGATTTTCTTCTAGTTTTCTCCATGACACGGCACCTCAATTACACCCAGTGACGCCTGCGCTGGAACGGATAGCTCGGCAGCGAGATGCGGCGGCGCGACTCCCCGGCGAACATGCCCTCAAAGGAAAGTGCCAGTCCCGCCTCGTATGCCCCTGCAACCGCCCCCGCAAAACCGGTACCGTCCTCCTCTGAATCCTCGTCGGATGGTCGCATCAGGCTCACAAGCACGAGTGGTGAAGTGGTGGCTTCCTCTCCGTTCGACGAGTCCGGCCACTCGAGACTCACCTGCGGCCCCAGTACCGCGCCGGGGCCAATCTCTACCACTGCATCTACTCCCAACTCGGCAAGCGTGGAGACACCTGCGCTGAACGCCGCAGTCTCGCGCGCCTGCATACGCCAATACGCCCCGTCTAGTGGGCTGTCTGGATCCACAACTTGCCCCGTAACGCCGCTCACCAGAGTTAAGGATGGAGGTGAGACCGCACTCTCTGCAAATGCCGCTTCCAGACCGTTCAGAGATTGGTTCGGGTCCACTCCCGGCAGCGTCGCCATCAGAGTGCCGCGAGTCAAGGCAAAGCGCAATCCGTCCTCTAAGGTGAAGACTCCCGCAGCCTGCGCCGCGGCAATCTCACCCGTGCCGTGCCCCAGTGCGACGTTCGGGCGGATCCCAACACTCGCCCAAAGCGCCGTCAGCGCGCACTCCAACGCGTAGAGAGCTGGCTGTGCCCAATCGGCATCATTCAAATCGCCCGTTGCTTCGGTGCGTCCGAACATCACATCGAGCAGCGATGTTCCTCTTTCTGCACGCACCACGACATCACAGTGGTCCAAAACGGCGCGCACGGCCGGCTCGCTATCGTACAGCGCCTCGCCCATGCCAACCCACTGGCTGCCCTCGCCTGTGTACACGAATGCCACCCTTGTTACGGGTTGCGGATCTGGCTTATCAGGTGTAGCGTCGGTCTCCGCGAGTTTCGTCAGCCCTGCGTGCAGAGACTGCGTATCCTCGAACACTAAAGCGGCCCGATGGTCAAAATGACTGCGTCCAACACTTGCCGTCCACGCTATGTCAGCAAGTGCAGGCGCTTCAAGGGACGACTCGGCAATATGCTCGTCGAGCCACGACAGGTACTGTTCTGCCATGTCCCGCAGGGCGCCGTCCGACTTGCCAGATAGCGGCAGGAAGCGCACTGTGCGCTCCGTTAGTCCGTCTGTGGCCAGCGGCAGATTCGCAACCGGCTCCGGCAGAGAAACGGGCACCTGCCGTGCAGCGCCTCTAAGCGACTGCACTCCGGCACTTGCGCTGTCATCCTCTGTCGCGATTCCGTAGCCTTCCACCACCATATGCGCGTTTGCACCCGATATGCCGAACGCGCTTACTGCCGCGCGTGGCGGCCTGTCAGGATGGGGTGGCCAGTCGGTCTTTTCAGAAGTCACCCGCACGGGCAGTCTGTCCCAGTCGATTTGTGGGTTCGGTTCCTTGAAGTGCAGATGTTTCGGAATGACACCTTGCTTCATTGCCAGCACAGCCTTTATCAGGCCGGCAACGCCCGCCGCCGTCTCCAGATATCCGATGTTTGACTTTACAGTGCCTATCAGCAGTGGTTGGTCGGCGTCGCGTCCTCTGCCGTACACCGAACCTGCTGCGTGTACTTCAATTGCGTCGCCCAACTGGGAGGCTGTCGCGTGGGCTTCGAGATAGTCAACATCCCTCCCGGTGAGGCCCGCCTGAACAAGCGCTTCCTCCATAACGCGCTCCTGTGCCGGGCCGTTCGGGATGGTGAATCCCGCGCTTGCCCCGTTCTGGTTAACGGCAGAACCCTTGATGACGCCCCATATCCGGTCGCCGTCAGCCTCCGCTTCACCCAACCGTTTCAAAATGAGCATTCCGCAGCCCTCGCCGCGTACATAGCCGTCCGCAGACGCATCAAAGGGGTGGCACTGCCCGCTCGGCGACAGCATCCCCACATCCAGCATAAGTTTGGAAATGTTGCGCGACAGCGCCGCGTGCACGCCTCCGGCGAGGGCCAGGTCCACATCGCCCCGCTGTAGCCCAACGACGGCTTGATGCACCGCAGCCAATGCCGAGGCGCAGGCCATATCGATGGCCATTGCCGGGCCCTCAAGACCCAGTGCGGACGCAACCCGCCCGGCGGTGACGCTGGCCATTAGGCCGAGGAAAGTGTCGGCCTTGCCTTGGGTTTCTTCAATCACATGTTGGTATTCGCTGTGGCTGATTCCGGCATACACTCCGGTACGACTGCCTCGTAGGCTGTCGGGAGCGATTCCGGCGTCTTCGATAGCCTCCCAACTTGTCTCCAGCATCATTCTCTGTCGCGGGTCCATCATCCGCGCTTCTATCGGCGCAATACGGAAGAAGCGTGAGTCAAACCACTCGATATCCTCAACAAACGCGCCGTGCAGGTGGGTGGTGCTCTCGGAGTTCGAGTCTCCAAAGGCATTCCTCCGCGAATCGCCGGCCTGGCGTCCGTCGGTCACCGCGTCAGTGCCCGATTCCAGGAGATGCCAGTATTTCGAAAGGTTTTTCGCGCCTGGGAAGCGGCACGCCATGCCGACTATCGCTATGTCGTCATCCTCAGTAGCGACGGTCGGGCGCGGTGGTGTGGCTGTCTCGGGTGTTGCCGTCCCACTGTCCCCGCCCAGTTGACCGAGTTCGTCTGCCAGATAGTGCGCTAAGGTCGTGATGTCGGGGTAGTCGAAGACAGCTGTGTTGGAGACGACATACTCGCCCGCGAATGCGCGGTTGAGGCGATTTCTCAGTTCTACTGCCATCAATGAGTCCATTCCCAGATCGAAGAACCCCACCGTTGGCGTCGGCGTCGACGGCAGCCGCAGAACTGCCTGCACCTCCCCCTGCAGGAATGGTACCAGCATGCCCTCGAGGTCCGCTACAGTCGTCTTCCGCACCTTGGACATCAGGTCGTCCGCCTGAGCAGGCGAGTCGGCGTCGGCCTTGGGACTGGTGAGCAGGTCTTCTAGCAGGGAGGGACGGTCTTCGACAGCCTCCTCAAAGACTGCCCAGTCCATAGACATCACCACGGAATTCGTTACGTCCTGGCGCACCAGCCTGTCAAACGCCCTGAGACCTTGCTGCGGTGTAAACCAGCGGCCGCCGAGCGCCGCTCGTTGCCGTTCAATCCGGTCTCGTTGTTCCGCCGCTTCGCCGATCTCTGACCACGCCCCCCAAGCAATGGCCTGTCCCGGAAGCCCCACCGCCCGCCGGTGGGCAGCGAGCTGGTCCAGGAACGCATTGGCCGCGGCGTGGTTTGCCTGGCCCGGATTTCCCATGACGCCAACTCGGCTCGAAAAGAGGATGAAGAGCTCCAGATCGCGGTCCGCCGTCGCACGGTGCAGGTGCCAGGCGCCCAGCACTTTCGGCCACAGAACCTGCTCGAACCTCTCCCAATTCTGGTTCGACAGCGAAGCGTCCGACAACACTCCCACGCTGTGAATCACTCCGCCGAGCGGCGGCAGTTCCCGATCCATCCGCGCCAGCATGTCGTCCACAGCAGCGGCATCCGTAACATCCGCCAGTTCCACCCTTACCGTGGACCCGTGTTCACGCAACGAGTCGATCTCTTTTTCAACTTCGGGGTCCGGTGGCCGTCGTCCATTCAGCACGATCGCCCCCGCACCGTGATCCGCCAACCAGCTGGCCACGGCGCACCCGATACCGCCCAGGCCGCCGGTCACCAGGTAGGTCCGGTCCTGCCGCAACCCAGCCCCCGCAAGCGGTGGTGTCGTCAGGACGATCTTCCCGATGTGCCGGGCCGATCGCATGAATCTCAACGCAGCCCCCGTTTCGGCCATGGGCCACCTGCTGTGAATAAGAGGTTTCAGTTCTCCCGCCGTAAGGCGCTCCATCACTTCCCGGAGAACCCTTCCAACCCAAGCCGGCTCAGTCTTCTTCAAAACATCCAACTCTAGGATGGAGTAGGCAACATCGGGACGAACTTCGGTCATCTCCTCCTCGCTCAGAATGTCCCGCCTGGACAATTCCACAAACCGGCCACCCTGCGCTAGGCATGACAGACTCGCCTCGATGAATCCCTCTCCCGTCAGGCTATTCAGCACCACGTCGACTCCTGCGCCGTCCGTGGCCTCGAGGATCTCTTCCCCGAACTTTGTCGTGCGGCTATCGAACACATGCTCCACACCGATGGAGCGGAGATAGGGCCGCTTCAGCGCACTCGCCGTGGCATACACCTCGGCGCCTGCAGCACGCGCCAACTGGATGGCCGCGAGTCCCACACCGCCAGCACCCGCGTGAATCAGCACCCGTTCGCCAGCGTTCAGCCCTGAGAGCTCATACGAGAATGCGGCTGAGGCGAACACATTCGGCACCGTGGCAAGATCCGTCACCGAGATTCCCGATGGCGCGGGCACCACCAATTCCTCCCGTATGATCATTTCGTCCCCGAACGCACCACTGAACCCCAATCCAACTACATGGTCGCCGACTGAGACGGTTGACACCTCGGAACCCACATCGAGCACGTGGCCACACATCTCCTTGCCTAAGTTCCCCTCTTCAATGAAGCCAAGCGAACGAAATACATCCCAGAAGTTCATCCCGGCAGCTTCGACCGCGACGCGGACTTCTTTCGGCTCTAGGGAACACTCCGGCAGCGGCTTGACGCAAGGCTTATCGAATATGCCGTCCGGGTCCGGAGCCAGCACCCAGCCCGGCTGCTCCGGCAATGTCAACCGCTCCGTGTCGGTCCCGGCTCGGACCAGGCGGGCCACCATCCGTCGTCCGTAGCGATGTGCGATGTGATTCTCGTGATCGGGATACAGCAGTTCGTCCGGGAGTTCAGGAGACTGCGTTTCTGCGGGGTCCAGATCAATCATCCTCGGTTTTAGATGCGCCGCTTCGCGGGCCACCGCCTTCCCGAAACCCCATAGCGTCGCGCCGGCAAGTTCCCCTCCAAGCTCCCTCTCCAGCACCTGCGCGCCCCGCGTAAGAAACCACACTCCGTTCTCGGGCACCACATCGGAGTCAAGCAGCCCCTGCGTCAACGCCAGTGCGCTCGCCATCGCTTGCTTCGTGTCCTTCGCCATCTCTTCAGTTGTCGCATTCGGGCCGTGGCCGCCCAGCGCCACGAGGTGCACAACGCCGCTTAGAGGTGCATCTCCGGGCGGGCACTCTAACAGCGATTGCCACGACTCGCGCCGCTCCATGTCCACCGTTGACCGGACAATGCCGGACCCGTCCGTTTCTGAATACCCGTTCTCCGGGAGTTGATGGTCCGCCAGCACGACTGTCTGATTGCGCGCGGCCAACTCTGCTGCCAGTTCCTCGGCCACGCCGGCGCTATCCGCCGCCAGAACCCAGACGCCCGGTTTTTCGGTCACCTCAGCCGGACCCCGCGCCACGATCACACCCTTGTCCGGCATATTGGTCGAGTCGGACTCTTCCAACCCCAGCACTTCTATTTCCCCGAAACCCACGTCAGCAAGTACGTGGCGCCACACAGCTGGCTCCACCAAGGCGTGTTGCGGTCGGTAGGCGTCGGCGAACCGCCACCAGCCGTCGAGCGGCCCGAAAGTCAGGTCCATCCAACCCATACCCCTCAGGTTCTCGAGCGCGACCATCTGTCCTGATGGCGCGAGAAGCCGCTTGCAGTGCGCAAGCGTCTCATCCAGGTATCGCGTGGCGTGCAACACATTGGACGCAATCACCAGGTCATAACCGTGGGAGTCGAATCCCTGCTCCACCGGATCCTTCTCGATATCCAGCATGCGGTAATCTATTGACGCTTCATCGCCTCCGAAGCGCGCTTCTGCTTCCGCAAAGAAGCCCGCCGAGATATCCGTGTACATGTAGTCGAACCGTCCTTCCGGGAGTTCCGGCAGAATAGCCGCGGTTGCCGACCCTGTACCCGCCCCGACCTCGATCACCCTGAGGTGTCGGCCGTCGGGCAACTCCGCCACAAGAGTCTCGACCGTTTCTCGCAGTAGACGGTTCGCCGCACGCGCCACCGGGGCTTTTAGATACAGATCGCCCGGGGTCGGGTCCCCGCTGCTGAACAGGACCGTCAACGGGTCCGCTCGGCCCAGCAGGATGTCTGCCAGGGCGCTGCCAGAGCGTCGAAAAAGCCCGATCTCGGTTAAGCCGTGGGGATACAGCTCAGCCATTCGGGCAGCGAATTCCTCGGTGTCAGGCGGCATTTCATCCGGCAAGGGATCCCCGGGTCCGATCCTCACGACGAAGTTGCCGTCTGCCTCCTCCAACACCCCGGACTTGGCCAGCATCTCGAGCATCCGACGGAACAACTTCTTATGCTCCTCCACGACGTTCAAGCGCTGCCGCAAGTCCTCTGAATCCACGGTCACGCCCACCTCGCGTTCCCATCCCAGCTCCTCCAGGGTCTCGAGCGCGCAGGACCGAGACCACCGCTCCAGGTCTGTCAGGAGGGCGCTTCTGTCTTTGGGCGTGACTCCTTCGTCGGCCAAATAATCTGAGAGCAGCCCCGAGCGCGCTGCAACCGTTGCCTGAGACGCGAGAAAATCTGCGGGCAGCATTCCGGGCGTAAGGGCCTTTTCGCGCCACACAATCTCATAAAGCAGTTCATTCACCCCTTCGCCTGCAGAGAGCAGCGCCGCCCGCGTCGCGCGTTTCACCATGTATCTGTTCAACCCGCCAAGCAGAACCCCGTTGGGATCGTAGATGCGCAATTCTCCGTTCCAGACCTCAGGCGACTCGTCCTGTTCTGTTTCCGTTCCTTGGGAGACCTCACTCATGCGCACGTGACAGAACAAGCGATCCGGCAGCCGGTCCGCCAGCCACAGCCGCTCCCAGCCAAATGGCAGATAGGTGGTTCCCTCTTCTGTCCCGTCTGGATTGCGCGCTGCGGCCACAACCTGAAAGCAACCGTCCAGCAGGAGCGGATGAATGTCCAGCTCGTTGCGGCCGAGAGCTTCAGGGAAAGAAATTTCGCCTAATGCCTCTCCCGGCCGGGACCAGACCTTCCTGAGCGTACGGAAGAACGGGCCGAGGCTGATCCCCGTACCGGCCCGGGTGCGGTAGTAGTCTGCCACGTCTATTGGCGACAGAGGGGCCTTGAGGCTTTCAAGATCGATGCGGCTGCCGGCTTCCGGCATGGGGGCGCCCAGCGATATGTGGCCTTCCACATGTGTCGTCCAGTCCTCTTCACTTCCCTTGCTGAATATCTGGACACGACGCGAATTTGCCCGCTCGGAAGAATCAAGTACAACCTGCACCTTCCGGCCCTCCTCACCGGCACCGTCCTCGGAACCCTCCTCCGGGAAAACCAGCGCGTTGAGCAGTTGCATGTCCTCCATAACCACCCCGCTATTCTCTTCCGTAAGGGATACCGATGCCGCCATGGCCCCGTAGAGTGCGCCCGGAGCTATAACCCGGCCAAACACCCGGTGGTCGCTCAACCACTCCGGATCCGACTGGAACACTTCTGTCTCGAATGTGACCTCGCCTGTGGCGGATTCGTGCCGGATCCCCAGTAAGGGGTGGCCGACGCCCGAGCGTTGTCTTCTCCTCGAATCGAGCCAATGGCGCTCGCGTTGGAATGGATAGCTTGGCAGCGAGATGCGACGGCGCGCCTCCCCCGCAAAGAGCCCTTCAAAACGAATCGGGAGCCCCGCCTGATACGCTTCCGCGACCGCCCGCGTGAAATCTGCATCATCCGCGGACGCCGAGGATTCGCCAGACGGTGGGCGCAGGCTCGACAGCACCGTGGGCGCCGGTGTCCGTACCGAGTCCGGCCAAGCCGAGACCGTCATTGAGGCCAGGATCGGTCTTGGCCCTATCTCCAACACCAAGTCCACCCCGAGTTCCGCCAACGTCCGGACACCGCTGGCGAACGCCACCTTCTCGCGGGCATGCTGCCTCCAGTAGGCCCCGTCCAGCGCTTGGCCGGGCTCCACCACTTGGCCAGTTAGGTTGCTGACCACGGTGAGAGAGGGTGGCTCGATGTCTGCATTATCCAAAGAAGCTTCCAGCATGTCGAGAGCTGGCTCCACCAAGGCGCTGTGGAATGCGCGGGCCGTGTTTAACCGCCTTACCCGGACTCCTTCCGATTTGAAGTGCTTCGAGATGGTTTCAATCTCTGCAACCGGGCCGCTCACCACTTGGTGGGAGCCGTTGTCCGCCGAGATACTCACCCCGACACTGGCAGATGATTCGTTCAGATCCTCGACCGTCGACGCCACTCGTGCCGGAGTGGCAAAAACCGCCGCCATTGCGCCCGCTTCGGTTTCCGACAGCAGGGTGCCTCTCGCCTCGGCAAACCGCATTCCATCCTCCAGGCTGAACACTCCCGCTGCCTGCGCCGCCGCCAGTTCCCCGACGCTGTGCCCCAACACCACGCTGGGATGAACCCCTACACTCGACCACAGCGCCGTGAGCGCGCACTCGAGGGCGTAGAGGGCCGGCTGCTCCCACGCCGTATCGTTCATATTGCCTTCGCCGCACCCGAACATCACGTCGAGCAACGAGGCGCCCCTTTCGGCCAGAAACACCTCTTCACAGCGGTCGAGAACTGCCCGCGCCACCGGCTCGCGTTCGTAGAGTGCCTTTCCCATGCCGGCCCATTGGCTTCCTTGCCCGGTATAAGCGAACGCCACCTTCGTCGCCGTCTGCGGCCCTGGACTCTCGCCCGCATTCACCAGCGCTTTCAGCCCTTCCCGCAGCGATCCGGCATCCCGAAACACCACGCCCGCACGGTGATCATAATGGCTCCTCCCTACGCCTGCAGTCCACGCCATATCCGAGAGCAACGGCCCTGAAGAGGCGCTTTGGGAAGCAAGATCCTCCGGATGTTCATCCAGCCACGAGAGGTAACGCCCTGCGAGTTCCCTGAGTGCGTTCACTGATTTTCCGGACAGCGGCAGCAAACGGGTCTCGCGCATCTTTAACTCCTGCTCCGGCAGCGGAAGACTCTCCACAGTCTCCGGCAGAGAGACTGTCACCGCCTGGGCTGAGCCCACAAGCTGACGCTTTCCGTAGGGCGATTCCCCCGGGGCGATGTATTCCTCCACCACTATATGGGCGTTTGTCCCGGATATCCCGAAGGAGTTTACTCCTGCCAGTCGCGGCCGTCCGCCGCGCTGAGGCAAGTCCATCATGGAGGAAGTAACCTTCAAAGGCAGTCGGTCCCAGTCGAGGCTGGGGTTGGGAACCCGGAAATGCAGGTGCTTCGGAATCACGCCGCGTTGCATCACCAGCATTGCCTTGATCAGACCAGCGATCCCGGCAGCCGACTCGAGGTGGCCGATATTGGTCTTTACGGAACCGATCAAAAGAGGACTATCGGCCTTGCGTCCCTTGCCGTAGACAGCGGAGACGGCGTCGATCTCGATCGGGTCGCCTACAGCTGTTCCAGTCCCATGTGCCTCGATGTAGTCCACATCCGAAGCAGGAACTCCGGCGTGGGACAGGGCCGCTTCCATCACCTGTTCCAATGCGGGGGTGTGCGGCACGGTTAGTCCGATGCCTGCCCCGCCGTTATTCACCGCCGAGCCTCGGATCACTCCCCAGATCCGATCGCCATCCTCCTCGGCCTCGCTCAGCCTCTTCAGGATAACAACGCCGCAGCCTTCGCCGCGCACGTAACCGTTTGCAGACTCATCGAACGTCTTGCACTGCCCGTCCGGAGACAGCATCATCGCATCCGCGCGGAGTTCGAATATGCGACTGTTCAGGATGGCCTGTACACCGCCCGCAATGGCCAGATCCGCCTTGCCCTGTTGCAGGTCCGCCACCGCGTCGTGGACCGACACCATGGACGACGCGCACGCGGCGTCCACTGCCTTTGCCGGTCCCATGAGGCCCAGCACGAAAGAGACCCGTCCGCTGGTACCGTTGAGGTTCGTGCCGCTCAGAGCATAGAGACATGAGGCGGCATCGGCAGGTTTCCTTGACTCCACTACCAGCATCCTGTATTCGTCGTTGCTGATCCCGGTGTATACCCCGGTGCGGCTGCCCTTCAGCCGATCCGGGTCCATGCCCGCATCCTCGAGAGCCTCCCAAGTGGTTTCCAGCATCATCCGCTGCTGTGGATCCAGCAACTGGGCCTCGACCGGAGAAATGCGAAAGAACCCAGCGTCGAACTGATCGATTTCGTCGACATAGCCACAGAAACGACAGGCTTCGCTCGGAATCTGCCCATCGGGGAAAAGCTCGTCCATACGACCGATACCCGAACCCGGGACACCCTCGCTGACTGTATTTTCACCCGCTTCCAGAAGACGCCAGAACGCCAAAATATCATTCGCACCTGGGAATCGGCACGCCATACCGATGACTGCTATCGGTTCTCCGGATTGTGAACCCGGGCGATTCCGAATATCCGGCTCAGCCACCGTAGCTTGAAGATGATCAGCAGACCGCTCTTTACTCATAGTGTCTTTCTCCTTTCGTGGCCTGTCGCCGGTAGGCGCATGGTTTTAAGAGTTTGTATAAATACTGATTTTTAGCATAACAATCCTGAAAAAAATGATATCACAGCTCAATCTCAAAGGGAAGAAACGGGGAGGGCAGGAATAGACGCTGAGTGGAAACGAAAAAACGGGGTTTTGGTGGCCGCTTGCTTGGTCCAAAGTGGCATCTTGGTGTATTGGCGCCCATTTTCATGCTTCCAGCCTGTATTTAGCACTCTGTGGAAAAATTTCAGTACACTTAGTATAGTATCGGCATGTCTACCGATACCTCCGCTTTCCGATCAGACGTCCGCTACGAACCTAACGACAGACCGCCAACGCTGCTGGTAGCCGGGCTGGGCTTACAACTTGCGATTCTCACCATATCGGGAATCGTCCTCACGCCGCTAATCGTGATCAAGGCGGCCGGCGGATCTGATACTTACATGCTGTGGGCGGTATTCGCATCAGTCGTGATTAGCGGGATCAGCACGATATTGCAGGCCGTCAGAGTTGGTCGAATCGGCGCAGGATACGTCCTCCTGATGGGCACCTCTGGCGCATTCATCGCAATCTGTATTACTGCGATCGCAGAAGGCGGGCCCGCCATGCTGGCGACGCTCGTCATTATCTCGTCTTTGTTCCAATTTGCCCTGGCGAGACGTCTTTCCCTGTTTCGCCGGATCCTCACCCCCACAGTCGCAGGCACGGTAATCATGCTGATTTCTGTCACCGTGATGCCAATAATTTTCGATCTCCTGGACAACGTTCAGGACGCCGCACATCCCCAAGCTGCCCCCGTCAGTGCGCTTGTGACCGTACTTGTCATCACTGCCATCGCCCTCAAGGGCACCGGTGTATTTCGACTTTGGGCACCCGTAGCAGGCGTTATTATAGGGTCCATTGTTGGCGGCTTTTTCGGAATTTACGACACGGCACGCATCTCCGAGGCTGCCTGGATCGGGTTTCCGGAAGGAGGCTGGCCCGGCATCGATCTGAGTTTTGGACCGACGTTCTGGACGCTTCTGCCCGGGTTCATCTTTGTCACCCTGATTGGTGCGATCGAAACAGTTGGCGACTCCGTAGCAATTCAGCGCATTTCGTGGCGACGGCCACGAGCCGTGGACTTTCGTTCCGTTCAGGGAGCTGTGGCTGCCGATGGGGTAGGCAACCTGCTATCTGGCTGCGCCGGCACGATTCCAAATACTACGTACTCGACCAGCGTATCAGTAACGGAACTTACCGGAGTGGGAACTCGGGCAGTCGGGACTGCTGCGGGCATCGTTTTTCTCATCTTGGCGTGCTTCCCCAAGGCGCTCGCCGCAATTCTTGCAATTCCGAGTCCGGTGGCTGCCGGGTACCTGGCCATTCTGGTATCCATGCTGTTTGTGGTTGGAATGAAAGTAGTCGTCCAGGACGGAATTGACTACCGCAAAGGCATGATTGCGGGAGTTTCATTCTGGGTAGGTGTCGGCTTTCAGAATGGCGTGATCTTTCCTGAGTATTTTGCGGAATTTGCCGGTGGCTTATTGCAGAACGGTATGACGGCAGGTGGTCTCACCGCCCTGCTCTTGACGCTTTTTGTCGAAGTCGCTGAGCCTCGGCGCAGACGCATAGAGCTTCCGTTCCACATTACGATATTGCCGAAAATCCGGGAGTTTCTGCGATCGTTTGCTTCTCACAGCGGTTGGGGGGAGGCAATGGCTGACCGCCTTGATGCCGCCAGTGAAGAAACCCTGCTCACCCTGCTTGAGCAGAAAACGACATCAGATGAGGAAGAACCTTTGCGGCGACTGCACATTATTGCGCACAGGGAAGGCGACGAGGCTGTGCTTGAATTCGTTGCATCAGCCACTGAAGAAAATCTCGAAGATCAGATCGCGCTGCTAGGCGAGCGAGCGACGGAAGCCCCGACTGAACAAGAGGTGTCTCTGCGACTGTTGCAACACATCGCCTCGTCGGTGCAACATCAACAGTATTACGACACGGACATCCTCAAGATCCGCGTGAAGGCACCGGCTCCTTCATCCGATTGAGTGGTTGAAGGGGGCGGTGCGAGTGAACCTGCTGCCTCCAGATTGATTGTCAGCCTCACTGAATGCGGGGTCTCAGGGAAAAGTCTCCGTTCTTGCCCCCTTCGGTTTTTTGAACCCAAAAAACGAATCGGGAATGCCAAGATTGACTTTCGCGGTGCCCAGTTTTATGACCGTCGTGTTTCCGAAGATGTCGCCGATTATGATTTCTCTTAGCATGTAGGTCTTGGGATCGACCGCTATCGTTACCTGCTTTGAGTGCTCCTGATTTTTCTGTTTTAGGTCAAGGAGGATGTTTCCCCGTCTGTCCGTGCTCCCGGCGCCCGGGCGGACATCGAAAAGACGGTCAAGATCCTCCAGTATGGAAATGATGGTATAGGAACCGAGGGAGTCTGCCCAGACGCTTTCAATTTCCATTTCGGTTACCTGGTTCTCCCTGCTGTCAAAATACCAGACCTTCTTCCCGTCAGAAACAATCGTGTCTTTCCATGGCTCTTCGTACTGCCACTTCATCATCCCGGGTTTTTTGAACCACACCTTGCCCGAGGAGGCGATTTTCTCATCGAGGTCCTTTATCAGGGTTTCCTGGGTGAATGGAGAGCTAAGGTCGTTTATCGAAGCGTATTTTTTCTGGATGCCGCTTACAACAGCGCTTGGGTCTTGGGTTATTGAGGGTTGTGCGGTAAAAAGAAGGGAGGTGGCGAAAAGCGCCGCCGCAAGCGCGATTTTTCTCAATCCGAGTTTCCCCTGTCCGCTTTAATCATGTCCACGTAGACTTCCCTCGGTTTGCCGGCAGCTCCCTGAGGCCCTATAAGACCTTCTTTTTCCATTGTCTCAACGATTCTGGCCGCGCGGTTATATCCTATCTTGAGCCTTCTCTGTATCATGGAGATGGATGCCTGTCCCGTTTCGGCTATTATCCCGAGAGCGGTTTCGTAAAGCTCGTCTTTTTCGTCTTCGCTGACTCCCGCGCTCTCATCGTCCGGGTCGTCCTTTGTTATTTCTTCTATGTAGACCGGGTCTGCCTGGGATCTTAGAAAATCCGTTACCCGTTTTCTTTCATCGTCGGATATAAGCGCGCCTTGCAGTCTTAAGAGATTGCTCCCCCCGGATGCGAGAAAAAGCATGTCTCCCTTTCCGAGCAGGGTCTCAGCTCCTCCGGTGTCAAGGATGATTCTTGAATCTACTTTTGAAGAAACGAGAAAGGATATGCGCGCCGGGAAGTTAGCTTTTATAAGTCCCGCCACCACGTCCGCCGAGGGGCGCTGGGTGGAGACTATTATATGAATTCCCGCCGCCCTGGCCTTCTGCGCGAGCCTTATTATCGAGTCCTTGACGTCGCTTGGGGAAACCATCATCAGGTCGGCAAGCTCGTCTATGATAACGACTATGTAGGGAAGCCACCTGAGCTGCTTCTCCTCGATTTCAAGAGCTTCAAGCTTCCTGTTATAGCTGTCTATGTCCCTTACCCCTTCCTCGGAGAGCATCCTGTATCTGGAATCCATTTCCCCAACCAGCCACTTAAGGGCGGCCACGGCTTTTTTTGATTCGGTTACCACCGGGTGGAGCAAGTGGGGAATGTCTTCGTATATGGAGAGCTCAAGCATCTTCGGATCTATCATTATCATCTTGAGTTCATAGGGGGTCGCCCTGTAGAGCAGGCTTGTGATTGCGGCGTTTAGGAGCACGCTTTTCCCCGAGCCGGTAGTTCCGGCGATCATAAGGTGCGGGGCGGTCTGAAGGTCCATGTAGCGCGGTTTTCCGGATATGTCTTTTCCAAGGGCGATGGTGAGCATCGATTTTTTCTCGGTAAACGAACTGCTCTCGAAAAGCTCCCGCAGGACCACTATCTCCCTGCTTTCGTTCGGCACCTCTATTCCGACCACGTCTTTTCCCGGTATGGGGGCTATGATTCTTATGCTCAGTGCCTTAAGACCCATTGCCAGATCACCTTCAAGGGACGATATCTTGTTTATCTTTATTCCCGGGGCCGGCTTATACTCGAACATCGTGATAACCGGGCCGGGACGTATTTCCATGACCTTTCCGGTTACTCCGAAGTCCGCGAGCTTTTCCTCGATCAGGGTGGCCTTGTGGTACATGGCTTCCTTGTCTATTTCTACCGACGTGTCGATTTTCGGGTCAAGCAGGTCAATTCCGGGGAGGGAGAAGTCAAGCCATCTGCTCTCGGGTGCGGTGTGTGCCGGCTCGGCTTTACTGTCTGGGGCGGGGGGAGTGAAGACTATCTGCGGTTCCGTGTCGGCTTTTTCGTCGGGTTGTTGCTTTCTTTCCGGGGGCGCGGTTTTTGCCGCGCTGGGGGTTGCCTTCGGTGAGTCTTGCCTCTTTTTTCCTCGGGTGCCCCTTCGTGCGGCGGTGCGTCTTAGTGCGCCGATCGGCGCGAGGACTGCTTTTAGAGCGCCTGAGAAGAGCAGGCGGATGATTTTCACTACGGTGGCGATCTTGGTTTCCGTTGTTATTATCACGGAGAGGAATATGACGATTATGACGACAATGTATGTTCCAAAGGTCCCCAGGATGTTCTGCGCGAATTCCCTTGAGATCGCAAGACCCAGCCATCCCCCGGCAGGCGAGTAGCCCAGAAGGGAACTTTTTCCGTAAACCAGCCCCAGCAGTGTGGTCGAGGAGAGAAGGAAAATAATCGTGGAGCCGAGCTTCCAGTATATTTTTTTAGCGGGCTGCTTTCTCAGAATCACGTATGACGCGTAGAACATCAGCACGGGAAATACGAAGGAAAGCGTGCCGAAGGAACTTCCAAGGGAGTGCGACACGTAAAGGCCCGCGCCTCCCATTGCGCCTTTTACGTCGATTTCAATAAGGTTGCTGAAGACCAGAAGACTTACGAAGGTGAATACGCCGAGGGCGAAGAAAAAAACCGCCATCACATCTACGAATACGCCTTGAGTGTCCCTACCTTTCTGCATTTCCTAAATTCTGAAATAAAAACCCTTCGCACTCGGGCGAAAGAAAAACCCCTGCCGTCTAAAAGGCGATTGCGGCGAGAAGAGTGTTTGAAGCCTGAGCCGCCAGATCCCATGACAACAAAGGAAATATACCGAAAAAAACCGTTACTGCGGTAAGCACTGCAATTGTAGCCCCCGAAAGCGGTTTGCTTGCGCTTGCCCCGTAGCTGTCTTCCCTCATGAACGCGTAGACGAGCACCTTGAGGTAATAATACGCGGAGATTACGCTTGCTATTATTCCTATTACCGCAAGCGGCGTCAGATTGGCGTCAACCGCAGCTAAAAACACCCTGTATTTTCCGAAAAATCCTATAGTCGGCGGGATTCCCGCAAGCGAGAACATAAATACTCCGAGTGCGAGCGACGCCGCCGGTTTTCTGCTCCAGAGTCCCGATATTCTCTCGAAAGTGTCGCAGTCGTCCCCCTCTCTGCTCGCGTAGGCGAGGATTCCGAAAGCTCCGAGGTTCATAAAAGTATAGGCAAACAGGTAGTAAAGAACGCTCCCGCTTCCGACCGAGGAGTCCGAGAGAACTGCCGCTACCCCGACAAGGGCATATCCAGCGTGTGCCACGCTTGAGTAGGCAAGCATCCTCTTTACGCTTTTTTGATATATGGCGGCTATGTTCCCCACTACCATGGTCAGCACCGCCGCGATCTGTACCGCGACCGTCATGTAGTTTTCAAACTCGGGAGCGGAGCCGAGAAATATTCTCAGCAGCAGCACGAAGGCCGCCGCTTTTACCGCAACGGACATGTATCCCGTAACGGTGAGGGGAGCTCCGTCGTAGATATCGGGTACCCACTGGTGAAGCGGCACGGCTCCTATCTTGAAAATGACTCCCACCGCCACAAAGGCGGCTCCGCAGACATACATCGGGAGATTTCCCGGATTTCTTATGATTTCCTCAATAAAAGTGGAACCGGTGGCCCCGTAGAGAAGGGCGATTCCGAAAAGCAGCACCGCGGAAGAGAATCCCCCAAGAACAAGGTATTTTACCCCTGATTCTGTCGAGTCGAGGGATTTGCTTCTGAACCCCGAGAGTATGTAGACGGCGATTGACATAATTTCGAATCCCACAAAAAGCGTCATGAGTTCGACCGAGGAGGCGAGAATCATCATCCCGCTCGTGCAGAAAAGCACAAGCGCGTAGAATTCCTCAAGCCATTGCGTGCGCCCCTCGAGGTGATCTTTTGAAAAAAGAATCGTCGCAAGCGCCGCCAGGAGGAAAAGGGAGTTGAAATAGGCGGAGAAGGAATCGATTACGAGTGCGCCGGAGAACGCGGAGCTTTCGCCTGAGAACCTGGAGAAGTTAAGAACTAGGGAGAGTACGGTGCCTGAGATTGCGAGGAGAAAAAGCGACCCCGTCCACCTTTTTTTGAGAATCGGGGCGCAGATCAGTATAAGCAGGGCGGCGAGTATGAGCACGCACTCGGGAAGGATAGCCAGAGTACTTTCAAATAGAACCTGCATACTCATAGTCGCGTTTCTCCCGGCATGCGAAACCTCCTCCGGGTCTCGGTCGTCTTTTTCATTACATCAGTCGGGGTCTTTAACCACTTCGAATTCTCTTTCTTCAAACTGGAAATTTTGCTCGTCAATGTACCATATTCTCGCGTCGGCGAATTTCCCGCGGTTTATCGAGAAAATTATATACGCCCATCCGGGTGATGCCACCTGTCTGTCGGTCTCCGAAGGTACAGAAGGGTGGTCCGGGTGCGAGTGGTATATGCCGAGAATCTCAAGACCGTTTTCCCTCGCCCACGAATCCGCCTCTATGTAGGAACGCGGATCAAGCTCGTAACGGTCCTTTAACCGATTGCTGTCAATGCTCGCTGTTTCCTTAAATGCCGTTTCGGATTCGTCGTCAGCGACCAGATTGGCGCATTTGCGAAAGTGAGTGACGGTATCTTCTTTCCCGATCATCACTCCGCATACCTCGTAAGGATAACCGGATTCAGCGTCCCGTGTCATGCCCAGATAGGCCGATCTGTGTATCTTTACCACCAGAGTCCTTCGCTCAGGTACCTTCTGCCCGAGTCGGGAAGAATCGTCACGAGCACTCCTTCTTTCAGTTTTTTCGCGTACTCAAGCGTTACGCAGACTGCGGCTCCTCCCGAGTGACCCACGAACATCCCTTCGGTATCCATCAGCCGCTCCATCATCTCATACGCTTTCTCAGTTGAGATGAAGACAACTTCGTCGGCCTCTTCCTCGTCGTATATGCCTGGAACTATTGAAGTGGGCATATGTTTCATGCCCTCAAGTCCGTGAAGACTTTCTTCAGGCTGAATCGCGATTGTCTTTATATCGGGATTGTACTCTTTGAGTCTTCTTCCGGTTCCCATGAAGGTTCCCGATGTGCCGAGTCCCGCAAGGAAATGGGTCACGGTACCCTTTGTCTGTTCCCAGATCTCAGGCGCAGTCGTCTCGTAGTGAGCTAGGAGGTTGTTGATGTTGTTGTACTGGTCCGGCATGAAATATTTCTCGGGATTATCCGCTTTTAGCCCGTGAGCCATTCTTATCGCTCCGTCGGAACCTTCAAGGGGGTTTGAGAAGGTTATTTTCGCCCCGTAGGCTTCGATCGCTTTTTTCCTTTCGGTGTTTACGTTCTCGGGCGTTACGATTTCAACCTCGTACCCGAGCGCGGCTCCAAGCATCGCGTACGCGATCGCTGTATTCCCGGAAGAGGAGTCCATAATGACCTTGTCTTTTGTGAGCTCGCCGGAGCGGATGGCTTCCAGGATCATTCTGCGGGCGGGGCGGTCTTTTATTGAACCTCCCGGGTTAAACCACTCGGCCTTTGCGTAAATACTGACTCCGGGAGAGCATTCCTTTGCCGTCTCGGAAAGTTCCAAAAGAGGGGTGTTGCCTATAAGGTCGACCACCGATTCAACTCTTGAACCTCCGGCGGCGGGGGTTCCGGTTTCGGGTCTATACATTAGCAGCGCTCGATGATTACCTTGTGGTAGCGGCCTTCTTCTTTCTCTATGGAGAGAACCCTGTGACCTTCCTGTTCCACGCTTCTCGGGAGATTGGAAAGAGGCTCCCCTTCGCAGAGCCTTACTTCAAGGACTTCCCCGCGCTTCATCTGCTCAAGCTTGAGCTTGGTTTTGACAAACGTCATCGGACAGATGTAGTCCGTTATGTCTATTTTTTCTTTGCTCTGCGTGCTGTCCATTTTAAACTCTCGTGCGTGCAACGTCCCGTTAAGACTAACACAGTCTGTGTTTTACTCAAACCGCTTTTCCGCCGGCATTACGGGACTCTATCCACGATATCGCGGATTCAAACATTTTTCTGCCGTCCTCTGAGCCTAGCAGGTTCTCGAAGCTGCGCTCGGGGTGAGGCATCATCCCGAGTACATTGCCTCGGTTGTTGGCGATTCCCGCTATGTTGTCCTCGGCGCCGCTTGGATTCGCCTCGGCACTGAGTTCTCCCCTTTCCCCGCAGTAGCGCAGAACTATTCTCCGCTCCCGGGCATCGTTCCCATCCGGGGGCAGCACGAAATTGCCTTGCGCGTTTGCTACCGGCAGCTTGAGCACTTCTCCCCTGCGAAGAAGGCAGGTAAAGGGCGTGTTGGTATCCTCGACCCTCACGTTTGTCCATCTGCAGACGAATTTGAGGGAGGAGTTGTGTATGAATGCACCGGGAAGAAGTCCCGATTCAACAAGAATCTGAAACCCGTTGCATATCCCTATTACTGGGACTCCCCTTGCGGCAAGTTCTCTGAGAGGACTTACCACCGGAGAGAACTGCGATATGGCTCCCGCGCGAAGGTAGTCTCCGTAGGAAAATCCCCCTGGTATCACGACACAGTCGATTCCCTCAAGGGAAGTTTCCTCGTGCCATATAAGTTCGCAGGGCCGGCCCAGAATTTTTTTTATGGCGTGATAGCAATCGTGGTCGCAATTGGACCCCGGAAAGAACAGAACTCCGAAACTTGGCATTTTATTTTTCCGCTACCTCTACCGAAGAATCCTCGATTACCGGGTTGGAGAGGAGTTTCCGGCACATCTCGTCCGCTCTGCGGCCTACGTCCTCTGCGGATTCGCCCTCCATGGTGAGCTCCACGATTTTGCCCACCCTTGCGTCCGATACCCCGCTGAATCCGAGACCGGAAAGAGCGTTAAGCACCGCCTTGCCCTGGGGATCGAGCACCACGGGCTTGAGCTTAACCTCTATTTTCACAGAAAACTGTTTCATCTCTTGTTTCCTCGCTCCGGCGTGACTTGCGCGGGATATTACCCGCGCGAGAGAAGCATGCCAACAATTCTCTCAAGCTCCTCGGGAGAATAGTACTCTATTTCTATTTTCCCTTTTGTCTTGTTGCGGCTTATTCTTACTTTGGTCGAGAATTTCCCGGAAAGCTCTTCTGTAAGTCCTCTGGTGAAGATGTCTTCCTCCATCTCATTCAAAGCTGGCTCGGCAGGCCGTTCGGCATCCCTGCTTTTCTTTTTTACAAGCGCTTCGGTTCTCCTTACCGTAAGATCCTTTTTCAGCACTTCGCCGAGGAGGGAATCCATTTCCTCGGGTGAGGAAGCGCCGAGAAGCGCTCTTGCGTGCCCCACGGTTATTGAGCCCGAGACAAGCGCTTCTTTAGCGTTATCAGAAAGCTTGAGAAGCCTCAGCTGGTTCGTGACGACCGAGCGGTTTTTTCCCGTTTTCTTGGCTATCTCGTCGTGGGTAAGCCCGAAGCGCTCCGTGAGTTTTTCATAAGCTTCGGCCTCCTCAATGGGGTTTAAGTCCTCTCTTTGTATGTTCTCTATTAGAGTGAGTTCTGCCACATCCTGATCGGTGGCGGTTCTTATCACTACGGGCAGTTTCTCGAGTTTTGCTATTTTTGCCGCTCTCCACCTGCGTTCCCCGGCCACTATCTCGAAGCCGCCGTTTTCTTTTCTGACGATAAGCGGCTGTATGACCCCGTTTTCCCTTATGGATTCCGCGAGTTCCTCAAGTGCACCCTGTTCAAACTGCTTTCTCGGCTGCGAAGGGTTTGGCTTAAGCAGGTCCGTGCTTACCATCTGGTACCCTTCGGGTTCTGTTTCCAGACTCTTCGGGATAAGCGAGTCAAGTCCTCTTCCCAGGCTTCGTCTTTTCACTTTAGTTAACCTCCGCCCCGTTTATTATTTCATTTGCGAGTTTCATGTAGTTCTGAGCTCCGCTCGACTTGATTTCGTAAAGCAGAAGCGGTTTTCCGTGGCTTGGGGCTTCGGCGAGCTTAACGTTTCTGCTTATTACGGTGTCGAAGGTTTTTTCGCCGAAGTGGTTCCTTACGTCCTCGGCCACTGAATGACATATGTTGTTTCGGGAATCGAACATCGTCAAAAGATAACCCTCCACCTCAAGCGAAGGATTGAGTCTCTGCTTTGCGAGGGATATGGTTGTCTGCAGCTGGCCTATTCCTTCAAGAGCGTAGTATTCGCACTGAACGGGTATTAACACCCTGTCGGCCGCGGCAAGCGCGTTTATGGTGAGCAGACTGAGAGACGGCGGGGCGTCTATGAATATGTAATCGTACTCGGCCCTTATCTCGTCGATAACTTTCTTGAGACGGTATTCCCTGCTCTCCGTCTCTATAAGGTGTATCTCGGCCCCGGTGAGTTCGTGGTTCGCCGGACACAGGTGCAGGTAGCCGTTTAGAAGCTCAGGATAGATGTCAATTACGGTGTCTCTGAGCTTTACTTCTCCCAGTATGACGCTGCAGATGTTCTTCGAGTTAACCGATTGCTTGTCAATACCGAGTCCCCCGGTCGCGTTTCCCTGAGAGTCAAGATCTATGAGAAGCGTGCGGCGGTTTGCCACGGCCAGAGAGGCCGAAAGGTTGACTGCGGTCGTGGTTTTACCGACTCCCCCTTTCTGATTTACCACGCATATTACTTTTGACATTTGGTGATTAAAGAATGATAAACTTGCTGATGTTATCAGTCAAATAAGTCTTGCCGAAGACCCGCTCCTACGGGCAGGGTTCCTGGAGAATTAGCCTTGATAGACAGGATATGCGTTGTTTTTTCGACTTTTTTCGGGCTTGGATTTGCCCCGGGAGCCCCGGGAACCGTCGGGACTCTTGCGGCGGTCGGGGTCGTGTACCTGCTGAGCCTTGCGGGTGGCGCGGTTTTTTATTCGGCATTCACTTTGGGGCTGATTATCCTTTCTTTTATAACTGCTGGCCGTTGCGTGTCGATCTTTCAAAGGGAAGACCCGCCTGAAGTTGTCATTGACGAAGTATGCGGATTCTTGGTGTGCATGCTTTTCATCACCCCGAACCCGCTTAACCTGGCGATCGGCTTTTTCCTGTTCAGATTCTTCGATATAGCAAAACCGTTTCCGATACGAAGAGTCGAGAAGCTCCCGGGGGGTTACGGCATAGTGATGGATGACGTTTTGGCCGGGGTATACGGCAACCTGTGCCTTCAGGCGATCATCCTTCTTTCCAGTTAGAATTACCCGCGATGTGCGTCGAAATAATCACGACCGGAAACGAGATAATGAGCGGTCTCACCCGGGATACCAATTTCAGCTGGGTAGCCGCGGAACTGTCCTCATCCGGTATTGAGGTTAAGCACCACTGCGCGGTTGCGGATGACCTCGATGATCTTCTCGCTTCTTTCGCCACGGCCTCAAAAAGAGCCAGATTTGTCATAGTCACGGGAGGACTTGGCCCTACTGGAGATGATCTGAGCGCGCTTGCGGCCTCGAAGTTTCTGGGTACTCCCCTTGTTTTTAATCCAGCTGTCTACGAAGACATTGCTCTGAAGCTAAGGAAGAGAGGAAGGGAGCCCAATATCCATCATGAAAAACAGGCCATGTTTCCTGAAGAAACGGCGGTTATAGAAAACCCCGTCGGCACGGCGTCCGGCTTCAGCTTTGTTTCCGGCAATTCGAAATTCTACTTTCTTCCCGGTGTCCCGAGGGAATTCAGGCGTATGTTCAGAGAGCATGTTTTCCCGGATATAAGCGGCGTTTCGGAAAAAGGAACCATCCTTCGCGTGAGAGTGCTCAGGACCTTCGGGCTCGGGGAATCCGAGGTGGCGGAAAAGCTGGGAGGCTTCTCCCCCGAAGGGGTGGATGTCGGATACAGGATCCGCCTGCCCGAGATTCACCTTAGACTTACGGCCTCGGGCCATGACGGCGAGGTGCTGGATTCATTTCTGCGCGATGCCTGCGCGCAGGCGAAAGAAAGACTAGGGGACTTTCTCTTTTCCAAGGAAGACGAACCCCTTGAGGAGGTGACCGCAGCTTTGTTGCTTGAGAAAGACCTGACCCTCTCTGTTGCCGAGTCCTGCACAGGAGGGCTTTGCTCGAGCCGGTTTACGGACATTGCGGGAAGTTCGGCTTATTTCCTGGGTGGAGCGGTGGTTTACAGCAACGATTCAAAGGAAAAGCTTCTCGGGGTAAGCGCGGATACGCTCGCGCGCTTTGGCGCGGTGAGCGAGCAGGTGGTTTTCGAAATGGCCAGTGGGGCGAGGGAGCTTTTCGGAACCGATATAGGGATTTCCATATCCGGGATCGCGGGTCCGGGAGGAGGAACCGCGGAGAAGCCCGTGGGCACCGTATGGTTTGGATTCAGTCACGTTTCCTCAGGGACTTTCTGCGAGAAACGGAATTTTACCGGAACGAGGGATGAAATAAAAAACTTTGCCGCTTCCACCGCCATTGATATGGTTAGGAAGTTCTGCCTTGATTATGTAGCATAGTAATTTTAGAACCACAAAGACCAGAACGGAGATTAAAACGGAATGAGCGATCTTGACGAGAAAAACAAGAACATAGATGTAGCCATAAACACCATAGAGAAGCAGTTTGGAAAGGGTTCTATAATGAGACTGGGGGAGGATGTTTCCCTCTCGGACATTCCGGTTATCACCTCAGGTTCCCTTGGACTTGACATAGCGCTTGGAGTCGGGGGCTTTCCTAGGGGAAGGATCGTCGAGGTTTTCGGCCCTGAGGCCTCGGGCAAGACCACCATAGCGCTCCACGCCATTGCGGAGGCCCAGAAGGCTGGCGGAATAACCGCATTTGTCGATGCCGAGCACGCTCTTTCGACAAGCTACGCGGCCGCACTTGGGATCAAGGTTGAGGATCTTCTTATTTCGCAGCCCGATTTCGGAGAACAGGCACTTGAAATTGTCGATACCCTTATAAGGAGCAACGCGGTTGACCTCATAGTGCTTGACTCGGTCGCGGCCCTTACCCCCCGCGCTGAAATCGAGGGGGAGATGGGAGACACTCACGTAGGTCTTCAGGCAAGACTGATGTCGCAGGCGCTTCGTAAGATAACGGCTAACGTGAGCCGCTCGAAAACCATAGTTATTTTCGTTAACCAGCTTCGCATGAAGATTGGGGTTCCGGCGTACATGAACCCCGAGACCACCACCGGGGGCAACGCGCTTCGATTCTATTCATCAGTGAGAGTTGATATAAGGCGCATTGGATCTCTTAAGGATGGCGACCGTATAATTGGCAACAGGGTCAGGGCGAAACTTGTCAAAAACAAAGTCGCTCCGCCTTTTAGGGAAGCGGAGTTCGAAGTGATTTTCGGAAGGGGTATATCAAAACTCGGAGAGCTTGTGGACTTGGGAAGCAGATTCAATGTGATAAAGAAAAGCGGCACTTGGTATTCCTACGAAGGGGAGAGGATAGGACAGGGGAGGGAGAATTCCAAGAGGTTTCTCCACGAAAATCCGGAAATTCGGGAAAAAATAACAAATGAGATCATAAAGGCCTCGGGAATGGGTTCTTCTGAGGAAGCGGAATAAGGAAAAACCCGAGGGAACCAGTTTCCGGTGTGCCTGATTCCTCCAATCTGAGCGCATAAACGTCACGCCTTAAAGCCTCGTTTCCGGCTAAGAAATAGATATGAAAATCCTAGGAATCGAAACGTCCACTTTCTCGGGAAGCGTGTCAATATGCGATGATGACGCTATTCTCTGCGAATATGTTTTCAACACCGGTCCAAGGCATAACGAGGTGCTTATTCCCACGATCGAGCGACTTCTTTCGGATTGCGGACTCGGAAAAGATGATCTGGAAGCAGTCTGCGTATCAGTGGGCCCGGGTTCTTTCACCTCTCTTCGCATAGGGGTCTCCACCGCGAAAGCCCTTTGCTATTCACTGGGAGCGGACCTCGCGGGAGTTCCATCCCTTGAAATTCTCGCGTCAAACGCGCTTTGGTGCGGAGATGACGTGTGCGCCATAACCGACGCTGGCAGGGGAGAGGTTTTCTTTTCGTTTTATGATCCCGAAGGCGCGGAGATGACCCCCGCGAAAATCGCCACACCTGAGTCTGTGTGTGCCGGGGTGAGGGGAAAGACCGTTTTTGTGGGCAGCGGAGCCCTGCTCCACGAAAATCTCATACGGGATTCCGTAGGGGAGAGGGCCGTGTTTCTGCCCGCGAATCTGAACACCCCGAGGGCGTCTGGCTGCGCGCTTTTGGGGAGAAAAAAGATTCTTTCCGGACAGAAGGACGATCCCTTCACTTTAATCCCCTTTTATCTTCGCCGCTCCGCTGCGGAGCGCTAAGCGTCGTTGCTGAAGTCGCGATGAGAATCTTTTTCCCTGTCAGTCTTGAAGTTGTCTGCACGCGGTGATAGATTAAGCGAGTGGGTTTTTGGTGTTCCGCATTTTAAAAACAACCAGGGAGACAGAATAAAATGGCCAAGATGCTCGGCGCACAGATGTTCTTTGAGACGCTTCTTCACCAGGGTATTGACGTGGTCTTCGGACTGCCGGGAGGTTACGTTCTCAAGGTCTATGACGTGATGACCGATTACACCGACAGGATAAATCACGTGCTCGTGAGGCATGAGCAGGGAGCTACGCACATGGCCGACGGGTACGCGAGGGCCTCGGGAAAACCGGGAGTGGTGCTTTGCACCTCGGGTCCTGCGGCAACCAATACTGTTACCGGCATTGCGACGGCGCAGATGGATTCATCTCCCATAGTTATTTTCACGGGACAGGTTCCTACCCAGTACCTTGGAAGCGACGCTTTTCAGGAAGCCGACCATATCGGCATAACAAGGCCTTGCACGAAACATAACTACCTTGTACGAGAGACCCGGGATCTTCCGAGAGCAATGAAAGAGGCTTTCCACATAGCCGGCACCGGAAGACCCAGCCCTGTTCTGGTTGATATGCCAAAGGACGTTCTCATAGGAGAGGACGAGCTTGTAATCCCCGAGGATCACGAGATAGATATCAAAGGTTATAAGCCCACTATGAGGGGAAATCCTTCGCAGATAAAAAGAGCTGTGGAGATGCTGCTTGCCTCAAAGCAGCCGGTTGTTTATTCCGGTGGAGGAGTTATCTGGTCGGGGGCTACGGATGAACTGCTTGAGTTCTGTCACCGGCTTCAGATACCTGTAGCTTCGACCCTTATGGGCCTGGGGGGTTATCCGGCGAGCGATCCGCTTTTCATAAGCATGCTCGGGATGCATGGTTCCTACGCCGCCAATATGACCGTTACCGAATCGGACCTGGTTATCTCGATCGGCGGGCGGTTTGATGACAGAGCTACGGGCGGGAACTTCGAAGAGTTTGCCCCTAACGCTGATATTATCCATATAGATATAGACCCATCCTCGATAGACAAGAACATACCGGTTGAGTGTCCGATAGTAGGGGATGCTAAAATTGTGCTGCGCCAGATACTCGATGCTCTCCCCGGGGAGATTGACCTTGAGGGAAGGGAGTCATGGCTCAGGCGGATACGGGACTGGAACGAGAAGCATCCGCTCACCTATTGTCAGGGAAGCGAGAAAATTCTAACTACCTACGCCATAGACACGCTTTACAAGCTCACGAAAGGAGACGCCATAATAGTTTCCGACGTGGGCCAGCACCAGATGTGGGTAGCACAGTTCTACAAGTTCGAAAGACCGAGAACCCATCTCACCTCGGGGGGCTTGGGAACCATGGGATTCAGCTTCCCTGCGGCCATGGGAGCGAAATACGCAAGGCCTGATGAGCAGGTTGTATGCGTTGCCGGCGACGGAAGCTTCCAGATGAATTTCCAGGAGCTTGCGACCGCGGT
The DNA here is from genome assembly GCA_964291665.2 of Thermodesulfobacteriota bacterium. GTDB lineage: Bacteria > Desulfobacterota_D > UBA1144 > Nemesobacterales > Nemesobacteraceae > Nemesobacter. Next base: position 419,599 of record OZ219814.1, on the reverse strand, counting down.
TGAAAACAATCTGGATCTCAAGATTATCGTTTTCAACAACCGTCATCACGGAATGGTAAGGCAGTGGCAGACGATGTTTTTTGAGGGCAATTACTCGGCGTCTCGGTTTGAAGTGCTGCCGGACTTCGTGAAGCTCGCAGAAGCGTTTGGGGCCCGCGGCCTTCGGGCAGTTAAGCCCGAGGAGCTTGAGCCCACTCTCAGGGAAGGCCTTAACACTCCGGGAGTGGTCCTCATGGAGATAGAAGTCGATTGTACGGAAATGGTTTATCCGATGATAGCCCCCGGCGCGTCGATGGACAACATGATAATGATGCCCGCGGATCTTGCCTGATACCGCGCGAGGCTTTCCGGACCGAACTCAAGGTTCTTTTCCCGCTTTCATATATACTTTTCCGTAAGACTGTGCATTAGTGTCTTCCGGTATCGTTATGGCTTCAGGAAAAATTGTTCAGGTAGCTTTGCCGATTCATTCCGAACAGCTTTTTCTATATTCGGTTCCGAAGCGTTTCCGCCAAGGGCTCGCTACGGGGAAGAGGGTGTTTGTCCCACTCGGAAATCGCAAGGCCATAGGATATGTGGTGGGAGAGGCGGGAAAACGGAAAGTCGATTTCGAGCTGAAGGATATAATCGACATCCTAGATGAATTGCCGCTTTTTGACGAGAAGCGCCTGGAATTCTTCCGCTGGATTTCTGAGTACTACATGGCGCCTCTCGGAATCGTGCTTAAATTCGCCCATCCTTCAGGGCTTGGCAAAAGCGTCGGGAAAACCGTGCGGATCACGGAGGAGGGGGAAAGTCGCCTTAAGGGACCGGGCCTTGACCGCCTCGAGCAAAGAATTCTGGAAACTCTTCTGCTCGAAGGAGAACTCGCCTCGGAGAAGCTTATTGAACTCAGCGGCGGGGGCTCGCTTGAGAACCTTAACTCTCTTAAAAGGAGGGGGCATGTAGAGTTTGACTACAGGGTCATAAGAGATGAGAAGGTAAAGTACGAGAAGGTCTATGGAATCTCCTGCGATCCCGACACCGTCTCGGAGATTAAGCGGAAAAAACCGGCCAAGGGCGCCATACTTGAGTTCATAAACCTCCGCGGTTCCGTCCCCCGCTCGGAACTGAGGGAAATATTCGGCAATTTCGCAGTTCACGTAAAGTGGCTTGTGGATAACGCTCTGGTCTCCGTGGAGCAAAAAGAGATCGGAAGGGATCCCTACGGCGCGCTTGATTCGGAGGAAGAGACCCCGAAGAAACTTACCCAGGATCAGCGTATGGCGATGGAGAAAATCCTGCCTTACGTTAAAAGAGAAGAGTATCGCTGTTTTCTTCTTCACGGTGTCACGGGAAGTGGAAAGACCGAGGTCTACTTAAGGACCGTCAGCGAAGTCATAGCCAGAGGGAAGCAGGCGATTGTTCTCGTTCCCGAGATAGCGCTCACCCCGCTTTTGGTGAAGAGGTTCCGTTCACGTTTCGCCGACTCTGTATCGGTGATTCACAGCGCCCTCAGCGAGGGCGAGAGGTTTGATGTCTGGAGAAAGGCCCGTAGCGGAGATCTGAGCGTGGTGATAGGTGCCCGCTCCGCGGTTTTCGCTCCGCTTGAGAATCTCGGCCTCGTGGTGGTCGACGAGGAGCACGAGTCCTCCTACAAGCAGAACGAAGTGCCGTGTTATAACGCCCGCGACGCCGCGGTCATGCTTGGAACCCTATACAGCTGTCCAGTGCTGCTGGGTTCCGCGACTCCTTCACTTGAATCCTACGCAAACTCGATCAGGGGCAAGTACGAATATCTTTCTCTTCCCGCAAGGGTGGGGACGAGCATACTTCCCGATGTTGAACTCGTGGATATGAAAAACGTGAATGAAGCTGTTTTCTCCCCGCACCTGAGGGACGCACTGGTGGAGAACTTCAGCCGTGGGGAACAGTCGATTCTCTTTATTAACAGGAGGGGTTTTTCAAGCTTTCTGGTCTGCGGGGACTGCGGTGAAATCTTCAGGTGCCCCAACTGCTCTATAACCCTTACCTTTCACAAAAAGGACAATTCGATTAAGTGCCATTATTGCGGAATTATGCAGGAATTCGAAAACATCTGCTCAAGTTGCGGCGCCGAATACATGGGCAAGGGTCTCGGGACTCAGAAAGTAGAGGAGCAGGTAAAGAGCATGCTTCCCGATGCCAGGGTTTTCATTATGGACAGGGACTACACCCGCGGAAAAACCAAGCTTCTTGACCTTTACAAAAAACTTGAGTCCGGGGAGGTGGACGTTCTTATCGGAACCCAGATGGTAGCCAAGGGACATGATCTACCGGGGGTTACGCTTGTCGGTGTTCTCTCGGCCGATCATATGCTGGGGATTCCCGACTTCCGCTCGGGAGAAAGAACTTTCCAGGTCCTCACACAGGTAGCTGGAAGAACGGGCAGGGGAACAAAGCCCGGGACGGCCATTCTGCAGACATATAACCCCGAGCATCCTTCGGTAAGATTTGCCATTTCCCATAACAGTTCCGGGTTTCTGGATGAAGAACTGGAGCTTAGGAAGTCTCTTGATCAGCCTCCCTTCTCGAGGTTCATATCCTTCAGAATAAACGGACTTGATGAGGAGAAAACGCGAGATTTCGCCGAGAGAATCAAACACACGGCCGAGAGATTCCTTCTCAAGCTTCCGCCCGGATCGCTCAGGGTGCTCGGTCCCTCCGAGGCTCCCATATACAAACTTAGGAACAGGTTCAGATGGCAGATCGTTATCGTGTCAAGTAATCTGGGGCTGCTTCGCAGCTACGCCTCGGCGCTTTACGACTCGTTGAAAAAACACGCCTCGGGAATTAAGCTTGTAGTTGATGTTGATCCCTATGATTTCATGTGACCCGGCTTGATGAGAAAGAAAATCCTTCTTCCCGACGAGGAAAACGCGCGCTTAACCGTTGAGAGATTCCGGGAGATAAACGGCAGGCTCTCCGGGGAAAAAGAAAAAATCCTCCGTGTCATCTCTTCCCACAGCAGATTCCTCGGCAATTCAATCATAAGAAATCCACGCGCGCTAAACGTACTTACTAATGAAAAAACCCTCAGGAGAAAAAAAACGCTTTCTTCCCACAGAACTCCGCTCGGTTCAATTGTGAGGAATTCGCAGGATTCAGAGCGGCTATCGGAAAGGCTCAAGAAGTACAAGTACACGGAACTTTCGAGGATAATCTACAGAGAAATTCTGGGTCTCTGCACGTTTCGCCAGACCATGGAGGAGATTTCCGACCTCGCTAGCTCCGTGGTCAGGGCGGTGCTTGATTTCTACAGATCCCGAATCGATAGCGGAGACCAGTTTGAGTTCGTGGTGCTGGGAATGGGGAAACTCGGCGGAAGACTCCTTAACCTCAGTTCGGATATAGACCTCGTTTATCTCTACAGAAGCGAGGAGTACGCCCGACAGATATTCACGCTTTCCTCATCCGTTACCAGAACGATAAGCTCCGTCACCCCCGGCGGTTTTCTCTACAGAGTCGATCTGGGTCTGCGTCCCGGGGGCAGCAGGAGTCCGGTCGCGGTGTCGGTTGACGCGGCCCTTGATCATTATTACCACTGGGCCGAGACCTGGGAGAGAGCGGTTCTGCTCAAGGCGACCCCTGTTGCCGGGGATATTGAGCTCGGTCGCGAATTCCTCGAGGACCTTGAACCGGTAATATACCGCAAGCTGCTTGATTACGAGTCCATAGAGGATCTCAAGGACATGAAGATTCGTCTCGAGGGCATCCGAAAGGAAAACGACGTGAAGCTCGGAAGGGGAGGAATAAGGGATATCGAGTTTTTCGTGCAGGCGACCCAGCTTATGAGCGGCGGGGCGGTGAAGAAGCTCAGGGGACTCATGAACACTCTTGACGGCCTTTCCGCAATGGCGACGACGGGTTTCATAACAGAACAGGTAAGGGAAGAGATGGAGCATTGCTATCTTTTTCTTAGAAAAGTGGAGCATTCGATTCAGCTCTGGGATGAACTTCAGACGCACAGCATTCCCACGGAGGAAGGTTCGCTCACCAGACTCTCAAGGAGAATGGGTTTTGAAAAGACTGCGGACTTCAAGGCTGCTTACGAAGAGATAACCTCGCTTGTCGTTAAGAACTGCGGGAACCTGTTCTCCGATCCCGGGGTGGAGCTTGAGGAGAAAGGCAGGGAATTCTGGGAGGTGGCCGATTTTATGGCCGAGGGAAATGTAAACCGCGAGGAAGCGATTTCGACCCTCGCGAATCTCGGGTTCTCGGCGCCGGACGATGCGATCGAAATCATATCGAGCCTAATGAATCCCCGAAGGGCCGGACTCACGGAAAGGGGAAGGGTGCTTTCAAGGAAAGTGATACCGGCTTTTCTCTCAAACATAATCAAGCTTAGCGATCAGGACTCTGCGCTTTTAAATCTTGAAAGATTTATCTCCGGCCTGGGTTCCAGGATGTCGGTCTACTTTCTTCTGACTGAAAACCCAAAAATCATTCCTCTGCTCTCCAGACTCTTTTCAAGAGGCGGCATGCTGTCTAATTTTCTTATCAGGCACCCCGAGTATCTTGACTCGATCATACTGAAGGACGTGACGCAGTTTTACGATTCGAAAGATGCCATGGCGCGCGCTCTCGGGGAAGCCGTCTCGGAGGAGGAGTTCTTTGAGGGCAAACTCGACGCTCTTCGAAGCTTCAAGCACATTGAGTCCCTTAAACTTTGCTTCAAGGAACTTTCCGAGGACCTAGAACCTATCTACGTGGGAAAATATCTGTCGATGGTTGCGGACGTTGTAATGGACTCAAGCCTCGAACTTGCCAAGGATTCACTTAAGTGTTCTCCGGGAAAGAGAAAACTTCTTGATAACATGGTCGTCCTGGGACTTGGGAAGCTTGGAGGAGGGGAAATGAGCTACGCTTCAGACCTGGACATAATCTTCATTTACGAGGGAGATGACCACGAGCTTTTCTCCAGGTACGGTCAGAGATTTATATCCAATCTTTCGGTTTACACTTCCAAGAGCTTCTGTTACAAGGTGGATGTGGAACTGCGCCCGTCGGGAAATTCGGGCGCCCTCGTCGCCTCGCTTGAGGCCTTTGAAGAATATCATAATTCGAGTGCTCATATCTGGGAGAGGCAGGCTCTTGTAAAAGCCCGCGCCGTCGCGGGAAACCGCGCGCTCGGCGAGAAGGTAATGAGAGTCATAGAGAATTTCGTTTATGCGAAAGAGCTCGCTGCGGATTTTCCCAAGGAAATCCACAGGCTGCGCGGGAGGGTCGAAAAAGAACTCGCTAACGAGACGGAATCCAGATTTAACCTGAAGACGGGAAGGGGGGGATTGGTTGACATTGAGTTCCTCATCCAGATGCTTCAGCTTGCCCATGGTCCCGCAGACCCCGAGCTAAGAACGGCAAACACCATGGAGGCTATCGGGGTGCTTTACAGGGCCGGGTTAATTAAAAGCGACGAGGCCCTGACGCTTAGCGAAGGCTATCTATTTTTAAGAAAAATGGGAAATCTGCTGAGTCTTTTCAACGAGAGGAGCAAAAACGAAATCACGCGGGGCGATTTTGACCGAATGGCGCCTGAGTTCGGTGGTTCCGGTGGAGAGGGAGGTTTTCTCATGTCTGAATATGCGCGCGTGACCGGGGATATCAGGGAAATTTATAACAGGTATTTCGTGGAAAGCACTTGATGAATAGAAGGAGATGCGTTTTTTTTCTTGCCGATGGTACGAGACTGGATGTCTTCGCTGAACTTCTGAAAAGAGGCGACCTTGAAAATATACAGAAATACGTTGTTGAACCTGGAGAGTTCCTTAAGGGAATCACGGTTTTTCCTTCCACAACGGGTCCGGCCTATACCCCGTACCTTCTCGGCAAGTTTCCAGGCAGGTGCAACCTCCCCGGCATAAGGTGGTTTGACAGAAGATATTACGATAAGACCCCACTTTCCCTGCGAAGATTCAGAAGCTACGCGGGTCCCCAAGCGTCTCTTATCAACCGGGACATAGAGAGCGACTCCCCGACTCTTTTCGGCATGGTTCCGGGGAGCGTAAGCATCCTAAACGAAATAACCAGGGATATAAGTCCCTCGGGGAGAAACAGGACCAAGTATCTTAAGTATTACCTGGTCGTAAAAAGCCACTTCACGGACAGAAGCGACAGTGTTGAAGAAGCCGCGGGAAGAATTCTGATTGATTCTCTTAAGGATTCTCCGCGTTTTATTTTCTGCGTTTTCACTGCGGCGGATGCCTACTCCCACCGTTACCATCCGTTTCACCACAAGGTTATGGAGTCCTACAGAAGGCTTGACCGGTACGTTGGAGCGGTTGCGGAAAAGATCGCCGAGCAAGGTGAACTTGACGATACGCTTTTTGTCGTGGGAAGCGACCACGGACTTACGTCCACGCACTCCCATTTCGATTCCCTGGGTTTTCTTCGCAACCGGGGCTTCAAGCCGCTTTACTACACCAACGTGTTCAGGCATTACCTTGACGCCGATTCATCCGTCATGGTTTCCGGAAACGCCATGGCGCATTACTATTTCAAAAATTCCGATGGATGGAAAAGACACACTTTTTGCGAAGAAATAACGGATATAGTTGACGAGCTCTCCGGGCGGCCGGAAGTGGATGTTGTCTGCGCCAGAACCGGCGGGGCTGGAGGGGAGGTGAAAATAACTAACCCCAGGGGAGAGGCTCTCGTGAGTGTGGATGAAGAAGGTCTGATCCGCTACAGCAATGTTTCGGGCGACCCTCTCGGCTACGGTTTTTCCTCAAAGAAGATGAATCCCTCGGAGTCGCTTCGACTCACAATCGATTCTGACTATCCGGATGCCCCCCTCCAGATTCTCCAGCTTTTCGAATCGCCTCGAACCGGCGATGTGGTAATCAGTTCAAAACCGGGCTATGACCTTCGGGCCACGCACGAGAACCCAGAACATCACGGCTCCCATGGCTCCCTGCACAAAGACCACATGGTGGTCCCCATTCTTATAAGCCGCCCGGCCCGACATGACTGCGTAAGAACCGCAGATATCTTCTCGAGCATCGTCAGTTATCTCGGGTTTGAAGTTCCCCGAGGCGTTGACGGAGAGGATATTCTTGAGTGAGGGGATTTAGGAGAAGATTTCCTCTATCTGGCTGCTGACTTCCCCCTCTTTTTTCCTAAGAGCTATGGAAAGTTCCTTAACTACGTGGGAAAGGGCGTTTTCCATTATTCTTTTCTCGCCGAAAGAGAGGTTTTTTACCTTTTTCAGGTGGTGTATGTCCCTTAGCACCCTGGCTATTTCGTATATGTCGCCGCTTTTAACCTTGTCGGCGTATTCCTTATATCTTTTGTTCCAACTTTGAACTCCCAGCTTGGGTAATTCGCCGTTTTCTTCTTTTAGTATGTCAAGGATCTTCTTTACTTCCTTCCTGGGCACTACGGGCCTTAAGCCCACGGACTCTATGTTATCCGTGGGGACCATGAGTGTTACGTTACTTTCAAGAACGTTAAGTATGTAAAAGGCTTTTCTCGAACCCAGTATTTCCTTTTCCTCAACTCCCTGAACCTCAACTACACCGTGAACTGGATACACGGCGTTCTGTCCTGCTTTAAATTTCCTGCCCATTTTATTAAGTTATATGAAACGGTCAGTATACCCGATTTACACCCGGTTTGCCAGAAAACGGACGAGAAGGGCTGGATTAATGGAGAAAAGTTGCGATTTTCTTGTTGTTGGCGGAGGAATTGTGGGTCTTGCAATCACAAATGAGCTTCTTCTGCGCGGCTGCAGTAACATCATTGTCTTGGAAAAGGAAAGAAGCCTAGGAGCGCACTCAAGCGGCCGAAACAGCGGAGTTCTCCACGCCGGGATCTACTACACGCCCGATTCTCTGAAGGCGCGGTACTGCATTGAGGGAAACCGGCTGATGAGAGATTTCTGCCGCGAAAACGGAGTTGCGATATCCGAATGCGGCAAGGTCATCGTGGCGGACTCCGAGGAGAAGCTTGAAGGACTCGAGGCGCTTCAGCAGAGGGCACAGAGAAACGGAGTGGAGTCCTATCTTATCGATGAAAAAGAGCTCGCGGAGGTAGAACCGCATGCCTATACGTTTGAGAAAGCCATATATTCTCCCGCGACATCGGTGTTTGACCCTCTGGGGGTTCTGGAGGCTCTTTGCTCGAGGATTGAAAAAACCGGGAAAGCCCGCGTGCTTTTTGACACGGTTTTTATCGGACAGAAAAAGGACCGCGTCGCCCTTACGAGCGCGGGAGAGATAGGTTACGGAAAACTCATAAACGCCGCCGGGCTCCACGCGGACGCCGTAGCGCGTAAGTTCGAAGTGGGTCTTGGGTACAGAGCCATCCCCTTTATGGGTTCCTACAGAGAGCTTACAAAGAAAAGCACTTACCTTGTCCGCGGCAATATCTATCCGGTTCCCGACCCGAGAATGCCTTTTCTGGGGGTGCACTTTACTAAGAGCACTTCGGGGCGTGTCTTTATCGGTCCTACCGCCGTGCCGGTGCTGGGAAGGGAGAGCTACGGATTTCTTGAGGATCTGGGACTTGAGTCGTTCCGGTTTCTTTACAGAAACGCGTCGATGTTCGTAAGTGACAGCGGGTTCAGGGCAAACGCGCTATCTGAGGTGAAAAAATATATGGGATCCCATTTCTACTCAGAAGCCAGAAAGCTGATTCCCGGTCTCCTGCCTCATCATCTGGTCTCTTCCGCGAAAACCGGCATCCGCTCGCAGCTTGTGGACTGGAAGGAGAAGAAACTGGTTATGGATTACGTTGTCTGCAAGGAGGAAGACACTGTTCACGTGCTAAACGCCATATCGCCCGCTTTTACCTCCTCCATGTCGTTTGCCAAGTACGTGGCGGACATTCTGCTTGAGGAAGAAGCTCACTAGGCGCAGTGAACGTGAGGTTTTTTACTCCCGGTCTTATTTTTTCCGTTTTTCCTTGAAAAATTCCGGCAATCGCATTTAATATTTATCCGTACTTATTCCTTTTTTCCGCTGAGAAACTGCTTTAACCGGACTCGAAGATGCCCGAGCAGAGAATCATAAGAAATTACGTCGACAGGCCTGACTCCTACACCATCGGGTCGTATCTGTCCTCGGGTGGATACTCGGCGCTCAGAAAGGCCCTTGGCATGGCCCCTGGAGAAGTAACCGACGCGGTCAAGAAATCGGGCCTGCGGGGAAGGGGAGGGGCTGGCTTTCCTGCGGGGATAAAGTGGAGCTTCATCCCGCCCGATTCCAAGAAACCGGTTTACCTCTGCTGCAACGCTGATGAAAGCGAACCCGGAAGCTTCAAGGACAGGGAGATTCTGGAGAAAGATCCCCACCAGATGATAGAGGGCATAATAATCGCCTGCTACGCTATCCGCTCCCACAAGGCCTACATATACATAAGAGGGGAGATGCCGTACGGAGCCAAGAGGATACAGCAGGCCATAGAGGAAGCTTACGAGCACGGCTATCTCGGAAAGAACATACTCCTAAGCGGTTTTGATCTCGATATGAAGCTGTATATAGGCGCCGGCGCCTATATATGCGGGGAGGAGACCGGTCTTCTTGAGTCAATAGAGGGAAAAAAGGGAGAGCCGAGACCCAAACCTCCTTTCCCGGCTCAGGTGGGCCTTTTCGGCTGTCCCACCATAGTCAATAACGTGGAGACGCTCGCATGCGTTCCCCATATAATAAACAACGGGGCGGACTGGTTTGCCTCGATAGGGACTCCCAGAAACACCGGAACCAAGATTTTCGGGCTGAGCGGGCATGTAAACAACCCCGGGCTTTACGAACTCCCCCTCGGAATAAACCTTCTTGAGCTGATTGAAGAGTACGGCGGAGGAGTTCCCGGAGGAAGAAAAATAAAAGCAGTTTCCCCCGGCGGTTCTTCTTCTGCGGTTTTTTCCGCGGATGAACTGGATATTGTGATGGATTTCGATACCGTGGCGGCCGCGGGCTCCATGCTTGGGACGGCGGGAGTAACTGTGATGGATGAAACGGTGAGCATGATCAAGGTAGCCCAGAACCTTGCCCATTTCTACAGGGATGAGTCATGCGGGCAGTGCGTTCAGTGCAGGGAAGGAACGTGGTGGCTTGAGAAGATACTGAGGGAGATTGACGAAGGTAAGGGATCCCTTGAGTACCTCGACATAATGCTTGACGCGTGCTCGCAGATGAGGGGAACGACCATATGCGCCCTTGCCGACGGCTGCGCCATGCCCATTGAATCAATAGTGAGGAAATTCAGGGACGAGTTCGAGGAGCATATAAAAAGAGGGCATTCTCAGCCCTGATGGTTTGAAATACGAGCAGGTGTATCTGAACGCTTATGGTTCGGTTAGAGAGGCAAAGAGGTTTATGGGGAGGGGTGTAGGATTTTACAGCGAGCTTCGGCGCCGTCAGGAGATTGAGGGGCATACGCTGGATTAAGTTTATTACGGTTTGGGTGGAAAGTTGCTGAAAAAGGAAGCAGCTTTAAATTGTTCGGGAAAAAAAAGGGAAAATCTTCTTTCGGGTCGATAAGGTCCACTTTTCTAGGTGATATATTCGGCGGCGTCACTTCCGCGATCGTAATGCTGCCGCTGGCGTTAGCCTTTGGGGTTGCCTCGGGGCTAGGGCCAGTTGCTGGAATCTACGGCGCCGTCGCGGTGGGATTTTTTGCCGCCGCGTTCGGCGGTACGCCTGCGCAGATCTCTGGTCCCACCGGCCCGATGACTATTGCCATGGCTGCGATCGTCACCCTATATGCCCAAGATCTGGCGAGCGCATTCACCATCGTCATGCTAGCCGGCCTGATACAGATCTCTCTGGGGTTTCTCGGGATCGGCCGCTTTGTGGGTTACACTCCATACTCCGTGATTTCCGGTTTCATGACCGGGATCGGCGCGATTATCATAGTCCTCCAGATCGTGACCATCCTCGGCGCCGACCCGGTCTCGGGAGGGCCATTTGTCCAGATTGCTGCTTGGCCGGAGGCAATCACCAACCCCAATCCGCACGATCTCGCTGTTGGGTTAACCGCCCTGGCTATTTGCGTTTTCTGGCCCCGCCGGATACGACGCTTCCTGCCCCCTGCGCTGGCCGCCTTGACGATCGGCACCTGCATTGCGTTCTTCGGGCTCACCGAGGCACGAACCATCGGTGCGATCCCTGCGGGTCTTCCCACGTTCCAGGCGCCGCAGATAGAGTTGGACTCAATCGGGGGTTTCTTGGAGCCAGCACTGATCCTAGCGCTTCTCGGTTCCATCGACAGCCTGCTGACTTCGTTGATAGCGGATTCTCAAACCCGTACGCGCCACAACCCCGACCGGGAGCTCGTGGGGCAAGGCCTCGGCAATCTGGCGGCTGGTATTCTGGGTGCGTTGCCGGGCTCAGGCGCCACTCTGGGCACGGTCACCAACATCCGGGCCGGCGGGCGGCGCCCGCTGGCGGGCATCTTAACCGCGGTCCTCTTGCTTGGCCTGCTGCTCGGCTTCGGCTGGATTGCTGAACCGATTCCGCTCGCTGTTCTGGCCGGCATTCTCATTAAAATTGGCTGGGATATTATTGATTGGCGCTTCGTCGCCCACCTACGGGCGATTCGCCTTGAGTATGTTCTTGTAATGCTCCTTACCTTCCTTGTGACCGTGTTCGTTGATTTAGTCACCGCCGTCGCGGTTGGGTTAATCGCTGCGGGCGTGGTGCGCTCAAGAGACTTGACGCAGAACGAACTCGAAGGCGTGTTTTCCCTGCCGGTTTTGGACTTCGATTCTTTACCGTCCCTAGCGGACATTGATCCCTATAGCTTGCCGGTCGGACTCATCAAGCTGAAAGGAAGTTTCTCGATTGCTTCCGCAAACGAACTGACCCGGGTGATTGCTGCGGACATTGAAGATCACAACATCATTATCCTCGACTTTTCTGAGACCACCGGCGTGGACGATAGCGCTGCGCTTGCGATCGAGGAACTCGTCCAAGCAGCAATCGACAACGACACCGACTGCATCGTGTTGGGTCTGTCTGGTGACGTGGCCAAGATTTTGGAATCTCTCGAGGTGTTCCGCCGTGTCCCCGCCGGGCATTTTGTGGACAGTCTTGACGAGGCGAAACGGTTATCCAAGCATCTCCTCCACGAGCGCAGTGCCGATGAAACGAAGCCTAGCGGGGGAGTATGAACGGTGTCGTGCAAGTACGCTGGCGCATATGTTCATGCGCACCCATAGATTATCCGAGAGAATTCCTGAGCATTTGATTTACAACTGCGGGATCAGCCTTTCCTCTTGTTGCCTTCATTACTTGACCAACGAAAAAGCCGAGAAGCTTAGTATCTCCACCCCTGTACCTCTCGACTTCCTTCGGGTTTTCGTCGATTAGTTTGTTTATGATTGAAGAAATTTCATCTTCATCGGTAATCTGGGTAAGCCCCTTCTCGGTCACTATTTCTTCCGCGCGTTTTCCCCCGCCTATCATCTCTGAGAATATTTCCTTGGCGGTCTTTCGGTTTACTTTTCCTTCTCCGATAAGGTTAAGCAGTTCAGCGAGGTTCTCGGGCTTAACCGGAAATTCGGCTATGCTGTCTTCGTTCTCAACTTCTCTCAGCATTTCGTTTAATATCCAGTTGCTCGCCGCTTTCTTGTCTTTTACGTGTTTTGCGCACTCTTCAAAGTATTCGGCAAGCGGTCTTGAGGACGAAAGCGTCTCGGCGTCGTTTCTCGGTATATTGAATTCATCCACGAACCTAGTGAGCTTTTCTTCGGGAAGTTCAGGGAGGGACAGGCCGATTTTCTCGAGATAATCCTCCATCACCACGACCGGCAGAAGGTCCGGGTCCGGGAAATACCTGTAGTCGTGAGCTTCTTCTTTTGATCTCATCGCAAACGTGACCCCTCTTTGGGAGTCGAAAAGCCTTGTTTCCTGAACAACCTCTCCTCCGCTTCGCAGAACCGTCTCCTGCCTCTTTATTTCGTATTCTATGGCTCTTTGTATGAAGCGGAAGGAATTAAGGTTTTTGATCTCAGTTTTAGTTCCGAGTTCGCTCTGTCCTGCCGGCCGCACGGAAACGTTCGCGTCGCAGCGCAGGCTTCCTTCCTCCATGTTTCCGTCGCAAACCTCGATATACCTGAGGATTGTCCTAAGTTTCTTTACGTATTCAACCGCTTCTTCGGCAGTCGAGATGTCGGGTTCGCTGACTATCTCCACAAGCGGCACTCCTGCCCTGTTGAGATCGACGTGGCTTTCAAAGTCGGAGTATTCGTGCACTAGTTTCCCCGCGTCTTCTTCCAGGTGTATTCGGGTTATCCTGATCTTTTTTCTGCCGTCCCCCGAATCTATCTCGAGATGCCCCCTGAGGCAAAGCGGTTCGTCGTACTGCGAAATCTGATAGCCCTTCGGAAGGTCCGGGTAGAAGTAGTTCTTCCTTGCGAATCTGGACTTCCGGGCGATTTCGCAGTTAGTCGCCAGTCCGGCCTTTATGGCGTACTCAAGAACCCTTTCGTTAAAGACCGGCAACACCCCCGGCATGCCCAGACAGACCGGATTTACCTGGGAGTTGGGGGGACTTCCGAATTTCGTTGAGGAAGAAGAAAATATCTTGGATTCAGTGGCGAGTTGTGCGTGTACTTCGAGACCGATTACCGCTTCGTATTCCATTGATCGTTCCTTCGGGGGAAATTTGATAAAGCAGCCGAGCGAAAATTATATATGTCCTTGGCCAGCAGGCAACCTCTGGTACGCGTATTTCTGTCCAGAACAGGGAATAGATCTGGCGAAAAGCTCTCTCAACGGGTCCATTGTTTCTTTTTGACCTTTCGTCTCAAAAACTTTATTCTTTCTGCCCATGGAGGTGTATCCTCCTGTTGGTTAGTTTAAGTGAATTCAAATCAACCGGGTATGCCGCTTTTTTTCAAACCCTCCGTACACCAGATTTGAATATAACTCAGAGGAGGACGTAAGATGAGGATTTTAGCAGTTTTAGCTGTTTCTTTTTTCACTCTGCTTACCTTTATGTCACTTCCCGCCCAGGCCGGCGGCGACCAGAGCATAAAGGAGCAGATAGAGGAACTTAAGAAGAAAATAGAAGAGCTTGAGCAGCAGATGAACATGAAGGAGTACGAGGCCACGGCGAAAGATTCTAAGGCCTGGCACAACAAAATAAAGGTCAAAGCCAAAAAAGGCAGGGATCTTACATTCCAGACTGCGGACAGTAACTACAAGCTCAGGATGCGCTTTTTTGGTCAGTTTCTGGCCAACTACACAGATCCTGACACTGACGAAGAGGGTCTTGGTTTCAGTGTAAGAAACCTCTGGTTGATCTGGGACGGTAACGCTTTCGCTCCCTGGATGAAATACACGGTTCAGTATGATCTCGCAGGTGGTGGATTAAAGGACATGAGACTTTCGTTTGCCAAGAACAAGGCTTTTGTCCCCACGGTAGGTCAGTACAAGGTTCCGTTTAGCAGAGAGTTTCTTACCTCAATTACCGCCCTGCAGCTTGTGGGAACCTCGATCATAGACGATTACTTTCGGTATGGCAGGGATATCGGTGGTGGTGTTTACGGTTTTCTCGGCGACGGGATGATCCGCTATGATGCGGGTGTTTTCCAGGGAGAAGGTGCGAACACCAAGAACGACAAGAATGACACTGGTATGCTCTGGGCAGGAAGGGTTCAGGCGGCTATTATCGGCGGGAAGGCCAAGAGTGTAAAAGAGAATTTTGCCAAGAGGCCAACGCTCACGGTTGCGGCCGCTGTTGCGGGTATAGATGTTGAGGATGGAAGTGATGGCAATATAGGAATTCCATCTGGAGAGAGAGATCTTGAAAGCGGGAGAGTCACTTCTTTCACGGCGGACATAAACTACAGGGATCCAAGGTTCAACCTCACCGGTGAGTATGTCGGAAGGTGGGCCGATCCCGACGATGCCGGCGTAGGAACTGCCTACGACTCCGGTTTCAGGGTTCAGGGAGGTTTCTTCCTCATTCCGAAAAAGATTGAGCTTGCCTCAAGGTACGCGATGGTCATGTTTGACGATGACGCCAACGTTCTCGGGGGAAATGACCTTGACAACGTATGGACGTTCACGCAGGGGCTTAGCTACTACCTGAGCAGCAATCACAGGTGGAAAGTGCAGCTTGACTACACGTTCCAGAGGGAAGAGGATCTAGCTGGCGTAGAGTCTGATGAGTCGATGGTAAGAGCGCAGGTTCAGACCTACTTCTAGGGGTGCATTTAGAGATATAGTCAAATCTGGTGCATAGGAGCGTAATCAAGCGGCGATCCGATAGCCTGTTTTCACCCCTGTTGTTTTCTCCATTGCCCGCTCGATTCCATCTTTGAATTTCCCTAATTTTAGTTCACGGTGTAATGTAGATTCCGGTACTTTTTCCACTGAGAAGGACCGATATGCAAGAGACAAAAGCTCTTATAATTTCTCCCCACCCCGACGATCTTGAAATAGGCATGGGAGGAACTGCCTGCCTGCTTCTGGAAAAAGGTATTGACGTGATCTCCTTTGTCGTTACGGATGGAAGAAGAAGTGCGAATCCCCTTGGTATCTCGCAGGAAGAACTTGTGCGGACAAGGGAACGGGAAGTCAGGGCATCCTCGGAGATACTCGGAGTGGAGATTTCTCTTCTGGGGTTATCCGATATGGAATCCGATTCGAACAGGCGTGAATTCAGCTCCAGGATGGCGGAAATAATAACAAATCTCCGCCCGGGGGAAATATACCTCCCGCATCCCGAAATCGACAAGCACAAAACCCACAGGACGGTTTCCCGTCTGACGCTTGATTGTCTTGACGCGGCGCTTGGAGAACCCCCTTTTGAGTGCGAATGCTGGTTTTATGAGGTATGGACGCCTTTTCCCTCCTACGACCGGATCGAGGATATAACTTCTTTTGCCGACTGCAAGCGCCGGGCGATCGAGGCGCACAGAAGCCAGACGGCCTACAAGGACTACACCGACGGCATAATGGGCCTTAACAGATACCGGGGGGCTTTTCACGACACCGCGGACGGATTCGCGCCGCTTTGGGCCGAGGTTTTCATAAAGCACGACTCCGGGTGATCTTATCTGGGAACGTATTTTCTTTTCCTAGACCAAAGAAGCAGGTCAAATTCATCAAGACTGATTCCCAGCTCGTGAGCGGCTTCCGTCATGAGGCTTTCGGTTTCAAGGTATCTTTTTTTCGTCAGGGGATATTTCATCTCGCCTATGACCCCCAGTTCGAAAAGGGATGCCAGATTGTTTCGGTCAAGAATCGCGTAACCTGAGAATCCCAGATTTCTCAGAAAATGGCTTGCCTGCATGTATCCGAGTCCTTTTATTCCTGGGTTTTTCGCGAAGAAATCTCTTCTCTTCACTCTGTCTTCAAAGGAGCTGACAAGTGATTTCAGAAGAAATCCGTGTTCTTCCTTAAGATATTCCCTAGTGAAAACAATATAGCGGGATGCGTTCTCGGCGTATTTGTGAATTGCTCCAATGCGTTCCAGCAGTTCACCTTCTTCTCCGTCCACGAGTTTTTCTCCTATGGCGCTCATGCATTGGCCGGCTATTTTGGGGCCAACCCCGGAACTCAGTACGCAGAATGAGAGTTCACGGAAGACCTGGTGGTCGTCGGCCTCCTGAAAACCCTGTTTGAATTCCAGAAGCCGGTTCCGTATTTCTTCCTTTTTAAGCTCGTAGAGTTCTAGAAGCTCCCGTCTTTGTTTTTCCGTCATCCGAGGGATCCTTTTTCCCGAGGCGTCATTTCAGTATTTCGCCTGTTTTCTCGCTCCACAGAAACAGGTCCATTTCATCGAAATCAAATCCGTTTTTCTCCGTGAATCTCTTAAACTTGTTTTCAATCTCAATATATTTTGACCTTGAGTGCGGTGCACGGGCGGACTCCGTTATGCCTAGTTCGAAGAGACACTGGAGTATGTGCTTGTCAAGAATCGCGTAGCCGCGAAAACCGACATTTCTTAGAAAATGGCTTGCTTCCTTGAAGCCGAGCCCCTTTACATCCTTGTTGAGTGCGAGGAAGTCTCTCCGCTCCGCCGGGTCTTTAAAGGAGAGAAGAAGCGGCCTAAGCCTGAGCCCGTATCGGCTTGCCAAATAGTCTCTTGTGTGGATCACGTGTTTTGAGCGCACGTTTGGAAATCTGTAAACTCCCCGCAGTTTCGCCTTCAGTTCATCCTCGCTTGCCCTCGGGAGTATGCTCTTTACGGTACTGAGCGCGTTCAGTCCCATCTTTGCGCTCGTTCCGGCTGTGAATATGCAGAAGACTAGTTCCTCGAAGATTACTTCTTCGGAGGCGTTTTTGATTATATTCTCAAACTCCCCGAGTCTCTTTCTTATTTCCGGGGCTTTATGCGGAAGGTCTTCTCTTATTGACCGTACTGTCAGCATCCGGGATTTATTTGTAGATGACGAGGTTTCTTCCGGCGATCAGCGTGGTTGAAGACATGTTGTTCCACCTCTTGATCTGGGAGACCGATACCCTGTAGCGAAGCGCCAGCTCGCTCAGTGTGTCGCCGGGGATTATCTTGTGGTGCAACTTCCTCGGAACGTCCCGTGGCGCGTAAGTATAGGAAAGTCTCTGTGGGATGGAAAGGGTTTTTCCCGCTATTATCAGGGAGCCCTTGAGGTTATTAGCTCTTTTTATCTCGTCGATTGAAGTTCCGTACCTTTTTGCCAGAACGTAAATATTTTCCCCGGGGCGGATTTTGTGCTTTACGTATATGACGTTTCCTCTTGTGGGTATCTTAAGCCTCTGCCCGGGGCGTATGATCGAACCCGAGAGGTCGTTTGCGTACTTGAGTTTCTCAACAGACGTTCCGAATCTCTTGGCTATCTTCCAGAGGCTGTCGTCAGGCCTTACCGTGTATCTTACGGGCCTTGTCCTGAAAGGGGTCTTAACGTCCTTTAGGGTCTCCACTTCGCTTTTGACGGCAAGGAGTTTTTCTCCGTAGCCCTTGGGAACCTTAAGCTCATAACTCTCTCCGGGAGGGGTGGAGAGTCCGACGAGCGAAGGGTTGTAATTGGAAATCTCCTTGTATCCCATGTCAAGGAGGTTGGCGATTTCCGCAAGGCTTTTTCTGGGTGGAACGCTCACGGCTTCATAATCTTTTCCTGTTTCCGTAATCCTGAAACCGTATCTGTCAGGGTTCTGGGCTATTATCAAGGCGGCGTTGAATTTCGGCACGTAGGTTCTTGTTTCCCTGGGAAGCCTTCTTGATACTGTCCAGAAATCGGTTGAACCTGTTCTCCTGATAGCCTTCGCCACCCTTTTCTCTCCGCAGTTGTAGGCGGCGAGGGCAAGTTCCCATGAACCGAATTCATCAAACAACTTCCTGAGATACCTGGCCGCCGCCAAGGTCGATTTCTCGGCGTGCATTCTCTCGTCTGTCCAGTAGTTTATTTTCAGTCCGTATTTTAGTCCGGTCGGCCTTATGAATTGCCATAGCCCGACGGCGTTCTTTTTTGAAACGGCGCGGGGATTAAACCCGCTTTCTATAATGGGCAGATACGCGATCTCTTGGGGGACACCCTCTGAGCGAAGCGTTTCCTTGATCTCTGGAAGGTATTTTCCGGAGCGTCTGAGAACCACGGCGAAATTTTTCTTTCCTTTTCCTGAAAACCGTCGGATGTAGCGATCAACCTTGGAGTTTCTTTTTATCTCGTATTTTATGTCTTCATAACTCTGCGGAGCTTCTGAGGGTCCGGCTTCTGAGAGTTCTTCGGGGTCGGATTCTGTCTTCCGGGCCTGCGGAGTTTGTTCGTTGAAGCCAGAAAGTAATTGGGCTGAAGAATCAGCACCTGCTTCCGCAGCTTTTTCGGTTTCTTCGGTTAGCTCAGCGGATTCAGCCTGTGCTTCTTGCGAAAGCTTAGGGAGTTCCGCCAGACTTGAGGCGGTAACGGATGCCCATGGGAGAAAAACAGCGAGGAGAACGGAAAATATGACTGTTAAATTCATGTTAATTTTTCTCTGCAGAAAGCCATTCATCTTAACTTGCGTGATTCTTAAGTCAAAGACGGGATGATAATATCCTGCAGAGGGACTTCCGGTTTATTTTTCCGTAAGTTATTTGTACAATAATTCTAACCACATAGTTTCAATAGTCAAAGTATGTTATGGGAAACTTAGCAAGAACGGGACTTCTCGGGTTGTTATTTTTCAGAGTTTTTCATAAAATCTTTTCCTTAAGCATGTCGGGGGTCACAGGTTGAGCAGAAAAACAATTGCGGTTCTTTTCGGCGGCGTTTCGGTTGAGCATGAGGTGTCGCTTGTTTCCTCAAGATTCATCATCAGCAACCTTGATCCTTCAAAATTTTCTCTGCTGCCGATCTTCATTTCTAAGGAGGGCAGATGGCAGAGGGCCGTTCTTGAGAACTGGGATGATGGCCAACCTCCCGCCCTGGTTCCCGACTCCGAGATCGTTCCCATGCTCTACGGTTCTCCCCCCGGCCGTTTCGCCGAAATAGTCAGGGGAGAGGTAAAGGAGATTTTTTCCGTGGACGCCGTTTTCCCCGTTCTTCACGGAACCTTCGGCGAAGATGGGTCGGTACAGGGTCTCATCGATCTTATGGGTGTTGCCTGCGTGGGAGTGGACCTGCTTGGGTCTTCGCTTTGCATTGACAAGATAGTCTCAAAAACCATCCTCAGGGATAGCGGTATTCCGGTTGTCCCGTTTTTCGGTTTCGCAAGGACGGACTGGGAAAATAATAAGGGGGCGGTTCTCCGTCGCATAGAAGACGAAATAGGATTTCCCTGCTTCGTTAAATCCTCAAATCTGGGTTCAAGCGTGGGAGTTTCAAGGGTGAGTTCTCCTGGGGTGGTTGCCGATGCGGTGGAGGCCTCTTTTGATTTTTCCGAAAGGGTGGTTGTTGAGAAGGCCGTGATGAATCTAAGAGAAGTGGAGGTAAGCGTAATAGGGAATCAGGACCCGCAGGCGTCGGTTCCGGGGGAACTGGTTGTGGAAGGAGGATTTTACGATTACCAAAAGAAGTACCACGACGAGTCAACGGAATTCCGGATTCCATGCGACCTTCCCCCCGAGATTCAGGAGAGGGTGAGAACCCTCGCTCTTGCTTCGTATGCTGCCCTTTGCTGCACCGGTATGGCGAGGGTGGATTTTCTGGTTGACGCCGATACGGACCAGGTGTTTGTAAGCGAGATAAACACAATCCCCGGGTTTACTCCCATAAGCATGTACCCGAAACTGTGGGAGGCAAGCGGGCTCTGCGTCGGGGAGATGCTCGAGATGCTTGTTGAACTTGCCGAGCAGAGGCATCGGATGAGAAGGGGTCTCAGAACTGATTTCTCCGGCTCCGGCTAGGATTCACTTGCCGAGAATGTCGTTTTTCTGTCCCCGGAAAAGCACCAAGAAGACGACTCCGATGATTATTGAGGCTCCGCCGAGCAGTTTCGTAACCGACGGCAGGTCATCGAAGAAGACATGCGCGAGGATCAGCACGAAGATCGATTCCATTGGCATGACGGCGGTTGTTCTTGAGATATCAAGAAGCTTTATGGCGTGAAACTGGCTTCCTTTTGCTATATACGCTCCGCACGCACCTCCGCACGCCATCACAAGCGCCTGGTTTAGGCTTGGAGGCTCAAATGTGCCGGTGAGTATTAGGTAAATGAAAAGGACTATGGAGACTCCCAGGGTTCTAAGCGTCGCGACTGTCAGCATGTTAAGGTCCTGCGCTATCTTCTTTACCATGAAAGAGAGAAAGGAATACAAAAACGCGGCCCCGAGGGCCATAGCGGTTCCGAAAATGAGATAATCCTCTCTCTGGTAGGCGACCACCGCTCCGCCGGCCACCGTCAAGGCTATTCCTACGCTTTCTCCCTTGTTGAGCCTTTCGCCGAGAAAGATTATGCCGAGCAGAAGCGCGAAAAGCGTCTGAGCCTTCATCAGGAACGAGGTAAGGGCCGGCCCGATAGTCCAGAGCGCAACCATCCACAAGGCGGCCCCTGCCGAGGTTATAACGGAACTCCAGATGAAAATGGCGCGGTACTCGCGGATTCTTCTGAGTTCCTTTCTCTGCGAGCGAAGAAAGGGGAACAGGATTAAGGCGACTATAAAAGCCCCGAAGAACCAGAAAAAAGTGGTGGTCTCGGGGTGAAGGTCGCTTCGCTCGAGCGCCTTTCCTATCGCGTAGGAAAGCGCCGTGAAAAAAGCGGTGGCTATCAGAAAGAGATAGCCCCTTATGGGAAGCTTTTCTTTTTTATCGGTTTTGTTCATTAATCCTTCTGTTTCTCCACGACCAAGCTATAGCTGCGCCCGAGATATTATGCCAGATGCTGAAAAGCGCGGCGGGAAGGGCGGAGAGATAGCCGAAGTGCATCTGGGAAAGAGCTGCCGCGAGCCCCGAGTTCTGCATTCCCACTTCAACGGATATCGCCCTGGCGCTGCTTTCTCCGAAACCCATTGCCTTCGCTATAAGATAGCCGAATGTGAGACCAAGAGCGTTATGGATTATTACTATGAGGAAAACCACCGCGCCGATGGTTTTTATGGATTCCGCGTTCAAAGCCACTATTATTCCCACCACAAGAGCTATAACAAGGGACGATACTGAGGGCAGAAAGGGCAGGACAGCCTCTGATTTTCTCCCGAGCAATTTCCTCAAGACCACCCCAAGAAGCACCGGCAGCAGTACTATCTGAAGCGCGGAGACAAAAAGATCGGCGACCGGAACATCTATCCATCTTCCCGCGTAAACGTACATGAGCGCGGGCAGGAGAAACGGGCAAAGGAGCGTTGAAACCGAAGTCAGCGTTACGGAAAGCGCTAGATCGCCCCTTGCCAGATAGGTGATCACGTTTGACGCCGTTCCTCCGGGGCATGAACCCACGAGAACGACCCCCGCGGCGATAAGGGGGCTTGTACCGAAGGCAAAGACGAGGAGGAACCCCAAAAGAGGCATTACTGCGTATTGAGCGAAGACACCCGTCAGGATCTCAAGTGGTCTTGAAAACACTCTCCTGAAGTCATCCGTTCTTAGCGTTATTCCCATAGCGAACATTATCACCGCGAGCATCGGCACTATGAGGAATCCGAGATCCTGAAAGAGGGAAGGGGAAAAGAACGCTACGGTTGAGAACAGAACTATCCAGAGGATGAAGAACCTTGTTATAAGGTCTGCCAGCGAGGTTAAAGCGCTTTTCGTTGAATTCAATTTTGTTTGTTACCGTCGGGGGCGCCGGGGAGCGGTTGCAGGGGAGTTCTATCGCTTCGGTTCAACTCCGATTGCTATTTTCGAGAACCCCTGGGTTTTCGCCAGGTCCATGGTGCTTACCACCGGGCCGTGCAAGGCCTCGGAGTCCGCCCTGATTATTACAAGGGTGTCTTTGTTGGGTATTTTCTCAAACTCCCGCTTCAAAGAGTTGGCGGAACGCATGAGTTCGTCGTTGAAGTAAACTTTTCCGTCTTTGGCAATGTGTATGTTTACGTCTTTTATCTCAACGATTTCACCGGTCGCTTTCGGGAGGTTGACTTTTATGCCGCTTGATATGGCGAAATTGAGCGTAAGAGCAAAGAAAATAAGGAGGTTAAAGACCACGTCCACTATGGGAGCGAGATCTATTGGAGATTTACCGGATCCTCTTCTCTTCGTGAATCTCATAAGGATGCCTTTGCGGAAAAAGCTTCAAGTATTTTCTTACCTTCGTCCTCAAGCTCAGAGATCAGCTCCCGGAATTTTCCGTCGGTGTACTTGTAGGCTATGTATGCCGGGATCGCTATCGTGAGTCCGAGAGCCGTCGTGTAGAGGGCTTCCGAGATACCTCCCGCGAGGGAAGGCGGGTCCACTATGTCCTTCTCCGATATGACGGCGAACACCTTTATCATTCCCGAGATCGTTCCGAGAAGCCCGATAAGGGTGCTTATGCTGCTTATGGTGAGCAGAGTGTCTATATATTTTTCAAGACCTTGGGCCTCGTTCTTTCCTACGGCCTCAATGGCTTCGTGCATATCCGTTTTCGATTTACCCGAGTTCTGCGCGGCCGCTAGAGCCATTTTGGCCACTGCGGAGTCGTTTGACGCGGAAAGGGATTTCGCCCCTTCAAGCCCCTTTGTCTCGACAGTCTCGTACAGATTTGAAAGAAATTCTTCGGGGAGAATCTTTTTCCTCTGAAGGAGATTAAGCTTCTGAAGAAAGATCGCGAGTCCGAATATGGAACATAAAATCAGGGGGAAAATATATATTCCGCCTTTGGTAAACAGATCAATAATTGCGTCCATTGGGATTTATCCTTGAATAGAGAGGTTTTTGCTCCAGAGTCTGGGTTTTCGATACAACGAAACCATTATAAAACAAATCCGGGTTTTGTCCAAGCAAAATTTGGGGACTTATATATTTAACTACCTGTAATATAAGCGGCGGGCCCACGAAGGAGATTGCACCGAAGGCAACTTGCCCTGAGTATTCCGTGTCGTCGTGTGTTTTAATCCGTTATTGCAGCTAGAGCATCAGAGCGGGATTTCAGCACCTTGATGATTTTTCCGAAAGCTACGAGCTCAAAGGTCTTCTCTACGGAGTCGGACAGGGAGCACACTATAAATTCCGTCTTTCTCTCTCTTAATCTTTTTGCGGTAACCAGGATTGAACGCAACCCTCCGCTGTTGATATAGGAGAGGTTCTCAAAGTCCAGAACTACGGGGCTCTCAGAAGCTCTGGTTGCCATGTACAAGTTGTCGTGGAATTCCTGCATGTTCACGCCGTCAATCCGCCCGGACACGCTTATTACCAGAACGCCCTCGATCTGGTCGGACCGGAACTCAAGTTGATCGTCCCGAATACTCATCGCTCTGACGGTACATGGATACCGGAAAGAAATCAAACAGCATAAGTGAGCTCCCCGTTTTCATCATCTGGGCAGTCAAGTATATAGTCCCCAGATTTGGTGAATCGCTTTATTCCCTTGTTCATAAGTTAGCGCCTTGGCCTTGCTGGGCTTTGCTTGGTTTCAGGTTCTATAATTGTTTTCCGCCGTTTTTTTCGGGTAGATTTTCTAGCTTCAAACGCACGGAGACCTGGATGATGACTTCCGATTTTGAATATACTGACGGCGAACTTTACGTGGAGAAAGTTCCCGTGAGCAAGATATGCGAGGAGTTTGGAACTCCCGTCTATATCTACAGCCACAATTCCATCCGCTCAAGCTTCCTTGAGTACAGGGAGGCGTTTTCCGAGATTGACCCCCTGATCTGCTATTCCGTAAAGGCGAACTCCAATTTATCCGTGCTCAAGATTTTCTCCTCCATGGACTCCGGTTTCGATATAGTTTCGTCGGGGGAACTGCGGAGGGTTGTTGCCGCCGGTGGAGACACCTCGAAAGTGGTGTTTTCGGGAGTCGGGAAGACCGAAGAGGAGATAGAGGCCGCAATTCGCTCTCGGATACTCTTTTTCAACGTGGAATCCGAGGCGGAGCTTCAGAAAATAAACGAGGTGGCCGTCTCGCTCGGAGAGAAGGCCCCGGTCGCGATAAGGGTTAATCCTGATATTGACCCCGACACCCATCCGTACATATCGACGGGTTTTGAGAAAAGCAAGTTTGGGATCGGGATCGAAAAAGCGGTGGATGTATACAGAAACGCATCACGGATGGGGGGAATCGAGATAAGGGGGATTGACGCCCATATAGGTTCCCAGATATTTGATCTTTCCTCTTTTTCCGAATCCATATCGAAGCTCGTTTATCTGGCCGACAGGCTCGGGAGCGACGGAATTGAAGTTTCCTACATAGATATAGGAGGGGGTCTCGCGATAAGCTACGAGAGCGAGGAGAAGCCCCCGGCGAAATCCGAGTACGCGCGGGTTTTCGAGGAACATCTTCGCGATACCAGTTACGGACTGGTCCTTGAGCCCGGGAGGTCGATGGTGGGCAACGCGGGAATAATGTCCACCAGAGTGCTTTATGTTAAGGAGGGGACCTCGAAGAAATTTGTAATAGTCGACGCCGCGATGAACGACCTTGTGAGACCCGCGTTTTACGATTCGTTCCACCGAATAGAGCCGGTGCGTGCGGGAGGTTCTGAATCCCGCGAGGTGGTGGACATAGTCGGCCCGATATGCGAATCGGGTGATTTTCTGGCCAGAGACAGGAGCTTCCCCGAAGTTTCCGCGGGAGAACTGCTTGCGGTTTTCAGCGCGGGGGCGTACGGTTTCGTTATGTCGTCTAATTACAACACAAGGCCCCGGGCTGCCGAGGTTCTTGTAAGCGGTGAGAGGTATTGCGAGATAAGGGCCAGGGAAACTCTCGAGGATCTGCTGAAAGCTGAGAGCATTGCGGAATTTCTCTAGTATCGAAACGGCGTCTGGTAGTTAAGTCATGAAACAGGATTTTAACGGGCTTAAGGTAACGTCTTTTGAGAGTCGCCGCTGCGAGGAGATGAAGAAACTCATCTCTTATCATGGTGGAGTGCCCAGAGTCGCACCCTCGATGAGAGAAGTTCCGGATCTGAAAACTCCTTACGTTGACAGGTTCGCCGATGACCTTTTCTCGGGCAACGTTGACCTTCTTGTTCTCATGACTGGGGTGGGCACCCGGATTCTCTCCGACATGGTGATTGCGGAGTCGGAGGAAGAGAAATATGTGGATGCCCTGCGCGCGACGACGATTCTTGCCAGAGGCCCGAAACCCGTCGCGGCCCTTCGAAAATTCGGGATAAGACCGAATATAACCGTTCCTGAGCCGAACACGTGGAGGGACATACTTTCCACTTTTGACCAGAGGGACATGTCACTTGAAAATCTGGTCGTGTACGTTCAGGAATACGGGGTTTCCAACGAGGAGTTTCTCGCTTCCCTTGAGAGAAGAGGGGCTGACGTAAGAAGGATCCCCATTTACAGGTGGGCGCTGCCGGAGGATCTGGGTCCTCTGCAGGATGCGGTGAGGTCCATATCCGAAGGTGAAGAGGATTGTCTTCTGTTCACAAGTTCCCGGCAGGTATCAAACCTTTTTGAGGTTGCCGGCAAGGAGGAGAGAGGAGCCAACTTCATGGAGGGAATAAAAAAAGCGCTTATATGCTCAATTGGGCCGACTACCACGGAGACGCTCAGGGAAAACGGAATATCCGTTGACTATGAGCCCGACAGCCCGAAGATGGGAAATCTGGTTAGAGAGGTGGCCAGAAGGTCGGCGGCGCTTCTCGCCAAAAAAAGAACGGCTTTTCAAAACGGTGTGGATACCCGGAACTGGAACCGCACGCAGATGGTCTGGTCAGGGGACGCCGCGCAGGACCAAAGAAAAGAAATCACTTCTGCAGGGGCATTTATGAAGGCGTGTCGGCTCGAGAAAGCCGATCATACTCCCATCTGGCTTATGCGCCAGGCGGGCAGGTTTCTCCGGGAATACAGGGAGGCCCGCTCCCGCGTTTCTTTCAAGGAGTTCTGCAAGACCCCGGATATGGCCTCTGAAATTACGCTGATGGTGGTTGACCGCTTCGGCGTGGACGCGGCCATCATTTTCTCAGACATACTTCTCATACTGGAGCCCCTGGGACTCTCCCTTGAGTACTCAAGCGTCGACGGCCCTGTGATAGGCAAGCCTCTTAGGACCCGAAAACGCATAGAGGCCCTGAGGGACTTTGATCCCGAAAGCATGGATTTTGTCTACGAGGCCCTGCGTATCACGAGAAAGGCGCTTGCCCCTGAAGTTTCGCTCATCGGTTTTAGCGGCGCTCCTTTTACCGTGGCTTCCTACGCGGTTGAGGGAAGCGGTTCGAAAAACTACGTAAACACGAAAAAACTGATGTATGGAGACTCTTCCCTGTGGGAGAGGCTGATGGAGATTCTGACCGGGAGCATTTCGGATTATCTCTGCGCCCAGGTGGATGCCGGGGCCGATGCCGTGCAGATTTTCGACAGCTGGGTGGGCTGTCTTTCCCCGGCGGATTACGAAAGATTCGTCTTTCCGCACGTAAAGAAACTTATCTCGGCGCTTCCGCCGGAAGTCCCGGTGATACTGTTCGGGACCGGAACCGGTTCCTTGCTCGAACTCATGGGAAAGACCGGGGCTGGAGTTATCGGTCTTGACTGGAGGGTCGATATTCTTGACGGCTGGCAGAAGGCCGGAAGTTCTCTTGCGGTTCAGGGGAATCTTGATCCGGTTTCAATGCTCTCAACCCCGTCTCATGTAGTGGAGGAGGCGAGGAAAATACTGGACAGGGTGGGAGGGAGGCCCGGGCATATATTCAACCTGGGTCACGGAGTACTGCCGCAGACGCCGGTTGATAATGTTCTGAGGCTGATTGATGAAGTTCACGAGTATTCCGCGCGAAGGGATGCTTAGGAAGAAGTTCCATGCAAAATAATTTTGACGCCGTAATGATGATCGGATACGGAGCTCCTGAGAAAAAAGAGGACATAATGCCTTTTCTCAGAAACGTTGCGAGCGGGAGGCCGATACCCGAGGACAGGCTTCGGGAGGTTGCCCATCACTACGAAATCTTCGACGGAAAATCTCCGCTCAACGAATTCACTTACAAGCAGGCCCAGAAACTTGAGAAGCTTCTTTCAGGGTGGGGGTACGATCTTCCGGTTTACGTCGGGATGAGAAACTGGCATCCGTTTATTAAGGATTCCCTCGAGCAGATGCGGGAAAATGGTGTGAAGAACCTGGTGGGCCTCATAATGGCCGTTTACCGCTCCGATGCAAGCTGGGAGAGGTACATGAGGGATGTGAGCGAGGCCTGCGAAGATCTCAAGATGGAACTTCACGTGGAATATGTGCCTCCGCTTTTTAACCATCCTCTTTTCATAGAAGGCTCGGCGGCCAAGGTGATGGAGCGAATGCGGGAAATTCCCGAGAGCAGGCTCGATACCACCATGCTGATCTTCACGGCTCACAGTATTCCCAAGAGGATGTCGGATTCATCCCCTTACGCTTTGCAGTTTGAAACTTCTGCCATGCTGGTGGCGGACAGAGCGGGGCACAAAAAATGGATGATTGCCTATCAGAGCAGGAGCGGTTCTCCGAACGAGGAGTGGCTTGAACCGGATGTATGCGACGTGATAGGGGCCCTTGCTGCCCGGGGTTTTACGGACATCATTATTCAGCCGATAGGGTTTGTGTGCGATCATATAGAGGTGCTTTTCGATATAGGGGTCGAGGCCACCGAAGCTGCGCGCGAGTGCGGGGTGAATCTCTACAGGGCCGAGACCGTAAACGATGATGACCGCTACATAAAGGCCTTGGGTGACGGAGTGCTGAGGCTCATCGATTCAGAAAACCCCCAGCAATAAGTAAGATAGTTCGGTATGAAAGTCGCGATTGTCGGCGCAGGAATCTCGGGTCTTTCTTCTGCCCACTACCTGAGAAAGCTTTACCGGGAGGAAAATGTTCCTCTTGAGCTTGTTCTTTTCGAGTCCTCCGCACATCCGGGCGGGGTCTTCGATACCGTAAAAAAGGAGGACATGGTTCTTGAGCTCGGGCCCGATTCCTTTATAACTTCAAAGCCTTGGGCGCTTGATCTTGCAAGGGAACTCGGACTAGAGGATTCGCTCCTTGGGGTGGGATACGGCAAGGGAAAAAATACGTTCGTGTATCAGGCGGGAAGACTTTGGGCGCTTCCCGAAGGTTTTTTCCTCATGGCTCCCTCAAGGCTTCTCCCGTTTCTGCGCAACCGACTGTTCAGTGCCGGTGCCAAGCTCAGAGTGCTTTTTGAACCCTTAGTTCCGCGAGGCGGCGGAGAGGACGAAAGCATCCGTTCTTTTGTAGAGAGGAGATTCGGGAGAGAGATTTTTGAGAAGGCCGCGCAACCTCTTCTGGGCGGGATCTACATGGCCGACCCCGAGAAATTGAGTCTTTTGGCCACAATGCCGCAGTTCATTGAGATGGAGCAGCGAAGCAGAAGCGTCCTTTGGGATCTTCTTCGAAATCCTCCCACGTCCCAAGGGGAAAGCGGGGCTAGGTACGGCCTTTTTCTCACTCCGGCGGAGGGAATGTCCATTGTCATTGAAAAACTTTGCGAGAGTGCAGAATTTTATAGGCAGGATTACAAAACCCCGGTCCTTTCCCTCAAGAAATCAGAAAAGGGATGGCTTGTCGGTTCCGACCGGGGAGCAGAAGAATTTGACGCCGTGGTTCTGTCCACCCGCGCCGATACAGCAGGGCAGTTGCTTTCCGATGTGGATCCGCAGCTTGGAGTGAGGCTATCGGGCGTGCGTTATGTTTCTTCTGTTGTCGCGACTCTTGTTTTTGAGGAAAAGGATTTCCGCGGTCTTCCCGAAGGTTTAGGGATCATAATTCCTTCCACAGAGAAGATGAACCTTGTGGCGTGTTCGCTTTACAGCAGCAAATTTCCCGAAAAATCCGGGAGCGGAAAAGTGGTGATAAGGTGTTTTTTAGGAGGAGAGCTTAACCCCGAGACTGTACTCTGGGATGAGGAAAAGATAAAGGCGGTTTTAAATGAAGAACTTGCACAAATCCTCGGGTTTGACAACCATCCGACGGAGATTTATATCAGGAGATACCCGATGTCCATGCCACGCTTTGCACTTGGACATAGAGAGGAGATTTCGGGGGTTATGCATAGACTCTCGCGGCACTTGGGGCTTGCTCTTTGCGGATCGGCTTACCATGGCATCGGAATCCCGGACTGCGTACGCTCGGGAGACCTCGCGGCTAGGAAAATATACGCGGATATGACCCGTTGAGCGGGGAAAGGACTAAAACGGGGAGGAATATGTTCTCAGGGATTATATTTCGGGTGCCCAAGAGTTTTGAGTTGGGTAACTGTGGTTGCAAAAATGGTTTGATCAAATTTAAAAAATGGTTTGAGAAATAGCCGAACTATACTACTTCAGGCAGCACCTTATCCACAAACAACTTCATTGACCTTACTGCTTCTTCATGCGAAATACCTGGGAATTTAAATCTACATATCAGGTTGTCTATAGGTAAACTTTCCCGGTATTTTATGATAGTCTCAACACATTCTTCGGGGGTTCCTATAATTGACTGCTGCCTTGCAATGTCATACAGGATCGGATCTGACGGATCACTCAGCAAGTTGCCCTCAGTATCCACCATTGAACCCCATGAAGCATATCCCTTGGCCGTATAAGTAACGTGCTCTTTTATATCCTCCCAAGCATCGTCGGCTTTTTTGTTGGAAATATAAATTTCTCTGACAAGTGGCTTTTCAACTTCATCGGGGTCTTTGCCATATTCCTTCAAGAAAGATGAATGCATATCAAAAAGGTATTTGATAATCGGTATTACGCCGATTGCCGGAACGTAAAGCGGAGCACCAATCCGAGCTGCTCTCCTTATGGCGGGTTCTGTAAAAGCACCGATCCATATTGGTATTGGCTGTTGAATGGGTTTGGGAGTTACATTCAAATTCTCTACCTGATAATACTTTCCATCAAAGCTGAACGGATCATCACTCCAACTCTTGTTCAGTATCTCAAGGCTTTCTTCAATCCTGCCCCTGCGCTCCTTTAACTGCCTGCCAAATCCATCAAACTCTTCTTTCCTGTAACCCAGTCCCAGCCCCAGTATAAATCTTCCGCCGGAAATGAGATCAACAACGGAAGCATCTTCGGCTATTCGGATCGGATCATGAAGGGGTATCAGCAACACACCTGTACCTATACGGATATTCTTAGTTCTGGCGGCCATTGCCGAAGCTGCTATAAGCATTGAGGGACAGTAACCATCGTCCAGAAAGTGATGCTCCGTCAGCCATACGGAGTCAAACCCCATCTGATCTGCCATCTCCACTTCAGTAAGCATTTCGCTGTACAGGTCACTATGTGGTCTTGGATGGTGAGAGGGTGATTGAAGACTGTAATAACCAATGCCGAATTTCATATTTATACCTCCTTAAAGTTATTTTTAACTTATGGGAATTGGAATTGTAAAGAAAGTTGACAAAAAGTATAGTTTGAGAGGTGGTTTTATCAAATCACAAAAATGGTTTGATCACTTCTTCTTTATGCCGAGCACTACCGAGCGTGTTATAACCTACCACCGTTCTTAAACAAATCGGCAGTTTGGCTAGCATTGTATATAATTCCCACACATATTTATTCACAAAATTTTTTCCTGTGTAATAATTAGTCAGATGATTACTGCCGATGTAGCTCAGTGGTAGAGCAGCTCATTCGTAATGAGCAGGTCAGGGGTTCGAATCCCCTCGTCGGCTGTATGTAGTTTCAGTTCCACCTCGGCGACTAACTGCGTGATACAGCCAATGGCGAGTCTTTTATCAAAGGAACGTATCGTTAGAGGTCCGGAATTCAACCGCTGGCTGGTTGCGCCTCCCTCTATTGCGGTTCACCTGTGCATTGGTTCCGTTTACGCCTGGAGCATATACAACCCTGCGTTAATTGAGGTGCTTGGCGCTGCCACTAGCGCGGCGGACGACTGGACCCTGCGCCAGGTAGTGTGGATATTCACCGTCGCGATCGCGTTCACTGGGCTTACGGCAGCGTTTGCCGGCAAATGGATTGAGGAAGTGGGACCACGCACAGTCGGCGTGGTGGCAGCGTGTCTTTGGGGTGGTGGCTACATGATCAGCAGTCTCGGTGTTACCTTGCATCAACTGTGGCTGATCTATCTGGGTTACGGCGTAATCGGCGGTATCGGTCTGGGTCTTGCTTATGTTTCTCCGGTCAGCAATTTAATTCGCTGGTTTCCGGACCGACGCGGCCTGGCTACCGGAATGGCGATCATGGGCTTCGGCGGCGGGGCGATAATCGCAGTGCCGCTTAAGGAATTTTTCCTCCAGTACTTTTACAAGGCGCCTCAATACTTGGGGACGGTCGACGCCGTCGATATGATCATTCATTCAGGCCGACGCTTTGCCGAAGTCGGCGGCAAGCTCAAGGAGGTCGTCATCGCGGGAGCTGCGGATGCGGCACATGTGCTTGTTCCCGGAACCGAAGCGGCCGGGGTGTATTTGGTTGGCACCGGTTCCGCGGGAGTCGCCGAGACCTTTCTTCTCTTCGGAGTGGTTTATTTTCTTGTGATAATGGTCTCGGCATTTTTATATCGTGTCCCGGTTCCAGGGTATAAGCCGCGAGGATGGGAACCGCCGGCCGGCGAGGATTCTAGCAAGCGAATGATCAGTCAGAAAGATGTGCATACCGATCAGGCGTTAAAAACACCTCAGTTCTACCAGGTATGGCTCATATTGTGCCTTAACGTTACAGCCGGAATCGGAATTATCTCTGTCGCCAAAACAATGATGACTGAGATATTCAGTAACGCGCTTCCGGATATTGTTGACGTCACCTTTGCCGCCACTTACGTTTTGATGATCGGCGTGTTCAACATGCTGGGGCGCATTATGTGGGCGAGCGCCTCTGACAAACTCGGGCGACGCAATACGTGTTCGATATTTTGCGCGGTCGGTCTTTTGTTGTATTTGTCCATTCCCGTGGCCGCCCATCAGGTGAATCTTAATCCTTCGATTCTCTGGCTGTTAATGTTTTATGCGGCGACGATGATAATTTTTACTTTCTATGGGGGAGTCTTCGCTACTGTTCCGGCATATCTCGCTGACCTGTTCGGTACCCGTTACGTCGGCGGTATCTATGGACGTCTGCTGACCGCTTGGAGCGTCGCCGGCGTGCTCGGTCCCTTGGCAGTCACCTCGCTTAGAGATCATTCGCTTATGGTCGAAATCAATCGCCTTGCCGAAAGGGTATCGCCGTATGAGTTCGTCAAGACTTTCGGAGCCGGAGTTAACGACCTCGAGATACTGGTGCAGAATAAAACCGTAACGCTCGCGAAACTCATGGATATCGCGCCTGAGGGGACAGTAGACCCGACGGCTTCGTTGTACAACTCGACGATGTATGTGATGGCAGCGTTATTAATAATCGCTTTGATAAGCAACATCCTGATAAGACCGGTTCACGAAAAACATCACATAAAGGACTGATGTGTGCTAGAGTGGAATAAAACGGGGGTGTCATGAAAACCACAGCATTGGCAGGTCTTTTTTCGTGCGTACTCATGTTGGTCGGCCTTTTTTCCGACTTGCGTCCCGCAAGCGCGCATTATGAGGATTTCAACGTCCCGAGCAAAACGGCCGGCGACGTAGCGGCCGCAGCGGGCGAAACGAAGGAAGCGACCCTGAGAGAATTTCTGCTGCACGCAAAAGAGCATATGGAGAGCCTTGACTTTGTTACGGCTTCAAGGTTCCGCCGGGAGATGAGGCGGGAGGGGCTCTGGAAGTCCGGTTCCGTCTATCTTATTGTCATGGATCCAAAAGATGGCCAGGTCTTCATTCACGGAAACGGCGGAGAAGCGGAAGAAAGAAGGTTGTTCAGTCTTCCATCCGATACCGAAGGAATCGACATTGCGAGTCTGAAGCGGCTGAGCACAGCCGCAGTAGCGGCAGACGGGCAGGAAGTCTGCTTGAAGTATGATTATTCCGGCACACAGAGATGGAGCTGCGCGGTCACCTATTTCTCCAGCCTGGACTTCGGCAAGCAGCTTCTTTTGATCGCAGGCTATCATCATGATAAGTTGCCCGCCCGAACTTTTGCGCAACTTCCGGGTTCAGATTACAAGCCTTCAATAACGGCCAGCGAGGTGAATGACCGCGAGACCCTGAAGAAATTCGTTGAGGAGGCGATTAAGGCCTACAAGGTCTTCAGCATTAGGCACTGCGTTGATTCTTCTGACCCGACGACTTGCGATCTTTCGAAAATTTCACTCTACCGTCCGGTCATGAGGTCGGCAGAAGGGCCTTGGAAATCTGACAAGAACGCTGTCTACCTTTTTATGATGTATGATGAGGGCGAGAAAGTGTTTTTTAACGGGAACAATAAATCCCTTGAGGATGCAAGCCTGCTGGTTACGGACGCCAACGGAGTACATATAGGTCCCACCATCATTAAAGAGGCGAAAGAACCCGGAGAGGACGGCTTTATTCTATATCTTTGGGACGACCCGAGAACAAAGGAGGACGATGTCTATGACCCGGGTGGCGCCCCCGGCATTTCGCCCAAGCTGGGCTATGTAAAAGCCTTGAACCTGCCCAAGAGTGACCGGGTTATTATTTTCGGTTCCGGCATCTATCCGAAAGTGGAGAAGGTTGAGAAGGGATGTGCGGTTGCTGGGGGGACGGTCGGTGCTTCTAAAAGCTCCCTGTTCAACCTGCTTTTGATCATATCCGCCGTGTTCCCGGCGGTTTTGTGGAGAAACCGCTTGTGCCGTAGACGAACGTAGCGTGCGGCGTCAGCAAAAGATTTTCGAAAAGTACTCCCTGAATTCGCTGCTGCTAAGGCTGGTCAGCTCTGAAAGTTTTTCTAGAGTCGAAGGCATTTCGATATCGTCGCGGTTTAACTTGATCATGTATTTCTGCGAAACCTCGTAGGCTTCGGTGTTCTTGTCCATATATCTCACTTTGATGCTGTTTGTCTCTTCATCTATGAGTTCCTGAAACGGGACCGCCTGCATTTTGCCCGTTCTTACGTATACAAGAGCCCCGTCTCCCTCTCCGTCAAGCAGGTACTTGACGGCGCAGTAGCCGAGCTTTCGCGTATAATCCACGTCAAACGGAATCGGATTGGCCGAGCGCATCTCATAGCCCAGTCTTTTGTGCACCAGTTCCACTTCGACTCCTTTTTCGGAGAGCTTTTCGCTAAGAGTGTTTTTTAAAAGCTGACCGAAGTTAACGTCAACGTATCTTATTCTTCCCATGCCGTCCTTGTCCATAAGCCCCAGGTCGACGGGATCTATCTTGTCAAGCATCCCTTCGGCGAGTATCGCCACCCCGTACTCCCTCCCCATACTCATTCTTTTTATTATAGCCCCCTCAAGAATTGCTATGACTTTTTCAAGCGGCACTTTCTCCTCTTCGAAATCTTCGGGGATTATGGTGATTGTAGCTCCGGATGACTGTCCGATACCCAGTGCCAGGTGGCCTGTTCTCCTGCCCATGGTTATAACCAGAAACCACCTTGCCGTGGTCCTCGCCTCTTCCATTATATTGTTCATTATCTTCGCTCCCACATCCCTTGCGGTTTCGAATCCGAAGGTTGATATGTAGTCGGGAAGGGCGATATTGTTGTCTATTGTTTTGGGCAGGTGCGCTATTTTTAATCTTCCCCCGAAGTGCTCGTGAAGCGTCTTTGCGAGAAACATTGTTCCGTCTCCGCCTATGGTTATCAGGCTGCCTATGCCCAGTTTCTCGATTGAAGATACGGTGTTTTTAAAGGTTTGTTCGGTAGCGAGGGGACTTTGCCTTGATATTCCGATAATAGAGCCGCCGGTCGTATGGATCCTCGAGGTGTTCTGAATATCAAGATCCAGGACTTTCGAGGTGTCTCCCATGGAGACCCACTTAAATCCGTCGAGGATTCCAATTACTTTTTTCCCCCTGTTTCTGGCCTCTATAGTGACTGAGCTTATCACGCCGTTTATCCCGGGGGCGGGTCCTCCGGCCGCGATTATTCCCAAGTTATCCATTTTCCTGCTAGTCATTTTCTCCGTACCACCCCGTTCCGTAACCGGCTTTGTACTTTTTGCTTCGGTATCCCCGCGTGTAAAGAAAACTCCCTCCGGCTACGGCTCCGCAGGCGAATCCTGACATATGCGCCCACAGACCCTCGGTTCCCGCGTCACCAATATAGCCGATTCCGGTCAGAAACTGAACGGCAAACCAGAAAATTATGAAAAGATAAGCCCTTATGCGCACGAAGTAGACAAACACCAGGACTATGAGAAGCGTAAGAATTCTTGATCTTGGAAAAAAGAGCATGTACGCGCCCAGGACTCCGGAAATTGCCCCGCTTGCTCCTATTACCGGAACCGCGGAGAGGGAGTTTAAGGCCACCTGGATGAATACGGCTACCAGCCCGCACACGAGATAGAAAAGCAGGTATCTTGCGTGACCCAGCAGGTCCTCGATTGCGTTTCCGAATATGTATAGAAAGATCAGGTTTCCGGCCAGGTGAAGCCAGTTTTCATGGATGAACATGGAACTGAAATATTTTGCCGTTCTGTCGAAGAATCCGTAGGTCTCAAGGGCGGTTATCTTGCTGGGCACAATACCGTGTGTCTGGTAGAAAACCTCAAGCGTCTCCCCTGTAAGAGAAAGGGTGTACACAAAGACCAGCACGTTTGCGGCCAAAAGCACGTAATTCACATAGGGTACGATTTCGGTTTTTATTGTGCTTCTAATCGGTATCATTATCGTGACAATTATACTTAAGGCAGTTGTGGGAGTTAGAGTAAATTGCGAAAACGCCGCACGGATGTTCTGACAAAGATAAGGACGGATATGGAAAAGAGGTTCCGCGAGGCCACTTGCCTTCTGGTAAACGTCGGTGTGTTTGACTCCACCTCAAGCGGCGACCTCGGGATTCCTGAGAACTTGTCTTCGCCGGAGCTTCTTAGGGAGCTTGGTTCACTCGGGGCCGAGATCGTCTTTTACGGTTCCGGGGACGGGGACTTCACCTCGACAAACGGGTTTGGGGGACTGATCGAAGAAAACGGTCACCGCATAACCGACGATCGTTCCTACGTTCTGGGCAGGGCGGGGAGAGGGGACTGCGTGCTGCTGGGTTCTGAACTCTCCGACATTGATTTTCTTCTCTCCGGGGTTTTTTCCGTAGCGCCCGCCTCCGCTCCGCTTGACCTCAAGACGGTCTCGGACTATGTGTCTAACTTTGACGGAGAAGCGGTTTTCACGGAGCTTGGAAATCTGATCGTTAACTCGAAAAGCGCAGATTAGGAATCAGTTTTGATGAAAGAAACTACGCGACTCTCGATGCTTATAAAGAACCGCGCGCTTGCCCTGGGCTTTGACCTCGTGGGGATAAGCCCGGCCGAGAGCCATTACGCGGAAGCGGACTTTTTTGAGCGGTGGCTCGGGCGGGGGTACGCGGGGGAGATGAACTATCTTGAGAGAGGGCTTCTTAAGAGAAAGGAAGTGAAAAGGGTTCTCTCCGGCGCCAGGTCGGTCGTTTCCTGCGCCGTTAACTACAATACGGAGAATCCACTCTCGACGGAAACCTCGGGCGACGGCTGGATATCGAGGTACGCCTGGGGAGACGATTACCACGACGTAATGGGAGAGATGCTCAGCGGGCTTGCCGACTACATAACGGGTCTTTTCCCCGAGGAAACCGGCGTCAGGGCTTACGTGGATACGGGGCCGGTTCTTGAGAAAGTGCACGCAAGCCGCTCGGGAGTAGGATGGGTGGGCAAAAATACCTGTCTTATAAATCAGAGGGTCGGTTCCTGGCTTTTTCTCGGAGAGGTGATAACCGATATCGAGCTTGACTACGACTCGGCGGCCGAGGACCGCTGCGGCACCTGCACCAGGTGCATAGACGCCTGTCCCACCGATGCCATAGTTGAACCTTACGTGCTTGACGCAAGGAAATGCATTTCCTATCTCACGATAGAGCTTAAGGGGAAAATGCCGCTTGAACTGAGGGAAGGGGTGGAGAACAATGTTTTCGGATGCGACGTGTGTCAGGACGTGTGTCCGTGGAACCGCGACGCCCTTTTTACTCTCAAGGAAAGCTTCAGGCCGCGCGAAAAACTGCTCAGCCCCGATTTTAAATGGCTTCTCGGGCTTGACGGGGACGGTTTCCGGGAGGTTTTCAGAAAGAGTCCGGTCAAGAGGGCCAAGCGCAGGGGTTTCATGAGAAATGTGCTCGTGGCTGTTGGAAATTCGGGAAATAAGGAGTATATAAAATACGCAAGGAGCCTTCTAGGGGATGATGAGCCGATCGTAAGGGCTCACGCGGTCTGGGCGCTCTGGAAGCTGGGAGGAGAGGATTGCCGGGGTGAGCTTGAGCGGCTGCTTGAGACCGAAACCGACGGGGAAGTGCTGGAAGAGATTCACCATGCTGTTGGTTCCCCGCGAAACTGAGGTTTGTTTCTCATGAGTCATGAAGAAGACGAAATAATAAAGGCGAACAGAAAATTCTACGACGCCCGTAATCGCTACGATGTTGAGCTCATAGAGCGGGTCTGGCTTACCGATGGCAGGGCCAAGTGCGTTCACGCGGGCTGGCCGATAATTCTCGGATGGGAAGCGATAAGGGAGAGCTGGAAGACCATTTTCGAGACGGGTGGATTTGACCGCATTGATATTTCGGATTTCTTTGTTGAGGTGAAGGGAAATTCGGCCTGGCTTAACTGCGTAGAGAGAGCGACTTACTCAATAGACGATCGCAGGGTTGTGGTGCTGGCACAGGCAACCAACATATTCGAGCTTGCCGATGGAGAGTGGAAAATGGCGCTTCACCACGCTTCCCTGATGCCTATTCCTCGCAAGGAGATTGATTACGAGAATCTTCAGTAAGGAGACTGAGTCTCTCCCCGATTAAGTAGACCAGCTGCTGGGAACCTTCTCCCGTGACTGCGGATATGCTTAGGGTCTCGATGTCCCTTTCCTTGAGCCGTCTTGCCGTCTCCACTTCTCTCTCTCTGGCCTCGACGATATCGATTTTGTTGAGAACGACCAACTGAGGTTTCTCGGCAAGCTTCGCCGAGTACTCTTTTAGTTCCGAGTTGATCTTGTCAAAATCCTCTACGGGATCTCTCCCCGAAATCGGGTCAAGATCAAGCATGTGAACCAGAAGGCGGGTCCTCTCCACGTGTTTTAGAAACTGGATACCCAGCCCCAGTCCCTTGTGGGCGCCCTCGATGATTCCGGGGATGTCCGCGATTACGAAAGACTGATGGTCTCCGTAGCTTACTACCCCGAGATTGGGAACCAAAGTTGTGAACGGATAGCCCGAGATTTTGGGTCTTGCAGCCGAGATTTTGGATATGAGGGTTGATTTCCCCGCGTTTGGAAAGCCGAGAATGCCGACGTCGGCAAGCACCTTGAGTTCAAGCTTTATTTCCCTTCGTACTCCGGGGCGGCCGCTCTCCACTTGTCTCGGCGCCCGGTTAGTCGGCGATACGAACCTTGAGTTTCCCCTGCCTCCGCCTCCTCCCTCAGCTATGGTAAAGCGCTCTCCGTCCTCAATGAGGTCGGCCAACGTCTCCCCGTCTTCAAAGGACGTTATCACGGTTCCAGCGGGAACGGGGATGACGAGGTCGGAACCCGATTTTCCGTGCTGGTCCTTGCCCCTGCCGGGCTGGCCGTTTTGGGCTCTGTATTCTTTTTTGTACCTGTAGTCAAGAAGCGAGGACATATTCGCGTCGGCGACTACCACCACGTTTCCCCCCTTGCCGCCGTCGCCGCCGTTGGGACCTCCCTTGGGAACGAACTTTTCCCTTCTGAAGCTTACGCATCCGTCGCCGCCGTTACCTGATATAACGGTTATTTTCGCCTCGTCTATGAACTGCATTTT
This sequence comes from Thermodesulfobacteriota bacterium, assembly GCA_964291665.2. GTDB lineage: Bacteria > Desulfobacterota_D > UBA1144 > Nemesobacterales > Nemesobacteraceae > Nemesobacter. The sequence goes on along the minus strand of OZ219814.1, from coordinate 380,364 downwards.
GGTTTGGATGGGCGCGAATCATCTCGCCGGGGCTTCGGTCTTGCGGATGGCCGGGCGGTTTTTGGGAAGCCCCCCCTACGGGGAGAAGCCCTAGAGCTGTTTTTGATGCTCCGCTATGTCTTTTTTTACGTTTCCCGTTATACCGTCCCAGTATTTCCACCAGTAGGAATCCGGTTCGTGGTTTGCCTTCTGCTGTTCGGCCCAGATGAGAACCTGCATGTGGTCCCCGTGATATAGCACCAGTTTCTTCGCGGCGTCGGCAACCTCTTCGTCGTTTATCGGAAGCTTGTTGAGCTCGCCGTCAAAAATGGCCTTTATCTCCTTTATGTAGGGCGCCGCGGCTCTCGAAATCTCCTTGATTTTCTCAGCCGGGGTTGCTACATCTCCCGGAAAAGATTCCTTTATGTTTTTCATGAGGTCTACGAAGTCAAGAAGATTATCAAGAGAGTCCTGCGCCTTCTTCACTTCCTTAAGACATCCCGTGAGTTCCTTTACGTTAGTATTTAAAGACATTAACCTGCCTCCTTGATTGCTATCATGCCCCGCCCGGGGACAGTTCTGATTCTAACACATAATTCATCACTTTACCCTGTATACAAGAAGTCCGGGCTTGTTCTTCATGTAGGCCGAAAGCTCCTCGTCAAGCACCTTTCCGTGTATCGTGGAAGCGTGGCGCAGGTAGACCACGCCGCCCTTTCTGACGGCTATTCCGGTGTGAGAGACGTCAAGGCCGTCTTTATCGGAGTATATCCCGAGGTAGTCCCCCGTTTTTATTTCCTGAAGTACCGCGGGGCTTAATTTTTCAGGGGGGACATAACTTACATCCCTTTTTACTTCCGAAAGCCCCGGAAGCCAGGGAGAGCCGTCTGTCTTTCTGTTCAGCTCCTTGGTCACGGTCACCGTTGCGTCGCCCCCCACTTCCCGTGTTACATCACGGGCGTTCCTGTCGTTGCCGCTTACCCAGTCGGAGAAAAAATGTCTCCTGTTTTCCCACCGCACCGCGCCGTCTTTGTATCTTGTTTTCACAAGCTTTTCCTTAAATTCCCCGAAGCTTCCCGAAAGCCTGAGCGACTCCACGTAGTCGATATAGGTAAAGCAGTCAACCCCCGAGAGATCCACTGTAAGTTGCTCCGTCTCGCCGCTTGCTCCCCCAAGGGTGTTTTCCGCGTAGGGAGTTCCGAGAAACTTCTCAGAGAGAAATTCTATTCTGGCGCCGGAACCGTCTTTTAAGGCAGACTGTTCCATCAGGGTTTCTATCTCCTGTTGCGTCCAGTCCCCGAGAACCACCTTTTCTAAGTGTGCGGTCGAGAAGTCCTTTCCGAAGACCGTGAGCAGAAACTTGGCCGCGATGACTATGATGACCAGAAGAAAGAGATTTTTGATTATCCTGTTCATGTTTCTATCCCGGCAGTCAGATGTTTATTCCGGCAAGGAGAAAAAGATCAGCTCCGAGCAGGTACAGAACGGCCGAAAGTGAAAGAAAGGGGCCGTAGGCTATGGCATGTCCCGGATCTTTCTTGCGCAGTATTATAACCGAGAGTCCGATCAGGGTTCCCAGTATGGAACTCAGGAATATTATGACCAGCACCCCCCACATTCCGAAAAAAGCTCCCAGCATCGCTACGAGCTTTACGTCGCCCATTCCCATTCCTTCTTTTTTTCTCAGGTTTCTGTACGCCGTGGCGATCAGCAAAAAAGCTCCTCCTCCGAGCAGTGCTCCTCCTATGGAGTTAAAAATGGCGATACTGGCCGTCGCGGGCAGAAAGTCCGCAAGGCCGGAGGAAAAAACCACATCGGACACGGCCCCCCAGTCGGTTCTGATCGCGTTTAGCGCAACCCCGGCCGCTATTCCGGGAAGCGTTATCATGTCGGGAATGATCAGGTGCCTTATGTCTATCAGGGTTATGGTCACAAGCCCCGTGCAGAGCGCCAGATAGAAAAGCAGTTCAAGCGACACTCCGAACTCCCTGTAAAGGAAAACCGCCAGCACCGCGCAGAGAAGCTCCACAAGCGGGTACTCAGCTGATATCCGCTTTTCGCAGTAGGCACATCTGCCTCCTAGCAATAGCCAACTCAGGATCGGAATGTTGTGGTAGTTTTTTATGGGGGTTTTGCAGCTTGTGCAGCGGGAACGGGGAGAGACTATTGAGATTCCGGCTGGAATTCTCTTCACGCAGACGTTCGCGAAGCTTCCAAGTGCCGCTCCCAGAATGAAAAACCATATTTCGGGAACGATGCTATGAAAAAAGAAAAAAGAACTTTCCAAGGTGACTCCTGTCCCAGCTTCGGCTTTCGTTAAGCGTTTCTTTTCTGCAGTTCCGAAAGCGCCAGGTCAAAATGTCTTCTGCAGAGTTTGATGATTTTTCTGTTTTTCCCCAGATGTTCTTTTATCGCGTGAAGGGAAGCCCTGTTGCATACGAGCTTTACGTCAGCTCCGGTTCTGCCCTCGAGCTGTTCTGCGAGCGCGGTGAGTTTCACGTCCGTTCCGAGAGGCTTTTTCCGGGTGTGGATTTTCAGGATCTCGAGAATTTCCTGTTTTGACGGAGTTGGAATCTCAACCACCAGATCGAATCTTCCCGGTCTAAGAAGCGCCGGTTCTACCATGTCGATCCTGTTTGTCGCGGCAAGCACCAGAACATCCGGGAGTTCTTCGACCCCGTCAATCTCGGCGAGCAGCTGGCTTACCACTCTTTCGCTCACGCGGGTCGAGTTGGATTCTGAGCGTCTCGGGCAAAGGGCGTCAAGCTCGTCGAAGAACACTATGCAGGGAGAAACCTGCTTTGCCTTTTTGAAGACTTCCCTTACGGCGCGCTCCGATTCTCCTACATACTTGGAGAGAAGCTCCGCTCCCTTTATGGAAATGAAGTTGACTTCCGTTCTGTTGGCAAGAGCTTTTGCGAGAAGGGTCTTACCCGTTCCCGGAGGGCCGTGAAGAAGTATTCCCTTGGGTGACTCTACGTCCAGGGCCTCGTAGAAATTTCTGTGCTTCATGGGCCATATGACGGATTCAATCAGGTCGTCTTTTACGCTCTCAAGACCTCCGACGTCATCCCAGGAGGTTTTCGGTATCTCAGCCACTATCTCCCTTATCGCGGAGGGATGGATATTTCGAAGTGCCTCAAGGAAGTCTTCCATGCTTACTTCCACGAGAAAGCTGTGTGCGACGTTGGAGACGAAATTCGGTTCCATGTCCGGCAGAATGTTGGTAAGAGAGTTTATGGCAGCTTCCCTGCAGAGATTTTCTATATCGGCTCCCACGTAGCCGCTTGAGAGCTCGGAGAGCCTCTGAAGATCCACGTCGTTTGAAAGCGGCATGCTTCTTGAATGAACCTGGAATATCTCCAGACGGGCCTCGGTATCGGGAACCGGAAGGTGAATTTCCCTGTCAAACCTGCCCGGGCGGCGAAGCGCGGGGTCGATCATGTCCGGAAGATTGGTCGCTCCGATAACCGTAACGTTTCCTCTGTGCGTGAGACCGTCCATGAGGGATAGAAGCTGGGCCACCACCCTTTTTTCAACGTCTCCCGTAACCTTGTCTCGGCGGGGAGCTATCGCGTCCAGTTCATCCAGGAATATTATTGACGGCTGGTTCTTGGTAGCGTTCTCGAATATCTGGCGCAGATTGGCTTCGCTCTCTCCGTAGAACCTGTGAATTACCTCGGGGCCGTTTATTACCTGGAAATTTGAATCCGTCTCAAACGCTATGGCTTTTGCGAGCAGGGTTTTTCCGCTTCCCGGGGGTCCCGTGAGAAGGATTCCCCTGGGCGGCTGGACCCCGAGCTTTTCAAAAAGCGAGGGGAAGCGTATCGGAAGTTCGAGAATCTCTTTTATTCTTTTTATCTGGCTTGAAAGCCCGCCTATGTCCGTATACGAGACCTTTTCAGCGTCCACCTTGGTTTTTGGCCTCTGTATCACGTCCATGCGGGTTTTCTGGCTTATGACAACCGAGTGCTCAGGCATCGTGGTAAGCACGTCGAAATCTTCGGTCTTGGCGGCGGACACTCTCACAGATACCCTGTCTCCGACTGTTACGGCGAGCCCTTCGAGCCTGTTGCAGAGGTGCTTGCTTTTGGACGGGTCGTAGAGAAATGCCTTGTTTCTGGGACACAGGGTTATCCTGCTTGCCTTCTCAAGGTCGGCTTTCGTCACTATTACTATGTCGTCAAGCTCAACCCCTGCGTTCTCTCTGGTTACAGTGTCTATTTCTATTACGGAATCCATTTCTTGTTCTTCGGCGTCAAGCGGCAGGGCTCTCACGACGGTTTTTCTCCTTCCGTCTATCTGTACCAGGTCCCAGGACGTAAGGCCCAGTTCCCGCATGTCCATGGGGCTTATCCTTGCGTAACCCTTGCCCGAGTCCCTCGAGTGGATTTCCGATATTTTAAGAGATATCATAAGTCAGTACCTTTCAAAAAAGATATTAACGCTTAAAATTTTATGGTCAAGAAAGCGCCCGAGGGAAGGGCGAAAGCGGTTTTTTCCAGAGAAAACCACTCGGCGAGTCAAGTGCAGCTAAAACATCTGAGCCTCAGGAACTACAGAAATTACGAGAGCCTCTCCCTTCCGTTCCATACGGGACTGAACGTCATTCACGGACGAAATGCCCAAGGGAAAACCAACCTTCTCGAGGCCATCTATCTTGTCTGCGGGATGCGGCCTTTTTCGGGCGCGAAAAACTCCGAGCTCGTTCGCTTCGGCTGCGAGGCGTCGCTCGTTAAAGGGGAGATTCTTTCCGCAAACGGTCTCAATGAGGTCCACATAACCATAAAGAAAGAGGGCCGCCACACCCGACTTAACTCAAAGACCGTGCGGAGCATAAGCCAGCATTTCGGCCGGTTCAAGGTCGTTTTGTTCCTTCCCTCGGACATAGAAATAGTGAAGGGCGGGCTTCAGGCGAGGAGGAATTACCTCGATTCGGTGGTAAGCGCCGTGCACCCGGCCCACATAAAGCAGCTTCGCGATTACCAGAGGGCAGTAAGCCAGAGAAACCACATGCTCGGATCAAAGGAGAAAGTGTCCCCGCTTTCCGTGGAACTCTGGGACGAACAGATAGCCAGAATCGGAGCCGAAATCGTGGACAGGCGCATCGAGATGATAAAAAGCTTTAACCGCAAGCTCGCCGAGGTTTACGGGGAGCACGGGGAATCAGACATGTCGGCGCGTGTTAGCTACGGGTTTTCGTATGAACGCGGGGCGGATATCGCAGAGGCGATAAGGGAAGAGCTTTCTAAAAAATTCCCTTCTGACAGGAAAAGGGGGCACACGACAGTGGGTCCCCACAGGGACCGGGTCGGTTTTCTGCTTAACGGACAGGACGCTTCGCGCTTTGCCTCGCAGGGACAGTCGAAAAATCTGGTTCTGGCGCTTAAGGCCTCAGAGATAAGGCTTTTTAAGGAACACACGGGGACTAACCCAATACTTCTTCTCGACGACATAACGAGCGAGCTTGACATAAAGCGCAGAAGTTTTCTTTTCAGAACTCTCTCGGAATTCACCGGGCAGGTATTCGTCACCTCGACCGATAAGAACGAGATACCCCGTCGGGGGGAATTTCACTCGTTTCTCGTTGACTCAGGCCGGGTGAAAGCCGGTGCGTGAGAAGTAGCGTACAAATTATTTTTACGGAATTGCCAAAAAGAAGAAAAATTTTGTCGTAATTGATTAATCATCAGGGGAAAATGTAAGTTTCTTGAAAGGAGGCAGTGAAATGTATAAAATCAATCTGATTTTGATAGCGGGCTTAGTAGCTATTATGCCGACGCTGGCGGCCGCGGACGATTGCAGCACGGTTGAAAACAACAATCTTGCGATTCACGCGGTGCCGGAACTCGTTCACCAGAAGGTTACGTTTGACGCAACGGCGTCGCATACCCCGTTTGATGAAAAGTACTCTGAGATTGATAATATCAGCGTGTTTACGGGGGGAGCGGGCTTCAAGGTAGCGGGAGTGAAACTAGGTATGGGCATCAGCCACTATACAAACGGGACGTCTTACCCGGTAAAGGACGGAGATCCTTGCGTAGGAAACACCGCGTTGGCCGTGGCGGGTTTTGTTAACTTGGGCGAGAGCGCAAGGCTGAAACTGGGGATTGCCAGAAGCAGCGACCTAATAGACTCACCATCAATCAACAACACTACTTTTCACGCGGGTTTACGTTTTGGATTCTAAGAATGAAACAAACGCAGGAGGACATAACTAAATGGACCTGAAGATAATTGACGTTAATTTCTTTACAACGGAGGCGGTAGCGTCTTACCTCATAGAGACCGGAGAGGGGCCGATGCTGATAGAAACCGGTCCCGACACGTCGTTTGAGAATCTTAAAAGCGGTCTTTCGGACCTCGGCTACGCGCCCTCTGACGTAAAACACGTGTTCGTAACCCACATTCATCTTGACCACTCGGGTGCCGCTTGGCATTTCGCCGAAGCGGGATCCACCATATACGTTCACCCGGTGGGAGCTCCACACCTTATTGACCCGGAGAAGCTCATGAGGTCCGCCGCAAGGATATACGGGGATAAAATGGATGAGCTCTGGGGCGAGGTAAGGGGAATGGATCAAAACAGCGTGGTTGCAATCGAGGATGGCCAGGTCATCAACATAGGAGGCGTTGAAATAAAAGTTGTTGAGACAGCCGGACATGCCGGGCATCATCACTGCTACCTGATCGAGAACGCCCTTTTTACCGGGGATACTGCGGGGTGCCTGATGGCGGGCGGTCCCATGATTCCGGCTACTCCTCCTCCCGAGATACACCTTGAGAAGTGGAACGCTTCTATTGAGAAGATGAGGGAGATATCCCCCGACATTATTTATCTTACCCATTTCGGTGGATACACGGATGTGGGCCCCATGCTTGACACAGCCGCCGAAAAACTTGAAGAGTGGTCTGAGTGGATCGGCGAGAGATTGTCAGCCGGAAAGAGCGATGAGGAAATAACAGAGGAGTTTGGCGTCTTCTTCAAAGAGATATTCGAGCGTGAGGGCACAAGCGAGGATGTTTACCGCAAGTACGATCTCATGACTCCTTACCACATGAACGCTGGAGGTCTCATAAGGTACTGGAAGAGACACAGGCTTTCTGATTCCTGAGTCTTTTCACCGTGGCAACGGTTTTGTTTTCTTCGGTTCCTGTCGTTATAATTATTCGTTTTTGAATCGGGGTGTGGCGCAGCTGGGAGCGCGCAGCATTTGGGATGCTGAGGTCGGAGGTTCGAGCCCTCTCACCCCGACCATTTCTTCGTGATTTGATGCGTGACTTGGTTTTTTTCGCGCCCGTAGCTCAGCCAGGATAGAGCAACGGACTTCTAATCCGTAGGTCAGAGGTTCGAATCCTCTCGGGCGCGCATTTCGGTGCTGCGGAATTTCTTTTTCAGAGCAGCGCAGCGCCTAGGAAAAGGTAGAAAGCGCTACCGAATATATCGTTGAACGTGACGAGAAACGGTCCCGATGATACCGCCGGGTCCATCTTTAGCTTGTTAAGAACCAGCGGGCCCGCGACTCCAAGGAACGAAGTTGTAAGCGTGGCTCCTACGATCCCCGCGAATATTACCAGAAACAATCTTGTAACATCAGCCTCCGCGGTATTCAGCAGAAGTCCGATCAGGGAACCCAAAATGCCGCTTATGATCCCCAGAACCAATCCCACCTTGAGTTCTCCCAGAAGAAGATCTTTTATCTGGCTTTTAACGAAATCACCGGTGGCTATTGTTCTGACGGTGATAGTGTTTGTCTGAACCCCCACGTTTCCGCCCGTAGCCATGACCAGGGGAAGCAGGGCCGCGAGTACGATGAAATTCTCAAGAGTGGTCTGAAACTTCTGCATTATTATAATAGCCAGGACAAGTTCTCCCGCGAGGGCCAGCATTATCCACGGAGCTCTCAGCCTCACGTTGTCGTATATGGACGTGTGTACAGGGTGCAGTCCCTCGCCGGTTATACCTCCGAGTTTGTATATGTCTTCTCCAGCCTCTTCGGATATGACGTCGAGTATGTCGTCGGCGGTTATCCTACCGAGCAGCGCTCCGGCACTGTCTACCACGGGAAGCGACACTTCGTCGTATTTTCTGAAGATTTTGGCTACTTCCTCCTGGTCCATTTCCGGAGTGACTGTGACCTCGACCGGGTCCATTATGGTCCAGAGGGGAGAATCGGGCGCCGCCGTCGATAGCTTAAGCGGGAATACCCTTCCGACGAGTCTCCCCGTTTCGTTTACCACGTAGACCATATGAAGGTCCTCTACGTCGTCTTCGTCTTCTTCCTCGATTTGCCTTATGAGTTCAACGGTTTCTCTCGAGGTGGCGTCGTGCGGACTTTTAAGAACCTCGGTCTGCATGATTCCGCCCGCGGAATCTTGGGGATACTTTAGAAGCGGCGTCACCTCCTCGCGTTTTTCCGGATCCATGGCTTCGAGAACCTTCTTCGCCACATCTTCCGCTAGTTCTCCCAGGAAGTCGGCGGCGTCATCCGATTCCATTTCTTCGGCCATCGCGGTGAGGGAAGCCTCCCGCAAGGGCTTCAGTATGCTTACGCGTTCCTCAGGGTTAAGCTGGAAATAGACCTCGGATGCTACTTCAGCGTCGAGGGCCTCGAGGATGAGATGCTTTTCTTTCCGCGAAGAAGCCTGTATAAGGGACGCTATCTCTGAGGGGTGCATGGACTGGGTTATGCTTCTTACGGCATCCCAGTTCCCTTTCTTAAGAGCCCTGTCTATTCTCCTTACAGTTTTTTTGACGTTAACCGGCATCGCATTACCCTCGATTCCGTATTTTTTCAGGAGGCGTGTAGAAACACTGCCCCTTTTCTGAACAGATTAGAATACAGTTTTCAGTATCGATTACTACAAAAAATATACTCTGCGGTTTTTTTCTTTGAAGCTGTAGTGGTGGGAAGATACGACAGTCACTCGGGAAGCGAGATTTGATCAGTAAGCGATATCTCGCGGAAGGAGCAGACAAAAAGCTGTGCCCAAGGCGAAAAGCAACACTTTTCACCTTGAGCACGTACAAAAACAGAATCTTTTCAGTCCGCCGCCCCGTTACTTCTTCTTGCGTCTGCCGGTCTTTTTCGCGATGAGCTTCTTGAGTTCCCTGCGATCGGGGCTAAGCAGCTCCTTTACGTATTCGACGTTTGTCTTCGCCACTATTATGTGACCGACTTCGGTGTTGACCGATTCGTAGATCCCGAGCCTCATCATACCCTTGGTCTGCATGAGGTTGTCTTCCGTGGGGCTTACGTAATGCACGAAATCCGTTCTGTAGCGGTGAATCAGGAACAGGTGAAGCAGGGTCGCGAGGCGTTTCTGGCGAAGGGCCTCAGCAATGTTTTCGTCCCTCACAGTCAGTATCTTCTCTCCCTTCCTGTCCTGCAGTATTTCGAATATGACGTCCGCCACCTTCTCGCCCTTGCCGTTTAGGATGTTAAGCTCGAGAACGAAAGTTCCCACGGTATGGGGCTTAAGTTCGGCGGAGAGGGTGTCCTTGAGCTTGTTGTGCCTTGCCCAGGCCTCAAGCCACTCCTCGAGAAGGTTGATGGAAATCTCCGTCTGAACCAGGTGCTGGAACTGGGTCGAGCCCTTGCCCATTGCCTTCGTGGTCGCGGTTCTTCCGGAACTTGCCACGAGCGCTCCGTCCATGCGGGGTCCCCCGACATGGGTCTGCGGAGTCTTGTAAGGCGAATCTATGAGCCTCAGTCTTCTCTGCACGCGCGCCAGGGCGAGCATGCCGTCTTCCATGAGCGCGGTCGCGAACTCTTCTGCGGCCATGCCGTCTATCTGGTGGCCTCCGTAGGTTATGAAGTCGAACACGAAGCCGAGCTTTCCTATCTCCTCGGGGAATTTCTTCATCTCCTCGTCGGTCATTCCCGTCGTGTCCCAGTTAAAGGAGGGAGAGAGGTTGTAGGCAAGCATCTTGTCCGGAAAAACCTCGTGGATAGCGTCTGCGAACTGCCTTGCGTCCTCAAGGTCCGCAGTCTTGGTCTCCATCCAGAGCAGGTCGGCAAAAGGCGCCACGGCAAGAGATTTGGCGATCGCGTATTCTATACCGCCCTTTACCTGGTAGTACCCTTCGGGCGTTCTTGAAATCTCGGGATCCCATATGTAATCGATTCCCAGGGAATCGGCCTTCTCCATAGCGTCTTTCGTGGAAGCGGTCCTGGCAAACTCCCTCCACTGCTCGACGGTCATGTCGAATTCAATGCCCTGCTCCATGTTAAACTCCATGAGCGTCTCTATCGTTTCGCCGAAGGTGCTGAGGCCGGATTCCTCTTCCCATATCTCGACGAACTTGGTGACTACGGAATCCAAGGCGGTCTCAAGCTCCTGGGTGTCCCCCTTCATCGCCTCTATGTTCTCGTCTATAAACGACGCTATTCCGGTTTCCTCAAGCCAGCTGTCCGTTTCCGCGTAGGTCTCCTTGCTTATCTTGTAGAGCTTGTGTCCGTTTATCTCCTTTACGCCCCCCTCGTGGATCCTTTTAAGGATCGTGAGATAGGCGTTCTTGTAGCTCGGGATATTGAGTTTGGTCGCTCCCAGGACAAACGGCTGGTCGCGCTCGTCCCCGTTTCCGTCAAGAAGGGTGGCGGCTTCGGCGTCGGTCCTTGAAACTATTATCCCCGGCACTTCCATTATATCGAGCTGAAAGCGGGCGGCGTTAAGTCTTTTTATCTGCTCATCAGAAGGCACGAGAACCTTTCCGCCCTGGTGACCGCATTTCTTGGTTCCGGGCTTCTGGTCTTCTATGTGATAGCCCGTGACGCCGGCCTCGACGAACCTTCTGACAAGGTTTCTCACGTGGGCGTCCCCGCCGTGTCCCGTGTCCGCGTCGGCGACTATGAAGGGGCTGTAGTCGATCTCGGGCGTCTGCTGCCTTTCCTTCTCGGTCATCCTCGCGCGGTTGTATCTCTGGTTTTTGTCCGCGGCGAGAAGAGCCCTCACTATGGGGGCCGCCTCGTCCGGCACCTGGCTCAGCGGATAGCTTGCGAGATCCGCTCCCTGGTCCTCGCCGATCGATCCCTTGGCCGACGTGGCCCATCCGCCGAGATATATGCCCTCTATTCCCTTTCTTTTCATCATGACCGCCTGTCCGGGCGAATAGGGACCGAAGGACGTTATCTGCTTTTTCTCCGCGAAAAGCTCGCGGAGTCTCTTGTAGAATGCCTCCGCGGCGTTTTTCGCGATAGAGTAGTCCCTTCTTATGGTTCCTCTCTGCTCCACCACCTGGCGGGGCGAGTAAAGACGGGTTATTCCCCTAAAGCGCCTGCTTGAGAAATACCTCTTCGTCTTCCGTATCTCAGCTTCTAACTGGCTCATGGATATGTTCTCCTGAAAATAAAGATGGTTGTTTCTTCGGGAACCTAGATTACGAAATCGAGGTTCTCGGTGATTCTCCTGTCATTGCCCGCAAACTCCGTCATGTAGAGTTCGATTCTCTGCGAGGCCACGTCATGGTCGTGGTTGTTTAGGTTTATGTTGAGCAGGTCTATGTACCACGGCACCTTCACGTCGTCAAGCACGTAGGCCCTCACTATCTGCCTGGCTATGGGAAGGGTGGTGGGCTTTGAGATGTCGTGCACGTCCCTGTCGCTTGCCGCCTGGAGCTTTGCGTACTCTTCCTCGAGCAGCCTCTCGAAAACCTCCGCGGTGAAAGTGTCCCCGGCATTAAGCCCGGTCTCGGGGTCGTCCTCGGTGAGCTTTGCTCCCTTGTGTACCCACTCCCAGAGAATGCTCAGCCTTATCTCCCCGGTGGCGGCGTCCTCCATCAGGTAGAGGATGTCGTCGTTTCCGAAGAAATCGGCGGGCTTAAGCGCCGCGGCCTGGAATCCTTGGCCGAACGCGTTTCCGTACTGAAGTCCCACGCTAAGCAGGTTGCGGGCTCCCCTTATGGTTCTCGGGGCGGGCTCAAGGAGTATGAGGCCGTCTGAGTCCTCCTGGGTGTAGGTAAGCGGGGGAAACTCCCTTCCGAGCTGGTTCTCCTCGCCCTCCTTCTCCCACACGGGTCTTATTATGTGAACCATCTTCCAGTGGGCGACCCATTTGCCGCTTGCCCCTTCCTGCTGCTCCCTAACGGCCCCGGCGTAGGCCTTCTCCATGCTGCTCTCTACCCCTTCCTTTGACCCGACGGGAATGTTAGGCTCCATTCCTCCCTGCCAGAGCGCGAAGTTCCCGTTTACGTCCGGGGTGTTAACGGCTCTTCTCACGCGGTCCTCGTAGTTTCTCATGTATCCGTAGGTCATGGTGATAGACTCTATGTTAGGGTTAATGAAATCCTCATCCCACGCCATGGCGTCAGAGACGCTGTTTATGTAATCCCATCTGCCGGTGTTAAATCCGACGAAGTGTTTCCCGAGGGCTGCCCTTATCTCCATTAGCTGGAACGTCTCCTCAAGCTGCTCTATAAGCACGTACACCTTTATCGTGCCTTCGGGAAGCCCGACGTGGCCCTCAAGGGCCGAGAGCATCTCGTTCCAGAGCGCCGCTTCCTCGGCGGTCTGGATCTTCGGGAGGTAAAGGACTATGGATGAGTTTCTCCTGGCGAGCTCCCTGTAGTTGTTAACGACAAAGAGAGTAATGTCGACCACGGAAGCAGAAAGCGCTACGCCGTCTGCGTCGCGTATGTGGCGGTCATCGAGGTGAAGTCCCCTCGCCCTGAAAATGACCGTGGTGAAGTCAAGCTGCTTTTCCCAGTCCTCTATTATGTCGTGTCCGAAGAAGCTCTGTCCCCACCTGTTCATCTCCCCGGCCACGCCTTCCGCGGTCCTCATGAACACCTCGTCCCTCGCGATCGCGAGCTTTAGATTGCGCTGGTTATCTAGGGACATGGTTGAGATCTGCCCCAGGGCGTCCTCTCCGTCGAACATCCACCCGTCCGCGCCCGAGAGAAGTGCGTAGGCGACGTTTCTTATGCTTTTTTCAACAGGGGAGTTCGGTTTTGCCGCGGGTCCGGTTCCCTGTATCCACTGTCTTTTCAGGTCATGGGGAATCTCCGGTCCCTCGAATTTTCCGTCCCTTGCGTCTCGGACCTTGATACTGGTGCGCGGAATGAGGGAATCTGGATCGAGAAAGGTTATTCTTTCCTTGGATTCGTAGCGCCTTTTTCTTCTCTGGGTCCTTTTTTCCATGATGGCCTTCTGCTCGCCGTTATAGCGGGCCATGAATTCAAGGGCCTCAAGCGCCTCCGGCGTGTACACGTCCCCGTAGGATTGCTCTATGTTGTCTCTTATGTGCAGTGTGGTGCCCATCTGTTCTTCGCTCCTCGGATGCCTGTTATTATTGAATAAAAACTGCCTAGTATAAACAAGTTCTCGATTAAATCAAATATCCCCGCCGAGACCTCTCGGGCGGCGGGGAAAACGGCGGTTTTTCACCTTTGCGGGGAGTCAGCCGGGCGAATAAATACGGGGTTTTTAAGCTGCCGATACGCTGGGACTCTCAAGTAAAGGACGAGTGGGTGGGAAACTGTCCTTTCTGATTAACTCGGCTAAAACCTTCCATGCCCGAATCCACCGGTTCATTCCGTCGGGCAACCCTCCGCGTGTTTTAGCGAAACTCACCCGTTGACGGCGCCTGTCTCCCGCAACCGCAGAGAAGAAGATCCTCCGGAGTCTTGCAGACTGCCGGCTTTTGCCAGCGGCTCTTGCCTGGAAACTTACGCCGACCCTGGCCTTGTTCTTCCCCTTTTTGAAGCGAAAAGCAGCACTGACATGACGAGAAGCAAATTAAGCAAGGCGCTTTGAGAGACTTCTCCCGGAACATCGGAACCGATGGCGCACGCTCCGCAACCCTGCTGTCCCGCCTCTTGGGTTAGTGGCGGACCAGAAATATCCTTCGCTCTCGGAGCACCCGTAGCTTCCGACGGCAGGTTTTCGGTGCCGGTTGCCATCACTCTCACCACGTACTTAATTTCCGGGTCGAGACCCGTAATGGTGTAGCTTGTCGTACTCTCTCCCGTAACGGTCATCTCATGATCGAACTCCTGCGAATCCTCGGACTTCCACCGGATTATGTATCCGCTCGCCCCCGGAAACTCATCCCATGACACCGAAAGTTCCTCCACCCCTTCTGTTACCTCTAATCCGGTTATCTGGCCGGGCCCCGGCTTTTCCGGCTGCTCCGGTTCGGTGGGTGTTGTAGGTTCTGGTTCAGTGGGGATTATCGGCCCCGGCTCCACCGGCGGAGGTCTGGAGGTGGAGGAGGTTCTGGAGCAGGTGGTGTTAATCCCATCGGCGTACCTGTTGCCTCGTCTGACGGCTGCCCGTCATCGGCGCCTGACCTTGTCGCTATCACCCTCACTGTGTACTCAGTGCCGGCTGCGAGGTCAGGAATGGTGTAGGTGGTCGTGCCGCCTTCAGTGATCACATGCTGGTGGGTGCCAAAGCTCTCCGTGCCCGATTTCCACTGCACCTTGTAACCGTCTGCATCCGCTACCTGGGTCCAAGATACCGAGAGACTCAAAACCCCTGGAGTCACCGTTACCCCCGTTACCTGTGCGGGAGCCGGAAACTTCGGCGTGCCTGTTTTCTCATCTGACGGCTGCCCGTCATCGGCGCCTGACCTTGTCGCTATCACCCTCACTGTGTACTCAGTGCCGGCTGTGAGGTCAGGAATCGTGTAGCTGGTCGTGTCCCCGCCCATGACCTCCTCTTCACGGTCCATTGCTCCGTATTCCTCCGAACCCGACTTCCACTGCACTTTGTAGCCGTCTGCATCCGTTACCTGGGTCCCAAGATACCGAGAGACTCAAAACCTCTGGAGTCACCGTTACCCCCGTTACCTGTACCAGAGTCACTAGTGGCGGTGGAGGTGGTGGAGGTGGAGGAGGTGGCGGTGGTGGTGGCGGTGGCGGTGGAGGCTCTGGTCCTATCGGCGTACCTGTTACGTCGTCTGACGGCTCATAGTCTTCAGCGCCCTTGGTTGCTATCACCCTTACTGTGTAAGTGGTGCCCGGGACAAGTTCGGTAATCGTGTAGCTGGTCGTGTCCCCGCCCATGACCTCCTCTTCACGGTCCATCGCCCCGTACTCCTCCGAACCCGACTTCCACTGCACCTTGTAGCCGTCTGCATCCGTTACCTGGTCCCACGATACCGAGAGACTCGACTCTCCCGGCTCCACCGTCACCCCCGTTACCTTTCCCGGGCTCTGTTCGCAGGTAATACCGCTTTCATAGAATAAGAACCTTCCGCTTCCCAGCCATTCCCGAAACTCCGCTGTGTCAGGCACGCAGATACCCGTATTGCTTATGTCCAGAGTATCAAAAGAGGTATGAACCGCCGGTTCAAGCGGAAGCGTTCCGCCCAGCATGGGATTGTCGTTAAGAAGCAGGTATTGCAGGTTGGAGAGACCTCCAAGTTCGGTGGGGATTGTCCCGCTTAACGAGTTAAAGGCAAGCGCCAGCTGTCGCAGGTTGCTCAGGTTTCCGAGTTCCGGGGGAATTCTGCTTAATTGGTTCTCTTCAAGCACCAGTTGTCGCAGGTTGCTCAAGTTTCCGAGTTCCGGGGGAATTTCTGTTAATGAGTTCTCCTCAAGATGCAGTTCTCTCAGTTCACTCAGATCTCCAAGTTCCGGGGGAATTTCTCCTCTTAGTGAGTTACCGTCAAGAAACAGTAGAGCCAGTCTGGTGAGGCCTCCAAGTTCCGGGGGAATTTCTCCGCTCAGTGAGTCTTCTCTTAGGTACAGCCCCTGCAGGTTGGTGAGCTTTCCGAGTTCCGGGGGAATCTCTCCCCTTAGCGGGTTTGCGGAGAGATTGAGCGATTCAAGGTTGTCAAGCGCCTCAAACGCGTTTGTAAGCTCTCCATTAAGGTTGTTATCGGAGAGATCGAGTTCGCTTACCCGATTGTCGTCATTTGTTGTGACCCCGTACCAATCGGAGGAGGGGAGTTGATGGAAAAACCAATTGCCGGAGTTTTTCCAGGTAAGACCTTTGGTATTGTCGTAAAGTTCACGTAAAGCCGCCCTGTCCGCTCTCCTGCCAAGCTCGTTTGACATTGGCATCTCCCATACGAGATCGTTCATTGCCCCAGAGGGATAATTCCAACAAGGCGCCCTCGGTCAGGGTTTCAAGTTCTGTCGGAACCGTGACCAGGTCGTTGTCGTCAAGCCAGAGAAACTTAAGGGTTGAGAGGCTTCCAAGTTCAGGAGGGATGTTGCCGCTCAGTTCGTTGTCATTGAGATACAGTTGCGTCAGGCTGGTCAGGCTTCCAAGCTCGGAAGGGATATCTCCGCTCAGTTCGTTATCGTTGAGATACAGTGCCTCCAGGCTGGTCAGAGCTCCAAGTTCTGTGGGGATTGTTCCGCTTAACTGATTGTTATCGAGAAGCAGTGCCTTCAGGCTGGTCAGAGCTCCAAGTTCGGTGGGTATTGTTCCGCTTAACTGATTTTCTTCGAGCCTCAGTTCCTCCAGGCTGGTCAGACCCCCAAGCTCGGTGGGTATTGTTCCGCTTAACTGATTGTTACTGAACCACAGATGCGTCAGGCTGGTCAGACTTCCAAGCTCGGTGGGTATTGTTCCGCTTAACTGATTGTCATGGAGATACAGCCAGGTCAGGCTGGTCAGACCTCCAAGCTCGGTGGGTATTGTACCGGTTAACTGATTGCCATAGAGAACCAGTGTCTTCAGGCTGGTCAGACCTCCAAGCTCGGCGGGTATTGTCCCGCTTAACTGATTGATAAAGAAACCCAGTTGCAGCAAGCTGGTCAGTACCGCTTAAGCTCGGCGGGTATTGTCCCGCTTAACTGATTAAAGTTGAGGCCTAATCTTGTTACCATATCATCGTTATTAGCTGTCGTACCGTTGTCCGTAGCCGTCACGCCATTCCAACTGTCAAGCGCCATGGCGCTAAGCCAGTTGTCTTGTTTCTCCAGTTAGCGCCGTCAGTAGCGCAGTAAAGAATTATAAGAACGTCCTTGTCAGTCAGCGGTGTGGATGGCAATGATTGCTGCAGGTCGTTTGCCCGTGCGCGTCTCCCGCAATAACGAAAAACGCCGCGGCCAGGCACACAAGGAAGCACTTTACGGAGAACGCGGACAAACGCCTCACTGCTTCCACCTGCCGCAAGATCCTTCGCTCCGAAGAAAAACGGGGGGGGGGGTGGAGCGATCAGGTTTTTACGATTTTTCATGGAAAGAGGTTTTATTTCATTCGGGCTGGCAAGCGGCATTTCAGCATTTTCCTGGGGTGAATTTACTTTTTAGCTAGCACACTATACCATAAAAACTAACCGGTTGGTAGCTACTGTACGGTAAGTATAAATAACAGACAGAACCGGACCTGTCAAATCGTTGCCCATCCCCGCGTTATTCGGCGGGACGGAGAGACCAAACGGCGTGTTTGCGGGTCGGGTGAAATCATCTGCGGGGAAACCGCAACCCGAAGGGAAACCACGCGGTGAGCCAGCGCGGATGCTCCTCTTTCCCTTCGCGGTCCGGGTTTATCCGCGGGCCTTTTCCTGGGTGATTTGTTTGTTAACCGGGTTGCCGGTATATTAGCAAATTCGGTTTTTGCTCCATAGACAATGAAGGTTTCAACGGTGGGTGTAGCTCAGCCCGGTTAGAGCACTTGGTTGTGGCCCAAGAGGTCGCCGGTTCAAATCCGGTCATCCACCCCATTTCCTAACAGGTACGGAAACTTATGGGAATTCGATGCGGAATAGTGGGACTCCCTAACGTCGGGAAGTCGACTCTCTTTAACGCGCTTACAAACGCGGGCGCCGCGGCCTCCAATTTTCCTTTCTGCACCATAGATCCTAACGTGGGAGTGGTCGGGGTCCCGGACCCGAGGCTTTATGCCATCTCAGACATCGTAAAACCCCGGAGGACCGTTCCCACGAGCCTTGAGATAGTCGACATAGCGGGGCTCGTTAAGGGGGCTTCAGAGGGAAAGGGAAGGGGAAACGCCTTTTTGTCCCACATAAGGGAAGTCGACCTCATACTCCATGTCGTAAGATGCTTTGAGGATGAAAACGTGATCCACGTCGAGGAGGGAATCGACGCCATCCGCGATATCCTCACTATCGAGGACGAACTTATCCTGAAGGATCTCGAGACTGTGGAGAAAAGGGAGGAAAAACTCACAAACCAGGCAAAAAGCGGAGATAAGGGAGTAGTGAGGGAGCTTGAAACGGTGAAGGCGCTTCGGGAGTTTATAGAGACCGGGCGGCGCGCGAGGGATTTTCCCTGCCCGGAAGGAAACGCGGACACGGTACGGAAGCTTTTTCTTCTAAGCGAAAAACCCGTTATCTACGTCTGCAACGTCTCTGAGGAAGATATCTCGGGGGCCGGGGAAAACCCGGAGGTAAGCAGGGTAAGGGAGTGCGCCGAGCGCTCGGGAGACGACGTCATCACCGTCTCGGCAAGGATAGAAGCTGAGATAGCCGAGCTTGAGGGAGAGGAGAAGGCTGTTTTCCTCGAGGAGCTCGGGCTTTCCGCTTCCGGGCTTGACAGGCTGGTTAACTGCGCGTACTCGAATCTCGGGCTTCTTACCTATTTCACCACGGGCCCCAAGGAGGTTAGGGCCTGGACCGTGAGGCGCGGAACCAGGGCGCCCCAGGCGGCCGGGATCATCCACACCGATTTTGAGAGGGGCTTCATAAGGGCCGAGACCATATCGTACGAGGATTACGTGAGGGAGGGTTCCGAGCAGATGGTCAGGGAGGCCGGGAAGATGAGGCTTGAGGGAAAGGACTACGAGGTCTGCGACGGGGACGTCATGTTTTTCAGGTTCAACGTCTGATCCGCCCGCGCCTGGTTCCGGGTCCGGTTTTGCCTGCCGAGGCCTTGTTCGGATAGAATTCTCAAAAGGGCATGATCTATAAAACTTTCCTAAGGCCGGTTCTTGACCGTCTTGATTCAGAAACGTGGCACCATAACGTAAAGGAGCTCATGCATCTCTGCGAGTTCTCGGGTCTTACCCTGAGACTGCTTGAGCTTTCCGCAAGCGGCGGGGCCAGGGTCAGGGACAAAAGACTCGCCACCGCGGTGGCCGGCGTGCCTTTTGAGAATCCCCTTATCGTGGGGGCGGGATGGGACAAGACCGGAAGGGCGCTTCGGGCGCTTTACTCCCTTGGGTTTGCGGGGGTCGAAGTGGGTTCTGTCGTAGAGAGGCCCCAGAGGGGAAATCCCAGGCCCCGGCAGTTTATGGTGACCCCCGAGGTGTGCCTTAATTCCCTTGGGTTAAACAGCCCGGGGATGGACGCGGTCCTCGAGAACCTCAGGCGCTACGGCCGCCTCGATATGCCCGTCGGAGTGAACCTTGGCATAAACTCTGACGTAAGCCACGATGACGCCCCGCGGGCCTATGCCGCAGTCGCCCGGAAATTCCGCTCGGACGCCGCCTACTTCGCTATAAACGTGAGCTCCCCCAACACCCCGGGGCTGAGGAAGCTTCAGGACGGGGGACGCCTTGGGGAAATAATACGGGCCGTGAGGGAGTCCCTCGGGGACCCTTCGGGTGTCGAGCGGCCCCTGTTCGTTAAGATCTCTCCCGATCTTTCCCTGGGGGCGATAGACGATCTCCTTGGGGTCGTGGTCGATTCCGGGATCTCGGGCGTAATAGCCACCAACACGAGCGACAACCGGTCCCTCAAGGCGAAGTACGGCGCGAAGTGGGAGGGTCTTCCCGGGGGAATAAGCGGAAACGATCTTGAGTACAGGGAGCTTTCAACGTCGATTATTTCCCACGTTTACAGTACTGCGGGCGGGGAGCTTGAGATAATCGGGGTGGGGGGCGTCTCCGACACCGCTTCTGCGCTTGAGAAGCTTCGCGCGGGAGCCAAGGCCCTCCAGGTGGTCACGGGACTTCGCGGAGAGGGTCTTTCGGTCGCGAACTCGATAAACAGGGGGCTTATCCGGTTCATGGATAAAAACGGAATCAGCGACATAAGCGAGATTACCGGTTCCGATCATCGATGAACCGAGCAGGAGAGCGAAAAAACGGCATCTGGCTTAAGAGTTCTCAAGACGCCGCCCCGCCTAGCAGAAGCAGGGCGGCGAGACTCAATCCCGCCTGGTTACGGGGAAATGACTTGCTGGGTCTGAGAGTGCGGCTCAAAAAAGATCTGTTCTGAACCGTGCCTCGGTTCCCTTGTTTTTTAATGCTTTTCTCGCCCGGAGACGAAAGGGTGTCTGAGTTTTTTATGGCCGCGAACCGGGTTCCGTCTTTACCTGAGAGTCGAGGGCGGGATATGACCGTCGGTGTTGGTTTTCAGTGTCTCATGAGGTTTAACGGTCCCGTATTATTTTGTAATCACTTCTAAAACCGATTGACAAAATTCTTCTAGGGAGTTTAATAAGTAGGTATTAGGAATGAAAAGTACTAGCTAATAGGTATTGGGAATGAAAAGTACTAACAAAGGTAAAATTATTGAGACCGCCTACGAGCATTTTCGTTTTTATGGGTACAGTGGAACTTCTATTGACATGCTCATAAAGGCGGCGGGGATTTCCAAGAGTAATTTCTACTACCATTTCGAAAACAAGGAGGAGTTGGGGCTTAAGATACTCAAACTGCACGTCGATTATCAGGAAAAAATCGTATCGGAAATTCTCCTTGCCCGCTATACAAATCCCCTTGAGCGCTGTGTCAAGTTCTATATAGAAGGAGTTTACGCCAAGCGTGACCTTTTTTTACAGACAGGCAGCTTTATTGCGAGGATGGACTTGGAACAGGGTTCCATAAACCAGAAATTCCGTTCTGTTATCGATACGTTTTTCCAGATAACCAAAAAAGGTATGGATGCAAGCGTAGAAGATTGCAAGGAAGCGGGAATGCTTCAAGACGGAATTGATACGAACCTGATTCCCGAATTCCTGATTTCTCAGTTTAAAGGGGCTATGGTTATGGCGAAAGTCCTTAACTCCTATTCCCCGTTAGAGAGATCTTACGAAGATACATGGAACTTGCTGATTAGCAAGGAATTCAGGCATTTGATTCCAAGACATGACGAGCTTCCTTTCCGCGCGTTTTCGTATCGTGACGATCTGGAGCCGCTCATCTTTCCCTGAAGGCAATCTTGATAATAGCCATGATCTGAAACACCAGGCAAGGCTGCGGGGTATCCGGCGAGAGTTTATGCCCCGCAAGCGCCCGTGCTGAATCAGGCAACCATCGCGGCTTGTATGATTTGATAGTTGGGACCGCGTTAAGTAAATAACATGCGTGCTTTTGTTTTTGTATATACTGAATAACAGGACCGAATTCGCCTCGGAGAAATCTGAGTCGCGGGCACCTCGATATGAAAAACGTACCGGGATTTCTGCTAAGCGGCGTATCCGCCGGGCTTAAAAAGAACGGAAAAAAGGACTTGGCTCTTATATTCTCTACCGTTCCCGCCCGCGCGTCCGCCATATTCACGAAAAACCTGCTGAAAGGCGCCCCTGTGCTTGTTGGGAAGGAGAGAATCGCAGGCGGGCTCTGCCAGGCCATAATAGTAAACAGCGTGAATGCCAACGCTTTCACGGGCCAAAGGGGCTATGAGGACTCGCTTGAAGTTGCAGACGCGCTCTCAAGGCAGCTCGGGATAGACGAATCGCTCGTGATTCCCTCCTCAACCGGGGTTACGGGGCAGTGGCTGCGCGTAGGGAAAATCAAAAAAGCCATTCCCAGGCTCGCAAGGGGCCTCGGAGAGGACAATGCCCGCGATGCGGCAGAAGCCATCATGACGACCGACTCCTTTCCCAAGTACGCATCAAGGCAGTTTTCGGTTGGAGGAAAAACCGCCACCGTATCGGCTGTCGGCAAGGGGGCGGGGATGATATGTCCCAACATGGCTACAATGCTCTGTTTTATAATGACCGACCTTAACGTCGGGCGGAGGGCCCTTTCAAAGGCTCTTTCGGCAGCGGCGGGCGGCTCTTTTAACGCCATTACGGTTGACGGGGACACTTCCCCGAACGACTCCGTCTTCATCCTCGCAAACGGGCTTTTGGGAAACAGGCGGATCACGGAGAAAAGCGGGGATTACGCCAGGTTCGTAGACGTGCTTTCGTCTTTATGCGGGGAGATCGCCGAAATGATAGTGAGGGACGGCGAGGGGGCTACGAAGGTCGTCAGGATCAGTGTTACTGAAGCAAGGACCGAGAGGGACGCCGAGAGGATCGCGAGGACTATAGCCACTTCCCAGCTCGTTAAGACCGCGTTTTACGGAGAGGACGCGAACTGGGGAAGGATAGTGGCGGCCGCCGGAAGGGCCGGCGTCGAGTTCGATCCTGAAAAAATAAGGCTTTATTTCGGCGGAGTGGAGGTGTTTTCAAAAGGGGTAAGGTCCAAGCCGGAATCAAGGTTCGCCTCCGTGTTCAAAAAACCGTCCTTTACGGTGACGCTCAGCCTCGGGGAGGGGGAGGCGGCCTACTCGATTCTCACAAGCGACCTGAGCCACGAGTACGTCTCGGTTAATTCCGATTACAGGACCTGACCCGGGAGGTCTCCGTCTGAGGCTCTGCGCTTCATGCTCAGGCCTCGTCAGCGAACCCGGTTTTCTCAAGGCGCCTTCCGGTCCGGTATTCTGTGTATCTGGTGAGAACCCTTATGTTGTTTTTTACCTTCTCCGGGTTTGCGTCCATCAGCTCCGGGCGTCTCATTATGTCCATGTGGAAGGGATAGGTGTTTTCTCTCCCGCGTGTTTTCCCGAGGTTGCCGAGTTTTCCGTTCTCAACGTCAAACCCCGCGATCTCTTTTTCCCTCTCAAAGCGCAGATCGGGTCTGTAGCCGCAGAGGGTAAGCGCCCGGAGGAGGAAGACGAGAAAAACGGAGTGCGGTTCCCGTTTTCCCGAGAGAAGCCCCAGGGTTTCTGCCCCAAGGTCGAACAGTTCGCCTGCGGGTTCCTGTTCTGGGGTTAGGAAATCAAGCAGCTCGAGGACGCGGTTTGCCGCGACGAAAGAGTCGACCGATTCCGTTATCTCCCTGTAGCTTTCTTTAAGCGTTACGTCCCCGATTAGGTTGAATTTTCCCTTGTTAAGAGTCACTTCGATTGCAAGGCGGTTAAAGAAATCAAGGCGGCCCCCGAAGCGCTTCTGGCTTTTTTTCGCGTTTTTGGCAAGCGCCCTCAGTTTCCCGAGCTCCCTTGAGAAAAGGGTCACCAGGAGATCGGCTTCCCCGTAACTTGATTTCCTTAAGACAAGCGCCTCACATGTTTCCATCGTCTGTTTCCGGGCTCAAAACGTTGATTTTCATTGAAATTTCCCGTGTGTTTGAGAAGATTACTGTTATTTTAGATGACAGGCAAAGTAAGTTGCGGATGTGTTCTCTGCAGGCGAGTATCCGCCCGAAAGGCCGTTTGTGCAGACGAAACATCCGGTAGAATTCCGTATCCAAAATGACGTTTTTAAAGAATCTCTCGGGATTTCTGAGAATAGAGCATACGTTTTTTTCACTTCCGGTAATTTTCGCTGGAGCTTTTCTTGCCGCAGGCGGGATATTCAGCACTCGGCTCTTCGTGCTGATAGTGCTCGCGGGAACGGGGGCGCGGACCGCCGCCTTGGCGCTTAACAGGATTTTTGACCGGGAAATAGACCGGGAGAACCCGAGAACCACGCAGAGAGAGCTTCCCTCGGGCAGGATGAGCATGGGCGAAGCTCTGGCCGTGGCGGCCGCGGGGGCCCTGCTTTACTTTGTCTCCGCCTACCTTATATGTCCGCTCGTTTTCCTCCTCTCCCCGCTTCCCCTTGTGGCGTTTACGGTCTATCCGCTTATGAAGAGGTTCACGAGCCTCTGTCATTTCGGCGTGGGACTCTCCTTGGCGCTCGGTCCGCTCGGCGGGTGGCTTGCCGTGAGGTGCTCCCTCGAGGAAATGCTTCCGGCGGTCGCGCTCTCGGTTTTCACTTTCCTCTGGATTTCGGGCTTTGACATAATATACGCCACGGCCGACGAGGAGTTTGACCGCCGCCGCGGAATTTACTCGCTTGTCGCCCGTTTCGGCAGGCAGAGGGCGCTGCTTGTCTCGAGGATATCTCACCTTCTCTCGTTTGTCTGCCTCGTGTTTCTCTATCTTCTTTCGTTCCGCACTTTCTTCGCGATTTTGCCGCTTTTGCTCTGCGGTTACCTGCTTTACCTTGAGCACGGAAGCTTCGGGCGGGTCGATTCCGCTTTTTTCAGAACCAATATCCTGATAGGCTTCGCGGTTTTGTTTTTCACCCTCGCGGGTATATACTTACCCTGACCATGAGAACCATAGTCGGAATTACCGGAGCGTCGGGGGTCGCTTACGGGGTTGATTTCCTAAGAAGATGCCCTGATGAGAAATACCTTGTGGCGAGTAAGTGGGGAAAGAGAGTCCTTCACGAGGAGCTCGGCCTCAAGGTTGAGGAGCTGCGTCCCTGGGTAACCGATATCTACAGTGATTCTGACCTCGCGTCGCCGTTTTCTTCGGGAAGCAACCATTTCGACTCCATGGTAATAGTGCCGTGTTCGGTTTCAACTCTTGCCAAGATCGCAAACGGCATAGCCGACACCCTGATAACCAGGATAGCCGCCGTTGCGCTCAAGGAGAAAAGAAGGCTCATAATCGCCCTGCGCGAGACGCCGCTTGGCACGATCGCACTTGAGAACGCGCTTCGGCTTTCGCGCGAGGGGGTCGTGATCGCGCCGATCTCTCCTACCGACTACATAGGCGCCGAATCGGTCTCGGACGTGGTGAGCGGGTACGTTGACAAGCTTTTAAGCCTCGTGGGTGTCGATACCGGCAGGGGATGGAGAAGGGACGAACTGGAGTAGTTTTTTCCCATGCCCCCAAAAGGTTTTCCCAATCTCGAAAGCTTTATAAGCCATCTTGAAAGCATAGGCGACCTCAAGAGAATAAAAACCGAAGTCTCTCCCGATCTTGAGATAACGGAGATAGCTTCGCGGACGGTAAGAGACGGCGGTCCCGCCCTTCTGTTTGAAAACGTGGAGGGATCGGACTTTCCCCTAGTGATAAACCTCTTCGGCACCGAGCAGAGGGTGGAGCTTGCCCTGGGCAGAAAACCCGCCTCGGTCGGCGAGGAGCTTGTCGAGATATTCCGCAAGGTTAACCCTCCCTCTATAGAGGGAATTTTTTCCGTGCTTCCAAAGGCCACCGGCCTGCTTTCCATGAGAACCAAGAAGGTAAGGCGCGGCGACGTTCAGCAGGTTGAAACCGAACCCGATCTCTCGAAGCTTCCCGTGATGAAATGCTGGCCTCGCGACGGGGGGAAGTTCGTTACGTTCGGACTGGTGCTCACGAGAGATCCCGCTACTGGCTCAAGAAACCTAGGGATTTACAGGCTTCAGGTATATGACCGCAGGACCACCGGGATGCACTGGCACGCGCACAAGGGAGGAGCCGCGCACTACCACGAGGCGAAAAAACTGGGAAGGGACCTCGAAGCCGCGGTGATTCTCGGGGGAGACCCCAGGATGATCTTCTCAGCCGTCGCTCCGCTTCCAGACGGCATGGACGAGCTCGCGTTTGCAAGCTACCTGCGGGGAAGCCCGATGCCGATGGTAAAGGGAAAGAGCATCTCGCTTCACGTTCCTGCCGAGGCGGAATTCATACTGGAAGGCACCGTTCCGAGGGACGTGCTGAGGGAGGAAGGGCCCTTCGGGGATCATTTCGGTCACTACTCGATGGAGGCCGATTTCCCCGTTTTTAACCTGAGCGAGATAACCCACAGGAAAAATCCCGTGTACCCCTCCATCGTGGTCGGAAAGCCCCCGCAGGAAGACCTCTACCTCGGCATCGCCGCGGGCGAGATGTTCTCTCCTCTTATAAAGATAATACAGCCCGAGGTAAAGGACATGTGGGCTTATCCCGAGGCGGGATTTCATAACCTGCTTGCCGTTTCAGTCGACGAGCGCTATCCCAAGGGCGGGATAAAGGCCATGCTCGCGCTTTGGGGAACGGGACAGTTACTTCTCACAAAGTGCATGATCTGCGTTTCAAGCGACGTTAACCCGAGGGACTTCTCCGCGGTGCTTCACGAAATAGGGGAGAATTTCGATCCCAGGGAAGATTTCCTCATGATACAGTGGGCTCCCTTGGACACCCTTGATTTTACGAGCAACAAGTTTAACGTGGGAAGCAAGATGGGGATAAACGCGGTAAGGAAAAACACCCCCGAGAGAAAAACCTACGCCAGGGAGGTCCCCGATCCCAGGGAAAAACATCAGGATATAACGGGATTCAGGCTCCTTGCGGGAGGTTTCTGCGCCGTCCGGATAGATGAATCCCGGACCGATCCCAAGGAGATGATACGCAGGCTGTTTGAGACTCCGGGCCTTGAAGGGGTGCGCATAATCGCGCTCGTGAGCCCGGATATAGATTTAACTGATGACATGGAGCTTATCTGGGGTATCTTTACTAGGTTCGATCCTTACCTGGATGTTCTGTTCGAACATACGGAACTTCGGGGTTCAGCGGTCGTTTACGACGGCAGGATGGGAATCGACGCCACCATAAAACAGTGGTATCCCCCGGTAATAGAGATGTCGGAGGATATAAAGGACAAGGTTGATACGAGATGGAGCGAGTACTGGAGCTGACCGAGAGTTTCTGCACCGACCCGAACCTGCTCCCCATAATGGAGAAGGTCGCCGAGGGCCGCAGGCTTTCCTTTGAAGACGGACTTTCGATACTTGATTCCCCCGATCTTAACACCATCGGCATGATGGCGGATTACGTTAAGAGAAAGAAATCGGGGGAAAAGGTCTATTTCGTCGTGAACCGCCACATAAATCCTTCGAACATTTGCGCCATATCGTGCCGGTTCTGCGCTTTCGGGACCACGAAGAAGTCCGCAAACGCCTACGAACTCTCAGACGAGCAGATGCTTTCCATGCTGAGCGAGGAGATGAGGGAGGTTCACATAGTCGGCGGTCTTCATCCCGACTGGGACTTTGATCATTACCTTGACATAGTGAAAATGATAAAGCGCCACTTCCCGAGTATTCACGTAAAGGCCTTCACCGCGGTTGAGATCGACTGGTTCTCCGAAATAAGCGGTCTTTCCTTAAAGGATGTGCTTCTCGCCCTTCAGAACGCGGGCGTTGACGCCCTTACGGGAGGGGGAGCGGAGATACTGCACGAAGAGGTGAGAAAGAAGATCTGCGCCCCGAAGACGGTCGCGACAAGGTGGGAGGAGATTCACCGCCTGGCCCACACGCTCGGCATCCCTACAAACGCCACCATCCTTTACGGCCATCTTGAAAAGCCCTTCCACGTGGTTGACCACATGGAGAGGCTTAGAAAAATAGAGGATGAGTCTCCGGGGTTTTTCGCGTTCATCCCGGTTCTTTTCCAGCCTGAGAACACGGGTCTTAAGGACATAAAGCCTTTTCCCGCCTCATACGACATGAAGGTTCACGCGCTTGCGAGGCTCTATCTTGACAACTTCCCTCACATAAAGTCCTACTGGATCACCCTCGGGGAAAAAGCGGCTCAGGTGGCCCTGCATTACGGTGCGAGCGACGCGGACGGAACGATAATGAGGGAGAAGATCATCCATGACGCGGGTGCCCCTTCTGAAGTGGGTCACAGCAGGGATTTCATGATAAAGATGATCCGGGATTCGGGGTACGTTCCAGTTGAGAGGGACGCGCTTTATAACGAAATAAGGGTGTATAACTGATTCCCGTCTGGGGGCGGCTCTACGGGTCCTCGCAGTCGGTATTTCCCGGTTTTTGCTTGGTGTGAGAAAAAATGAGACTTGATTTCTGGTTCAGGGTTTCTGTCTTGGTGCTTGTTGTGCTTGCGGGTGCGGCTTTTCCCGTGTACAACGAAAGTGTAGGGGAGGTTAAAGACATGGAAAGCGGGAAAAACAGCGGTTACATGGAGGCAACTTTCGCCGGAGGATGCTTCTGGTGCATGGAGCCTCCCTTTGACAGTCTCGACGGGGTTGTCGAGACGGTGGTGGGCTACTCGGGGGGAAAGGAGAAAAACCCTACCTACGAGCAGGTCTGGCAGGGCAGAACGGGCCACGCAGAAGCAATAAGGGTCGTTTACGACCCCGCGAAGATAGACTACGAAACCCTTCTTGAGACTTTCTGGATAAATATTGATCCGACCCAGGTGGACGGGCAGTTTGCCGACAGGGGAAGGCACTACAGAACCGCTATCTTCTACCATAACGATTCGCAGAAGGAAAAAGCCCTTCTTTCGAAAAAGAAACTCGAGGAGTCGGGCAAATTCAAAAAGCCGATAGTCACCTCGGTAGAGAAGTTGGTCTCCTTCTACAGAGCGGAGGAATACCACCAGGATTACTACAAGAAAAACCCGATTCACTACGGTAATTACAAAATAGGTTCGGGAAGGGCGGGCTTTATCGAAAGGACCTGGGGAAAGCAGGATCTTCAGTGAACTGGCGAACCCGCGGGATTTTCCTGAGTGAGCGGCCGTCACGCTAAAAAGATCTTATCCTGAACCAATGACCGTTTACTTTCTCGACTCCCGAATAATGTTTCCTGACCCCTCCGAAGCGGAGTCGGGAGGACTTCTGGCGGTCGGAGGGGATCTTTCTCCCGAGAGGCTTCTTTTGGCCTACGAAAAAGGCATCTTCCCCTGGTATTCCGAGGAAGACCCCATTTTGTGGTTTTCTCCCGACCCGAGAATGGTTTTTCTTCCGGGGGACTTCAGGTTCTCAAAAACCCTCTTAAAGACGGTAGCTTCCGGGAAATTCTCGGTAAGGGCCGATACGGATTTCGCCGCGGTCGTCGAGAACTGCGCGCAGGTCCAGAGGAAAGGGCAGAGCGGGACGTGGATAACCGAGGGAATGAAGGCGGCTTACGGGAAACTGCATGAACTGGGTTACGCCCATTCTCTTGAGACCTACCTGGATGGGAAACTTGTCGGCGGTCTTTACGGAGTGTCTCTCGGCGGCGCGTTTTTCGGAGAATCGATGTTTCACCTCGAAACCGACGCTTCCAAGGTGGCCCTTTTCCACCTGGCGCGGAAATGCTGGGAATCCGGTTTTGACTTCATAGATTCCCAAGTTCCGACGGATCATATGAGGACTCTCGGAGGAAGAGAAATCTCAAGAAATGAGTTTCTACTTGCGCTTGAATCCTCTCTTCTGAAGGAGACCCTGCGCGGCAGGTGGGAGATCTGAACTATTCTTGCCCCGGCGAAATGACAGAGGCCGGAAAAGTGGTTAAAATCCTGCCTCATGCCGAAATTGCTTGTCTTCCAGCATGTCCCTCACGAGATACTGGGAACGCTTCATCCAATGCTCAGAAGCGCCGGTTTCAGGATACGTTACGTGAACTTCGGCCGTTCAAACTACAAGATCCCCAGACTCCGCAATTACGATGGTCTTGTAGTTCTCGGAGGTCCGATGAACGTGGACGAGACCGAGGAGTATCCTTACCTCGTACCGGAGACCGAGTCCATAAGGGAGTTTATCGAAATGGACGCTCCGGTGCTCGGCGTATGTCTCGGTTCGCAACTGATTGCCAAGGCCCTTGGAGCCCGGGTTCGTAAGAACCCGGAGAAGGAGATCGGCTGGTACGACGTTTCCCCTACCGAAGAGGGGGGAGAGGACCGTCTTATGGGCGCATTCGGCGCGGTTGAGAAGGTCTTTCAGTGGCACGGGGATACTTTTGAGATTCCGCCGGGCGCCGTGCACCTAGCCACTTCCCCCGCGTGTGCGAACCAGGCGTTTCGATACGGGGACAAGGTGTACGGGTTCCAGTTCCACCTCGAGGTGGACGCGCCCATGATAGAGCGCTGGCTTGTCACTCCGGTGAACAAAAAGGAAATCGAAGAACTCGGCGGCAAGATAGACCCCGATGTTATAAGATCCGAGACGCCAAAATACATAGATGCACTTTCAGATCTCAGCAGGCGGACTTTCGGCGGTTTTATCGATCTGCTCGGGGGCACATCGGAGAAAAAGGCGCATATGCCTTCTGTATGAAGCTTGGCCCCTGCTGACCGTCTGGGAGTTTTCTCATTAACCGGGGAATAACATACAATGCTAGCCAATCTGCGCAAGATTATTTAAAGACTTTAGGGGGTTATGATTGGCTGAGAAAACACGGAAAACAGGGGTTCTAAGGACAAGCCCGTCTTTCCCCATCTCTCGTTCTCAAAATACTTCCTCACAAATTCCTCATCTGGGAACTGCTTCAAGGATTTGTGGAAGCTTACTTTCTTTGTACCATGGACTTTGATAGTTCTTCTCCGAATTCAGGAGTGTCTAAAGACTGCCCTAATAGAAAACAATAGAGACTTGTGGGAATGAACACAACTTCTTTATTGTCGTAGTGTCGGGCATCTTGTTTTGTAAGCGTGGTACAACCCAGAGGGTGTGGACTGACAAATTCATTTTTTTCGGCGAAATCAAGCAGTCCTTTAATCTCCAAAGGATCTTCAAGCGGTCTGTCAGACCACTTGATTTCAACTGCTACTCTTATTCCTGTCGCGTTCATGTCTACTAGGTCTACTTCTCCATTTTTCCAGCGCGCGTAGTATGTTGTCTCTGATCGTCCAGGCCAGTGAAAGGAATTACTGAAAAACGCTGTTTCCGCCAGTCTACCAAGGATGGTTTTGTTGCTTTCTTCTATAGTACCGAACAATGCTGGGTACATGGAGGCGTTTGTAAGATAGACTTTGAAATTGTGTTCTCTTTTAAACTTTCTGGCGTTTCTGTCTACCCTACTAACGCGTTTTATCAGAAAAGCTGCTTCGAGATATTCCAAGTACTTTGATATTGTGCTCTTCCCTACGTTTGAGTCTTGAGCGATGCCCGGCAGGCTGATTTCCTGCCCAGTGTTATGGGCAAGTGCTACAAACAGTCGGTTAAGTTCTGGAATATCACTGATCCCATACAGGCTTGGCAAGTCCCGCAGAAGTACTTTCTCTATAATGTCATTCCTGATGAAACGACCAGTGTCCCCTCTGATCTCTTCTGAGAATACGGCTTCGGGGTAGCCTCCGAAGTTTATGTAATCTATAAATTTTCTATTCAGATCTTCAATTTTTTCAAGAAGAAAGGGAAATGAGATATGGTCAGGCGTATCTCCCTGAACAAAAAATCTTTCTTCTTTGTCCGAGAACTTAACGTATTCGTAAAATGTCAATGGAGGAAGAATGAAGTCGGTGAACCTTCCGGCACCGGACTCGTCGCTTTTCAGTTTTAGTACTGCAGCGGCCGAACCAGTTGCTATGAAACGGTGCTGCGGATAGGAATCGACTAGAGATTTCAAATGCCGCTCCCAATCGCTCAGGTATTGAATCTCGTCAAAAAAAAGATAAGAAGACTCATCTTGCGTTATGGAGTTCAATTCGGTGAATATGAGAAGGATCTTTTCAAGCGACAAACCTGAATACAAAGGGTTGTCCAAAGGAACATATAGAATTCGTTTCGGATCAACTTTTTTCCCTATGAGTTCGGCAACTGCCTGATGAACCATAACGGTTTTGCCGACCCTGCGTGGGCCCATCAGCACAACTGCTCGATTGATCTTTTTCTCGTATATTAGTTCAAAAAACGGGGAGAAATAGACTCTTTTGGGAGAATCTTTCCATCTGACATCATTTCGATCTTTCCACCAAGGGCTGTCGGTGTGGAGACGTCGAAGGATTTCCGGTTCAGAAACGCTAAGCATAACGGTCAATATGATAGCAGGGAAAAAAAGAAAGTCAAATAAGCACAATTAATTACGCTTATTTGATATCAAAGAAAATAATTGAATGATAACTGGGAGTTGTGAGTATCAAATAGCGATGACTGCAGTTAGTTATAAAAAGCTAATTGTCCGCAATTCAATTGTGCCTTACAAAAAATGGGGGTGTCATTGATAAAAATTTTTCTCCCGCTTCTTTTCACGGAATTCTTGGCTAGCATTGTATACTATTTCCATTGATTGC
Organism: Thermodesulfobacteriota bacterium; assembly: GCA_964291665.2. Taxonomy (GTDB): domain Bacteria; phylum Desulfobacterota_D; class UBA1144; order Nemesobacterales; family Nemesobacteraceae; genus Nemesobacter. The sequence continues at coordinate 348,555 of OZ219814.1, read as the reverse complement.
TGTTGAAAAAAAACCGGGCGTGTGTATAATCCGTGCGTCTTTCAGTTACTAAGAATCTTCTTTTAATCCACTCGACGAGGTAAATAATGAGCAACTGGGAATGTAAAAATCACGGTCATCCGGACATAAAGCCTTCTCCTTCCAGAAGAGCAATATTCATCGGCAGGTATCAGCCATACCACGCCGGGCACATAAGCCTTGTCAGGCAGAAGCTCGACAATGGAGTTCCGTGCCTGATAATGGTAAGGGATATTCCTCCCGACCCGAAAAATCCTTTCACCACGGAACAGACCGTCGGAATGATAAGAAAATATCACGAGAGCAAGGGGGATGACGTGGTCGTGATGGTGATTCCGGACATTGAATCGGTAAACTGGGGCAGGGGAGTCGGTTACGAGATGAACGAGTTTTTTCCGCCTGAGAACATAGGGTTCATATCGGCTACCAAGATACGCGAATCGATAGCAAGCGGCAATGAGGAGTGGAGGGAACTCGTGGATGAGTCCATTCAGGATGACGTGGTAAGTTACCTGAGCGGCGACTAATCGTAGTTCCTGAAGTTAAAAAGACGACATTGCTGACCACTCCGCACAAAAACCGTGCGGACATGTCCGAGGGGTGGGGCGAGGAAATCGCATGTCGCAAAGAGTGCACCAAGGCGAGGTTGCCGGAACGCGCTGGACTCCCGGTCAGTACCTGAAGTTCTCCCAGGAGCGCCTGCGTCCGGCCCTTGAGTTGCTGGATCGTATACCCCTTGAGGCACCGAATGTGATCTATGATCTGGGTTGCGGCTCGGGCCACATAACCCGTCTTCTGGCGAAGCGCTGGTCCTCATCCAAGGTATACGGTATTGATAACTCACCGCAGATGCTGGCTGAGGCGGCTGCGGAGCCGTCGATCATACGCTGGGCGGATGCCGATATCCGCAGTTGGGTGCCGGAGGAAAACCCGGACCTTATTTATTCCAATGCGTCTTTACACTGGGTTGACGGTCACTCTGAGCTGTTTACGCGCCTGGTGAGCTACCTTAACCCAGGAGGCTGTCTTGCGGTCCAGATGCCGCTTAGCTGGGATCTTCCGTCTCACCACCTGATGCGGGATACGTTGGCAAATGGCGGTCCGGACGGGAAGCCCGTCGGCGAGGCTTCACTCCTTGCCGCCTTGTCAAACAAGTGGGTCGAGGATTCAGAGTTCTACTACGATATACTTTCTCCCTGTACACGGCGCCTTGATATCTGGGAAACGCGGTATCTCCATGTGCTGGAAGGCGATGACTCTGTTTTTGAATGGGTTATGGGCAGCGGTCTGCGCCCGATTCTAAATGGTTTGTCCGATACTGAGCGGAACCGGTTTTTAAAGGTATACAAGCGGCGGCTTCGGGATGCTTATCCTAGGGATTCTGAGAACCGTACGCTGTATTCCTTCCCTCGCCTGTTCATTATTGCGCTAGCCTGAGGGCAGGGTGGACTTGGATCCTCTATAGTTTGGAAGCTCCTTTTTCATCCTAGCAAGCCATTTCCCCAACATAAGTGGCATAACTGGGAAAATGATTTGTTTGCAAAATCATTCGCACGTATTGACCTCGTATTCTGACTATTTAACAAATAGATAAGCTGGAGGCCCACGACTGTCGCCAAATTGAAGACTACCGTTGGAATTCAAAATTTGACGTCAGTAGCATTCACTCTCAAACAGAATCAGGCCCAATTGGTCAGCATACCGTGGACGGTCTCTTATACAGGTTAGCTGAGCAGCTCAGTCCCATTGTCGTTTCTCACCTTCAGGCAGCCTATCCGCGTAAATGGCATTAGCTGTGGAACCGATTCCTGATATTCCCGATAGGTAGGATACCTCTCAAGAGAAATCGACTCTACCAATCTTGAAGTAAAAATGAAAAGCAACGTTAATACAATGAAGCCGAACCCAGACCAGTTCAACCACTGCCCCGTAGCCGCAACGGCAAAGAGATAGAACACCCACCATATGCTTATATCGCAAAAATAATTCGGATGGCGGCAAAAAGCAAAAAGGCCGGTCTTGATAAATGGTTGCGTAATTTCCTCGCCTGCCGCGATCTTCTGTTTCTTAGCCTGCTGAAACGCCCACATTTGCTCATCAGCAATGGTTTCACCAACAAGGAACACTAGGAATAAAGTTACAGATACTCCATCAATCCAAGTAAGCGACGTATCGCGTCCTAACCATGCCAGATGCACTGGAGCGGTAAACAACCAAATTATGAGCATCTGCCCGAACGCAATAAACAGGATATTAATCACTTGAAACCTGAGTTCGCCAACTTTTTCGCGTATGATGCCCCATCGATAGTCTTCACCTCCTTTCCAAAAACCTCCTTTGCGCGCAAAGTTGAATGTGAGACGAACTCCCCAAAGCGATACGAGAATCAACATGAGATTTAAACGCGGCACGTCAAAGTCAACACTTGCTGCAACGATAAGGCAATAGATGATTGGACAAATTGACCACAACCGATCAACCCAAGAATATTCGCGAGTTACCACGGACAATAGCCACACCATCGCCGCCAAGATCAGACACAGGTCAAATACTGTACCAAACGGTGTACCTGCGAGTGGATGGTTAAAAAAATTGATATCCAGCATACTTCCATTTTCCACCGAGTAACGTATCCGTCATACGCTCCAGCATCAATATCGCTCTGTTATGGGAGAAACGGAGGGCTTCTGAAATCTTTTTACTGTGATTCGGTTTCCGCGGTCTCTTCCTTGGCGGATTTTTTCTGGTACTTGCGACGGAATTTCTCGACCCTGCCTTCTTTTTTATAGTGCTTTTCCCTTCCGGTGTAGAAAGGGTGAGAGTCGCTTGAGATCTCCACGCTTATAAGTGGGTACTCGTTTCCGTCTTCCCATTTGGTGGTTTCCTCGGATGTCCTGGTCGAACGCGTAAGAAACATATGCCCGGTGAACGAATCCTTGAAAACCACATAGTTGTAATCTGGGTGAATGTCTTTTTTCATCTTGTCTGTCCAGTGTTTTTTTGAGAAAGGGAATTCTATACGACTATAAAATTTTGTAAAGCGCTCGGCGGATCGGACTTTTCCTCACCCCTGGGTTCTGCTAAGAATTTCGGCCGCCTTTTTCGCAAAATAGGTAATTACAATGTCGGCTCCGGCCCTTTTTATGCTAAGAAGGCTTTCAAGGATTATTCTTTCCTCCTCAAGCCACCCCGATTGCGCGGCCGCCTTTATCATGAGGTATTCACCGCTTACCTGGTAGGCCGCCACCGGCAGGTCGGTATTTTCCCGAAACTGGGATACCAGATCCAGGTAGTACCCCGCGGGTTTCACCATCACCATGTCCGCACCCTCTTCTTCGTCCAAAATGAGCTCCTTCAAGGCCTCTCTTGAGTTGGCGGGATCCATCTGGTAAGTCATCTTGTCCCCGCCTCTCGGCGCTGAGTCGAGCGCTCCGCGAAACGGTCCGTAAAAAGAGGAAGCGTACTTTGCCGTGTACGACATTATCGAAACGTTCGTATGTCCCTCTTCGTCGAGAATCTCCCTTATCGCTCCGACCCTCCCGTCCATCATGTCGCTCGGGGCGACTATATCGACTCCTGCGGCACCATGGCACAGAGCCTGCTTGCAAAGCACCTCGACCGTTACGTCGTTAAGTATTTCCCCGGACGGGGACACCACGCCATCGTGCCCGTCACTTGAGTACGGATCAAGCGCGATATCCGTTATGACGGCGACATCCGGAACCTCTTTCTTAATTGCAGCTATGGCTCTTGGCACAAGCCCCCTCGGGTTATAGCACTCCTCTGCGAAGGGAGATTTAAGCCCGTCTTCGATTGCCGGGAAAATCATTACCGCCCCGACCCCCAGACTGTGGGACTGCCTCACTTCCTCCACAAGACCCGGGATGCTCCACCTTTTGCATCCGGGCATCGATTCTATTTCCTCATCGCCATTTTTATCATGGATAAAAAGCGGGTACACGAGGTCTCCCGGCAGAAGCGAAGTTTCCCGCACGAGGTTCCTTATGGAAGGGGATTTACGGTTTCTTCTCGGCCTTGCGGACAGGTCAAGAGACGGGACGTCTCTCTGCGGCGTCTTTATTTTAGATTTTCTTCTGGTGCTCATGGCTTTTGCGGTCCTGGTTTTATAAGCATGGGGGAAGGGCGCTTTTACCCAGTACGAAACCCCCGGAAAATAATAAAAGCCACGGGAGAATAGTCAACAAAAGGTGAATATTCCCGCCGGCCGCTTGGAGGATGGGGACGGCCCCGCTCAAGTTTTTTCCGGATTCTGGCTTCCCGGGGCTTTTAAATGCGCCGCCCGGGGTCTATAATGATTTGCCAAGAATATTGAGGAGGAATCCATGAACAGCAACAAGACCCAAGATGCTTCCACTTCCACCTACACAATGGGATACAGCGACGATTTCCAGAAACTGCTCAGCCGCCGCAACGCGGGAACCAGCGCCGCGCACCTGCTCCCGCACCTTGAGCCGGGCATGAGTGTTCTGGATTTCGGGTGCGGCCCTGGAACGATTTCAGTGGGGCTGGCAAAAGCGGTTGAACCCGGAGAGCTTTTCGGGGTCGATATGGAGGCCTCGCAGATCGAGATCGCACGGGCCGCCGCGGAGGCCGGCGGACACCGAAACGCGGTGTTCCAGACCGCTGATGTGACCGACTTGCCCTTTGAGGATGACTCGTTTGACGTCGCGCACTGCCATGCTGTGCTAATGCACGCCCCGGACACGGTGGCTGTTCTGGCAGAGGTGCGTCGGGTTCTAAAGCCCGGAGGCATCATTTCAAGCCGGGAGATGTTTGTTGACTCCTCGTTTTTGGAGCCTTCGATGAGAGACGGATGGGAGACGTTCGCGAACCTTATCGCGGCTAATGGGGGCCACCCACAGATCGGAAAGGAACTCAAGCAGGTTTTTCTTGAGGCCGGATTTTCGGACATAAATGCGAGCGTTTCGTTTGAATCTTTCTCTGCCGATGAAGATATTGATTTTCTTCACGGTTTTATAACCGCTTGGTTCTTCTCTCCCGGGACTGTTGAAGCGGCCACAAAATACGGGCTTGCCACCCGGGAGCAGTTTGATGAATGGCGTGGGATGCTTGATCGGTGGAAGGACACCCCTGGAGCGCTTGCGGCCTTTGCTTGGGGGGAGGCGATAGGGTGCAAGTAGGATAGTCTTCGGGCTTTATCAAGACCTGACCCTGTATCTTTCTTCCGAACTCTCCGCGGCAAGTTTGCTATCTTGAGGTATTTACCGTATAAAAAAACGGTTCTCGGGTCGCGTGTACTTGTCAATGGAGCAATTAGTCTTATTTTTACTAAGTGAGAACGGTTTTTCCAAGTGGAATTTGCCGCTTAACGGAGGTTTCAGATGACCAAGGAGAAAACTGAAAAGCACGAGTTCCAGGCCGAAGTGCGAAGGCTTATGGATATCGTGATCAATTCCCTCTACACGGACAAGGAGATATTCATAAGGGAGCTGGTTTCAAACGCTTCTGATGCGCTGGAGAAACTGAGGTACATACAGCTTACTGAAAAAGAGATATACGACGAGGCGCTCCCGCTTGAAATCGAAATATCCACCTCAAGCGAGGACAATACGATTGCCTTTACCGACTACGGCATCGGAATGAGCAGAAAGGATCTCGTTGAGAACCTGGGGACGATAGCACGCTCGGGCTCGAGGAGCTTTCTTGAAGCCGTGGAGAAAAGCGGGACCGAAGGGGGAGACCTGATCGGGCAGTTCGGAGTGGGTTTTTACAGCTCCTTTATGGTTGCCGATTCGGTTGAGGTAGTGACCCGCGGCTACAGGAGGAATTCAGAGCATCTCATCTGGCGAAGCAGCGGGGACGGAGTGTTCGAGATAACGAAGGGAAAGGGGCATAGAAGGGGCACGAAGGTCGTAGTGTCCCTCAAGGAGGATGCCAGGGAGTACTCTGACCCGGACGTAATAAGGGACATTCTGAAAAAATACTCCGCGTTTGTTCCCTTCCCGCTTAAGCTAAACGGCGAGCAGATAAATACCACCGAAGCCGTCTGGCTTCGCAACAGGAGCGAGATTACGGATCAGGAGTACGGGGGCTTCTACAGGTTCCAGACAAACTCCTTTGACGAACCGAGATACAGGCTTCATTTCTCCTCGGAGGCGCCGATTGACATGAACGTGCTTCTGTTCGTGCCGGAGGACAACATGGAGCGCCTGGGATTCGGGAGGATGGATCCCGGAGTGAGTCTTTACTCAAGGAGGGTCCTTATAGACGCCTCCCCCGATAATCTTCTTCCCGAGTGGGCGAGATTCCTTAAGGGCGTGGTGGACAGCGCCGACATCCCCCTTAACATCTCAAGAGAGACCATGCAGGACAGCTCCCTTATGAGGAAGCTTAATTCCGCCATTACGAAAAGGTTCATAAGATTTCTTGAGCAGAGTTCGGCTGACGACCCCAAGAGTTACGGCGATTTCTACGGCAAGTTCGGTTTTTTCATAAAAGAGGGCACGGCCTCGGACTTTGAGCACAAAGAGCAGCTTCAGGGGCTGCTTCGCTTTGAGTCCTCACACAAGGGGGAAGGGGAACTGGTCTCCTTTGAGGATTACCTTGCGGGGATGCGCGAAGGCCAGGAGGAGATCTATTACCTGTTCGGTTCCCAAAGAGACACGCTTGAGAACGGGCCCCACATGGAGTTTTTCCGCTCGGAGGATATAGAGGTTCTTTTCATATACGAACCGATTGACGAATTCGTGATGTCGACCCTGGGAGAGTATAAGGAAAAAAAGATTGTTTCTGCCGACAGCGTTGACATAGGCGTTGCGGGTAAGGATGCGGAGAGTTCTTCTGAGGAGGAAAAATCGCTTTGCGGCTGGATGAAGGAAGTGCTTGGCGAGAGGGTCGGGGATGTGCGCATGAGCCGGAGGCTGGTTGAGAGTCCCGCCGCTGCGTTTAACTCCGATTCCACCATGACCCAGGGGATGAAAAGGATCATGAGGAACATAAGCGCGGGCGCCGACACGCGTTCCGTTGTCCGCCTTGAGATAAACGGCGACCATGCGCTTATAAAAAACCTTGCTTCCATGAGAGAAAAAGACGGAGAATTCGCCGCAGTCATAGTTGAGCAGCTCTTTGATAACGCCCTTTTGGCCGCCGGGTACATGGAGAATCCCGGAAGCATGGTCGGAAGAATAAACAAGCTGCTTGAGCGGCTGAGTTCCGGATGATGCCCGCAGATGAACTACCTTGCCCATATTCGCCTCGCCGGGGATGACCCTGAATGCCTGATAGGAAATTTTCTGGGCGATTTCGTGAAGGGCCGGCTCACCGAGGACCGCTATACCCCGGGCATAAGGCGCGGGATAGTGATGCACCGCAGGATTGACGCCTGGACGGATTCTCATGAAATAACGAGGGAGTGTGCCCGGCTTGTAAGTCCCGAGCGCAGGCGCTGGAGCAGGGTTATTCTTGACATCTTCTATGACCACCTGCTTGCCGTTAACTGGGAGAGGTATTCGGATGAGAGCCTAAGGGACTTTCTTGACAGGGCTTATGGCATAATCCTCGGGGCGGCGGATATCTTCCCCGAGCACTCAGCGGTCAGGATAAACACCATTATCAGGGACGGCTGGATAGAGAAGTACCGGAGCATTTCGGGGCTCAGCATCGTATTCCGGGGGATGTCGATAAGGGTAAGGAGAAAAAATCCCCTTTCCGGATCCGAGCAGGAACTTGTTGCGCACTACGACGAGATGAACGAGCATTTCAACCGGTTTTTCCCGGAAATTCTCGAATACGCGAAACATCTTGAGAAAGCGGACGAGATTCAGGCCTGATGAACCCCGCGTTCTGGGGTCGGAACGGATATTGAAATTTCTCCATCCTGCGTCCGTCGGAAGTTATTCGGGAACTCAGATGCCCAGACCGAATCCGGTAGCGAAGGTGTAGCCGACGTATGCTCCCCATTCGCTGATTTCAAAATCGTGATCAACTTTTGCCGTCGAGGTGGTCAATCCGTCTCCCGAGCTGGAATCGAATTTATACCTGGAGTAGGTAATCCTCAGATCAAGACGATTTCGTTCGCTTCCGAATTCTACTCCGGCTCCCACAAGCCAGGGCCACGCGCTAAGTTCCTTGCGGTCCACGCCCGCAATCCGCTCGTTAGTGCCGTCGGGAAGAACGACCATGCCGTCATAAGCGCCGTCAAATGTGAAGTCCGCCCACTTAACGCCTCCGACCAGGTAAATTGAACCGCCGCTTCCCAGAATATCTCCCTGAGGCGATAATCCCAACTTCGCGTTAATTCCCGCACTGTAGTTCTTCTCCAGGTCCCAGCCTCCGGGAAACACGTCGGGAGCGTCCCGAGAAGAAGTGTCATCAAGCCCTTCAAGTTGGCCGTCCACTTCTTTGTTCAGGTTAAAAGCGAAGTCGAGTTCGCCTGAAAAATAGGTTTGGCCGGGGAGGTTCCATCGATGTCCCAAAATGGCCTTGAGGGAGCCGATTCCACCTTTGCCGTTATCGCTTTCGTAATTCGACATGAGCTCCATGTTGGGAAAATTGTGAATTACCGTCTTCTTGTAGTCCACATCGGCGTATTTTCCTCCGAGCGCTGCTCCGATGTAAAAACCGCCCATGCCCTCGGCGTTTGCGACTTGGGGTTGCAACGCGACGCAAAAGGTTGCCAGGATTAAAGCCGCGGCAAGTTGCCGCAAGCGGGTTGTCGACTGATTAAAACACCGTGCCGTGGCATGTACGGATGACCAGAAAGCTTCCTTTACCATTTCGTTCTTAACCTCCTTGCTTGTTTCGCCGTTGTCGTTACTGTTCGATTTTGGTGGTATTATTCTATCTCAAATAACCCCTAGAGTTCTAGAGATTCTTGGCAGATATATTTCATGAGGCTTTCTAAAAAAGGGGAACTCAGTTCAGGGAACAAAGAGGGTGAGGAACCTGGAAATTTCTGGATGGAACCCACGCTCTTGGTTCGGATTGTCAGCTAACTAAAGGCCCGATATAAACCGAGGCAAAAAATGATCGATCTTTACACAGCGGCCACGCCGAACGGCAAGAAGGTCTCAATAATGCTTGAAGAACTGGGAGCCACCTACAAGGTTCACGCGCTTAACCTCTCTGAGTTAGAACACAAAGAACCGTGGTTTCTCGAGATAAACCCCAACGGGAAAATACCCGCAATAGTTGACAATGACGACGGCACGGCGGTTTTTGAGTCAGGAGCCATACTCATATACCTTGCCGACAAGTTCGGAAGCTTCCTTCCGCCGGTCGGAGACAGTGGCAGAACCGAGTGTATCCAGTGGCTCATGTTCCAGATGTCGGCGGTAGGGCCCATGCAGGGACAGCTTAACGTCTTTTTAAAGTACGCCCCGGAAAAAATTCCCTATGCCATAAAGAGGTACACCGAGGAGACTAAAAGGCTCTACTCGATACTCGACGAAAGACTCTCCGGGGTGGAGTATCTTGCCGGAGAGTATTCAATCGCCGACATAGCCACGTGGCCCTGGGTAAACGCTTACGATTGGGCGGAACTGGATCTCGGGGCTTTTCCGAATCTTACCAGATGGCATGCCGAAGTTGGCGAAAGGCCCGCCGTAATAAGAGGAAACGGGATTCCCCCGAGCCCGAAGGAAGAGGAAACGGAAGAAGAGAGGATAAAGAGAATTCGGAAACTGCTTTCCTAGTCCTCCTGTGTCCGAGACGGGGGAGACGGAAAAATCCTCTATATGCCCTTTCATTAAAAAGGTGAAAAGGCTTTTTACAGCATTTGGGTTCTTTCTTAATGTCCGAGGATAAGAAAAAAGACCGGATTGTACTGGTGACTGGGGCAAGCGGTTATGTTGGCGGGCGGCTGGTCCCGGCTTTGGAGGAAAGGGGAGAGCGGGTGCGCTGTCTTGCCCGCAACCCTGGATATCTCGCCGGTCGTTTCTCTCCCGATACCCGGATTGTCGCCGGCGATGTGCTTGACACCGATTCTCTTGAGACCGCGCTTGCGGGAGTGGACACGGCTTACTACATGGTCCATTCCATGGGTTCCGGGGACAACTTCGAAGAGCAGGACCGTATCGGGGCGCGTAATTTTGCCCGGGTTGCACGCCGACATGGAGTGCGTCGAATTATTTACCTGGGAGGATTGTTCGGAGACGGCGAACTTTCCTCTCACTTGGCGAGCCGCAGGGAAGTAGGGGATATTCTGGCCTCAGAAGGTCCCCTGACCTTGGAATTTCGCGCCTCGATCATAATCGGCTCGGGGTCGCTTTCTTTTGAGTTGCTGCGAAGTCTGGTTGACAGGCTGCCGCTTATGGTAACCCCGAGTTGGGTGAGAACATTAACCCAGCCCATCGCCATCGAAGACGTAATAGCCTATCTTGTTTGCGGCCTGGATCTGGAACTGCAAGACAGCGCGGTTTTCGAAATCGCCGGTCCCGACCAGGTTACCTACGGCGAACTGATGAATGAATATGCCCGCCAGATCGGCGTGCGGCGCCTTATGATTCCGGTGCCTGTCCTGAGTCCCAATCTCTCGAGTCTCTGGCTGGGGCTTGTGACTCCTCTTTATGCCAGGGTGGGCAGAAAACTCGTTGACGGTTTACGCAACGAGACCATTGTCCGCGATAAGGCGGCCCTCAAGTGTTTCCCGGTACATCCTCTGGGAGTACGTCAAGCGATAGACCGGGCCCTTAAGCGGGAGGATATGGAGATTGCCCAGACCCGCTGGAGCGACGCCGTGTCTTCAGGTGGCAGCTGGCCGTCTTGGGGAGGAGGCCGTTTCGGTTCGAGCCTTATCGACTGCCAGCGGACCGTCGTCAACGTGGATCCCGCGCGGGCCTTTGCCCCCATACGGCGCATTGGCGGAGACCAGGGCTGGTATTTTGCCACCTGGATCTGGTATCTGCGCGGCCTGGTTGATCTGCTGGTGGGCGGGGTAGGCATGCGGAGGGGCAGGCGGCATCCGACCGACTTGCGCCCGGGTGATCCTCTGGATTTCTGGCGTGTTGAGGCGTATGAAGAGAATCGGCTGCTGAGCCTGAGAGCGGAAATGAGGTTGCCCGGTCAGGCGTGGCTTCAGTTTGAAGTCGAGCCCGCTGAAAAAGGCAGTCGAATAACGCAGACAGCAGTTTTCCGACCCCTGGGCCTAGGTGGCCTGATCTATTGGTATGGTCTTTACCCAATCCACTGGATTATTTTCAGGCAGATGCTTAAAGAAATTGCAAGACGCGCAGCTTGTTAATTCCCTAAGATATACCCTCGAAGCATTGCACGCGGCGGGCGACGTTCGACCCCCTGTACACGGCCTTCAGTCTGTTCAATAATTTGCGGAGTTGCATGGCAGGTTTTCCCTGCAAGAGGATTATTTTCCGCAACAAGTAGTTATGGACTTAACCCTTTAATTACCCAAAAAGCCAGCGAACTAGACTAACACCGCCGAGTACTAACAAGACCGCCACAAGAGCAATAACCGCAAACCCCAATAGGTAACTGATTATGTATCTAAGGTTTTCCATATGAAGAATTCTGCAACAACGACCGACCACAACCAATGTCAGTATAGTATTTAATGAAAGACGCCACTTCAAGATCAACCTGGCTGGACGGGTGCCATTTTGTCTGCAACCAAGATATTTCGTAATGATAAGTTATGGGTTTGTGTTAAGAGAACGGACTGGCTGTGCATTGATCTAGACACAAAAGGCAGGCAAAACGATGGGAGAGAGCAGCGTGTTTACACTTTTTCTATTTGGATATATAATTCCCTGAAGCTAATGCAAATGCATTTCTGGTACTTAACGCTGCATAACTGGATAAGCGGAGTAACAGCAAATGAATCCAAACTCAAATGTTCGCAAGGATGAATCCTTGCTTTACCCATTCCCGGAAGGCTGGTATTTCATCGCCAGCCGCAAGATGATTGAAAAAAAGGGACTCTTGAAGAGAACCTGGCTTGGAGAACAGATTGTTGTCTGGTCCAACGGGGAAGGGAACGTTTGCGTTGCTGAGGCGGTCTGTCCGCATCTTGGAGCCGATCTTGGTCCTGAGGCAGGGGGGAAGGTGCGCAACGGTTCCCTAGTGTGTCCTTTTCACGGTTTCGAGTTTGATGTGAGCGGTCAATGCGTGGCGACACCCTTTGCTCCTCCGCCAAAAACCGCCAAGCTTAAGGTATTCGAGACACGAGAGATAGAGGGTCTCATTTTTGGTTGGTGGGGCAGCGGCGGTCGAGAACCTCAATGGCATCTGCCCGAAATTTCCACAACGGATACCGACTGGGGCGGGATGGAATTCTGCCACCTCCGTTTCCCGGGACATCCCCAGGAAACTACCGAGAACTCCGTGGATGTTGCACACCTTAACTACGTGCACCACTACAACAGTGTGAACATTGTCGGTTCAGTATCGATTGACGGCACCTTCCTCAAGAACTCCTTTAACTTCAAACGTAACCTTACGGTTGCCGGCATCAAGCTTTTCGAGTACGACGTTTCTGCGGTCGCCAGCATACACGGGCTTGGCTATTCACTTGTCGAGGTTCACGAACATTCGATCAACATGGACACCCGCCTGTGGGTGCTTTCAACACCGATTGATGGCAAATTTATTGAACTGACGTTGGTGAGCCAAGTGCGGCAACTTCGTGATCCGAAGGGAGTGGGCCACGGGCTGCGGCTCCTTCCCCTGAGACTCAGGACCCGCCTCATGAACAAGGTCCTCATTGCCTCCCAGGAGCATGACGTCATGCAGGATGTCGTCATCTGGAAGAATCTAAAACATCGGTCACTTCCGAGGCTTTGCAGTGTTGACGGCGATATCGGGAAGTATCGGCGCTACTGCAGGCAGTTCTACCCGGATGGTCAGTATTATAATCCGTAGAGGTAAGCAGGGATGTTTATGCCGAAATCGGCATAACACTCAGGTTTTCCATACCGCACAGTGGAATCTTCGCGATCTATGCGGTTGAGCCTCTCAATCGCTCCCTAATCTCCTCGGTGGTTTCCTTGGTCTCGTCAAGCAGCATGAGAAGTGGTGGAAGAAAGAAAAAATCTGCCAGCAGGGCAATAATTACCGTTATTCCCACCAAAAGACCAAGTACTTGATTTCCCACCACCCCGGATGCTCCGAACACCATAAAGCCAAGCCCAAACACTACGGTAGTTGTAAACAGTGCCCTGCCCACCAAGCGAAAAGCAATCTGAACGGACTCCGAGGGCAGTTTCCCAGCTTTTCTGCTATCCGTGTATTTTGTCATGAAGTGGATGGTGTCGTCCACGATGATGCCGAATGCTATAGCGGTGACGACCGCCGCTGGAACTCCTACCTCTCCCACCAGATACCCCCACAGTCCCATGGCCATAGCGGCCGGAAGGAAATTGGGGATCAAACTGACCAGCCCCAGGCGTATACTTCTGAATATGGCGAACAGCAGCAGGGAGACGATGGCCATCGCCACAAAAGTGCCCTGCAACATATTTTCAATGTTCCTCTGAATCGAATGAGACCCCACAATCGAAATTCCTGTAGCGCCGGTTTCCATGCTGGGGGCATTTTGCTGCAGCCACGCACGTGAACGATCGTCAAGATCGATCTTTTCCTTGCTGGACATGCTTTTCACTGAGACCGTTACGCGTGTTGACCTCCGGTCATGGTCAATCAGGTTGTTAAGGTCGCGGCCTACCGGAAGAGAAAATTCGTAAAGCAAAAGATACTGTGCGGCAAGTTCAGGATCGTCGGGAAGCACGTAGTAATCCGGGTCATCGCCATGCAGGTTCTTGTTCAGGCGCTTCATGATGTCGGCAATTGAGAAGATATGGACAAATTCCGGTTGCTCCCGGTACCAATCCGCAAACGCATCGACCTGTTTTAGGTATTCTATGTCCGTGACGCCGCCTTCACGGCCGGAGTCAAGAGAGTACTCATAGGTTTCCACTCCAGGGAAATTCTCGCTCAGAAAATCCGCGGATCGCCGGAACTCGTAACTCTCATCAAGAACCTCAAGCCAGTTTTCCCTAAGTTCGATCTTGGAGATGCCGGCAGCCAGAAAGATAGCCAGAATGCCAGAGAAGCACAAAAGGATCGTACGATTAGAGATGACAAAACGGCTGAGACGATCGAAAGGATCCCATTTGTTTTCGCGTATCTTCCGGGGACGGATAGGTAATATTGACAGGAATGCGGGCAACAGAGTCACCGAAAAGACGAAAGCGCACATGGAACCGAACGCCACGATGTTACCCATGACCTTAAACGGCGGCATATCTACGAAATTCAGACTCAGAAATCCGATTGCGGTTGTGAACGAGGTAAGGAAAATAGGCCACACGTCCACTCGCACGGCATAGATTGCCGCTTCTGTTTTCGCCATGCCCTGGCGTAAGCCCACGGCCATTGCCTCAATAATGTGCACGGAGTGAGCGACGGTCACGGCCATCAGCACAAACAGTGCGGCACCGCTTTCACCAAACAGTTTTAAACCGGTCCACCCGGCAAAGCCCAGCGCGGATGGGATGACGGTAGCAATCATCAGCACAATGGCAAGTGTTCCCCATATCGAACGTATCAGAACCAAGGCGACAAGCAGCATGGTTCCAAGGGCAATGGGTCCAAGGATGGCCGTTTCCTCATCAAGCGCGTCACCTATGACACGATTGAGGATAAGTCCACCTAAAAGGTGGTAGTCAATGGATGTATATTTCTCCTGAGCGTCGGCAATAGTTTCATACAAATAGTCGGTAACCTCTCGCTTGGTCAATTCCCGATTGTCGTCAGGAAGCACAATACTTACAACCAAACCGGCAACTCGTCCGTCACGGGAAAAAAATCGCCCGGCAATTTCCTCAGTGCCGAACGCGATATCCCTGATTCGTTCTATATCTGTATCGCTCAGGGCACTGGCTTCGTCGATAAGCGGCTCAACAACCAGCTCGTCTTCGAATCCCTCGCTATGCGTATAGTTTGAAATAGAGTCGACGCGGGTAGCGTAAGGGGTGCGCCAAAGCTGCTCAGTCAGCTCTTCAATGGCAACAAGGGTTTCCCGTGTGAAAATGGTGCCCTCACGTGGAGCCACGGCAACCAATGCGACATCGGACAGTGCATATGTCTCTTCAAGCTGTTCGAGCGCAACGAGGTGTGGGTCGGATTCACCAAAGTGATTGCGAAAGTCTACATCCACCACAATCAGGCGTGTGGCCCCCGCGGCAAGGGCTAGCATAGCAAGCAAAGAGAGCAGAATAGTCAGCCAGCGACGGGTGACTACCATCGAGATGCAGGATTCCAGGTTCATACGATCATGCCGAATTATGCAGTATGTGCAGGTTCTAAATCTGGCATTTCCTCTTCACTCTGCCACATCGAGCCCTATCCACCTTTACAGTGCTATATTACTGAACGCAGGATAACCGTAGCGCGACAAACAAGATGAAACGGTTACGACAATCAAGTAGGACTTTCATGTCGTAGCGAAAGAGACAATACCGGAATATTTCAGGGGACGCAACCTCGGGAATCGGCTTTCTCGCTGTTGCATGCTGGTCTCCGATGCTTATGACATGATACGGCGCTCCACTTTGGGAGGCAAGACCACCCCGCCGTCGGAACTTACTTTATCTGCGTCAAACCGCCCGAGAACTCTGCGAGCTCTTTGGTTGATTGCGGAGCTTTTGAAGGGTGTCGAAGCAAATCCGGAGGATTTTTAACCTCTTCCATCAGAAAACACACGTGTTTTTGATGGTCAGTCCATTTTTTTACGACTTCTCTCTCGACTCAAGCTTTGATAAAAAGTACTGGTCATTTTAATTGACTGCTTACAGAACTCCCTTGCGATTTTGACCTGCTTTGTGGTATGATGCTCGGGAAATCCAATAATATTTAGGTTGTAGGTAGAAACGATAAGTTCCTGCTAACTGGCCCGTTATCAGGCTGTTCCCAAGGTTGCCGGTAAAGCGAGGCAACGCATTTTGAACTCAATTTTGAAACTTCCCCAAAGAGGTATGAGAACGGAAGAGAGTAATCTCAGTGGGAATCCTTATGAAGCGGGGTTCTCTACCTTCCTCCTCTAAAAAACGGAGGGAAAAGGGTAAACCACGCCATGGATATAAGCAAGCTACCGAAAAAACTCAAGGATGCGTACCAGGGGTCGGATGTCGCCCGTCGGGTGCAAGACGTAGAGGGTTGGATGGAGCGAGCGACGCCCGAAGGTGGTGACTCGGGCGGGTACGATCACGCCCAGCTGGTCAAAGACTACTACGATCTTTACAGTGAGCTCATGGTATGGAGTTGGGGTGAATCCCTGCACTTCGCACCCCTCGCGCCGAATGAGACCCTGGAGGACTCCAAAATCCGCTATCAGCGGTTGATGATCGACAAGCTGGATCTGCAACAGGGCATGACGGTGGTTGATGTTGGTTGTGGAATCGGCGGCCCGATGCGTCGTGTCGTTCGTGAGGCCGGTGTCCGGGTTGTCGGGATCAACATCAACAGAATCCAGTTGGAAAAGGCGAAAAGGTTAAATACCGAGGCGGGGCTTGACCACATGGTCGATCACTTGGCGTGCAGCTTCATGGATATGAGCGTCATCGAAGACGGCACGTTCGACCGGGGTTATGCCATCGAGTCAACGTGCCATGCGCCGGACAAGCAACGCGCGTTCGAGGAGATATTCCGCATACTGAAACCCGGAGCTCTGTTCTGGGGGCATGAGATGTGTCTGACGGACAAGTTCGATCCGAATGACAGCCGGCACTGGGACCTCAAGCGCAACCTCAAGCGCGGCATTGCGCTGAAGGATATCGCCACGTTCGGGGAAGTGAATCAAGCGCTTGAAGCGGCAGGGTTCCACATCATCGAGGGGATGGACCTGGGCGTTTCGGAGGGAGAGGAATCCACACCATGGTATCAGCCCATGGAGAGTCGACACGGGATGTTGGGTAACGCCTTGTTGAGGCTTCCGCAGGGCCGCAAAGTGTTCGTCGCAGGATCAAAACTGGCCGAGATGGTTGGGCTGTTTCCGAAGGGCTCCACGGAAGTCTTCCGATTCTTGGACTGGACCGCTGACGCCTATGTCGCGGGTGGTAAAACCGGTATCTTCACGCCGCTGTACTGTTTCCTAGCTCGCAAACCCCATTAGGCCCGATTGGCACCGTGCCTGCCGCTTGTGTGGCGGTGGATACTGGCAAGGCTCAGGTACATGGAGTTTCTGGATACGCGCGCTTAGCTACGCGAAGGAGAAAAGCTCCTCGTTGCGAACAATGGCGAGGGAGCAGATACTGTTTAAGTACACAGTTGAGATGAATGACTTAAGTGCATTTGGGGTATGAAATACGCATTTTGATTGTGGCTTATATTATCGCTCACTTCACCTGTAAAAAATACTTTCAATAGTAAAAAATATTGCTATCGTACACCCCAAAGTAGACAATCCTGCATAGAGCATTTTTGTATAATAGGCATATTCCGGAATCAAATTTGGGATAAGGTCAAAGACTACTGTACTGTTTATCACAGTAAGCATGACAGCTAAAAAAAACGATATTGCAATAATCCACATTCCAAACCTAGAGACTGTTGTGCAATCCCATATAATAACCGCGACTGTCACTGAAGAATTTCAGATAACTCTTTAATATCTGATGTACGACCCATTATACCTGATATATCTTTTGAAGTTGTCGAAGTTTTTGAAGGCTGGGAGTTATATGAAAGACATAAACTTATGGGCCAAACAGTGCGAAATTTAGGTTTGGCTTTGGATGGTGTTTTGTTTTTATTTCTCCGGCTTTTATGGGGGCGCCCTCCATATATAAAATCTTTGCTCGATAGGGGATAGGAAGTTCCCGGTGCCTGCACAATTTTGGACTCCTAAGGTTGCGTCTCCTGAAATATTCCGGTATTGTGTCCCTAGTCAGGACATAAAATTCTATCTTGATTGTCGTGCTATAGTCAGATAGATTGCTAATTGCTACTGGTGAAGAATGAGTACTCAAAACAACCAACTTGAGTTGCAGGCCGATCAGACCGAAGGGGTCCTGATAATAAGCGTAGCTGGCCGAATTGACGGCATGAACGCGCAGGAATTCCACCAAAATCTGGAGAAGGAAATTGGCGGTTCCGAGAATCCCGTAGTTCTGGATCTTGAAAAGCTGTCCTACATCAGCAGTGCAGGATTGCGTTCAATTCTGCTTATTGCAAAAACACTCCAGGTTAAAAAAATGAAATTCATGCTGTGTTCCCTGCCCGGTCCCATAAAAGAAATCTTCGAGATCGCAGGTTTTGACAAAATCATCAGCGTGCTCGAATCTCGTTCTGATGCTATAGCTTCAATAACCGGTTAAACGCGTTAAGCGGAAGCAGTTGGCGAATCCTCGCCTTCTGCCGCTTCTTCTGAGGTATCAATTACTTGGCTAGCTTCGGGGTCAAGCGGTAAGACAACAATCATATCTGTATACTCGCCTTCCTCAGTTTCTACGCGAAACTCACCGCCGTGCTGTCGTATGATGTCATTGGACAGCGATAATCCCAGACCTGTACCCTGATCCGTGGGCTTAGTTGTATAGAACGGGTTAAAGATGCGATCCAGTGCAGATTCGGGAATACCGGTTCCATTGTCGCGAACATGTACCTCAATATGGTCATCAACCAGCCGCGTGCTTAAGTTAAGCGTTGGTTGATAATCCTTCTTCGAGGGATCGTCGGTAGCAGCCAGCATTTTTCGTTTTTCGTCCGCCGCGTAGCAGGCGTTAGTTACCAGATTTAGGAAGACCCGGCCAATGTCTTGCGGTTGTACCGTGATCTCTCCTATATCCGGCGAATAGTCTTCCTGAATTTCTAGCTGGAATTCGCTGTCGGTGGCGCGGGCACTGTGGAACGCAAGCAACGCATGCTCGTTTAGCAATATGTTGAGGTCAGTCGGTTGCCATTCCCCGCCGCCGCGACCCATCTTGAGCATGTCTGTTATGATTCGGTTCGCACGAGTTCCGTGCTCGCGAATGCGCTTCAAATTCCCCGTCAAGTCCTCGGCTACTTCCTCGACTATCTCCGGATCGTATTCCTCTTCCGCGGCCCCATTAGCTTCAAGCTTGGCTACTTCCTCCAGCAGCTCTTCCAGCAGTTCCTGTGAAACCTCCGAGAAGTTCATGATAAAGTTCATCGGATTTTTGATTTCGTGCGCTACCCCCGCTGTCAACTGGCCAAGCGCAGCAAGTTTCTCCCGCATCACGATCTGGTCCTGCGCCCGTTTCAACTCTTCGTTAGTATGTGCCAGCTCCTCATTTTTTTCTTGCAGCTGGTTGGCAAGCGTTTCTACAAGATTAAGGCGCTGTACTTCCAGTGCGTTATTTCGGAACACCTCAAGCGCCTTGGCTAATTGCGCGATTTCGTCGTTGCCCCTGGTGTCGACGGCCAGTTCCAGGTTGCCATCAGCCATTTCTTGCATTTGGCCCGATATCTTCTCCAGGCGCCGAATCAGGCGACGTTGTACAAGCAGCCACCCGAGCAAGACTGCGCCGCTTATACTAACAATATTGAAAGCCACTAGCAGCCTCGTGCTGGTAGCGGTTACTGCGGCCGCTTTGCTCGTCATCTCCCCCGCAGCCAAGCTTGAATCATTTACAACACTTTCTACTCGCGCTACGATGTCAATTCCTAAGGCCTGATTTTCGAGAAGCAGGGCGGATAATTCATTGTCAACCGCAAGTTCCCGACTGCGCAGGTCGAACCCGTTGTTTTCTCTTCTGCCGAATGAGACTAGGTCTTCGAAAATCCAAGACAGTCGATCGTGGAGGGGTTTTTTCTCAAGTCCGTTAAGCGAGCGGTTTTCTTCCTGTTCGTACTTTTCAAGCGCATCAAGCGATCGGCTGATACTACCGGCCGTGGCTTCAAACCGTTCTCGCAATGGCTGCAGCATGGCCGGATCGGTCACTATAAATGTGGTTCCAAGCAGCTGCGCAGCAACTGCAGCCGCTTCGCGGAGTTCAAACAGGCGACGATAGATCTGGAATTCCGATTTGGAAAAATGGACCGAGCTGGGTGATTGTACTCCACCAAGAGACCGATGACCGGTCATTACATAAAATATCTGATCGTCGATTTCGTTAATCATAATCGGCGTTATTTCACTTTGAATCCCCTGAAGCTCGTCTCTAAGGTTGAGACTGCTCTCGCCAAGGTCAAAACGTTCCCTGACAAGCGACTTGATTCGCTCAATGTTCTTGATTATGGCGATCCCGTCAGATTGAATCTGTCGCGCTTGTTCGCTTTCTCCTTGATTTTCCATCATTGCTGAGAGCCGTGTTTTGAATGCATCCATCTGCAGGTCGATCCTCCCAGCTACGGTCCTGAACTGCTCAGGCGTACTCGAAGTGAGTCGGGGAGCAGCGGCGACGAGCATGGCTGTCTGCTGGGCAATTGCAAACGCCGATGTCATTTCGGGTATGTTCTTTTCGTTAACGTTTTGCTGAACTTTGCCGATGTGGTTAAGGAAGAAAAGGGCAATCAAACTGATAATGATGATGAGTACTACGGCCCCTCCGTAACTTATATAGAGTTGCGTAGAAATCTGCGTAGAAATTCGGTTCCAAAGCTTTGAAAGCATTCCGCTTATCTCAATTCAATGTCTTTTGCATATGCAAACCGTCGGTCAGCATCGTCGTAGAGGTTAGAGAGGTGAGTGGCGTATACTGACCATCGGGACCAATAATCGTCAAGAAAACCCTGTCTGAACCTTGATTATCATTCTTGTTATATCGCAAGGTGAAGCCATCCAAGTTAATGTTGTTGCCAGTCCGTAGCACCGTATCAATACAACTGCGGTCAACCTGCTTTCCGCAACGTTCTACGACATGGATAGCCAAGCGCCCTGCTAAATATCCTTCATACGATATAAATCCGGGTTTTACCGCCGGATCGTACGCCTTGAGCGCAGCACGATAGGAAGCAGAAGCAGGTATCGTGTTCCCGGTTGGAAAAGGAACCACCTGCGTAACCAGGACTCCGGCCCCTTGGTCACCCAGTTCGCTTGCCAAGGCATTACTGCCTACGAAAGAAAGTGTCATAAAAATGGAATTCATGCCGATGTGGCGTGCCCACTTAATAAATGTCGCAGTCGGCTTGTAGGGACCGACAATAATTACAGCTTCCGGTCCAGCGGCACGCAAATCAAGAAGCGCCGTCTTTATCGCGACAGTATTGCGAGGAAATATCCCCGTTCCGATAGCAGAGAGTTTGCGACGCTCAAGGGCAAGAAGGACTCCTTGCAAACCGGCATTACCGAATGAATCATCCTGATGGAGAATGGCGATGCGATTAATTCCGAGATCAGTCGTCAATCGCTCTACCATCTCCTCGGTTTCTTGATAGTACGAAGCCCGAAGATTGATTACTGTCCGGCGTGCACTGTTACGCAGGAATTCTGCACCGGTCATAGGTGCTATGTAAGGTACATCGTGTTCCTCGGCGACAGGCACCGCAGCTTTGGAGGTAGGAGTGCCGACTGCGCCGATGAGTGCGAAAACCTCCTCACCAATCAGCCGCTGCGTATTTAGAATTGCCGCTTCCGGTTCGTATGAGTCATCCATTGATCGCAGTTCCAGGCGACGTCCGTTAATCCCACCCCGGTCATTAACCTCTTTAAACGCGGAAAGAATGCCAGCTTGCATGCCTTTACCAAGCTCGCCGGCAGGGCCACTCAAGGCAGCGGACTGCCCGAATACAATACGGTCACTGTACACTCCTGGCACAGTGCGTATTTTTTCCTGGGCTTCCCCCGCTGCCGCGCTTGCCAGTATTACAACTATTGAAGCGGCAACCACTTTTTTGAGAGATAGTCTGCTTAATACCCGCATTTTTGCTAAATTTTCTTGATCATAGTCAGATGATTACGATCACTGTTGCGTTGATAGCGCAACTCTGTCATCAGTTGCTTAGCCAGCATTATTCCTGCTCCGCCAATACCGCGGTCTTCAAGAGAACTTTCTACATCAAGCTCCGGCGCGTCTTCTAGCGGATTAAAGGGATATCCATCATCCAGTATCTCAATAGTTATGGTTTTATCTTCTCTAGAAAATATAATCTCTACTTCATGTTCCTGATCATCATCATGCGCATAGCTGACCACGTTGGTGAAGATCTCCTCTAGGGATAGCTGAGCGTGAAACAATGCTTCAGGCGGGAGATCTTGCTGTTCCCAAAATTCCTCCAGTGCTGCTGCAATCGTTTGGATTTCTTCCATCCGATTGGGAACGATCAACGTACGTGAAACTTGCATCCTACCGTCTTTGCCCATTATGATGTCGTTCGCAGAACAAGACAGGTTATATCGTCAGACTGCGGATTTTCGCCAGCGAACTCTTTTACGGTCTCGAATACCTCGTTCGTAACTTCCTCGGAGTCCTTGAAAGTGCCGCTTTGGAAAATTTCGCAAAGCCTGTCCATTTCGAATAATTCCTTGTCTTCTTTTTCAGCTTCCACCACTCCGTCAGTGTAAAACACGATCATGGAACCCGGCTCAATGGAGATTGTATTTTCCTCATATTTGAAATTCGGCATCACGCCCAGAGCGACTCCGCCCGTTGTCTCCAACAGTTCGGTTGTCAGGTTCGGTTTGACAATGACTGGCGGATTATGTCCGCCGTTTGCGTATACGAATTCTTTCGTTCCAGGATCGTAAATGCCATATAGCAGGGTTACGAATGTCATGGCATCGTTGTCCTCCGCCAACATCGTGTTTACCTGTTCCAGCACGGCGGCCGGAGAGGTGGAAATTGCCGCGCAAGCCTTGAGCAGCGTACGACTGGCCATCATGAACATTGCCGCGGGCACCCCTTTGCCCGACACATCGGCTATTGCAACGCCAACCCGGCCATCGCTAAATTCATAAATATCGAAAAAGTCGCCGCCTACGGAAAGAGCCGGAACCATGCTTGCGTACAGATCGAATGCTTCAGAAGTCGGAAAGGACTTTGGAAGAATGTCCTGCTGCATCGTCCGTGCCACATCAAGCTCGTTCTGGAGAGCTACAAGCTTGTCTCGCGCGCTCAGTGCTTTACGCCACATAGCAAGGTTTTCAATCGTACGTTCAATTGTAGTCTTGAGGTCCGTGAAGTCTATCGGCTTGGTAACGAAGTCGAATGCCCCGCGGTTCATGGCAGTCCGTATGTTCTCCATATCGCCGTATGCGGAGACCATTACGGCACGAATATCAGGGTCCACGTCCGGTATCTGTGCCAATAATGTCAACCCGTCCATGACGGGCATGTTGATATCAGACAGTACAATATCGAACCCGTCGTCTTTGCGTAGACGTTC
Source organism: Thermodesulfobacteriota bacterium (assembly GCA_964291665.2). Lineage (GTDB taxonomy): Bacteria > Desulfobacterota_D > UBA1144 > Nemesobacterales > Nemesobacteraceae > Nemesobacter. Next base: position 325,260 of record OZ219814.1, on the reverse strand, counting down.
GAGGGCTTCCACACCGTTGTGTGCAAATTCGAACTCGTAACGGCCGCGGCGAACCTCACGCCGCATTCTCTGCAGCATAAGCTGTTCTAAATCTATCTCATCATCGACAACTAAAATTCGGATTTTGCCGTCATCCATTTTGCCGTCATCCATTTAGAATCTATCTTGTCATTTAGGGCCTAATTTAATTGCTAAATCGGTAATTATATACCTGATCACACGAAGTTATGTAGGGAACCCTATACCTGACTCGCCGAAATACCTGTGTCGAACACTGACAAATCCACGGAAACCGCGGTTATTTTATGGTAAACACATTTAGGAAGAACTTCAGTAAAGGCATTTCCTTAATCGAACTGTTCCAGTTCAAAATCTTTATATTTTTTCCCATAGTGGTGTATCCTGCTGATGTCTGTTTGGTGAATTTAAATGAACCGTATACGCCGCTTTTTTTCAGAACTTCCACGTACCAGATTTGAATATAACTCTTGCGGTTGGTACGCTACATGGCGTGTCCGAACTGGTGTGCAAATGTTCGGTTTTCTTGCAGACACCAATATGCTCTGGAACCGTTAGATGAACAGTCGGAATAAACACTGCCCAGTTAATGCGGTCTGCCTGTTTTTTTCCTGCTGCCTGGCTTTTGTGTACGCCTTGGCGCTGATCGGTGTTGCACACGCAAAAACTATTGACGAGGCAAAGGTGGCCTATGCGCAGGGGCGATTTGCCGAGGCGGCCCGGATCGGTGAAAGCCTCGGGACTTCACAAGGGTTCGCGCTCTCCGCGAAGTCGCTGTCAGTTCACGCCAACTACATCGCCAAAAAAGGCGAGAAGAAAGAGTTGCTTGAGCGCGCCGTAGCGCTGGCAAGAAAGGCGGTTACCTCCGATCCCGGCAATGCGGATGCCCATCTGCAACTGGCGCGTGCTATCGGACGGCGCGCGGAGACTGTCGGGGTATTTGAAGCAGCGGGCGAGGCGGAAAAAATACGCGAATCCACGGAAAATGCGCTTCGAATTAATCCCGAATTGGTAGCAGCGCATCTCAGCCTGGGGCGGTGGCATTCAGAATTGGTTGGCGCGATGGGTTCGTTTATGGCCCGCACCGTCTACGGTGCGCGAAAAAAGGATGCCATTGCCTCTTTCGAAAAGGCTCTTGGCCTAGCTCCCAACGCGAAAGCTGTACCGCTGCAATACGCACTCGGCTTAATAGCGCTGAATGATTACCAATACCGGAAGAAAGCGCGGGGTCTGCTGATGCGCGCCATCGGGTTGCCGGCGAAGAACGCTTACGAACGGATACTGCACATAGAAGCAGTCGAGGCCCTGAATAACCTCAATGAATCCGAGGATGACGATGAGGACTACTAACCACTTGTCGCACCTCCAGGAACCGAGATGCCGGGGCTGTGCTACGCCTTTCTGAGGCGCCAGCCGTACATCATACGTCCGTAAAAGTTAAACCACTTCCTCGCTTCGGAATCCTGAAACGGATAGTCTGCTCCAAGTTGTCTTGCCGTAACGAGACCGGAAACAAAACATGTCTCTTGACTGTTGATCAGGGTATGGGCACCACAGTGCCAGGTTCTTTTCCTGCCTTGGACGAAACCAAACAGATTAACCAGAAAAGCTACGTGAAACACATCGTGTACGATATGCTGAAACCACCATTTCTTTACGATTTTTTCTTCGTTGATACGACTGATCGGGTTGTAGGTTACCAGGCATGGCTTGTCCGATTTCTTTGCCCAGGGTTGTTGGTTGTGCATGATGTAGGTGATTTCATAGTTATCGGGTCTCACACCGTACTGTTCAATGTGGTTGCTCCGGGTTTCGAGGGGTTTGACCTCGTTGTCCGGGAGAACCGAGGCATCCGAATGGACAATCGTATGGTTGTGCAATTCGCTCTCGTAACGAATCGAAGAAAGAAGAAAGCTCTCCAGTAAGGTCGGATTGTCCAGAATCATCAATGTCTGGTTCGCGTTGCACGCAAAGACCACATCGTCAAATGTCTCCGTGGTTCCGTTTTCATCTTCAATGACCACACCGGATGCGCGCCGATACACTTTCTTCACGGGCCTGTTTAGGTATATCTTGTCCCGAAATCCGGCTGACATTTCCTCGTATATACGCCGCGTACCCATCTCCCATGTTTGCATTGGTGTTGCGGTTTCTATATCAAAGAACTCTAGATACCGGGCAAACAGGGACGCGGGCATGTCGAACACGTTTGTTGCCATCAGGAAATTGACGAACATAGGCTTCAGGACCTTGTACCTGAAGTCTCCGGAGAACCTGCCCCAGTTGAGAACCGCACCCATGCTGATGTAGTTGAATGGATTGAGAGCATTGAGCAATCGGGACCTGGAGTGGTTAAGTTGGCCGAACCATTTGAGACGCTTGAGGAGTTTCTGGAACTTGGCAATTTCCGGTTGCAGCTGGCTCCTGATGTCTGAGTCGAAATCGTGTGCATAGATTTCGCCACGGTACTTGACGCTGTAGTTGAATTTGGTGTCTAACAGATCAATGCCGTGTTGCCGCGTGAACAGCACCATATGGTGGTATGCCGATGGAATGCACGCGGTGACGGAAATATCAAACGGGATCAAGGTCCCATCTTCTTGAGGCATGTCAGCTGTTATGGCATTGCCGCCAAGCTGAGACTGGGCTTCAAAGATTCGAAATTCGAACAGATCAGGGTGTCGGTCAAGAGCCCAAGCCACCCCCAGCCCGGATACTCCACCACCGATAATGGCAACCTTTCTCATTTTTCCAGTGTCCTCCGTTTCGTTCATAGCCGATACCATGGCCTCTTACATGTGCTTGCCCATTATAGCACCCGGTCAGCCGGGTGTAAAAAAGGGTGAATAGACATTAGGAGGAATCCCTGGAAAGCTGAAATTCGACCCCCGCTGCGTTAACGTATTCAGGGATCATGGCACATCAGATGGGCAGTTCGTGTTTCTGCTCGGCGATATAAAATTTAAGCTTGTTGTCCGGCTTCATTGATGGAAACGCGGTGATCCCAAGTTTATAGTTTTCGGGGTGTACGCGAAGAGTAAAGTAATGCGATATGATCAGCAGGTTAACAGCCATATGAAGTGTCATCCATCGGGCGCCGAGGCACGTGTGCGGGCCCAGTCCGTATGGGGCGTATCCGGGGTTTCTATGCTCATTGCGAGGCGGCAGGTAGCGGTCGATATCAAATGAAAAGGGATCCGGGAAGCAATCTTCCATATAGTGCGGGGCGGTTTGTGCAATATTTATTCTAGCCCCCTGCGGTATTTCGTAGCCCTCAATCGTGAACGTATTCACAACGCCACGCATAGACATTGGAACAATCGGGTACACACGAAGGCATTCATTTATGAAGCGATCGGTGACTTCCATATTGGCAGGAGTTAAGTCTTTGCCAGTTGGGTCACCATTTGAAAACAGTGCGTCGGCCTCACTTCGAATTTTTTCGTAAAGCTCAGGTTGTGACGCCATGGCATAAAGGGCGAAGTTAAAGCCGTCACCCAGGTACATGCTGGCAAGCACCACTGCCGATAGAGCGAAACTCAGGTTCGACTCGGGCATCAATAGCGGGTAGTTCGCATTGAGGCTTAGCAGGTCATCCACAAAGTTTCGTGGACAACCGGCCCGCTGGGCTGCTGTATGGACACTTTGCACCCGCTCCATCAAAGTGCCTATTGCCTTGGCCTTGCGTTTCATTCCCGGTGTTTTCAACATGAATTTTGGCAGAATATTTAAGAGATGGGTGCTGAGCGCCCGCTCCTTGTAGGCAATTATATCATCCATGATATCCTGCGTATCAATGTTCATCATTAAAGGTGACGTCTGAGCGTTAATCATTTTTCGGCACAGGTCCCTTGCAGGATAGCTTTCACCCACTTTCCAATTTGCCATGTATTCGCGAGCCTTGCTGTAGGCCATATCCAGCTGTCCTTCCAGTCTCCCGCGGGAGTAGGCTGGAGTCATGGTTTTCCGATACCGGAAATGGTCTGCGCCATCCAGGGCAGGTAATATGCCTACCGCCCCATACACTTTCTCAAACTCGCCAAAGAGGTTCTTGGATGTCAGGTACTTCCGTCCGTGTCGACGTACCCAGTGGTTTATTTCCGGTCCGGAAAGAAAAATATTCGGCTTTGAGAAAGGAAGTGTGACCTCAAAGACCGGGCCATACTGCTTTGTCAAATCTGCGAAAAGTGCTGGAAGGTTTCCAATCCGAGTATGTGGGTTGAGCAGTAGCCGACGAAGTGAGACGCGCGGGATTTTTTTGCCATGATGAGAAGCTATAAGCAGCGGATTATTGATGTTTTCTGCGACCGCGTCCGCCATTGAACGGCCGATGAGGTCCATCCTGCAGATAAGCTCGATCCGTTCTTCCGCCTTTTTGTCGAGTTTAAACATGAGGGGAAAAATATCGCATGTTTCGATCAGGCAAATGATGATAATATCTCGCGGATGTGGAATGTCGTCTGAAAAGATGTCTTTGCCGATTCTGGTTCTGATGAACTGACTTAAACTTGCATCTTCATCGTCGCCGTTTGCATCCGCGTATAGTTTGCCAGCTGCCACTGTCCAGAAATCACCCTGGTGATGTTCCAGAATTCCCAGGTCAACCAGGCTCTCTAATGTCAAATCAGTGATTGTTTCCGCATGGTGGATGAGCTTCTCAATCCAGAATTGGGCGTTGTGCTGAACTGGCTCATCGACGATTTCCTTAAGAATTAGGTCCAAGCTCGGGTTGCCCGTTTCTGTTGGATCCAGGAGGAGAAGAGACTCCACGTCCGTGTCGATACGGGAAAGCAGGGAGAGTTCTGCAAGTGCCGCACCGATAATGGCGCAGTTCATTTTGTGGGCGGCTATTTGATAAAAGTAGCCACTCTCCTCATCGAGGAGCATGAGTATGAATTCGTCGAGCAAGCTCAGTGGCTGGCTCTCAATAGGATCATTCATCAGCCGGCGCCTCCTTCAATCTGCGGCGCGGTAATGATTACAGGAAGTTATATAGCCTACAATCATAGTTCGTGACACTAAAAACTGTATAGTCCGACTCGAATATAGTCAAATCTGGTGTATGTTGAACAAGACCGGGGTTTAGACTCATGAGTTTTTGAATCTGGACTGAAAAAATGCTCAAGACTTAAATTTGCGAAAAACTCCAAACACTACCTTTCTATATAACATGATATATAATCTATACGCTACGAATATTATTTAAATTCCAGTTGTTGTGCGTTACTGATCTTCTCTGTGTCCATATCCATAAGTGACCACGTTACTGAAGAAAGGAGGATTTGGTTATGATTGAATGGCTTGGTATTAGCCACCTTTTCGAGCTTTCCCGCACGGAAGCGATTGCGGGTTTTTTCACCCCGCTTGTGATTTTCGCCGTGTTCTTCCTGGCGCAGCTTATCCTGCCCGGAAAGCGGGTTCCCGGCTACGTTATTAATCCGCAGACCGGTAAACCCCGTAATTATCGGCTAAACGGTATCGTGGTGTTTGCAGTAGCGCTGATCGTGTGGGCTTTCGAGCTCACCGGGATGCCGCGTGAGTGGTTCTACCGGTCCTCGATCTATGCCGTGGTGGGCGGAACAGTCTTCACCACAATCTTTGCGATCATAGCCGTCTTCAGCCAGCCGCAAGGGAAGATAAAGAACCCGCTTCTGGCGCTTTGGGACGGGCGGGCGCAGGAGATATCGTTCTTTAACGAGCGCTTTGATATAAAGATGTATTTCTATGTTGTCGGTGGGACGATGCTGGCGCTCAACGCCTTGTCCGGGGCTGCGTACAACTACGAAATCTTTGGCGAGAACTATAATCCGGGCGTTTTCCTGTATGCGGCATTCTACACATACTACATACTGGATTACTTTATCTTTGAGCGCGTCCAGCTATATACCTACGATCTGATCCATGAGGGCATCGGCTTCAAAATGTTCTGGGGAGGCCTCGTGATCTACGGGTGGCTGTTCATCCTCCCGTTGTGGGGCATGGCCGCTTACCCGTCTCCCGGATTCTCGTCGGGATGGACATATTTCTGGCTAATTGGGACGACTGCGCTGTTCCTGTTCGGGTGGGGCATCTCGCGCGGCGCCAACATGCAGAAATATACATTCAAGCGATGGCCCGACCGCAAATTTCTCGGGATCTTCGAGCCTGAGTACATCCAGGCCGGAGACCGCAAGATCCTGTGCAGTGGCTTCTGGGGTGCCGCTCGCCACTTCAACTACCTAGGCGAAGGTTTCCTTGGTCTTTCAATTGCCCTGGCATTCGGCTACTTCACTAATCCCTGGGCGTGGACCTACTTTGTCTTCGTCGTAACGTTTTTTACCTTTCGTCAGCGTTTTGACGATGTGTACTGTGCCGAGAAATACGGTGCTGAAAAGTGGGCGGAGTATCAGGCACGGGTGAAATATCGGATTCTTCCCGGCATTTATTGATAGAACTCTCTTCGGAGTTCATTCAGGGTGATTACGGTCGCTGCCTGTCCGTATCGTGCTCGAGTCGTCCCGATTACTTTACGGATCAACCCGGTTTGCGTGCCTTGTGGTAGTACATGGGCGTGACAATTCCCAGACGTCCTGCGGCCACGAGGCTGTCGGCCACGACATTGATAATTTTCCGTGCTTCGGACGACCCCTTGGGTACGGCGCGTACGCTTTCCAGAACGGGCAGAACCGCCGAGGCGATTTTGCGGCCAAGGGCCGTTCTCGAGAAACTTCTTAGATTCAGGTTGCCCCCTTCCAACGGTTGATACCACGGCGTCTTGGGGTCGGCGTCAAGAGCGCGGTCACGTGCCTCGACAAGTTCGAAACCGACTGCCCGCAGGCTGTCGTCTACCTCCGTGAACGAAGTGATTTCCGGAAGAGAGGAGACGTATTCGTTTACTTCCTTGAGTTCCCGGTGCTCAGGGTTTCCGCTGTCGTAAAGCGGGGTCATGCACACGTCGTAGCCGACGAAGACCGCACCGGGCCGCAATACACGGAATATCTCGGCATAGGCCGCGGCTTTATCCGGCGCATGACACAAGGCCTCGATATGGTAAGCCCCGTCGAAGCTTCCGTCTTCCGCCGGTATATTCAGGAAATCGCCGTGCAGGACGCTGCAGAGATGGTCCAGGCCAGCCTCGCTGTTATACGCAGAGCACTTCCCGAGCTGATATTTGTTGATGTTGAGGCCCACGATCGAAGCGCCGAACTTTCTTGCGAGGGCACGTTGTGGTCCGCCCACGCCACACCCGACATCCAGCACCTTCATGCCCGGTCTCAACCCGATAGCTTCGCCCAGAAAATACTCATGGTTGGCAATGGATTCCTCGAAAGGCACCCCCGGCTCCATCAGCGCGAAGTGAATCGACTGTCCCCATCCACGCTCGCAAAAGTCGGTAATGAGGTTATAAAACGCCGTTACCGTGCTGGCGTACTCTTCCTTGCTCAGCCCCTGGCTTCTGCGGTACTTCGACAGCCTCTCCACTATATCATCCGACTGAACTGCATTTGAAACTGGGTTATGGAAGTCGTCTGCCACTTGTGTTTCCCTCTGTAGAATCTTCTATATGAAAGATTTCTTATTGCCTTCTAACTTTTCTTCTAAATTTTGGGAAACCATCTTATCCAATCTACGTAAGGGGGTCAAAAACATTTTTTGGATCACCGAACCCGTTTTCTTCAGAACCTCCGTACACCAGATTTGAATATAATTCTGGTTCAAGGCTTGGAACGCGAAAATTTAGGTTACTATATTCCTAAATAAAATGAGGCTTACGCACTACCATCATGTTGTTTGAAAAGACCCAACGCCGGATTCTCAAAAGTCCGTTCACCGCGCCCCCCGAGGGCGCCAAGAGCATTCCAGCTTCAATCCATCCCAGCGATTTTAGCGGTGGTGCTGGGGGTGCTTGTCTCGGTGCTCCCGACCGCGGCATACCCGGCCGGGTTCGGCGACGAGGTTGATATCTCCGGACGCCTCTCGACTGAGGCTTGGCTGTACCCCCAGAGCGCCGCGTATCCTGACCAGCGTTCGTATGCTGGCGGGCTTTCTCTGGAGACAACGTTCTATGTTGAGAACGACGAAGGCACAAGCATAACGGTGACTCCCTTTTTGCGGTACGATGCCGGGGACCCGGACCGCACGTACGGTGATTTCCGGGAGGCCTATCTGCTGATGTACGGCGATGCCGGCGACGGCGAATGGGAATTGCGTTTGGGCATCGATCGGGTGTTTTGGGGCGTCGTGGAATTGCGTTCCCTGGTGGATATCATCAACCAGACCGATGTTATTGAACACCCGAACGAAAAGATAAAGATGGGTCAGCCAATGGCCCATTTCACCTGGTCGGGTGACTGGGGAGCACTGGAATTGTTCGCGATGACGTGGCACCGTGCGCGCATCTATCCGGGCCCGCGGGGTCGCCAGCGGTATGAGTTCATTGTAGACCAGGATATGATTTCATACGAATCCGGCGCGAAAAAGTGGCATATTGATCTCGCCAGCCGGTACACTGGCTCATTCGGACCGCTCGAGATCGGTCTCAGCCTGTTCAACGGTACGAACCGAGAACCCACCCTTTTGCCGATATTTCTCGACTCCGGACTGGTCCTGGCTCCACATTACGAGAAGATTCGCCAATTCGGTGTGGATACCCAGCTTACCAAGGGTTCCCTACTGCTCAAGCTGGAAGCAATCTACCGCGCCGGCGCGAGGAACAGCAGGTACATTCAACACCTCAATACTTTAGAGGAAGAGGACTATATAGCTTTTATCCTGGGTAGCGAGTACACACTCTATTCCGTACTGGGTTCGAACTCTGACTTGGTCCTGTTTGCCGAATGGGCTTACGATGGGCGTGGCCGCTGGGCAACCAATGCATTCGAGAATGACCTGTTCATTGCCGCGCGTCTCGGATTGAACGATCCGCAGAGCACCGAATTTGTCCTGAGCGTTTTGGGCTCTCTCAACAAAAGCAGTCGCGTCATCGCAGGCGAGTTCAAGCGTCGCCTCACTTCGGACAACTGGTTGTTGCATATTGAGACCTCGGCTTTTCTGGATATCGACGAAGAGGACTTCATATACTACGTGCGGCGCGACAGCTACGTAAAGATCAATTTGGCCTACAGTTTCTGAGTCGGATCAGGGTCCGAACGCAGCACAGTGTCTTGAGAAAGACAGGAATGAACATTGGAGAAGCGCAGGGACAACGAATCCGATTGAGCCTGCCTTTGGGACGACGGGGGATCTCAGGATCGGGAAAAGAATTATTTAAACAAGCTGCTGAAGGCAAAGAGTGCCTGAATTTTCAGGGTTGCTGCACGTGATATTTAAGCTGGGGGTGTGCGCGAAAAATAACTGGAGAAAACTAAGCGAATCTGATTAAGTAATAATCCGGATTGAGATTCAAAAATGGAATCGAAGTGAAATCAGGAACCAGTGCATCGCCTGGCCATGCCTCCATACACCAGATTTGACTATACCTCCGGTTTTGTTTATACCCATTAGCAGGAGGAACCAATGATTCGGTTTTCAATCCCACGCGTAATACTTGCGGTACTTGGCAGCTTTCTTGCAATTTGTTTCTGGCCAGCTGAGTCGTATTCAGACCTCCTTAGCGGTACCGCCGAGGAAGCGGGTCTCAGAGTTGCGACCGAAGCTCGTGAGCGCCAGAAGGGTTTCGGCAATTTTACCGCAAGCCTGACCATGACGCTACGCAACAAGCAGGGCAAAGAAACCCAGCGCTCACTCCGCCTCAAGGTCATGGAAGCCCAAGAGGATGGCGATCGGACCCTGTTTGTATTTGACCACCCGCGGGATGTCAAAGGAACTGCCTTTCTCGTCCACGCCCACAAGACCGGCCCGGACAAACAGTGGCTCTATCTTCCCGCCCTTAAGCGGGTGAAAGGCATCAGCGCTTCAAAACAGTCCGGCTCTTTCATGGGCAGCGAATTCTCCTACGAGGACATGGGAGCGGTTGAGGTCGGGAAATTTACTCACCGGTTCATCCGCGAAGAGCCCTGTGGTGATCTCAAGTGCCTGGTTCTGGAGCGTATCCCGAAAAGCCAGGATTCCGGGTACTCACGCCAGATGGTCTGGCTCGACCGCGAGGAACTTCGAACAATCCAGGTCCACTACTTCGACCGCAGGAATGAGCACCTCAAGACGATGGTCGTGGAGGGCTATGCAAAATACCTTGATCGATTTTGGCGGAGCAGCACTATAACGATGACAAACCTTCTGACGGGCAAGAGTACCGTGCTGCTATGGTCAGACTACAAGTTCGGGACCGATCTCGACGCCAAGGACTTTACCAAGACAGCGCTAAAGCGGATACGGTAGAGAGAATTTCTTGACTGCCCCGTCCGGTTTGCCGCCTGCCGGAGTGACTGCAGCTGAAATTGGGTGAGCATACTGCGCAACGAACGGAGAGTTTCCGTAAGTTGGATTCATCAGGCCCATAAAAAACGGCGGAATATCTATGTCCTCGACCATTCCTACAACCCGTTACCCAGATAGAGGGGACGTGACCCTTAGTCCCGGGCGCAAGTCAAATCCCCTGTTTTGGCAATAATGAAATTGCTGAGAGAGATAGAGTCGCGGCTGGGTAACTGGGCCATCATGCACCGGTGGCCGATCATAGTCGCCGCCATTGTCTTGACCGGGCTTGCAACAAGCGGCACGTTGTTGCTTGAATTCTCGACTGACCACCGCGTCTACTTTTCCAAAAATAACCCCCAGCTTCTGGCGTACAACGAGATGGAGGACATGTACGGCAAGAGCGACAACGTCTTTTTCGCCATCGTGCCGGAGGATCGGGACGCCACATCGGCTCTCGCCCTTGAAGCTGCGGAGTGGCTCACCGAACGGGCTTGGCAGATTCCTTTCGCGAGCCGTGTCGATTCCGTTACCAACTTTCAGCATACCGAAGCCGCCGGCGACGAGATATTGGTGCGTGAACTTGTGGACGAGAGTGCTTTCAGTGATGCCGAAGAACGGTCACGGATTCGCGAAATCGCCTTGGCGGAACCGGTTCTCGCAGGGCGCCTGCTGGCACGCGACGGCGGTGTTTCGGGAGTAAACGTTACATTGCAGTTGCCGGGCGAGGACCAAATGCGCGAAGGTGCGGAGGTTGCTGAGCACTCACGGAAACTTGCGAATGAGTTTCGAGAGCGTTTCCCCGGCATTGATGTACTGCTGGCCGGAATGGTGATTTTTAACCAGGCCTTTATGGAGGTGTCGCTGGACGATCTTAGGACGCTTATCCCAGTGAGTTTCTTGGCAATGGCGTTCATGCTGCTGCTGCTGACGCGGGGATTTTCAGGAACATTCGCAATAATGCTCGTCGTGACGATGTCGGTAATGACCGCTGTGGGCATCGGAGGCTGGGTAGGACTTCCAATGACATCGCCTTCGGCGGTCTCCCCGGTCGTCGTACTGACAGTGGCTATTGCCAACTGCGTCCACATCTATTCCGCCGTCGTCAACTACATGCATGATGCGGCGTCCGGCACGTCTGAGAATCACCGCAGCAGAACTAGGCGGGATGCGATTGTCGAGTCGATCCGGGTGAACCTTCAGCCGGTCTTCCTGTCGAGCCTGACAACCACGCTTGGCTTTTTGAGCTTGAACTTCTCCGATTCGCCTCCCTTCCGCCATCTGGGCACCTTCGTTGCATTTGGGGTAGGTGCAGCGTTCGTACTCTCCGTAACTTTTCTGCCAGCGCTGCTCTCGCTGCTGCCGGTTCGGGTACGGGCATCCCTGCCCCGAGAGAATTCCCTGATAGTCATGTTCGGCAAGTTCGTGATACGCCGAAGCCGCCAGTTGCTCTTGGGCTCCGTGCTGATCGTGGTAGTGCTTGTGGCATCGATTTCCCAGAACGAGCTAAACGACGTCTTCCTCCACTACTTTGACGAGAGCATCGAATTCCGAAAAGACTCTGAATTCATCGTTAACAACCTCACCGGTTTGTATGCCATGGAGTACTCGCTCCCATCGCGCTCCCCGGGTGGGATCAGCGACCCGGCGTATCTCTCCGATGTCGAAGCGTTTGCCGAGTGGTACAGGGAGCAACCTGAAACGATGCACGTAACCGTCATCACCGATACCTTCCGACGGCTAAACAAGAGCATGAACGGGGACGATCCCGCCTATTACCGGCTACCCGCAGACCGGGAGCTTGCCGCGCAGTACCTGCTTCTCTACGAGATCTCTCTACCCTATGGCCTTGATCTCAACAACCAGATCGACGTCGGCAAGTCAGCCACCCGGATGGTAGTGAGAACACAGACGCTCTCGTCAAACGAAGTGATCGCGCTTGATCAGCGCGTGCAGCAGTGGCTTGCAGGCCACGCGCCGAATATCTCCGGTGCGGTCAGTGCCGGCACCACGTTGATGTTTGCCAATCTCGGCCGCCGAAATATTATCTCCATGCTCGTCGGAACCACACTCGCTCTAGTTGGAATTTCTTTCATTCTCATCTTTGCGTTGCGATCATGGCGACTCGGAATCACGAGCATGGTTCCAAACCTGATTCCCGGGGCATTGGGCTTCGGCATATGGGGTCTGACAGTCGGACAAGTGGGAGTATCACTTTCGATGGTGACGGCCATGACGTTGGGTATCGTGGTCGACGATACTGTCCACTTTCTCAGCAGGTACCAGCGGACCCGGCGTGAACTTGGTCGCACCTCTCCTGAAGCGGTACTGGCCGCCTTCCGAACCGTGGGTCAGGCACTGTTTACGACCTCGCTTGTGCTGGTGGCAGGCTTTGTCGTGGTGAGTTTTTCCAACTTCGAGCTCAATTCGGCGATGGGAAAGCTCACAGCGCTTGTAATCACTTTGGCCCTAGTGGCCGATTTCCTCCTCCTACCACCGCTTCTGATGAAGTTCGACGCGAATGCTGATGGCACCCTGCCTTCTCTGAGAAACGGTCACTAGGGCGAGAAGAATAATTAACCAAGACGCTGCCCACCGGTTACCCTGAGGGATATGGAAGCATTGTTCGGGCAGATGCTTTCACCTCGTTCCGAATCAGGTGCTTTTGCCTTTTTAAGAGGGGTGAATTAGAATTTCTGGACACCCAAATACTAAAAAAAGGAATCGCACACCATGCTCGCTCTCGGCTCTTACGCAAGAGCAGCGTTTAATTAAAAATCTGGTCTCGGAGTTTGCCGAAAAAGAAATCAGACCGGCTGCCTCCGAAATTGACAAAACCAGCGTTTTTCCCTCGAAAATCGTGGAAAAACTGTTCGACCTGGGCTTTATGGGTCATTTCATTGAGGAACGCTACGGCGGAAGCGGCCTTGATTGCCTCTCGTACGTGATAGCGGTTGAGGAGATATCCCGGGCTTGCGCTTCAACCGGGACGATAGTTATGGCCCATAATTCCCTTGCGTGCGCTCCGATTATTGATTTCGGCACCGAGGAGCAGAAGGAAGAATATCTGCCGCGGATGTGCCGGAGCACTATAGGGTGCTTCGCTCTTAGCGAACCTGACTCGGGTTCGGATGCGGCCGGCATAAAGACGGGCGCCGTGAAAAAAGGCCGGGTTTACGTCCTTAATGGAACTAAAAGCTGGGTTACAAACGGTCACGAGGCGAAAGTCGCCGTGGTTTTCGCTAAGACCGACAAGACGAAACGAAGCGGGGGGATAACGGCATTTATCATTGATCTTGACGCTCCAGGAATTTCTCTTGGAAAATCGGAAAGCAAGCTCGGAATAAAGGGGACGAGCACTTCGCAGATTGTCTTTGAGAACTGCGAGGTGCCGGCGAGCCGGGTCCTCGGCAAAGAAGGAGGGGCTTTAAGGTCGCAATGAAAACGCTTGATGCGGGAAGAATAGGGGTCGCGGCCCAGGCCGTGGGGATAGCTCAGGCGGTCTTTGACTCCTCGACGCGGTATTCTCAGGAAAGGGAGGCTTTCGGCAGGAAGATCTCAGATTTTCAGGGGATACAGTTCACACTTGCCGACATGGCGACTAGGATCGAGGCCTCGAGGCTGCTTACCTGCAAGGCGGCCTTGATGAAGGATCGTGGGGAAAAATACGCCAAGCACTCCTCCATGGCCAAGCTCTACGCTTCGGAGACCGCAATGTGGGTGGCGACCAAGGGCATTCAGGTACACGGAGGAAACGGATATACGACCGATTATCCGGTGGAACGGCATTTCCGCGACGCCAAGATAACGGAGATATATGAAGGAACCTCTGAGATACAGAGGATCATTATCGCCAGGCAGGTTCTTTCCGAGTCTCTCTAAGGTGTTATAATTCAAGGTTCATAATCAGTTATCAGCCGGGAGAAAAGCATGTCCGAGTCAAACATAAACACTGTAGGTATCGTGGGGGCTGGCACTATGGGTTCAGGCATAGCCGAGCTTGTCGCCTCGGCGGGGAAAAACGTCGTTCTGTTGGATATTGAAAAGGATATTGCGGAGGATGCGGTCGCAAGAATAGAAAAAAGTCTTGGCAGACTGGCCCGAAGAGGCAAAATCGACAAGGAGCAGGTCACCCTGACCGTCTCAAGGATTCACCCGACCGAAGACTACGGTGATTTCAGCGGTGCGGATATCGTGATTGAGGCCGCAAGCGAGGATATGGATCTTAAAAAGGCGGTTTTTGCCAAGATCGAGGAGAACGCCGGAGAAGACACGATTATTGCCACGAATACATCAACTCTCTCAGTTACGGAGCTTGCCATGAACACCTCCAGGCCTGAAAAAGTTGTTGGAATGCACTTTTTTAATCCCGCACCGATAATGAAACTGGTTGAAGTGATCAATACTGCCAAAACATCGCCTGAGATCCTTGAGGAGACGATGGAATTTGCGCGGAGTCTTGATAAATATCCGATTATGGCAAAAGACAGAGCTGGATTCGTTGTAAACAGGATTCTGCTGCCGATGATAAACGAAGCGATTTTCACCCTTGATGAGGGCATTGCCGCGGCTGCAGAGATTGATAACGCCATGAAACTCGGAGCAAATCATCCCATAGGACCGCTTGCGCTTGCTGACCTTATAGGGCTTGACGTCACCCTGAGCGTACTTGACGTTCTCTACACAGAATATGGAGACCAGAAGTTCAGACCCGCTCCCCTGCTTAAGGAAATGGTAAGGGCGGGAAATCTGGGGAGAAAGACGGGAAAAGGCTTTTTTGAATATGGAAGAAAGTAAAGGAGGCATAAATGTACAAGGATCTTTTGTTTGAAAGCACTGATGACGGCGTGGGAGTGTTGACGATTAACAAAGAGAGGTCTATGAATGTCCTAAATGGCGACACCATAGGACAGCTCAAAGACTTTGTGACCGAAAAGTTGCCCGCTGAGAACATTAAGGTGCTGATTGTGACCGGAGCCGGAGGAAAGGCTTTTGTGGCCGGGGCCGACGTAAGGCAGATGAGTCAGATGACAGCGGACGACTTCAAGGATTACTGTGCCCTGGGAAGAGGGGCCTTTGACTATCTGGAGCAGGCGTCTTTTCCGGTTATAGCCGCGATAAACGGATATGCCTTGGGAGGAGGGCTTGAATTTGCGCTTGCATGCGATATAAGAGTCGCCTCTGAAAATGCCCGCGTGGGTTTTCCCGAAACCAAGCTGGGTCTTTTTCCCTGCTGGGGAGGAACCCAGAGATCAACCAAGCTTATAGGACCTGGAAGAACCAAGAAACTTATTTTTACCGGAGAGATGATCACTGCTGCCGAAGCGCTTGCCCTCGGGCTTGTGGATAAGGTTGTAGAGCGGGAAGAACTTATGGATGAGGTTATGAAGATAGCCCAGCAGATCGCCCGCAACAGTCCGCTTGCCGTCAGTTACGCCAAAAAAGCGATAAATCAGGGATCCGAGACGGGACTTTCCGAAGGACTTGCGTACGAGATGGAAACGGGATTTCAGTGTTTTGATTCCTATGACAGGGTTGAGGGAATGAGTGCGTTTGTTGAGAAGAGACCGGCTGAGTTCAAAGGAGAGTAGCAATGGAAAAAGTCGTGCTTTCAGAGCCTCTTAGGACCGCGATAGGGACGTTCGGAGGAACGCTTAAGGATGTTTCCGCGGTCGATCTCGGGACGGCGGTCGTCAAGGAGATTGTAAACAGGGCGTCCCTGCCGCCCGAACAGGTGGATGACTGCATAATGGGCAACATACTGGGAGCGGGACAGGGGCAGAATCCGGCGAGGCAGGTATCGATTAATTCCGGGTTAAAAGTTGAAACCCCCGCGATTACCATTAACAGGGTCTGTGGTTCCGGCCTTCAGTCCGTCGTGAATGCCGCCCAGGCCATAAAGTCCGGCGACTGCGAATGCATTGTGGCGGGAGGGATGGAAAGCATGAGCGCGGCTCCCTTCTATCTTCGGAAAGCCAGGTGGGGATACAAGATGTCAACGCCTTCCGATGAGCTTGTGGACGGAATTCTGTGTGACGGTCTCATGGATGTGTTTAACGATTACCACATGGGCGTTACGGCTGAGAACCTTGCGGAGGAATATGAAATATCAAGAGAGCGCCAGGACGAGTTCGCCTACTCAAGCCAGATGAAGGCCAAAGCCGCGATGGAGAGCGGGAAGTTCACCTCCCAGATAGTTCCGGTGTCTGTTCCCGGGCGAAGGGGCAGTTCCGTTGAGTTTGACACTGACGAGCACCCGAGGCCGGACGTTACGCTTGAGAATATCTCGAAGTTAAGGCCGGTTTTCAAAAAAGACGGAACTGTAACCGCGGCAAACTCATCGGGCATTAACGACGGGGCCGCTGCCTTGATCGTCACGTCCGAGAGCAGAGCGGAAAAACTGGGCCTGAATCCGCTTGCGTCGATTAAATCCTACGCAATTTCCGGTGTTGACCCTGCGATCATGGGAATCGGTCCGGTTCCCGCAATGCGCATGGCTCTTGACAAAGCCGGGCTCGGAATCGACGATATCGACTTGGTTGAACTCAACGAAGCCTTCGCGGCGCAGTCCCTCGCCGTGCTGAGCGATTTTCCCATTGCGGAGGAGAAGTTGAACATAAACGGCGGAGCCATAGCGCTCGGGCACCCTGTGGGGGCCACGGGGGCGGTGCTGCTCGTGAAACTTCTTCATGAATTTGAGAATGTCCGCCCCGGCGGGTACGGGATGGTTTCTCTGTGCATGGGCGGTGGCATGGGTATAGCAATGATTGTCGAAAAAATGTAAACTCAAACGTAAACGGGGCGGCTGTCTGAATGGGCGGATTACCTTAACCAATAGCCCGATATGAGCGAAAAAACCAAAATAGAGATTATGGATAACGGTCCCCTGATTGTAAGCGACCTCAAGTTGCTTGAAGATGGGGAAGGGAACGGACTTGCGATAAAAAAGAAAACTGCTCTTTGCCGTTGCGGGGCTTCTGAGAACAAGCCGTTTTGCGACGGATCGCACAGGGGGGTGGGGTTTAGCAGCAGCCTTCCGTCTGGCGAATCCTCTGTTTCTGCCAAGGAAGGGGACACGGTTATAAGATCTCTTAAAAACGGCCCCTATGAGGTTTGCGGGGATATTGAGCTTTGCGTTGAGGATGATTCAGGGCTCTCGGGGGACGACCCTTACTATCTTTGCCGCTGCGGGGCTTCTGAAAACAAGCCGTTTTGCGACGGTTCGCACAAGCGGATCGGTTTCACTGACAAATAACTAAGAACCAGGAGAAGATAAGAAATGGTTAAGACTTTGTCGACGATGATTCCCTTGGGGAGCGAGGCTCCTGACTTCCGGTTGCCGGATGTCGTAAGCGGCAGCGAGCTGTCGCTTGGCGACCTCAGGTCGGATGTCGCTACGGTGCTTATGTTCATATGCAATCACTGTCCTTACGTAAAGCACCTGCAGGATGGGCTGGTGGAAGTTGCCGATGAGTACATTCCCAGGGGAGTTTCCTTCATAGCGATAAATTCAAACGACGTTGAGAACTATCCTGATGATTCTCCCGAGAGAATGAAGGAAGTAGCGCAGGAAAAAGGATACTCGTTTCCCTACCTGTTCGATGAGACGCAGGAAATCGCCAAGGCCTATGACGCCGCCTGCACCCCCGACTTTTTCGTCTATGACCAGAACCTGAAATGCATATACAGGGGGCAGTTTGACGACTCAAGACCCGGAAACGGAAAACCGGTTACCGGAAAGGATATGCGTATGGCACTCGACTCCATTATAGCGGGACAGGCAATTGAATGGGAGCAGATTCCGAGCATCGGGTGCAACATAAAATGGAAATAGTGCGGTTTTCCCCGCCGCGTGAAACTGCCCGGAAGGAAAAAGAGAACCGCCTCGCGTCCGCAACCCCGAACTTCATCCTCTTGTTCTGTGGATATTATCGCGCGTAACCATGAAATCGAAGACGGACAAAGACGGCCCCCCGGAATCTGAGGATTTCATAAGGGCCAGGATAAGAAGCGATCTTCAGGCCGGTATCGCAAAGCCCGTTACCCGTTTTCCGCCCGAACCCAACGGCTATCTCCATATAGGCCATGCGAAATCCATATGTCTTAATTTCGGCATAGCCGAGGAATTCGGCGGAATATGCAACCTCCGCTTTGACGATACCAACCCCTCAAAGGAAGACGTAAGGTATGAAGAGGCCATCAAGGAAGACGTCAGGTGGCTCGGGTTTGACTGGGAAGACAGGACCTATTACGCCTCTGATTATTTCGAGCAGCTCTATGAATACGCCCTTAGGCTGATAGGCGAGGGGAAGGCCTATGTGGACGACCTCAGCGCCGAGGAAATAAGGGAACACCGGGGAACTCTTTCGGAACCCGGAAGAGAAAGCCCTTCAAGGGAGAGATCCGTTGAGGAGAACCTGAAGCTTTTCCGGGCGATGAGAGACGGGGATTTCGACGATGGACAGTACGTGCTTCGGGCAAAAATAGACATGGCTTCGGGCAATATGAACATGCGCGACCCGGTTATGTACCGGATAATGAAGAAACCTCACGCCCGTACCGGGGATTCCTGGTCCATTTATCCGATGTATGACTGGGCCCACGGACAGAGCGACTCCATTGAGGGCATCACACATTCGCTTTGCACTCTTGAGTTCGAGGACCACCGTCCTCTTTATGACTGGTTTATCGCCGAGCTCGGCATATATCATTCCCAGCAGATCGAGTTTGCGAGGCTCAACCTCAGCTACACGGTTCTTAGCAAGAGAAATCTCATGAAGCTGGTTTCCGAGGGATATGTAAGCGGGTGGAACGATCCAAGGATGCCCACCATCTCGGGGCTGCGCAGAAGAGGGTACACGCCTGAGTCGATAAGGGATTTCTGCCGGAAAATAGGTATAACGAAACAGGACAGCGTGATAGACATGCAGCTTCTCGAGCACAGCGTAAGGGAAGATCTTAACAAGAGGGCGCAGAGAAGAATGGTGGTGCTTGACCCGCTGAAAGTGGTGATAATTAATTATCCCGAAGATACAGAAGAGGAACTCGAAGCGGTAAACAATCCGGAGGACCCCTCCATGGGAAAAAGGAAAGTCCCTTTTTCAAGAGAGCTTTTTATTGAAAGGGATGATTTCATGGAGGATCCGCCAAAAAAGTTCTACAGGCTCTTCCCGGGTTCCGAAGTGCGGCTGCGCTACGCCTACATAGTGAGGTGCGTGGGCTTTGAGCGCGACCCGACGACCGGGGAAGTAACCGAGGTTCACTGTGAATACGACCCCGATACAAGAGGCGGGAGCGCCCCCGACGGAAGGAAGGTAAGGGGCACCATACACTGGGTGTGCGCGAAAAACGCCTCAAGGGTGACCGTAAGGCTCTACGACAGACTCTTCACCGTTCCTAATCCCATGGCCGACAAGCAAAGGGAATTCACCGAATTTCTAAATCCCGATTCCCTTAAGACACTCGAGAACTGTGCGGCCGAACCGGCTCTTGGGGGCTGTTCAGAGGAGACTAACTGCCAGTTTGAGAGAAAGGGGTATTTCATACTTGATTCCGTGGATTCAGCGCCTGGTGCGCCCGTTTTTAACAGAACTGTTTCCCTCAGGGATTCATGGAGCCGTCGCTCGGGGGGCAAGACGGCTTGATTACGGCTTTCGCATGGATAGAGAAATATCATGAGCTGGGAAATTGAAAGAATTGGTGATGTCGCGGTTGTGCGCATGAATTCAAACCCGATGAACGTCATGGGAGAGGGCCTCTTCAGAGATCTTGAAGAGGCTTTTGCGACGCTTGAGAGCGATCACACGGAAAGCCCCGTGGTGCTTACCTCTTCTCAGAGAGCTTTTTCCGCGGGCCTTGATCTTAAGTACCATCTTTCGCTTTTTAACGCTGGGGACGAAGAGGAAATCTGGCAGTGGTACGAGCGTTTTCGCGGGGCCCTGCTTCGGGTCTTTACTTATGAAAGACCAGTTGTCGCGGCGGTAAACGGTCACGCGATAGCGGGTGGACTTATACTGGCGCTTTGCTGCGATTACAGGGTATGCGTTGATTCAGGGGCAAGATTCGGTCTTAATGAAATCACCATAGGTTTTCCCATTCCTTCGGCAATAGCCCAGATCGTGCTTTACGTGCTGGGTACGGCAATCGCGCAGCAGGTCATGACAACAGGCTTTCTTTACGAACCCCGCGACGCCGTCAGACTCGGCTTTTTCGATGAAAGCCACGAAGCGGACAAGCTTCTTTCTCACTGCGTTGAGTTCGCGGGGCAGTACGGTCCGTCGCTTATTCCCGGTTACGCCTTCTCTAAAAGGGCTCTTCGTCGCGAGGTCGTGGCGAATATAGAAGGAGCTTGTACCGAGGTTGACAGGGAACTTCCGAAAATTCTGCGCAGCCCGGGAGTTTTGGAGAGCTTGGGGGCTTTGGTTGAAACCTTGGAAAAAAAGAAAAAATGATAATGTTGCAGGAAGAACTTTGAAAGAACTCACCGTAAGAAAAGCCACGGGCGACGATGCGGAGGCAATGGCGCTTATACTAAGAGAGATTGGCTGGTCTGAGAGAAGGAACTCCCTCACGCTTGAGGAAGTATCGTCTCCGATTCGGGATCTCATACTTCAAGCCGGCGAAGACCCGGAAGGGCACACCATGTACGTGGCCTGTGATTCCGGGGGAAAGGTCCTCGGATTCACTACCGTTCACTGGGTGCCATTTGTTATGCTCGGAAGCTACGAGGGCTATATCTCGGATCTGTTCGTAAGTCCTTCGGCAAGCGGAATGGGGGCGGGGAGCCGCCTTATTGAAGCAGTTATGGAAGAGGGTAAAAAAAGGGATGTTTACCGTCTGATGGTGACCAACGGCAAGGACAAGCCGTCCTATCTGCGGGGCTTTTACAGAAAAAAAGGGTGGACGGAACGGCCGAAGGTCGCTAACTTTACCTACTACTACAAGGAGCCTTGGTCCTAGCTCTTTAGGTGAAACCCATCAAAAACTTAGGAAACGGGTCTTAACTGAAAATGCCGGAAAAACAGGAAGAAGCAATTCTGCTGGTGCACTCCCCGGATCGCCCCGGTCTTGTTAACGCGGTCACCAACTTTATATTCGAATACGGAGGGAATATCCACGCCCTGCAGCATTGCGTTGACACAAACGACATGGTGACCTTTATCCGTGCCAAGTGGGGAATGGACGGCTTTACCCTCTGCCGTGAGGAGACGGAGGAGATTTTCCGTGAGAAAGTGGCGAAGAAACTCGACATGAAATTCGAGGTTTTCTTCACCGGGGACATCCCGCGCATGGCGGTTTTCGTTTCCAAGCTTCCCCACTGCCTCTCGGACATAATTTACAGACTCCGCGCCAGGGAGTGGGACGTTGAGATGCCCCTTGTGATAAGCAATCATCCGGATCTCAGGGATGTGGCGGGTCTTCATGGAGCGGATTTCTACGTGTTCGAAGACGTAAAGGACAACAAGGAAGAAGTGGAGGCAGAACAGCTTGAGCTTCTTCACCGCTACGATGTGGATTTCATAGTCCTTGCAAGGTATATGCAGATTTTTACCGAGAATTTCGTATCGCATTACCCCAACAGGATAATGAATATCCACCATTCGTTTCTTCCGGCCTTTCCCGGTGCGCGCCCTTATCACTCCGCGTATGAAAGAGGGGTTAAGGTGGTCGGAGCAACCTGTCATTACGTAACCGAGGAACTCGATTCGGGACCCATAATAGAGCAGGATGTCATAAAGGTTAATTATGATGATTCGATAGAAGATCTCATAAGAAAGGGACAGGATCTTGAGAAGCTTGTTCTCTCAAACGCGATCTGGTCACATATAAACCGGGAGATTTTGATTTACAAGAACAGGACAATCGTATTCAATAAGTAGGGAGAGTTTCTGCGATTCCCCGCGGGTAGGTGAAAAATGAAGTTCGAAGGCACAACCGATTACATAGCCACAAAAGACTTGGCCGTGGCCGTTAACGCGGCCATTACGCTTGAGCGTCCGCTTCTTGTTAAGGGCGAACCGGGAACGGGTAAGACCATGCTCGCGTTTGAGGTCGCAAAAGCTCTTGGAAAGTCGCTTATAACCTGGCACATAAAGTCCACCACAACCGCGCAGCAGGGCCTCTACGAATACGACGCCGTTGCCAGGCTTCGCGACTCTCAGCTCGGAGACGAGCGGGTAAACGATATTTCGAACTACATAAAGAAGGGAAAGCTCTGGGAGGCTTTTGAGAGCCCCGAGCAGGTAGTGCTTCTGATTGACGAGATAGACAAGGCGGACATAGAGTTTCCAAACGATCTTCTTTTGGAGCTCGACAGGATGGAGTTTTACTGCTACGAGCTCAAAAAAACCGTAAAGGCGGTTAAGAGAGTCATAGTGATAATTACCTCGAACAACGAAAAGGAACTTCCGGACGCTTTTTTGAGAAGGTGCTTTTTTCACTACATAGCTTTTCCCGACCGCAAGACTCTTGAGAAAATAGTTAAGGTGCATTACCCCGATCTCGAGCGAAAGCTCATGGATAACGCGCTTACCCTCTTTTATTCTGTAAGGGAGATTGACGGTCTCAAGAAAAAACCCTCAACGAGCGAACTTATAGACTGGATAAAACTGCTTGCGGCCGACCGCGTGGCCGCTGGGGAACTCCCGGGAGTGGATATTGAAGAGAGCCTTCCTCCTTACTCGGGCGCGCTTATCAAGAACGAGGCGGATTACGAGATGCTCGAGGCGATTAGGCGAAGATTCAGAAGGTAGGGGATAAGTTCATGTTTCTTGATTTCTTCCTGCTGCTTAAAAACGACGGATTCCCCGTCACCCTAAAAGAGTATCTTACTTTTCTCGAAGCCCTTGACCGCGACGTGATCGGTTACGACCCGACCGATTTCTACTATCTAAGCCGCTGCGTAATGGTGAAAGACGAGCGGCATCTTGACAGGTTCGACAGGCTTTTTTCCGCTTACTTCAGTGGGGCTCAACTCACCGATACCGAGCAGTTCATGCAGATTCCGCTTGAGTGGCTGCGCAAAAACTTTGAGAACGCCCTCTCCGAAGAGGATAAGCAGATGATCCGCTCCATGGGCGGGCTTGAAGAACTGATGGAGAGGTTGAAGGAGATTTTCGAGAAGCAGAAAAAACGCCACCAGGGCGGGAACAGATGGATAGGCACGGGTGGCACTTCTCCCTACGGAGCGTATGGTTACAATCCCGCCGGCGTTCGAATAGGGCAGGACGGGGGCAGGCAGAGGAGGGCCGTCAAGGTGTGGGACAAAAGGGAGTTTCGCGATCTTGACGATTCGGTGGAATTAAATGTGAGGAACATGAAAATGGCCCTGAGAAAGCTCAGGGTTCTCACGAGAGAGGGGGTGGGGGAGGAGCTCGACATTGAAAAAACAATCGACAGAACTTCAAAAAACGCGGGGCTGCTTGACCTTGAGTTTATTCCCTCGCGCAAAAACAACGTCAAGGTTCTTATGTTCTTTGACGTTGGAGGTTCGATGGAAGATCATGTGGAGCTTTGCTCGAGGCTTTTCTCTGCTGCCAGACATGAGTTTAAGCACCTTGAATTCTACTACTTTCACAACTGCATATACGAGGCCGTATGGAAAAACAACGCAAGACGCTTCAGCGAGAGGATTCCCACCTTCTCGGTGCTCAACAAATACAACGGCGATTACAAATGCATTATAGTCGGTGACGCCTCCATGTCCCCGTGGGAACTTGTGTATCCCAACGGAAGCGTTGAACACAATAATGATGAGCCGGGCCTGCTGTGGCTTAACAGGATAAAGGCGAAATATCCTTTTACAGTGTGGCTTAACCCCGTGCCGCAAGATGAGTGGAGATGGACTGAAAGCATAGGCATGCTGAACGATTTTTACGAAGGCAACATGTTTCCCCTTACACTCTCGGGCATAAAGGACGCTATTCTGACTCTCAAGCGGCGCCCCGGCCACCACGGTGCGTCGGGACTCCCTGTGTGATGAAGGTATACACCGTTGATGCTTTTACCGACGGGCCGAACTCCGGGAATCCGGCCGCTGTGTGTATCCTTGAAAAAGAAATACCGGATCGGACAAAACAGGAGGTCGCTTCCCGGGCAGATCTCTCAGAGACGGCTTTTTTGCTCAAGAGGAAAGGCTTTTTCGAACTCAGGTGGTTTACTCCCAAGATGGAAATTGACCTTTGCGGACACGCCACCCTTGCAAGCGCCCATGTTCTTTTCACTCTCGGCATCATTCCCGATGTGGAAGACGCCGTGTTTTCCACAAAAAGCGGGATTCTTACCGCGAGAAAAAAAAGTGATCTCATAGAAATGGATTTTCCCTCGGAGGATCCCTGGGAAGTTGAGGTGCCGGAGAACCTACTTATGGCGATTTCCTCTGTGCCTCTTTACGTAGGAAGAAACCGCTTTGATTATATCGCTGTTTACGAGAGCGAAGAGACGGTAAGGGGCGCCGTCCCGGAACTCGGTCATATCAGGAGACTTGATTCCAGGGGACTTATAATAACGAGCGTCTCAGGTTCTCAGCGCTACGATTTCGTATCGCGTTTTTTCGCTCCTAACGCCGGGATAGAGGAAGATCCGGTTACGGGATCTTCTCACTGCTGCCTTTGTCCTTTCTGGAGCCGCAGGCTCGGGAAAAAAGAACTAACGGGCTATCAGGCGTCAGAAAGAGGAGGCCTTGTTAATACAAGACTTCTTGGGAAAAGAGTCTTTCTGTCGGGAAAGGCGATTGTTTCGGGAAGCTTCGAAATCAATGCAGAGTCGTAAGGGAATCCGGATTTGCCGCTTGTCAAGATTCACAAAACTTTTTTTTTCGGTAGAATTTAAAATCCCATGCTACAGGGGCGGCGTAGCCAAGAGGTAAGGCAACGGTCTGCAAAACCGTCATACCCCGGTTCGATTCCGGGCGCCGCCTCCAGTTCTGAACTCTGTTCAGCACAATGCCCGGGTGGCGGAATTGGTAGACGCAAGGGACTTAAAATCCCTCGGGAGTATCTCCCGTGCCGGTTCGAGTCCGGCCCTGGGCATTTTTTCTAACAATTCCGGAGCAAATGTGTTAAAATCCGAAATATTGCCTAAGTATGTGGTCTGAATCGTAATAAAGTGAGTGATTTAAGGAGGTTTTGAAGATGAACTTTAAGATTCGGCTTGGCGTAGCCATAAGATTTTTTGCATTTCTTTCTCTGTTCTCATTGATTTTTTCCCTAACCGCAGTTGCGCAAGAAGGACAAGGTGAACAAAAAGAAAGTCCCAGTGCGGTAGAGGAAGCCAGTTACACGCTTCAAAGAATGATCGTGACCGCCACCAAGCGCGCTCAGCTTGCTCAGGATGTGCCTTTTTCCTTGAATGTTCAGTCAGAAGAGGATATCAAACGCCTTAACACCACTGACTTGGAAGATCTTTCCCGCAACGTTGCCGGACTCTCCATACAGAATCTCGGGCCGGGCCAAAGCGTGGTTACCATCCGCGGCATTTCTTCCGGACAGATAGTGCGGGACCAGCCCGGCGTAAAGGAACAGGTTGGCGTCTATCTCGACGAAACCCCTATATCATTGTCGCTTTTTACTCCTGACATCGATCTTTTCGACCTTAACCGTGTAGAGACCCTCAGAGGACCGCAGGGCACGCTCTTTGGATCAGGCTCGATCGGCGGTACCGTTCGCTATATAACCAACCAGCCGCTTTTAGGTGTAAACGAGGTTAAAGTCGAGATTGACGGGAACTATCTTGACGAAGGTTCTTTTGGAGGTCATCTGAAAACAGCTCTCAATGTTCCTTTAGGAGAAGATGCGGCCGTTCGCTTGGTTGCTTACGGTACTAGATACGGCGGTTTTATCGATGCGCGCAAAGAAGGGGGAACTGTGGATGAAGACGTAAACGACGGCACCCGTCACGGCGGGCGTATTTCCCTTTTATGGGAGCCGACCGAAAACCTGTCCATCACCCCGAGAGTTTTGTATCAGAACATTGATCTTGGAGGTTTTAACCGCGATGAGGTATTTAACCTTTTTGCAAACCCCTATACCGATCCCCCGACCCCACTTGGTGATAGAGAGCAGTTTTTGCTCCTTGACGAGGCTTTTGAAGATGAAACTCTGATTTTTGACACCGTGGTAAACTGGAGTATCGAAGAATTCTTTGACGTTACATACTCGGCAAGCTATATAAACCGCGATCTTCTTGTAAGTCGCGATGCGAGCGCTCTTACCGGCAGCGTGAGCGTGGATCTAAGAGGGGATTTTCCGGGTTTCCAGAACGAGGACCAAGTGGAAAGGCCATCCAATCTGCGTGACACTACCGACCTTGAACAGATGACCCATGAACTTCGCTTGAGTTCAAATGATGACGGCGCGTTTGAGTGGCTTGCGGGTGTCTTTTACTCCGATGTGGAGCGTGACTATTCTCAGCGTCTGCCGACGCCGGGGTATGATGCGTTATTTATACCTTCGGCTGACACTAACTTCCCGGATGCGGTGGATTCACCCTATAGTTCCGATCTGACATATGATTTAAGGCAGATTGCGCTTTTCGGAGAGGCTACCTATGCGTTACTTGAACGTCTTGACTTGACGGCCGGTCTGCGCTGGTATGACTGGGAAGAGGATAAGACTTTCAGATCCGGTGGAGGTTTCTCGAATGCTGATGCCCAGAACCAGGACGTTACTGTTTCTTCCGACGGATTTACGCCTAGATTCATGGTGAGCTACGACGCTAATGATAATGTTACCGTTAATGCCCAGATCTCCCGTGGATTCCGCCTCGGCGGAGTTAATGACCCGCTTAACCAGCTGCTTTGCGGAGATGCCTATGATACTTTCCGGGGGTATCAGGAGTTTGAGGATGAGACTCTCTGGAACTACGAGGTTGGGTTTAAGTCCTCCTTTGAGAATGTTACGTTCAACGGTTCGGTTTTTTATACCGACATTGAGAATCTGGGTGTAAACGTTGATGCGGGACCCTGCTCTTCCAGGGTTACGATCAGCGTACCTGAATCTCACACTGCTGGAGCAGAGCTTGAACTGTCTATTCAACCGACAAGATCTTTGCTGCTCGCTTTTGCCGGAAGCTACCTGGAAGCAGAGTTTGATTCCACTATCAGGACGGCAGATGGGGATGTGGTTGAGGGAATAGAGAAGGGTAACCGCATACCTTCTGTTCCAGACTGGCAGCTCTCAGGATCCGCCACTTATACTTTGCCGGGTCTTCTGAGCGCTAGGGAAAGCTTTCTCTCGGCTTCGTGGCAGTTCGTGGGCGACAGCATCACGCAGTCAGGCGATCAGATTCCTGGCAGGGGAGTTTTCTCGCATGGATTGCCCTACAGGGGTGCCTCTGCCGATGAGGCAACGGAAGTTGATCTGCTGCTTGATTCATACCACCTGTTTAATCTTTCCGCGGGCTTGGTATATGACAAAATCGAGTTCACGGCTTACGTAAAAAATATTACGGATGAAAACGTTAAACTTTCGTTTGACCGCGAGCGGGGAGGGAGGGCCCGTCTTGCCTACAGAGTGGGTCAGCCCCGTACTTTCGGTGTGGTTACGCGTATGCGCTTCTGATGAAATAATGGGGAAAGTGTCTTAAGACTCTCGTCTTCCTCGTTAAAAATGAGACTCGCACCTTGCAATTATGGTATATAATGCCGTAATTGTAAGGATGATTTCTTAGAATATACAAAGCGGATTTTGCATATTTCCGGTTTGGAAATGGCACGCGGAATCTTAAATGTAAGCAAAGCTTAGTTCTTGGTGAATCGGGTTTTAGGAACCCGGTCTGGGGATTTCTTCCGTCAAGGCAGGTCAGGTTTATGTTGCCGGTCCGGCTTTCACTCAGTGAAGTACTCTTTTTCTTTTCTCTTCCCCTGTAATATCCTCGGAATCGTCGTCGTAATAAAGGTAGTTCACTTCTTCGAAAAGCTCGTCGAACTCATCCGCAAATTCATCCTCAAGCCCATCATCTTCGTTAAACATATCGGAGATGTCTAACGGGTAGTGTAAGTCTTCATCATCTTTCTTGATAAATTTGAGCATGATTGCCTCCGGCGGGAAAAAATTTTCAACCAAAAACTACACCCCTGTTATCAAAAGTCAACATCCCGAGGTTAAGTTTCGGTTAAGTTACACAATTACTCTTATTCATGACTTTTTCATCAAAGCGGTTTTAAAAGAAAAGATACATTCTCAAGGACGAAATCGGGCTTTACTGCATTGCCCTCAAGATCGGTTTTATTAGTAACTCCGGTCATTACAAGTGCCGTGCTGTACCCTGCTTTTCTCCCTCCGACAATGTCGGTTCGGAGACTGTCTCCGACCAGAAGGGTTTTTTTCGTCGGCGCCACTCCGCTTTTCTCAAGAATATCGAACATGTATTTTTCGGGTTTCCCGGCCGTGACCGCCTTCTTTCCCGAGGCGGCCTCCACCGATGCGAGGAGGGCTCCTGTCGCAGGGGCCCGGCCGTGTTCGCAAGGGTAGAAGGAGTCTCCGTTTGTGCCGATGAAGTCTGCGCCGTTTCCGATTGCTATGGAAGCGGCCTTTATCTCCTCAAGATTAAATCCCGGGTGGCTTCCTATCACCACGAGATCTGCGCCCAGAGAATCATTCCCTGAAACCTCAACCAGTCCTGTTTTCCTTACCTCGTTCTTTAGGTAATCGCTTCCGGCTATGAAGACCGTTTTCCATTTCTCTGATGAAAGTTTTTCCCTTATCATAGAAGCGGTTGCCATGGGGGAGGTTACGAACTCGCCATCGTGCGAGCGAATTCCGAGGCCTCTGAGTTTCTCGGCGTAATCAGAAGGAGACCGCGAAGGGTTGTTGGTTATGAAGCGTATATCCTTTTTATTCTTTCTTAGAGCTTCTAGCACCTCGGGGGATTTGCCGATGGTTTTCTCGCCGGAATATATAACCCCGTCTAGGTCAAAGACGAAATGATCAAACGAATTTTGAAAATCCATAACAGAGGCCGGAAATTTTACAGGGAGAGGGTATTCTATCCCCAGATACTCTTTTTGAGTTCTTCCTGAAGCTGGGAGTCGTAGTTTGACTTCATTACCTTGATCAGTTTGTTCTCCCTGTCTTCAAAAAACTCAACTCCCATGAAGGAAAGCACGTCGAACGCAGCCCTTTTGTACCCTTCGTAGAACTCTTCTATTTCTCCGGAAGCTCTGACAGTTTTTGAATCGAGGTAAAGGGCTATCGCTGCGATTTCATCCTTTATCTCGGGGGATATCTCAATTTCAAACCCTTCAAGTTCGCCCTGAAGGAGATGGTTCGTGTACATCTCGATTACGGCGTCAAGTGTGTGTGCATCCATTTAAGCGTCCTCTCCGGCGTATTCTAACCGTTTTTACTAAGAAGTTCACTTGCCACTATTATGTTGTCTCTTCCCGCCTTGGCCGCGAGCTGCACCGCTTCTTTGAGAGTGGTTTTTTCCTCAATGGTGCCGAGTTTTAAAAGCATTGGCAGGTTTACCCCTGAAATCACTTCCATTTCACCGCTTTCAAGAAACATGAGGCTTATGTTGGAGGGGGTCCCTCCGAACATATCCGTTACGAGCAGTATTCCATCTCCCTCGTCAACCGTGTCGACCGCGGCTCTCACCTTCTTTTCGAAGTCCTTGGAGTCTTTTGAGGCATCTATTGATACCGCGGTCATCTTGACCTTGGGTTCTTGTGGCAGAATGAAGTTCACTGCCGATACTAGCTCCTTTGCGAGCTCTCCGTGCGCGACCACTACTATGGAAAACATAGCACTTTTATAGCTTATTTATGTCCCTGTGTCTAATAATTGCGGAATATTCGGAAAGACTTTTTCCGAGAGCGTCAGCCATGACTACAGAGCGGTGCTTCCCTCCGGTGCAGCCTATCCCCAGAGTGAGGTATGATTTTCCTTCCTCTGAATATTTCGGGATTAAAAAGCGCAGAAAAGAGCACAGCTCCTCCAGAAATTCCCGCGAAGCTTTATCCGACATGACGAAGTCCACGACTTCGCCGCTGGTTCCGTCAAGGTCCCTCAGGGATTCTGTAAAGTGGGGATTTTTCAGAAACCGAACGTCGAAAACCAGGTCCGCATCTTCGGGAATCCCGTACCTGTAGCCGAAGGAGAGAAGGGTAATAAGAGGGGTCTTTCTGTCGGTTGCCCCGGCAATCTTTGCTATGATTGCCTTTAGATCGTGAACGCTGAGGGCGCTTGTGTCTATGCGTTTGTCCGAGAGCTCTCGTATGTCTGCCAGGATTCGCTTTTCCTCTGATATCCCTTCGGGAAGGGTTTTTTCGCCTCCAAGCGGGTGAATTCTCCTTGTTTCCTTGTATCTTTTAACGATTGCTTCTTCAGAGCATTCAAGGAACACAAGGTCGACTTTTTCGGCCGATCCCCTTATTTTTTCCAGCACTTTTTCGAAATCATAAAGTGCATCTTTTTCCGGTATCCGTATATCAATGACCGCTACAGCTTTTTTTATCTGGGTAAGGGATTTCCCGCAGAGGTCGATAAAGGAGAAAAGAAGCTCGGGAGGCAGGTTGTCAACGCAGAAAAAACCCAGATCTTCAAGCGCCTTCGCCGCCGTGCTTTTTCCCGAACCGGAAAGCCCGCTCAGTATTATTATCTGTTCCATTATTCCCGAGTGCCGGACGGAATATCGATTTTCTTGCCGGTCTCCTTTAGTATCTGGTTTCGCACCGCCACGTCTATTACGGACGCCATGTTTCTTCCCGGACTCACGGGCAGCACGATGTACGGAAGTTCTATGTCGAGTATGGAATACGTTTTCGTGTCCAGACCCAGGCGGTCGTATTCCGTTTCGGAGTTCCACTGGTGAAGCTCTATAACCATGTCGATTTCTCTTTTTTCCATAACGCAGGTGGTTCCGAAGAGGTCCTTTATGTTCACTATTCCTATTCCCCTCACCTCCACGAGGTACCTTATGTTCTCAGGACCCACTCCTATGAGTGTCTGGGAGCCTATCTTCCTTATTTCGACCACGTCGTCCGCTATAAGCTTGGAGCCCTGTATTATGAGGTCGATCGCGCATTCGCTTTTTCCGATTCCGCTCTTCCCGAGAATCAGGACTCCTGTATGATGCACGTCGAGAAGCACTCCGTGAACTGTTATACGGGTTGCGAATTCCTCAGCGAGCAGTTCATTGAGAATGGTTATGAATTTCCCCGTGCCCAGGGTTGTTGTAAAAAGTGGTATCCCTTCTTTTTTAAAATGCTCGGTAAAGGATTTTCTAGGCCGAGCCCCCTTTGAGAGTATGAAGCAGGGAATATCGTTTGACAGAAGATTTGATATTATCTTTTTTTGGGTTCTGTCGGGAAACCCGTTTATGTAGGAGATTTCCGTTCTGCCGAGCACTTGTATGTTTCCGTGCTCGAGTTCTATTTTCTCTTCTATCATCCTTAATCCCGGCTTCTTGGCGCTCGGCGAAACAATGCGTCTTTCAAAGCCGTTTTCCCCGGAAATAGATTCAAGAAAGAGCTTTTCTTCGAACTTTACGTAAAAGTCCCCGACCGAGAGGGAGTGGCTGTTCTCAGAGTTTTTCATCTTCTTCAATCAGCAGGTTATAAATATCGGAAGCCTCCTCTGACGCAATAAGCTTTGACCTTACGTCATTTTGTCCGAGCATCCTGGATATCCGCGCAAGCAGGGTTATCCGGGTTTCCGTGGGACAGTTTTCAGGGGTTATCAAAACAGCGAAAAGGTAGGTTTTTTCTCCGTCTAGCGAGTCGAAGTCAATCCCCTTTTCGCTCTTGGCAAAAGCTATTGTTATATCCGGAATATCAAGGAGTTTTACGTGTGGAATCGCCACCCCGGAATCAATCGCCGTGCTGCATAGCCCCTCTCGTTCAACCAAGGTTTCATTTAGCCTCTGCACGTTAAGCCTGGGCACTGCTTCTGCGACCTTTTCCGAAAGCTCCCGCAACACGTCCGGTTTTGTCGTCGAAACGAGCTCGGGAAATACGGAATTTTTCTCCAGGCATTCAGAGATCTTCACTTTTCTTCTTCTGCAGTCACGGAGTAAGAAGTCCTACCTTTTTCGAATCGGTTTTTTTGTAAACGACATTCATCTCGAGCGTTTCGCTGTTTCTAAAAGCCACGAAATTCTCTTCGGACGCGTCAAGCTGCAGCAGCGCCTCCGCGACGCTCATGGGCTTGGGGCTCAGATACTGGTGATCCACTCTCAGGTTGTTTTCCGTTTCGGTCCTCTGCACACGTGCGGCGGAAGGGGTTTTCGAGACGTTTCTTCTTCTCAGGGTCAGCTGTTTGTCTGTCCTTCTGCGCAGCTGTTTTATGATGGTGTCGAAAAGCTTGTCTATGGCTGAGTGCATTTCCTCGGTTTCTACCGAAGCAGCCGCTTTTAGAGGGCCAGAGCTGATCGTTATCTCCGCATTGTTTCTGAGTTTTTCCGCCGAAAGAATTATCTTTGCCTCCGAGGGGTTTCTCTCCGGGTCTATGTACCTCTGGAGCTTTGGCATTTTTTTCATCGCGTAACGCTTGAAATGTTCCGACCTTCTTTTGTCGGGAATGTTTTTCGTGATGATATCGGTCTTCATGGTTCAAACCTCCTTTGAGAGTCTTTTTGATGAACTGGGTATGCCAAGTATTTTTCTGTATTTTGCAACCGTTCTTCTCGCGACCTTTATGTTTTTCATGGAAAGTATCCTGGATATATCTTCGTCCGAGAAAGCGCACTGGGCCGGTTCCTCATCAACTATTTCCCTGATCATTGATTTTATCTTCTCAAGCGAAACCTTTTGTCCGTTAGATGAGCGGACTCCTCTTGAGAAAAGCTTTTTAAGTTCTACGATTCCCTGGGGGCACTGTATGTATTTTCTGCTTGTTATGCGGCTTACGGTTGATTCGTGAATGCCCACTGTATCAGCCACATCCTTTAGTTTCAGGGGTTTTATATAAGCGCTTCCGTGATCGAAAAACTCCCTTTGCTCATCGACGATTTTCTCCATAACTTTGCGTATTGTAGTCTCCCGCTCTTCGATGCAACGGACGATTCTCTGGGCCACCTCGATTTTTTCCCGCAGATAATCCGTGGTTTCTCCCGTTAGGTTCGCACGGTCGGCGAGAATCTTTCTGCAGTAGGAACTTATCCTGAGTCTCGGGAAACTCCTGTTTGACTGCATCTGCAGGTCATCTCCCACCTTGTACACATAGAAATCGGGAACGATGTTTCTAGCCGTGTCCTTAGTGTAATAAGGTCGTCCGGGTTTTGGCTCAAGGGAAGTTATTATGGATTCGATTTCCAGTATCTCTTCCCTGCTTATGTCAAGTTCAGCGCAGATCTTGTCGTAGTCTTTTTTGCCGAGATCGTCAATATGGCTCTCCACCGCCCGCGCAAGGGCGCTTTCCCTTTCGTAACCGAGATCCAAGGCCTGTGCGGCGAGACACTCGGAGAGGGAGCGGGAGCCCACTCCAATTGGATCGAACATGGTGCGTATCTTCTCGGCTACCCGTATTACCTCCTCCATACGATTACCGCCTGCCTCGGATAAGTCTTCTGAGTCAAGCAGCCTTGCTATCTCCTCAAATTCGATCTCAAGATATCCGTCCTCGTTTATGTTTCCGATGATAAGCGAAGCTATCTGCTTTTGCAGTTCGCTGAAATCGGTCATTGACAGCTGCCAGTGGAGGTGTTCGAACAGAGAATCCTGATTAGGAATCTGGTTTTCCCAAGTGGTCTCCTCGCTTATTTCCGCCGAGAACTCTTCGGGTGCCGGATAGTCGGTTTCCGTCGGACCGAGCTCGTTTAGAAGGGACTCTCTCGGATCTTCTTTCTCCATTTCGGAAGAGGAGTTAGGGTCTTCTTCCAGGGCGGGGTTTTCTATGAGTTGTTCCTCAAGATATTCCCTGAGCTCGACCGTGTTCATCTGTACTAGGCTCAGGAAAAGCCTGAGATGCTGGGTGAGTATGAGCTTTTGCTTCTGTGCTACATTAGGGGTCTGCGAAAGACCGAATCCGCTCATTTAAATGATTTTTCTCCTTTTCTTGCTTCCCCAACCCTGTAAAACCAACCCATTTAGATTATAACACCATTTGATCCGTTATTTAATCTTAAGCCTGTATAGTATCAACCGGAAGAGTCATATCGGGAGTGATTGTTTGGAGAGAGCTGCCGCCGGCGGGCGAAGGACAAAGAAGTGCATTGGCGACAGAGGACGGTTTAGCCGCAGTTGCCGATTTGTATGTAGAACTCGAATCCCGAGTTCGCTGGGTGGGCAGGTCGTGTTACTCCCGGTACCATTCGTGGATATTCCACAGTTCGGAGTCCCATCCGTTTACCCGTACCCCCTTTAGGCTGTTGCTGGATGCCGAGACGAAAGCGCGGTCAACCAATGGAATCACTACATGGTTCTGAACTAACATGTCATTCATTCGAATGACCAGGTTTTCGCGGTCCGGGCCGATAGGGGTCCGCTTCAGTTCCTCATGGAGATCATCGTACTCCTGGTTAGACCAGCGGGGTACGTTACCGCCCAACCAGTCGTTTTCGGGACCGGGAATTTCCGTAGTCAGCCAGCTTGCCAGATAGTCCTGCGGGTCAATAGATGATGTTCCGTTGGCATACATTTCGACATCGGCGTAAAATCTCCAGACATTGTCGGGATTTTCTGGATTGCTGTCAAAGTAGACACCAGCGTTAATGTTCTTCAGCTCGGTTTCCACCCCTATATCCCTCCACCATTGCTTAATCAGTTCTTGGGTTTCTTGGCGAACCAAGTTGGTAGAGGTCTGGTAAAGAATTTCCAGGCGGACTCCGTCTTTTTCCCGGATGCCGTCGGCGCCGGGTGTCCATCCGGCCTCTTCAAGCAGGGTTTTTGCTTCCTCGATATCCTGAGTCAGGCAGTCATCGTTATTTGTTGAAGCGTACCGGGGAGGTGCCGGAATAATATTGCAGGTTGCCCTGCCCGCGGCGCCGTATAGCCGCTCGGCGATATGCCCGCGGTCAATGGCTAAAGACAAGGCCCTGCGCACTGCCGGGTCGGTCAGGAAGGGATGAGGGTTATTGCCGTCTGACCACTCGGAGCGCCGGTTTCCCAGATCTGGATCGGGATTAGTCAAGTTGATGACCAAGTGTTCAACAAGGGAGGCGAAGGCCGGCCGAACCGTCCCCTTGCCGATTTCCTCCAAAGATCCGAGAGTTTGGGGGTCTATTTGCAGGTTCCATCCATAGTCAGCTTCGCCCCTCTCCAGAACAGCCCGTGCAGCAGTGACGGCGTCTCCGCCCCCTTTTATTACCACTTTGGGGAACAGTCGCTCGGTTGCGCGGAAATGTTCGTTGATTTCATAACTAAGAGTTGAGTTAGTTTCTGTATCTGATTCACTGATTGCGAAATCAGCGATTTTATAGGGGCCTGTGCCAACTGGGTATAGATTTTCCGTAAGACATTCCTGAGCTGCCTCACCGACGCAGTTTGCAAACTGCGCCTTTTGGAGAACAGGGGAAGAGGCCCCGACAAAGAGAGTATATGGATAGATAACGGGTTCAGTGAAGGTAATTCTGACACTAAGGGGTGAATCCTCTACAGGGTCCACGTTCCCTATGGGTACAAGCTCACACACATCTTCTGTTCCCGGCAGAGAACACAAGTATCTATGGGTAAATATAATATCTTCGACCGTTAGAGGAGTTCCATCGGACCAGAGGACTCCTTCTTTAAGCTTCCAGGTAATCGCAGTCATATCTTCTGATACGCCGCCATTTTCCACGGTTGGAATTCGCTCGGCTAGGCGAGGTGCCAGCCTTCCTTCCTCATTGTAGTTTGCCAGGGGCTCCAGGATCAAAGCGCTGGCATCAACATCCTTAGTCCCGCCGGCAAGATAGGGATTGGCTATAGTAGGGGCCTGCCAGTAAAGTATGGTCAGGGTCTCATCATCGTTATCCCCACAGGAAGTTATGAAAAATCCCGCGACTATCATAGCCAAGACTAAAAAGGTTTTTTTGCATTTCATTTGAATTTCTCCTGAGAGGTTGTTAGTGCTGCTAAGGTCTTAGAATTTTCCTATTATTACCAAGAAACAATTGGAACGCAATCGTTATCGAGGACCATCAATTGCGAATGCTCGGAAAAACTTTGAGACTGCGGAGAATTTCTCAATTGTTTTTATGCGGTTATCTTTTTTTGTGTGAACGTAAGCGAAGCCGCAAGAATCATAATCATTCTCGGTGCGGTGCTAATAGCGCTCGGAGTCATGCTGCCTTATGCGGCGAAGCTTAATTTCTTCGGGAAACTTCCTGGAGATATAAAAATCGAAAAAGAGAACCTTAGTTTTTATTTTCCGATCGCAACCTGCATAGTGCTGAGCATCCTGCTCACGCTTCTGGGCAATCTTTTCTTCAGAAAATAAAAACGGGGAGGTTGGACGGGGATTAAAGGCTTTTCCGCTCGTCAGGAAGAACCCACTCTCTCTCGTTTATGAAAAGTTTTTCATACTTTTCTATGCTGTTTTCTAACTCAAGGGTCTGCGATATGTCATCAAGCCCTTCAAGAAGCACTTTTCTTTTGAAATCGTCTATCTCGAATGAAAAGCTTATCCCTTCCCCCGTTACGGATTTTTCAACCAGGTCAACCTCAAGGGAATAACCTTCATTTTCCCATACAAGGCGGAAAAGCTCATCCGTTCTGTCCTTGGAGAGGACTATGGGAAGTATCGAGTTCTTAAAACAGTTGTTGTAGAAAATATCCGCAAATGAGGGAGACAGAATTACCCTGAACCCCGCTTCCCTTATCGCCCAGGGGGCATGTTCCCTGGAGCTTCCGCTTCCGAAATTCTCCCGTGTCAGAAGTATGCACGCGTCGGTGTATCTCGTCTGGTTGAGTTCGAAATCCTCGTTTAAGGTTCCGTCGTCGTTATATTTCCAGTCGAAAAACAAAAATTCCCCGAACCCCGTTCTCTCGATGCGTTTTAGGAACTGCTTGGGGATTATCTGGTCGGTGTCGACGTTCATTCTGTCAAGAGCCGCTACTTTTCCCGATACCTTTTGAAGTTTCTCCATGTTTCAGATCCCCTTTTCTATTTCCCAGCCGCGCACGTCCACAAAATGTCCCGTGATTGCCGCCGCGGCTGCCATTATAGGGCTTACCAGATGGGTTCTTCCCCCTTTCCCCTGGCGACCCTCGAAATTCCTGTTGGACGTGCTGGCGCATCTTTCCCCGGGGGCCAGTATGTCAGGGTTCATTCCAAGACACATGCTGCATCCCGACTCGCGCCACTCAAATCCGGCCTCGGTAAATATCTTGTGAAGATCCATTTCCTCTGCCTTTTTCTTTACAAGCTGGGAACCTGGAACCACCATTGCGTTTACTCCGTCGGCTACCTTCCTGCCTTTTACGAGCTTCGCAACCGCCAGAAGATCCTCCATTCTGGAATTCGTGCAGGAACCTATAAACACTCTGTCAACGTGTATGTCCGTTATCGGGGTGTTTGCCTTGAGGTCCATGTATTCAAGGGCCTGTTCCATCGATTTTTTCTTGCTTGAGTCTTCGCACTCCCTGGGATCGGGCACCTTTGAAGTTACGTCCGTTACCATTCCCGGGTTGGTTCCCCAGCTTACCTGCGGAGCTATCTTGCGGGCGTCAAGGGTCACTGATTTGTCGAAAACGGCGTCGGGGTCCGTGTGCAGGGTCTGCCAGTGTTCAAGGGCTTCTTCATAATTGCCGTCTTTCGGTGCGTACCGGCGGCCCTTCACGTACTCGAAGGTCTTTTGATCGGGTGCTATCATTCCGGCCCTGGCGCCCCCCTCTATCGACATGTTGCACACCGTCATTCTCTCTTCCATGGAAAGCGCCTCTATCGCTTCTCCTCGGTATTCGACCACGGTCCCGGTAGCCCCCGCGGTTCCTATATGTCCGATTATGCCCAGGATTATGTCCTTTGCTGTAACCCCGTACTGGCGTTCGCCCTCAACCCTTATTTCAAACACCTTCGGACGGTTCTGTCTTAAGCACTGCGTCGCCAGAACGTGCTCCACTTCGCTTGTTCCTATACCGAAGGCGAGCGCTCCGAACGCTCCGTGGGTGGAAGTGTGACTGTCTCCGCACACTATGGTCATCCCGGGTTTTGTGAGGCCTAGTTCGGGACCTATAACGTGCACTATGCCCTGAGAGTGATTGTTTATTCTTATTCCGAAGAGCGTTATCCCGAAATCCTTGCAGTTTTGCCGCAGGGCCTCTATCTGTTTTGCGGATATGGGATCCGAAATGGGTCCGCTGCGGTCGGTGGTCGGCACGTTATGATCCATCGTGGCGAAAGTAAGGTCAGGCCTTCTTACTTCTCGTCCCGTAATTCTCAGCCCTTCAAACGCTTGGGGAGAGGTAACTTCGTGCACAAGGTGAAGATCTATGTAGAGAAGGGACGGCTTGCCTTCTTCTTCGTGCACGAGGTGCGATTCCCAGATTTTGTCAAAAAGAGTTTTTCCCGCCATCGTTAACTGCTCCAGAGCGCCGTTTTTTCATTCCCGAACCGCGCTTTTTCCCCAAGCTCCTCCTCTATGCGCAGAAGCTGGTTATACTTTGCTATTCTGTCGCTTCGGGACGCCGACCCGGTTTTTATCTGACCGGCGTTTGTGGCAACTGCGATATCCGCTATCGTCGAGTCCTCTGTTTCTCCCGAACGATGGGATATTATGTAACTATAACCCGCCTGCTTGGCCATCTCAATAGCCTCGAGGGTTTCGGTAAGCGTTCCTATCTGGTTTACCTTTATGAGTATGGAGTTTGCCACGCCCGAGTCTATTCCGTCTGAGAGTCTCTTCGTGTTCGTTACAAAAAGATCGTCTCCGACGAGCTGGACGGCGGAACCTATTTTTTTCGTCAGCGTCTTCCAGCCTTCCCAGTCGTTTTCATCCAGAGCGTCTTCTATCGAAACGATAGGATATTTTTTTATCCACTCCTCGTATATTCCCATTAAGTCGGCGACCGGCACGGTTTTTCGCTCCACATGATAACGCCCCTCGCGGAAGAACTCGCTTGAGGCTACGTCAAGCGCTATTGATATCTGCTCTGCCGGGTTGTATCCAGCTTTCCATATGGCCTCTATTATGCATTCGAGCGCCTCTTCGTTTGATTCCAGGGAAGGTGCGAAGCCTCCTTCGTCTCCGACGGCTGTCGAGAGGTTCTTGGCGCTGAGTATGGATTTAAGTGCGTGGAAGGTTTCCACCCCCGCCCGAAGGGCTTCCCGGAAAGTGGAGAAACCGTGGGGAACTATCATGAATTCCTGAAAATCAAGGTTGTTGTCCGCATGAGCGCCGCCGTTGATTATGTTCATAAGCGGTACGGGAAGGGTATCGGCGTTTTCGCCTCCGAGGTAGCTGAAAAGAGAGGTTCCCTCGGAGTTCGCGGCCGCCCTGGCCGAGGCAAGCGACACGCCCAGAATGGAGTTCGCTCCGAGACGGGACTTTGTTTCCGTCAAGTCAAGTTCTATCATGGTGCGGTCTATCAGGGTTTGGTTGCGCACCTCAAGACCTTCAAGGCGCGGAGCTATTATGTCGTGGACGTTCTTTACCGCCCCCAAGACCCCTTTTCCCATGTACCTGCGCTTCTCCCCGTCCCGAAGCTCAAGCGCTTCGTGCTCTCCGGTCGACGCCCCCGAGGGAACCATCGCCCGACCGAAGGCTCCGTCTGAGCAGTGCACCTCCACCTCTATTGTTGGATTTCCCCTTGAATCCAGTATCTCTCTCGCTTTTATTTTGTTTATCTTTGACATTTTGGTTTCCTCTTGAGTCGTTTGTTCAACTATGAAGCGGACCACTCTGATTTGGGTTTGATTGTACGGAATTGGAAGTATTTTTCAAACATCTCGTAAAATCAGCGGCGCAAAAGAGATAATCTCCAACACGGAACAAAGATTTCCTTTCACGTCTGGAAGTTACAGACATCTGGATTTCATGATAAAACCGGCGGAATCGCTTGTTCAC
Organism: Thermodesulfobacteriota bacterium; assembly: GCA_964291665.2. Classification (GTDB taxonomy): domain Bacteria; phylum Desulfobacterota_D; class UBA1144; order Nemesobacterales; family Nemesobacteraceae; genus Nemesobacter. The sequence continues at coordinate 284,967 of OZ219814.1, read as the reverse complement.
TGCGGTGTAGAATCAGCTTGGAGCCCCTACATGGTTTCAAGTCATCATGATTTGACAGTTCCTGTTTTTTATTGAGCTGTTGCTCAAAGCGTGTTCTAATAGGAAATAAAGAAATATTTTTTCGGCGATTGGGCAATCCGGCATTATTTTGGACTTGATCTCAACACGAACACCGGAAAGCGCTATGCTCTATACTAAGGCCGCGTCTTGGTCTTGTCGCTTGTTGTGGGCCGCTGTCCATCGTAGAAGGAGGTAGAAACCAACTATGATCATCCATGACTTTCGGTTATTTAAGGGCTCTCGGAATGCTGCTGCTTGGGTTGTGACTAGATTCGGCATTGTCGCGATTCTACTGCTCTGCGTCTTGTTGCCTACGCCCGCACGGGCCGCCGTCGAGGGCGAGGCACAGTTCGTCTTCAACACGTTTGGGTTCCTTGTGTGGGGTGCCCTCGTGATGTGGATGGCAGCAGGCTTCACAATGCTCGAGGCGGGTTCGGTAAGGACAAAGAACGCTTCGGTCATTTGTTTGAAGAACATTGGTCTCTACTCCATTGCCGGACTGGCGTACTACCTGGTCGGCTTCAACATCATGTATGTCGGCGTCGAGCCGGGCGGCTGGTTTGGTTCGCTTGAATTCCTTTACGGCACGACCGCCGATGAAGTGGCACTGCTGGGCGGCGAGGAAGCAGCCACAGCGGCCGTAGTCGAGAGCGGCTACTCGGCGATGTCGTACTGGTTTTTCCAAATGGTGTTCGTGGCGACCACGGCTTCGATTGTCTCAGGCACTCTGGCCGAGCGCGTGAAGCTGTGGCCTTTCTTCGTTTTCATCGCTGTGTTAACCGCGGTCATCTATCCAGTCGTTGGCGCTTGGACTTGGGCTGGGGGCTGGTTGGCTGAATTGGGGTTCAAGGACTTTGCCGGTTCCACCGTGGTCCACTCCACAGGAGGCTGGGCAGCACTCGCGGGGGCTATCATGCTTGGGCCGCGCTCGGGCAAGTTCCGGGCTGATGGCAGTGTCAAGGCGACTCCTCCATCCAATGTTCCGGTCGTCACTCTCGGCGTCTTTATCCTGTGGCTGGGCTGGTTCGGCTTCAATGGCGGTTCGCAGCTGGCCCTAAGCGGCGCATTCGACGCCGTGGCGGTGAGCAACATCTTCTCCAACACCAACCTGGCTGCGGGGGCTGGGGTTCTGGCAGCTCTGAGTCTCTCCCGACCCGTGCTGGGCCGTGTCGATCTGTTTGCCGGACTTAATGGCGCTCTTGCTGGTCTCGTCGCGATCACAGCGGCGCCGGATATCGTCCAGCATCACTGGGCAATAGTGATCGGAGCGATCGGGGGCATGGTTTGCCTGTTGTCCATGAAGTCTTTGGAAATGATAAAGATTGACGACGTCGTGGGTGCTGTCCCCGTTCATCTCTGCACTGGCATCTGGGGGACGTTGGCGGTCTGCATCGCCGCCGGGGGAAGCCTCTCTGCTCAGATCATCGGCATTTTGGCCATCGGCGTGTTTGTGTTTGGGTCATCGATGCTGTTGTGGTTTCTCATCGACCGGATCTTGGGGTTACGGGTCTCAGAGGCTGTCGAGGCCATCGGCCAAGACGTGGGCGAACTGGGCATGGAAGCCTATCCAGAATTCGTGGTGATGCCGGAAGAGGACTGATTAGAGCCTCTGGGCGATCCTCCAGCCCGGACTGCGGGCAGCCAGAAGCGGGCTGCTACCCGGTTGCGTTCTCAATCGAAATACTGCAAGTTGCGGCTTCGCAGCTTGCGAGGGGCGGCAGAGTCAAATCGGGCCGTTTGGTCTGTCCTCGATGATCTCCCCGTCCTTCAGGTTTATTATTCTTTTCGAGTGAGAGGCTATATCTTCTTCGTGCGTTATCATTACTATAGTTTTTCCCTGTTCGTTCAGGTCCCTGAATATCTTCATTATTTCGTAACTCGTTGCCGTATCCAAGTTCCCAGTCGGTTCATCCGCGAGTATCATCCTCGGGTTGTTTACGACCGCCCTGGCTATCGCCACTCTCTGCTGCTGTCCCCCAGAGAGCTGGTTGGGAAGATGATCCGCTCTGTCTGCGAGTCCCACGAGGGAAAGTGCGTCCGAGGCAAATTTTTTTCTCTCGGCCCCCGGCATGCCTGAGTAGACCAGCGGCAGTTCCACGTTTTCAAGCGCCGTGGTTCGCGGCAGCAGGTTAAAGCTCTGGAAGACAAAGCCAATCTTCGTGCTCCGTATTTCCGCCTTCTCATCGCTTTCAAGTCCCATTATGTCGGTGCCGTCAAGCATGTAGTTTCCGCTGCTCTGCGTGTCCAGGCAGCCGAGAATGTTCATAAGGGTGCTTTTGCCGGATCCCGAAGATCCCATAATGGCGACGAATTCTCCTTGTGCTATCTCAAGGTTTACGGATCGAAGCGCCTCGACCTCGACTTTTCCGTTCGAGTAGGTTTTGCCGATGTTCTTAAGCTTGATTACGAGCGGTGTCATCAGAATCTTTTCGGCTGGGGAAGCGCGAAGCCCGGTCCTTTGTTGTTTCCGCCGGAAATCGTGTACTCAACCACTATCGGGTCGCCTTCGGAAAGTGGACCGCTTAGAACTTCTGTGTGAAAGTCGTCGCTTATTCCGGTCTCTATTACTACTGGCGAGAGTTTTCCCTGCTTGAGGACCCAGACGTTTTCACCTTTTTCGGTAGCGACGGCTGAAGATTTCGGGGGAATGAAACGAAGTGCAGCGGTGGGAACTTTAAGCACGTCTTTTTTTGTTGATATGACTTTCTTCACTTCGGCGGTCATGCCGGGTTTTAGCTCAAGTTCCGGGTTTTCGACAAGGCACGTTACGTCGTAGGTGACGACATCGTTTTTTATGCTGGGGGAGTTTGCCACTTGCTTTACCCTTGCGCTGAAATGCTTGCCCGGAAACGCGTCAACTCTGAAGAGGACATCCTGACCCTCTTTTATCTTTCCTATGTCTGCTTCGCTTACGTTTGAAACCAGATGAAGAGTTCTGGGGTTCTCGGCCAGTACGTACAGTGGTTCGGATTTGTTCGGGTGTATCTGTTCGCCGATTATGATGTTTTTTTCAAGCACCATGCCGTCGAGCATGGAAGTGATCCGCGTTGCGTCGAGTTTTCTCTGCGCAGTGTCCAGATCGGCCTCGGCTTTTTCCCGGGCGGCAACTGCCGCGCTGTACTCTGAGAGAGACAGGTTGAATTCCTCACGGGAAATAAGCTCTTTTTCGTAAAGTCTCTCGTTTGCCCCGTGCGAGTTGGTTGAAATCTCAAGGTCGGTTGTGGTCTTCTTAAGGATTTCCCTGAAGTATTCGACATCTCCCGAAAGGCCTTCCGGCTCCTCCATGAGGGCCAGCACCTGGCCCTTTGTGACCTCGTCGTTTATCTCCGAGCGGATTTCCTTTATTGTTCCGTTTATCTCTGAATATATCCTCGCTTCCTTCGTGGGTTTTAAGGTTCCAGAAGCTCTTACCAGAGAAGTTATGTCTCCTATCTCGATTTTCTGCGTCACGTATTCTATACGGCCTTCTTTCTGTCCGAAAAAAATGAAATATGCGGCAATAACTACTACGGCGGCGACGGCGTAGAGGAGCTTTGAGCGGGGGAAATTTTTCATTGTATCTCTTTTCCGCAGAGGCTTAACAGCCTTAACCTTACTATTTTATAGTCATATATGGAGTTTTTGTAGTTCGCTACCGCCTCCTCGTAAAGCGCCTGCGCTTGGGCAAATTCTATTTTCGAGGCGCTTCGCGACTCGTATCTTTCCTTGGCCAGAAGCAGGTTTTTCTCCGATATCGATTCTGAATCCCTAAGTATTTTTATTTTTTTCTCAAGGTGCTTGAGTTCGAGATAGAGTTCCCCGACCGAGAGGATTATTCTGTTCTTGAGCAGCTCGGTTTGCGCCTCGTTTCTTGTGAGTTCAGCCCTTGACTGCGACATCTGGCCGAACCTTGAGAATCCCTCGAAGATGGGAATCCTAACGCCGAGTCCGGCGATAAAAGCCGGCGTCTGGGCGCCTTCTCCTTCAAATCTGTACGCTGCCCTGCCGAATATCGACGGGAGAAATTTTCCCCTAGTCTCCGCAATCGAGGCCCTTATTCCGTCGTGGTCCGCCAGAAGACTCTTTATCTCTGTGTTTTCGGAAAGGGCGAAGCTGACAAGATCTTCTCTGGTTTCGTGTACTTTCTCGTAGGCAAGATCCTCACGGATGTCGAATTGCCCGAGCGAGGGGTCGTTCATCAGATGTCTTAGGTTAAGCATGGCGAGTTCGTAGGAGTTTTCTCTTGAAACCAGTTCGAGTTTTGCCTGTTGCAGGTCGATTTCCGCCTGGCTTAGCTGCTGGGCGGACTTTTTCCCGACGGCGAAAAGCTCTTCTGTTTTCTCAAGGAGCCATTCCATGCGCTTGGTTTCAGTAGCCGCTCCCTCAAGCCGGTTTTTCTCGGAAAGCGCCCGATAGTAGGCGATGCGCGTGTCGCGCACGAGCATCGTTTCTGAGCCCGTAAGCAAGTATCTTGAGGATTCCAGATGATGTTCTCTTGCCCTTATCCTGGCTTTAGTCTTTCCGAAGTCCCATATCATCTGGTCGACGTAAAAACCGGACTCCCTTCCCACAAATGGCACTACGAGCTTTCCGCTGAGCTGGGGATAAAGGGGAGCCTTTGTCTGCCTGAGTATTGATTTCGAGATGTTGACCTCGGAGCGGGAAATCCGGAGTTCCGGGCTGTTAAGCAGCGCTATCTCGACGGCCCGTTCAACCGGGATTACTTTCTGTGCCCACGCGGTCTGGGAAAGCAGCAGTAGTGAACTGAAAAGAAGGAGGAGATTTTTCGGTATACTCATCATGTGGCAACCGTGGTGCGTCGCTTGAGTGCGGATGAAAGAGAATATCGATAAATACCAAACGCCCCTAGGCGTATATGTCCATATTCCGTATTGTCTTACCAAATGTCCTTACTGTGATTTTAACTCTTATGGGACTAATGGCAACTTTCCGGAAGATGATTACGTCCGTGCCCTGGAACGGGAAATTGAAAGTTCCCGGGGCACTATTGAAGGCAGAGAGATAAGCACGGTGTTTTTCGGGGGAGGGACCCCGTCACTTTTTAAACCAAGAAGCGTAGGGATAGTAATGGAGAAACTCGCCTCGATTGCTTCCTTTTCGCCTGAGGTAGAAGTGAGCCTTGAGGTAAACCCGAGAACCGCTGACAGGGAAAAGCTCATTTCACTCATGCGCGTTGGGGTAAACAGAATAAGCGTCGGCGTGCAGTCTTTTTCGCAGAGAAAGCTTGATTTCTACGGGAGATTCACCACTCCAGATGACTGCATCCGTGCGCTTGTTGACGTCCGGGACGCCGGTTTTCACAACTATAATCTTGATCTTATATACGGAAGCTCGCAGGAAACCCGGGAAGAGTTTGAAAGTGATATACGCACCGCCCTGAGGTTCTCTCCAACCCATATATCCGCTTACTGCCTTACAATTGAGCCCGGCACCGAGTTTGCGACGCTTTGGCGCAAAGGGAAACTCTCTCTTCCCAATGACTCAGTTCTGGTCGAGTTCATGCGGAGCGCGCGGCAGATTCTCGAGGCAGAAGGGTACGGAAATTACGAAGTATCGAATTTTGCCCGGCGCGGCTACGAGTGCAGGCATAACCTTATTTACTGGAACTGTCATGATTACCTAGGCGTGGGTGCCGGAGCCCATTCCCACATTAGCTGGGGTGGAGAAGAGGGTTGGGGAATAAGATGGTCAAACGTAAGGAATCCCGAGCTTTACATGAAGCGGGTTGCGGGCGACGGAGATGCCGTCTGTGCCTCTTATAATCTCTCGCGGGCCACAGCCCTTGAAGATAAGCTTCTTATGGGACTTCGGCTAAGCGACGGAGTAGGAATTGAAGGCCTGAAGAAACGCTTCGGCTGCGAACCTGATGCCCCTGGCCTCGAATACCTTGAATCTGACGGTTTTATTCTCACCGACGGCGACCGCCTCAGACTCACCGCCAAGGGAAGGATATTCACCGATGAGTTGGTTGCAAGGGTGTGCGGGGTTTTTCACTGAAACTACGAAGATACAATCAGCAGACGGTCGTTGCGCTTTTGTAACGGACGTGCATTATGTCCGAACATCCGCTCAAAATTTGCGACCTGTTCCGCACTCACCTCAATTGCGTCTGGAAAAAGGAACCAGTGTACTCCCTCACTGCAGGGAGGAGTGGTGAGCGACCCCTTGTAATAGAAGTAGTCGGTGGTCGCCGTCGGCAGTATCGCAGATGCGTCCACTGTCGTGCCCGCAACCTCAACTTCTATTCCTGCCTCGGTCGGCACGTTGTCAAACGTCGCAGCAAGAGCATGGTTTTGTGTGCCTACTTCCATCATAACACCAACCACTGCCAGTGCGCCTGCTAGATTTTTGTGTACGAAATGTGCCTCCATCGCCGTGTGCAAACCATCAAAGGCGTGTTCGCTCGGAACGTGAAAGTGAAACTGCAACAGTTCGTAAATTTCACCTGCTGCAGTCAGTGTGCTGCCGGGTGCGTAATTTATCTGGAGGGTGTGTCCAGTGTTTAGAATCTTCAGAGAAGAGGGCTTGTAATCAAATTTCAGTGCCGGTCCCTTGACGGGAAAGGCACCGGTGATGTCAATCGGTGACTGCATGCGTCCGATAGCGCAGGTCGCATAATCCGGCGATAGCGAGCCCCAATTATCGGGACCTTCGGCCCCGGTATAACCCCAGCAAGTCAACCCAGTCCTCCATGACGCATTCCCGTATGGGTTTTCGCTAGTGTGGATATCGCTAGCATAATACGCATAGCTGTTGCCGAAACTGCAGGCCGTAAAGACCTCGATTGTGCCAATTGCGACGAAACCGTAATAATTTCAATTTGCGGCATTTTTTTCTCCAATCTCATTGCCAAGGCTGATGGCGATTTCAATACACGGTTTTATGGCCTGCACTGCAAAATCTGTTTTCTGAACCGATGGAGCCGATAATTTGCAAGGACATTGTAATTCATGCCCTAACAGGTTTCAAACAAATCTAATTGGACGGTTCTTAAATCTGGTTCAAAAAAGAGTTCTTGAAGTCTATAAGCCTTTAATGGTTCCACAACAAACTTGGTTGTATTTTTTACGGCTTCTGAACTGTGTGCAGGTAGTATTTACCTCCTTCGAATTCTAGGTAAAAGCCTTTTTCGTCTTTTCCTGCGTATCTCATTAGTTCGTAGTAAGCTGCGCGAAGCAGCCTAGCCTCGAATTTCCCGTTCTTCACCCTTAGGTAAGGTATGTTCTGTTCGGCTATAGTGAGAGTCGTAAAATCCAGTTTTTCCCGGGATTCGTCGTTTAACCTTATTGAAAAACCGTCTTCCGTTTTGCTCACCATCGTAACAACAAAAGGGGTATCCTCGCACTCGACATAAACTCTGCTTCCTTGCTCTTCAACGAAGAGTCTCCCGTCTGCGTCTACGTCGAGGTTTTTGTTGTTCTCAAGGTATGTCCACCTGTGGGTTATTCTGACCCCGTCGTGAAACCACCTGCCACGGCTGTCTATGAATATTCTGGGTTTTTTGCTCTCTCGTCTCTTTTTCATATCCCGATAGCCTTCACGACCACCCTTTTTCTTCTCTTTCCGTCAAACTCCCCATAAAAGATTTCTTGCCAGGGGCCGAGGTCAAGGTCTCCTTCTGTAACGGGAACCACCACTTGGTGGTGCATGAGGAGATTTTTCAAGTGAGCGTCACCGTTATCTTCCCCCGTGCGGTGGTGTTTGTAATCTTCCCTGAAGGGAGAGATGCCTTCAAGCCACTCCCATATGTCCTCGAAAAGCCCTTGCTCGAGGTCGTTTACGAAGACAGAAGCCGTTATGTGCATCGCGGACACGAGGACAAATCCCTCGGTTATGCCGCTTTGCTGCACGATCTGTCTTACCGTTGGAGTTATATGAACGAACTCCCTTTTTTTGTCCGTGTTAAACCACAGATACTCGGTATGAGATTTCAAGATGTGCCTCCTTAGTTTTTTCCCTGTAACTATACTTTGTCCATCGCGGGTTTTCCTCGGTTCTGTTTATTTTTTGAGGATTTGTTGTACCCTATCTTGTCTTTTAATTGGTTGAAAATCCCTGCGCGAGGGTTGCTTGCGCATTTATCAGAGGAAACTTGCCAGATGAAGATAGCCGTTATAGGAACGGGTTACGTGGGGCTTGTCACGGGGACGTGTTTAGCGGGAAGCGGGAACAGCGTTGTGTGCGTTGACATAGATGAAAGCAAAATCAAGAGCCTTCGGCGCGCTGAAGTTCCCTTTTTCGAGCCGGGTCTTGATGAGATGGTGCGCACCAATATAGATGAGGGAAGGCTCTCCTTTACAACCGATATAGCTTCGGCCGTCAGGGAATCCTTTCTTGTATTCATTGCGGTCGGAACTCCTCAGGCGCAAGACGGCGAGGCGGATATCTCTTCTGTTCTCGAAGTTGCGCGGTCGATAGGAAGCAATCTTGACGGATACAAGATAGTCGTGACCAAAAGCACGGTTCCTGTGGGCACTACCGAGAAAGTGCGCGACACTATAAAGTCCCTCACGGATCAGGAATTCGGCGTGGCGTCAAATCCTGAATTTCTCAAGGAAGGAGCGGCGATTGAGGACTTTCTTAAGCCCGACAGGGTGGTAATAGGAGTCGAAGATGAATCGGTAGGTTCGGTTCTCAGAGAGCTTTACTCTCCTTTTATGAGGTCTGCTGACAGGACGATAGTTGTTTCCATCCGGTCTTCTGAAATGTCAAAATACGCTTCAAACGCAATGCTTGCCACCAGGATATCGTTTATGAACGATATAGCCAACCTGTGCGAACTTTTGGGTGCGAACGTGTCCGAGGTGCGCTCGGTGGTGGGTTCCGATGCAAGGATAGGCAGATATTACCTCTACCCGGGAATCGGATACGGGGGGTCGTGTTTTCCAAAAGACGTCAAAGCCCTTGAGAAAATGGCCCATGGTGTGGGTTATCAACCCAGAGTGGTAACCGCGGTTGACCGCGTGAACACCGCTCAGAGGGAGAGGTTCTTCGATAAGATAGCCGGGTTTTTCGCTGATCTTGGAGGAAAAAGAGTTGCCGTGTGGGGAATTTCGTTTAAACCCAACACGGATGACATAAGAGAGGCCCCATCGCTTTACGTGATAGAAAGACTTCTTGATGCCGGATGTTCTGTTGCCGTCCACGACCCCGCCGCCATGGAAAACGCGAGAGCCGTATTAGGAGACAGAGTGGATTATTTCGAGTCCTACTATGATGCCTGCAGGGGGGCGGACGCCCTTGTGATTCACACCGAGTGGAGTCAGTACAGACAGCCTAACTTCGAGACGATAAAGGAACTGATGAAGACCCCGGTGATATTTGATGGAAGAAATATCTATGATTACATGAAACTTGAGGCTATGGATATCGAGTATTTTGGAATCGGCAGGTAATGAGAACAGACTGGGAGTTGTCTTTACCATCATGAATACAATTGTTTCGGGTTGCGCAGGATTTATAGGGGCCAAAGTGTGCGAGCTTCTTCTTGAGCGTGGAGATTCTGTTTTCGGGCTCGACAACATGTCCGATGCTTATGACGTGAGACTCAAATACCACAGGCTTGAAACTCTCAGAAAGCTTGAGAAATTCAGTTTCTTCGAGTGCGACATATCGGACAACCCCAGACTTATTTCGGTGTGCGAGGAAATAAAGAGTCTTTGCGGAGGTGGCCGGATTGACTGTGTTATCAACCTCGCAGCCCGCGCCGGGGTTCGCCAGAGCATTGAGAATCCCTGGATATATTACTCTACCAATGTGGCTGGGACCCTTAATCTCCTTGAATTTTGCCGCTCAGAAGGAATAGGTAAGTTCGTCCTCGCTTCGACTTCAAGCGTTTACGGGGAAAACGAAATTCCCTTCGTGGAGGACATGAAGACCGATTATCAGCTTTCTCAATACGCATCCTCAAAGAAATCGGCCGAAGGTCTTTGCTCGGTTTACAACGCTCTTTACGGAATAGACATCTCGGTGCTTCGCTATTTTACGGTTTACGGCCCCGCGGGAAGGCCCGACATGAGCGTTTTTCGGTTCATAAAGTGGATAAACGAGGGAGAGGAAATAGTAGTACTCGGCGACGGGGAACAGAAAAGGGATTTTACCTACGTTGACGATATAGCGGCGGGTACGGTCTCGGCGATAAAGAATCTGGGCTTTGAGATAATAAACCTCGGAAGTGCTGCCTCTGTTTCCCTGAATGAAATCATAAGTGTAATAGAGCGCCGGACCGGCAAAAAGGCTAAAATCACTTGCCACCCCCCTCATCCCTCCGATATCAAGGTTACACTGGCAAACATAGACAAGGCGAAAAAGGTTCTGGACTGGGAGCCCTGCTTTGATATCGAGAGCGGCATTGAAAATTCGCTCAGATGGTATAATGCCAACGAGGCCCTTGTGCGGAGCATAGAAGTTTGATACCCTGTAGCGGACTTGGGGAATGGGTTACGTCGGTATTGACAGATTCCGTAGACTTTTTATAAGATTTAGACAGATTTTGCGGAACAACTACTCTTATGGCTAAATCCCTTGTTATAGTCGAATCTCCTTCAAAGGCGAGAACAATAAAGAAGTATCTCGGCCGGGATTTCCGTGTGGAAGCCTCTTCGGGGCATCTAGTAGATCTTCCGAGCAGCAGTCTCGGAGTGGATATCCAAAACGATTTCAAGCCCAGATATACCGTCATAAAGGGCAAAACCAAATATCTCGAGAATCTGAAAAAAGCGTCGCGGGACGCGGAAAGAGTCTATCTTGCCTCCGACCCGGACAGAGAAGGGGAAGCGATCGCGTGGCACATCGCAAACCGCCTTAATCTCTGGGACAAGGTCCACAGGGTTCTTATACACGAAATAACGGAAGCGGGAGTAAGGGAATCAATGAGTAAACCCCTTGCTATTAACACAGACCGCTTCGAATCTCAGCAGGCAAGAAGAATTCTTGACAGGATCGTCGGTTACAAGGTGAGTCCTGTTCTCTGGAAGAAGGTTAGAAAGGGGCTGAGCGCCGGGAGGGTGCAGAGCGTCGCTCTCAGATTCGTCGTTGATAGGGAAAGGGAGATTCAGAATTTCAAGCCGAGGGAATACTGGACCCTCGACGCGCTTGTTAAGAGGGCTGCGGACCCCGATGTAGATGCCTTCACGGCTTCGCTCCACATGTTTCGAGGGAAAAAGGCCAAGATCGAAGACGCGCAGCAGTCAGAGGAAATCCTTTCCGCGCTCTCGGGAAAGGATTTTGTCGTAGGGACGATCGAAAAGAAAGAACGTAGAAGAAAACCTCTTCCTCCTTTCATAACAAGCACCCTTCAGCAGGATTCCTCGAAAAAATACCGCTTCTCCGTGAAAAAGACCATGCTGGTTGCCCAAGGACTCTACGAGGGAATTGAACTTGGAAGCAAGGGGCCCGTAGGACTTATAACCTATATGAGAACCGATTCGGTAAGGGCCTCTGATAACGCCGTGGCTGAAGCAAGGGGGTTCATATCCGAGAATTACGGAGGGGATTACGTGCCGGGGCGTCCGAATACCTTTAAGCTGAAAAAATCCGCACAGGACGCCCATGAATGCATAAGGCCCACTTTTCCTTCAAGGCGCCCCGAAGATCTCAAGAAGTTTCTCACCGAAGACCAGTACAAGCTTTATTCCCTTATATGGAAAAGGTTCATTGCTTCGCAGATGTCTCCGGCTATATACGATCAGACTCGTGTTGACATCACGGCGGGCGAAGCCATTTTCAGGGCCACTGGCAACGTGATGAAGTTCCCGGGTTTTACAGCCGCCTATGAGGAGGCCACTGAAAAAGAAGAAACCAGCAGTACGGATAAGAACTCGAAAAGGGACGAGGACAAGCGGCTCCCAGAACTTTCGGGAGGAAATATTCTTTCTCTTTTAAAGCTTGACCCCAAGCAGCATTTCACTCAGCCGCCGCCCAGATATTCGGAAAGTTCGCTCGTGAAAGAGCTTGAGGAAAAGGGTATCGGACGGCCCTCGACCTATGCTTCCATCCTTTCGACAATACAGGACAGGGGATACGCCGAACGACAGAAGGGAAGGTTCGTTCCGACTACCCTGGGTTTTTCCGTGAATGATTTTCTGGTGGAGGGTTTCCCGGGAATAATGAGCGAGGAGTTTACGGCCCGGATGGAAAGCGATCTTGACAGGGTAGAAGAAGGCGAAGTTCATTGGGTTGAGTTGCTGCGGGGCTTTTACGATGGTTTTTCAAGGAGCGTGACCAGAGCCGAGGAGGAGATCGAGGGGCGCAAGTTGGAAATTCCAACCGATATAGAATGCGATAAGTGCGGAGCTTCGATGGTTATAAGGGAAGGGCGCTACGGGCAGTTCCTTTCCTGCTCCGGATATCCTGAATGCAAGAACGCGAAGGACTTTACAAGGGCGGATGATGGAGAGATTATCGTGGGCAAGAAAACCGACCCTGAGATCTGCGAAGATATAGAATGCGACAAGTGTGGGGCCCCCATGGTAATAAAGGAAGGGCGCTATGGCCAGTTTCTTTCTTGTTCAAGGTATCCCGATTGCAAAAACCCCAAGGAATTCACGAGGCAGGACGGCAGGATTGTCATAAAGCAGAAGGAAGCTCCCGAGGTCCGTGAAGACATAAAATGCGAGAAATGCGGTAAACCCATGGTTGTTCGCCGCAGCCGCCGCGGACGCTTTCTCGGCTGCAGCGGCTATCCAAAGTGCAAAAGCACCCTCAACCTCGATAAAGACGGCAATATAGTTAGAAAAGCCACTAAAGCGGAAAAAGTCTGATTCATTATGCGGGGCGAGCTGGAAAAATCTCTGAATCGTCTGGAAACCCCCCTTGATTTCGCCTCGAAGAATAATTTCTCGAATCTTGACAGAATGGCCGGTCTGGAGGGAACCGTAAGAAGTTTATGCACGAAAGTCCTTACATCCGGTCCTCCTGCGGAAATAAAAACTCTCATAACCACTCTTCGGGATTCTTTCTCCGGATTCGAGGAATTGGAGCGGGCAGAGAAGAAGAAAAAAATATCTTCTGCGCTATCGACCGTTCGCAAAACAATAAAAATTGTCACAAAAAGCGAACGCGAGAATATCCCCAAGAAAGCAACCGTTTCCAGAAGAAAGGTTCCCCAAGGTAGGAGCCCATCTTCTGTGAGCGTCACGAGTCTTGAGAGAGTCGGATCGAGGATTGCGGGATTTCTTGCGAAAAAATCCATACATACCGTTTCTGACCTTCTTTTTTACTCTCCGAGAAAATACGATGACCGCAGAAAGATAGCGGACATATCGGAAATCGTCCCAGGGGATTCCTGCACTGTTCGAGGCGAGGTTGTTTCCGTGGCGGACATAAGAAACAGGAAGAGAAGCTTCTTTCAGGTGGTGATTTACGACGGGACCGGCAGGCTTAGGCTCACTTGGTTTAATTACAATCCTTCCTACCTGAGGGGGATTTTTAAAAAGGGTGCGAACTTCATAATTCACGGCAAGGTATCAGTTGCTCCGGGAGGCAGAACTCTCCAGATAATTCATCCGCTTGCCCAGGACATAGAGATAATAGAAGATGAAGAAGATATCGGAAACCCTCTTCAGTTCGGAAGAATAGTTCCCGTCTACCCGCTTACAGAAGGTCTTACTCAGAAAAGACTGAGGGAGACGGTAAGAGGAGCTCTTGACGGCTACGCACGGGACTTCGCGGGACTGATCCCGAAAGACATTCGGGAAAAGCACGACCTGATGGATTTGCCCGAGGCCCTTGAGCAGGTGCATTTCCCGCCCGGCGATGTCCCGCCGGTTGATTTTGACGATCCTGTATCGGTTGCGGGTTCACGGGCCCACAGAACCGTTATATTTTTCGAGTTTTTCGTCCTCCAGCTTGGCCTTTTCTCCAAAAAACGAAAGGTGGACGAAAGTCGAGGCATATCTTTTAGTTCCGCAAGTTCTCTTTCGGAAAAACTTCTTCACTCACTTTCTTTCAGCCTTACCCATGCTCAGGAAAGAGCTATCTCCGAGATAGGGGCGGATATGGTTTCCTCCCACCCAATGAACAGGCTTCTTCAGGGTGATGTGGGAAGCGGAAAGACTCTTGTTGCCCTTGTCTCCATGCTCCGGGCGGTTGAGTCCGGCTATCAGGGCGCACTTATGGTTCCGACGGAGATACTGGCTGAGCAGCATTTTCGAAATATTAGGCAAATCACCGAGAACATGGGAATAAGCGTAGTTCTTCTTAAAAGTGCGCTTTCGAAGGCGGACAGGTCCCGCGTCCATGAAGAGATAAAGACCGGGCAGGCTGACATCGTGGTTGGAACCCATGCCCTGATCTCAGAAGCGGTGGATTTTAAGGCTCTTGGATTCGTGGTAATAGATGAGCAGCACAGGTTCGGAGTTGTTCAGAGAGCTAAGCTTGTACGGAAAGCGATGGTGCCCGACGTTCTTGTTATGACGGCTACTCCGATTCCGAGAACCTTGGCCATCACCGTGTATGGAGATCTTGAGGTTTCAGTGATCGATGAGCTTCCTCCCTCAAGAAAGAAGGTGGAGACATTTGTTCTCAGGGATACCCGGAAAAACCGAACATGGTTTTACGATGAGATAAGAAAGAAACTTGAAGAAGGGCACCAGGCCTATTTTGTCTACCCCTTTATCGAGGAATCCGAGAATCAGGATTTCAAACGCGTAAGACACGCAACCAGAATGGTCGAGGAACTGCGCGGGGAGTTCTCCGAGTTCCGCGTCTCTCTTCTTCACGGCAGGATGAAAAGCGATGAGAGAGACGCAGTGATGGACGATTTTCTCGTGAAGCGGTGCGACATTCTTGTTTCCACGACGGTGATAGAAGTAGGAGTCGACGTTCCCAACGCCACTGCCATGGTTATAGAAAACGCAGAACGCTTCGGACTCTCACAACTTCACCAGATGAGGGGAAGAGTGGGGAGGGGAGAACATGAATCAACTTGTTATATAGTGTATTCATTCATGTCGGGAGAGGATTCTGGAGAGAGGCTCAAAATAATGGGGGAAACTTCGGACGGGTTCAGAATCTCCGAGTTTGATCTTGCTAACAGGGGACCTGGGGAATTCATGGGCACTAAACAGTCGGGAATTCCCGGTTTCAACTTTGCCAACCTTATAAGAGATTCTGCGCTGCTTGGCGAATCAAGAGATTCCGCCCGCGAAATAATGGGCAAGGCGGGTAGTTACGCAGAACGCGAAAAACTATTCGCTTATGTAACGGAAAAATGGGGCGAGATGCTTGAACTGGATACGAGTTCATAGAAACTCATTCGTGAAGCTTCTTGAGATTGAACCGGAATCCGCCGATCTCGACGTTAAGTTCGCTCGCTTCTTAGCTCATGTACCCAGGCCGAATCCTAGGAACCAAGTGTAACCTAGGTAGACTCCCCATTCGCTTATCTCATAATCGTAGCGAAGATCGTAACGAAGCTCAGGAGAATTAATCTCTTCCACGCTGAAGTCAACATCGTATCTGCTGTAGATTATCCTCAGATCAAGACGACTCTTGGCACCTCCAATTTCTATACCAGCTCCGGCGAGCCACGGTATTGCGGAGACGTCCGAGCCATACTCGCCCTCCAGTCTTTCTCCATCGGGCAGTATGCCTTCATGTGCGCTTCTGACCGTCGCGTCGAGCCACTGTATTCCCCCGACTACGTAAACCGACCCTCCCTCGCCCCAAAAACTGATTCCCTCGGGCGAATACCCAAGTCTCGCGTTAAAACCCACGCTGTAGTTCTTGTCAAGATACCAGTCCCCGGGGAACACGTTGTTGTCAGGATTCTGAGGATCCATGGCGCCCTCAAGGAAACCCGTTACGTCATTGTCCAGTCTGAGTGCAGCGTCAATTTCCCCCGAGAAGTATATTCTTCCAGGCAGATTCCAGCGATGTCCCAGGACAGCCTTAAACGAGCCTACCCAGCCTTGGGCGCTATCCTCTGCCGAGGTGAATTCGACGGGAGTGTTAGGAAGAATGCGACCAACCGATTTTTTAAAATCCGCGTCGGCATATTCTCCGCCGATCGCTCCTCCTGCGTAAAAGCCCTCCATCGCTTTTGATTCCTGGCCTGCGATGCAGAACGCTAGAAAGACCGCTAATGCGAACCGACAGAAACCATGCGGGAATTTAATGTTCGCTAACATGAGAAAGTGCCTCCCTGCAAGCAATCCCATTTTATTACAAACAGGATTGATGTTTTCCGATATTTCTTAATCTGGTCTGGAAAGACGTTTTTTGCTAACCGCATCCGGACTGTTTCCTATGCGGAGATGCTTGCGGTTTTATCCTTCGATAAGAAGAATCTCGGGGTCTTCGATAAGTTCCTTTATTTTTACGAGGAACTGAACCGCTTCCCTTCCGTCAACTATCCTGTGGTCGTAGCTGAGTGCCGTGTACATCATCGGTTTTATCACTATGTCTCCGTTAACCGCCACGGGTCTCTCCTCTATCTTGTGAAGTCCAAGTATTGCGACCTGGGGGGGATTTAATATCGGGGTACTCATCAGCGAACCGTACACCCCTCCGTTTGTTATGGTGAAAGTCCCGCCGAAGATTTCATCGAGCGAAAGCGTGTTTGCGTTTGCCTTCTCGGCAAGCTCTCTGACTTCTTTTTCTATCTGTGCGAAGGTTTTTCTGTCAGCTTCCCTTATTACGGGAACGACAAGCCCTCCCTCGGCCCCTACGGCTATTCCGATGTCGTAGTAGTCCTTGTAGACTATTTCATCCTCTTGGATCTCGGCATTTACCTCAGGAAACAGTCTGAGTGCTCCGATAGAGGCTTTTACGAAAAAGGAGGAAAAACCGAGGTTCACTCCGTATTTTTCCCGGAAAGCCTCTTTTTTTTTCGATCGAAGCTCCATTACGTTAGACATGTCGATTTCATTAAAAGTGGAAAGTATGGCGGCTGTCTGCTGAGCTTCCACGAGACGTCTTGCGATAGTCCTGCGACGTCTCGACATTTTCATCCTTCTTTCTTTGTTAGCGGTAAGCTGTGAGAGGGAGGGGAAGATGTCTGGCGAAACCGGGGTTTCAGCAATTTTCTCCTCCGGGGGAGCTTCTTGCGGAATTTCTTCTCTGGCCTTCTGTGACTCAAGGTGCTTTTCCACATCATCTTTTGTGATTCTGTTTCCCTCGGGTACAACCTGGGAGAGGTCGACTTCGTTTTGCTCGGCGATATTTCTCGCGACGGGAGTCACTCGGGTCTCGGGTTCTTCTTCAGGCTGTTTTTCTTGCGGAATTTCTTCAGTTGGCGGTAGGGGTGAGGCTTCAGTTTTCTTAGGGGCCTCTGCATCGCTTTTTGTATCCTCTTTGCTAGTGGATACCTCGATGGCTCCCAGGATGTCTCCTACTTCAACATCCTCATCGGCTTTTTTCACTATTGACACAAGAATCCCCGTTGCTTCGGCGGCGACTTCGAAGTTAGCTTTCTCGGTCTCAAGCTCAACAACGGTCTCCCCAAGTCTTACCGTGTCTCCCTGTTGCTTGGTCCACTTGATTATTGTTGCTTCTATTACGGAATCCCCCAAGTGGGGAACGACGATGTTTTTGGCCATTTTCTCCCTCGCTTGCGCGTTTGTTTCAGATATCCCTGTGCCAGGTTATGCCGCTTTCCTCATTCCCTTCCACTACTTCGTCTATGCTGAATGCCTGTTTCACAAGCAGGTCCTGATTGTATTTGTGCATGGAGGAAAGTCCTTCGGAAGGACTTGAGTAGCGCTTTCTTCCTATATAACTGAGTGGAAACCGTTTCTTGATAATTTTTCTTCTGAAAAAAGGCAGCATGTATTTCCAGGCTCCCGCGTTCTGGGGCTCTTCCTGCACCCAGACCACCTCTTCAAGTTTACCATACCTCTCCAAAACGGCGCTTACCTCGTCCTTGGGCCTTGGGTAAAGCTGCTCGATTCTGGCTATCGCAACATCGGGCGATTTTGCTCTGAGTTCGCTTGAGATGAGATCAATGTATACCTTGCCGCTGCAGAATATGAGCCTCCTTACTTTTTTCGCCTGTCTGGCGCTCATCGGGTCATCAATTACAGGCAACCATTTCCCCTCGGATAAGTCCTTAAGGGAGGAGTTTACCACCGGGTTTCGGAGAAGTCCCTTGGGAGTCATGATGATCAGGGGAAGAGGATCTTTTTCAAGCAAGAGAGCTTGGCGGCGAAGCACGTGGAAAAACTGCGCTGAAGTGGAGCAGTTTACTATTCTTATATTGTATTCAGCGGCCGACATGAGGAACCTTTCAAGCCTCCCGCTTGAGTGATCAGGTCCCTGTCCTTCATAAGCGTGAGGGAGCAGGAGAACTAGGGACGGGGTCTGCCCCCATTTCGCCCTTGCCGATACAAGATATTCATCCACTATGGTCTGAGCCCCGTTTATGAAATCTCCGTACTGAGCTTCCCATATTACAAGGCAATTTGTTCTCTCGACGCAGTAGCCGTACTCAAAACCTAGGCAGGCGTTTTCGCTGAGCGGGCTGTTCTTTATCTCGAACGCCGCCTTCGCCTGCGGGATTCTCTGGAGGGGAATATGAATTGCGCCGTTCTCAGAGTCGTGGAGCACCGCGTGGCGATGACTGAAAGTCCCCCTCTCGCAATCCTGTCCGGTTATCCTGATCGGAATGCCTTGCGCGACTATGGAGGCGTAGGCGAGTTCTTCAGCCATGGCCCAGTCAATTGTCTTTTCTTTTGGGTCGTCGAGAACGTTTTTTCTTCTGTCACGTATCCTGGCGATTTTCGAATTTACCGTAAATCCTTCGGGAACCGAGAGCAGGGAGTCGTTTAGTTCGCGCAGGGTCTCGTCGGGAAACTTGGTAACCGTTCTTTGGGCTATACCTCTTTCCGGGGAAGGTGCTGTTGATTCTTCGGGGGAGTCGTCAGGGGAAATCGATTCGAATTCCTCGGCAATTTTCTTGATATGTTCTTCCTGTATCTGCTCTACCTGTTTTTCCGAGACGGTGCCTTTTTCTATCAGTTTTTTCGCCCAGATGTCCATCACCCGGGGATGGCTGTCTATCTTTTTGTATATCATGGGCTGGGTGAATCCCGGTTCGTCCGCCTCGTTATGCCCATACCTTCTGTAGCCGACGAGGTCTATTAGGAAATGTTTTTCGAATCTCGATGTGTAGCCGAAGGCCAGGCGTATTGACTCTATGCAGGCAACCGGGTCATCCGCGTTTACGTGGACAATCGGTATTTCGAACCCCTTGGCGAGATCGCTTGCATAAAGCGTGCTTCTGCTGTCGGAGGGAAGCGTGGTATAGCCGAGTTGGTTGTTGGTAATTATGTGTATGGTTCCGCCGGCACGGTAGCCCGGAAGGGCGGAGAGATTAAGCGTTTCCGCGTTTATCCCCTGTCCCATGAATGCCGAATCTCCATGAATCTGTACCGGGATTACCGTTGACGGGTCAAATTGCGGAGAACCAGTCGCATCGTCGCTTATCCCGCATGCTCTCGACATTCCCTGCACTACCGGGTTTACCGATTCCAAGTGGCTGGGATTGGGAACCATGGTGATCCTCATGTTGCGGTCGAGCATTTCTCCCGTCGGGATATCACGTTTTACAGCCTCGTGGTACTTTACGTCCCCGGTCCATCCCATGTCATCGGCGAAATCTCTTACCAGAACAGGGTCCTTGAACTTAAGCAACGTGTACTTGTAGTTCTTCTCCATCACGTGGTGCATCACGTTCAGCCTTCCGCGATGTGCCATGCCGAGAATTATCTGGTGTATGTCGGCTTTGATGGCGAGGTGTATGAGTTCATTCAGCATCGGCACCAGCATGTCGACGCCTTCTATTGAGAACCTGAATTTCCCGGGAAAAATCCTGTGGAGAAAGTTTTCGAATACCTCCACTTTGGTGAGGGTATCGAGAAGCTCCACTTCGTTAACGGGGTTTAGGGGAGGGCGGTAAACACCCGATTCTATGGCGCCTCTCATCCACCTTCTTTCTTCGGCTTCGTAGATATGGTCGTAGTTATACCCCGTAGTGGACGAGTAGATTTTCCTCAGCTTTCTTATTCCGTCAAGCGCGTCAAGTGAGTTCTGCGAAAGAGGCCATCCTACAAGAGTCGAGGGAAAATCTCTTAGCTCTTCCTCGTCAAGTCCGAAAGTTTCGGCGTGCAGGGTGAGGTCTCCGTGAACGGGACCCCCGAGGGGATCTATTCTGCTTGCCAGGTGACCGTGCCTCCTGATTGCCTGCGCCATGTTTGCGATCGCAACGGCCTTGTTTACATCTCTTACAGATGACTGCTTGAAACCGTTTTTCTCGATCTCGGGTTCTATCTCGACCCTGAGAGACGAGTATTTATTATCGGGTTTCCATCCTTTAAAGATGGTTTTCGTGGCGGGATCGACTGAAGAAGAGTCTCTTACGTAACGTTCGTAAAGATCCATTACGTAACCAGAATTGAGCCCGTGAAAGTTTTTCCAGATGTCCATGCACCTTCCGCCTGCTCTGAACGGTAACCGCATAGAATCATAGCATAAAAAAATATAAAGCAAACAAGGATTTTTTGGCTTCGTCAAAATTGCTCGGTTTCGTCTTCAAGGAGCTTTTCCAGTTTTATCTCACGCCTTGATCATTCTTCAGGCCGTTTCCGAAAAATTTTGGGAGTGTTTGACATGCTGCGCATGAGTGTCGGTGTGGCTGGATTATGATTGACAAGGTCAAAAGCGCAGATTGCGGAGTTTCGGAGTGTTACGCGGAGGCTTGGGGAAGGTCAGTCTTCTGATTTTTTTGCGATAGGGCTTATTCCAACTTCAAGGAGCTGTTCCGGGGAGACATCCGAGGGAGCTTCCGTCAGGGGACAGGATCCCTTCTGCGTTTTTGGAAAAGCTATTACGTCTCTTATCGATTCTCCGCCCGAGAGGAGCATCAAGAGCCTGTCGAGACCGAGCGCTATACCTCCGTGCGGAGGGGCTCCGAATTCAAGAGCCTCAAGGAGAAAACCGAATTTTTCCCGTGCCTCCTCCTCTCCGATTCCTATAACGTCAAACACTTTTTGCTGTATGTCTTTTCTGTGAATCCTTATGCTTCCCCCGCCTATCTCCACTCCGTTTAAGACAATATCGTAAGATTTTGAAGCCACGTCGCCCGGGGAACCCTCAATTTTTTCCACGTCTTCATCCTTTGGGGCAGTAAAAGGGTGGTGGACAGCAACGTATCTTCTGTCTTTGGGGCTGTACTTAAGAAGCGGAAAATCCACTACCCAGAGAAATTCAAGCTTTTCTTCGTCAACGAGCGAAAGAGTTTGGCCGAGGCTGAGTCTTACGTTTGACATAACCTGGTTTACCATATCAACCGAGTCGGCGCCAAAAAACACTATGTCTCCTTTTTCCATCGAAAGGGCTTCGGCCAGAAGCTCGCGTTCCTCTTCGCTTAGAAACTTGACTATGGGAGAGTTCCATCCGTCCTCGCCGACCCTTATCCACGCAAGCCCTTTTGCTCCGAGCGAGATTGCGTATTCGGTAAGATCGTCTATTTCCTTTCTTGTAAGCTTTTCGGCTCCTCCCTTGAGGTTAAGCGCCTTTATCGCTCCGCCTTTCTCAAGAGCTCCGCGAAAAACTTTGAACTGCGAGTTCTCGAATATGGAGGAGATATCTTTTAGTTCGAGGCCGAACCTGGTATCGGGGCAGTCGGTTCCGTACCTCTCCATGGCTTCTTCGTAAGGCATTCTCGAAAAAGGAATGCTTACGTCAACCCCTTTTGTTTCTTGAAGAACTGTTTTTATCATGCCTTCAACAATTGAGATCACGTCGTCTTCTGAGACAAACGACATCTCTATGTCTATCTGGGTGAACTCAGGCTGGCGGTCCGCTCTGAGATCCTCGTCCCTGAAGCATTTAACTATCTGGTAGTATCTGTCAAAACCCGAGATCATAAGGGTCTGTTTCAATATCTGGGGCGACTGGGGAAGTGCGTAGAACTGACCCTCGTTAAGTCTGCTTGGAACGAGAAAGTCTCTGGCGCCCTCAGGCGTCGATTTCGTGAAATAGGGGGTTTCGATCTCGAGAAATCCGTTTTCGTTAAGGTGGCTTCGCACCGCGGCGGCGACTTTGTGACGAAAGATTATGTTGTCCCGCATTGGAGGTCTCCTGAGGTCAAGGTAGCGGTACTTGAGCCTGAGGAGTTCATCTGCGTTCACTTCGTTTTCTATTAGAAATGGTATTACCTTTGATGTGTTAAAAACCCTTATCTGCTCGGCTACCACTTCGATTTCGCCGGTTTTTAGGTTCGGGTTCACGGTTTCTTCGGTCCGGGGGGTTACGGTTCCTTTTACGGCGATTACCCACTCATCCCGCAGCTGTTCGGCGGTCTGGTGTATTCTCGGGTCGCGCTCCGGGTTAAAGACGATCTGGCAAAGCCCCTCCTTGTCGCGCAGGTCAACGAAAATCACCCCGCCGTGGTCTCTTCGCGACTGTACCCAGCCCATTAGAGTTACCGTTTTAGCTATATGCTTTTTCCCAAGCTCTCCGCAGAAATTTGATCTTTTCCACTCTCCCATAAGTTCAAGCATGAAAACACGGTTCTCCCGGCAAAGAAGGATTGGCTAATCATACTAGATTGATTTGCATTGGCAAGGTCACAGGGCCATTTGAAAGAAAGGGCAAGAGGTACTTTTTTCTTCCGTATTTCTGGGGAAAAAGGTTTCGACGGCGTATCTTTTTCTCATTCTCTTTCCTATATTGTTTTTTTCTTTTTTTCACATACGATTTTAGTTTGGAAGGCGGAAATTTTTCCTCCTACACTAAAATCAAAGGAGGCCTGATTAATGAGAAAGGAACTTATGTGTAAAAGAAATCTGTTTTTTGCTGTAGCTGCCTGCCTTGTTCTTCTTGTAAACGGTTGCGCGGCGACCAGGACCCTTATAGAGAAAAGGCAGCTTAGGGTTGAGACTAAAATGTCGGAGACGATTTTTCTTGAGCCGGTGTCACCCGAGGAGAGGGTTGTTTACGTCGACATAAAGAACACTACCGACAAGGAGTTGCCCTCAATAGAATATGGAATCAAGGCTAGGATAGCTTCTAACGGTTACAGGATCACGGAAGACCCGGCCGCGGCGACTTTCATTCTTCAGGCTAACATTCTTAAGGTCGGTAGATCTGATCTTGAGGAGGCTAACGCTATGCTCGGAACCGGTTACGAAGGCGTGGTCGAGGGAGCAGTTATCGGAGCAGTAATAGGCGGTGCCATAGGAGGGGATGTCGATGAAGTTAACAAGGGTACCGTTGCGGGTGCTATTGCGGGCGGAGTTGCGGGCTTTTTATTTGATGCGCTTGTAACGGACGACCTTTTTACGATGGTCACCGACATTCAGATCAGGGAGCGCGCTCGACAAGGAGAGCTTGTTTACGAGACTCAGGACACAGATGCGCCTCAGGGCACCGCGACGCGGACCACACAGACTTCCCATGTCGACGACGTAAAGTGGAAAACCTACAGAACCAGAATTGTCAGCGTTGCCAACAAAGCTAATCTTGACTTTGAGGAGGCAAAACCACACCTTAAGGCAGGTCTTGAGAGATCCATAGGCGGGATCTTCTGAAGGTTGAGTTTGGTTTAATAGAGAGAAGTTAAAACCGGATAAGACCTGTGTGAAAATAATAGACGAAGCCTAGTTCCTTATCTGTTTAAAAATTGCCAAGGCGCGATTTCGGGCCTCAATATGGTCTACTATCGGAAACGGATAGTTGTTTCCTAAAGAGATCTCCGAGTCTTTAAGTATATCTTTCGGCGTAGCCCAAGGCTGATGAATGTATTTATCCGGCAAATTCGTAAGTTCCGGAACCCAGCGTCGCACGTAAGCACCCTCGGGATCGAATTTCCGACCCTGAAGGACGGGGTTGAAAATACGAAAAAACGGGGCCGCATCGACTCCACAGCCCGCGACCCATTGCCAGCTTACTGAATTGTTCGCGAGATCGGCGTCAACTAAAGTATCCCAGAACCAGTAGGCACCGTCCTGCCACGGGACAAGCAGGTCTTTTACGAGAAAAGAGGCGGCGATCATCCGTACCCGGTTGTGCATCCAGCCTGTAGCCCAGAGTTCACGCATCCCCGCGTCTACTATCGGGTAGCCTGTGAGTCCGCGTTGCCACTTACGAAGCGCTTCATCATCTCTTGCCCACGAAAAGCGTTTGAATTCCGGCCGGAACGGTTCTTCGGGAAAATTGGGCCAGTGGTAGAGCAGGTGGTGAGAGAATTCCCGCCACACAATTTGGCGAAAAAAGGCTTTCAGGTCATCTTGCGATTCAGGTTTTACGTTTGTAAGCGGGTGATGCCAGCATGTCCTTGGTGATATCTCACCGAAATGAAAATGAGGCGAAAGCTTGGAAGTTCCGGAGATATCGGGTCGGTCACGCTTGCTTCCGTATCCTGTTGCTGACTGTTCCAGAAACAAATCAAGGCGTGCGAAAGCTCCCTCTTCGCCCGGCATCCACATATCAAGCCAGCTAACACTCCAGTCGGGTTTTTCCGGCAGCAGCTTCCACTGCTTAAGCGAATCACTCCTGATAGGTTCTTTCATACATGGAAGTTTTTTTGGCGCAGGCAGGGGTGGTGGCAGTGGAAACTTTTTCAAGCAGGCTCTATAAAAGGGCGTGAACACCTTGTAGGGTTCGCCGTTTTTTGTCGTAACGGATTCGGGCGGAAAAAGCAGATTCCCGTCAGATGCCCTGAATTCGGCTCCGAGTTCGTTAAGAATATGCCTTAGTTCCGAATCGACCTTGATCGCGTGTGGTTCTGTAAGCGAGGTGCAGTATACCGCCGTGGCACCGGTCTCGGTTACCAACTCCCGCAGAACCTCCTGCGGTCGACCGCGGCGCAGAATGAGCCTGTTTCCAAGAGTCTTTAAGGATTGGTCGAGTGTCTTAAGGCTGTGGTGAAGCCACCATCTGCTGGCGCCGCCGGGTGCCCAGGGGTCAGAGTCGCCATCTTCAAATATGTAAACGGCCAGCACCGGATGACCGGATTCAGCCGCACTTGAGAGTGCCGGGTTGTCCATGAGTCTTAAGTCTTTTCTGAACCAGAGAATAACAGGACGTATAGATTCCCTGTAGCGAGTCATATTATTGCCTGCAGGACCTGTCGCCGTTTTTACCGGCGCATGGGCTTTTGTGTTAAAGTTTGCGATAAATTATACTGGGAAGAGCAGAATTGTTTGCTGAACAGAGGTAGTTTTTCATGTCAGGGGAGCACTTAAGAGAAGACTTCAGGTCGGGGTTTATCTCCGTGATTGGACGGCCCAACGT
The DNA here is from genome assembly GCA_964291665.2 of Thermodesulfobacteriota bacterium. Classification (GTDB taxonomy): domain Bacteria; phylum Desulfobacterota_D; class UBA1144; order Nemesobacterales; family Nemesobacteraceae; genus Nemesobacter. The sequence continues at coordinate 259,671 of OZ219814.1, read as the reverse complement.
GGGCAAGTCCACGCTTGTAAACTCGATTGTCGGAGAAAAAGTTTCGGCCGTTTCGGATAAGCCGAGCACTACTAGGAACAGAATTCTGGGAGTAAGGACTTTTGATGATTCGCAGCTGGTTTTTCTTGATACCCCAGGTGTTTACAGGGAGAAAAGCAGGCTCGGAAAATCCATGGCCAGGGCAGTAAGCGGCGCTCTTTCGGATGCTGATCTGGTAGCGTTTGTTACGGATGTGGAAAAGCCTTTCGGAGCGGCTGATCAGTCCATACTGAAGATGCTCAGGAAACCTTCTTTGTTTGTCGTAAACAAGATCGACAAGATAAAGAAATCAAAGCTCCTGTCGATACTTTCAGCTGCCGAGAGATTCTCTGAAAAGTTCCTCGAAATAGTTCCTATCTCGGCTCTTAACAACGACGGGGTGGGGGAGCTCACGCAGCTTCTAAAAAACCACCTGCCCGAAGGGCCGAAATATTTCCCCGATGATATTTTCACGGATCAGCCTGAGATTTTTTACGTAAGCGAACTTATAAGGGAGAAGGTTTTCAATCTCACGCGAAAAGAAATTCCCTATAAAGTGGCAGTAGTGGTCTCGGGGTTCAGCGAGGATACGGAACGGAACCTGATCAGGATAAGCGCGGAAATCTATGTTGAGAGAAAAAGCCATAAGGGAATTCTCATAGGAAAGGGCGGGGGAATGCTAAAACGGATCGGTTCTGAGGCCAGGGTTGAGATCGAAAGGATCCTAGGAGTTAAGCTGTTTCTTGAGCTTTGGGTCAAGGTTAAAGAGAACTGGACCCAGAGCGATTTCCTGATAAAGGAATTCGGTTACGGAAACTGAACCATAGAAATCTTTATTCTCCCTTGAAAACCGGTTTTCTCTTTTCGAGAAAAGCTTTTTTTCCTTCCTCAGAGTCGCTACTTTTCCTCACCTTGGCGAAAAGAGACCTTATGAGTTCTTCATTTTCTTCCGATAGTGGCTTCCCTTGCTCCCAGATGTTTATCATCTTTTTCATTGATATCATGGAAAGCGGGGCGTTTTCACTTATTCCCTGGGCAAGCCCATAGGTGAACTCTTCAAGTTTGTCTCTTTTTACAACGTGGTCAACAAGCCCTTTTTCCAAGGCTCTTTTGGCGTTAACGGGGTTTCCTGTGAGAAAGAGTTCCCTTGTAAACCCTGGACCTACCAAGTTAAGGAATTGCTTTATTCCGCTGTAATGATAAGTAACTCCCAGCTTTACGGGTGGGATTGCGAGCTTCGCGTCGTCGGCGCATACTCTTAGATCGCAAGTCACCGCGAGTTCGAGTCCAGCCCCGAAAGCATGACCGTTTATCATTGCTATTACGGGAAGGGGGTAGGACTTGACCGCCCGCATGGCTTTGGTCAGGGGATGGCCGTCTTCTATCGCAATCTCTTCGTCGGATATTGCGGCTATATCGTATCCTGAGCAGAAAGCTTTATCACCGCTTCCTCTTATAACAACGCATCTGATTTCAGTGGTTTTTCCTAGTCTTAGAAATTCCTCGGTTAAAAGTCTTAGAATTTCTGGGGTAAGGGAGTTTCTTCTCTCAGGGCGATTGAGAGTAAGGGTGCATATTGAACCCTCGGTCTTTACGAGAATTTCTTTATTTTCGGCCATGGAGAAATTATATATTACGGAGATTTAGTGTCTAAACAGCGTCTAATCGCAGGGCGAGGGTGAGAACCTAGTTTAAGCTATCGGGTGTAATTACAGAACAGTTGTCCGGGTATAATTTGCTAAAGAGAGATGGCGCATGAAAGAAAAAAAACCATCAAGTAAGCGAATTTACAGGGTGCTGTTTCTTTGCACGGGCAACTCGGCCCGTTCGATCATTGCCGAATCTCTGTTGAATTACAACGGCAACGGACGATTCATCGGCTACAGTGCGGGCAGTCATCCTCGGGGAGAAGTTCACCCTCACGCTCTTAAGCTTTTACTCAGCCAGGGACACGACGTTGAGAATCTGCGTTCCAAATCTTGGGATGAGTTCGAGGTGGCGGATGCTCCTTTGATGGATTTTGTCTTTACGGTGTGTAACAACGCGGCGAATGAACCTTGTCCCGTGTGGCCGGGCAGACCGGTGACGGCTCACTGGGGTCTTGCGGACCCCGCGGGGGTTGAGGGAACTAAAACTGAGCAACTAGAAGCTTTTCAAAGAGCCTACGAGTTGCTTGAAGAACGTATCGCTGCGTTTCTGGCCCTTCCGTTTGACTCGCTTGACAGCATGGAACTTCGTGAGAGACTTGAAAAGATAGGGCGTCGCGGATCTGGAGCGGATGGAGAATAGTAACTTGCGCTTGAAGCGTTTCTATCCGATCGCGGTATGAGACCCGAATGTTCTGACTCTCAGGCGAAAGCATTATGGCGAAACGAAAAACCCTGTATCTGGCTAATCCCTACGGCTTTTCCGTACAGCAGCGCGAAGGGCCTTTGGTGGCTCTTGTTGAGGTTCTGGAATCAATGGGAGCCGAGGTATGGGAGCCGTTTTCCCGGAATAATCAGGTGGATAGGGCGGTTGCCGGTTGGGCCTATCGGGTTGGACAGTCTGACCTCAGGGACGTGCGTGAGGCCGATGGACTGTTCGCTGTTGTCAACGGATGTCCGCCGGATGAAGGAGTTATGGTGGAGTTGGGAATGGCGATTGCCTGGGGAAAACCCGTATTTCTGTTCCGGGATGACTTCCGCAGATGCACCGACAGCGAGGTCTATCCGCTCAACCTTATGCTGTTTGCCGGCATGCCTGAAAAAGGCTGGGAGGCTTACTTGTACGGTTCCGTGGAAGAGATAACCGACCCGGACAAAGCGCTGGCGAGATGGCTTAAAGGTGCGGACTGATTCCAATTTTCTTTATTGGTCCGGGTCATAAAAAGATTTACCGGTCGGCTATTTTTAGGACCTTGGCCCCTCTTCCTCCCCCTCTCCTGATTTCCAAAAGTGCCTTGTTTGCCTCTTCAAGTTTGTACTCCGTGACTTCAGCCTCTATACCCAAAGTGTGTGCGGCCGAAATAAAGCCAGTGACATCTTCCCTTGATACGTTTGCCGCGCTTTTTATCTCTTTTTCGAGCCAGAGGTGCGATTGATAGTCAAGAGTGAGGAGCGAGTCAATATCGGAATTCTCCTTGCTTATGGCGTTTATGATCAGTTTTCCCCCGGGAGCAAGGTTCTCAAGTGAGTGCAGAACCGGTTTCCATACCGGAGTGGTGTCAATGATCGCTGAAAGCTGCTTGGGAGACCTCTCTTCAATCCCGCCCGACCAGAATGCTCCAAGATCCATGGCGAATCGCCTTTCTTTTTCCCCTCTTGCGAATACGAACACTTCGCTTAGCGGGTAGGAGTGGCGAAGGAACTTTATCACGAGATGTGCCGAAGCACCGAACCCCATGAGCCCCACGGCATCCCCATTTTTTATTCCGGAGAGTCTAACGCATCGGTAACCTATCGCTCCGGCACATAAAAGAGGGGCAGTTCTCACTGGGTCCGTTTCCTCCGGTATACGGCAAACGAAGTCTGCGTCCGCGACCATAAATTCGGCGAAACCTCCGTCTCTGTCCCTGCCGGTGGCAATGAAGTCGGGACAGAGGTTCTCCCGTCCACTCGTGCAGTAGCCGCACTCTCCGCAGGATCCCGCTATCCATGCGACTCCCACCGTGTCGCCTGGTTTGAGGTTTTTTGTCCCGGGGCCGGATTCCTTAACCACCCCGATTACTTGATGTCCCGGAACAATCGGAAAAGACGGGGGAGTCACCCTTCCTTCCACTTCGTCGAGGTCGGTGTGACAGACCCCACAGGTCAAAACGCGTATCAGCACTTCTCCTTCGGAGGGTTTCGGAGTGGGGATTTCCAGAAGCTCGAGGGGAGCTTGGTTTTTGAATAGGTCGTGCGTGTCTCTTAGGACCATTGCCTTCATCGTGCTAGCAAGTATAACACGGCAAACACGCGTATATGGCGGGGTGTTAAGTCGGCTCAGGCGATATGGTTTTCAGAATAGGGGCAGATGTTTTCCTGTTGTTTGTGCGGTGCGGAAGGATTTTTCTATCTGAAATGCTACCCTTTTCTTTTGCCTGAGCCCGTTATCAACCGGACTACCCAGATCAGGACCAATACGGCGAGGCATCCGATAATGATTGCTTGCAGAACCTTGCTCTCGGTTTTCATGTCGGTTACGTACTGGGATTCATCCGTAGGGTAAATGCCCGACCCGAGAATATAGGTGTCATCACCGAGATTTACTTGCTTCACGTAGCTTATCTTGGGCGAAGTTCCGTTCGCTTTGCCGAATTCCTTGACTTCGTCCCCATCAACCAACGGGTTGTCCCACAGGTAATAGACAAAGCCTCCTCCCTTCCCCGCCACCTCTATAACTTTTTTCCCGACGTCAACTCCGTTTCGGTCTACGGCATTCATAGTGAACGTTTCCTTCATGTTCGGATTGTTGCCGTTAAACACTACGAGAGCTTGGTTTGTAATAGCAAAGAGGTAGATTTCGTTGTATTTCCAAGCTCCCTTGGCACTGCCGACTCTCAGCAGTTCCGCTATGTCCATATTGCCCCGAGTGGTCTTATAAGCACGGTCGACAAGTTCGGCTGCTTTTTCCACGAAGCTCTTTAGCGTTTCCTTGTCTTTTACGGAACTGGCCCTTATTTCCGGCACGTATTTTTCCATAACTTCGCCCATGGACCAGACCAATTCTTTATGATGAAAGCCACCGATCAGGACAAGTTCAATCCCAAGCGCATTAACTGTGTAATTAACGGCATAGGCTGGTTTTGGCGAGTCCTTGTGGTCTGACGTGTCTTTAGGGTCGTCCCAGTAGTAATCAACAAAGCCTCCCTGTTTGTTTGCTTGGGCCGCTTCGATTAATTTCTGCACTACATCAGTTCCCCTCGCGTCCCGCAGAACGGTTAGGTCTTTGCCGTGAGCCGATTCGTAGTATCCGTGAGCTATTGCCCTGCCTTGTTTGTCTACTAGGATGAGATAATTGGAACCGTACATCCAATCTCCTCTGTGCCGTAGTTCATAAAGTATATTGCGCCACTGATCGAGGATTTGCTCATCCGGAACCGGGACTTCCCAGTGCGCTTTTGCGTGCAGCACGAATTCCCGCAGGGCATCTCTGCTGTCCGCCGTCCCGGCGGTTACTGTTTCTTTGCTGTCACCGGCATGTTTTCCATGTGCCAGGGCCAATCGGGTATCGGAGAAAACACATGCTAACACTAGCATGCACAGAAGAAACCACTTTAACGAGTAGATTTTCATAATGGCTCCACTTGGCGAAAAGCAGTTGTACAAGGTGTCGATTTCTTTAGATCGCAGTTAGGACTTTATATTCCAAGAGTATTAGAAAAGATGTGTGTAGTCAAGGTCTTTTTGTAGAGTCTGGAGTAGGGTTGACGAGCTTCTGTCCGGAGCTATCCGGGTTCTGGCGCAATGCCCAGGTCCAACAGTTTGTTTATTCCGAGCGCGGTATCCGAGTATGCCCTCAAAACGATTTCCGCCGCGGCTCTTGCGTCCTCCCCGGCATCGTGATGGCGAAAGCGAATCCCGAGATCTCTGGCAACATTCCCGAGATTGTAACCGCCCATGGAGTATCTGTCCGGCCAGGCACGTCGAGCTACCTGTGCGCTGTCAATCCAGATTTTGTAGTGCAGGGACTTCCCGCATTCTTCAAGCGCTTTTGAGATTGCCCTGCGGTCAAAAAATGTGTGGCTCACCACGATTCCCCCAAGGTATCCCGAGATCTTATCGCATATCTCTTCAAACCGGGGGCAGTTCCTTATCATGTTGTAATCTATCCCATGTACGGCGGTATTATACGGGTCGAAAAAATCATGGGGATCGATGAACTGCGTCCATACGTCGGTGATTTTTGCGGATCTTACTACGGCGATGCCCACTTGGCAGATGCTTGAGACATTCGAATTCGCCGTTTCCACGTCAACCGCGACAAAATTCAGGTCTTCATCGACAGAAGCATTCTTTTTCCCGCTTTGCGTGTGGGAGGTTTCCGGTTTTCCTGCTTTTTCCATCCCCTTTATTATGAATCGAAAGCTGGTTTTTTTCAGCATTGTTTCGGATGCTTTACCGTTTCCGGGCTTTAAACTCAGATTATATTGTTTATAATTCTCTGGATAAAAAGTTTTTCTGGAGGCATAAAGTGCCGTTGTACGAATATGAATGCGACAGTTGCATGGAGAATTACAACACGGACATAGACAATCTGGTCGCCAAGCTTACCAAGACGAACGCTAGGAAAATTTTCAAGCAGAACCGCAATTTCTGTTACGTCGAGGTTACAAGCGATAAGAGTGGAAAGCTGTTTTTCGAACTGGGGGAAAGGGGCGTACGCGGCGCGAGGAGGTTTCTCTACAAGCTAGATAACGGCAAGGTCCTTTACCTTGAGCTCAAGAACTTCCGTTTCGACCACCTTGTGTACGGAGATGACGACCAGGAAGAAGTCAAATGCCCTCTCTGCGATGGTTCAGAGGCCGTGAGGAGGGTTTTTTCCACCTTCAAGGCCATATTCGACGACAAGAACAAGAGGGCTCCCGGCCCCGGCGACGAACTCAGATGGCATCTTGAATACAAGCAGCAGAAAGATGAAGAAATAGCAAGCGACTGGGTAGGTCAGGATCACCTGAACCAGTACTTCAACAGATAGGAGACGCAAATGCCCCTCTATGAATTTGAATGCACCAAGTGCAGAGGCAACGTTGAAAAATCACTCAGGACTCTAGAGAGAAAACAAGACAAGGAAACCTTAAAGAGCCTTGTTGAGAAATATGAAAACATTTATGCCATAGAGGTTATTGACCTTGAGCGCGAAGAGATAGTGGCAAAGCACGGAAGGAGGGGAAAGGATTCCGTATTCAGTGACTTTTACCTTAAGGACGGGGTTCTTCTTGCGCTTTTTAACATGCGGAACTACAGGTTCTCTGAGCTCATATACGAAGAAGAAGACGAGGAGAAGGTAAAGTGCTATTGCGGGGAGAAAAAGAAGGTGGAGAAAGTGATCTCGACTTTTTCTTTCACGAAGGATCTCTCAACCGATATGCCCAAGCCCGATCTCTCGAATCTGCCGCCTTCTGTGAGAAACAGAACCTACATCGGAGAGTACATAGAGGAAAAAGACAGGCCTAAGAAGAACAGGCCTTCGAAGAAAAGAATATAGACTCCGGCAGACGGTTTATGATTCCGACCGGGGGTCTGCGCTTACTTTTTCTCCGAATACTCTTCTTTGCGTTTGCCGAACCTTCTTTCAAGTTCATCCGATATGTTCTGGGGATCGAGGTCCGCTTCGCAGAGAAGCACCATGGAGTGGAACCACAGGTCCGTAAGCTCGTATACGAGCTCGTCTTTGTCCCTGTTTTTCGCAGCTATTACGACTTCGCCGGCTTCCTCTCCGATTTTCTTGAGTATCCTGTCTAGACCTCCCTTCATAAGGCCGCTTACGTAGGATCCTTCCTTGGGGTTTTGTTTCCTGTCCTCTATTACGGAAAACACCTTCCTGAGGGATGCTTTCTCGAATACGGGGGCCGCTTTTTCTTCCATATCCCCGGATCTGTAAAAGCATGTCGGCTCTCCGGTGTGGCAGGCCACTCCGGTCTGCTCCACGGTTATCAGCACCGTATCGCAGTCGCAGTCGACGAAGATTTCCCTTACGTCTTGGAAATGGCCGGATTCTTCTCCCTTGTTCCAGATCTTTTTTCTTGATCTGCTCCAGAAGTGGGTCCTTCCAGTCTTGACGGTCATCTCAAGAGCCTCTTTGTTCGCATATGCGAGCATGAGCACCCGCCCGCTTGAGCTGTCCTGCACTATGACGGGCAAAAGGCCTTCGTCGTTGAACTTGAGTTTTTCCAGTTCCATATCCATTGGGTTTTCGTTCCCCTGAAAGTACGTCAAGATAATAATTGCCAAGCTTCCGTTGTCAAAAAGTCGAGAGGCAAAGAAACCGGCATGTCGAAGATTCGGTTCGGCTACCTTTTCCATCCGACAGCTTTTCTCTGAATTGCTGTTAATTTTGGGTATATAACTGTAAGACTCCTGTGCGGGGGGAGGAATTGCATCTTTGTTTTTGAGAAAACACCTTTTCCATGTTCTGGCGGTTTTGTTCCTTGCCGTTTTGGGTCTTACCATATACGGCGATTCGGCAAGTGTCAGCTTCGATCACGGCGTAGCGAGCGGTGACCCATTGGCCGACAGAGTTGTAGTCTGGACGAGAGTTACTCCGCAGGAATCTCAGAGAAAAGTCAGGGTAAGAGTCGAGTTAGCTTCGGATGAGAAGTTCAAAAGCCTTGTGCACAGTTCTGCCGAGACAGCCACGGCCGAGAGTGATTACACGGTTAAAATCGATGTTAAGGGTCTTTTAGCCGGGACAGTTTACTACTACCGTTTCCGCTCGGGAGGGGCTGCATCCGCTGTTGGTCGTACCAAGACCTTGCCCCGGGGCGATGTAAGTTCAGTTAAGCTGGCTGTGTTTTCATGCGCAAACTATCCAACTTCTCACGGCGGTTACTTTAACGTTTACGGCCACGCGGCGAAAACGGCTGACGTAGATGCCGTAATACACCTCGGCGATTATATCTACGAATACGGTAAGGCGCCGGATTCCGGGAACGATAATTCCCAAGGATCCGCCAGGGAATTTCCGGAATACAGCGATAAGGAAATCCTTACGCTTGATGACTACCGAAGGCGTTATGCCCTGTACAGAACCGACCCGCAGCTTCAGGCTCTTCATGCTGCGCATCCGTTCATCGCCGTCTGGGATGACCATGAGGTTGCAAACGACGCTTATGTGGGAGGCGCGCAGAACCATAACGAAGGTGAAGGCAGTTTCGATGCGCGCAAAGAAGCTGCGCTTCGGGCCTATTACGAGTGGATGCCGGTTCGCTCCGTAAAAGAGAATGATTTCGAACGGGTCTACCGCAGTTTTTCTTTCGGAAATCTGGTTGAACTTCTCATGCTCGATACCCGCCTTGCCGGACGGGAAAAGCAGCTTAGTTACAAGGATTACTTCGATTCGGAGACCGGTTTTGACGCCAGGCGTTTCCGTGAAGATATCGGTTCTCCTGACCGAACGCTTCTCGGTCGGGATCAGCTTGCTTGGATTAAAGGAGAACTTTCCAGCTCAACCGCCACTTGGCAGGTTCTGGGTCAGCAGGTGCTTATGGGAAGAATGAACATTCCCGCCGAGATAATTCCCCACCTGGGCGATCGCACACCGCAGGTTGCGGATCTTATAGATAAACTGACCGAAATCAAGGAGCGGATACAGCGGGAGGATCCTTCGGTGACCCAGGATGAGCGGGACCGTATAAATACGGTGCTTCCTTATAATCTTGACGCGTGGGACGGCTACCCCGCGGAACGAGAAGCTTTGCTGGGCACAGCCTACGGGACGGATAAAAACCTCGTGGTACTCGCCGGGGATACGCATAACGGATGGGCAAACAACCTTAAGGATACAAACGAAAACCAGATAGGTGTTGAGTTTGCCACGGCTTCTGTGTCTTCTGGGGGTCTTGAGACTTACTTGAAACTTAAACCAGAACAGGCTGAAGAGTTTGCCCGGGATTTAGAAGTACTGGTTGAAGATCTTGTCTACTCTAACACAAAGGACCGCGGCTATATGATCGTAAGCTTTACTCCGAAAAGAGCGCAGGCGCGGTGGATATACGTGGATACAGTTAAGCGCCCGGAATTCAGTGAAAAAACTTCTACTTCGAAGACGCTCAAGGTGCTTCCCGGAGCAGGCAACCGTAAGCTGGTTCCTGTTGACGATTAATTTTTTGTCCAGAAAGGAAAATCATGCAATTTCCTACGGTAAAAAACCTTTGACTTGAACCCGGTTCTGCAATAATGATATAATTCGGAACTGAGTGGTTTCTAAAATTGTTTTTATAAATGTGCAACCTGCTTCAGAGTTGTAATTCAGGAGGGATACTATGAAGGGTTTTCGAGGTTTTGTAATCACTTTAGGCGTAGTACTGACTATGATGGCTTTTTTCCCGGGCATTTCCGCTTTTGCCGATGGGTCCCATAACGATCCTCAAACGACGGCCGAGCAGGTCAACGACCGAGATACAACGGAAAGTTTCGTGCTGCACGCGAAACAGCATATAGATGCTATTGTTGCAGAAAACCGAAGCGCACTTTCGACTCTCTACAGGGCCATGAGAGCGGAAGGAATTTGGAAACAAGGTTCCGTCTACCTGATTGCCTTGCGTCTTGATGGTACCGTAGTAAACCATGGCAAGTATACCAAATCCTTGTTCGGGGCTTCACTGGCTGCTCTTCCCACTGTAGATAATCTTCTCACGCGTGTACAACAACCAAGTGCTCAGGGAGGCCCGGTTTGTGAGCAATATGATATGGGTGGGTCTATGAGGTGGAGTTGTGCCGTTGTATATAGAAATGCGCTCGGCGGGATGAATGTTTTAATCGGCGGTTTTGATCACGACGAGCAAGATATGAATATAGCCCATCCTGAATGTCCTGAGTATACCCCCACGGTAACTGCCGAGCAATTAAGTGAAAGTCAAAGTGAAGAAGACCTCGAGAATTTTGTAAAGGGGGCAATTATGCGGATCAGAGAGACTCTGGGAATGGGCGCTGGATTGCAAGGGAATATTAGCGGAGTTCAGTGTCTTGGCAGAGAAGGGCCTTGGAAGCACGGTTCCGTATATCTCTTTATTATGACTTCCGGCGCTCGCGGCAACCCGCCTATAGTGTTTCTTAACGGGAACAATCCGGAGTTCACCGGTGGTCCTTTTGTGAATATTCTTGACGAAGATGGAGTTGATGTCGGGGAGATAATTATTGAAGCGGCTGGAGCAGATAGGAAAGGAGGTATTGTCAGGTATAAATGGGATGATCCGCTGGTAGAAGGAGACGAAGTTAATGAACCTGGGATGTCTCCCGGCACGTCGCCCAAGGTCAGCTATGTTGAGGGAGCGCAGATTGATCAGAGATTTGGTGTTTGGATTTTCGGTTCCGGCATTTATCCTCCGGCCGAAGATGATGATGACGGATGCGCCATTGCGGGGGCGGACAGCAAGCCTCGGAGCGCTGTTTTCAACCTGTTCTTGATAATGTTCTCCCTCTGTTTTGCCTTTTGGTGGAAAAAGGGGAAAGACAGGTCAAAAAAGTAAAGCGAATTTTTTTGTATCTGGAGGCATTTTAAGGCACTGTGCAAGGCGGATTTATTGACAGACTTGTAAAAAGTCGGATGATACTGTGCGTTGCGTCTTAAAATCGTTTTTAATGAATTTGGAGCTTGAATCTGATACTATCAGGAAGGTAAAAACCTATGGCTAGAATTACAATCGAAGACTGCTTAGAAAAAGTTGAGAACAGATTTGCCCTTTCCATAGCGGCTATGAAAAGAGCGAGCCAGATATCCAATGGAGCTACCGTCGTCGCATCTGAAAACGACGATAACAAGCATGTCGTTTCCGCGTTAAGAGAGATAGCCGAAGGAAAAGTAAACGTCATATATCCCAAAGACAGGGACAATTACTGATTGCGCACGTAGCCCCGTGCGGTTTTGACCCGCGCGCAGCGAGGTAAAGATTCTTTCATGCTCTCGGTAGGCATAGACGCGGGAGGAACTTTTACTGATTTCGTTTTTTTCGACGGAAAAGAGATATCGGTAAACAAGGTCCCTTCCACACCCCGTGACCCATCGATAGCAGTACTAAGCGGGCTTGAAAGCCACCCCATCGATTTTTCCCATATATCGGAAATCATCCATGGAACTACCGTGGCCACAAACGCTCTTTTGGAGCGGGATGGGGCGAAGACCTGCCTTGTCACTACAAGGGGTTTTGAAGACATAATTGAAATCAGACGGCAGAACAGGGAGAAACTGTACGATCTGCTATGGAGCCCGACTGTTCCTCTTGTCCCCTCGGAACTGAGGTTCGGCGTTTCCGAGAGAACAGATTACCGCGGTTCTGTACTTGTTTGTCCAGACGAAGCTGAAGTAGCGGATATAAAGGAGAAGATATCTTCTCTTGGGGTTGAGGCTATAGCGGTTTGTTTTTTGCATTCGTATGCGAATCCCGAAAACGAACGCGGGGTCGGGGCAGAACTTGCCAAGCTCGGCATCCCCATTACTCTCTCCTCGGAACTCGTTGCGGAATTCAGGGAGTATGAGAGGACTTCGACGACGGTTCTGAATTCCTACCTGATTCCTAAAGTGAACAAGTACATGCGTTCGCTTTCCCGTCGCCTCGAGGGAAAAACTCTTTCCATAATGCAGTCAAACGGCGGGGTTATATCCGCCGAGCAGGCGGCCGAGAGCCCTGCGAAAATAGTTCTTTCCGGTCCTGCGGGAGGAGTGGTCGGGGCGTTTGAGATATGCGCGCTCTCCGGGAGAAAGAAAATCATTACCTATGACATGGGAGGAACCTCGACCGACATATCGCTTTGCGACGGCGGGGTAAGCTTTACGACCGAAAACACCTTGGGCGGCGTTGCCCTCAAGGTGCCGATGATAAACATCTCGACTATAGGGGCCGGGGGCGGTTCGGTGGCCTACATCGCCGAGGGGGGTCTGCTGAAAGTCGGGCCGCGAAGCGCCGGAGCCGACCCCGGCCCCGCGTGTTACGGAAAAGGGATGCTGCCGACCGTAACGGACGCCAATATAGTTCTCGGGAGAATGGACTCCGGATGGTTTCTGGGTGGCGAGATGGAAATATACCCAGAAAGGTCCTTCGAAGCCCTTCGCTTGCTCGCCCCGGATCATGCGGTGGAGGAAGTCGCCGAGTCCGTAATCAGGATTTCAAATTCGAACATGGAGAAGGCTCTTCGCGTGATATCGGTCGGGAGGGGATACGACCCGAGGGAATTCTCGCTTGTTTCATTCGGCGGTGCCGGAGGTCTTCACGCCTGCGATCTCGCCCGTTCACTTGGTATCCGGGAAGTCGTTTTTCCCAGGAATCCTGGGGCGCTTTCCGCCTACGGGATGCTTCTTGCCGATTCTTTCAAGGATTACGGAGTCACGTTTTTTTGTTCCGCGGTTGATAATCTTGAAGAGATGGACCGGAAGTTTGCGGATTTCGAAGAACTCGCGCGCGAGGACCTTGCAAGAGAGGATCTCAGGTTCGAGAAGAATGTTGACGCAAGGTACCAAAGACAGTCCCATGAACTCACTATTTCCTACAGCGATTCCATGGCTTCGGATTTTCACCGCGAGCACGAAAGGGTGTACGGATACATGAAGGAAACTTCTGTTGTTGAAATCGTAACCCTGAGACTCAGGGCCTATATCCCCGGCCGCAAGATAAAAACCCTTCCAGTCCCCCCTGGGGGAACGGAACCGCGGTTTTCCGCTAAGGAGGTAATTTTTGAGGGCAGAGAAATAAGGACTAGGTGCTGCGAAAGGGAAAAGCTCCGACCGGGTTTTCGGTTTGAAGGACCCTGCATTCTTTACGAGAGAACCGCGACTGCTTTTATCCCTCCTGATACGGCTTGCCAAGTGGATGATTACGGGAGCGTTATAGTGAACGTCAATCCGTGAGAGTTTTTTAATGGACTCGATGAACATACGGGAAGAAATAAAAAAAATCTTTGATCCTCCGGGAACCCGGCTTGATCCTGGAAAAGAACTCCTGGCATCTGCTGTGCTGGTTATGCTTTGTGAGCGGGGTGGAGATTATGGAATATGGTTTATAAAAAGGACCGAATACAAAGATGATGCTTTCTCGGGTCACGTCGCTTTCCCGGGAGGAAAGAAGATCTTGGTTCCTTCCTCGAACAAAGCGACGCGACTCTTGTCGATACGGCTTTTAGGGAAGTTGGAGAGGAACTTGGTTTTGATGTTGCAAAAGAAGTGGAAATTCTCGGAGAAATGGATTTTGTGCGCCCCTATACCCCTTCTGTCAGGCGGTATGCAGTGAAGCCTTTTGTAGCAATGATAGGGGGAGAAGTGAAGTTTATTCCCAATTACGAGGTGTCGGAATTTTTCTGCGTTCCCATCTCCCACCTCGTTGACCCTAGAAACCGTGACGTGAGAAAAAGAGCACGGGATGGAAAGGCAATAAATGATTACGTGTTCTCTTACCGCAACCATATAATATGGGGACTTACCGGGAGGATACTTGATGAATTCTTCAAAAAAACTTCGGGATGTTTTCCAGAATGATGTTTAAATCCCCTCAATCATCATGTAAGTTTCTGCCAATATAACAACTGTGGAGATTGAATTCATGGCAGCGGTTAACAAGGCTATAATACTTGGCAATCTGGGGAGAGACCCGGAAGTAAGGTATACGCCGGACGGGAAAGCGGTAACCAATTTCTCGGTTGCCACAACGGAAAAATGGAGAGACAGGGACGGAAATTCCCAGGAACGTACTGAGTGGCACAGGGTAGTGGTGTTTGACAGGCTCGGAGAAGTATGCGGCGAGTATCTTTCCAAGGGAAGTTCCGTTTACGTGGAGGGTCATCTGAGAACCCGCTCATGGGAAGACAGAGAAGGCAACAAAAGATATACGACCGAGATAGTGGGAAGAACAGTGCAGTTTCTCTCCGCCAGAGGTGAGAGTGGAAGGCGAGGTGGCGGAGCGCCTCCCGCGGAAGATGATTTTGCTTACGAAGACGTAGGTGGCCTCACAGACGACGACGTTCCGTTCTGATTCTTTTGATTCTTACTGACACATTAAGGTTATGTCTCTGGCCGTTATAATTCTTGCGGCGGGCAAGGGAGTCCGCATGAATTCTGAACTCCCCAAGGTGCTGCACCCCATTCTGAAGAAACCTATGTTGTGCTACGTTCTGGATGCTGCCTGGGAGATGGAACCCGAGAGAATCGCGCTTGTTCTGGGGCATGACTCCGAGGTTGTGAAAGAAGCGATTTCGGATTACTCGCTGCAGACGGTTATTCAGGAACCGCAGCTTGGAACGGGACACGCGGTTTCGTGCTGCGAGGATGCCTTTCGGGACTTTTCAGGAGATATTCTGATACTGAGCGGAGATGTTCCCGCCGTAGAAGCCTCCACTCTGCGCGAATTTGCGAATTCTCACGTGAAAAACGGGGCGGACGTCTCGTTCATGTCCACATCGGTTGATGACCCTAGTGGGTACGGAAGGGTGTTGAGGAGTGGCAAGGGGGAGGTGCTCCGCATAGTGGAAGATAAAGATGCCACGGCCGAAGAGAGAAAGGAAAATGAGGTAAATGCTGGAATCTACTGCGTTAAATCATCTTTTCTCTGGGAAAGCCTGGGCGGACTTGATACGGAAAACAGCCAGGGAGAGTACTACCTGCCCGGAATCGTAAATCTCTGCGTTTCCCGCAAACGCGGGCTTCAGGCTTTTACCTTGGCGGATCCAAAGGAGGTGTCCGGAGTGAACAGCAGAGAGCAACTTGGCGAGGCGGAAAAAACCATGAGACAGGCGATAAACCGCCGCCACATGGAAAACGGGGTTACCATAGAGGATCCCGAAACCACCTACATATCAGACTCTGTCAGCATAGGGAGGGATACAACCGTGTGTCCGAATACCTATATCTACGGCGAAACCAGCATCGGTGACAGCTGCCACATAGGGCCATCTGTTTACATTGAAGATTCACGTATAGGGAACAATGTCGAGATAAGGTTTTCTTCGTATCTTACGAGATGTGAAGTCGAAAACGGCGTTGTGATGGGTCCTTTCTGTCATCTGCGGCCCGAGGCTAGGATAAAAGACGGGGCCAAGGTCGGCAACTTCGTTGAGATAAAGAAATCGGAAATAGGGGTTGGTTCCAAGGTTCCGCATCTTTCCTACGTGGGAGATGCCGATATCGGCGACGGGGTTAATATCGGTGCCGGAACCATCACCTGCAACTACGACGGGGTAAACAAGCACAGAACAGTGGTTGAGGATGGCGCTTTCATAGGAAGCGACACCATGCTTGTCGCGCCGATCAGGGTTGGAAAAGATGCCACCACTGCCGCGGGTTCCACGATAACCAAAGATGTTTCCCCGGGAGCTCTGGCCATAGAACGTGCCGGGCAGAAGGAAATAACCGGCTGGGCGGAGAGAAAAAGGGTTAAGAAGGAGAAATCCTGAGATGTGCGGAATAGTGGGATACGTTGGAAGCTCTGATAGAACCAAAAGCGTTCTCTGCGAAAGCTTGGGGAGATTGGAGTACAGGGGTTACGATTCTTCCGGGATATGCTTTGTCGAAAACGGCCGCTCCCGCGTCATAAGAAGCGAGGGAAAACTTGAAAACCTTTTCACCAAGCTAAAAGACTGCGAGGTGACCTCTTCACTCGGCATCGCTCACACCAGATGGGCCACCCACGGCGATCCCTCGGAGCGAAACGCCCACCCTCAGGTATCCGGCCCGATAAGCGTAGTGCATAACGGAATAGTGGAGAACTACCCCGAGCTTAAGGAGGAACTTATTGCTGCGGGTTATGAATTCCACTCCGATACCGATACAGAAGTCATCTCTCATCTGATCCGCGATTTTACGGAAAAAGGAAACTCCCTTCTTGAATCAACGAGAAAAGCCTTTGAGAAAATAGAGGGCTCTTACGCGGTGGCGGTCATGTCGGATGCGGAGCCCGGGAAGATAATCGCCACCAGGCGTTTCTCTCCTCTTATAATAGCGTGCAACGGAAGCGAATCTTTTCTGGCTTCAGACATTCCCGCGATTCTGCCCTACACGAGGGAATTTATTTTCCTTGAGGATAACGATTTCGTAGTTCTGGACGAAAACGGCGTTTCCGTAACCGACGCTGCCGGCAGGGACGTTAGGAGAGACCCGACGGTTGTGGACTGGGACCCTTCGGTAACCGAGAAGTCAGGCTATCGCCATTACATGCTGAAGGAAATTTTCGAACAGCCCGCGGCCATCTTCGATACGCTTCGTGGGAAGTTCACTGCGGACATGAAGAAAGTGGTTCTTGAGGACTTGGACCCCTCGCTTTTGCGAAACACGCAAAGAATCATTATCGCGGCCTGCGGCACTTCCTACCACGCTTCCCTTATAGGGAAGTACATGATAGAGGAAGTAGCCGGAGTGAGCACTCAGGTGGAACTTGCATCGGAGTTCCGATACAGAAATCCTGTCATTGGCCCGGACACCCTTTTTATCGCGGTTTCTCAGTCGGGTGAGACCGCGGACACCTCGGAAGCACTTCTAAAGGCCAAGGAACTCGGTATGAACTCACTCGGCATAACGAACGTTGTGCTGAGCAAAATCTCAAGAGAGTCTGACTGCGTCATAGCCACAAAGGCGGGCCCTGAGATCGGGGTTGCCTCCACGAAGTCTTTCACGACGCAGGTAATGGCGTTCTATCTTCTTTCCGTATATCTCGCGATCTCAAGAAAGGCGGTTGATTCAAAGAAGGCTAGGCAGCTGATAGCCGATGCCATATCGGTTTCAAAGCTCCAGCAGGAAACTCTTGGACTCGATGAACGCCTCAGGGAGCTTTCAAGAGATTTTTACGGTTACAGAAATTTTATATATCTTGGCCGGGGGATTAACTACCCCGTGGCTCTCGAGGGAGCGCTAAAGCTCAAAGAGGTTTCGTATATCCACGCCGAAGGATATGCCGCTGGGGAGATGAAGCACGGTCCCATAGCTCTTATAGACAGAAACATGCCAGTGGTGTTTATAGCCCCCGAGGAGGATGTATATTACAAAAAGCTCCTTGGAAATTTCCAGGAGATAAAGGCCAGGGGAGGGCGAATAATTTTCATAACGTCAGATAGAGAGCTTCAGCTTCCCGATGAAAGGGACAGGAAGATAGTGATTCCGAAAAGCTCTTACCTTGTAAGCCCGATGGTATCGGTTATCCCCGTTCAGTTTATGGCTTACCACATAGCCAATATTCTGGGAACGGATGTTGATCAGCCGAGGAATCTGGCCAAGGTTGTCACGGTTGAATGACACTACGCCTTTACAGGGCACAATGATATTCTTGCATCTAATTTTATAAGAGGTTTCAAATGAAAGTACTTGTCGTCGGAGGCGGCGGAAGGGAGCATGCACTCTGCTGGAAAATAAGCCAAAGTTCTCTTGTGGAGAAAACCTACTGCGCTCCAGGAAATGCCGGGATAAGCCGCCATGCCGAGTGTGTGGCTATCAGCGTTGGAGATTTTGATTCGCTTGCGCAGTTTGTCAAGAGAGAGTCTGTGGACCTTACGGTTGTCGGTCCCGAGCAACCTCTTTGCGATGGAATAACCGATTTTTTTGAAAAAGAGGGCCTTTTGATTTTCGGCCCCTCTAAAGGTGCAGCGGAGCTTGAAGGAAGCAAGATTTTCTCAAAAAACTTGATGAAGAAATACGGAATTCCGACCGGAGAATATTTCGTGTTCACCGATATCGGGCAGGCGATTGCCAAGGTAAGGGAAACCGAGCCCCCTTTCGTAGTAAAGGCCGACGGGCTTGCTGCCGGCAAAGGCGTTATCATATGCGCTTCTCAGGCAGAGGGCGAGGAGGCGCTTCGCTCAATGATGGAGCGCGGAGCGTTCGGCGAGGCAGGGACAAAGGTCGTAATAGAGGAATTTCTTACGGGCGAGGAGGCTTCCTTTTTTGCCTTTACCGACGGGGAAAACCTGCTTCCTCTGGAGCCTTCCCAAGACCATAAGCCAATTTTTGACGGAGACAAGGGGCCTAATACGGGAGGCATGGGGGCTTACACTCCCGCCCCGGTGGTTACCGACCAGCTCAGGCAGAGAATAATTGACGAAGTCATGGTTCCAACCATGCGGGCGATGAAATCCGAGGGGAGAACCTACAGGGGAATTCTCTACGCCGGATTGATGATAAAAGACGGTGACCTCAAGGTGCTTGAATTTAACTGCCGCTTTGGCGACCCCGAAGCTCAGCCGCTTCTTATGAAAATGGAATCGGACATCGTTCCTATTCTTTATTCAATAGCCCGGGGCGAGATTAAAACGGATCCTATAGAATGGAAAGACGGCTTCTGTGTCTGCGTCGTCATGGCTTCCAGGGGTTACCCGGGAAGCTACGACAAGGGAGTTGAACTTAAAAAACTCATGGACTTCCCCGATACCCGCGAGACCGTAATTTTTCATGCGGGAACCGCTTTTTCCGAAGGCAAGCTTGTTACAAGCGGCGGCAGGGTCTTGGGAGTTACCTCCCTTGGAGACACCATAGAGGAATCTATACGGAGTGCATATAAGACCGTCGATTCCATTTCCGATGAAAATCTGATCTACAGGACGGATATAGGAAAGAAGGCGCTTTTGCGGATCGGTCGCTGATGCGCCTTGAATATACCCATCTTAGAAATCCCGGATCCATGAAAGTTACTGGTTTTCAGGGCTCTTTGAGAGAAGTTGCAACCATTTTTAGACAGCGTTTAATAAAGTTTATATAGCCTCAAAATTTTTTTGTTGAAAACCTGTTTTCTTTCTGTAATATAGTGCTTCCCTTGATTTGGGATTTAGCGGTTTTTTTCCGTTTTCCTATTTGACATCCGTCCGTTATTGAGCTTATAATGATCGGATTACCCAAATTTGGGAGAGGATGATTTTATGCCTACGATAAGCCAGTTGCTTAACAAGGGAAGAGAGACGGTTAAGAAGAAAAGCAAGGCCAGAGCTCTTCAGAGATGTCCCCAGCGAAGAGGGGTTTGCGTGAGGGTTTACACCACCACTCCAAAGAAGCCTAACTCTGCGCTTAGGAAGGTCGCCAGGATAAGGCTTACAAACGGCATAGAGGTCACAGGGTACATACCCGGAGAGGGACACACGCTGCAGGAGCACTCCGTTGTGCTCGTCAGGGGGGGCAGGGTGAAAGACCTTCCGGGAGTTAGGTACCACATAGTCAGGGGAACTCTTGACTCAACTGGAGTCGAGAACAGAAGAAACGGGAGATCCAAATACGGAGCCAAAAGGCCTAAGTAACGGGCGGGAAGCAGCAGATGCCGAGAAAAGGTAGGGTAGCAAGAAGAAAACTGGCTCCGGATTCGAGAACCGGAGACCCGATAGTCGCCAAGTTTATAAACAGCCTTATGTACGACGGCAAGAAGAGCAAGGCGGAGAAAATCTTCTACGATTCTCTTGACAGAATAAAAGACAAAACCGGAAAAGACCCTCTTGAAGTCTTTCACGATGCTCTTGACAAGGTGAAGCCCTCGGTCGAGGTAAGGTCAAGGCGTGTCGGCGGAGCCAACTACCAGGTTCCCATGGAAGTGAGTTCTTTCAGAAGGCAGTCCCTTGGGATCAGATGGCTCATAAATTCCTCCCGTTCAAGATCAGAAAAATCAATGGTGGACAAGCTTTCTTCGGAAATAATTGATGCCCATAACAACAGGGGCAACGCCGTGAAGAAGAAAGAGGATATTCACAGAATGGCCGAGGCCAACAGGGCCTTCGCTCACTACAGGTGGTAATTCCCCGGAGGATCAAGGTGTCAGAACAGATATTCCCCATAGACAGGGTGAGAAACATCGGAATTGTTGCTCACATAGATGCTGGAAAGACCACTACTACTGAAAGAATCCTCTTCTATACTGGCATAACTTATAAGATCGGCGAGGTGCACGAAGGCGCGGCTACCATGGACTGGATGGAGCAGGAGCGCGAAAGGGGTATCACCATTACTTCCGCTACCACTACGTGTTTCTGGAAGGACTGCAGGATAAACATCATAGACACTCCCGGCCACGTTGATTTCACCATAGAGGTTGAAAGATCGCTCAAGGTGCTTGACGGAGCGGTTGTTGTGTTTGACTGCGTCGGAGGAGTGGAACCTCAGACCGAGACCGTTTGGGGACAGGCCGACCGTTACTCCGTTCCAAGAATGTGTTTTGTGAACAAGATGGACAGGGTCGGAGCGGATTTCTACAGGGTCGTCGACCAAATAGTTGAGAGACTTAACGCCAATCCCGTGTGTCTTCAGATTCCTTGGTTTGACGGCGACGATTTCACCGGAATAGTTGACCTGATAAGGATGAAAATGGCGGTCTGGGACGGGGAGAGCCTTGGGGCCAAGTTTGAATTCATAGATATTCCCGAGGACACGAAAGAGAAGGCGGCCGAATACAGGGAGAAACTTATAGAAACTCTCTCGGATAACGACGAGGAGATAATGGAGCTTTATCTCGACGGAGAGGATGTCCCCGAAGAGATGATCCGCAAATCCATAAGACAGCAGACAATCGATGCGACCATAGTTCCGGTGATGCTGGGATCGGCTTTTAAAAATAAGGGAGTGCAGCTCCTGCTTGATGCCGTCGTGGAATACATGCCCGCTCCCGTGGATCTCCCCCCGGTAAAAGGCCTTCATCCCAGAAGCGATGAGGAAATCGAGAGAAAACCCGACAAAGAAGAACCGTTCTCCGCGCTTGCGTTTAAGATCATGTCGGACCCGTTCGTCGGCCAGCTTACCTACCTTCGTGTTTATTCCGGGAAACTAAAATCAGGCACTACCGTCTACAATTCATCCAATCTTAAGAATGAAAAAATCGGAAGACTTCTTCGCATGCACGCGGAAAAACGCGAAGACATAAAAGAAGTTGAGGCCGGTGGTATAGCGGCCGCGGTTGGGCTTAAGAACACCCTTACTGGCGATACCCTGTGCTCGGATTCAAAGCCCGTGATACTTGAGAGCCTTCATATCTCGGATCCGGTCATTTCGATTGCAATAGAGCCCAAGTCAAACGCCGACCAGGAGAGACTCGGTATTTCCCTTAGCAAGCTTGCCATGGAGGATCCCTCCTTCAAGGTGAAAACCGATGAGGAGACCCGTCAGACTGTGATTTCCGGCATGGGCGAGCTTCATCTTGAGATAATCGTCGACAGGCTTAGAAGAGAATTCAAGGTTGATGCCAATGTCGGCAAGCCTCAAGTTGCATACAGAGAAACGATAACGAGCACTTCCCAAACTGAAGGGAAATACATAAGACAGACCGGCGGGCGCGGTCAGTACGGCCATGTGAAGATAAGGGTGGAACCTCTTGAGAGAGGCGAAGGATTTCAGTTCCACGATCAGATAAAGGGAGGGGTGATTCCCAAGGAGTTTATTCCCGCGGTGGAGAAGGGGATAGTCGAGGCCATGGATACCGGGGTTGTCTCCGGGTATCCGGTCGTCGACGTGGCGGTCACTCTTTACGACGGTTCTTTTCACGATGTCGACTCCTCGGAGATCGCCTTTAAGATCGCCGGTTCAATGGCATTTAAGGAGGCGATTCATAAATCTTCTCCGGTTGTGCTTGAACCCGTGATGAAGCTTGAGGTGATTGTTCCCGAAGCTCACATGGGGACCGTCATAGGCGATCTGAGTTCAAGGCGAGGAAGAGTAAGCAGTACGGAAATGAGAGGTGCTATGCAGGCGGTAAAAGCGGAAGTTCCGCTTGGAGAAATGTTCGGTTACGCGACCCACTTAAGGTCAATGACCGAAGGCAGGGGGTTGTTCACTATGGAGTTCTCCCATTATTTCGCCCTGCCTGCCAACATAGCCGAAGAGTTAAAACAGGCAGCCAATGTCAGCTGATATTTTTATGTTCTTTTTAACAAGGAGGTCAACAAGCGATGTCTAAGGAGAGATTTGAGAGGGGGAAGCCGCATTTAAACATAGGTACGATAGGGCATGTGGATCATGGAAAGACTACGTTAACGGCGGCGATAACGAGCATATTGTCAAAGAGGGGGCAGGCGGAGTACGTGGAGTTTGACAACATAGACAAGGCGCCTGAAGAGAGGGAGAGGGGGATAACGATAAACATAGCACACGTGGAGTATGAGACAGACATAAGGCACTACGCTCACGTGGACTGCCCGGGCCACGCCGACTACGTGAAGAACATGATAACGGGCGCTGCGCAGATGGACGGAGCTGTGTTGGTGGTAAGCGCACCTGACGGGCCGATGCCTCAGACAAGGGAGCACATACTGCTGGCGAGGCAGGTAGGGGTGCCGTACATAGTGGTGGCTCTTAACAAGGTGGACATGCTTGATGACGAGGAGTTGTTGGAGTTGGTGGAGCTTGAGATAAGGGAACTGCTTAGCGAGTATGGGTTTCCCGGGGATGACATACCTGTGGTGAAGGTAAGCGCGCTTAAGGCAATAGAGGGGGACGCGGGGGCTGCAGAGCAGGTAGTGGAGTTAATGAACGAGATAGACAGTTATGTACCGGAGCCTGAGAGGGACATGGACAAGCCGTTTTTGATGGCGATAGAGGATGTGTTCACGATATCGGGAAGGGGCACGGTGGTGACTGGGAGAGTGGAGAGGGGAAGGATAGTAGCGGGGAACGAGATAGAGATAGTAGGGTTTAAGGACACTACAAAGACAGTGGCAACGAGTTTGGAGATGTTCCGCAAGATACTGGACGATGCGCAGGCGGGGGACAATGTGGGAGTGTTGCTCAGGGGTATAGATAAGAATGAAGTTGAGAGGGGGCAGGTGTTGAGTGCACCTGGGAGCATAAAGCCACACAGGAAGTTCAAGGCTGAGGTGTATGTGTTAAAGAAGGAGGAGGGGGGAAGGCACACGCCGTTTTTCCCTGGGTACCGTCCGCAGTTTTACTTAAGGACGACGGATGTGACGGGGGCGGTGATATTGCCTGAGGGGGTGGAGATGGTGATGCCTGGGGACAATGTGAGCATGGATGTGGAGTTGATAGCGCCTGTGGCGATGGAGGAGCAGTTACGTTTTGCGATAAGAGAGGGTGGAAGAACAGTAGGGGCAGGCGTAGTAACCAAAATCATTGAGTGATGAGTAAAGCTTCGAAAATAAGGATAAAGCTTAAGTCTTTTGATTACAGGCTTCTTGATAATTCAACAGAGGAGATTGTTGATACTGCCAAGAGAACCGGTGCGAGAATAGCGGGTCCGGTTCCGCTTCCTACCAGTATAAACAGGTACTGCGTGCTGCGCGGTCCTCATGTGAACAAGAATTCAAGAGAGCATTTCGAAATAAGAACGCACAAAAGGCTTGTAGACATACTTGAACCTACCCAGCAGACAATAGATGAACTTATGAAACTGAATCTTGCTTCGGGTGTGGAAGTGGAGATAAAACTAACGGGTTCGTAAAAAATGATTCAGGGACTTATAGGCACAAAAAGAGGAATGACCGAGTTTTTCAACGACGACATGGTGAAGGTCGTTACTACCGTAGTTGAAGCCGGCCCGTGCTTCGTGGTTTCGAAGAAAACCAAGGGCTCAGACGGCTACGACGCCGTTCAACTCGGTTTTGGGGATGTAAAACCCCAGCGGCTCACTCGCCCCATGAAGGGACATTTCACGAAAGCCGGAGTGAACCCTGCTGCAAAGCTTAAAGAATTTTCCGCCACGGTTGATGATTACGAGGTGGGGGACGTGGTAAAAGTTGACATTTTCAAGGTTGGAGATGTCCTGGACGTCACAGCTAAAAGCAAGGGAAAAGGATTTGCCGGGACCATAAAACGTTACAACTTCTCAAGGCAGCCAATGTCCCATGGCGGCATGGCCCACAGAAGACCCGGTTCCATAGGACAGGCGTCATCTCCGGCCAAGGTGTGGAAAGGGTTGAAAATGCCGGGGCGAATGGGTGGAAAGAATGTAACGGTCCAGGGCGTCAAGGTGGTTGATATAGATGTTGAGAAAAATCTTCTTTTCGTAAAGGGGTCGGTTCCAGGCCCGGTGGGAGGGACGGTTTTTCTCCGGCACACGTCAAAGGGGGCGAAAGATGCTTCAAGTTGACGTATATGACATCGCCAGGAAAAAGGTGGGGACAATTGAACTTCGCTCCGAAATATTTGAAGCTCCAGTGAAAAAGCACTTGCTCCATGAAGTAGTCAACTGGCAGCTTGCCAAAAGAAGGGCCGGAACCTCGTCCACTAAGACAAGAGCTGAAGTCCGGGGCGGCGGAGCAAAGCCGTGGAAACAGAAACACACAGGTCGTGCAAGGGCAGGATCTAGACGTTCCCCGATCTGGCGCAAGGGTGGAGTGGTTTTTGGACCGAAACCGAAAGACTGGTCTTACTCGATTCCGAAGAAGGTGAGAAAAGGGGCACTTGTTTCCGCTCTCTCAAGCCGTTTCGGCGAAGGTGCCATAGTTGTGCTCGACAGTTTTGAGCTTCCGGAGATAAAGACCAGGCAGGTGGCGAAATTCATGAAGGATTTTGAATTTTCCCAGGCTCTTGTGATTGTGAGTTCCGATAACGAGAATCTCAGCAAATCGGCAAGGAACATACCTGACGTAAAGGTGCTCAAGGATGACGGGCTTAATGTATACGATCTTCTCAGGCACAAGAACATAGTCATGGTGCGGGATTCGGTTGAAAAAATCCAGGAGAGACTATCATGAAAGATCCCCGTTCGATCATAAAACTTCCTGTGATTACCGAGAAAAGCACAGAGGCTAGGGAAGACGGTTGGTATGTTTTTTCCGTCGACAGAAGATGCAACAAAAAGGAGATACAGGATTCCGTCGAGAAGATTTTCGGGGTCAAGGTGGAGAAAGTTAGAACTCTAGTGCTTCCTGGAAAAAGAGTGAAAAGATTCGGCAGGGTCGTAGGAAAGAGGTCGGCGGTTAAAAAAGCTTATATCAAGCTCAGAGAGGGAGAAATCAACCTGTTTGAGGGAGTTTGATCATGGGAATAAAAAAACATAACCCCACATCTCCGGGAAGAAGGTTCATGTCCGGGTTTGACTTTGAGGAGATAACCTCAAAAAAGCCCCACAAGTCCCTTACGGTTTCTCTTAAAAAGAACTCAGGACGCAACTCGAATGGAAGGATTACCAGCTTCAGAAAAGGCGGCGGTCACAAGAGACTCTACAGAATAATAGATTTCAAAAGGGACAAGCACGGCATACCCGCCAGAGTTGTCTCGCTGGAATATGATCCGTATCGCTCGGCTAGAATCGCTCTTCTGTCCTATGCTGACGGTGAAAAAAGATATATTATAGCCCCTGCCGGCCTTAAAGTGGGTGATGAACTAAATTCCGGACCCGGGGTGGAAGTTTCAAACGGAAATGCTCTTCCCATAGAGAATATTCCCGTGGGTACGGTTATTCACAACATAGAAATGAGGCCTGGAGGTGGGGGAAAACTGGTTCGTTCCGCAGGTTCGGCAGCGCAGATTGTCGCAAAAGACGGTAACTACGCCCAGATAAAACTCGCTTCCGGCGAGATAAGGCTGATTCATCTTCGGTGCATGGCTACCGTGGGAAGGATCGGAAACGCTGAGAACGAGCTTATAGTTTGGGGGAAGGCGGGGAGATCCCGGCACAAGGGCAAAAGGCCCACGGTTCGCGGGGTGGCGATGAATCCGGTTGATCATCCCCATGGCGGAGGAGAAGGCAAGGCGACCAAGGGAAATCCTCATCCTGTTTCTCCGTGGGGATGGATTACGATAGGGAAAAAAACGAGAAACAATAAGAGAATGGACAAATATATAGTTAAGCCGAGAAGGGTTGGCTACGGAATGGATTAATCGCGGGAGCTTCAGATGGCAAGATCAAGTAAAAAGGGACTGTACGTGCACGAAAAGCTTATGAAGAAAGTTGAGCAGGCACAGAGTTCCGGGAGTCAGAAAATCATCAGGACCTGGTCAAGGGCTTCGATGATAATACCTGAGATGATAGGAATGACTTTCGCGGTTCACAACGGAACAAGGTTTATCCCCGTGTTCGTGTCCGAACAGATGGTTGGACATAAACTGGGCGAGTTTTCTCCCACGAGGACCTACCATGGTCATGCGGGCGACAGAAAAGCTAGGAAAAGATAGTAATTATAGAGAGATAACAGATGGTTTCTAAAGCAGTACATAAGTATGCCAGGGTGTCGCCGAAGAAGGCCAGGGTGGTGCTTGACCTCATAAGGGGAAAGAGCGTGGAGGAAGCTTCCTCGATTCTGCTTTCCGCCCGCAGGAGGGTCTCACCGCTGCTCTCTAAGCTGCTTAAATCGGCTGTGGCCAATGCCTCTGAGAAAGGATACAGCGACATTGACTCCCTTTACATAAAGGAAGTCTACGCAACGCAAGGTCCTACACTTAAGCGTTTTAGGGCCAGGGCTATGGGAAGGGCTTTTGCCCGGAAAACCAGGATGAGTCATATAACGATAGTACTTGAACAGAGGGGATTCTGAGTTGGGACAGAAAATTAATCCTATAGGACTTCGTATTGGAATAACCAGGTCATGGGATTCCAAGTGGTTTGCCGAGAAACAGATGTACAGGACTCTGCTCAAAGAGGACATAGACATCCGTAACTACATAAAGAAGACCTTTTATCAGGCGGCCATATCGAACATTGAGATTGAAAGGGCCGCGGCGGACAAGGTCAGGATTCTAGTGTATGCGGCAAGGCCGGGGATCATCATAGGAAGAAAGGGTCAGGAGATAGAGCAACTGAAGAAAAAACTCCAGCAGATGACCGGAAAAGGCATATTTCTTGACATAAGGGAAGTAAAGAGACCCGAAACCGATGCGCAGCTTGTTGCCGAGAACCTTGCCCTTCAGCTCGAAAGAAGAGTTGCATACAGAAGGGCCATGAAAAGGGTGCTTTCATCCTCCATCCGAGCCGGTGTTCTAGGAATAAAAGTCATGGTTTCCGGGCGTCTCGGCGGGGCTGAAATAGCGAGAAGGGAGTGGTACAGGGAGGGAAGAGTGCCTCTCGGTACGCTCCGTGCGGATCTTGACTACGGGGTTGCCGAAGCGTCAACTACCTACGGAGTGATAGGCGTAAAGGTCTGGATATTCAAGGGCGAGATAATACAGAAAAA
This sequence comes from Thermodesulfobacteriota bacterium, assembly GCA_964291665.2. Classification (GTDB taxonomy): domain Bacteria; phylum Desulfobacterota_D; class UBA1144; order Nemesobacterales; family Nemesobacteraceae; genus Nemesobacter. Next base: position 231,973 of record OZ219814.1, on the reverse strand, counting down.
GACTAAAGGGGGAGCAGGCGAGGTTCCTGAGAGTGTAGATATCGATGCTTCAGCCTAAGAAGACAAAGTACAGAAAGCAGTTTAAGGGAAGAAACAGAGGAGCGGCGACCCGGGGAACGACGTTCGCCTTCGGCGACCTTGCGCTTCAGACATTGGAAAACGGGACGATTACCTCAAGGCAGATAGAGGCCGCCCGTATTGCGATCACAAGACACGTGAGAAGGGGAGCACATCTCTGGATAAGGATATTCCCCTATAAACCCGTTACCAAGAAGCCTGCAGAAACCAGGATGGGAAAGGGCAAGGGGGATGTGGACAAGTACGTGGCGCCAGTAAAAAGAGGACAGTTTCTTTACGAAATATCGGGAGTAAGCGAAGAACTTGCACGCTCGGCCTTAAGGCTTGCTTCCTACAAGCTTCCCCTTAGAACCAGGATAGTGTCCAGAAGCGAGGAGGAGTTTATCTGATGGCGACGAATGCGGAAGAACTAAGAAACCTCACGCCCGAGGAGCTGAACAAGCGCCATCGTGACGCAAACGAAGAGCTTTTCAATGTCAGAATACAGGTTGCCACTGGACAGAACCCCAACAATGCGAGAGTAAAGCAGCTCAGAAGGGAGATTGCGAGGATACTTACCATAAAAAAACAGCGGGATATGGCTTCGGGGAGTTAATTCCATGGAAAGAGGAAAGTTAAAGACCAGAACGGGGATTGTGGTAGGCAACAAGATGGACAAGACCGCGGTCGTGGAAGTACAGCGGATCAAAAGTCACGGTCGGTATAAAAAGCAGATAAGAATCAGCAAACGATTCAAGGTCCATGATGAGCGCAACGAGTGCAACATAGGAGACAAGGTGGTAATAATAGAGTCAAGGCCCCACAGCAAAACCAAAAGGTGGAGGCTGAGCAGGGTGGTCAGCCAGGTCGCAAGTGCGTAGGGCGTGGTTTTTGATTCTTCGGACTGCGGGAGAAAAAAATGATTCAGTCAAGCACATATCTGGACTCGGCGGATAACACGGGGGCCAAAAGACTTTTCTGCATAAAGGTCTTGGGAGGTTCCGGAAGAAAATACGCGCGGCTGGGAGATGTGGTTGTGGTTTCGGTCAAGCAGGCCATTCCGAAGTCCAAGGTGGAGAAAGGTTCAATATACAAAGCCGTGATAGTCAGGGTGAGGAAGGAACAGAGAAGGCCAGATGGCACATATGTGCGCTTTGATAACAATGCCGCCGTTATAATAGACAAGGAAAACGAACCGATAGGTACGAGGGTTTTCGGACCGATCGCGCGTGAACTGAGGCTCAAGGGTTTTATGAAAATCATCTCGCTTGCCCCGGAGGTTGTTTAAACATGTCTGCTGGAAAGAGAAAGTTTCACATAAGGGCCGGGGATACGGTCTACGTGGTTGCAGGCAAGGAGAAAGGAAAGACCGGCAAGGTGCTGAGAATTGACAGAAATGTCGAAAAAGCCTTTGTGGAGAAGCTCAATATCATAAAGAGACATAGCCGTCCGACTCAGAAAAACCCCGCTGGGGGCATCATGGAGAAAGAGGCTGGAATCCATGTCTCGAATCTGATGTTGTACGATTCCGAGAGCAGTTGTCCGGTAAAAGTTGGGTATAGAACCGGCGAGGACGGTAAGAAGGTTAGGTACAACAGAAGGACTGGAAAGGAAATCTGAGAAAATGGTTCCGAGAATAAAGACCTTATATAAGAGCGAGGTCGTACCCGCACTGATTGAAAAGTTTTCCTACGGAAACACTATGCAGGTTCCGAGGCTTGAGAAAATAGTAGTGAACATGGGGCTTGGGAGACTTAGTGAAGCCGGGAGACAGACAAAGGTAATAGATGAAGCCGTCTCGGAACTTGCGGATATAACGGGACAAAGGCCGGTGATTACCAAGGCGCGGAAGTCAGTTGCGGGTTTCAAACTCAGGGAGGGCCAGCCGATAGGCTGCATGGTTACGCTCCGGGGAGAGAGAATGTATGAGTTTTTCGACCGTTTAGTGAATCTCGCCCTTCCGAGAGTCAGGGATTTTAAGGGCCTGTCGCCGGGGGCTTTTGACGGTTCCGGCAACTATACTCTGGGAATAAGGGAGCACCTGGTTTTTCCTGAAATAGATTACAGCAAGGTTCAGTACAACAAGGGAATGAATATTAGTCTGATTACCACTTCAAAAACCGATGCCGAGGCCATGGAACTTCTTGCCGGTCTCGGAGTGCCGTTTGCGAATAATTAGAAGAGAGGAATTATGGCCAGAAAAGCATTACTTGAGAAATCGAAGAGAAAGCCGAAGTTTCGCGTGCGTGCGGTTAACCGTTGCGTACTCTGCGGGAGGCCGAGAGGGTTTATGAGAAAATTCGGCATCTGCAGGGTCTGTTTCAGGGATCTTGCCAGCAAGGGACATCTTCCGGGCGTGAGAAAAGCAAGTTTTTAAGAAACACTTTGGAGAAAAAATGACGGATCCGATTGCAGATATGTTAACCAGAATAAGGAACGCCTTTATGGTGGGTCACGACCATGTCGAGATTCCCGGTTCGGTTATAAAAGGCGAGATTGCTAGGGTTCTTGCTGAGGAAGGCTACGTGGAGAGTTATAAAATTACTGAAGAAGGGGTAAAGAAAACCATAAGCATCAAGCTGAAGTACGATCCTGACGGCAAGGCGGCCATAGGGCAGATAAAGAGAATAAGCAAGCCATCAAGAAGGGTTTACGTTGGCAAAGATGATATTCCGAGGGTAAGGGGCGGAATGGGAATTTCAATACTTTCTACTTCAAGCGGAATAATGACGGGGGTTGCTGCAAGGAGCAAAAGTATAGGCGGGGAGATTCTCTGCACGGTGATCTGAGGACAGACGAATGTCAAGAATAGGAACAAAACCAGTGGTTATTCCCGACGGAGTAACGGCGACGCCCAAACGGGGAACTATCGAAATCAAGGGGCCGAAGGGAAGCCTTGAGGTTGCCGTACCCGAAGGAATAAAAGCCGTACTTGAGAACGGAACCGTGGTTGTTTCCAGGCAAAGCGAAGAGAAAAGGATAAAGTCTTTTCACGGTCTTACGCGAAGCCTTATTAACAATTCAGTAATAGGGGTGAGCGAAGGATTTACTAAAGTACTCCGCATAACCGGTACGGGTTACAAAGTAGATCTAGTGGGGAAAGCGGAACTCAGGCTTTCACTCGGTTACTCCCATCCGGTTGATTTTCCACTTCCCCAGGGCGTAGAGGCGACTGTGGAGGAAAGGGGCACCCTGCTTTCGCTTCATGGAATTGATAAGCAGCTCGTGGGAGAGACCGCGGCACGCATAAGAAAGGTAAGGCCACCCGATTCCTATAAGGGCAAGGGTGTTCGTTACGAAGGTGAGAAATTGAGGCTTAAACCCGGAAAAGCTGGAGCGGCTGCTAAGTAAATGATAAAAAAGAAAAGCAGAAATCTGGCGCGTAAAAGAAGACACCTTGCTGTGAGGAAAAAGATAAACGGCACCGCAGAGATTCCCAGGGTTTCCGTCTTCCGTTCGGCAAGGCATATATACGCCCAGTTGATAGATGATACCGCAGAAGTCACCCTTCTTCAGGCGTCAACCATGTTTTCTGAGACGAAAAAAAGGCTGTCTGCTGAAAACATGAAGAAAACCGAGGTTGCCAAAGAGGTTGGAAAGCATCTCGGGGAGATGGCTGTTCAGAAGGGTATAACTAGGGTGCGTTTCGACAGGGGTGGTTACGCTTACCACGGAAGGATAAAGTCGCTTGCCGACGGGATCCGCGAGGCGGGAGTGGAGTTTTAGGAGAAAAATTAAAGGAGGCTTTGGTTTTGGCAGAGGAGAGAATAAATCCGGCGGAACTTGAATTACAAGAAAAAGTGGTTCACATAAGAAGGGTTGCCAAGGTGACCAAGGGTGGGAAAAGGTTCCATTTTACCGTTCTTGCCGTGGTTGGAAACTCCGATGGAGTTGTGGGAGCCGGTCTGGGAAAATCGAATGAGGTTCCCGATGCCGTAAGAAAAGCGGTTGAAAAAGCAAAGAAAACTCTTATTAGGGTTCCACGCAACGGTGCCACCATACCGCACGGAATTCACACGGAATACGTATCAAGCAAGGTTATGCTCCTGCCTGCTGCCCCGGGTACGGGCGTTATAGCGGGTGGTGCGGTGCGCGCGGTGGTCGAACTTGCAGGCATACACGATGTTCTCTCCAAAGTTGTTGGATCAAGGAACCCGCTTAATGTTGTTATGGCGGTTATAAAGGGGCTCTCGGAACTGCAGGTTCCCGAAGAGATCGCGAAGACGAGGAACAAGGAGATAAAGGATCTCGATCTTCCTAATTACTATGATGCAGCGCAGTAGGACGTGCGCTCAGCAGTGGAGTACGAAAGGAAATGTTAAACGAACTTTCACCGGTTAAGGGATCTAAGACAAAGAGAAAAAGGGTAGGAAGAGGTGCGGGTTCCCAAGGGAAAACCAGCGGGAGAGGGCACAAGGGCCAGGGATCCCGTTCGGGCAAAGGGGTGTCCAGATGGTTTGAAGGGGGTCAGACTCCACTCAAAATGAGGAGCCCGAAAAGGGGCTTTACAAACATATTCAAAAAACAGTACGACATAGTTAACTTGAAGGATCTTGAACGTTTTGCGGATGCGGGGTCGGTTACGATCCAGACGCTTGTTGAGGCGGGAATGGTAAGTGGCAAAAAACCCGTAAAACTTCTGGCTAACGGCGAGATTGCCTCAGCACTCTCCATAACGGTTAACGCTTGCAGTGAGGCGGCTGCGCGCAAGATAAACGACGCGGGAGGAAAAGTGGAAATAGTATGAGCAGTAATGTCGCGTCACTTCCCAGGATTCCGGAGCTTAACAGGAAGCTTCTTTTTACAGCCGCAATGCTCGTTGTATACAGAGCAGGAGTTTTTGTTCCGATTCCAGGGATCGATCCGGACCAGATTGCCAAGATGTTCGAGCAGACCCGTGGCACGATATTCGACATACTTAACATGTTCTCCGGGGGAGCACTTGAGCAGGCTTCGATTTTTGCCTTGGGAGTCATGCCCTACATTACTGCCTCAATCATCATGTCGCTTCTGGTAAAAGCCTTTCCTTCACTTGAAGCAATGCAGAAAGAAGGTGACGCCGGAAAGAGAAGAATAAATCAGTACACAAGGTACGGCACCGTCCTTATATGTCTCATTCAGGGTTTTATGCTTGCGGTTACCCTTGAACGCGGCGGAGTAGGAGCGGCTACTGTCGCAAGCGCCGTTACAGACCCCGGTCTGATGTTCAAGGTTACAGCGGTTCTCACCCTCACCGCAGGCGGACTTTTTGTTATGTGGCTTGGAGAGCAGATAACAGAGAACGGAATCGGAAACGGGGTATCTCTTCTTATCGCCGCATCTATAATCGCCAGTATTCCCGGGGCGTTCTGGAACCTCTCAAGGCTCGTCGGCACGGGGGAGATTACCGTTTTGGGGGTTCTGCTTATTTTTATTTTCCTAGGATTTCTTATGGGTCTTATAGTTTACTTCGAGCGTTCCTACCGGAAAATACCGGTTCAGTATCCCAGAAGGGTCGTAGGGAGAAAGGTAATGGGAGGGCAGAGTTCCCATCTGCCTCTTAAAACCAATCCTTCAGGGGTTATTCCTCCGATCTTCGCTTCTTCGCTCCTTATTTTCCCCGCTACGATTGTTACGTTTGCCGATGTTCCGGCTATTCGCACCTTTTCTGACCTTGTGTTTCAAAACGTGTTCGTATACAACCTGATCTTTGCCATACTCATAATATTCTTCGCTTTCTTCTATACTTCGATAATATACGACCCGGACGATCTCTCGGATAACCTGAGGAAAAACGGCGGAAACATACCGGGAATAAGGCCGGGCAGAAAGACATCGGAATACATAGGCAATGTGCTCGGAAAAATTACTTTTATAGGGGCTATATACGTGGCGGCGGTCTGCGTGTTGCCGGCGTTTCTTGAGAGAGAACCTTTTAATCTGCCGTTTTACTTCGGAGGCGTGTCGCTTCTTATAGTAATAGGGGTGACGCTTGATTTCATGCAGCAGATCGAATCTTTCCTGATAACTCACAGTTATGAAGGGTTTATAAAGAAGAGGGGAATGAAGGAACCGCAGAGATACAGATTCTGACGCAAGGGAGAATACCAGAGACTATGAGGCTGATACTGTTTGGACCGCCTGGGGCCGGAAAGGGAACGCAGGCTGATTTCATAAGGGAGAAATACGAAGTTGAGCATATATCGACCGGGGATGTGCTGCGTGAAGCCATGAAAAACGAGACCGAGGTCGGACTTTACGCTAAGTCGTTTATGGACAAGGGAGAGCTTGTGCCTGATGAAGTCGTGACGGAAATAATAAGACAGAAAATCTCTGCGATTGGCGAGGGAGGCTTTATGCTTGACGGTTTCCCTAGGACCCTAGACCAGGCAAGATCCCTTGACGGTATTCTCGCTGATGCCGGAATCGGCATCGACGCAGTTATTTCCCTCGAGGTTCCCGACGAGGAGGTTGTGCAACGAATAACCAAACGTCAGAAAATAGAAGGCAGGCGGGACGACACGGAGGATGTGATAAGGAACAGGCTTAGAGTTTACAAGGATCAGACATCTCCTCTTAAGGATTTTTACGAAAAGACCGGCGTTCTGCGCGCAGTTGAGGGAGTAGGACAGGTATCGGATATCGCCGGGAGAATAGACGGTGTGCTGAAGCAGTTGCAGTAATGATTCGCTTGAAGAACAGAGAAGAGCTCAAACGCATGAGGGCTGCTGGCAGGGTGGTTTCCGAAGTGCTTATGAGGCTTGAGGAAGAGGCAAAGGAAGGAGTGACCACTTGGGAGCTTAACGAAATTGCGGAAAGAATGTGCGCAACAGGAGGCTTTAAACCCGCTTTTAAGGGTTACGCGAATTATCCAGCGTCGGTGTGCTTTGCCCTTAACGAAGAGATAGTGCACGGTATCCCCTCGAAGGAAAAGGTGCTTAAGGACGGGGACATAGTAGGGATAGATTTCGGAGTGCTGCTAGGCGGTTATTACGCCGACTCGGCAATAACGGTTGCGGTCGGTAAAATCCGGCCTGTTGCCGAGAAGCTGCTTCGGGTTACCAAGGATTCCCTCTATAGGGGTATAGACATGGTGAGAAGTTCAAACAGAGTTCTGGATATATCAAAAGAGATACAGACCTATGTTGAAAATGAGGGTTTTTCTATAGTAAGAGACTTTGTTGGTCACGGAATAGGCAGGGAACTCCATGAGGAACCGCAAGTGCCGAATTTTATTCCTCCGAATGGTAAGGGAGGAGGAATAAGGCTTCGTTCTGGAATGGTCATGGCCATAGAACCTATGGTGAATGAGGGGTCGGAGAAGACGAAGATACTCGAAGACGGGTGGACGGCGGTTACTTATGATGGTAAACTTTCCGCTCATTTTGAGCATACTGTGGCTCTTACGGATAACGGCCCTGAAATTCTTACCGAAAGGATTCACTAGGAACAGGTGATGGAGAAGGAAGAAAAAATAGAGTTTGAAGGAACTATAACGAAAGCTCTGCCCAATGCGATGTTCATGGTTGAGATAGAGAACAATCACGAGGTGCTGGCTTATGTATCCGGCAAAATGAGAACGAGGTTCATAAGGATACTTCCCGGAGACAGGGTAAAGCTTGAGATATCTCCCTACGATCTTACGAAGGGAAGAATCACCTACAGACTCAAGAAGTGAAGACAGGGGCGAAAGCGAAGTGAAAACGAGGGCATCGGTAAAAAAGATATGCGACAAGTGCAAGATCATCAGGCGCAAGGGAGTCGTGCGCGTGATCTGTGTTAACAAAAGGCACAAGCAGAGACAAGGATAGCGCTCAGGAGGATATGCCTTAATGCCTAGAATAGCAGGTGTTGATATACCGCTTAATAAAAGAGTAGAGGTAGGTCTTACGTATATCTACGGTATAGGTAGGGCAACTTCAAACGTTATACTCGCTAAGGCCGGTATAGATGTAAACAAAAAATCAGGGGATCTTGACGATCAGGAAGTAACAAAACTGCGAACGATAATTGAAGGCGAGTACACCGTTGAGGGGGATCTGAGAAAAGAAGTTCAGCTCAACATAAGGCGCCTAATAGAGATAGGTTGCTACAGAGGGATTAGGCACAGGATGGGACTTCCGGTAAGGGGGCAGAAAACCAAGTCGAACGCAAGAACGAGAAAGGGTCGCAGGGGTACAGCGATAGCGAAGAAGAAAAAAGCCGGCAAATAAGGATTTTTCCAGATGAGCAGAAAATTCACAAAAAAGAAAACAAAGAAATTCGTTGAACATGGAGTGGTCAACATACAGGCTACTTTTAACAACACTATAGTCACGGTCAGCGATATGAATGGAAACGTCATAGCTTGGTCAAGTGGCGGCAATAGAGGGTTTAAGGGCACTAGGAAGGGGACGCCGTTTGCGGCCCAGGTGGCGGCGGATGACGCATCGAAAAAGGCAAAGACTTTCGGGCTTAAGTCAGCTAATGTTTACGTGAGTGGTCCCGGTCCCGGAAGGGAGCCGGCGATAAGAGCCGTTCAGGCTGCTGGGGTGAAAGTGATGATGATAAAGGATGTCACCCCGATTCCTCATAATGGTTGCAGACCACCTGGAAGAAGAAGGGTGTAAGCATTATGGGAAAGCTTATATTCACGTTGTTTGCGAGGAGGAAGAAGGTAATTGGCTAGATATAGAGGACCATCTTGTAAGCTTTGCAGGAGAGAGGGCGAGCAGCTTTTTCTTAAGGGCGCCAGGTGTTATACATCAAAATGTGCCATACAGAAAAGGCCTAACCGCGGACCGGGAGTTCACGGGGCCGCGATTGGCCGTTCCAAGTTCTCCGACTACGGAATAAGATTGAGGGAAAAACAAAAGGTTAAGCGTATTTACGGGTTGACCGAAAAGCAGTTCAGCCGTTATTTTGCTGAGGCGGCGCGAAGAAGCGGAGTGACTGGCGCTATGCTCATACTCCTTCTTGAGAGAAGGCTTGACAATGTGGTTTACCGGCTCGGGTTTGCGAGTTCTCGCAATGAGGCCAGACACTTGGTCTGGCTTGGACATGTTCTTGTGGACGGCAGAAGAGTCAATATTCCCTCTTTCAGCGTTGAGCAGGGAAACAAAATAGAGATCAAGGCAAAAACCAGAAGTAATCCACATGTTAACCAGTCTCTTGAAGGTCTTGAGAGAAGGGGTTTTCCCCAGTGGCTCGAGCTTGACAGGGAAAATTACAGCGGGGTTGTAACCAAGCTTCCCGAGAGAGAGGACGTGACGGTTCCCATAGATGAACAGTTAATCGTTGAGTTTTACTCAAGAGTCTAGAAAAGCTTGGCACAGACGGAGGTGTGAAACTTGGAGAATTTTCAGAAAAATTGGAGAGATTTACAATACCCCAAAGCGCTTGAAAAAGACGAGCAGGTATCAACTCCTTTCTACGGCAAATTTATCTGCGAACCTCTCGAACCGGGTTACGGCATTACTCTTGGTAACGCGCTTAGAAGGGTTCTCCTATCCTCAATACAGGGTCCTGCTATTACGGCTGCCCTAATAGACGGGGTACGGCACGAATTTTCTACCATGCCGGGAGTCATGGAAGATGTTACTGAGATCATACTGAACCTTAAAAACGTAGATCTCAAAATGCATACCTATGAACCGCAGACAGTGACTCTGAATGCGCAGGGTCCTGGAGAAGTTAAAGCGTCCGACATAGAAACGACCCACATGGTGGAAGTGGTTAACGGCGAGCAGCACATAGCAACTTTGGGGGATGATGCGAAGCTTGAAATGCAGCTAACAGTGAGGATGGGAAGCGGTTACGAGCCGGTATCGAGAAGAGAGACGGAAAAGTCAATAGGACTGATACATGTTGACGCGTTTTTCTCGCCCGTCAAAAAAGTTAATTACGCGGTTACCAACGCCAGGGTAGGACAGAGGACCGATTATCAGAAACTGACCATTGAAATATGGACAAACGGTACGATTCTTCCCGAAGAAGCCCTTGCTTACAGCGCAAAAATTATTAAGCAGCAACTAACCGTCTTCATTGATTTTGATGAGGAGCTCGCGGACAAGGTGGAAGAGGAAGAGTCCATGGGCATAAGTGGAACCGACGACAAGCTTTTTGTTCCCATAGAGGACGTGGAACTTTCGGTGAGATCTATAAACTGTCTTAAGAAGGCGGAAATAAAATACATTGGAGAAGTGGTCCAGAAGACGGAACAGCAGCTTCTTGATCTTGAAAATTTCGGAAAAACTTCCCTTGAAGAGGTAAACGCCAGGCTCGGGGAAATGGGTCTGAGCCTTGGGATGGCTATAGACACCGAGGTCTTTGAAAGCGAAAAGGAGAGGCGGAATTCTGAGAGTTCCGGGGAGTAATCAGGATCCGGGTCGGTATACGGTAAAAAGATGCGACACAGAAAATCAGGAAGAAAGCTGGGGGTTACTACAAAACACAGAAAAGCCATGTTCCGCAACATGGCTACAGACCTTTTGCGTAACGGCAGGATAAATACGACCGACACAAGGGCCAAAGAAATAAGAAGGGTTGTGGAGAAACTCGTAACGTTGGGTAAAAACGGAAGTCTTCACGCGAGAAGAAAGGCCCTGGGATATATAAGGGACCGTGCGGTTGTAGAAAAACTTTTTTCCGAACTTGCCCAGAGGTATATGGAGCGTCCCGGTGGCTACACGAGGATAGTGAAACTTGGTTACAGAAGGGGGGACAATGCCCCTATTTCTCTTGTTGAACTCGTGACCGAGGAATACAAAGCCAAAAGAAAAAGGCGGAAGGCAAAACCCAAAACAGAGACTAAGGCTGCATCGAAGAAAAGTTCGAAGAAAAAATCCGCAGAAGAACTTGGTCTGGTCGAGCAAGAGGAAACTGCCGGAAACCAAGTGGACGAACAGGGCGAAGCCGAGGTGACCGAGGCCAAGTCTTCAAGGAAAAGCCCGAAGAAAAAATCTAAGAAAGAACCTGATCCGGTCGAGCAAGAGGAAACTGCCGAGAGCCGGGCGGACGAACAGGGCGAAGCAGAAACGGCCGAAGCCGAGTCCCCGGAACCCAAAGAGCAAGCTGATTCTTCCGAAAAAACTGAGGACTAAATTCCTCCACTTCCCCCCTTTGCGCTCCGAGTGGGTTTTTTCCGTGTTTCCTATTATTTATAATAGACCTGATGAAAAAAGTTGGGTTTATACTTGATGCGAGATCAATCGAAGAACTCAAGGATCTTGCTGTTGCTGCTGAAAAAGCGAATTTTCACTCCGTCTGGGCTACAGAACTTTACAGGACCCCTTTTCAACAGCTCTCAGCCGTTGCTCCTATTACTTCTAAAATAAAGCTTGGCACCGCTGTTGCTCTTGCGTTTGTGAGAAGCCCGCTGGTTACTTCCATTACTTCTCTTGATCTTGACGAAATAAGTTCGGGGAGGTTGATACTTGGTCTTGGTACCGGGGCAAAGAGAACAAACGAGGATTTCCACGGTGTTTTCTATGGAGACAGACCGGTTGCGAGGATAAGAGAATGCGTTGGGTTAATAAGGGAGATTCTGTCCGGGGCCCATACGGGCAATGATATTGTTTTCGAAGGGCAGTTTTACCACGTAAACACAAGGGGTTACAAAAGGGCTTTTGAACCTGTCAGAAAAAATATACCTATATTCGTGGCCGGCATAGGAAGCAAAATGGTTGGTGCTGCTGCCGAAATCGCGGACGGTTACATGGGACATGTAGTCTGTTCGCTTGAATACATAAAAAAGGTGGTTTCACCTTCGCTTGAAGAAAGACTTGAGAAAAGTGGAAAAAACGGAGATTTCATGAAGTGCTCGATTATTACCTGCGCCGTCTCGCATGACTGGGAAAGGGCGAGAGAGGCCGCTCGGGCGACCATAGCCTTTTACGCTACGGTAAAGGCCTACGATCCTCCTTTCAAACTTCATGGTTTTACGGATAAAGTCAAAGGGATAAGGGATGCTTTTCGCAGAAAAGATATCCGTGCGATGATAAGAGGTGTCAGTGATGAAATGGTTGATGCGTTTGCCGTTGTGGGGGATGCGGGATATTGCAGGGAGAGAGTGGAGGAGTACAGGGAATATGTTGATCTTCCTGTGCTTAGCGCCCCTCATTATTTTCTTGATTTCAGGGAGGTAAGGGAGTACCAGGAGCGACTGATCGAGGCCTTCGCCTCGTGAGGCCCAGGTTTCTCAACTAGAAGAATGAAAGTACTTGTTTCAGGGTCGACCGGGACCGTGGGAACCTATCTTCTTAATTCCATCTCCTCGGATTCCTATGAGATATGGCGTCTTGTAAGATCGCGGGCGGAGGGAGAGAATCTGATTTTCTGGGACCCAGAGGAGGGCCATGTTGACGATCCATCTTTGCTTGAGGGTTTTGACGCCGCCATTCATCTCTCAGGGGAGAATATAGTCTGCAGATGGACCAAAGAGAAAAAGAATTCGATACGGCGCAGCAGGGTGAACAGTACCCGCTACTTGGTGAGTCTTTTCTCTGGACTTCAAGATCCTCCCAGAACCCTTATCTGTGCCTCGGCAATCGGTTACTACGGGGACAGGGGGGAAGAAAGACTTACCGAGCGCTCCGCGGCCGGCTCCGGGTTTCTTCCCGATGTTTGCCGCGAGTGGGAGAATGAGGCCAACGGGGCCTCGGACCTTGGCGCAAGGGTCATAAACCTGCGCTTAGGCGTTGTACTAAGCCCCGAAGGAGGCATACTGAGCTCTTTGTTGCCTCTTTTTAAAATGGGTCTTGGGGGAGTTATTGGAGGTGGTGATCAGTACTTGAGCTGGATATCGATAGAAGACCTTTCTCGGATAATTATTTATCTGCTGGAGCATAAAGAAGTAAACGGGCCCGTTAACGTAGTATCTCCAAATCCGGTTACTAACAGGCAGTTTACCGCCGCGCTTGCGTCAGTTCTACAAAGACCCGCATGGTTTTCAACTCCCGCATTTGCCGTAAGGCTTTTCTTCGGAGAGATGGGCCGCTCCACAATGCTTGCCAGCAGCATGGTTTTCCCTGAGAAGCTTCTTTCCTCCGGTTACGAGTTCTTGCATGAAGACCTAGTTCCCGCACTTGAAGAAACTGTTTTGAGATAAAATGTCGAAGAAAAACAAATTTCATTCACGCCAGTACTTAAAACGGGCACTTGAAAGAAAAGATCTTGACGATGATCCGTTCGTTCAGTTTGATATATGGTACGCTGAGGTTCTCGAAGCTGAAATAGATTTTCCAAACGCTTTTATTCTCTCAACAGCAGGAGTTGGAGGAGTTCCGTCCTCAAGGGTGGTGCTTCTCAAGGGTTATGACGAAAGGGGGTTTTCCTTTTATTCAAATTCTCTTAGTCGTAAGGGCCGAGATATAGCCGAGAATCCGGTTGCTTCACTTTGCTTCTGGTGGCCTGAATTTGAAAGGCAGGTGAAAATAGACGGCGAAGTCTCACTTCTGCCCGAACGGGAAGCCGATGAATACTTTAGGTCTAGACCCCGCCAAAGCCGCATAGGAGCGTGTGTTTCGAGGCAGAGTGAAGTTCTTGCAAGCAGGCAACTGCTTGAGGAGCAATACGACCAGTTCCGGTCTGAATGGAAAGGGAAAAGTATAGCGCGTCCCGATTTCTGGAAAGGATATGCAGTGAGTCCAGTGCGCTTTGAATTCTGGCAGGGAAGAAAGAACAGGCTCCACGATCGTTTCAGATATATTCCTTCCCCGGATGGCGGCTGGAGTATAGACAGGCTTTACCCGTAGTCTGCGGAAAGAAGAATCGATAAGCCCCTGATTACCTGGTTGCGCGATAGAGTGCTACTACCCCCATGGTGAGTTCTGAGTATTGGCAATCCCGAAACCCTGCGTTTTCAAGATCGCTTATGAAGCTCTTTCTCTGAGGAAACGCGGCGGCGGATTCAGCGAGATATCTGTATTCTTTGCCCCTGCCGTAAATGCTTCCCACAAGAGGCATCAAGACTCTGAAGTAAAACATGTATATGGGTTTGAAAAGGGGATTTTTCGGAATCGCAAACTCAAGTATGAGAAGTTTTCCGTTTTCCCTTAGGACCCTTCTCATCTCTCTCAGAGAAAGTTCGTAATCGACTGTGTTTCTTATACCAAATGCTATGGTGACGGAGTTAAATTGTTTCTCCGCAAAGGGGAGATTTTCAGCTGTGGCCGATACAAGGGCTATTTTACCCCTTAAATCAAGGTCTTTAATTTTCTTTTTCGCTATCCGGAGCATGTTCATGCTAGGGTCAATCCCGACCGTTTTTGTTGCAGAGTGTTTTTTTGCAATTTCAATCGCAACTTCCGCCGTCCCGGTTGCTATGTCCAGATTATACTCGACGTCACGCAGTTGCTCTGCTAGTTTTTTTCTCCAGAGTTTATGAATTCCAAGGCTGAACAGAGTATTTAGCCAGTCGTAGTGACTTGCCACCTCGTCGAAAATTTTCTTTGTTTCAGGCATCAGACGGATTCCAGAATCCTTTCTATGTGGGATGTTCTGTTGAGAACATAGAAATGAATTCCAGGTACTCCTTCGGCGATGAGTTCCCTTACCTGGTCTCTGCACTGCGCGATTCCCACTTCCACCGCCTTGCGGTTATCGTTTCCTGCGTCTTCCAGTTTCTTTCTCAGGGTTTCGGGTATCTCCGTTCCGCAAAGAGACGATATTCTTATCACCTGCTTCGATGAAAGCACGGGCATAAGGCCCGGGATTACGGGAAGGTCTATTCCTGCTGCCCTTACTCTGTCGACATAATCAAAATAGTAACGGTTATCGAAAAAGAGCTGGGTAATTATGATGTCGGCTCCAGCGTCAACCTTCTTTTTGAGATTGGCTACGTCCTCCTCAAAACTTGGGGATTCGATATGCTTTTCCGGATAGCCAGCGACTGCTATGGAAAACTTCTGCGGTTTTTCTCTTTCGTATTTTTTTATGTGTTCCACGAGTTGGTTTGCGTGCTGGAAAGCTCCCTCGGACAGCAGCCTTTCGCCGTCTTCCTTCGGAATATCCCCCCTGAGGGCCACTATATTACGTATTTTCTCCTGTTCAATCTGCTCGAGCATCAGGTCTATTTCCTTTTCGGAAGATCCTATACAGGTTAAGTGGCAGGCGCTTTCCGTCCCGATAACGTTTTTTATGTAGGAGGCGACTTCAACGGTTCTTTTACGTCCCTTTCCCATGGCGCCGTGTGTTACCGTTATTATGCCGGGCGAGAGTTCGGCGAGTTTCGCAAGAATATCTTTGAGTTTTTCGAATTCAGGATCGTCTTTCGGGGGAAAGACCTCAAAGGATATAAAAATAGCATCTTTTTTTTTGTTCTTGTATTCAGAAAAATTCATGGTTCTTCCTCGAGAGCAAGAGTTTGCAGTGCGGCCTCTCTTTCAATCTTCCTGATCTGTTAAGAGTGAGTGTTCATAGCCTTCTTGCAGAACCGGCCATCATTATAATCGAAATTATAGAAAGCAGGCCCGCAAGGCTAGTTGTTCCTATTAGCGAGAAAACCAGTATTTCTTCCCGTTTTTCAAAGTGTCCGATTTCTTTTACTGTTCTTTCGTCTACCGTGTCAAAGAACTTCTGAAGAGGATGCCCAATGCGTTCTTTCGCTTGGTGATATTCGTTGCTATGCAGCAGTCGCCGCGCAAGTGCAGGGTCCGGTCTCCCTCTGACTGTGTAATTGCCCGAGGCGTCTTTATAGAGGCCGGCCATTGCGTTCATTGCCTGAATTTCTAAGTTGACAATGGCATTTGATTCACTCTCGGCTGTTTGCAGAAGTTCAAGTTCGGTATCAGTGAATCCTGATTCTTTCATAAGCGTCTTAAGAGCTACAGGGGTACCGCTTGGACGTGGGGGTGTTCCTTTTGATACTACAAAATCCCAGTATATGCTGTGATATTTCTCGGGACGAGGAGAAATTCCGTTTCGGATATCGAGAATTTCTCGAAAGTATTGGACGTAGCGCTTGTCAGCAGTCTGGGAGTAAGTACGCATCATGCGTGTGAGATCGTCGGAGCTTTGGCGCAGTTCATCGCCCAGAAGGTATGAGTTGTATCTGTTTTCCTTCGCTTCAGCCATTTGCTGAGAATTTCTCATCATAACGAATGCTTGGGTCAATGACACCAGCACAAGTGCCATTATGGCTGTGGAAATGATCATCTGCCGGACCGCGGTAACACTTATTCTCTGGCTTTCATTGACGGTTGGTTCTCCGGAGTCTGAAGGGTGATGCGTGGACATCTACTGTCTCCTTACCTCTTGCAATGCTGGCAGCGCACGCCGATACTTACTGTACAGCAGGTTTGAGTCCTAAGGTATGGCCTTCCTCAAGCGGTTTCTGAACCTCTTTACGCGCAAACCTTATCTCCAGAATATACCCTGCGTTATACTGTGCTTCAAGCCGTGCCGAGTCAGGGAAAATCCGCATTTTTGCCTGAATTTCCAAATATTTCTCGAATGCAAGCGCTTCTGTAATCGAATATTAAATCCAGTTTTTTGCTTACCAAAAGCGGATTTGCCAGCCTTCCGATTGGTCCAAACGGTAGGGAGTAGTGAACAAGGTCCTGGACTTGGGTTTTTTCCCCGGCCTCCGTAAAAAAATGCTTGTGGTGCCAGAATTTATAGGGTCCGAATCGCTGCTCATCAACGAAGTAGTGTAGCGGGTCAACCTGGGTTATTTCCGTTGCCCAGTTGGTTTTTATAAAGGGTATTGGAGTTACGGTGTAAGTGATTATCATGCCGGGATATATTTTTTCCTCTGCCTCGGATGTTATCCGCAGGTTAAGTTCCGGGGGAGTTATCTTGGGAAGATTGTTCGGGTTGGAGAAGAAATCCCAGACTGTTTCAACGGAAACCGGCAGGAACTCTGTTCTCTTGAGCGTATATATTTTCATTCTTTTTCTGCTTGTTCAAGCGGTGGTCCGGGGAGCCCGACAAACCTCCACAGTATCAAGAACAAAAGTCCGAATATAAGAGGTAAAGATTGGTGTGTCTCATAGAGGATACCAGCGGACATTCCACCCACGCAGGCCCCCATGAAATTTGCCAGGTTGAAAAACCCAGAGAGCACGCCCCTGTTCTCCGAGGAGACTCTCTGCGTGACAAAAGCGGGTAGTATGGACTGAAATATGGAGTATCCGAGGAAAAACACCGCCCCCGCGAGGTAGAGGGTGATACTGTCAGATGCTCGGAACAGATAGATTAAAAAAGCGGCTACTAGAAAAAGAAGTCCGAATCTGGTTGCCTGTTTCAGTTTTCTTCTCGTTTCTGAGACCCTGATGTAAGCGTTAGCCAGGAGTGCGCTCGGGGCGAGTATTACCAGGTAGACGAACCAAAGATCTTGGGGCCCGGTGCCGATATTTTTCCAGTCCAGAGGATAGATGAACAAAACAAGGTTAAGGCAGAGGGATGTTATGAAGGTTGAGGAAAGAATTTTCCCCACTTCCGGTTCCCTGAGCTTGAGAAGAATTTCTTTTTTGTCCCTTGTTTTTTTCTCTGGAAGTTCCGGGAACATGAAAAGAGTAACGAACACCGCCACTAATCCCAGGGCTGCGAGGATGAAGAAAAGGCTTTCGAAACCGAATTTCCCCGCGAGTACCGGACCGAATATGAGCGAAGTTATAAATGCCGTTCCGATTATTATTCCAGTCAGCATAAAAGACTGGGCCCTTACCTCGTTTCTTGTGCAGTCCCCGAGAATCGCTATGGCAACTGCCCCTATCGCACCGCTTCCCTGAAGCGCTCTGGTTATTATTAGCTCCCAGATGTTGTCTGCAAAAGCGCAGAGAACGCTCCCAACGCAGAAGATCAGAAGCCCGAGCACTATTACCGGCTTTCTTCCGAATCTGTCACTTGCCATGCCGAAGGGTATCTGCAGCAGGCTCTGGGTAAGGGCGTATATTCCAAATGCGACTCCGGCGGATGAGAGAGTTGCCCCCTCGTAGTTTACGGCGTATATGCTGAAAACGGGAACTATCAGGAATATTCCTAAAAGCCTAAGCGCAATTATTGTTCCTATTACGAAAACGGAACGAAGCTCATATCTATTCAGTTTCATGGCGTTTTCCCGGGATTTTCCGTTTCAGTTTTGTTTTTAGCAAGAAAATTAAAAAACCGGTCCAATGAAAGATAGGGTATTTATCAAGTTTGACAATGGTAGAACCCTCTAAAGATGATAAAAACCCCGGAACTTAGAAGAATTTGTTAGAGAGAGGCATTTGCAATGTTGGCCTGAAACTTGCTTTAGGGAGTGGTATAATTCTCATTCTAGCTGACCCGGGGAAATACGGAACCGGCAAACAGGTAGTTCGTATGAACTTCCTTCCTCAGCTTTTGGAGAAATTTCCAGGCGATGAGACCTACTTGGGCTGAAATCAGTCTTGATTCTTTCAAGTCAAATCTTGGCGAGGTAAGAAGGCTTGTAGGGGAAAATATCCGTATTATGGCAATCGTCAAAGCCGATGCTTACGGACACGGTGCGGTAAGATTAAGCGAGGTTGCCCTTAGCCATGGAGCGGATATGTTTGGGGTGGCTACCGTACCGGAGGCGATGGAGCTCAGGGAAGCCGGAATAAAAAACGGAATATTTCTTCTGGGAGGGATTGATCCCCGGGAAGCCGGGGTAGTAGTAGAAAACGCGCTTACTCCGGCGTGTTACTCCCTTGATGTGCTCGAGGCTCTTTCTGGAGCCGCTGTTGAGTGCGGAAAAACAGTTGGTTATCACCTGAAAATCGATACGGGTATGACCAGGCTTGGAGTGGGGGTGGGAGACATAGAATCTTTTTTCGCTTCGGCCGCCGAACTTCCCGGAATAATGCTTGAGGGTGTTTTCACGCATCTTGCCTCCTCTGAGATTCACCAAAGCGACTATACGGATTATCAGCTCGGCGTTTTCCGCGAGGGTCTTTTTTTTCTTGAGGAGCTAGGAGCTAAATACCGCTACACACATTCCGCAAACAGCGCCTCCATACAGAGATTTCCGGATTCTCACATGGATATCGTGAGACCCGGGATAATGCTTTACGGTTCAGGCGACATGGGGGAGGTTAGCCTAAGGCCCGTTATGAAACTCAAAACAAAAATAGTGCAGCTCAGAGAAGTTCCCCCGGGCACTTCGGTCGGCTACAGGGGAACTTTCGTTACCAGGAGGGAAACACTGGTCGCAACCCTTCCGGTTGGGTATGCGGATGGCTACCCAAGAGCCCTCTCAAACAGGGCGAAAGTCTCTCTCGGCGGGAGACTCGCTCCGCTTATAGGGTCTGTCTGCATGGATTTCATCATGGTCGATGTAACGGACATTCCGGGTGTCTGTGCTGGAGACGAAGCGGTGCTTTTCGGAGATGGGCTTGTGAGCGTTGAGGATGTCTCCTCATGGGCCCAAACCATACCTTACGAACTCTTATCACGGATTTCGCCCAGAGTTCCGAGGCGTTACGTATGATCTGTTTTTGTTAGTTGATCTGAAGAAAATCTGCAATGAGAACCGTTATACAGAGGGTTACCGAAGCGTCAGTCAGCGTTGATGGAAATGTAGTCGGCAGCATCGGCCCGGGGATGGTGGTTCTTATTGGAGTTGAGAAAGATGACTCGGAGAAAGACATTGCCTATATTGCGGAGAAAATAGCGGGTCTGAGGATATTTGAGGATTCCTCGGGCAAAATGAATCTGAGTATCAAGGATACGGGAGGAGAAATTTTGGCTATCTCCCAGTTTACCCTTTACGGTGACTGCAGAAAGGGCAGAAGACCCTCTTACACGCGGGCTGCTGGTGGAGATTTCGCGAGGCACAGCTACGAACTTTTAATCGCTGAGATCACGGAACGTGGAATTCCGGTTAGAACCGGCGTTTTCGGGGCAACAATGGATGTTCATATAGTGAACAGCGGTCCCGTTACACTTCTTGTTGACAGTTCCAAGGATTTCTGAGTTCATGCTGGTTATTTCGCTGCGGCGGATTATTATTAGGTTAGATGAAAACCGTATGCAACCATCCAACCGCTCACAGGGATTACATATTTGAGGAGAAGTACGAAGCGGGTCTGGTCCTCAGGGGCTCTGAGGTTAAATCCCTTAGAAACGGAAACGCTAGTGTAAAGGAAAGCTTTGCTCTAATAAGGGAGGGCGAAGCCAGGCTCGTTAATTGCTACATAGCTCCTTATGATGCCGCCAGCGGGCTTAACCATGAGCCGACGAGGGAGAGAAAGCTTCTGCTAAACTCCCATGAGATAAGGAAGCTGATTGGAAAAACCAGCATTAGAGGGTACACTCTAATTCCTCTAAGGATTTATTTTAAAAACGGCATTGCAAAGCTCGAACTGGCCCTTGCCAAAGGCAAGAAGACGAGAGATAAAAGAGAGGATATCAAGCGTCGCGAGGCCCAGAGGGATATGCAGAAAGCCGTCAGACGATCTTTGAAACGTTCATAGCTTAGACACGGGGGCGATCGGCTTCGACGGAAAACAGGGAAGCTTGTGCCGCATGCCGAGCTTGGTTAACTCGTAAAACTGATCAAGCACGATAAGTGCCGAACCAATTAACGCACTCGCAGCCTAAAAAAAACTGCGACGTCTCAGAACGTCATGCCCGCTGGGCTTTCTGAGGCGTAATTCAAGCGGGATGGCTGGTACGTGATTCCCGGGGCGTTTGCCAGCGAGATTTTACTCGGGACTGCGGTAAAAAACCTGCCTGCCGGTGATTTTGCCGTCTGATTCAAAAGACAGGATAAGCATGTAGAAGCCTGGTGAAACTTTTTCCGGACCCGGGTTCGATTCCCGGCGCCTCCACCAGAAGAGAATTAAGACATCACTTCTTAGAATATAAATCCTCAAAACGAAAAATCATCACACCTCATATAGGGGTTATTTTTGTCCAGCTGAGTGTTAAAGCTGGGGATATAATGAAGCGCAAAACTATCGTAATTGCCACGAGAAACAAGGGAAAGCTGAGAGAATTCAGATCAATTCTTGCTGATGCCTACGATGAGATCCTTTCCCTCGAGGATTTTGACGATATTCCTGATATAGAGGAAACGGGTCTTTCTTTCAGGGAAAACGCTTTTATCAAGGCAAAAACAACCTCTGATTTTCTCAGACTGGATGCTATTGGGGATGACTCAGGCTTGGTTGTGGATGCTCTTGGAGGAGCTCCCGGGATTTATTCGGCAAGGTACGCCGGAGAAGGAGCCTCGGATAATGATAATAACGAAAAACTACTCTATGAACTCAAGGAAAAGAAAAACAGAAATGCTAGATTTGTCTGCTGTATCGCTCTAGTACTTGTGAACGGAACACAGGAATTTTTTGAGGGCGAGTGCAGTGGACAGATTATTCAGGAGAAAAGAGGTCAAAGTGGTTTTGGTTATGACCCGGTTTTCTATGTTTCTCAATACGGAAAAACCATGGCTGAACTCGGCCCCGACATAAAAAACAGGATAAGCCACAGGGCTATTGCCTCAGAAAAGCTTCTGTCATATTTTTCGAATTTAAAATAGGTGCTTTAACAAGCTGCTTTTTTTTCGTATCTGTCTTTATTTTCTGAAGACTTAAGTGGTTTATTTGATATAAGAATTTCCCCGATTTTGTCTTGCCAAGTTATGTGAAATTTTCGTTTTTAATTGTAAGCTGCTTCCCAATTGAATATATTTAGATTCCGACCTTTGTTTATTGCGGCTGCTTTAACTTGATAAAGGGGTTTTCTGCGTGAAAAGCGCGAAGTTTATTTTTGTTACCGGCGGAGTTATGTCTTCTCTGGGAAAGGGTATCTCCGCTTCCTCAATAGGTTTCCTCCTTGAATGCTGTGGTCTTCAAGTCACCCTTCAGAAGCTTGATCCCTACATAAACGTTGATCCGGGTACGATGAACCCTTTTGAGCATGGGGAGGTTTTTGTTACCGATGACGGGGCGGAAACGGATCTCGATCTTGGTCATTACGAGAGGTTTACCAAAGCTCAGCTTGGCAAGAAAAACAATCTTACAAGCGGCAAGGTCTACGATTCCGTTATTTCCAAGGAAAGGGAAGGCAAGTTCCTAGGCAAAACGGTCCAGGTAATTCCTCACATAACGGATGAGATAAAATCCCGTGTGCTTGCCCTTGAGGACGATAACGACGTCATCATAGTCGAAATTGGCGGTACCGTGGGAGATATTGAGAGTCTTCCTTTTCTTGAGGCGGTAAGGCAGTTGAGGTCGGATCTCGGCAAGCAGAACACGCTTTTCATACATCTTACCTATGTTCCCTATGTCGCAGCCGCCGGAGAACTGAAAACAAAGCCCACGCAGCACAGCGTGAAGGAACTTCTCCAGATAGGAATTCAACCAGACATACTCCTGTGTCGCACCGAGGACAAATTTCTTCCGGAAGACGTTAAGAGAAAAATAGCCCTTTTCTGCAACATCGAGCAAAAAGCGGTGATTACGGCCAAGGACGTTGAGCACATATATGAAGTCCCCCTTATGTACAAAAAAGAAGGGTTGGCCGAGATAATTATTGAATATCTTGGTATGTGGACCAAGAAACCTGACATGGGGGAGTGGGAAGAACTCGTTCGAAGGGTAAAGAATATGGAAAAAACCGTGCGTATAGCAGTTGTCGGGAAATACGTTTCACACGGAGATGCTTACAAAAGCCTCCACGAAGCCCTTTACCACGGTGGCTTAGCCAACGACTCAACCGTTGAGATAAAATACGTGAATTCAGAAGAAATGGATGGTATGTCTCCGGACAACTATTTTTCCGATGTTCACGGCATACTTGTTCCCGGAGGATTCGGGGAAAGAGGAATTGACGGTAAAGTTGACGCCACCAAATACGCAAGGGAGAATCAGATCCCCTTTTTCGGGATCTGTTACGGCATGCAGCTTGCCGTTATTGAGTTTTCAAGGAACGTTTGCGGCATGGATGGCGCGGATACGACCGAGAACAACGGTGATACGCAGAACCCGGTTATAGACATAATGGAATCGCAAAAGAACATAAGTGAAAAGGGCGGAACGATGAGACTCGGGGCCTATCCCTGCGTCATAAAGCCCGAGACCTTGGCCGGCAGCATCTACGGGACCTCGGAGATCTCCGAAAGACACCGCCACCGGTTTGAAGTGAACAACAGCTACAGGGAAGTTCTTGAGTCAAATGGAATGGTCCTTTGCGGGCTCTCGCCGGATGGAAATCTGGTTGAAATCATGGAACTTAAGGACCATCCTTGGTTTGTCGGTTGTCAGTTCCACCCCGAATTCAAATCAAAGCCCCTCAGTGCCCATCCGCTTTTCAGAGATTTTATAAGAGGGGCGCTTCGGTACAAGGATTCTCTTAGCTGATCGAATTGTTCCATTCGATGAATCTCCCCAGCATAAACGAACTTATTGCCTACAGAAAAAGAAGGGAGCCTGCCCTGGGAGTGGTACTCTATGCCCATCCCGACAAACTCTCCGTTCTCTCGGAAGACGGGAAGCGTTACTCGGTTGAACCGAAAAAAGTCGTGCTGTTAACCGGAATAACCGTTCCCGAGACCCTGACCGAATCCGAGAAAAAACTTGAAATGAGAAAGTGGAGAAGGGAGCTTGAAGAAAAAAAAGACTCCGTTGATGTGGAAACGCTTTGGCAGTGTGTTGTAGGGGAGCAGGAAATCGTGAGCTTTGAGGAGATGCTGGACCTGTATTCAGGTGCCGAGCAAGTTTCTTTGGAGCAGAGGTTTTTACTCTTCTGGGCCGTGGATAAAAACACGGTTTATCTTGTAAGAGACGAAAACGGCTATCTCGTCCGCTCGCGGGAGGATGTTTCCAAGACACTTCGTACCCTTGAACTCAGAAAAGAAAGGGAACAGAAAACACAAGCCGCCGCAAGCTGGGTGCGTTCCGTTCTAAGTGGAGAAATTTCTGCGGCGGTTGATGAGAACCACAGGGAGTTCCTTGAGCTGATCGAGCGATACGTCATTGATCTTGACGGTTACGAGCGTGCTAAGGAAGCCAAGGGCTTTCTTTATGAAGCGGGGCTTAAGGAAGTGGAATCGGCAGCTGAATTCCTTATAAAAACGGGTTTCTGGAGAAAGAACGATGACCCGGAATCAAAGAAAATAGCTTTTCATTTCCGACACTCCCAAAGGGCGCTTGAAGAGGTGGAAGCTATTTTAAGTGCTGAGGAAAACTTTGCGGACCTTACCGACAGAACAGAGCTTGAAATTTTTTCAGTTGACAGCGAGACAACGCAGGACATTGATGACGCCATTTCGTTTGAAATGCACGGGGATCAGATCACTTTGGGAGTCCACATCTCGAATGTCGCTCATGTTGTAAGCCGGGGAAGTTTTCTTGATCAGGGGGCACTTGAGCGCGCTGAGACGGTTTATTTCCCTGAGAAACGCGTGGATATGTTTCCCCGGCAGCTTGTGAGCGAGAAACTCAGCCTGACTGCCGGCGACCTCAGACCTGCGCTCTCCCTTTTCGCCACTTTTAATAAAGAAGACTTCGCCTTGATCGATTATCGCTTTGAAGCTACGGTCATAAGGGTTTCGAAAAATCTTACCTACACCGAGGCAACTGAAATGTTGTGCAACACGCAGTGGGGAGAATTCCTTGTGTCTCTTACTGATTCGCTCAGAGGAGAGAGAGTTAACAAGGGAGCCTTTATAGTTCAGCTTCCGGAACTCAAGATCAGGGTCGGAGACCAGAATGGAATTTCAGTCAGCAAGGATTACATGGATTCTCCCGCCCACAATGTCGTTTCCGAATGCATGATACTTATGAATCGGCTTTCGGGAGATTTCTTCTATGAAAACGTAATTCCGGCGCTCTTTCGTTCCCAGACTCAGGAGATTGAGCCTGAAGCCAGAGAACTTGATCCCGCGGACATCCTTTTCCCTACAAGGGTAGCAAAGCACTTAAAACCCTCTTTTATTGCCTTTGCTCCCGAGATCCACAAGTCTCTGGGGGTCGACTGCTATGTTCAGATGACTTCTCCGATAAGAAGGTGCACGGACCTTCTTATGCAGCGCCAGCTTATATCCTGGCTCGCGGAACAGAAGATCTGCTACTCGGAAAGCGAGCTTGAAGATATGAACACACGGGTTAGCCTCGCCACTAGGGAAATAAAAAACGCGCAGAGGGGCAGACACAGGTACTGGCTTATACGCTATATTCTGGAAAAGGATATAAAAGGAGCGACGGGCTACGTAAGTTCTAGGGGATATAACGGGTTTAACGTTTATATCCCGGAGTTTCTGATCGAACTCGCTCTTTCTAACTCAGGCGGCAGGGTTTTCGACATAGGAAGTGAGCTTTCTCTCTCTATCTGGGGTGTTGACCCTCTTAGAAGGAGGATACGCGTGAGTCCAGATTAGCTTTCGGTGTGCCGAGACTCACGCTCAAACAAGTACATGCTGTCGGAGCAGGAAAGGCTGCTCTCTTCAGTGCTTTTTTTCAAGAATTTCGAGAATTTCTTCAAGCCCCGCGACCTTCACTCTCGGCCTTCCCCGTCTTTCGCCTTCTTTCTTTTCAAACCAATCAACTCGCAGCCATTCATTGTAGGAAATATGTTTTTCTTCGAGCAGCTCTTTTATGCTCTCATCCGAAGTGAGTTCGGGACGCAGCGTGTTTTCCCTCTCGATGTCCTCGATCATGCAGCTTACGGTTTCGCCGGAGTCGGACTTGTTCGTGCCGATAACTCCGGTCGGTCCGCGTTTTATCCACCCTGTGGTGTAGAGTCCCGGAATGGGTTCGCCACCCGTTTTGTCAAGCACTCTTCCTTTTTCGTTGGGGATTACACCCGAACTGTCATCAAACGGCACGTCCCGAAGAGGTATTCCCCGGTACCCGACGGAGCGAAAAACCAGGTCGGCGGGAATCTCTTCAGTCTCGTCCGTGGGTTTGGGCCGAAGGGAGCCGTCATTGGATTTGTAAAGCCTGTTTCTCACGATTTTCACGCTTTTTACCCTGTTGTTTTTTCCGGCAGTTATTTCTATCGGAGAAACCAAGAATCTTATGACTATTTTCTTTGATTTGGAGGGAACCCTTTCGGAAGCTTTTTTTATAAGCTCTATTTTCGTCTGGGCTGTCCTGTTCGGTTTACGCTCAAGCTCCTCAAGCGTAAGGGGATCGGGCTCCGCTTCGTGCGTCAGGGTAAGGAGGTCCGCATCCTCAAGGTTCTCAAGTTCCCGAAGTTCCGGGTTGGTGAAGGCCGCCTGCGCCGGTCCTCTTCTTCCCAGCATGTGTATTTCCCTTATTCCGCTTTCGGCCAGTTGCTCAAGCGCATAGTCCGCGATATCCGTTTTTTCCATTTCGCTTCTTGTTAGGGAGAGAATTCTCGCAACATCCACCGCGACGTTCCCGACACCGACTATGACGACTCTTTTCCCCGAAAAGTCAAAACCAAGACCCATGTGATCCGGGTGGGAGTTGTACCAACCTACAAACTCCGTTGCCGTGTGACTTCCGATTATGCCCTCTCCCGGTATTCCCATTTTTCTGTCGGTCTGGGCTCCTGTTGCGAAAACTATTTGGTGGTAACGGTTGCGCAGATCCTCAAGCGTTAAGTGTTTTCCGAACTCTACAAGTCCAAAAAACCTGAATTGAGGATTGGACGCGATTTTGTCATAAACTCTGGCTACGCTCTTTATCTTCTGATGGTCTGGAGCTACCCCGCTTCTCACGAGACCGTGGGGGGTCGGAAGTTTCTCGAACATGTCTATGAACACGCGGTCGCCAAGCTTTTTCTGCAGGTGTTCGGCTCCGTAGAAAGCAGCGGGCCCCGATCCTACGATAGCAATTTTTATTTTTTCAAGACTCATGCGGTGGGAAGTATATACGCAATATTGTATAAATCTATTCACACGATGGCTTTTTTCTCTCAGTTCTTGGAGGATAATTTCCCCTTTTTCTTTTTTCCGCTGATGGGACCTGATGGTGGTATAATATTAGTTTCCTAGTGTGTGGTGGAGTGACCTGATGATTGTTAAAGAGCGTACGGAACCGGAGCATTTTCATCTCAAGGTGGTTCACGAGATAAGCGACTTGATCAACAAGTCCGTGGGTCTTAATACCGTCTTGGGCAGGGTAGTAAGAAAAATCTCTTCCTCCCTTCACTACGATGTCGTTTCCATATACGTCTGGGATGATTCAAGAGAAGTTCTCAGGCTCATGGCTAACAGGGGCCTTCAGGTTAAACCGAAAAGCGATATATTCCTGCGTTCGGATGAAGGTCTTACCGGAGTGGTCCATAAAACAAAGGTTCCTCTGATTGCGATGCCGGCTTCAGAGCATCCGAATTACAAGTATTTCCCCGAAATAGGCGAAGAGGAATACGAAAGCTACATAGGTGTTCCCATAATGCTTCACGACGTTTGTGTCGGGGTGCTTGTGGGCCAGAACAAGACTCCGATGCAGATAACCCCGGCCGAGCAGACTCTTTTTCAGATAATAGCGCTGCGACTTGCGGGGGTTCTTGAAGTCGCAAACACCCTGGACAGGCTGAAACCTCCGTCAATGGTAAAACATGAGACGAGAAGCTATCAGGGAAAAGGAGTTTCTGAAGGAGTGGCTGTGGGCAAGGCGGTTACATTCCGCGGGCTTTTCCGCCGGATGTCCACGATGGAGATGACGGCCCGCACTCCAGGAATCGAGAAAAGAAGAGTTAGAAATTCTATAAAGAATATATCACAAGACCTTAAAAACACTATCAGAAAAATGGATTCTGAAGGGAAGCTCTCGAAAAACGAAGTGGATATTTTCCGTTCACATCTGATGATAGTGGATAGCCGCGACATGGAGAAAGGAACCGGCGAGCTCATAGATGAGAAAAGGGTTTCGGCCGAGGCCGCGGTGGTTGAGTATCTCGAATCTCAGGCATTGCGTTTTGAATCTCTTCCGGATTCCTATATGAGGGAGAGAGCATACGATTTCAGGGACATAGGCGAGAGAATGCTCCGGGATCTTACCCGTTCAAAGAATGAGAAAATTTCCGCTTCCGCCGACGGAGAACCCCTGATACTTGTGGCA
Organism: Thermodesulfobacteriota bacterium; assembly: GCA_964291665.2. Classification (GTDB taxonomy): domain Bacteria; phylum Desulfobacterota_D; class UBA1144; order Nemesobacterales; family Nemesobacteraceae; genus Nemesobacter. The sequence goes on along the minus strand of OZ219814.1, from coordinate 203,981 downwards.
AGAGAGATAGGCGTTTCTTTTGTCACGGCTGTTGAGGGAGAAGTGGGGGGAATAGTGCTTGAAAAAGGCGGAGAGACTTCGCACGCGGTCATAATAGCGAAATCGCTTGGGATTCCGGTGGTTGTCGGCATAGACAACATCGTGAATCTGGTACATCCCGGGGAGGACATGATAGTTGACGGAAGAAGCGGTTTCATTTTCACGAATCCTGATCAGGTGCTTAAGGATGAGTACATATCCATGCACCAAAAAGCCGTTGAGCTCCGCAACTTCATAGAGACTGAAGCCGAAAAGAGCACCGGTACCGGTCTTGACGTCGAAATAACGGCGAATGTCGGAATTCCAGCCGATGCCGAGATGGCCAAGCGTTACGGTATCAAGAGTGCGGGACTTTTCAGGACGGAGTTTGCCTTTGCAAGGTTTAAGAAATGGCCTAGTGTGAGGTCCCAGCTAAAGATATACAAGGAGATATCAGCTAATTTTGAGGATGGAGTGACCATTAGGACCTTGGACGTGGGTTCTGACAAGATACTTTCCTACCTCAACATGCCCAAGGAAGAAAATCCCCTTCTTGGCCTTCGCTCGATCCGTTTTTCAATGGAGTATCTTGATCTTTTCAGGGATCAGGTGAAATCCATCTTGCTTGCGGTGAAAAAAGGGGGGAATTTCAGGATTCTTCTGCCCATGGTATCAAATGTCTGGGAGGTTGAGACTGCTGCGCAGATAATTGAGGAACTGTCCGCCGAAGTCAGTCTTCACCGGCTTGACATACCTAAGCTCGGAATAATGATGGAAGTTCCGGCACTTGCGTATCAGTTCGGCGATTACGCGGACTTAATAGATTTTGTCTCCATTGGAACAAACGATCTTATACAGTATCTGCTCGCGGTGGATAGAAATTCAAACGCGGTCGGGCATCTTTACTCGGCTTTTCATCCTTCCGTGGTGAGAATGCTGGATTTTACGAGAGAGCAGGTCCTCTCAAATGGAAAGGAGCTTTCAATATGCGGAGAAATAGCGGGAGTTCCTTCCGGTACACTCCTGATACTGGCTCTTGGTTACCGTCATCTGAGCGTTTCCCCGCTTCGGTTCCCTTATGTGAAATTTCTTTCTGACAGGCTTTCTGAGCGGATGCTTGAGGAAATCAGGTCCGACATATTGCTGCTCTCAAAGGACTCCGACATAGAGAGATACCTAAAGGATATCCTTAACTCCATAAACCCGATGTTGCTCGAAGTAGAGTAGCCATGACCAAAAGATCTACCCTTATTCCGCTGGTGCTTTTTATTCTCACGGCGGCCACGACTTTTCTTTCCGGCTACATGATAAGCGGAACCTATACGGGAGGGGTTCTTTTCTCGGTTTCTCTGGTTGCCATCCTTGGAGCCCACGAAATGGGCCATTACTTCTACGGTAGAAAATACGGTGTTTCCATAACTCTTCCCTGGTTTATTCCCGCTCCTCCCTTCCTCTCCCCGATAGGAACGTTTGGGGCGTTCATAAGGATAAAGTCTCGGATACGTGGCCGAAGGGAACTTTTCGATATAGGGGTTGCTGGTCCTATAGCGGGAGTGATGGTAGCTCTGCCGGTCCTGTTTGTCGGGTTGCTTTTCTCAGATGTGGTCGCTTTGGATTCTGAGAAACTCTCTGAGATGCAGACGGCCATGTCTCTCGGTAATTCTCTGATATTTGCCCTTTTCTCAAAGCTGGCCATCGGCGAAGTCGCTCAGGGATACGAAATTTTGCTGCACCCCGTTGCGTTTGCGGGGTGGATAGGTCTTTTCGTAACTGTCTTGAATCTCATGCCCGCGGGACAGCTTGACGGAGGGCATGTTGTATACTGCGTTTTCCCGGCGGAGTGGCATAAAGCTATATCGGCCGCTACAGTTATTTTTCTTGTAATAATGGGGGTGGGAACAGCGCCTCTGGCGGACTTTGCGGATTATCTGGGCCTGTGGGTACTAGCTGTTTTTCCTGAGTGGCTTATGTTTGAGGGTTGGGTCGGCTGGCTTTTCTGGGCGATACTGCTTTTGATGATCGGAACATCCCATCCGCCGACCATATCAAGCGATACCGAGATCGGCGCCGGAAGAAAAGCGCTTGCTCTTCTCTCGCTGCTTATTTTTATTTCCTGTTTTACCCCTGTTCCCATCAGTATAGTGGAGTTCGGTTAGGTCGTTTTGCGTTTAGTTAAAAAATCTGTTACAATCACCCTGATCGGTTGGATTGACTCTGAGGGTGTTGGAGTCAAAAAGAGGGTGGTTCACGTACGGGAATCCTATTCAACCGGCAACTTTATTTAAACAACTTCACTACTGCGAGGAGATTCACAAATGTCAAAGAACACTTTGTCTGTAACGGATAACAGGACAGGTAAAACATATGAACTTGCTATAGAAAACGACACCATAAAGGCCACTGACCTTCGTCAGATAAGGGTTAAGGACGAAGACTTTGGCATGATGAGTTATGACCCCGCTTTCGGGAATACGGCTTCGTGCAAAAGCAAGGTTACTTTCATTGACGGAGAAAAGGGAATTCTGAGGTACAGGGGATACCCGATAGAAGAGTTGGCGAAAAAAAGTAACTTCCTTGAAGTCGCCTATCTCCTTATTCACGGTGAACTGCCTAACAAATCGCAATATGATAGCTGGGTTCACGACATAACGCACCACACCTACGTGCATGAAAACATAAGGAAACTCATGGACGGATTCCGCTACGACGCGCACCCGATGGGCATGCTTCTCGCGACCGTCGGAGCCCTTTCGACCTTCTATCCGGGGGCAAAGGACATATTCGATACCGATGTTCAGAAACTTGAGATAAGAAGGCTTATAGCGAAGACGCCTACCATAGCCGGATTCTCCTACAGGCATATAATGGGTCTTCCATATGTATACCCCGACAACGAACTTAGCTACGCCGGGAATTTCCTTTCAATGATGTTCAAGATGACCGAGGCCAAGTATGAGCCGAATCCGGCTATAGAGAAGGCTATAGATGTTCTTTTCATTCTCCACGCAGACCACGAGCAGAACTGCAGCGCAAGCGCGATGAGAAACGTCGGAAGCTCCCATCCGGATCCTTACTCCGCGGCCGCAGCGGCGATTGCCGCCCTGTACGGTCCTCTTCACGGCGGAGCGAACGAAGCGGTACTTGAAATGCTTGCCGACATAGGTTCGATTGACAAAATTCCGCAGTACATAGAAAGGGCCAAGAAAGGAGAATTCAGGCTCATGGGCTTCGGACACAGGGTGTACAAGGCTTACGACCCGAGAGCGGCGATAATAAAGGATATAGCCCACGACGTGTTTGAAGTCACCGGGAAAAATCCTCTGCTTGATATAGCGCTTGAGCTTGAGAGAATAGCCCTTGAAGACGACTATTTCGTAAGAAGAAGGCTTTACCCGAACGTTGATTTCTACTCTGGACTCATATACCAGAGCATAGGTCTTCCCACGAGCATGTTTACCGTGCTTTTCGCAATAGCGAGGATGGCCGGGTGGCTTGCCCAGTGGCTTGAGCTGATGAACGACCCCGAAACCAGAATCGCAAGGCCTAGACAGGTTTATTTGGGGGAAGATAATAGAAAATACGTGGCGATGAGCAAAAGGCGTAAGAAGAAGTAGTTGATCAATCTTTGGAAGATTGATGGAGTTCCGCCAGTAATTAGTGCAACTGCCGCGAGGATCTGTGGGGCAGGGGATGATCGTGCTTTTTCAGCCCATGCAATATTTGTCCGGTCAATTCCGTAATTCCAATTTTTTTCATAATCTCACCGGATTGCGTTGCTATCAAAAAGGGAAATTGGCAGAATAGCACTTACTGTTTGCTCTCCCTTGATGAAATACGGACAAGCCAATCCCATTAAACAAAAACCTGTGAAGGCAGCACTCCTAGCGCTCCAACTCTTGGTTCTTTTTGCGCTTTCCGGATGTGGTTCCGCGTCTTCGAATTTGTGCGGCGATGCGCAGGTAGTATCTTCTGCCGAGTCTGCTCGACATTCCCAAAGCTGTAACGTTTCTATCCGACAATCTGATGAGACAATTATCATAGGTAATCTGATTAAAGACGCAGGTGGACCAAAATGCGGCGCGCTCCTTGTCCGCGACGGCCACATTCTTGATATTGGCAAGATAAACACCATAAAATCAAAAGCTCCCAATGCCTCGGTATTTGATTGCAGCAGCTCGTACATTTCGCCTGGCCTGATAAATCCGCACGAACACCCGGATTGGAGCGGAGGATTTCCGGATCCGATGACGCGTCCCGTGTATTCACACCGTGATCAATGGCGGGGTGTAGCCGGCCCGGAGTACTATGCAGTCGAGTTTGGGAGGGTTGAGGAAGATGTCCAGAAATTCTGGATAGAGCTCCGCCACCTTCTGTCCGGTACCACCACGATAGCCGGTTCAGGCGGCATTGAGGGACTTGTTAAAAATGCGGGTGGTCGCCCCGGAGACGAAGAAAGGTACTTCTATCTTGCTGAGATGGAGACGTTTCCCTACGGTTTTAGCGCTACCGAGGAACTCGGCGGGTTCTCTTGCCCGTTAGCGGCAACCGAGTCCCGCGATCCCCGCAGCCGTTTTCTTGAGTTTGAGGACAAACCGCCCTATGTGCCCCACATTGCGGAGGGAACCAACTGTACGGCGGAAATTGAAGGGAAGTTTTATCTGGATTACGTCTCGAAGAACCCAGAGCGGCGTTACTCCCTTATCCACGGAGTGGGACTGAGCCGTCAAGACGTTGAGCGGCTGAAGGACCTCGACGTGACTCTTATCTGGTCGCCGAGATCGAATGTGGTTCTTTACGGGACCACCGTGGATATTCCGAACGCACTGCGGGCTGGCGCCCGAGTTGCGATCAGTACGGATTGGTCATACTCGGGTTCGTACAATCTTCTTGAGGAATTTCGCTGTGCTGAGCATATTGACAACGCGCAATGGGATGATCATCTGTCGGGAAGCGACTACTGGCGTATGGCTACGGAGCACGCAGCGTACTCGCTGGACGTAGAAAAACTGACCGGCAAGCTGGAGCAAGGCCTTGCGGCGGACATCATGATATTCAGAAGGCGAACTAATGACCCGTTCGGCGACTTGATTTCATCAAAGGTATCGGATGTCATAGCGACGTTCGTTGACGGTGAACTTCTCAGTGGATACAGCAGTTCCTTCGACCTTTCCAAGCTTCCGGCCCAGTGCTCGCACCGTATCGGGCAGCATTTCATTTGCGTTGACTATGCCAAGGATTACTCTTTCAGTCATGAAGAGCTGCTGAGTTCCAACACGAATGCGGTTCCCCTGTTCTCGCTGGACAGGCAAGCAAGTTGTGAATGACCAATAAGAGCTATTGGTTCTTTAAGCAGTTTTTTTGAAAAAGGACTCACAACCCTGGGAATCTGGAGTTCTTAAAAGTTGTTCCAGCCAGAGGCAATGCGGAGAAACACCTGCGCCTAACTTGCCGAAAAATGTTTTCCTATTATCGTGTTGTAATAGTAGTCGATCGTGTGCTCGACATTGGTCATAAGTATCGAGATTGCCTCGTCGCGGCCTTTGTCCGATAGAATAAATGCTTTCCCACTGTTTTCACGCGTTGCTTTTTCCTCGAGCATTTCCAGAAAAGAGTCTTTAAAGGTGTCCCTGTCGTCCCGAAGTGCCGTCTCAAGCAGGGTTTCGTCCTGGAGGTCGTATTTTTTCCTTTTTATCTCCTCGCGAAGCGCTAGGAGGGATTTCTCAAGATCAAGTTCGGGAAAATTTTCCCTGGCGATTTCCTCAAATACGCGGAGCAATTCTTCCATCATTGTTGCTGAGCACCCTGATGCTGGTTTGAGGGACTGAATTTTCGTATGTTCCTGAGCAGGCATGACACTAGATCTATCGTGTGATTGATGTCGCTTTTATAGGCAATAGAACTCGGGCTGTGAAGATACCTTGTCGGAACCGACAGGACAGCCGCTCTGGTTCCCTTTCCAGTGACCTGCATGGCAGTTGCGTTTGTGCTACCCGCTTTTTTTACCGTTATTTGATAAGGGATTTCGTTTTTCTCCGCAAGTTCCTTTATAAAAAAGCTAAACGGCCTGTGCGCAACCAAAAACCTGTCTGAAAGTCTGATCTCGGGTCCCTTACCGATATTGGCAAAGGATTTGCTTTCCGAAACCCCCGGTATGTCCATTGCCACGGTGCCTTCAAGAGCGACGGCGAAGTCCGGTTCGTAAACCGGGGTTATAACCCTTGCTCCGCGAAGCCCGACTTCTTCCTGCACGGTAAAGGTAACTATGAGATTGCAGCCCGGGTTGGGGGTCTTTCTGAGAGCCTCGATTATCACGAAAAGACCCATCCTGTCGTCAAGGGCTTTGGAAATCACGGAATCCTCGGTTTCATCAAGGGAAGTGTCAAATGACACCATGTCCCCTATTTTTACTAGGTCGGCGACTTTTTCAGGGCTGAGTCCAATATCGACCGCGCAGTCCTCGATCTCCGGAACCTCCTTGGCTCCTCCGCTACCCCTTGTCACGTGGGGCGGAACCGCTGCCACCACCCCTTTTAGAGTTTTTTTCCCCCACACCACGAGGCGCTGCCCGTAAAAAACTCTGGCGTCCATTCCCCCAAGAGGGGTTACTCTCAAAAATCCCCTGCTGTCTATATGGTGTACCATGAATCCCACTTCGTCCATGTGAGCGTCAAGAACAAAAGTGGGCCCGTCTCCCGGAATACGGGCGATTATGTTCCCAAGAACATCTTCGGTGATGTCTTCTGAGAATTTTTTTATTTCCTCAAGCAAAATCGCCTTAACCAAGCCTTCGTCCCCGGGCATTCCCGGAGTGTCGCAGAGCTTCTTTAAGAGTTTTATATCCATAACGGGCTGATTATAACCAAACGGCCTTCTTTTCCAAAACCGCAGAAACAAGCGCGGGCTTTCCGGATTGATTTATAAGTTTCAAACCTTAATCTTTATACCAAAGCGCGAACTGAATACAGGAGACCGACTTGAACCCTGACGATCCAGGTCTTTTCAGACCTAAAAAAGAATCTCTTCCTCTTCCCGAGAGAATGAGACCCGAGAGCATACAAGAGATGGTAGGCCAGGAGCATCTGATAGGGCCACAGGGTCTTGTGACGAAAACGCTTGAGGCCGGGGGAGTGCATTCCATGATATTCTGGGGTCCCCCTGGAACGGGCAAAACGACTCTTTCAAGGCTTATCGCAGGCAGAGCTGGTGCCAGGTTCATACAGATAAATGCGATTTCCTCCGGAGTCAGGGAACTTAGGGATATTGTCGCAGATGCGAGGGACGCCCTTTACTCCGGGCGGAAGACCGTGCTTTTCATTGACGAGATACACAGATTCAACAAGGCGCAGCAGGCCGCACTTCTGAAAAGCGTCGAGGAGGGGGTCCTGGTGCTCATAGGCGCTACAACCGAGAACCCTTCGTTTGAAGTTATAAGTCCCCTTCTTTCCCGCTGCCAGGTTTATGTTCTTGATCCGCTCTCGGCTCAGGACCTTGACCGAATACTCGAAAAAGCCTTCTCCGAGGACAAACTTCTTAGTGGTGCCGGTATTTCAGCTGAGGCTCGAGACGAACTCATTGCTCTTTGCGGCGGAGACGCCAGAGTTATGCTGAACGCGCTTGAAATCGCTTCTTCCCTTCTTCGTTCAAAAAAACTTCCAGAGATCGACACTGATCTGGTAAAGGAGATTTTCCAGAAAACAGGCCTTCTTTATGACAGGGCGGGGGAAGAACACTACAATACGATTTCCGCTTTTATAAAAAGCGTAAGGGGAAGTGATCCCGACGCGGCGGTCTACTACTTGGCGAGAATGCTTGAAGCTGGAGAAGATCCGAAGTTCATTGCAAGGCGTCTTGTGATACTTGCTTCAGAGGATATCGGAAACGCCGAACCCTATGCGCTTACCCTCGCGACCGACTGCTTTACGGCGGTTAATTACGTGGGGATGCCGGAGAGCAGAATAATTCTCTCTCAAGTTACGACCTATCTTGCCAGCTGCCCAAAGAGCAATGCTGCCTACAGGGCGATAAAAAAGGCCGAGACCGATGTGAGAAAGAATCCGGGTCTCCAGATCCCTCTTCACCTGAGAAACGCTCCCACGAAACTCATGAAGGACCTCGGTTACAAAAAAGGCTACAAGTACGCCCACGACTACGAAGATCATTTTGTAGAAGACGATTTTCTTCCCGAAGAGATAAAAGACAGCATTTACTACGAACCCACCGACAAGGGGAGGGAGGCGAATCTCAAAAAATATCTGGAAGCCAGGTGGAAAAAGAGAAGAAAGTGATTGGGCAAGTCAGTTTTTTCTCTGTATGAGCTCGATCTTGTACGAATCGGGATCCTCGACGAAGGCTATTACGGTGGTTCCGTGTTTCATGGGTCCTGGGGCTCTGGTTACTCGCCCGCCGGCTTGCTCTATTTTCTCGCACGTTGCGTATATGTCTTCTACCCCAAACGCCATGTGTCCGTAACCCTCTCCAAGGTCGTATTGCGAAGTATCCCAGTTATGTGTGAGTTCAAGGAAAGGTTCGGTGTCGCCGCCGTAGCCCAGAAAAGCAAGCGTGAAACGGCCTTCCGGGTAATCCGTTTTCCTGTGAAACTTAAGGCCGATAACATCGGTGTAGAAAGCAACTGACTTCTCAAGGTCGCCGACCCTTATCATTGTGTGGAGATATTTCATGCGTCTGCCCGCCTAGTTTGTCCGATTTTGCTTATCAATTATTATACTCTGTGATCTCCTGAGCGGTAAAGAGACTGCAGGGGTGTGATATGACCAAAAAGAAGCTAGAAAAACCGAAAACCAGAAAGCCTGTTTCAACGCGGCCCGGCAAAGCTATGCCTTCGAAAAAAGACGTCGAGACGAAGAAAAGATTCAGGAAAACGGATTGGGAAAAGGAAATAAAAAAATAGGCTTATGGGAACCTCAGAGAACTTAAAAGCGGGGATAACCGGGGCGACGGGTTTTATCGGCAGCAAGCTCGCTGAAAAACTTATAGACGAGGGTTTTTCAATAAAATGCCTCGTAAGAGAAACAAGCGATACCGAGAAGCTGCGCTCTTTGGGCGCAGAGCTTGTCCACGGGGATCTTTGCGACTCAAAGTCGCTTCAGACTTTTCCGGAAGGGTGCGATTACGTTTTCCATCTTGCTTCCAAAGTTTCAGACTGGGGACCTAGGGATGATTTTTTCAGCCAGAACGTGGAGGCGACGAAAACGCTTCTTGACTCTTCGCGTGAGGCGGGGGTGAAAAGGTTTGTCTACATGAGTTCCTCTACCGTGGTCTGGAATGCCTCTTTCCTGGGAACGGTCAACCTCGAGGAGATAGATGAAACCTATCCCTATCCGAAGAATCACCATAATTTCTATAATGAAACCAAGGCGTTATCCGAGAAACTTGTGAGAGAATATAACGGACGGGGAGGACTTGAAACGGTCATATTAAGACCGTCAAACGTCTGGGGAGCCGGCGACACGGTCATACTTCCGAGAATAGCCGATGCCTGCCTCAAGGGGCTTCTGGTTAACATGGGTTTTAACAGAAAAATCGTCTCTCCATGCCATGTGCTTAATCTTGTTCACGCCGCGGTGCTCTCGGCCCTCTCTCCCGCCGGGGCGGGCAACATATATTTTGTAAACGACGGGGCGCGCATCGATAACCGCCGTTTTGTCTCCGATCAGCTTGCGTCAATAGGAATTGAGTGGAAGCAGGGAATCACTGTACCTTATACCCTCGGGTATGCGGTCGCGTTTGTTCTTGAAAAAATCTTCGAACTCAAGAGATCGGAGACCCCGCCCGTGCTTACCCGTTTTGGCGTCTCCGCTCTTTCGAAAAGCAGAACCTACAGCATAGAGAAAGCAAGGAGGGGTCTGGGGTATGAACCGGTGTGCAGTTACGAGATGGGAATGAAAGGGCTTGCGGAGTGGACTTCAGAGATCGGCGGTTATGAAAAAATCCTTGGAAAAGGAAAATGATATGCAACCCGGCGTACTTGCCATAGAAACCAGGGGACTTGAAAAGCAGTTCGGGTTTTTCCCTGTGCTTATGGGAATTGATCTTACCGTCAACCGGGGTGAATTTCTCACGATTTTCGGTCCCAATGGCGCCGGCAAGTCCACCTTGCTTTCCATTCTTTCGACATTCATCAAACCCGGCGGGGGAGAGGCCTTTGTAGCCGGTTTTGACGTCTCCAGAGAAAAACAGCAGATAAGAAAACTTATAGGGTTCATCTCCCATAACACGATGCTTTATGAGAATCTTACCGCCTGGGAAAACCTCGAGTTTATAGGCGCGTTCTACGACGTGCCGGATCTTAAGAACAGTTGCTCTGATATTCTCGAGAGGGTTGAGCTCTACGCTAAGAAAGACGCGCTCGTAAGCACCCTTTCTTTCGGAACGCGCCAGCGTCTCGCTATCGCCAGAACGCTTCTTCACGACCCGCAGATACTTTTTCTGGATGAGCCGTACAGCGGGCTTGATTATGGCGGAGCCGCCATCCTTACCTCGATCCTGGATTCAATGAAAGCGGATAAAACCGTAGTTATGACGACCCATAATGTCTACGAGGGGCTTTCGCTGTGTGACAAGGTCGCAATTCTTGATCAAGGAGAGGTGGTCTATGCATCCGCGCAGAAACCTGCCCGCGAGGAATTCCAGGATATCTACATGTCTTGCGTCAGAAGTGGGGATGGGCAATGAGAAACATATTCCTTATATTCAGAAAGGATTTTCTGGTGGAGTGGCGTTCAAAGCAGATATTTCCGACGATGTTCGTATTTTCGCTTCTGCTTCTTCTGGTTTTTAATGTCGCTTTTGAATTCCGCTCGGATGTTGATTCCCGGGCAGTCTCGGCCGTTATATGGATAACTTTTATTTTTTCCGGGCTTCTGGCTCTTGGAAGATCTTTTTCGCTTGAAAAGGAAAATAACGCCTTCGCGTTTCTTCTTCTGACTCCTGTAAGCAAAAGCTACATCTATCTCGGAAAACTGCTTTCAAACGTGGTTATGGTTCTTGTTTCCGAGCTTTTCATACTTCCGCTTTTTCTTCTGTTTTTTCTTTCTGACGCGAACGGGGTTTCGCTTTCACTTACTGGTACCATACTCCCTTTTCTAGGGGTTATGGTTCTTGGAACGATAGGGTTTGTGTCGCTCGGCACTTTTTTTTCCTCGATGGCCCTTAATACAAAGCTTCGCGACATGATGCTTCCCCTGCTGGTTTTCCCCCTCATCATACCTGTCGTCATAACCTCCGTCGGAATATGCTCTTCAGTACTGGAAGGAAGACCTCCGGATTACTACGCTTTTTCTTTGCAGGTGCTGGTTTCCTTCGATATAATCTTCATCCTTTTATGCTCTCTTCTGTTTGAGTATCTTATTGAGGATAGCGGGGACTGACCCGCTTTCTTTTTAAAAAATGCGAAACATACTGTTTTTCCTGACGTTTGCGCTGATGGTTCTCGCTACCTGGATGACGCTTTTTTACGCGCCTACTGAGGTGGTTATGGGCCATGTGCAGAGAATTTTCTATTTCCACATGGGTACAGTCTGGGCTGCCACGGTGGCGTTTACGGTGGTTTTCGTGGCGAGCATCTACTACTTGGTAAAAGAAACGGCGAAATGGGATACTCTTGCCTACTGCTCGGCCGAGATAGGAATGCTGCTTCTTACCCTTACGATCATCACCGGCAGCATATGGGCAAAACCGGTCTGGGGAACCTGGTGGACGTGGGATCCGCAGTTGACGACCACGTTTATTCTCTGGGTGCTCTACGCTGTTTATCTGGTTTTGCGCTCAGGTGCCGGCGGGCGAGGGAAAAAGGCCAGATACTCGGCCATATTCGCCATAATAGCCTATGTGGATCTCCCCGTGGTCTATGTTTCGGCCCGTATAAAAAGGGGGATCTCCCCGGTGGTTTTCGGACCTGGGGGAGGAGGAATAGACCCTGCCATGATGCACACTCTTTTGGTTACGATGCTGGGGTTCACGCTTCTTTTTGTTTTACTTCTTGGCGAGAGGATAAGGATAATGAACATGGAAAATGCGCTTTACGCGCGGAGTAGGCAAGGAGGGTAATCTCAGGTGGAATATTTTCTCTGGTCAAGCATAGCGGTCTGGGGTTCTCTAATTGCTTACGTACTTTACCTGCGGGCAAAGTCGGAATCCTTAAGGAAAAAGCTGCTGTCAGGTGGGAATGGTTCTGAAAACGGAGGTAGAGTTTGAAAGCGAGACTGAAATTCATCCTGCCTCTTGTTGTTATAGTGTCTCTGATTTCCTGGCTTGTCTTTGCGGGGGTCAAGGATTCCATGGTCTACTACATAACGGTTGACGAACTGTTAGAGGATGTCCCGGACATTTACGGGCAGAAGGTGAGGGTCTCGGGGACGGTGGTTAACGGCTCAATCCAAAACGAACTAAACGACTCTCTTCGATTCACCATCGAGGCGGGTGAGGGCAGCCTCGATGTTGAGTATGACGGCATAATTCCCGACATATTCACAGACGGGGTCGAGGCGGTCGTTGAAGGCAAGCTTTCAAGAGATAACGTTTTCGAGGCGGATCTTCTGCTTGCGAAATGTCCCACCAAATATGAATCCGAAGAAGCGCCCTACCAGAAAAAGAAAGGTTAGAGATGTCTGATATAGGAAGTATAGCAATACTTCTTTCCTTCTTTATCACCATTTACAGTCTTGTTGCCTGTGCTTTCGCTGCGAGAACGGGAAGCCGTGCGTTTGGGCTAAGCGGCGGAAACGGCATTGTCTCGGTTGCCTTTCTTCTTCTGGTGGCTGTATGCTGCCTTGTCTACGAACTTGTAACACTTGATTTCTCGCTCAGATACGTAGCGCTTAACACGAGCACCGACCTCCCGGTGATATACAGGGTTACGGCCCTTTGGGCCGGCCAGGCGGGTTCCCTGCTTCTCTGGAGCTTCGTTCTCTCCCTGTATGCGGCTTTCGTGGTTCTTAGAAGCAGAGAAAAGGGAGGGGATCCTTACGTGAACGCCGTTTTATGTGCCGTTTCGCTTTTCTTTCTTTTCCTCATAGCCTACGTGGAAGACCCCTTTGAGAAGCTTGGCGTGGCGGTAGGTGAAGGAAGGGGGCTTAATCCGATTCTTCAGAACGGATACATGGCTATTCACCCGATCACTCTGTATGTGGGATATGTGGGGATTACGGTGCCTTTTGCTTTCGGCATAGCAGCCCTGCTCAGCGGACGCCTGGGGGACGAGTGGATAAGGAACTGCAGAAAATACGCCCTTTTTTCCTGGATGTTTCTCTCCGCCGGGCTTCTTCTCGGGGCCAGGTGGGCGTATCTTGAACTCGGCTGGGGAGGATACTGGGCATGGGATCCGGTTGAGAACGCCGCGTTTATGCCATGGCTTGCAGGGACCGCGTTTCTTCATTCCGTTATGATTCAGGAGAGAAAGGCGATGCTCAAGAAGTGGAACATGATTCTGCTTATAATCACCTTCTTCCTCTCCATATTCGGCACTTTCATAACCAGAAGCGGCATAGTTTCCTCGGTTCACTCGTTTGCCCGCTCGGACATAGGTCCGCTCTTTGTCGGCTTTATGGTACTCATACTTCTTTTCTCCTTCTCTCTTCTCGCCTACAGGTCAAAGGAGCTCGCAAGCGAGGAAAGATTCGACTCTGTGCTCTCAAGAGAAAGCGCCTTTCTGTTTAACAATCTTCTTTTTCTTGCGGCCGCGTTTTCCGTATTCCTGGGAACCATTTTCCCTGTACTCTCAGAGGCTTTCACAGGAAAGAAGATCCTGGTCGGTCCCCCGTATTTCAACGCTGTAGGAGTGCCAATAGGGCTTGTGCTTATCCTGCTTATGGGAATAGGTCCGCTTATATCCTGGAAAAAGGCTTCAACTGCAAACCTTAAGAGAAATTTCGTTTTCCCTGCGGTGGTTTTTCTGGTGGTTCTCCTAGCCCTTATAGTTTTCGGGATGAGGGAACCGGTAGCGCTTTTAAGTTTCGCACTCTGCGGGTTTGTCGCTTCAACGGTGTTTTTGGAGTATTTCAGAGGCATAAAGGTGCGAAGCGGCAGGGGAGAGAACCCAATTTCGGCATTCTTTAATCTCATCTCAAGGAACCGCAGGCGCTACGGCGGATATATAGTTCATCTGGGGGTGGTGCTGCTTGTAATAGGAATCACGGCTTCTTCTCTTTTTGTTACTCAGAAGGAAGTTGTTCTCGGCAAGGGGGATTCCTTTCCCCTGGGAAGGTACGATGTGGTTTTCCATGGAGTGCGTTTTATCTCAAACGACGCTAAAGACGGTTTCTCGGCGGAACTCTCGATCGAGAACGAAGGAAAGAGCGTTGCGACCATGTACCCCGAAAAAAATATTTACAAGTACGAGGGGAACAGGGAGATAAACCAGGAAACCGAGGTCGCTCTTCGTTCCACTTTCAGAGATGATCTTTATCTCATACTCTCCGAGGTCGATGAAAGCGGAAAGGTGAACATAAGAGCCCTTCTAAACCCGATGGTGAACTGGATATGGGCTGGAGGCATGATTATTGTCCTTGGAGCGATTGTCACCATGTGGCCTGAGAGGCAAAGAAAAAAGGACTTCAGCGCATGAGTGAATACATAATCTCTATTCTGTTAGTGGTGCTGGTCTCGGGTTTTACCGTTTATCCTCTTTTTCTCAGTCACAGGAGAGGGAGTCGGGGTGTGGATAGTCAAGATGATCGGCTCGAGCAGCTTTACGAGAAAAGGGACCTTTATTACTCTTCCATAAAGGATATAGAGCTTGACCGGGATATGGGGAAGCTGAGCGATCAGGACTACACCGAACTTATTTCAAGGTACAAGGAAAAAGCGGCGGCCGTTACAAAGCTTATCTCGGAACTCCAATCGGCGGCTGAGAATGAAAAAACCGGTGAAGAAAAAAGAACGTCTCCTTTCAAGTCCCCGGTTTCATAAACTGCGCGAATCATGAGAAAAACAACCTTGCCTCTTTTTTTAATGTTCTTTTGCTTTTTTTCCTCGCCAGTGGTTCCTTCAGCAATGGCACAGCTCTCAGGAGAATCAGTTTTTATCGAGGGGAAATGCGTAAGATGCCATACGCTTGGAAGGGGAAGGTTCGTAGGTCCTGATCTTCTGGGCGTGGGGGATAGATATTCAAGGGATGACCTGATCAGGTGGGCCCGGAACCCAGAGAGCATTTACGCGGAGAAAAAGAAAAAACCGGTAAATGATGGCTATCCACCGATGCCCCCGATGAATCTCTCGGAAGGCGACGCACAGAAGGTTGCCGATTACCTTCTGGGTTACACGCTTCCATCCGATCCTGCTGAAAGCGGGGCGATAAAGGGTCGCGTAAGGAACATCACTACTGGGAAACCCGAAGCGGGGCAGGATGTAGTTCTGATCTCATACATGGGAGACAGGAAGGAGGATCGGCACTTTGCCAAGTCGGACTCTCTGGGCAACTTCTCTTTTTCTTCTCTTCGGTGGGACAGAAGCTATGAGATCGTGCTTTTTCACCAAGGAGTTCAGTATGTTTCCGGGAAAATGGTTTTTCTTCCAGGAGAGGACAGAATCACCCTTGATCTTCCGGTCTACGACACCACGAACTCTGATGAAAACGTCTCTTTGCGGTCGCTGAACTTGATTGTCTACCCGGATAACGGGGGTGCCAATGTGAACGTAACCTCCCTTTATGTTTTTGAGAACTCGGGTGAGACCGTTTTTACCGGGGAGCATACAGGCTCGGATGCTACCACCCTTGTTTTCTCGATTCCCGAAGAGGCAGTGGATGTTACTTTTTCAGACGGAGTTAATCTGGAGGCGGTGGAGAGAAAGGGAGAGAAGCTGTACAACAAACTTCCTTTTCTTCCGGGGATGAAAAGGGTCGCTCTTGGTTACTCTCTCCCTCTTTCGCAAATTCGGGGGAAATTTCAGATAGGCTTTGACTATGAAGTTGCTGATCTTGGCGTGTTTGTAAGAAAAACGGGACTTGGAATCCGGGTTGAACAGCCTAGGGCGGTTGCAGAAGATATAATGATCCACGACGAGGCGTTTTTGAAATACGAGTTGTCAGATTTGAACCCAGGTAGCATTATAGTAGCTGTTTCCAATCCCTCCTTTCTTAGAAGCGACCTTAGCAAATATCTGCCCGTGATCCTCTTTTTTGTCTTTGCCGCTACGGGAATCATGTATTTTCTCTACGGGAAAAACCGGTTTTCAAACATGGGCTCGGAAAAGTAAAAACCGTCTTCGGTCTGGAGGCCACCTTTTTCTTCTGAAAAATGAGCGACACACAGAAAAATTCACCACCTTTGCTTAACAGAAGCTTTGTGCTTGTAACTTTTCTCGGGTGCCTTTACTTCTTTAACTTCCATTCGTTTCTCCTTCTGCCCATTAGAATTTCTGAACTGGGAGGAACCGAGAAGATTGTGGGATTCGTGATGGGCATTGCGGGACTGAGCACCCTTTTTCTTACTCCTTACGCCGGCCACATAACCGACAGGTACGGAAAGAGACTGTTTGTGCTGCTGGGGTTCGCGCTGCTTGCCGCCTCGACGTTTCCACTGGCCTTCTTAGACAGGGTCGATTACCTCTACTACATTATCAGGATAGTTCACGGCTGTTCCTTTTCCCTTTTCTTTGTCGCCGCGGGGGCGCTTACTGTTGATGTTTCAAGCGAGCAAAGAAGAGCGCAGGCGCTCGGCATATACGGCGTTTTCACAATAATAAACTATGCAATCGCCCCTTACGTCGGTTCCATTCTGATAAAGAACTTCGGCTTTGATTTCTTCATCTTTTTCTTAACCGCTACGGCGCTTTTGGGTCTTGGGGTTTCTTTTATGATCGGAGAGGGGAAAAAAGCTGCTATGGTGGAAGACACGGGGCCAGGCTATTTGGATTGTCTTCGGAACAAGGCTACGTCTGTGTCCTCCGCTACGCTTTTTATATGCGGAGCGGCGTTTATAACAACGTTTAACTTCATCTCCATCTTCTCGCTTTCAATAAACATAGAGAACTTTCACGTTTATTTTCTTTCCTACACCGTTTCAGTGCTTGCGATCAGACTGTTTCTCGGCTGGGTTCCCGACAAGTATGGCAAGTGGAGAGTCGCTTCTCCGTTTGTTTTCTTTCTGGGACTGAGTGTTTTCATGCTGAGTTTTGTGTACGAAATTAAACTCCTTATTCTCTGCGGAGTCATATTCGGCTGCGCGCACGGATTTGTGTATCCTTCGATATATTCGATCATAATAGACTCGAATCCGAAGGAGGCGAGGGCAAAGGCTTTTGCCATAAGCAGCGTCTCGTTCACGGCGGGCGGAATGTTGGGGTCTTTTGTTTTCGGAGTGGTAGCCGAGCTTTTCGGATTCAGGACGATGTTTGTTTCAATAGCGCTTATGGTATTTATGGGATTTTTATTCTTTGCCAGGAGTTCTGTATTAAAGGAGCGTAAAGTATGAGCGAAAAACCTATCAGACTTCCCTCCGGTCACCCGAAAATTTTTGACACGATGAAAATAGAGATTCTCCGCATGGAAAACGGGGAGGCGGAGCTTTCCATGCCGTTTATTGAGGAGTATACGCAGCACTATGGAATGCTCCACGGCGGGGCCATCTTCACATTGGCGGATGCGGCCTGCGGAGTTGCAGTTGCCAGCGTCGCAAGAGAGGGAAAAAAGTTCCTTACGTCCGGAATGAATATAAGCTATCTCGAACCTATCAGAGAAGGTGTTACTATCTGCCGTGCCAAGGTGCTCAGACAGGGGAGAATCATGCCCGTCGAGAGCGAAGTTTTGAACTCGGGTGTTTGCGTGGCGAAGGCCACCGCTATTTATACTCTGATTGACTGATTCTGCGGGAAGATTTTGACTGTCACGGCGTATGACTTTGCCTCGTGATTAGATATCACCGAAACGGGACTGGAGAAGTGCCAGACTTACCACTGAAGCCGTTTCCGCTCTTAGTATTCTTTTTCCAAGACCAAGGGCTGTGTAACCGCTTTCCTCAGCTAGGCTGATTTCTTTCTCAGAAAACCCCCCTTCGGGACCTATATAGACGTTTATGCTGTTTACGGGTCTTGTGAGAGAATGCATGTAATCCCCGAGCAACTCGTCTTGATTTTCATAAAGTATTATTTTCATCTCGCTTTGCCCTCTGATTCCAAGGGAACCCTGAAAATCAACCGGCTCGGAAACCAAAGGTGGAGTTGCCCTTCCACATTGCTTTATCGATTCCCGGGCTATCTTGTTCCACCTGTCCACCTTGGCAGTTGACCTTACCTGGGTTCTTTCTGAAATTACCGGAAAAATCCCAGATACGCCGAGCTGAGTTGCCTGACTGATTATCCCGTCCATCCTGCTTCCTTTAAGAATCGCCTGGAAGAGGTTCAGTTCCAGTCCAGGTTCTGTTCGCAACAGTCGGGTGTTTTGAACCCGCAGAGCGATGTTTGCAGAGGAGATATCCGTTATTGTGCCCTCATACTCGGTGGATTTGGTGTCAAAAACGGTTATGCGGTCCCCGGCCCCGAGTCTCAGCACTTTTGTTATATGCGTGTAGTCGCTTTCGGATATTGTTCCACGAAGAATTCCGTCGTCTTCTAAATGGGGTTCTTTTCTGATTGGAAATCTCGGCATTTCAAAGTGTCAGCCTTTTTATGAGAGATAAAGGCCCAGAATTTTTTCTTTAAGACCCCGGGTTGTATGAATATCGGCGGTTATCACAGGGGTAAAACCGTAGCCGAGCAGTGTTGCGGCCGTTACGGGTCCTATGCATCCAAACCCGGTTTTGGCAAAAAGTTGCGGGTCTTTTCCGAGAAGCGAGAAGAAGTTTGTTACGGTTGAGGAGCTGGTGAACGTCACGAGGTCTATCTCCGCCGCGGAGAGTCTCATTTTCATCAGGTCAAGTTCTTCCTCTGTATAGTCTGGAATAAGAGTTTCATAAACGCAGAGCACTTCCACCTCGGCTCCCATCGCCCGCAATGTTTCGGGGAGAAGTTCTCTTGCCACAAGCGCTCTTGGTATAAGTATTTTTTTGCCGTCGAGGTTTAGTTTCTCTGCAAGCGAAATTATTCCTTCAGCCGTATAGACTACGGGCATGTAATCCGGCACGAGGTTGTACTTTAGCAGTTCTTCCGATGTTTTTTCTCCTATGGCTATCATCTTTTTGCCTTTTAGGTCGCGCGAGTCCTTTTCATGGGAAGCGAGCACATCGAAATAGTTCCTGACCCCGTTTACACTTGTGAAGACCAGAAAATCGTAGTCTTCCAAGTTTTTTACAGAAAGCTGCTGTGCCTTGGTATCTCTTACGGGTTTTATTTCAATCGTGGGAAATTCGACGGTCTTTGCTCCGCAGGAGGCAAGAAGTTCTGCGAACCCGGATGAAGCATCCTTTTCTCTCGTTACCATTATGGTTTTTCCGAAAAGAGGTTTTTTCTCGTACCACCTTATAGCTTCTGCGAACGCGGCTACCTCTCCAACCACTATGGTGGCAGGGGTCTGCACGTCGAGAACTCTGGTTTTTTCCGCTATGTCGGAAATGGTCCCCACAACGGACCTCTGTTCAGGCAACGTGCCGCATGATATGACCGCAACAGGGGTGGAAGGCTTTTTCCCGAGCTCAAGCAGTTTCTTCATTATGCTCTCGAGATTGGTTAGTCCCATAAGAAATACCATTGTTTCGATTTCGGCCGGATCGTAGTCAAAATCCTCTCTTTGATGATGTCCGGTAAAAACCGCGAAAGAAGAATTGTATTGTCTGTGAGTAATGGGAATTCCTCCGTAAGCCGGCACCGCGGTAATGGAGCTTACTCCAGGGACGATCTCGATATCAATGCCGTTTTGAACTACTGCCTCGGCTTCTTCTCCACCCCTTCCGAAAACAAAAGGATCACCCCCTTTTAGTCTTGCCACCGTTTTCCCCTCTTTTGCCTTGCTTATAAGAAGCTCGTTTATCTCTTCTTGGGATATATGCGCTTGTCCCATTGTCTTGCCTGCAAAGAGAAGTTCTGCGTCGGGACGGCAGAACTTAAGAATCTGCGGGTTTACGAGAGAATCATAGATTACGACCTGTGCTTCCCCGAGCAGTTTCTTTCCCTTTAAGGTAAGAAGTCCTGCATCGCCGGGACCCGCGCCGATCAGATAAACCCTGCCTTTTTTTTCGCTCATGGAACCGTGGATTGCTGGGTAGAGACCCTGGAGAAATTTACCTGTCCGTTTCTTCGTACATTAACACCTGAAGCGAGAAACGGTGTCGCAACGCCGCTTCTCGCCTGTCCTCTGCTCCAAAATTATATTATTTCTCATGGGTCGGCTCCTGTAAAATCACTGAAAGGCTGTTTCTGCGGCTGTGGTTGAACCTTTGTTTGTTTATGATGGCTGTATGGGTGGTTAAAATAATCCCCGAAATGGATTCCGGGAAATCTCTGTTTAAGCTCAAAAGTCCTTTTGAACCCAGGGGAGATCAGCCCCGGGCCATTTCCGCCTTGAGCAAAGGGTTAAAGCTAGGGTGCAAGGATCAGGTTCTCCTTGGAGTTACCGGAAGCGGCAAGACTTTTACCATGGCACACGTTGTCCGTGACGCCGGACGTCCCGCACTGATACTTGTTCACAACAAGACTTTAGCTGCACAGATATATGCGGAACTGCGCGATTTTTTCCCCGACAACGAAGTTCACTATTTTGTGAGCTACTACGATTACTACCAGCCCGAAGCCTATATCCCCGAGACCGACACGTACATAGAGAAAGACGCATCGATAAACGAATATATAGACCGCATGCGCCACGCGGCCACTAAGGCCCTTTTCAGGCGAAGGGATGTGATAATTGTCTCGAGCGTTTCGGCTATCTATGGAATCGGGGCGCCCAAGGTTTATTACGGCATGCTTACCGAGATCGAAGTGGGGATGGAACTTTCAAGAAATGATTTCGCCCTCAGGCTTGAAGAGGTGCGTTACGAAAGAAAGATTGACGAGCTTGACAGGGGCACCTATAGAGTCAGGGGGGACGTGGTGGACGTGTTCCCCTCGCATGAGGAATCCCTCGCGCTCAGAGTCGAGTTCTTCGGAGATTCTATTGAGACGATACGTGCTATAGACCCCCTTAGTGGACAGACTGTCGGAGAGGTACGGGAGGTTTCCATTTTTCCGGGCTCCCATTACGTGGCTCCCAAAAGCATTCTTGAAGAGGCTGTGGAGAGCATAGGCAGGGAGCTTGAGGGCAGACTCGCTGAACTAAGAGGCCGGGGCATGGAACTTGAGGCTGAGCGACTTGAGGAAAGAACAAGGTTTGATCTTGAGCTGCTAGATACGATGGGGTTTTGTCCCGGTATCGAGAATTACTCGAGATACATCTCGGGACGGCGTCCTGGAGAACCTCCTTACACGCTTCTTGATTATTTCCCCGAGGATTTTCTCTGTGTTATCGACGAGAGTCACCAGATGATTCCGCAGCTTCGAGGCATGTATCTGGGTGACAGAAGCAGGAAGTTTTCTTTGGTTGAAAACGGGTTCCGGCTTCCTTCCGCGTTTGATAACCGCCCCCTTAGTTTCGAGGAGTTCGAGGCCAAAGTTGGGCAGGTGGTATACGTTTCGGCTACCCCGGGTCCTTATGAACTCGAACGGGCCCGCGGCAATGTCGTCGAGCAGATCATACGGCCGACGGGGCTTGCCGACCCCTTGATTGAGACCCGCACCGCCCAGAACCAGGTGGACGATCTGTTTGATGAACTCAGAAAAGTTGCCGCATCGGGGCAGAGGGCCCTCGTTACGACGCTTACAAAGAAGATGGCTGAAGACCTTACGGACTATTACAGGGAGCTTGGTCTGCGGGTTGAGTACCTGCATTCTGAGATTGACACCCTCGAGAGAATAAAGATCGTAAGAGATCTTAGAGCCGCGCGGTTTGACGTTCTGATAGGAATAAATCTTCTTCGGGAAGGACTCGATATCCCAGAGGTTTCCCTTGTTGCGGTGCTTGATGCCGACAAGGAAGGCTATCTTCGCTCAGAAACCTCGCTTGTTCAGGTTTTCGGCCGGGCGGCGAGAAACGTTTCGGGCAGGGTGATTCTCTACGCGGACACCATGACGGGGTCTATGCGCGCCGCGATGGCGGAGACCCGCAGGAGAAGAGATATCCAGACGGAGTACAACGTGAGAAACAACATAGTCCCGAGGAGCATCGAAAAAAATATAACAGACGTGCTGGGTTCCATATACGAGTCTGACTACCTCAAGATTTCAGGTGCGGAGGAAGAGGATCTCCTCGATATACCTCCGAACAAGATCCCGGGGGTTATAGCCAAGCTCTCGAGGGAGATGAAGTCCGCCGCGAAAAAGCTTGAATTCGAGAAGGCGGCCGAATTCAGAAACAGGATAAAGAAACTGCAGGAACTGGAACTCAAATACGCTGAAGGAGTCGCGTAACAATCGGGTATTTAAGCATCATCAACCATTGCTTGACAAAAGCGCTTGTAGGGTAATAGGATTGAATAGCAGGTATAAATGGGCGGTTCTAGAAAGCAACATATAAAAAGAGGGTCTAAGATACTGTTATCCGGGGGCATCGCAAGAACATTCATCCCTGCTTTCTTTGGAATTGGATCAGCCGCGATGTCATTTTTTATTGCTGTCGTGCTTGTCCTCGTTCTGATCCTGGTCGGGTGTGGCAGCGATACCGCGCCTTCCCAATCTCCCGATCCCGAAGATCCTCCGCAAATGGACCTTGACCCCGAAGATCCCGCACCCATGGACCCCTGTGTTTCCCCGAGAGTCCTCAGCAGTCCTTCGTGTCCGGACCTGCCCTCGCTTGAACCCGCGATATACACAACACGACTGGATCAATCCGTCACCTTTAACATACAGGGTAGCGACCCTCTGAATGACCGGATTCTGAGAGACCCTCAGCAAGGGACGGTGGTTTTGAATGCCGACGGTTCCGTTACCTACTCGCCCGCACCCGGGGCCGTGGGAGAAGACAGCTTCGAAATCGAGATTAACGGGGTCCCGCGGGAGATTAGCATTGACAACAATCTCGCTTATGAAGGCCAGATTGAGGGCGAGATGAACTCCTTCGGCAACGTTGAAGTGCTGTTGACGGGGGACGGCGTATTGGAAACCGCATCGCCGGATACTTCCGGCAGGTTCAAGTTCTACGCGTTGCCGGACGGCGACTATGTTGTCAAGGTGCGGAAAGCGGGCTACACGTCATCGCTTGCCCGAGCGTTCAGTCTGGATATCGGGCGGCATAAATCTTTGCGCGGCGGGATCGACCGATTTGTTCTGGAACTGATCGATTCAGACACCTTTGTCTATCACTGGGAGGAAGATCAGAGTGTGGCCGGCTATGATTATGCGGCCCATGTGAACCAACCCGTGGTTGTGGAGTTTTTGGATGAGCAGGTTGAGGTGGTTGATGAAGCGTCAGCCGGCCAGCTCCATCACGACTACAACATCTTGCTGGTCGATTCGGAAGGTGGTTCATGGACACAAGAACATTCCTACCGCCTTCTCGAAACCATAAAGTCCATCCCGCAGAAGCGGCGGGACTCCTATGAGGAACAGAGCCTTCCCCCAAGCAAGTGGCTTCTCACTTCTGACCACCTGGAGGAGGATATCCGGATTACGCATCATCAGGACGAAGGCTACAGGACCGTTCTCATTTCCGAAGATGTCTTCGTCAATGCCACCCCCCGGATCGCCAGGGTTGAAGGCAAGCGGGGCGTCTACTACTCGCAACGTCTTCACCACGCGCTGGTGCGCTTCATCACGGATAACGGCAGGAATGAAGCGGCGTACGAAGAGATTTTCCGGTTGCGTTACGGAGTCACGACCCGCATACCAAATTATTCCCAGCTCACGAGTTCCACCACCGGAGAGTCCGCGTCGCGCTTTCAGAAATTCCACCCCGAAGAGATTGTCCAGTTGATCAATATGTTTGAGGAAATGCCCAGGGGTATGCACAAACTGCCTGAACTGCAGTATCTGGTGCGGCGCTTGGACGGCACGCCACATCCTATATATTCTAGCGCGCCTGCGGTAGCCTGGCCCGATGACGGCTATATCGAGTTCATGGAAAGCGGGTTCAGCAACTTTTCCGCCACCTATATCCATCGCCTCATCATTCACGAAAAGGCGCATTTCCTGTGGGCCCATCAGTTCGACGAGCAACTCAAGCAGGACTGGATTGAATTAGGCGGCTGGTATCAAGACCCGGAAAGCTCCAGCGGCTGGTCTACTAGCAAACAAACGGAGTTCGTCTCCGCTTACGCGCACTCAGCAAATCCAAATGAGGACATGGCCGAGTCCATTTCCTATTTCATCGTGAATCCGGACAGACTTAAATCCCGGGCCATCGGCAAGTACGAGTTCGTCCGCGACCGGATCATGCAAGGCAGTATCTACATCTCCGCTATCCGAGAAGACCTGACCTTTGAGGTATATAACCTGTACCCTGACTACCTCTATCCGGGCAAGATCCGGCGAGTGGATATTGTGGTCGAGGGCGAGCCGGAGGAAGATAACACAATCCATGTTGAAATTGAGTTGCATTCTCTGGATGAGGAACTGGAAGGAGCGACAAAAGCCTATACGCGCATTTTCAGCGAGACCGGCACCTTCGTGGACCTGCACCTCTACCCCACGGATGTGGACGGCAACCGGCTGAGTCAGGGCACGGTACTCAAAGGCAGCTTTACTCTCAGCAAGCACGCCAAAGCCGGTTACTGGCGGCCGAATCAGATCGTCATCGCAGATGCGGCTGGCAACGAGCGGTTCGAAGGGGTGAATGACTTTGGGTGGAAACTCTACATCGGCAACCTGCTGGAGGATATCACCGCTCCCGAGTATGTGCGCAACACGGCGTCACTGAGCAAGAGCGTCACAAACCTGGAAGGCCGGGAGGTTCAGTTGATTCACGCAACCTGGAAGGTGGATGAGGACACCGCAATGCGGAGGCGCGCACCTTGTTATGCCAGCCTGAATGATGAATTTCTGGAAACCTACAGATATCAAGCATGGGGTTTGTATGACTCAGCCAGCGGGTTCTGTAATGTGGATTTTGTTATGCCTCACTACATGCCGAGTTCGATCTACAGGATGAATTACATCCACATGAACGATGAGGCGCTGAATGCAAAGGGAGTTTACTTCACCCATCCTGGGCACAGTCTGCGTCAGGAGGAAAGTATCGTGGATGAACCACCCCAGCAAATTAGACTGGAAACCAATAATCCGGACCTTGAACCTCCTGAGCTGGATGTAAACGGCATTCGGATCAGTGCCGAGCCCACCAATCCGGACGCGCCCAATGGCGAAACTCTGGTAACGATTACCTTCCGCGTCAGGGACAACATATCTGGTTACGAGGTCGCAAGCATGCAGCTACGCGACCCACAGGGCATCGAGCATTATGGCTATCACTATTCTAGAAATCGCTCCCGATTATTCCCCGAAGATGACCCCACCAATTGGACCACTCACACCCGAACGGTGCTTCTGCCGCCGGGTTCTGCCCCCGGTATTTGGGGGCTGGCCGAGATGACGATCGAGGACCGGGCGGGCAACTTCCAGCGCTACGATTTCACCGAGATCATCCACTTCGAAGTATTAGATGAGGGTTGAACCACTTACAGTCAAGTTGCCATCATGCGCCAGCGGCGATTGCTCTTGACCGTCGCGATTTTGTCGCGCCGCGTCCGAGCGCCATTGAATAAATACAGTTCCGGAAGCAATTGTCGAGTTAGAATTGACAGGTCAAATCATGATTACTCAATTTAATTTACCGGCTACGCCAATCGGATATTTCCTTGCCGATTTTTTAGTTTTATGTAGAATTTAAACCGCTTTGGAAAGAGTGGGTCTTTACCCGCTCTTTTTTGTTGAAGGGCATGAAAAACACGGAGGATTTTTGTGGAAAAGGCTAACGGCGAGCTTGAAAAAGCGGTTCTGGAGGTTCTTCACCCTATTGTCGAGGAGAATTCCTGCGAGCTTGTGGATATAAAGTATCTGAGGGAAAGAGGTGGCAGGGTCTTGAGAATATATCTTGACAAGGAGGGCGGACTCACCGTTGATGACTGCGCTAACGTGAGCAGGGAACTCAGCGTGATTCTGGATGCCTACGACATAATGCCGCAGCATTCTTACACGCTTGAGGTGTCTTCTCCCGGTCTCAGGAGGCCCCTTAACAGGCAAAGCGACTATGAGAGGTTCAAGGGAAGAAAAGTGAAGATAAAGACCATGGATCCGGTCGAGGACAGAAGGGTTTTTTCCGGAACGCTTCTCGGAATGGAAGGGGAAATGATTCTGGTGGAAGTTGATGGCCGTTCCTACAGCGTGCCTTTCGGCTCCGTCAGCAGGGCGAACTTGGAAATTGATTTTGGGAAAGGAGCGAGAAAATGATTACGGAACTGACGAGAGTTATAGATTCCGTAGGGAAGGACAAGGGCATTGACAGGGAACGCATAATAAGCGCGGTTGAGGAAGCGGTTCTGTCCGCCGCCGAGAAGCTTCTCAAGTCAAAGAATCAGGACAAGGAACTCGACGTTTACTATAACCCCGATGAGGGAGAAGTGGAGCTTTTCGAGTACAAGGAAGTCGTGGAAACCGTAGCCGATCCCGAAATTGAGATTTCCCTCGCGGAAGCGTCCAAACTTGATCCCGAAACTGAACTTGGCGACATGATAGGCGTCAAGATAAGCCCCGAATATACCAGAATTGCCATTCACAACGCCAAGCAGAAGGTTCTTCAGAAACTCAAGGAGGCCGAAGGCAAGGTTATATACGAGGAATTTATCGGCAGGAAAGGAACCATAATCGGCGGCATAGTGAGAAGGGTTGACAGAAGGCACATAATTGTTGACCTCGGAAGGGTTGAGGCTGTCTTGCCCCCGGAACAGCAGGTGCCGAGAGAGTACTACAAGATGAAGGAAAGGATACGGGCTGTGCTTCTCGATATAAAGGAGTCGCCCAGGGGGGAACCGAGGCTTATCCTTTCAAGAGCTCACGTGAGTTTCGTAATGAGGCTTTTTGAATCGGAAGTTCCTGAAATCGCCGAGAATATAGTGGAGATAAAAGCTATCTCAAGAGACCCCGGCGGAAGAACGAAAATAGCCGTGGCGTCAAAAGATTCGGATGTGGACGCGGTCGGTGCCTGCGTGGGAATGAGGGGTTCGAGGGTTCAGAGCATCATCCAGGAACTCAGGGGCGAGAAGGTGGATATAGTTCCCTGGTCAGAAGACCCCGCCCGCTACGTCTGCAACGCCCTCTCTCCGGCAGTTGTCAACAAGGTCGTAATTGACGAGAACAGCCGCTCTATGGAAGTTATAGTCGATGATGACCAGCTTTCTCTCGCTATCGGGAGGAAAGGACAGAACGTAAGGCTGGCATCGCAGCTTACCGAGTGGAAGATAGATATAAAAACTGAGTCCAGAGTCAAGCAGGAACAGCAGGAAGTGCTTTCTATTCTTACAAGCTTGCCGTCTGTAAGCGAGGTTACGGCAAGTCTGCTTTATAATGACGGATTTTACTCTCTTGAACACATAGCTTTTTGCGAACCGGATGTGCTCATGAAGGTAGGAAGTCTCGACGAAGACGAGGTTTCCACGCTCCAGAAAGCAGCCCGCGTGGCGCTTATGGAGAAACTTGAGGAGATGCCTGTTGAGAGCGGGACCGAAGAGGTCTCGGATGCAGAAGAGGTTAAGATGTCATCGCCTACCGGCACAGAGGTAGAGGATTCGCAAAGAGACGAGTAGCAAAAACCACCGGCCCGCCTCTCTCAGGGGAGCAGGTTTTTCGGGAATATGCCTAAAGTCAGAATACATCAGATAGCCAAAGAGCTGGAAGTAAGCAGCAAAGAGGTAATAGAACAGAGCGTAAAGCTTGGAATGAAAGTTACAAGTCACCAAAACGTAGTCTCGAAAGCAGATGCCGAGAGAATAAAAAAGGCGTTTATTAACGTTCCGGAGGAGAATTCTTCAGAAACGGCGGAAGAGCAGAAGGAAACCGTAAAGGTTTTCAAATCTGAAACGGGCGATTTCGTTGAAAGAAGAATGGGTTCCAGGGTTGTAAGAAGAAGAAAAAAGAAGGTTGTAAAGCCGGAACCCGAGCCTGTGGAAACTGAAGCCGTTCCGGCTGCGGGAGAACCTGCGGAAGCAAAGCCGGAACCCGAGATTCCTGCTCCATCCGAGCCTGTGGAAGCTGAACCGCTCCAGGTTCCAAGCGCCGAGAGCGAAGCGGTGCCCGAGGAGGCGCTTGAAGCCGAGCAGTTGCCCGAAGCCGAGGTTCCTCAGGAAGCCGAGGTTGAACTCAAGCCCGAAACACCCCCAGAACCTGAAAAAGTCATTGAGGAAGAGGGTGATAAAGAAAAGCCAAAGCAGAAGAAAAAAGCTAAAAAGAGCAAGCCCCTGAAAGAGGAAATACATGATGAAGAAACTCTGGAGCAGCTCAAAAGAGCGTTTCGGACCAAGGTTCCCAGCAGAAGGGAATATGTAATACAGAATAAAAAGCCCAAACTGAGGCAGAATTTTGACGGGCCCGGGAAAAACAGGGGAGCCTACCCGGCAGATGGCCAGGACGCGAGAGTTCTTCCGGTTTCTCCCGCCCACACATCGAAGAGAAACATCAAGATCGGCGAAACGATAGTGGTTTCCGAGCTTGCGAAGATGATGAGCGTAAAGGCGTCGGAAGTCGTTAAAAAACTCATGACCATGGGTACGGGCGCAACGATCAACCAGTCAATTGACAGCGAGACTGCCGAGCTTGTCGCCGATGAGTTCGGTTTTAACGTGACCGTTGAGAGGTTTGTCGAGGAGGACCTGCTTTTTGATCAGGATGAGTCGCAAGATGCGGAGAAAATGCCGCGCCCGCCGGTCGTTACGGTCATGGGACATGTGGATCATGGCAAGACCACACTCCTTGACTCTATAAGGGAGACCAATGTTGTCGCAGGAGAGGCCGGTGGAATAACGCAGCACATAGGCGCCTATGCGGTGAAGGTAAAGGATTCAACCATAGCTTTCGTGGATACGCCCGGACACGAAGCGTTTACTTCGATGAGGGCCCGCGGCGCAAGCATAACGGATATAGTGATTCTGGTAGTGGCGGCGGATGACGGAGTAATGCCCCAGACGGTTGAAGCGGTTAACCACGCGAAAGCGGCCAGAGTTCCGATCATAGTAGCTATAAACAAAGTTGACAAGGAAGGTGCCGATGTCGAAAAAATCAGGAGGGAGCTCTCCGAGATAGGTCTCGTATCGGAACAGTGGGGAGGAGACACTCTTTTTGCCGAGGTCTCAGCGAAAAAGAAAAAGGGTATAAGCGAACTCCTTGAACTTGTCCTGCTCCAGGCCGATATACTTGAACTCAGGGCGTCGCCCGATAAAAAAGCATACGGCGTGGTGGTAGAAGCTGAGCTTGACAAGGGCAGGGGAGCGGTTTCCACTGTTATAGTCAAGGAGGGGACTCTTCGGGTCGGGGATTGCGTCGTGTCGGGGGTTCACAGCGGAAAAATAAGGGCCCTTACCGATGACAAGGGCAAAGCGGTAAAAAGTGTCGGTCCTTCAATGCCTGTTAAGATCATGGGTCTCTCGGGAGTTGCCGAAGCCGGGGAAAAATTCCATGTGGTGAAGGATGAGAAGACATCCAAGGAAATAACTTCTCACCGTCTGGATAAGATTAGGTCCCGCAAGGTGGTCACCACTCCGAAACTTTCGCTCGAGGATCTTTTCAGCTCCATTGAAAACGAGGAAGCCAAGGAACTTTCGCTCATTATAAAGGCAGATACCCAGGGATCGGTTGAGGCTCTCAGGGAGTCCTTGGAAAAGCTCTCTACCGAGAAGTGCAGGGTAAAGATCGTTCACTCCGGAGCCGGAGGCATAAACGAGACCGATGTGGTTCTTGCAAGCGCCTCAAATGCGGTGGTGATAGGGTTTAACGTCCGCCCGGATGCGAACGCGCTTAGGATTTCTGAGAAGGAAGGGGTTTCTCTTGAACTTCATTCAATAATTTACGACGTGGTAAGCCGCGTAAAAAGTGCGATGGAGGGACTTCTCGAGCCCATTCGCAAGGAAGTCGTGGTGGCCCACATGGACGTAAAGGAGCTTTTTCACGTGTCAAGAGTGGGGACTATCGCGGGATGCATGGTTTCTGACGGCAAGGTAAGCAGGGATAATAGCATCAGAGTGGTTCGGGACGGCACGGTTGTCTTTGACGGCAAGGTAAGTTCTCTTAGGCGCTTTAAAGAGGACGTGAAGGAGGTCCAATCGGGCTACGAATGCGGTATAACGATAGAGAATTTCAATGATGTGAAGCAGGGAGATGTCTTCGAACTTTACAAGCTTGAGGAGATAAAGCAGGAGCTTTAAATAAGCGAGTAAGACCACGGCTTCCTGTTGGTGTTAGAAAGAATGAATTCAGCTTGTCAGCGATAAACATAATCCCCTTTTAAATGGTTGTAGGCATAGCCAGACTTGAACTTTACATGTCAGGCAACAGGTCTTTGAAGGATAAAAGACGCCTGATCAAAAGCCTTGTCGAGAGAGCAAGATCAAGATTTCCGAGCCTCTCACTTACTGAAGTTGATTCTCTGGACCTAAAAGACAAAGCTACCATAGGGTTTGGGTATGTCTCCAACGATGCTTCCTTGGTAAATTCCGTTCTGGAAAAGGTGACTTCCTATATCGAGAGCACGGGGAATTTCCGCATGGGAGAAAAAGAGATGGAGATCATCCATTTCTAAGTGAATGAATATGTCTCACAGCTACAAAAGATCCGCGAGGATATCCGATCTTCTCATAAAGGAAATATCCGAGATGCTGGTACGCGGCAAGATCAAGGACCCCAGAGTGTCGTCGGCAAGCATAACGGCCGTGAGGGTTACAGACGACATGGGCTACGCAAAGGTCTTTTTTACCTCTTTTGATGAACGCTCCGACACTCAGGAGATGCTTGAGGGACTGAGGAACGCTACAGGCTACATAAGAAGCACCCTTTCCAAGAGATTGAGAATAAAGAAGATTCCCAACATAGAATTCGAGTACGACGCTTTGGTGGAAAAGCGGGCGAGAATTGACGAACTCATAAAGGACTTGTCGGATGGATAAGCTTGATAACATCCTTAACCTCATAAGGGCAAACCAAAGCTTTCTTGTAGTTTCCCACGAGAATCCGGATTGCGACGCCCTAGGTTCAACCATAGCTATGGCGCTGGTTCTTCGCGAGCTTGGAAAGGATGTGATCATGTACAACGCAGACGGGGTTCCTGAATACCTGCGATTTCTTCCCGAATGCTCCGGCATTGCCGATTCTCTTGATAGCGTTACCAACGATGTGGATGTGGTTATGCTCCTTGACTGTGCCGACGTTTCGCGACCCGGAAAAGAATTTGAAAGTTTTATCCTGAAAAACGATTTCACTTTTGCGTTTGTGGATCACCACGCGACTAACAACACGGGTTCCGAGTACTGCTTCGTGGATGAAAACGCATCTTCTACTGGAGTTATTCTCTACAGGATGATAAAACGGCTCGGGATTCCCATAAGCCCGAACGTTGCGGAGTGCCTTTTTTCCACCATAGTCGGGGATACGGGTTCGTTTCGGTATTCAAACACCTGTTCTGAGACGTTCACGATTGCTGCTGATCTGGTCGACTGCGGAGCCGACCCCGAGAAGATCTCAAGATTCATTTATGATAACGAACCTCTTAGAAAGGTTATGCTTAGAACCTTGGCAATGAACACCCTAGAGGTAACCGGGAAAATTGCTTTTCTTCACGTATCGAGCGAGATGTTTCAGCAGACCGGTACCGAAAAGGAGCATACCGAGGGTCTTGTAAGCATGGCGAGGGCAATTGAAGGGGTTGAGGTCGCGGTTTTTTTAAGGCAGGAATCCGCTCTCGGTTGGAAAGTGAGTCTCAGATCCAAGGAGTACGTGGACGTGGCGCAGATCGCCAGACGGTACGGCGGGGGAGGACACCGTAAGGCGGCCGGATGTGTGATTCCCGCGCCGCTTGCTACCGTCAAGCGCAGACTTCTCAGTTCGATTCAGGAAGCGATATGATGGACGGAGTTATGATTCTTGATAAGCCCAAGGGTTGTACCTCCGCTCAGGTGCTTAACAGAGTGAAAAAAGTCTTGGGAGCGAAAAAGGCGGGTCATACGGGCACTCTGGATCCGTTCGCGACGGGGGTATTGCCTCTGTGTTTTAATCAGGCGACAAAAGCCATTCCTTACCTCGGAGACGATGTAAAGGAATACGAGGCCGAGATGATCTTGGGCGTATCAACCGATACCATGGACGGCACCGGTACGGTCACCGGCCGGGTGGATGCGGAGCATCTGGGCAAGGATGAGATTGAAGAGGTCATTGAAGGGTTTGCGGGGGAAATAATGCAGGTTCCCCCAATGTATTCCGCCGCCAAGGTTTCGGGTACGAAGCTCTATGCCCTTGCAAGAGCCGGGAAGGAAGTTGAAAGGAAACCGAAAAGAGTCACCATAGAGGAAATAAGACTTCTTCATTTTTCTTACCCTAAAGCGACTTTTTACGTGAAGTGTTCTCGAGGAACCTACGTAAGGGTGATTGCCTCGGATGCCGGGGGGAAACTGGGCTGCGGAGCTCATCTTTCCGAACTGAGAAGACTCAGAAGCGGTCCCTTCACGCTGAGCGAGGCCAGCAGTATTGAAGATGTGGAATCCGGGAATTACAATGTTCTTTCTTTGGAGGACGTTCTCGGGGGCTATCCTAGGGTTCATTTGGAAGAGGGTCTCTGCGAGAGCGTACGCAACGGACTTCCTGTTTGCCGGGGGGTTCTTTCGGGCGTGGAATTGCCCGAATTCAAAAATAGGGATATAATCACCATATTTTGCCGGAAAAAGATTCTTTCCATCTGCGAGGCGAAAACTGACTCGGATGAATTTGAGTATATGGGAGATAAGGATATAGTGTTCCGGCATTTAAGAGTGTTTAACTGATCAGGCAAGGGTCTAGGAGGAAGTAATTTATGTCTTTGCAGAAAGAAGAAAAGGCGCGAATCATAAAAGAGTTTCAAACACATGAGAACGACGTTGGTTCGGCCGAGGTTCAGATCGGGATTCTGAACGGAAAAATACAGGAACTGTCCGAGCATGTGAAAAGAGCGCCCAAAGATAACCATTCAAGAAAAGGACTGGTTTCAATGGTTGCCAAAAGAAGGAAATTGCTCAACTACGTAAAGAGGGTAAGACCGCAGGAATACGGAAAGCTGATTGAGACTCTTGGGCTAAGGAAATGAGGAAGTAATATTTTGGAGGAAATGAATTGACTGAACAAATAAGACAAATGGAAGCGGAGCTGTTTGGAAGCAAGCTGCGTCTTGAAACCGGAAGGCTTGCCAAGCAGGCAAACGGGGCGGTGCTCGCTTCCTGTGGAGGAACTACCGTGCTTGCCACGGTCGTTGCCTCGGAAGAAAAGATAGAAGATGATTTTTTGCCGCTTACGGTTAACTATCAGGAAAAATCATTCGCGGCCGGGAAAATTCCCGGAGGTTATTTTAAGAGGGAAGGGCGCCCCAGCGAGAAAGAAATTCTTACGTCGAGGCTTATTGACAGGCCGGTAAGGCCGCTTATACCCAAGGGCTTTTGTTATCCCACCCAGATTATAGTTACGGTTATTTCCGCTGACGGCGAGAACGCCACGGATGTTCTGTCGGTAATAGCGTCTTCAGCAGCGATTATGGTTTCAGACATTCCCTTTGCCGGACCCATAGCGGCTCTCACGGTTGGAAAAGTAGACGGCGAGCTTGTTATAAACCCCTCTCCCGAGCAGCTTGAGATCAGCACTATGGAGATAACCGTCGCGGGTACAGAGGATGCTATTGTGATGGTAGAGGGCGGCGCGAAGGAAGTGAGTGAGGCTGAGGTAGTTGAAGCCCTTATGTTCGCCCATGCCGGAATCAAGGAAATCGTTTCTTTTGAGAATCGTTTTGTTGAAGGAATCGGAAAGGAAAAAAGAGAGGTTCCCGCTATAGAAACGGATGATGCGCTTGAAAGCGAGGTTCGTTCATCTGTGCTTCCCTCTTTTGAGCAGGGTATAGTGGCTGATTCAAAGGACGGCAGAAAGAAACTTATAAACCAAGCTTATGAAGAAACAGTGAAAAAACTGATTGAGAGCCACCCGGAAGATAAATCCAAGATTGACAAGGCGTTTGATGAGTTGATCAAAGACTCGGTGAGAAGCAAGATAGTGGAGGGTACAAGACCCGACGGAAGGGACTACACGACGGTAAGGCCCATATGGGGTGAAGTGGGTCTTCTTGAGAGAACCCACGGTTCAGCGCTCTTTACCCGCGGGGAAACCCAGGCCATAGTCGTCACGACCTTGGGAAGTTCATACGACGAGCAGAGAATAGACGCGCTTGAAGGCGACCAGACAAGAAGTTTCATGCTGCACTACAATTTCCCTCCATACTCCGTCGGAGAAACAAGCTTCCGGCTGGGTCCCGGCAGAAGAGAAATAGGGCACGGTGCGCTTGCCGCGAGGGCGATAAAACCCGTTTTGCCGGATAAAGAGGATTTTCCCTACACCATCAGGATCGTTTCCGAAATACTTGAATCAAACGGTTCTTCTTCAATGGCGACCGTATGCGGTTCCTCGATGTCTCTTATGGACGCGGGCGTGCCTATAAGTGCCCCCGTGGCCGGCATAGCCATGGGGCTTATAAAGGAGGGGGACAATTTTGTTGTTCTCTCCGATATTCTCGGCGATGAGGATCACCTTGGGGATATGGATTTCAAGGTGGCCGGCACCCAGATCGGTATCACCGCCTTGCAGATGGATATCAAGATAACCGGCATAAACGAAGATGTTCTCACAACCGCGCTTGCCCAGGCAAGGGATGGCAGGATGCATATTCTCGGGAAGATGGAAGAGGTAATCAGCGGACCCAAAGAAGAGCTTTCCGAATATGCTCCAAGAATCCTTACGATCCAGGTAAAGCCCGACAAGGTCAAGGTTGTTATAGGCTCCGGCGGCAAGACTATAAAGCAGATAGTCGAGGACACCGGAGCGCAGATAGATATACAGGATGACGGTCTGGTGAAGATCTTCTCCCCCGATTATGAAGCCTGCAAGAAGGCCGAGAGCATCATAAAAAGAATCGTTGAGGATATAGTCGCCGGCAAGCTATACGTTGGCGTGGTTAAGCGCATTCTCGATTTCGGAGCGATAGTTGAACTGGGTCCTGGAAAAGACGGGCTTCTGCACATCTCCGAACTTGAAAACCGTAGGGTCGAAAAAGTAACCGATATCCTGAACGAAAAAGACGAAGTCCTCGTAAAATGCCTCGAAGTTGCGCGTGACGGCAGGGTGAGGCTCAGCAGAAAAGCCGTGCTTGACCAGAATATAGACGACTACAGGATTTCCGACTAACCCGCACAGTTGAGTCTTTCCCGGGAAAAACCGAAGCTGGTCGTTGTTTTGGGGCCGACGGCTTCGGGCAAGACCGAAACGGCGCTTGAAATAGCTGGCAGAACCGGCGCTTGTATACTGAGCGCCGATTCCGTTCAGGTCTACCGGCATTTCGATATAGGCAGCGCCAAGCCCACCGAGGAGCAAAGACGGGGAACTCCCCATTTCCTTATAGATGTTGCGGATCCCGATGAGGATTTTAACGCCGGCACGTACATGAGACTCGCCCTTGAGCAGGTCAGGGGGCTTGTCGAGAACGGCAGGAAAATAGTTGTCGTCGGGGGAACTTTTCTTTACGTAAAGGCTCTTCTTTACGGGCTTCTCGAAGGTGTTGAGATTGATCGTGAATTCAGAAGGCGCCTCGCTCGGCAGAGAGATGAAAAAGGAGTGGCGTGGCTTCACAAAAAGCTTGATGCTGTAGATCCGGTGTCCGCAGAACGGATAAATCCGAACGATTACGTGAGAATTGAGCGGGCACTCGAGGTATATCACACAACAGGCGAGCGCATGTCGGATCATCATCGGCGCCACGGTTTTGGAGAACAGAGATTTAATGCGCTTAAGATAGGTCTCCTCGGGGAGCGGGAGCGGCTGCGCCGCGCTATAGACGAAAGGGTTGACGAAATGATCGACCGTGGCTGGGTTGAAGAAGTAGAAGCTATAAGGGCCAGGGGATACGGACCCGACTTAAAGCCTATGAAGGCTATAGGTTACAAGCGGATAAACGAATTTCTGGACGGTCGGCTTGATTTCAAGACGGCGGTTGAAAAAATAAAGACGGATACGAAAAGGTTTTCCAAAAGACAGTCTACTTGGCTTCGTGCGGATGAAGACATAAAGTGGTTTGACTCCGGAAGAGGGAATGCCCCGATACTTGAGGCATGTAGAGAGTTTTTCCGCTGATCGTCTCCGCGACTATTCTTTTTCCTCAACCCTGTATGAGTAAACGGTTCTCAGGATTATCGCCCCGCCGATAAGTACGGAAAGTACGGGCAAGAGCCATAATATGACGCTGAATCCTCTGGCAGGAGGAGATGCGAGAATAGTTTCTCCATAGCTTGAGACGAAGTAGTCTATTATCTCTTCCTTTGACTTGCCTTCAAGCAACTTTGTTTTTATGACGGCCCTCATGTCCCTGGCAAGCTGGGCGTTTGATTCCGCGACGCTCTGCCCCTCGCACACTGGGCACATAAGTTCTCCCGATATTTCGGCAATCTGGTCTTCGAGTGTATCCGCATTTACTTGGAAGGCGAGAAAAAGGGCTAGGGACAGAACAAGCCCCCCACTCAGGATCTTGTGAAAAAAACGGTTCACGGATTTTCAGTTCTCCGGCTCTGCCCGTTGTAAACAGTTGCGTTCTTTATATAGCTCATGATCATCTTTTCGGTAAGCGGACCTCTGTGCTTGCCTGTTATGATCCCCTCGGGATTTACGAAGAAGGTCTCCGGAACCCCTCCCACTCCGTAATCCAGATGTACCCTGTTCTCCGGGTCGTAAATGTTGACAAAGCTTCCCCCGAACGATTTTACGTATTCCTCAGCGCTTTTCCTGTCGTCCATTATGTTTATTCCTATGAACTCAACCTGATTGCCCGAAAGAGACATGTAAGCTCTCTCAAGCTCGGGAGCCTCCTCTCTGCAGGGATGACACCAGGATGCCCAGAAATTCACAAGCAATGTCTTTCCCCGAAAATCAGAAAGCCTTATCTTCTCCCCGCTAAACGATTCCAGCACAAACTCGGGTGCGGGTTCCCCTACGAGCTGCGAGGGAGTCTGAATATTTCCCTTATCCGAAAGCCCGTTCCAGAGCGTGTAGGCAAGCAGGGCTATGATAAGGACTGTAATAATCTTCGGTACCGCGTTTGATATTTTCATATAAGGAACCTGTTCTTTCTAGCCTTAAGTTTTCTTTTGGTTATTATTCCTGCAACTGCCCCGTTTATTATAATAAGTTTTCATGAAAAAGCTCATCATAGTGTCCAACAGATTGCCGACGACCGTTCGGCAGGAGAACGGAAAGCTTTTTTTTGATCCGAGCATGGGGGGTGTGGCTACGGGGCTGAGTTCTCTTGATACCGATTACGAAAAATGCTGGATAGGATGGCCGGGGATAGATTACGGGAGTCTGTCCGGGGAACAGATTGCGGAGGTGGAGCGACGCCTCGGAGAGGAAAACTTCTATTCCGTGGGTCTAAGCGCCGAAGAGGTAAAAGACTATTACCAGGGATTCTGCAACGAGGTGATATGGCCTATCTTCCATTATTTCGTCCAGTATGGAACTTATAAAAAAGAGTTCTGGGAGTCATACATCAGGGTGAACAACAAATTCGCAAATGCCATACTTGATGTGGCGGATGAAGGGGACTACATCTGGATTCACGATTACCACCTGATGCTCGTTCCCGACCTTGTAAAAAAACAACTGCCCAGATCAAGCATCGGTTTCTTTCTGCACATACCTTTTCCATCTTCAGAGATTTTCAGACTTATTCCGTGGTGCCGGGAGATAATACAGGGGCTTACCGGGGCTGATCTGATAGGTTTTCACACCTTTGACTACGTAAGACATTTTGCCGAAAGCGTGAGGAGGATACTTGGACACGAGCACTCCCTGGGACGGTTTATAATCGGGGAAAGAGAGATAAGAACCGATACTTTTCCTATGGGAATCGACTACGCGAAATTTTCCTCCGCCCCAAAGAAACGAGGCATTCAGAAAAGAAAAGACGAGTTTATAGATCTTTTAGGTACTGATCAGAAGATCATTCTCTCCATAGACCGTCTTGATTACTCAAAGGGAATTCCGGAGAGACTCAGGGCCTTTGATCTTTTCCTTGAGAAAAACCCGAAGATAAGGGGCGAGGTGGTTCTTTTGCTTGTCGCGGTGCCTTCGAGAACCGAGGTCGTTCACTACAAGATACTGAAAAACGAAGTTGACAACATGGTCGGCGCGATAAACGGTCGCTACGGAACGATCGGCTGGAACCCGATTCACTACATGTACAGATCTT
The DNA here is from genome assembly GCA_964291665.2 of Thermodesulfobacteriota bacterium. Lineage (GTDB taxonomy): Bacteria > Desulfobacterota_D > UBA1144 > Nemesobacterales > Nemesobacteraceae > Nemesobacter. The sequence goes on along the minus strand of OZ219814.1, from coordinate 165,553 downwards.
TTGGTTTCGAGGACCTGATCTCCCTTTACTTGGCGGCGGACGTCCTTTTCATTACACCTCTTCGCGACGGTATGAACCTGATTGCCAAGGAGTATGTGGCCGCGAGACAGAACAAGGCAGGCGTGCTCATACTGGGTGAGATGGCCGGAACTGCACAGGAATTGAGCGAAGCCATAATCATAAACCCCAATGACCTAGAATCCACTTCACGGGCACTCGAAACTGCCCTTTCCATGACCAAGACGGAGCAGAAAAGACGGATGAGGGCGATGCAGAGTCGTCTCAGCAGATACGATATCAGGACATGGACGGCGGACTTCATGGAGAGACTAGATGAAACAAAGGAAAGGCAACTTAAGATGTTTGCCCGAAGATTCAGTCTGGAAATGACAGGCGAACTGATCGAAAAATACAGGGCGAGTAAGAAGTGTCTTTTTCTGCTTGATTACGATGGTTCTCTCGTCTCCTTCAAGAATAATCCGCAGGATGCGAAACCTGATCCGGAAATCTATTCCGCTCTTAAGGAACTTTCCTTGAGGGAAAAAAATGAGCTTGTCATCATAAGTGGCAGAGACAAAAACACTCTTGCCAAGTGGCTCGGGGATGTGACGAATGGTCTTGCGGCCGAACACGGTCTTTGGATAAAACGCGGGAAGTGGAAAATGTCCGATATTGCTCCAGAGGGATGGAAGGAAGAAATAAGACCCATACTGGAAGTGTTTGTCGACAGGACTCCAGGGTCGCTTATCGAGGAGAAAAATTTCTCACTGGCTTGGCACTACAGAAAGGTTGACCCGGCACTTTCAATAGTGAGAGTAGGGGAGCTTAAGGACATGCTGTCGCACATAACTGCGAATCTAGAGGTCGGAGTTCTGGAAGGAAACAAGGTCGTGGAGATCAAAGGCTCTTTCGTAAACAAGGGCAAGGCGGCTACTCAGTGGCTAAAAGCGAAAAAATGGGACCTTATCATATCGATAGGAGATGATTGGACGGATGAGGACATTTTTGAGCAGCTTCCCGAAGATGCCTATTCCATAAAAGTAGGTTTCGGACCGTCAAAAGCCAAATACAGAGTCCGCTCAACCGCCGAGGCGAGAAACCTTCTTTTCTCGCTGGTGGAGGCAACTCGCGAAATGGAGGATTTGCCTTCTGAAACCAGAAGGAACAAGAGGCGGAAGTAATGGAATTCGTAAAAATTGCCGGTACGGAAATAAATTCGTCGAGGGTCGGTCTAGGGACTTGGGCGATGGGAGGGTGGCTCTGGGGAGGAAGCGACAGGAAAGAATGCGTGAGAACGATATACAAGGCGTTTGATAACGAGGTGAATCTGATTGACACGGCTCCTATCTACGGTTTTGGTCTCTCAGAAGAAATCGTGGGGGAAGCGGTTTATCAGAGCGGGATGAGGGATGAACTTGTAATCGCAACGAAAGTAGGGCTTGAGTGGGAGAGAGGAGGAATATTCAGAAATTCCCTCCCGGAGAGGATACGCAAGGAGGTTGACGATTCTCTCAGAAGACTGCGCACCGACCGGATAGATCTTTACCAGATTCACTGGCCAGACCCGCTTACGCCCGTTGAGGAAACCGCGCAAGCCATGGCGGAACTCATTGAAAGCGGAAAGATAAGGTCTGTCGGAGTAAGCAACTATTCGGTTGAGCAGATGGAGGTTTTCCGCTCCGTATGCCCGCTTAACTCGAGTCAGCCTCCTTACAATCTTTTCGAGAGAGGGGTTGAGGATGATGTGCTTCCCTGGTGTGAGGAGCAAGGGGTTACAATGCTTCTCTACGGGGCTTTGTGCAGGGGACTTCTGGGCGGGAAGCTTAAGACCGACTCCGAGTTTCCGGGAGACGACATAAGAAATTTTGATCCCAAGTTCCGAAAGCCCGTCTATGATAATTATCTTGGCGCTGTTGAAAAGCTGGGGGAACTTGCCTCCGAGCGTTTCGGAAAGAACGTGCTTGAACTTTCAGTAAGGTGGGTTCTCGATAAATGCAAAAACGATATCACTCTCTGGGGAGCGAGACGCCCGGGCCAGCTCGATGATCTTGCGGGCACCTTAGGGTGGACCATAGACGATGACTCTATGAATGAAATAGACGCAATACTCGATACTTTCGTTCCGAATCCCATAGGTCCGGAATTCATGGCTCCAGGTCCAAGACCTTTTTAAGCAAAGCTCTTTATGTCTTCAAGGCGGATTTCTGAAACACTTTTTCTGAAGATGTCGGCATGGGGGTAATCTTCTGGGGCTATTCTCGGGTCGGGCACTGCGATACAACGCATGCCGGCCTCTTTGGCTGACACTATACCGTTTATGGAATCTTCAATGGCAACGCACTCTTCGGTACTGACCCCGAGACGTCTTGCGGTTTCAATGTATATGTCTGGGTGAGGTTTCCCTCTTTCCACGCAGTCCCCGGAAACTTTTATTCTGAAAGTGTCCGAAAGAGAGAATTTTTTGAGAACAAACTCTATTACTTTCATCGGGGAACCCGAAGCGAGAGCTGTCTTTGTGTGTTTCTCGGCACTTAGAATTTGAAGGATCTCGGGAATCCCGTCAACGAGTTTGAGTTCTTTTTCGTAAAGTTCGAGAAGGATCTTAAGACGGGTGCGGAGAATTTCCTCTGGGGATTCATCAAGGCCGAAAGTTTCTTTGAGAAGTTTTACGGAGTCTTTCTGGTTAAGACCCATTATCTTCTTTCTGTATTCCTTCCTGTAACTTTCGTTGCCCGCAAACCCCTTTTGCTTGAGCATAATAGACTCGCTTTTTTCCCAGAGGGGTTCGCTGTCTATTATGACTCCATCCATATCAAATATGACCGCTTTTATCAATGGACCGGATAGAGGTTGGCTAACTGTCTTCCGTCTTGCGGAAGGCAGTTAGCCGGAAGATTGAGATAATCTTGCAAAATGTCGGTTTTTTTCTTAGAGCAGATCTTTTATCTTGTCTTCAAGAGACTTTTTATAAGCATCAAGATTGATCTTGATCCTGGAAACGCCGGTTTCCATTGCGGCTTGCGCGACCGCGGCTGACTCCCATACCAGAACTCTGGGATCAAATGGTTTCGGGACTATATAGTCCGGGCCGAACTCAAATTTCTGGTTTCCGTAGGCCTTGGCCACCTTATCCGGTACGGGCTCCTTTGCGAGCGCCGCGAGTGAGTATGCCGCTGCCACTTTCATTTCATCGTTTATTTTTGTCGCCCTTACGTCAAGCGCTCCCCTGAAGATAAAGGGGAATCCCAGAACGTTGTTCACCTGGTTTGCGAAGTCGGAACGTCCCGTGGCGGTTATTACGTCGCTTCTGGCTTCCTTTGCGTCTACGGGGAGTATTTCGGGGTCGGGATTCGCCATGGCGAATATTATGGGATTTTTCGCCATGCTCTTCACGTTTTCCTGATTAATGGCTCCGCCATTTGAGAGTCCGACAAACACGTCGGCCCCGACCAGCGCGTCCCCTATGGTTCTTCTGTCCGTTTCAACAAGGAATCTTTCTTTCTGGGGGTTAAGCCCCGCGTTTCTCCCCTTGTAGATTACGCCCCTGCTGTCGCACATTATTATGTTTTCCCTTTTCGCCCCGAGGGCTATGAAGAACTCGGCGCACGCGATTGCGGACGCTCCGGCGCCGTTAAACGCCATTTTGAGCTCACTCATCTTTTTCCCGGTAATCTCACAGGCGTTAAGAAGTCCGGCGCCCGATATTATAGCGGTCCCGTGCTGATCGTCGTGAAAGACGGGTATGTCCATCTCTTCTTTCAGCTTATCTTCTATGTAGAAGCATTCAGGGGCTTTTATATCTTCGAGGTTAATACCGCCGAAAGTGGGCTCGAGGTATTTTACCGTCTTTATGAATTCGTCGGGGTCATCGGTATCTATTTCAATGTCGTAGGCGTCAACGTCTGCGAACTTCTTGAAAAGAACTCCTTTTCCTTCCATTACGGGTTTCCCCGCGAGGGCCCCTAAGTTTCCGAGTCCGAGTATGGCGGTACCGTTTGATGCTACCGCGACCAGGTTCCCTCTGTTGGTGTATTCATAAGAGAGATTCTCGTCTTTGTCTATTTCCCTGCAGGGCTCGGCGACTCCTGGAGAGTACGCAAGGGAAAGTTCCCAAGCTGTATCGCAGGGCTTTGTCGGTATTACTTCAAGTTTTCCTTTTCTACCGCTTCTATGATATTCAAGGGCGGCTTCCTTCATATCTTTGTCACTATCGCACATTTGTGAACCGATCCTCCATCGGGTGTTTTAAAATGAAAGGTTAATTATATACAGAGATAAATTTTGTGCAATTACCTCGGGAAATCAGCAGCAACAGCAGGACGATTGCGAGCAGCATCCCGAATCCCCGCTCTCGGAAATTTCGGTGCTCCCGTCACTGCCTCCAAGCCCGAAAGTCGAGAACTGTTTTCCGATGTTCTGCGAGTCGCAACTCACACACTTTATGATTTCACCGGAATCAAGCACCAGGACTTCAAACTCTTCTCCGCAATCACAGCATTCATATTCGTATAGGGGCATTTTTACCTCCAATTAGCCGTAACAAGTATGGAATTATATACTTGATTGTACGAAGGGTAATCAAGTATATAATTGCTGTTTTTATGCGAAGTCCAGAAAAGATCTTTTACTTGTCAACGCCGTAATAGAACATATCTTGATAACAGGGCCGCCGCATCTCGTTTCTCCTGAATGCGCACCCTGCGTAATTTTATATGGATCTGCCATGCCGGATATAAATGAAGTCGGAACAACCGCGTTTGCCGTAGCCTGTTACAGGGAAATGGAAAGAAACCGTGAACACCGCGTGTTCAACGACCCGTACGCCCACTGGTTTGTTACAGACGAAATAAGGGAAAAGGTCGACAGAGTAACAAAAATTCTTCCGGAATCGGTTGAAATTCTCCGTTACCGCTTTTGCATACTGGATGAAATCACAAGACGCGAGATTCAAGCCGGCATGAAACAGATTGTCATACTCGGCTGCGGGTTTGACATGCGTTCCCTGGTCTTTAAGACCGAGGGAGTGCGTTTCTGCGATATTGATCAGCCAGCCCTTCTGGAATTCAAACACAAGGTTCTTGAAAGCCACGGCGTGACGCCATGTGCGAGCATACCATGCAACTATCTTGAAGTTGACCTGCCGGAAGAACTCATCAAGGCGGGTTTTGACATCAACTCTCCTATGCTTTTTCTTTGGGAAGGAAACAGCATGTATCTTCCCATTGAGCTGATCCACAATTTCTTTGACAGTCTGTGTGCCAGAATTCCCTCGTTCAAAATCGTTTTTGACTACTATCCATTGAGCATCATTAACAGGACCTACGAAAACCCTGAGGTTGTTAGAGCGACTGATATGTTTCAACAAACTTTCAATGTGACCTGGGTGACCGGGTTTGATGACCTAAGCGTTTTCGAAAAGCGCTACGGCATGAAGGTAGAGGAATCGAAGGAACTGCTGGAAGTTGGAAAACGAGTCGCCCCGGAAGCTGTAGATTCCGTTGCTGCTTTTGCCGGCGTGTACAGTTACGGAATCCTGAGCTATGGAGGCGCGTAATCCGGGATGTATACGATTCTGGGGGTTCACGTTGTTTTTCCTCTGGTTGCGCAAAGCGGACCTGAGACATACTGCGCCTAAGATGATGTGTGGTTGAAACCCCGTATTTTCTCCCGCAGTCCTTAAACCGGATTGTGGGTAGGGAAATCTAATAAAAGTAATGCAAAACAGCTTAAAGACTTTCTTTCTTGATTATTTTAATGCCAACATGTATATTGAAATGCAACAGGTGGTAATCTTATGATTGAATCTTCTATAACGAAAAAGGGACAGACAACCCTCCCGAAAGCTGTTCGGGAGTCGCTTGGATTGCGCGCTGGAGACAAAGTGCGCTATATAATCGTTGACGGGGGAGTACGTATTATGCCTGTGCGGAGCATTAGCAGGCTGTTTGGCGTATTGAGGCACGATGGCCCTGCGGTCACGCTTGAGGAAATGGAGCAGGCCATAGCGGACGGGGCGTGCGAGAAGTGATCGCTCTTGATACAAATATCATCATCCGTTATCTGGTACGTGACAACGTAAAACAGTCGGAAGCTGCCCGTGCGTTATTGGAATCACTTACGGTTGAGCGTCCCGGTTATGTTTGCAGGGAGGTGGCGGTTGAAGTGGTCTGGGTATTGAAGCGTGCCTATGGCTATTCCCGTGCCCAAATTGCTGCGATACTCAAAGAACTTTTAATAACCGAGGTTCTGGTTTTTGAAGTAGCCGATGATGTTGCCGGTGCAGCGTTTCGGTATAGCGAGGGAGAAGCAGAGTTTTCTGATCTGATGATCATGGCCGCTGCTAGGAGAGCGGGAATAAACTCACTCCATACATTGGACCGGAAATTATCACGGCTTGAAGGTGCTGTGCTTTTAGACGAAGATATGGCCTGAGCAGATTTCTGATTTTCTAGGCAGAGATTCATTCTGGTTTTTGCTTTTTGGCTAAAACCTTTTCCAGAAATCTATTCCCATTGCGTCAAATATTTTCTGACCGTAGATATTTAAGTAGTGAATCTCGTTTGAAAACATCATTATCCCTATGATTACAAGTCCCGAGCCTATCGCGTACTTATAATACGGATAATACCTTCTGACGCTTCTGAAAGATCCCATGGCGCTGTTAAACGCAAGACCGATCAGGATGAACGGTATACCAATTCCGAGTGAGTAAACCGCGAGCAGTCCCACTGCGTTTAGCGTTCCTTCCACTGTGCTTGCATAAAGGAGTATGGATCCGAGAATAGGTCCTACGCACGGCGTCCAGCCAAGGCCGAACGCTAGGCCGAGAATATAAGTTCCGAAAAGATTTCCCCTTTCCCGCGGAAGGGAGATTTTATGTTCTTTCTCAAGAAATGGGACCTTTACGATCTCCATTACGAATATTCCGAAAAGGATTATGAATATTCCGGCTATTCTTAGCAAAAAAGTCTTGTTGCCCGAGATTATTCCCCCGAGCTGGGAGGAGAATGCGCCCAAGGAGATAAAGACTGTTGAGAATCCAAGTATGAAGACGAGACTTGGTACGACAACCCTTGAGAATCTGGGCAGGTTCCGAGCGTCTGAAAGGTCTTCGTATGAAAGATGCGTTACTACTGAAAGGTAGCCCGGCATAAGCGGAAGAATGCAGGGGGAAAGAAACGCAATCACTCCGGCGAAAAAAGAAGCAACCATTCCCACATCTAGAATTTCGGAATTCATGCCGGTTTTCCCTCTTCGTTTTTCTCAGTACGGATTTCTTGGTGTCTCAAAAGGACTTCTTCCAGTCTGCGCGCAAGTTCCGTGTCCCTTGTCATTATATCCTCTATGCTTATGTCTTTTTCCTCATCAATATCCGTAAGCTCTCTCATGACGGAGTGGCGCAGACCGTTTTTCCTCATGCGTTCTTCGGTCTCCGTAAATACTCGGGAAGTGCTCCACTGCATGTCCTGAAAAACCGCGTCCGTTTTCTTGGATAGCCCGAGGAGATAATATCCCCCGTCGGTTGCAGGGCCCAGAACCGCTTCAAATTCCCCTCCCGAAAGCAGCGAAAACCCGGTTTCCACATCCTCTTCGGTTATCATCACGCAATCTGTGCCTACGATGACGACATTTCTGAATCCCAGGGAAAAACATTTTTCAAACGCGCGAGACATTCTTTGTCCGAGAGAACCTGTCTCCTGGGCGAAGAAAAGGGCTTCTTTGTCTCCCAGCCACTCGAAAACCTCTTTTTTTCTTTCCTTGGGACTGTAGAAGAGAAAAGTCGTCCAGTTCTTTGAACCCGAGAAGGAGCCGGCGACGAAACTTGCCGTCTCGCGATACACTTCCATGGCCTTCTGTTCCCCTATGTCTTTTCCCAGACGCGTCTTTACTTTTTCTGCTTCCGGATACTTAAGAAAAACGATCAGGGCGTTATCGTTTTTTTGAGACATTACGCAAAGCCCCGGAATCAGGATACCGTCTGGCCGCCGCAGCTGCTTCCGGCCCCGGCCGTGCAGCCGAAACAGTGAACGCCGAATCTTATCTTTCTTCCGATTACCTTGCGGAGGTCGAAATTGAATATGGTAAGGCCCCCGCTGCCGTTTCGGCATTGCATATCAAGCATCTGGTTAAAGTCGCAGTCGTAGATTCTCCCGTTGTGGCTTACGCTGATCAGGTTCCGGCACATTATGCCGTCTACGGCTTCGGGATTGAAAGCGTTTACAAGCTTTTCGATGTACTCCTCGTAGGCGTTCTCTTTTTTCAGTTCCTTCTCAAACCTGTTGATCGGCATATTGGTCAATGTGTACAGGTTATCGAACCTTATCCCGTAGTTCTTTTTGAGTTTTGCCTTGAAGTCCGCTTCAAGACTCTCTTGGTCCGGGGGGAGAAAGGTTCCGACAGGGTTGTATACCAGGTTGAGTTTCAGTTCCCCGCCACCGTAGCCTTCGCTATTAAGCATTCTCAGGGATTCTATGCTTTTTTCGAAAACTCCTTTTCCCCTCTGCTTGTCCGTGAAGTAGCTGCTGTAATATGGAAGCGAGGATATGACTTCGACTCGGTTTTCGGCGAAGAACCTTGGTATGTACGTTTTTTCCTCTCCCGTGCGGGGGTTTCCGTCGAGAGTAACGGTCAGGTTGTGTCTTACCATCACGTGTTTGCCGAGATTCCTGGCCTCTTTAACGAAGTAGTCAAAATGGGGGTTTAACTCCGGAGCTCCTCCGGTCAGGTCGAGATTTTTGATGCATTCGTTCTCGCTTAGTATCTCAAGACATCTCTCTACGCCCTCAATGCTCATCTGCTCGCTTCTCCAGGGCGAGGCGTCCACGTGACAGTGAGTGCAGGCCTGGTTGCAAAGCTTTGTTATGTTTACCTGCAGGGTTTCAATCGTAATAGGGTCAGTGTCGAGACCTTGATCGATCAGTTTGCGGGAAAAATTATGATTGTCTGTCTTCATTCTCTCTTGAACTATAACGTATCCTTCGGGAATTTCCGTTGCCTAGCTCCGCAGCGGTTTTTCTTCCCGTTTGTGTTTCTAAAGGGCGCGGTTCTTTTTCAGCGTGTTGTGCATCTGGATCGCATGGATGAGCTTTATGCCGGCCGACATTGAGGCGGCGACATGTACGGCTTCAGTCATCTGTTCCGGATCCGCGCCCGTCTCAAGACACTGCGTAGTGTACGCGTCTATGCAGTAAGGACATTTTTCGGTGTGAGCCACGGCTAGGGCTATGAGAGCTTTTTCTCGTTTCGTAAGCGCCCCTTCCTCGGCAGTTGCGGAGTTGTAGTACTCGAAAAACTTGTCCATGAGGTCTTCACTGAACTCCCCGATCTCGGGAAATCTCTTGAGATCCTCGGGGTTATAGTAATCCATCTTTCTTTTTCTCCCGTTCCTGTGTTTATGCACAGGTTCTTTGTATAGGCCTCTTCCGGCAGTAAAATACCACATATTTCACAAATCAGGGAAACGGAATGATAAAAGCGGTCATATTCGACTTTGACGGCGTGATAGTCGACAGCGAGCCTCTGCACCTCAGAGCCTTTCAGAGAACCGTGGAAACCTTGGGGCTGAGGCTCTCGACCACCGACTATTACTTGCGATACCTTGCCTGCGATGACAAAAGCTTTTTCAGGAGGTTCCTTGAGGATAACGGACAGCAGTGGACGGAGGGGGAGGTTGCCCGGCTTGTGAGAGAAAAAGGCATCTGTTTTGAAGAAATGATAGGGGAGGACATAAGAATTTTCCCCGGGGTCGTTGAGTTTCTTGAAGCCATCCGGGGCAAGTTTCATGTGGCGATAGGTTCCGGCGCGTTAACCGAAGAGATTAATCTCATACTCAGGCGCAAGGAGCTTTCCGAGTTCTTCGGCTTTGTAATAGGGGCTGACGATACGGAGAACCCGAAACCATCCCCCGAGGTTTACCTTAAATGCCTTGAGAGGCTAAGAACAGATTACGACAGGACCATAACAGCCGCCCAGTGTGTCGTGTTTGAGGATTCTCCCCACGGTGTTCTGGCGGCCAAAAGGGCCGGGATGAGATGCATTGGCATTACCAACTCATGTTCCGGCGACGAACTTGTGCTTGCCGACCGGGTTACGGAAAGCTTTTCTGAGATCATCGACGATTTCCCCGAAGCGTTCAATATGTTCTAACAGGAGACTGTTTTAGTGTCGATACACTAACTTGAGCCTGTATAGCGGTAGTGGTATATTTTCTGCTCGAGTGCGTGGGGCACTCCCGTTATTGAGTTCACTATGTCTCCATGCGTTCATATACATCCCGACGTGTTAATTTTGGAGAGAAAATATGGATAAAACCCAAGACACCGTAAAGTGCCCGGTAACCCGTGGCATAAGCAGTTCAAAGTTGACCGGCAGCATAGCTAACCAGAACTGGTGGCCGAATCAGCTCAATCTTAAAATCCTTCACCAGAACTCTTCTCTTGTGGACCCCATGGGCGAGAAGTTTGATTACGCGGCGGAGTTTAAAACTCTTGATCTTGAAGCGGTGAGGCAGGATCTCTACGCGCTTATGACGGACAGCCAGGACTGGTGGCCCGCGGACTACGGTCATTACGGGCCGCTTTTTATCCGTATGGCGTGGCACAGTGCGGGAACCTACCGAATCCACGACGGGCGCGGTGGAGGACGATCCGGCACGCAGCGGTTTGCGCCTCTCAATAGCTGGCCCGACAATGCCAATCTCGACAAGGCTCGCAGGCTTCTATGGCCGATAAAGAAGAAATACGGCCGCAAAATCTCCTGGGCGGACCTTATGATTCTCGCTGGCAACTGCGCTCTTGAGTCCATGGGGTTTAAGACGTTCGGTTTTGCCGGCGGGCGCGAGGACCTATGGGAGCCGGAAGAGGACATCTACTGGGGTCCTGAGACCGAATGGCTTGGAGATGAACGTTACAGCGGCGATCGCGAGCTTCACAATCCTTTTGGCGCCGTGCAGATGGGACTTATCTACGTCAATCCCGAAGGACCCAACGCCAAGCCCGACCCGCTTGCCGCGGCGCACGATATCCGTGAGACCTTCGGGCGCATGGCTATGGACGATGAAGAAACTGTCGCCCTGATTGCGGGCGGACACACATTCGGCAAGTGTCATGGTGCCGCAGACGCGGCCTGCGTTGGTCCCGAGCCGGAGGCTGCCGGAATTGAGGAACAGGGTCTCGGATGGACGAGCGAGCATGGGAGCGGGCACGGCGCTGATGCCATAACGAGCGGTCTTGAGGGTGCGTGGACGCCCAATCCGACGGCATGGGACAATGGCTTTTTCGACATGCTTTTCGGTTATGAATGGGAGCTTACCAAGAGCCCTGCGGGCGCTTGGCAATGGACGGCGAAGGATGTGGATGGCAAAGATTTTGCCCCCGAATCGGACGGGTCCGGGAAACGAGTTCCAACGATAATGGCAACCACTGATCTTTCGCTGCGTATGGATCCTGTGTATGAACCGATCTCGCGCCGCTTTCACGAAAACCCGGATGAATTTGCCGAGGCGTTTGCAAAGGCCTGGTACAAGCTTACCCATCGTGACATGGGTCCTTACTGCTGCTGCCTCGGATCGCTGGTTCCGGACGAGCCTCAGATCTGGCAGGACCCGGTGCCGGCTGTTGATCATGAACTTATCGATGCAGAGGACATTGCGCTTCTGAAAAAAGAGACGCTTGACCAAGGGCTTTCAATCCAGGAGCTGGTTCGGGCGGCATGGGCTTCAGCTTCCACTTTCAGGGGAACCGACCGGAGGGGAGGTGCCAACGGCGCGCGCATCAGGCTTTCTCCACAGAAGGACTGGGATGCCAACGACCCCGAAGAGCTCAGCAAGGTTTTGTCTTCATTGCTTGCAGTCAGGGAGCGTTTTAACAAAGAGCAGACAAACGGGAAATGCGTTTCGCTTGCGGACCTAATAGTTCTCGGCGGCTGCGCCGCGGTTGAAAAGGCTGCGGAGGCCGCGGGGTATTCGGTGAATCTTCCCTTTGTGCCCGGCCGCACGGACGCCACTGAAGAGCAGACGGATGCGGCCGCCTTTGATGTGCTGGAACCCAAAGCGGACGGCTTTCGCAATTATATCGCAGCCGGTCAGCAACAGTCGCCGGCTGAGTTTCTGATCGACAAGGCGCACCTGCTGACGCTTACCGCGCCTGAGATGACCGTGCTGCTCGGCGGCATGCGGGCACTCGGCGCAAACGCCGGAGGGCTGCGACATGGAGTGTTTACAGACAGGGTCGGAACGCTTAGCAATGATTTCTTCGTTAACCTGCTTGATATGTCGATTGAATGGGAGCGTTCCGCTGATTCTGATGGGGTCTATGAAGGCCGTGACAGAGCGACTGGCGAGATCAGATGGACTGCTACCGAAGTTGATCTCATATTCGGGTCCAACTCGCAGTTGCGGGCGCTTGCAGAAGTTCATGCATGTGATGATTCGGAAGAAGCTTTTGTTCGGGATTTCGGTGCTGTCTGGACCAAAATTATGAACCTTGATCGCTTTGATGTCTCCTGATACCGAATCAGCGAAGAATCACAGGTGGCAGGGCAACAAGTGGCGTTTTAATATCGAGGTTTTTGCGTTTATAATCTGATACTATGAGCGGGAAGTTGTTCGTGATCTCCGGTCCGTCGGGAAGCGGAAAAACAACGATTGTCACCCGTGTTCTGTCAAATGTGGAGAACCTCCGTTTCTCCATTTCCTACACAACAAGATCGATGCGCGCGGGGGAGGTACGCGGGGAGCACTACGAGTTTGTTTCCAGAGAAGAATTCCGGGACATGATCGGGCAGGATTTCTTTGCCGAGTGGGCGGAGGTGCACGGAAACTTTTACGGGACGCCGAGGGCTGATATAGAAAAATGGATCGAAACGGGTGTTGACGTTATTCTGGACATAGATGTTCAGGGAGCAAGAAGGTTGAGGGGCGTGTTTGACGATGCGGTGTTCATATTTGTTGTCCCGCCGTCTCTTGAGATTCTCGAGCAAAGGCTGAGAGACAGAAAATCGGAAGAAGAGGGGGACATCTCCATCCGCCTCGGGATTGCCAAGGAGGAGGTGGCCTGCTCGAAGTGCTATGATTATATTATAATTAATGATGAGGCGGATATTGCGGCTAGGAGAATTGGGGACGTTATCCTTTCGCAAAGACAAGGGGATAGTGAAGATTCCCGCCAGCGGATGCTCGCCGCTACCCGGGACGCGAGGACGGAAAATGTGTACGGCCCCGTTTTTCTCAAGAAATTCGGCCTTAAGTGAGGTGTTCGCGCTGCTGTGATCAGGCTAAACGACATCATTGACAAGGTTGCTTCGTACTCGGATATCGAGAACAAAGATCTTGACTTCATAAAAAAAGCCTACGTGTATTCAGCCAAGGTTCACTCGGGCCAGAAAAGAGTTTCCGGGGAACCTTATCTGAGTCATCCTCTTGAGGTTTCTTCCATACTCGCGAATCTAAAACTTGACGTTCCCTCCATAGTTACCGGACTTCTTCACGACACAATAGAGGATACTCTTGCGACTCGCGAGGAAATCGAACGGAATTTCGGAAGCGAGATAGCTTTTCTCGTCGATGCTACCACGAAAATAAGTCGCCTTCCCCATGTTTCCGATGTGGAAAAACAGGCCGAAAGCTTCCGCAAGCTTATACTCGCCACGGCCGAGGACATAAGGGTTGTACTGATAAAACTCGCCGACAGGCTGCACAACATGAGAACGCTCCAGTATCTGCCTGAGGACAAACAGAAAAGGATTGCCGTTGAAACGATGGAAATTTACGCGCCGCTTGCTCACCGCCTCGGAATGAACTGGATATCGGTTGAGTTGGAGGACCTGGCGTTTAGGTTCTCCGAGCCGGGTGAATACGAGCGTATTAGCCAAACAGTGTCTGCGAAGAAAAAAGATTGGGAGAAATACACCACTGAAATCGTCTCGCTCATCAACGCCAAGATGGAAGAATTCGAAATTCGTGGAGATGTCTCGTGGAGATTCAAGCATTTATACGGCATCTACAACAAGATGAAAAAAGGCAATATAAGCCTGCGCAATATTTATGACATACTGGGTTTCCGGATCGTCACCGCGAGTGAGAACGAATGCTATCAGGTTCTGGGAGCGGTGCATTCCTTGTGGAAACCGATTCCGGGGAGAATAAAAGACTATATAGCCCTTCCGAAGGCCAACAACTACCAGTCCATTCATACGGCCGTGATAGGGCCCTTCGGAGAACAGATGGAGATACAGATACGAACTGAGCGGATGCATCGAATTGCGGAATACGGTGTTGCAGCTCACTGGAGGTACAAGGAGGGAAATTCGCTTGAGAACGGAAACGACAAGATCTACTCAAATCTCCGTCATCTCGTCGAGCTAAAGGACATAAAGGACTCAACGGAGTACATAGAAGCCATAAAAGGGGAGCTCATACTGGATGTCGTGTACGTCTACACTCCCAACGCAGACCTCCTTGAGCTTCCCGTGGGTGCGACTCCTGTTGACTTTGCATATTCAATTCACACAGACATAGGCAATCACTGCTCCCAGGCTTTTGTTAACCATAAGCTTGTTCCCCTTAACTACAAGCTTGAAACTGGGGACATGGTGGAAGTGGTGACTTCCAAGAACAGGGTTCCTAACAGGCAGTGGCTTGATTTTGTTGTTACATCAAAGGCTAAAAACAGAATAAGGAGCTGGCTGAGACAGGAGGAAAACCGCAAGGCCGAGCAGATTGGAGAGGCGATAGCCCAGAGGAAGTTTGCCGCGAAAGGACTCAAACTGAGCAACCTGCTGGATAAGAAAAAGCTCGACGACTCTCTGGCAAAGCTTCAATTCTCGGGAATAAAGGATTTTTACAGAGCGGTCGGATTTGGCAATGCCGCGGTAAACGATCTTCTAAAGGCGATGCATCCCAGGAAATTCGCCGAAGGTGCCGAGAAAAGCAAAAGAATAAAAAGCATAATAAACAGGATTTCCAAGGACGAGTACAAAGACGCAGTCCTTGTCAAAAGATATGACAACATACTTATAAAGTTCGGCAAGTGTTGCAACCCGGTTCCCGGGGAACAGATCATAGGTTTCATAACCAGAGGCAGAGGGATAACCGTGCACGTTTACAATTGCCCCAAGTTGCTTGAGGTAGACCCTGAAAGGAGGATAGAAGTTGCCTGGAACGACGAGTATTCGGGGCGGATACCCATCGGTCTTTCGGTTAGGTGTGAGAACAGGAAAGGCATACTCTCTGAGCTGACAAGCACGGTTTCGGAACTCAATGTCGACATTGTCAGCGCCGATGCGAGCGAAGATGAGGTTGGACAAGGAGATGTGAGGTTCGAGGTAGCGGTGGAAAACATCAAGCAACTTGAAAAACTCGTTGAATCGCTTAAGAATCTTGGGGGAGTGATCTCGGTTGAGAGATTAACGGAAACCTCACTCCCGCAGCCGAATGACCTGAGCTAAACTGGCATTCGCGCGCGTTCGGACATTTTTGCCATGATCATAACCTGGATCAGAAAAACGCTTGCCATAAGAAGTTCAAGGAAGCTTGTGCGCACCGTAAGAGGCATCATCCGGAAAAAAGGGAATTTCATGGCTCCCAGGGAAGCCGATCATGCCGAAGCAAGGATACTTGCCTGCGAAGAGGCGATAGAACGGGGTTCCCTGCACGAAATAAGAGCGTCAAGGAAAGCCCTTCGGATTTTTTTTGAAGACAATCTAAGGTCCTACGGCAAATCCGCTCTGCGGCAGAACGTAGAAGCCATAGTTATAGCTGTAGCTCTCGCCCTGGCCATAAGAGCCTTCGTGTTTCAGCCCTTCAAGATTCCCTCGGGCTCAATGCTTCCGACCCTTCTTGTGGGTGATCATATCCTGATAAACAAGTTCGTCTACGGAACAAGAATTCCTTTTACCAACGAGGTGTTTTTTCCCTTCTCCATGATTGATCGCGGCGACATCGTAGTCTTCAAACTCAGCGAGGATAACGCAACGGGTTTTCCCATGCCCGGCAAGGGGGCTTTCTACGTAAAAAGAGCCGTGGGTATCGCCGGGGATGAAATAGACATAAGCGGAAGGGACGTTCTTATAAACGGCAGAGCTGTGGAGCAGACCTACACCGGGAATTACGAGTATCCGGACCAGAAATTCTTTTCCGTTGCCGACAGATACGAGCAGTCGCTTTCCGGGAAAAATTTCAGCGTTATATATAAAAAGGGGAACAGTTCCACGACAAGCGGAAAAATGAGCTTTCCCCTTGTTGTTCCCAAGGGCAGGATTTTCGTCATGGGCGATAACAGGGATAACAGTTACGACAGCAGATTCTGGGGATTCGTACCGGTGGAAAATGTTTACGGCAAGGCATTTATGATTCACTGGTCGTGGAATCTCTCTAACCCGGGTTTTGCGGATAAGGTAAGGTGGAATAGAATTTTTTCGGGAATAGAATGAGTTTCTCGATGGTTAGACAGTTTCCTCATTTCTTGGTTTTTTGCTTGTAGGTTGCGCGAATCATCTCATCTCAGAACACATTACGCACAATTGGTACGGGAATAAAATCCGGGGTTCGTGGCGGCTTCTGTCTTTGCGTTGTCCTGTGCGTCTGGGTGGCGGGCACAGCAATTGCGCGAACGGAAGTACCTCCCCGGCACTTGCGTGAAGCCTGTGTCGAGGACGGTCGACGCTTGGAGTACGGGTTTTTCGCCGACTTCAGACCCGTGAGCTACAGCGAGAACTTGGACCCGGACAGCTCCGGGTTTAACAGTCACCTCGGCTACGAAGCCGACCTCTTGACCGCACTGGAGACGATGGAGGACGCGGGGTTTATATTCAACCGTAGCGCCATCAAGGAATGGCCGGGCATTTGGTTGCTGCCCGCTACCCCTCGTTATGACTTGGTGGGCGGTGGCATCACTATACTTGAGTCGCGCACCCGTGACGCAGCGGGGACGACGAGGGTCACATTCACTTCCGGACACATCACATTCCGCCAGTCACTCTTAGTGCGCGCGGAGGATGCCCAGCGCTATGGTTCGCATGATGATCTGGATGATGCGCGGGTCGCCGTGCTGGGAGGCTCGACCGGTGAACATCGTTTACTGCAGTTGACCGGGGTGGTGGATGCCGAAGGCAACCTGGTTGCCGGCACGGTGGTTCACTTGGGCGATGGCGCGAGACTCACTGCCGACGGCAGCGCCGACTATAGGATCACCGCTGCTGCCTCAACCGAAAACCTATCGGGCCGTACGAGCATCGAGGGGACTCAGGGAACCGTCAGGGAAGTGCTCATCATGTCAACGGATCAGGAGCAGCTTGCTGCCTTGGAAAATGGGCGGGTGGATGCCGTGGCCCGTGGTGGTTTGGGCAACCATGAGGCTTCCCGAAACTCCAATTTCCGTTTCGTCGTAACGGCCCTCGACCCGGAAGTGGAGTACGGCGGCTTTGCCTTTGATAAGGATGACCGAGCCCTCGCCGACTGTGTTGATGCCTGGATCAACTATCTGACCGACAACCGGCATATCGGTTTTGCGGAGTGGGTGCAGGATCCTGAAGTTTTCCTTAAACGCGCCCGTTACTGGAACGCCTCGGCGGAAGGCGATGATGACGGGTGTTCCATCGCCGCAACCGGCAGCACGCATCAAACCACTTTGCTTATGCTTAACCTGCTCCCTGCGGCGTCCATTTTGTTCTCGGTGGTTTTCTTGAGAAAACGCATCTGGCGCTAGTTTACTGCGACGAAGTCTTCCCGCTGTCTGATCGGGGCTCGGAAGCAAGAGCAGGATTATCTTTGTGCCTCATGACACATGTCTATAATTTTGTAAACTTTCCTGTATAATTCCCCTGAATTATGGCGACCAAGAAAAAAATAGAACCGATTGAGGACAGGGCCGAGAGTTTTTTCTCCGGAATCATAGACGACATACCGCCTGAGAGGCTAAGCAGCCTTATTGTCATAGGAATAAAGACAAGAGGGGAATATCTGGGCAAGAGGCTCGTTGAGCGTATAAGTGAACGGACTGGAAAGGATGTTACCTTTGGAACGATCGATATTACTCTTTACAGGGATGATTTCGAGAACAGGAAAAACTGGCCGCGACTGCGCAAAACCAGTATCCCCAATGACGTACAGGGGAAAAACATAATACTTGTTGACGATGTCCTCTACACTGGCCGTACTGTGCGGGCCGCAATAAATTCAATCATGGATTATGGAAGGCCGGCCTCGGTCAAGCTAGCGGTGCTCGTGGACAGGGGAGGAAGGGAACTCCCCGTGCAGCCCGACTATGCGGGAATCAGCATCGAAACGTTAGACGACGAGATGGTCAACGTTTACCTGGAAGAAGTGGACGGCAGGGAGGAAATCGAGATAATCAGAAAAAATGGCGTTTAACAAAAAGCACATACTGGGTCTTGGAGAACTCTCGGCCGAGGAAATTAAGATCATTCTCGACACCGCGGAGTCCATGAAGGAGATTTCCACTAGGGACGTAAAGAAGGTTCCGACTCTTAAGGGAAGAACCGTAGTGAATCTCTTTTTCGAACCCAGTACCAGGACCCGATCGTCATTTGAAATCGCTGAGAAAAGACTCAGTGCTGATGTTCTGAATTTTTCCGCTTCGCAAAGCAGCGTTGTAAAAGGGGAGAGCCTTCTCGACACTGCCAGAAATTTCGAGGCCATGGGCGCGAGCATAATGGTTATAAGGCATGGAATGTCCGGCGCGCCTTTTGTTCTTGCCCGCGAGATAAACGCCTCGGTGATAAACGCCGGAGACGGCTCCCACGAGCATCCAAGCCAGGCTCTTATTGATATTTTCACCATAAGAGAGAAAAAAGGAGGAATCGAAGACCTTGATGTGCTTATCGTTGGGGATATTCTCAACAGCAGGGTAGCCAGATCCAACATCTTCGGCCTCAGGAAACTCGGGGCAAATGTGAGGATAGTCGGGCCGGCAACCATAGTTCCCGAATACTTCACCGAGATGGGGGCAGAGATATTTTATTCGCTTGAACACGCCATCGAAAATGTGGATGTGGTGATAATGCTGCGGGTTCAGAGCGAGAGAAAAACTCTTGAATACTTTCCCTCGCTGAGGGAATACTCGGGACTTTACGGGCTTACCAGGGAAAAACTCAGACTTGCCAAAAAAGACGTGATAGTGATGCATCCGGGTCCGATTAACCGGGGAGTTGAGCTTACTTCGGAGATAGCCGATGATCCGGACGCCGTTATACTTGAACAAGTGGCAAACGGAATTGCCGTGAGAATGGCCATGATATATCTTGTTGCCTTGGGAGAGAGCTTATAGATGGGAGTGCTCATTAAAAACGGGCGCGTTATTGATCCTTCACAATCCCTTGACATGGTCTCAGACGTATATGTCCAGGGAGACAGGATAAAGGAAATATCAGAGCGCATAGACACCCCGCGCAAGTCAGACACGGTAATAGACGCAAGCGGGCAGGTCGTGGCCCCGGGATTCATAGATATTCACGTACATCTAAGGGAACCGGGCTATGAACACAAGGAGACGATAAAAACGGGTTGTCTTGCCGCCGCCGCGGGTGGTTTTACTTCCATAGTGTGTATGCCCAACACGAACCCCATAAACGACAATGCATCGGTGACCGAGTACATACTCTTAAAAGCGAGAACAGAAGGGATAGTCAATGTGTTTCCCATAGGTGCGATAACCAAGGGAGAGAAGGGAGAGGAACTTGCCGACATAGGCGAGATGTGCGAAGCCGGATGCGTGGGCATTTCCGACGACGGAATGCCAGTTACGGACTCGGGGCTTATGCGAAAAGCCATGGAGTATGTAAAGCCTTTTGGGATTCCGGTTATCACTCATGCCGAGGATACCGGGCTTTCCGCGGGCGGCGTTATGAACGAGGGTTTCGTTTCAACCGAACTCGGCCTTCGGGGAATTCCCGCCGCTTCTGAGGAAGTTGGGGTGGTCAGGGACATAATTCTCTGCGAACTCACGGGCACTCCTCTTCACATCTGCCATGTTTCCACCAAGGGTTCCGTAAGACTTGTGCGGGAAGCGAAAAAAAGAGGCGCTAAGGTTACGGCGGAGGCGACTCCTCATCATTTCACTCTTACGGACAACTTGGTCTATGGTTACAACACCAATGCCAAGATGAATCCGCCGCTTAGGACCCAGGAAGATGTGGATGCCATACTAGAAGGCATCGCCGATGGAACAATTGACGTGATAGCTACGGATCATGCCCCTCACAGCCAAGATGAAAAAAACGTTGAATTTGACTTAGCACCTTTCGGCATAGTTGGTCTTGAGACTGCCCTCTCGCTTTCGCTTGAACTGGTGGAAAAAGGAACTATTACACTTAACGAGATGATAAAAAAGCTTACTGTTGCTCCTTCAGAGATAGTGGGAATAGAAAGAGGGACGCTTGCCCCGGGTTCAATCGCCGACCTCGTGGTGTTCGATTCCGGTATGAGCCGCACGGTAAACCCTGAGGAGTTTTTCTCAAAGAGCAGAAACACTCCGTTTTCCGGGTGGGAACTAAAAGGGGTGGTGAGCAATACGATAGTTTCGGGAAAGGTTGTTTTCAGTCGCAACTAGGTTTTATTTTTTTGCGAAAGCCAACGGAAAAGAGATTCCAACGCAATGGAAGATAAGCAGTTTGAACTAAGAAAATCAAAACTAGAAGAGCTAAGGGCACTGGGCATTGACCCTTATGCAAACGGTTTTACACCGGAGCATGCCGCCGGAGATCTGCTCTCTTTGCACGCCTCGAAGTCTCCTGAAGAACTTGAACAGATGGAAGGTCTCTTCAGCTTGGCCGGAAGAATCGTTTCAAAGAGGGATTTCGGAAAAAGCGCTTTTTTTCATCTCTCGGACCGCACGGGGCGGATTCAGGGGTTCATACAGAAAAACTCCATTGACGAGAAAACCTTTATGCTATTTCGCAAACTACTTGACGTAGGGGATTTTGCCGGCGTCCGCGGAGAGCTTTTTAAAACCAGGACCGGGGAGCTTACAGTGAGAGTCCGAGAACTTTTTTTCCTCACAAAGGCCCTGAGACCGCTTCCTGAAAAATGGCATGGTCTTCAGGATGTGGAGACAAGATACCGCCAGCGCTACCTGGATCTGATTGCTAACCAGAGAACCAAGGAGATTTTCAAGACAAGGTCAAAGGTGATAAATCTCATCAGAAGGTTTCTTGACGAAAGGGATTTCCTTGAAGTTGAGACCCCGGTGCTTCATCCGATTGCCGGAGGCGCGACCGCAAAACCCTTTATTACTCATCACAACGCCCTTGATATGGATCTTTACCTGAGAATAGCGCCTGAGCTTTACCTGAAACGACTTGTCGTCGGAGGACTTGATAGGGTTTATGAACTTGGAAGAACGTTCAGAAATGAAGGAGTGTCGACCAAGCACAACCCGGAATTCACCATGATTGAGTTCTATCAGGCTTACGCGACTTACGAAGATCTTATGAATCTAATAGAGGAACTTGTCTGCTACGTGGCGGAGAATACGGTCGGAGATACGCTGGTTGAGTACGAAGACAAGAAGATAGACTTCAAGAGACCTTGGAAGAGGATTAACATTTATGAGGCTCTGCGGGAGAAATTCGGTTCCGAAATAACGGAAGATGACCAGTTTCTTTTTGCGAGAGCGGATTCAATGGGAATAAACCATAACGGAATTAAGGGAAAAGCTCTCACGGAGATTTTCGAGACGCTTTTCGAAGATAATCTCCTCAACCCGACTTTTGTTTACGGGTTCCCGCTTGATGTCTCCCCGCTTGCCAGAAAAAACGATGATGATCCTGAAGTGGTTGACAGATTCGAGCTCTACATCTACGGAAGGGAGATAGCCAATGCTTTTTCTGAGCTTAACGACCCGATTGATCAGAAAAAACGGTTCACGGACCAGGCCGAGATGAAGAAAAAGGGCGAGGATGAATATCACGAAATGGATAATGACTACGTGTCGGCCCTTGAGTACGGAATGCCTCCCACGGCCGGAGCCGGTATAGGGATCGACCGTCTTGTGATGCTGCTTACCAACTCCTCTTCCATAAGAGAAGTCATTTTCTTCCCTCACCTCAGACCTTAGTATGAGTTACGAATCGTTAATCTCCCTTAGGTACCTCAAATCGGGAACTGGGCGTGGTTTTCTCTCCCTGATCGGTCTAATTTCCATTCTGGGTGTTTTCCTGGGAGTGGCTTCGCTTGACGTGGTGCTGTCGGTCATGAAGGGGTTTGAGGATGAACTCAGGGACAAGATAATCGGCGCGAGTTCCCACGTAGTTGTAATGAGCTACGAAGGAAATTTCGGGGACTTTGCGGAGGTGGAGAAGAAACTTGAGCACTTTCCCGGTGTAACCTCTACGAGCCCCTTTGTTTACAATCACGGCATGCTTGTTACGGAGTATGCTGTCTCAGGTTCCGTGATAAGGGGGATAGACCCAAACAATTCAGCCTCGGTTGCCGCTGTGGCCGAAGCGGTGGGAAAAGGCAGTTTGCCGGAGACAGGTAAAAACCGCGATGCCCTTTTTGATGAAGGCGCCCGGATTGTTTCGGGGCTTTTACGTAAAACTGCTTCCGGGCACCCTCCGATCATCATAGGCAGGGAACTTTCAAATCTGATTGGCGCGACAACCGGAGATACCGTCAATCTTGTTTCTCCTTACGGAAAGATCGGTCCTTTCGGCCCGACTGCCAAGATAAGGAAATTCGGCGTGATAGGAGTTTTTGATTACGGCATGATTGAATACGACTCCTCTACTGCCTTCGTGTCACTTGAGGATGCCATGAGTTTCTTTGAAACCCGAAGCCAGATAACGGGCATAGAAGTCAGGGTGGATGACATATATCAGGCGCGCGAAACGGGGAATAAGATAGCCGAAACTCTCGGCTTTCCTTTCTACGCGAAGAACTGGGAGGATTCGAACAGAAGCCTTTTCAGGGCGCTTCGCCTCGAGAGAATGGCGATAGGAATATTTCTCGGGTTTATAGTTCTTGTCGCTGCCTTGAATATAGTCAGCACGCTTACGATGCTTGTTATGGAGAAAAAAAGGGACATAGCAGTGCTCATATCCATGGGAGCTCGCAAAAGCGGCATCAGAAAGATATTTGTCTACGACGGAATGATAATAGGGACCGTCGGAACGCTTCTCGGCACGCTCTTCGGATACCTGATCTGCCGCTTTCTTGAGACCAGCAATTTTATAAAGGAGGCGATTCCGTTTGATGATAACGTGTACCCTATTTCCGAATTCCCTGTTAGGATAGAGCCGGTTTATTTTCTCGTCGTAGCGGCATCAAGCCTCCTTATATGCTTTCTTGCTACTCTCTACCCGTCTTACAGGGCTTCGAGAGAAAACCCCGTGGAGTCATTGAGATATGAGTGAGTTTCTATACAAGGTCAGGGGACTTGGAAAGGTTTTCAATAAGTCGGGCAGCAGCGTGCGCGCTCTTGGCGGAGTGAATATGGATATTCTTGCCGGAGAAACTCTCGGAGTCGTTGGGGTATCGGGTTCTGGAAAAAGCACTCTTCTTCACATACTTGGTACTCTTGAACCGCCGACAAAAGGTTCTGTCCTCTACAGGGGGAAGGATCTTTTCAGCCAAGATGAAGAAGAACTCTCGGTTTTCAGAAACTCGGAAATTGGATTTATTTTTCAATTTCATTACCTTCTTATGGAATTTACGGCACTTGAAAACGTCATGATGCCCTGTCTTATAGAAAGACAGAGCCTTGCTGTGGCGAGAGAAAAGGCTTGCGATGTACTTGAGAGGGTGGGACTTTCCGAGCGTCTCAACCATCTTCCGGGAGAGCTTTCCGGGGGAGAGCAGCAGAGAGTGGCGATCGCCAGATCAATTGTCAGGGGACCGAAGGTAATACTTGCCGACGAGCCCACCGGGAATCTTGACAAAAAAACGGGATTCTCGGTTCTTGATCTGTTCTGCAGGCTTAACGAGGATTACGGGGTTACGGTTGTTATGGTTACGCACAACGACGAATTTGCGAAGAGAATGAAAAAAACTGTTAGAATATCAGACGGGATGGTTGCCGATGCGAACTAAAAGTCTTGTATTTCATTTGGCTGTTTTTCTTGTCATGGCGACGTTCTCAACCGCGGGTTCTATGGCGCAGGACCCCCCTGCCGGAGAAGAACGTGAGGAGTCTCAGTCCCTCGAGGGCACAGTCGTCGAGGTGGTAATTTCTGGCAACCGGAGAACCGAAACCTCCCTTATAGACCTCAATATAGAGACCAAGCAGGGCGATGAATATTCCTCGCAGACCGTAAAAGATGATCTGAAGAGAATATACAAGCTTGATTTCTTCCAGCAGGTTCTTGTTGACGTTAAAGCAATTGAAGGCGGTCTCAGGGTTGAGTTTGCAGTTGAAGAGAACCCGGTACTCGCGGATCTTAAGCTCTCTGGAAACGACAAGCTAAAAGAAGATGACATAAAGGAAGCCGTGGCATTCAGGGAAGGGCGCATCGTAAGCCTGAAGAAGATAACGGAAGGCAGGGAGATAATACTCGACCTTGCTTCCGAGAAGGGCTTGGTTGGAACTGAGGTCGAATATGAGATCGAGCCCAGGGGAGATGGAGTCGTCGATGTTGTCTACAGGATTGACGAGGGAGAAAGAAAGTACATAAAAGAAGTTGAGCTTGTCGGAAACAGTGAAATCGAGACTAAGAAGATCAGAAAAAATATGTATTCAAAGCCCAAATATCTTCTCTCTTTTATAACGAAGAGAGGGCTTTTCAAAATTGAGGAGATAGAAAGGGATTCCGACAGGATAAAAGCGGTTTACATTGATAACGGATATCTTGACGTAAGGGTTTCTGAACCTGGAATTCGTTACGACGAGGAAAAAGACGGCTATGTGGTGAGTTTCTCAATAGAAGAAGGGCTTCAGTACAAGGTATCCAGGATAACTTTCTCCGGGGAACTGGCTGGAGATCAGGATGAAATCCGCCCGAAGCTCGAACTCTTGCCGGACTCTATTTTCAGCAGTTTCGTTCTTCAGGCCGATATTGGGAGAATAACCGATTTCTACGGGGACAAGGGGTATGCTTTTGCTAACGTAACTCCTGACGTGCGGCTTGATAGGCAGGAGAATCTTGTCAGCATCGATTACTCGATTGAGAAAGGCAAGGAAGTATACATAAGAAACATAAATATTCTGGACAACACCAGAACGAGAGACCATGTCGTAAGAAGGGAACTTTCACTTCAGGAACAAAGCTTATACAGCGTTTCCAAGCTGAGAGCCGCCCGCTACGAGGCTGCTCGCCTTGGTTACTTTGAGGAGAACATTGAGGTCCTAACCCATAGGGTTGAGGGAACGGATGATCTTCTGGATGTCGACGTAAAAGTCGAGGAACGTCCCACCGGATTTTTCAGCTTCGGCGGGGGAGTAAGTTCCGTCGAGAATTTCCTTTTCGCCGGCCAGATACAGGAATCCAACCTTTTCGGGTATGGCAAAACCCTTTCTCTTGACGCCCAGATCGGAGGCGTAACCAAGGCATTGAGTCTTAACTACCGGGATCCGTATTTCTTTGGCACCAACTGGCTCTTTGATGTCAGCATATATGCTCATGACAGGGATTACAGGGATTTTGAGAGATCGGCCAGGGGTATTTCTCTGGGCGTGGGAAGAAGGATAAAGAGATATTTCCAGGTCCGGGTTTTCCAGGAATTCTCACAACAGGATGTGCACAATGTCCGGGGAGATGCGCTGCTCGTCCTATCCGAAACAGAGAGAACTATAGTCTCGACCGGAGTAGGGTTGTCTTGGGATAAAAGAAACAATTATCTCGATCCCACGAAGGGTTTTCTTCTGAGCACGGCGGTTGAGTACGCCGGGCTTTTTGCGGGCAACACCGATTTTATAAAGTATAACGCCACGGCCAAATCTTGGATTCCGGTCTGGAAGGGCACATATTTCGCCACAAAGGCGAATTATGGACTCTTGCATCTCATAGACGCTGGCGACGATCTTGTTGTGGAGGAGAGGTTTTTTCTCGGCGGTCCGAACACCCTGAGGGGCTTCCGCTACAGGAGGGTGGGGCCCAGGAGGCCTACGGACACTGGGGGTTATGTAATAATTGGTGGTGTTCACCAGGTTCTTGCATCTCTTGACTTTGTTGTTCCTTTAAGCAAAACTGTCGGGCTTAAGGCCGTAGCTTTTTTTGATATAGGTAATGCTTTTGACGAGAATGAGTTCAGCCTTAATCCTTCGAACCTCAGAAAGGATGCCGGTTTCGGTCTCAGGTGGATATCTCCTCTGGGTCCAATGAAGCTTGATATTGGGTTCCCGATAGGCGAAAGGCTTCGAGATGAAGAAAAGTATGAAGTGCAGTTTACTGTTGGCAATTTGTTCTGATCAGGCAATTTATTTCTTAAGGAGGCATTGGATTAAATGAGAAGATGTTTGTTGCTTGCTACCGGATTTTTCATGTTATTCACATTTTCTGCTTACGCTCAGCAGAAAATAGCTTATATAGACATTAAGCAGGTTATCAGGGATTCAAAGGCCGGGAAGGCCGCCAATGCTTCGTTCCAGAAAGAGGTTGAAGTCAAAAGGGCCGTGATAGAGCAGAAAAGAAAGGCCCTTGAGGACATGAGGCAGGATGTGATACAAAACGGAGCGGTTATGAGCGAAAGCAAAAGAAGAAATCTTGCCGAAACCATAGAAAAGAAGCAGAAGGATCTGGACAGAACAAGAGAGGACATCAGGATTGAACTTCAGAGGAAAGATCTCGAATTAACCCAGAATGTCCTTAAGGATATAGAAGCTATAGTTAACAAAATAGGCAAGGAAGAAGGATTTGACCTTAT
This sequence comes from Thermodesulfobacteriota bacterium, assembly GCA_964291665.2. Taxonomy (GTDB): domain Bacteria; phylum Desulfobacterota_D; class UBA1144; order Nemesobacterales; family Nemesobacteraceae; genus Nemesobacter. Next base: position 138,741 of record OZ219814.1, on the reverse strand, counting down.
CGTTGAGAAAACCGAGGCGGGCATTCTGTACGGCAGCTCAGCTACGGACATAACCAATAAAGTCATATCGGTTTACGACGCTTCCAGGTAAATGAAGCTAGGCTTGGATGAAATAAAGGAGCTTATTCCCCACAGGGAGCCTTTCCTGTTCGTTGACTCTGTTCTGGAAATTGAAAAGGGCAGAAGGATTGCCGCCGAGAAGCTGTTTTCTCCGGAAGAATTCTTTTTCAGGGGACATTTCCCCGGCAACCCCATAGTTCCAGGAGTGATAGTTACCGAAGCGCTGGCCCAGGCCGGAGGGGTGCTTTTCAACTATTCTTTTAGGGATGAACTGAAAAAAGAAGGTTTCGAAAACGCCTATCTTATGAGCCTTGACCGTTGCCGGTTCAGAGCGCCGGTGGTTCCGGGTGACAAGGTGGTTCTTGAAGTGGAACTCGTTAGAAGAAGGTCGAGAATAATATTTTTTTCCGCGGAAGCCTCCGTGGACGGAAAAAAAGTAGCGGAGGCGGAAATTTCCGCTTACCTAGTATGATTCCTGGTCGGCTTTCTTAGCCTGGATTCCCGTTACTTTTTAATTATCTTTTCACTTGTTGATTATTGACATTTCCGTTTATAGCAATACAATACAGCGTTTACTGTAAAAAGGGTTGTTTTACCCAATTTCAAGTTGGTCAGACAAGTGAATCCAGAATTCATAAAAATAAAAAGCTGGCGTAGCTCAGGGGTAGAGCAGCTGATTTGTAATCAGCCGGTCGGGGGTTCGAATCCCTTCGCCAGCTCTCTGTTTGATGAATATACAGGGGAGGTGGCTGAGTGGACAAAAGCAGCAGACTGTAAATCTGCCGGCGAAAGCCTACGTAGGTTCGAATCCTGCCCTCCCCAAAGATTTCGCGCGGGAGTAGCTCAGTTGGCTAGAGCATCAGCCTTCCAAGCTGAGGGTCGCGGGTTCGAGCCCCGTCTCCCGCTCGTTTTTTGGAACGCCCACGTAGCTCAGTCGGTAGAGCACGTCCTTGGTAAGGACGAGGTCGGCGGTTCAAGTCCGCTCGTGGGCTTGATGCTTAGCGGTTTGCAAAATATTAGAGAAGATCGGAGGTCAACAAGCGATGTCTAAGGAGAGATTTGAGAGGGGGAAGCCGCATTTAAACATAGGTACGATAGGGCATGTGGATCATGGAAAGACTACGTTAACGGCGGCGATAACGAGCATATTGTCAAAGAGGGGGCAGGCGGAGTACGTGGAGTTTGACAACATAGACAAGGCGCCTGAAGAGAGGGAGAGGGGGATAACGATAAACATAGCACACGTGGAGTATGAGACAGACATAAGGCACTACGCTCACGTGGACTGCCCGGGCCACGCCGACTACGTGAAGAACATGATAACGGGCGCTGCGCAGATGGACGGAGCTGTGTTGGTGGTAAGCGCGCCTGACGGGCCGATGCCTCAGACAAGGGAGCACATACTGCTGGCGAGGCAGGTAGGGGTGCCGTACATAGTGGTGGCTCTTAACAAGGTGGACATGCTTGATGACGAGGAGTTGTTGGAGTTGGTGGAGCTTGAGATAAGGGAACTGCTTAGCGAGTATGGGTTTCCCGGGGATGACATACCTGTGGTGAAGGTAAGCGCGCTTAAGGCAATAGAGGGGGACGCGGGGGCTGCAGAGCAGGTAGTGGAGTTAATGAACGAGATAGACAGTTATGTACCGGAGCCTGAGAGGGACATGGACAAGCCGTTTTTGATGGCGATAGAGGATGTGTTCACGATATCGGGAAGGGGCACGGTGGTGACTGGGAGAGTGGAGAGGGGAAGGATAGTAGCGGGGAACGAGATAGAGATAGTAGGGTTTAAGGACACTACAAAGACAGTGGCAACGAGTTTGGAGATGTTCCGCAAGATACTGGACGATGCGCAGGCGGGGGACAATGTGGGAGTGTTGCTCAGGGGTATAGATAAGAATGAAGTTGAGAGGGGGCAGGTGTTGAGTGCACCTGGGAGCATAAAGCCACACAGGAAGTTCAAGGCTGAGGTGTATGTGTTAAAGAAGGAGGAGGGGGGAAGGCACACGCCGTTTTTCCCTGGGTACCGTCCGCAGTTTTACTTAAGGACGACGGATGTGACGGGGGCGGTGATATTGCCTGAGGGGGTGGAGATGGTGATGCCTGGGGACAATGTGAGCATGGATGTGGAGTTGATAGCGCCTGTGGCGATGGAGGAGCAGTTACGTTTTGCGATAAGAGAGGGTGGAAGAACAGTAGGGGCAGGTGTAGTAACCAAAATCATTGAGTGATGAGTAATAGGGGACTCTCCAGGGCAGTAGCTCAATTGGTAGAGCAGCGGTCTCCAAAACCGCAGGTTGGGGGTTCGAGACCCTCCTGCCCTGCAGAAAAGCTAAGTTATGGAAAAATTTGACAGGATCAAAGTTGATACAACCAAGTATCTCAGCGGTGTTGCTACAGAACTGAAAAGAATAACCTGGCCCGAGCGTAAAGATACGGTTAAATCAACCTTAGTGGTTGTTATTATTACCGCGTTCTTTGCACTCTTTTTTATGCTGGCCGATTACGTGTTCTCTTTTCTGTTTGGTCTTATACTGAGTTAAAGAGCGAATCGGGAGTAGCTTTCGGATGCCAAGCAAGTGGTATATAGTGCACGTAAATACCGGTTTTGAGGAAAGGGTTAAGACCCAGATAGAAAACGGGATAGAGAGTATGAACAATGAAAACCTTGCCATTGACGAGGTTTTTATTCCTACAGAGACAGTAGTTGAAACGCAGAAAGGCGGAAGGAAGAGAACATCTATTAGGAAATTCTTCCCGGGATATATAATGCTAAAAATGGAACTTAACAAGGAGACTCTGGATTTCGTACGGGAAATACCGAAGGTCATAAGTTTCGTGGGAGGCCGTCCGGTTGATGGAAAGATAAATATTGATTCCATTCCCGAAGTTGACGAAGAAAAAGTTAATGAGATAAAGACAAGGGCAAAAGAGGGCACACTCAAGCCCAAGCCTAGTGTCGCTTTTGAAAAGGGAGAATCCATAAGGGTTGTAGAAGGTCCTTTTGCCAATTTCTCTGGAATTATAGAAGATGTAAAACCCGAAAAAGCCAGGGTACAGGTGCTGGTCAGCATTTTTGGCAGAACCACACCCATAGAGCTTGATTTTAATCAGGTGGAGAAAATCTAGATGAAGAAAATAAGCGGTTACATAAAGTTGCTGATTGAGGCGGGAAAAGCATCCCCTTCGCCTCCGGTGGGTCCCGCGCTCGGACAAAGAGGTGTGAACATAATGGAATTCTGCAAGGCCTTTAACGCCCAGACGTCTTCTTCCGAAGGGCTTCTTCCGGTTACGGTAACCGTTTACGCGGACAGGTCCTTTGATCTTCAGATAAAAACTCCTCCTACTTCTTATCTGCTGAAAAAAGCTGCGGGCGTGGAGAAAGGTTCAGGGACCACTCCGAGGACCAAGGCCGGTAAGATTACGGAAGAGCAGGCAAAGCAGATAGCGCAAAGAAAGCTTGAGGATCTCAACACTGATGAAATTGATGCAGCCTTGATGGTTGTGCGTGGTACCGCCAGAAGCATGGGAATTGATATAGAAGGATAAATTTGGAGAAACTTCATGACCACCAGAGGAAAAAGATATATTGACGTAAGTGCCAAAGTAGATTCCCGCAAAGAGTATACAGTTGATGAGGCCATGGAGCTTGTGGTTCAGGCCCGCTATGCGAAATTTGATGAAACGGTGGATATAGCCGTAAATCTTGGCATAGACCCTAGGCATGCGAACCAGCAGATTCGTTCCGCACTTGTACTGCCTCACGGTCTCGGGAAGAAAATCACGGTCCTTGTGTTTGCAACGGACGACAAGGCAGTCGAGGCAAAGGATGCCGGGGCCGATTATGTGGGTCTTGACGATATGGTGGAGAAAATTTCTAAGGAAAACTGGCTTGATTTTGACGTGGCTATAGCTACTCCTGAAGTGATGTCAAAAGTTGGCAGACTGGGAAAAGTTCTGGGGCCAAGAGGACTGATGCCGAGCCCGAAGGTAGGCACTGTAACTTCGGACGTTGCTAACATGGTCAAGGAATCAAAGGCCGGTCGTGTTGAAATCAGGAATGACAAAAGCGGGGTTATACACGCTCCTGTTGGAAAGGTTTCTTTCGGAAAACAGAACCTGAAAGAAAACTTCCTCGCCTTTATGGGTTTTCTGATCAAAGAGAAACCTGCCGCTTCTAAGGGTGTTTTCCTTAAAAGCGTTTCGGTGTCGGCGACCATGGGTCCCGGTATCGGAGTTAGTGTGCCGGATATTAGAAACGAACTTAAAAGTATGGGAATCGCAGCGTGAACCTAACGCGAAACTAGATACGAGAAGAGAGAGACTATGCTCAGTAAAGCCGAAAAACAGAAAGTAATTGACGACTTGGCATCCAGATTCCACTCCGTCTCCTCGGTGTTCGTTGTTGAATACCAGGGACTTAAGGTGAAGGAGATGGATATCCTGAGGAAAAAACTCAGGCAGACCAATACGGAGTTCAGGGTTGTAAAGAACACCCTTCTGGAAAAAGCTTCACTAGGAACGGACATAGAGAAAATGAAAGATCTTTTTTCGGGTCCCACAGCGATCGCTATTTGTGATGGAGAATCTTCCGCGGCAGCGAAGGTCTTTATTGATTACGGCGAGGATTTCCCGGAAATCAAGATAAAGGGCGGGATATTCGAAGGAGAAGTAGTCGATGTATCCAGAATAGAGCAGATAGCAAAGCTTCCCTCAAGGCAGGAGCTTATCTCCGAGTTTGTGGGTCTGCTTAGTGCTCCGATGGGCAACCTTGTGGGAGTCTTGGAGCAGGCACGCTCAAATATTGTCGGTGTCCTAGAAGGGTTAAAGGAAAAGAAAACTAACTAAAAAACTGTAGAACTGTTTTATCAAGGAGGAATAAAATGCCCGATATTAGTAGAACAGACGTTATCACCTATCTTGAACAGGCAAGTATGCTTGAGATATCCGAACTGATAGGGGAAATAAAGGAAAAGTTCGGTGTCCAGGCCGCTGCACCGCAAGTCGCTGTTGCCGCTGCTGCCGGTGCCGAAGCCGCTCCTGCAGCCGAAGAAAAGACCGAATTTAATGTAATTCTCAGTTCTTTCGGAGACAAGAAAATACAGGTCATAAAGGCGGTAAGGGAAATTGCGGGTCTCGGACTCAAGGAATCCAAGGAACTTGTTGAAGGGGCTCCTAAACCTGTAAAAGAGGGAGTTAACAAGGATGAGGCTGAAGATATCAAGAAAAAGCTTGAAGACGCCGGGGCGACCGTTGAAGTTAACTGACCATAACTTTCTTCGGCTATTTTCACTTAAATTAAAAAACAAGGGGGTGTGCGTTGAGCATAGAGAATATAGAGTCTCAGGAATTAAGGAAAGATTTTTCGAAGATCCCCCAGGTTCTGGATATCCCCCACCTGCTTGATGTACAGATAAAATCGTACCAAGATTTTCTGCAGGCCGATGTTCCTCCGGACGAGCGTTCGGACACCGGCCTTCACGGAGCCTTCATGGCTGTTTTTCCTCTAGAGGATTATAACGGCAAGGCTTCTTTGGAATATCTCAGCTACAGGCTGGACGAACCCAAATATGATTTCGCCGAATGCAGACTTAAGGGCTATACCTACACTGCTCCTCTTTATGTAACTTTCCGTCTTATAATTTGGGACATTCCTGAGGGTGAGAAAGGACAGAAAGATACCGAAAGACAGTTCCGCGACATTAAAGAGCAGGAGATATACTTCGGGGAAGTACAGCTTATGACTCCCAGCGGTTCTTTTATAGTAAACGGAACCGAAAGAGTGATAGTAAACCAGCTCCACAGATCTCCCGGAGTGTTTTTTGATCGGGACAAAAGCAAGAACCAGTTGTCTGGAAAGGAAGGATCTTTTATAGCGAGAATCGTTCCCCAAAACGGTCGCTGGCTTGATTTTGAATATGATATGAAAGACATGCTCCATGTGCGCATAGACCGAAAGAAAAAATTTCACGTCACCGTTCTTCTCAAGGCCATGGGTTATGATGAGCAGCAGATAATGGATTTTTTCTATCCCGTGGAGACTTTCCATATAGAGCCAGAAGAACTTCGAAAAGAAGTAACCGCGGAAGTTTTCAATGTGGGGGCGGAGGGTTTTAAGAAGGAAGCGACCACCGAAATAATCTCCTATCAGAAGGCGACTGTGGACATAAACCACCCGGAAACGGGTGAACTTGTAGGTAGAAAGGGAAGAAGGCTGAAAAATCTTCTTCCAAGATTCGAAGAAGCCGGCATGACCTCCATACCCGTTTCAGATGAAGAGATAATGGAAAAACCCTCGGCCGAGGTGGTTTCCGACCCTGAAACAGGTGAAGTAATACTAGATTTCAACGAGGAAATAACGGAAGAAAAGCTCAACGAACTGCGCCGAGTCGGTAAAAAGACCCTCAGAGTCTACTACATAGACAAAACCATGTTCGTGAGTTCTCTTCGGACCACACTTCTTTCCGATAAGGTGGATTCATGTGAGGAAGCCATAACGGAGATATACAAGAAATTCAGGCCTACGGATCCTCCTTCTGATGAAGTCGCGCGGACTTTCTTTGAAAACATGTTCTTCACGCAGGATGCGTACAGACTCTCGAAAGTGGGTCGGATCAAGATCAACTACAAGCTCAAGAGGAAGGGCGTGAGCGATGATCATCTTACTTTGGACAGGGAAGATATCCTTCTGACCGTGAAATACCTGCTTGATTTGAAAGGCGGTAGGGGGTCTACCGACGATATAGACCATCTAGGCAACCGAAGGGTAAGAACCGTTGGGGAACTCATAGAGGACCGTTTTTATCACGGTCTTGAGAGACTTGCCCGGTTTGTAAAGGAAAAAATGGGATATCAGACCATAGAGAACCTCATGCCTAATGAAGTACTTGTACCGAAAACCGTTACATCGGTTCTCAAGGAATTCTTCACCACTGGTCAGCTCTCCCAGTTCATGGATCAGACCAACCCTCTGTCGGAAATAACCCATAAAAGAAGGCTGAGCGCGCTTGGTCCGGGTGGTCTTACAAGAGAGAGAGCGGGGTTTGAGGTAAGGGATGTCCACTCTTCCCATTATGGGAGAATATGCCCTATAGAAACTCCGGAAGGTCCTAATATCGGACTTATATCCAGCTTGAGCACTTATGCGAAGGTAGATGAATCCGGATTTATCCGGACTCCTTACAGAAAAGTGAAGGACGGGCGTGTCACAGAAGAAATAGTTTATATGAATGCGCTTATGGAAGAGGATTACATTGTAGCCCAGGCAAACGCCCCCCTTGAAGAGGACGGGTCTTTCAAACTGCCTTTTGTCTCTGCCAGGGGAAATGGCGAATTTATGATGGTTGAGAGGGAGAAGGTCGAGTATATGGACGTATCTCCTTCGCAGCTTGTGTCAGTTTCGGCCTCTCTTATTCCCTTTCTTGAGCATGATGACGCGAACAGGGCCCTTATGGGTTCTAATATGCAGCGCCAGGCCGTACCGCTGATAAGGAGCACCTCGCCGCTTGTAGGGACGGGTTTTGAAAGCAAGGTGGCCAAGGACTCCGGGGTTACAGTTGTCGCACGCAGAGACGGCGTAGTGGAGTCCGTAGATGCGGTTAGGATTGTGGTTAAATCTACGGAAAGAAGCCGCGAAGGCGGAGTGGATATCTACAACCTGATAAAGTTCCACCGCTCAAACCAGAGTTCCTGCTGGAATCAGACTCCTATAGTTCGCCAGGGGCAACGGGTGAAGAAAGGGCAGGTAATAGCGGACGGGTGTTCGACGGACCGTGGCGAACTTGCGCTCGGACAGAATATGGTTGTCGCCTTTATGCCATGGGGAGGATACAACTTTGAAGACGCAATCTTGATATCCGAGAGAGTGGTAAAGGATGACGCATTCACTTCAATCCATATTGAGGAGTTTGAATGTACTGCAAGGGAAACGAAGCTCGGGAGAGAAGATATAACCAGAGATATACCTAATGTGTCCGAAGAGTCGCTTAGGTATCTGGATGAAAGCGGAATAATAATGATAGGTGCCGAGGTCGAGCCCGGAGACATACTGGTCGGAAAAATTTCTCCAAAAGCCGAAACTCAGCTTTCTCCGGAAGAGAGGCTCTTAAGGGCGATCTTCGGAGATAAGGCCGGGGACGTCAAGGACTCCTCCCTCAAGGTTTCTTCCGGGGTATACGGTACCGTGATAGATGTTGAAACTCTTGTGTCCCGCTCCGTAGATAAGGACGAGAGGAGCAAGGATATTGAGAACCAAGAAATCTCAAAATTGATGGAAGAGAGAGAAAACGAGGTAAGTATTCTCAGGCGGGATGCGGTTGACAGAGTGAAGCATATTATTCTCGGCAAAACTTCGCTTTCCAAAATAACGGTTAACAGAAAAACGATTCTTAAAAGCGGGCAGAAAATTACCGAGGAGATTCTTGACGCTGTTCCCTTAGAAAAGCTTGTTGATGTCAGGATAAAAGGCCTTCCCGAAGCGGGTGAAGAACTGACTGGAATAATTGGCAGGGTTCTCAAACGCATTGATTACGTGACCGCTGCCTATGAACAGCGCATAGAAAAACTGAAAAAGCCCGATGAGTTGCCTCCCGGGGTTTTGAGAGTGGTCAAGGTCCGCATTGCGGTTAAGAGAAAGCTCCAGGTCGGTGACAAAATGGCAGGACGGCACGGCAACAAGGGTGTCGTATCGAAAATACTTCCGCAGGAAGATATGCCTTATCTTTCCGACGGGAGGCCCGTTGATATGGTGCTTAACCCGCTCGGCGTGCCTTCAAGGATGAACGTCGGCCAGATACTGGAAACCCACCTGGGATGGGGCGGCAGAGAGATGGGAAGACAGCTTAATGAGTATATTGAACAGGAATTTAATGATAAAGCCCTGAGAAAAAAGCTTCTGGAAGTATATTCGGATTCTTCGCAGACAGCAAAGCTTATTAAGTCGCTGGACAGAGAGGGTCTTGTTGGGTTGGTAAGAGAGCTTAAAGACGGAGTGCCGGTGAAATCCCCGGTCTTCGACGGTGCCCACGAGGCTGAAATCGCACGTATTCAAAAACTTGCCGGCATCGACGAAGACGGAAAAACTATTCTTTTTGATGGTCAGACTGGTGAACCTTTTGATCAGAAAGTGTGCGTTGGAATAATGTACATGCTAAAGCTACATCACCTTGTTGAAGAGAAAATTCATGCGAGGGCAATCGGACCTTATTCCCTGGTAACGCAGCAACCCCTTGGAGGGAAGGCCCACTTCGGTGGACAGAGACTTGGAGAGATGGAGGTCTGGGCGCTTGAAGCCTACGGAGCCGCTTACACCCTTCAGGAATTTGTCACCATAAAATCAGACGACGTAGCGGGACGGACGAGAATATTCGACTCGATCGTAAGAGGTGATATGAATTTTGAGCCAGGCCTCCCTGAATCTTTCAAAGTGTTGCGCAAGGAGCTGCAGGCGTTGGGGCTTGATGTGGATCTTATTGAGCAGGAAGCGGAAATTGAGCCGCTTCCGAAATATTAATTTGGAGGGAATCATACCATGGATATAGACACGCTCTTTGAAAAACCGAAAAACCCTTCTGATTACTCGACCATAAAAATTTCCATAGCTTCTCCGGAAAAAATCAGGTCATGGTCAAACGGAGAGATAAAAAAGCCTGAAACCATAAACTACAGGACCTTCAAACCCGAGAGAAACGGTCTTTTCTGTGCCAAAATATTTGGCCCCGTGAAAGATTACGAATGCACCTGCGGAAAATACAAAAGACTTAAGCACAGGGGAGTAACCTGTGAGAAATGCGGCGTGGAAGTAATTTCCTCTAAAGTGAGAAGGGAGAGAATGGGTCATATAGAGCTCGCTTCTCCCGTTGCGCACATATGGCTTCTTCGCAGCATTCCCAGCAGGATAGGAATGCTCCTTGACATGACTTTGAAGGACTTGGAAAGAGTGCTTTACTTCGAGGCTTACATAGTCATGGATCCGGGAGTTTCCGAACTCAAGTTCGCACAGGTAATAACCGAAGATGAGTACAGAGCCGAGCGCGAGCGTTTCGGTTCCGAGTTTGTCGTCGGTATGGGGGCCGAGTCGGTACGGGAAATGCTCAAGACCATAGATTTAAACGAGCTTTCTCAGGAACTCAGGATAAGCATGAAGGAGACCAAGTCTCCGATTAAAAAAGCCCGTATCGCAAAAAGACTGAGAATATGTGAAGCGTTTCGCAAGTCCAAAAACCGTCCGGAATGGATGATTCTGACCACTATTCCCGTTCTGCCTCCTGACCTCAGACCCCTTGTTCCTCTTGATGGAGGACGGTTTGCCGCCTCCGATCTTAACGATCTCTACAGAAGAGTGATCAACAGAAACAACAGGCTGAGAAAACTCCTTGAACTCGGCGCTCCGGACATAATAGTCAGAAATGAAAAGAGGATGCTGCAGGAGTCCGTTGACGCACTTTTGGAGAACGGGAGAAGGGGAAGACCTGTTTTGGGTCACAACCACAGACCACTTAAGAGTCTGAGCGACATAATAAAAGGTAAACAAGGCAGATTCAGGCAAAATCTTCTGGGGAAAAGGGTTGATTACTCGGGTCGGTCGGTGATTACAGTAGGTCCCGATCTGCGTCTTCACCAGTGCGGAATCCCCAAGCAGATGGCACTTGAACTTTTCAGGCCTTTTATCTACCAGAAACTTGAAAGATGGGGTGAGGCGGCAACGATAAAGATAGCTAAGAAGCTGCTTGACAGCGAAGCCCCGGTGGTGTGGGATGCCCTTGACGAAGTGATAAAAGAGCATCCGGTGCTTCTTAACAGAGCTCCGACTCTTCATCGTCTGAGCATACAGGCTTTCGAACCGGTGCTTATTGAAGATAAAGCCATTCAGCTTCATCCTCTTGTATGTCCTGCCTACAACGCGGATTTTGACGGTGACCAGATGGCGGTTCACGTTCCGCTTTCAATTGAGGCCCAGACCGAATGCCGATCGCTCGTTATGTCTACGAACAATATTCTTTCTCCCGCACACGGAAAGCCGATAATACTTCCCACTCAGGATATTGTCCTGGGGCTTTATTACCTCACGAGGGATACAGCTTCGGATAAAGGCTCTGAGTCGGGCCGTGTTTTTTCAGTACGCGAAGTGGTCTTTGCCTATGAACTGGGGAAAATCGGTCTGCATGATAGCGTAACCGTGAGGATTGAAGGGCAGAACTATCTGACGACTGTTGGAAGAGTATTGATGTACGAAGTTGTTCCCGAAGGTGTTTCCTTTGAGCTTATCAACAAGCCAATGACTAAAAGAGCTATAGAGGCCCTTGTGGATGAGTGTTTCAGGAAAACCGGCGGTAAAAGCACGGTTCTGCTGGCTGACAGCCTGAGGACTCTCGGATTTAAGTATTCGACAAAGTCCGGAGCTTCCATTTCGATCACGGACATGATTATTCCTGAATCAAAGAAGGATCTATTGGAAAATGCCCAAGAGGAAGTTATGAAAGTGCAGGGCCAGTATTCCCAGGGGCTTATAACCGATGGAGAGAGATACAACAAGGTGATAGATATCTGGGCAAAAACAAGCGATGAAGTTGCTCAGGCAATGATGAGAAAGATTTCTTCAGAGGAAGTACAGACGGGTAAAAACAGCACAGTTGCGGGGCCAAGCTCGAACCCGATATACATGATGATTGATTCTGGGGCGAGAGGGAGCCAGACGCAGGTAAGGCAGCTTGCGGGCATGAGAGGGCTTATGGCTAAGCCTTCGGGAGAAATAATAGAAACTCCTATCACATCCAATTTCCGTGAGGGGCTGTCGGTGCTCCAGTATTTCATCTCTACCCACGGTGCAAGGAAGGGGCTTGCGGATACGGCCCTGAAAACGGCAAATGCCGGTTACCTGACGCGAAGGCTGATTGATGCCGCTCAGGATGTAATGATTACCGAACTTGACTGCGGCACCATAGAAGGAATTAAAGTCAGCGATCTTGTGGAAGGTGGAGAAATAATCGAAAAAGTGGGAGAGAGGGTGCTTGGAAGGGTGGTGCTTGAAAATATAGAGGATCCCCAGACCGGAGAGGTTATTGTTCACGCAAACGAGGAAGTTGATGAGGCCGCAGTTCTCAAGATGGATGAAGCGGGCATAGGCGAGGTGAGTATCCGCTCCGTCCTTACCTGTGAAACTAGAAGCGGTGTTTGCAGACTCTGCTATGGAAGGAACCTTTCCACTGGAAAGCTTGTAAACATGGGCGAAGCCATAGGTATTGTCGCGGCCCAGTCAATCGGGGAACCCGGCACTCAGCTTACCATGAGAACCTTTCATATAGGTGGTGCCGCGAGCCAGAGAGCGGCTGAGAGCACCCTTGAGAGTCAGCACGATGGAATAGTCAGATTCAAGAACATAAAGGCCGTCAAGGGACGTGATAACAAATTGGTTGTTATCAGCAGAAGCGGCGTGCTCTCAATTGAGGACAGCAAAGGGTATGAAAGGGAAAAATATCCCGTTGTGCTTGGGGCCAGGCTTAATGTTAAGGAAGGGGACAAGGTGAAGAAAGGGAAAATACTTGCTGAATGGGACCCTTACACGACCCCAATAATTTCAGAAGTCCCAGGTGCTGTAAAGTTCAAGGACCTCGAAGCCGGAGTTACCTACAAGGAACAGGTCGATGAAGTCACGGGTGTTCTCATGAGGGTGGTGGTTGAGACCAAGGATCTGGAAATGCATCCCACTCTAGATATCGAGGTGAGAACAGAGGATTTAGAATCTCTAGAAATCGACTCTTTGCCGAAGAACAAGAAAGTGCCTTATTCGCTTCCCGTAGGCGCTATAATAGAAGTTGGCGATAAAGATAGTATAGAAGCGGGGGATGTGCTCGCCAAGATTCCGAGAGCGACTTCAAAGACAAAAGACATCACTGGAGGTCTTCCCAGGGTTGCCGAGCTTTTTGAAGCCAGAGTGCCCAAAGATCCGGCCGTTGTAAGTGAAATCGACGGACTTATATCCTACGGAAAAGATGTAAAGGGGAAGAAGAGGGTTGTTGTAACTCCGGAGATGGGAGAGCCTAAGGAATATACGGTTCCTAGGGGAAAACATGTCCTGGTAAGGGAAGGGGAATTCGTCTCTTCCGGCGACCAGCTTGTCGACGGTGCGGTTAATCCTCATGACATTCTGAATATCATGGGAGAAAAAGCCCTTGCCAACTATATGGTTAACGAAATTCAGGAAGTCTACAGACTTCAGGGTGTGAAGATTAACGACAAGCATATCGAGGTTATAGTCAAGCAAATGCTAAAAAGAGTGAAGATAAAAGATCCGGGTGACACCACGATGCTTGTTGGCGAGGCTATAGAGAAAAATATTTTCTTTGAGGAAAACGAGAAGATCGTTAAAGAAGGTGGAACCCCGGCAGCGGCCGAGCCGCTTCTTCTGGGTATAACCCGCGCCTCGCTTAGCACGCGCAGCTGGCTTTCCGCCGCGTCTTTTCAGGAAACCACCAGGGTTCTCACCGAGGCTTCCTGCGAGGGCAGGGAAGACGACCTCAGAGGGCTCAAGGAAAACGTTATCGTGGGCAGGTTGATTCCGGCTGGCACCGGCCTTCCCATGTACAGGGACATAAGCATAGAGACCGAGGCGCCGGAAATACCTGTACCCGTACCTGAAGTCGAAGAGAAGAGCGAAGACGTATTGCTGGAAAGCTGATATTTCCCCTGCGGTCTATTCTTTCTTTTGATCAGTAGCCATGGAAAAAAGCTACAACCCTGCCGAGGTTGAACGGAGAGTTTATGATTTCTGGATCTCGTCGCGACTTCACAAATCCGAAATAAGAGACTCGGCGGAGGTTTTCTCAATTGTCATCCCCCCGCCAAATGTAACGGGATCGTTGCACATAGGCCACGCTCTTAACAACACCATTCAGGACATCCTTGTCAGGTACAAGAGAATGAATAATTTCGATGTTCTCTGGGTTCCGGGTACTGACCACGCGGGTATTGCTACCCAGATGATGGTTGAAAAAGATATCGCTTCCGAAGGACTCACGAAGAACGATTTGGGCAGGGAGAAATTCCTTGAACGAATCTGGCAATGGAAGGAAAACTCCGGCAGCCGAATAACCGAACAGTTAAAAAGACTCGGAGCGCTTCCCGATTGGGAAATGGAGCGATTTACCCTTGATGAAGGTCTCTCGGAAGCGGTGAGAAAAGTTTTTGTCGATCTTTACTCTCAAGGACTTATTTACAAAGACAAAAGACTTGTAAACTGGGACCCCGAGCTTCGTACGGCCATATCGGACCTGGAAGTGGAACAGAGAGAGACTCAGGGAAACTACTGGTATATAAGATATCCGATAGAGGGGGACGATGGCCTGTTTGTTACAGTAGCTACAACACGTCCTGAGACTATGCTTGGAGACACTGCGGTTGCAGTTCATCCTGAAGACCCGAGATACACCGATCTAGTGGGCAGAAATGCTATTTTGCCTCTTGTGGGAAGAAAGATCCCTGTAATAGCTGATGAGTACAGCGATCCAGAGAAGGGTACGGGGGCCGTAAAGATAACTCCGGGACATGATTTTAACGATTTTGAAGTCGGAAAGCGTAACGGTCTCGATATATTGAACATTCTTGACGAGCGGGCACATGTAAGAGGTGACGTTCCCGAAAAATACATGGGACTTGAAAGATTTGAGGCTAGGAAAGCCGTAATCCAGGATCTTGAGGAAGGGGGCTTCCTTGTAAAGGTCGAGCAGACCGCCCACACGGTCCCCTACGGCGACCGCTCTGGGGTGGTCGTAGAACCTTGGTTGACTGACCAGTGGTACGTAAACACGGAAGAACTTGCCGCGGAAGCCATTTCATACGTGGAACGAGGTGAAATACGTTTTTATCCAGAGTTCTGGGAAAACACTTATTTCGAGTGGATGAGGAATATAGAGCCTTGGTGTATCTCGAGACAGCTTTGGTGGGGTCACCGGATACCCGCATGGTATGGACCTGACGGGGAAGTTTTCGTTGCCATGGATGAGCACGAAGCTGCTGCTTCCGCGAAGAAGCATTATGGTGAAGAGGTCAAACTTGTTAGGGACCCGGATGTACTGGATACGTGGTTTTCTTCCGGACTTTGGCCTTTTTCCACCCTTGGATGGCCAGCAGAGACCGAAGCGCTCAGGCATTACTATCCGACATCATGCCTGGTTACCGGATTTGACATTATTTTCTTTTGGGTTGCAAGAATGATAATGCTGGGGCTCAAGTTCATGAAAGATGTGCCTTTCAGGGATGTTTATGTGCATGGCCTCATAAGAGACGCAAAAGGCCGCAAGATGAGCAAGACGACGGGCAATGTAATTGATCCTATTGACGTGATCGAAAAATACGGTGCCGACGCGCTTCGTTTCTCGCTCGCGGCGCTTGCCGCCCAAGGAAGGGATATAAAGCTTACCTTTCCCGTTATCGAAGGATACAGAAACTTCATGAACAAGATATGGAATGCTACCAGATTTGTGTTTATGAACCTTGAACCGGAGATGATTCACGATTCTGACCCCGACAACTCTTGTCTAAGTGCTCCTGACCGGTGGATTCTCAGCAGGCTCAACTTTACCCTCGGCGAAGTTGAAGAATTCGTTGAAAACTACGAATTCGACAAGGCTTCTCAGGCGCTTTATCACTTCATATGGGATGATTACTGCGATTGGTATCTTGAAATATCCAAGTTTTCGCTTTATGGAGACGACAACGAGTCTAAAAAAACTACCCTTAACGTACTCGTCCGGGTTCTGGTTCGTTCCCTAAGAGCGCTTCATCCTTTTACTCCCTATATTACGGAGGAAATATTCCGAATATTCAGGGAAAAGGGAATCAACCTACCTAAAGGAGAAGGTCTTGATTCGAAGAGCATTCTTGAGGCCCAGTATCCGAAGCTGAACGAAAATGAAATATTTAGAGAAGAGTCTGAGCAGATTGAGCTTGTAAAAAGCGTTGTAACTGGAATAAGGAACCTGCGTGCCATTGTGGGAATCCATCCTTCGGAGAAGGTATCAATTTATCTTAATTCCGAAAGTAGCAAGGTGGAGAATGTCTTAAGGGAAAACCTTGAGATTATCCTAGGTATGGCTTCTCTTGGGGATTGCGTTGTCTGCGGAGAAGATATTAAGGGTAAAGTGGTCTCGGAAGTTGTTTCGGGAGTAGAAATAATTATGCCGGTTGAGGGCCTGCTTGATCTCGAGAAGGAAATTTCCAGATTGAACAAAGACTTGGCAAAAATTTCACAGGAACTTAAAAAAACCGAGGGTAAACTTGCAAACAGGGATTTCATCAAACGTGCCCCCGAAGATGTTGTGGAAAAGGAAAGGGGAAAGCTGGAAGAGTTCCAGAATCACAAGAAGAAACTCAAGGAGATTCTCGGGAAGCTTCAATGAATATACATATAT
This sequence comes from Thermodesulfobacteriota bacterium, assembly GCA_964291665.2. Taxonomy (GTDB): domain Bacteria; phylum Desulfobacterota_D; class UBA1144; order Nemesobacterales; family Nemesobacteraceae; genus Nemesobacter. The sequence continues at coordinate 122,278 of OZ219814.1, read as the reverse complement.
CATATTGATAAACGGGAAAGGAGATGATAGGCGCGATTATTGGCGACATAGTAGGTTCTATCTACGAATGGGAAAGAATAAAAACCAAGGAATTCGAATTCTTTAGCGAGAGATGCCATATTACTGACGATTCCGTCTGTACCGCCGCGGTGGGGGATATTCTCCTGCATGACCGACCTGCGGCCTCGACCATGCAGGAATGGTGCCTCAGGTACCCGAGTGCCGGTTACGGCGGCAATTTCCGTCATTGGATAAAAAAGCGGCATCCCCGGCCTTACGGCAGTTACGGCAACGGGGCTGCAATGCGTGTTTCCCCTGCGGCATTTCTGAATCGGGACTCGGATCTTTCCGTCGCGCTCGCCGCCGCCGACAAAGTCACGCTGATCACTCATAATCACGACGAAGGAGTGAAGGGCGCGCGGGCGACAGTCCATGCGATATGGCTCGCCTACAGGGGTGAGGATGTGAACCGGATTCGCAAAACTATAGCTCAAGCCTACGATTACGACCTCTCAAGAAGCGTTGACGACATCCGGCCCGGCTACAGCTTTGACGAAACCTGCCAGAAGACGGTGCCGGAAGCCATAACCTGCGCGTTGGAGTCGAAAAATTTTGAGGATGCGGTGCGAAACGCCATTTCACTTGGAGGTGACTCGGATACACTTGCCGCCATTGCCGGTTCTGTCGCGGAAGCCATACACGGAATTCCTCACGAAATACGAACCTTTGCGGAAGAGTTTTACCTAGTTAGTTACCCCGATATTTATGATGTGATCAAGGAGATGTATGACACGCGACACGCTGGCTCGTGAGTCGGTTCGCTAATCCTAAAAAAGATCCATCTGCTGATGCGACACTTTCTCGTCTGTTATTTCTACCGGATAATTTCCGTCAAAACACGCAAAACAGTAGCTTGACCTTCCATTAAAGGACTTGTCGCCGTTGGTGACCGCTTTTGCTACTCCCTCTCTGCTCAGGTACCCCAGAGTATCGGAAGTTATGTAGTCCTTTATTTTCTCTACTTCAAGGGAATGCGCTATGAGTTCTTCTTTGAGAGGAGTATCTATACCGTAGTAGCATGAAAACTTCATCGGAGGTGAACTTATTCTCATGTGAACTTCCTTGGCTCCGGCATCGCGTATCATCTTGACAATTTTTCTGCTGGTTGTCCCTCTCACTATGGAATCATCAACCACCACTACTTTTTTCCCGTCTATGACCTCTTTTATCACGCTGAGTTTCAGTTTCACTCCGAAGTTTCTTATTGATTGTTGAGGTTCAATAAAAGTTCTTCCGATATAGTGGCTTCGCAGAAAGCCGGTTTCGAAGGGAATTCCCAACTGCTCAGCGTATCCCATGGCCGCCGGCGTTCCCGAATCGGGTACGGCCACGACGATGTCCGCGTCGGCCGGAGACTCAATTGCGAGTTGTTTCCCCATGTTTTTTCTCATCTGATAGATGTTTCTTCCTTGGACAAACGAATCAGGTCTCGAGAAATATATATTCTCGAATACGCAGTATTTGTGCTGTTTTTTCGGAAGCGGCTTGAATGACCTGATTCCGGTCTCATTTATGAACACTATTTCCCCGGGTTCTATTTCCCTTATATGATGGGCTCCTATGAGTTCAAAAGCACATGTTTCGGAAGCCACAACGTAAGAATTATCAATCTTTCCGAGAACAAGAGGCCTGAATCCATGGGGGTCACGAGCAGCTACAAGGCCTTTAGGTGTTAGAAACACAAGAGAATATGCCCCCTTGCACTCAGTAAGGGCTTCTATGGTTCTTTTGAGAAAGGTCTTTTCCTTAGATCTTGCTATGAGGTGTACGATTACTTCGGTGTCCGTTGTTGACTGGAATATTGAACCTTCTTTTTCAAGCTTGTGTCTTAGCGCTTTCGCGTTTGTAAGGTTGCCGTTGTGCCCGACCGCGAGTTCACCCTTCTCGTAGTTCATTATCAGAGGCTGGGTATTTTTGTTGTTGCTTGAACCAGTTGTGGAATATCTTACATGGCCGATTGCGGTAGTACCTTTCAGACTTGATATGGACTCTCCGTCGAAAACTTCGGTTACAAGACCCATTTCCCGGTGGGAGTAAAGCTTTTCGCCGTCGGTTGACACTATGCCGGCACTCTCCTGCCCTCTGTGCTGAAGAGAGTAGAGCCCGAGATAGGTAAAGTTGGCAGCCTCGGGATGATCATATATTCCAAAGACTCCACACTCTTCGCGTAGCTTCGCCATTTTTACCCCTCTGTAGCTGAAAGGCTTCTCTCAAAGCCCATAGACCATGCGTCATGAACTGCTGAGATTTTCATGTCAATTGAATCTTCGACACAGAACCTGTTGTCATCAATAACAACTCCGGCACGCAGCACGGGAACATCGTAATCGCTTGCCATCTCTTTTAGTTTTTCCCAACTACCCTCGTTAATACTTGCTATTACCCTGGATTGTGTCTCGGAGAAAAGAAACAGGTCGCTTCTAAGAGAGTTTTCATTTATGTCGGGCGCTTTTACCACGACCCCCCTTGTGCCATCTGGACTAAAGCAACATTCCGCGAGCGCTACGGCAAAGCCGCCCTCAGATATATCGTGCGCCGACTTAAGTATACTTTGAGAAGCACATGCAATCAACATTTCAGCAAGTTTTTTCTCTTTATCAAGATCAATTGAAGGTGGTTCCCCATCTATCAAGCCGTGTTGGATCTTCAGATACTCGCTTCCTCCTATATCTTCTTCTATCGTTCCTCCAAGCAATATCACTAAATCTCCAGGATCTCGAAACCAAGAAGTGACGATTTTGGCTGTATCTTTTATCAGGCCCACCATCGCCACAGTCGGGGTAGGAAATATGGCGACACCCTCGGTTTCGTTGTAAAGACTGACGTTGCCGCTTACAACCGGCGTATTGAACGTCTTTGCAGCTTCCGACATGCCTTCAACGCTTTCTGAGAACTGCCACATTATCTCGGGATTCTCAGGATTTCCAAAATTAAGACAATCGGTGATTGCAAGGGGAGAAGCGCCACAACAGGCTAGATTTCTGACACTTTCTGCAACAGCTATTTTACTTCCTTCACGGGGATTTAAATAACAATATCTAGAATTTACATTAGATGTCATAGCGATTCCCTTTTGAGTTCCCTTGAGCCTTATTATTGCGGAATCTGCTCCTGGCCCCAAAACGGTGTCGGTTCTTACCATGTGGTCATACTGCTCGTAAACCCATTTCTTGCTCGATACAGTCGGAGAAGACAGAATTTCTAGGAAAATTCTCTGAATATCTTCAGGTTCAGGGAGATTCTCCGAATCCAGTCTCTTTATTTTTTTCAGGTAGCCGGGTTTTTTTACGGATCTTTTATAAATCGGCGCGTCCGAGGTTATGAGACTTACGGGCAGATCCACGACCGTGGTTTCTTCTTCCAAAATGGTCAATCTTCCCGAATCGGTCACCTTGCCGATTATCGAAAAATCAAGGTTCCACTTCTTGAAAATATCCCGGGCTGTATCTTCCTTGCCCTTTTCCAAGACTACAAGCATTCTCTCTTGCGACTCAGAAAGCATCACTTCGTAAGGAGTCATTCTTTCTTCTCGCCTAGGAACTCTGTCAATTTCAATTTCAAGCCCGGTTCCTGCACGATCAGCCATCTCTGTTGAAGAGGATGTAAGTCCTGCAGCTCCCATGTCCTGTATGCCGACAACACAATCAGTCTTAAACAGTTCCAAGCAGGCTTCAAGAAGAAGTTTTTCCGTAAACGGGTCTCCGACCTGCACCGCAGGCCTTTTTTCTTCGGTTTCCTCAGTAAAGGTGTCCGATGCCATGATGGCTCCCTGTATTCCGTCTCTTCCAGTCTTTGATCCGACGTATATTACAGGGTTTCCTTTGCCCGACGCATATCCACGGAAAACATTATTTTTTTTGGTGACCCCGAGGGCAAAAGCGTTTACCAGAGGATTTCCATTGTAGCAATCGTCAAAATATATCTCTCCTCCTATCGTGGGAATACCCATGCAGTTTCCATAGCCGGCTATTCCCGATACGACCCCTTCAACCAGAAATTTTGTTTTCTGAAGATGTGGATTTCCGAATCGAAGAGAGTTTAAAAGCGCCACGGGCCTTGCTCCCATGGTGAATATGTCCCGGAGTATTCCCCCGACTCCGGTCGCGGCGCCTTGGTAAGGCTCTATGAAGGAGGGATGATTGTGGCTTTCCATTTTAAAAACAACGCAGCCGCCGTCCCCTATATCCACTACTCCGGCGTTTTCTCCGGGGCCCTGTATAACCTGTTTTCCCTTTGTGGGAAATTTCCTAAGGTGTACCTTGGAGCTTTTATAGGAGCAGTGTTCAGACCACATAGCTCCGAGAATTCCAATTTCGGTTGAGTTCGGCTCCCTGCCCAAAGTTTCGATTATCTTTTCGTATTCGCTCTCAGTGAGACCGTGGTCCAAGGCAAACTGCAGAGATTTTTTATTCTTCATTTGTCCTCCGGAGGCTGGATGAACTTTGTTGTCTTGGATATGTCCATGTCTCTGAAAAGGTATCTTTTCACTTTTCTTGTAGTAGTTTTAGGTAATTCTTCTCTGGCAATCGCAAAATGACTGATTCTTTTGTGGGGCTCAAGCCGACGGTTAAGTTTGCTTATCTCGTCTTTAAGGATGTCCCAGATTCTCTCATCGTCTTCGTGTTGCGGGGACTGTGCTAGCTTTTTGGAAATTCCCTCCGCCTGTGGAAATATCACGGCCTGTATCCTTTCATCGTCCGGGCTGAATACAATTGCTTCTTCAACCGTTTCAAGCGGGGTGAGTTTTTCCTCGATTTCCTCGGGAGAAATGTTTTTCCCTCCCTTGGTTACGATAACCGATTTCTTTCTTCCCGTTATGTAGAGATAGCCTTCGTGATCGAAATAACCGAGGTCGCCGGTTCTGAGCCAGCCATCATCCGAGAGCACTTCTCCTGTCGCGCCGGGATTTTTGTAGTAGCCGTCCATTATGTTCGAGCCCCTAACGCATATTTCCCCGATTCCTTCGGAGTCTACATCTCTTATTTCAACCTCGCTGTTCTCAAGCACCATGCCACCGCTTGAGTTTTTCGGTTTCGAGAAGGGGTTTGCGGATATAACAGCAGCCGTCTCACTCATCCCGTATCCCTGCAAGAGGGGGAATTCATATTTTTCAAGTCCCTTGGAAGCTGCTTCCGAAAGAGCGGCCCCGCCGCTTACTATAAGTTTAAGGCGGTCAAGACCCAGGCGTTTTTTCGCCATTTTCCCGAAAAGTCTAGAGGGTAGGGCTCTTGTGAGGAAATTTTTTGCCTTGTTCTGCTCGATTCTCTGAAGCAGTCTCTCGAGTATCAAGGGGGTGTTAAGCCATACGGTCGGTCTTGCGGCCTTAAGGTCAGAGAGCATTTCCCTCGGTTTTATGCTTCTTGAGAAAAACACTCTTTGCCCACAGTAAAAGGACAGCAGCATCCCACCTATTCTTTCATATACGTGGTGGATGGGCAGTATGGAAAAAGCCGTATCTTTTTCCGTTATGGGAAAAGCACTGTAAAGTGTCTCCAGGTTTGACATTATGCTTGCGTGGGAGAGCATTACGCCTTTGGGATTACCCGTGGTTCCCGAGGTGAAAACTATATCGGCTATATCTTCAGGCTCTAATTTTTCCGCGGGCACGGTTTTTTCGGTGTGTGTCCGAACCTCAAGAGCATCCTCCATTGGTATTATGTGCTCGACCGCCCCTGTGTTACTCAAAGCTTCTGTAAACCCCGCCGAGGCGATGAGGAACCTTGAATCTGAGAGCACGAGGACCTGTTTTATGGTCTCTGTTCTTGCTCTTGCGTCAAGTGGAACAGCTATGGCGCCTGCCCAGATTACCGCAAAGTAGGAAATCGCCCACTGGGGGCTGTTTTCCCCCACTATTGCTACATGTTCCCTTCTCTTAAGGCCTAAAGACATGAGATGAGAGGAGAACTCAGTGAAAAGAGCGAAAACTTCGCTGAAGGTGAGAGAACTTACGGATAGATCATTTCTTCTTATCGAATACGCGATTTTCTCTGCGTAAAGAGAGGATTTTCTCTCAAGCATCCTCTGTATTGTAGCTATTTGGTTTTTACTTCTTATGGAGGGGAGTCTTTTTTCCGTGCGGGTGAATCTTTTCATTAAGGCAGTGTCTTTCTAGATTATTTCTCTTAGCTCTTTTAGATCTTCTATGATGAATTTCGGTTTTGCTTGGGAGAACTGTTCTCTTCTTTTTACCCACACAGAGTCAATCCCGCAGTCAGAAGATCCCATTATGTCAGCTTCAGGATTATCTCCTATGAAAATGACGTCTGATGGGTTCTCGCCGAGGCTGGCCAGAGCGAATTCAAATATTTTCCTGTGAGGTTTTCTCCAGCCTACGTCTTCTGAAATCACAACATGTTCGAAAAAGTCCGCGATTCCAAATTTTGCAAGAAGATTTCGTGCAGTAGGAGCGTGATCGAAGTTTGATACGACTGAAAGCCTATATCCTTTCTCCTTGAGGTACAAAAGAACTTCCGTGTGTTGCTCCGGGTATACCATAGCTTTGCAGAGGCTTTCCATGTGTGAGAATACGAACCTATCAAGCAAACCGTCGTCTCCCTTTAAACCCATCTTCTCCACGAACATCTCAAACCTTTTTCTATTCGGATACTCTCTTAAATCCTTTTTCCTGAGTTCCAGAAGTTCTCTGTGGCTTTCAACAAAAGGTTCGTAGAAATCCGTAAATTCCATTTCGCCTAGGCTGCTTCGCATCTCTGTGAAAACGTGCTGCGCGGTGGAGTTCCAGGTTTCTCCGTTAAGCGTTACCCTCGGCAGAAGGGATGGCTCGAACATGACAAGCGTGTCAAAGAGATCAAAAAGCACCGCAGAATATTTTTTCATCAGATTTTATACGAGGATTATCCAAGCGATCTTTCAAATATGACTTCTATTATCTTGTCATGAAGTCCCAGCGGTTCTGTGACCCTGTAGCTTACTTGTGGAAAATCCCGCGCTGCCTCCGCCACCATCCTGGGTATATCGGATTTTGAGTGTCTTCCCGGTACAAGAAAGTACGGGTGGACCGTTATGTCGCTCACGCCGGCCGCAACGCATTTGTGAAAAGCATCTTTTATTGACGGTTCGCAGAGTTCCATGTGGCAGTGCTCAACTATATCAAACGGCGAGTCTTGGTAGGCTCTTGCCTTGTCGGCTACATCTTCGAGAAGAGCGTTTGCTTCCTCTACCGTGCTTCCGTGATCAACCAGAATTAGAGCCTTCATTGCTCAGTTCTTTTCCGAGTGGAGTTTTATGGTTTCAAGGACTATCTCCGCTGACCTGCGGAATTCATCGAGCAGAAGATATTCGTTTACAGTATGGAGCTCGTACATTCCCGTTCCAAGGTTTACGCACTCGATTCCTTTCTCATTTATGAAGTTTGCGTCGCATCCTCCTCCGCTTGTGTGAAGTTTTATGTCATGATCCAGGTTCTCAGCGGCTTTAAGTACAAGATTAGTCACGGTTGCCTGCGGAGAGACATTCATTACGGGATACACGCGTTCTATCTCGACCTCCGCGCGGGCGCCGAGTCGTTCCCCGTCTAGGAAAAGTTCCCTGCTTTTTGCTGCTTCCAGAAAGCACTCCTGCATGTGGCGTATCTGTGTGTCTAGTTTCCCTTCATCGTGGCTTCTAGCCTCGGCCTTCACCTCAACGAGACCGGGAACTATGTTCACCGCAGATCCTCCCTTTACCTTTCCTATGTTTGCTGTTGTTTCGTGGTCTATTCTTCCGAGTTTCATTCTCGAGATCGCATCACTTAATATTTCTAGGGCGCTTATCCCGTTTTCGGGGCAAAGCCCCGAATGTGCCTCGACGCCGTGTATTTTTACATCCATGATGTCCGAGCACGGACACCTGAGGACGAGTCTCTGCGGGGTGCTGCTGTCAAGAACTATTCCGTAAGTACTCTTAAAGTTGGAAGCATCAAGGAACTTCGCTCCGAGGAGACCTATTTCCTCACATATGGTAAACGCGACCTCTATATCCGGATGGGGAATATTGTTCTCTTTAAGGGTCCTAAGCACCTCGACTATTATGGATACGCCGCTCTTATCGTCGCTTCCCAGTATCGTGGTACCGTCGCTTCTCATTACACCGTCTTCCACTCTTGGTTTTATTCCCTCTCCGGGACTTACGGTGTCCATGTGAGAGCAGAGAAAAAAGGGCGGAACGTCTCTGTTCGTTCCGGGAAGCTTGACTATCAGGTTGCCAATGTTTCCCTCGACCTTGTCTCCTGCATCGTCGTAGAAGCAGTCAGCCCCTAGATCCCTCATTTCTTCCTCAAGCCTTAGGGCTACATCCTTTTCCTTTTTTGATGGACTGTCTATCTGTATGATATCCATCAGATGGCGAGTCATTCTTTCTTCTTGAATCATGGGTGGATTTCTCTTTTTAGTTGAATTAGACGATTAAATCATATTTGAAAAACCCCCATATTAAAAGATTCTTTTTGTTTTACCGGGTGTTGGTAGTGTAGAATTACCTTCTTGTTAAAGATCTGTATCTTGGCTGTATTTTTAAATCTGGATTGAATGGTGAAGAAATGGAGTTTTTTCTGATAAAGGATAATGTTGCCGACGTCGAGTCGGATTCAGTTGTTTTTTTCTGTTATGAGGGGCAGAGGCTTCCAGCTGCCGCTAGAAAAATCGATAGCAAGCTCGGAGGATTTCTTTCAGACAAAGTGAAGTCGTCTGATTTTAAAGGCGCTTTCGGAAAAACAGTTGTAGTTGATACCCCTGGCGATTTCAATACGAAAACAGTCGTTCTTCTTGGGCTTGGGAAAAAAGAAAATTTCGGGGCGCTTGAGGCTTTTCGCGCCGCAAATATTGCGGTTGCAAGAACCGGCCAGCATTCCCGTACCGTTTCTGTTGATTTTTCCAACGTGGATAGGGGGTTTCTCAAGATTTTTCTCGAGGGCATGGCTTGTGGCACCTATGAATACGGGAAGTTTAAGTCTTCAGGAAGAAGGAAAAACCGGATAGAGAAAGTGTGCATAGCGTCAAGGAGGATTTCGGCCAATTATTTCAGCGGTGAGGCCGCATATGCCAGCGCTGTTTCAAGTAGCGTAGCTTTTTCAAGGGATCTTGTTAACGATCCTCCGAATATACTTACTCCCTCGATTCTCGCAGAACATGCTCTTTCGATTTCAGAAGGATCAGAACACATCAGTTGCAAGGTCCTTGATAGGGATGAGATAAGACAAATGGGAATGGGAGGACTCTCAGCGGTTTCTTTTGGAAGCAGTGAGCCTCCGAGGTTCATACATCTTTCCTACTCACCTCCAGTAAAATCCCGTAAAAAAGTTGCTATCGTGGGCAAGGGCATAACTTTTGATTCGGGAGGTCTGTGCCTTAAGCCCGCAGACAGCATGAGAACGATGAAAATGGATATGTCGGGTGCGGCGGTAGTACTAGGGACCATGAAAGCGCTCGGGGAACTGACTCCCAGCGTTAACGTTCACGGAATTGTCCCGGCCACCGAAAATATGACCGGCGCTTCTGCCTACAAACCGGATGATGTGGTAACAGCTCTTAACGGAAAGACAATAGAAATCATAAACACCGACGCGGAGGGCAGGGTGGCGCTTTCTGATGCACTCAGTTACGCGGTCCGCCTTGGAGTTTCCGAGATAGTGGACCTCGCAACCCTTACCGGTGCCTGCATAGTTGGGCTTGGCCTTCATAACGCCGGGGTTATGGGTAATAACGCGAATCTCGTGAAATCGATTTTAGGTTCCGCAGACGATGTCGGCGAGAAGATGTGGGAACTTCCTCTTGATGCGGAGCTAAGAGAGGAAATAAGAAGTCGCGTTGCAGACGTTAAGAATGTAGGAAGCAGATGGGGTGGGGCGATAACCGCAGCGCTTTTCCTTGAGAATTTCGTTTCGGATGTTCCTTGGGTGCATATAGACATAGCTGGCCCCTCATACGTGGAGAAATCCTCGGAGTGGTATCAGTACGGGGCATCTGGGTTTGGCGTGAGAACCATAGTCAACTACCTTATGAAAAGGTAGATTCTTCGCCGATTACTGTTTTCCTGAAGGAAAAAGACAATGCAGGGGACGTAATCAGGCATTTTGCCTCCTCTTATTATTGTCCCCAACGATTTGTTGTGCTAGCGTATCTTCCCCAATCTTGAACGTACTGAGGAATATCCATGTTAACACTTTACGATGACCCGATTTCCGGCAATGGCTACAAGGTCCGGTTGATCCTTCTGCTAACTGACAAGGCTTTTCGAGTAATCAATCTAGACATACTAAATGGTGAAACCCGAACCCCGGAATTCCTGGCGATCAACCCGAATGGAAAGATCCCGACCTTGGTGTTTGAGGATGATCGCGTGCTCTCGGAGTCAAACGCAATCCTGTTTCACTTTGCCGAGGGAACAGATTATTTGCCGTCCGAGCCCTTCAGGCGAGCTCAGATTCTGCAGTGGTTATTCTGGGAGCAATACAGTCATGAGCCAAACATCGCTACCTCGCGTTTTCTGCGCCAGCACCGTGAGCTGACAGACGACGTGCTGGCTATGTTGGAAGCTAAAAAGGCGCCTGGTGAAGCTGCGCTGGCGCTTATGGAAGAGCACCTGACTTCTCATGTCTTTCTGGTTGCCGAGAGCTTCTCAATTGCTGATATTGCGCTCTACGCATACACTCATGTTGCCGAGGAAGGCGGATTTGCTCTAGACGGGTATCCTGCAATCCGTGCCTGGATTAAGCGGGTTGAGAATGTCCCTGGATTCGTAGCTATGAGCGAGGCGAGTAAACTGTAGTTTCAGTCTGGGAAACCGGTTCAGGGGATGTAATCAAGCCAGTGCCTGAATTTCTCATCCTCTCCTTTTATCACGGCGAAATACCTTTCCTGGAGTCTTTTTGTTATTTCTCCAGGTTTTCCGGAACCTATTTTCTTGCCGTCAACTTCCCTGATCGGCGTTACTTCGGCGGCGGTGCCGGTGAAGAAGGCTTCATCCGCGATGTAAAGCTCGTCTCTCGTGAAACGCTGCTCTTTTACCGTAATACTTTCGTCGTCAGCGAGATCTAGAACGCACTTTCTGGTTATTCCTTCCAGTATGGAAGTTAGAGGGGGAGTCTTGAGAATCCCGTTTCTAACGATGAAGATGTTCTCCCCGCTTCCCTCGGCCACGTAACCTTCTGAGTCGAGCAGTATTGCCTCATCAAAACCGAGGTCGGCGGCTTCCTGCCTGGCCATTACTGAATTTACGTAATTCCCGCATATCTTGGCCTTGGTCATAAAGGAGTTAACGTGCATTCTAGTGTAGGAGGATATCTTCACCCGGATTCCATTAGCAATTGCGTCATCTCCCAGATATGTTCCCCATGGCCATACGGCTATAGCCACGTTTATGGTGTTGTCTCCGGGAAGTATCCCTTTTTGTCCAGCCCCGATAAAAGCTATGGGCCTGATGTATGCCTCATCGAGCCCGTTTTCGCGCAAGAGGTCCATCACCGCATCGCAAAGGGTCTGCATGTCATAGGGAATTTCTATGCCGGCCACGTGCGCCGAGGTATAAAGCCTTTCCATGTGTTTGGCAAGCTTTAAGACAGCTGATTTTCCGTTAGAGCATTTGTAAGCTCTTATGCCTTCAAAGGCGCCTAGGCCGTAGTGCAGAGTGTGGGTGAGTACATGCACGTTCGCCTCATCCCAAGGCACTGTTTTTCCGTTAAACCATATTTTGGATTGGTCGTCTGACATAAGTTGCTACCAAGGTATCGGGGAAAAAACTTTGGGAACATTATTATTATTCCCCTTTTCATTGTCAAGCTAGGTTCATGATTGGGCTTTGGTTACAGAGGTGATATGAATTTCCGCGGATTTTTGCGTGAGTACGAGTCGCTACCACTCACACCAGAAGAATATTTTCAGGACTGCAAATCGGTATTTTTACTTTGGCTCTAGATGTTCTTCAATTATCCTGCTCATTTCCCGAGAGAATTTCGATCTTGGGATGACGAGATCCACCCCCTTTCCCTGAATTTGCTGGCAAGCTCCCGTTCCACGTGTGGCAGATATCCTATACAGAAGATTCCTTGATGTTCTGGAAAGCTCTTAAGCTTGGTGAAGATATCTTCGGCGTCAATTCTCTTTGAGGCGAGATCAACAATTACGAGGTCAACTGTTTTTCCTTCTATCTTGTCTCGAAACTCATCATGGTTCTTTACCTTTATCATAACAATACCAAGGTGTTTGGTCGCGCTTTCAATCTTTGACGAGAAGAACATGTCGTCAGCTACTAGGCAGACTGTTTTTTGTGAAGTTTCCATTATCTCGGAACAAAGATTCCTGCTTCGCCTGAATCCTACAAGTTCTAGACGGGTGTAGAAGACAGATAGTTTCCTCTACAGCTGAGTTTAGATTCTGAAAAATATTTAGGAAACTGCTAATATATGTGAAAAAACCAAAAAAGTTTTGCGGCCTGACGGGAGTTCTGTTGCATTTAAGGAGGATAAAATGAAGGCTACTTTTATTGCTTTTCTTGTGGCTATGATATTCGGGATTAACCCGATTTTTGAAAAATTGAGTCTAAAGGATGCTTCTCCGCTTTCGGTAATCACCATAAGATTTGTTTTCACTTCGTTGTGTCTGGTGTGTTTAGTGTTGGCTACGGGCAGGTTTGCGCAGGTCATTGCTGTCGACGGCCGGACGCTTTTCTGGATACTTCTTTCGGGACTGATCGGAGGATTGATCGGTCTTTTTCTCTATTTCACGGCTCTTCAGATGGCCGATACCTCAAAAATTGTTGCGATAGTGGCTACTTTTCCCATGTTTACGGCCATCTACGCTTATCTTTTCCTGGGAGAAAGTCCAGGACCCATGAGGATTACAGGAATCGCTTTTATAGTTATCGGTTCTATCCTGATTGAGTGGAATCTGCTGGCAGACTGAAGTGCTTAGATATCCAAGGATTCTATGTAATCGCGGAACTCTTCAGCCATGTCCGGATGTCCGTGTTTTGATGCCGAGTGGATGCCTTTTTCATAGGCGTCCTTTGCTTGATCTGGCATCCCAAGTTCGGTGTAACAATGGCCGAGTATTCTATAAGCGGCCCCTTCGTCATCTTTAAGACGAAGGTAGGCGTCAATTGTCTCTATGGTTTCTTGGTAGCGGTTAAGCTTGAAGTATTCATTTGCAAGACTATAGTGAACAAGGGGGTTTGCGGGGTTTTTCTCAAGTAGCTTCTTAAACTTTTGAATTCTTTCTTCTGACATTTTCTAACAACTGCTCCTGATTCTGAAAATCCCTAGTTTATTTCTTTCTCGTCTTTCAGTACGAAGTCTTCGAAACCGAAGACACCCATGAAGTTTTTTATTACGGACTGTGTGACGTCGTCCATTTTAATACTCTCTTCGTTTCCAAGCCAGCTTCCGATAGACGTTATTCTCACATCCGTTATTCCACACGAGAGTATCAGCTCGAAATAATCGAGATTAGTGCTGACGTTAAGAGCAAACCCATGGTAGGTCACCCATTTCCTGATAGCTATTCCTATGGAGGCTATCTTGCTTCTTTTTACCCAGACTCCGGTCACCCCGTCTATTCTTCTGCCCTCGATGTCAAAATCACGAAGCGTCCGGATGATCATTTCTTCGATCATTCTTAGGTGCTTGCGGATATCCATCCCGTGATTTTTGAGGTTTAGTATGGGATAGCCCACGATCTGCCCTGGACCGTGAAAGGTTATGTCACCTCCCCTCGATGCGTATATGAAGGAAATTCCGTGTTTTTTAAGATACTCCTCTCTTACAAGCAGGTTCTCAGTGTTCCCCTTTCTTCCAGTGGTGATCGTCGGCGGGTGTTCAAGCAGAATAAGGGAATCCTGTATTTCTTCCGCGATTCTTCTGGCGAGAAGATTCTCTTGATATTCAAGCGCCTTTTCGTAGGGAACAGTCCCGAGTTCGTATATATCTAGGGTGCTCATTGGAGCAGTGACCAAGTGTTCTGTCCTGTACCTCAGAAGTTCCTTACTCTTCCAAGTGCGTCAAGGGCTGCTTCCATTACGGCTTCAGAGAGTGTGGGGTGAGCGTGCTGGGTAGTGGCTATTTCATAAGGTGTAGTCTCTAAGGTTTTTGCCACTCCGATCTCCGCAATCATCTCGGTTGCTCCGTGACCTATTATGTGGCTTCCGAGAAGTTCTTTTGTCCTCGAATCGAAAATCATTTTTACAAAACCGTCTGTCTCTCCTACCGCAACTGCTTTTCCGACAGCCCTGAAAGGAAATTTTCCTATATCCACATCATATCCCTGGTCTCTTGCCTGTTTTTCCGTAAGGCCGATCATGGCAACTTCCGGCTGACAGTAAACGCATCCGGGAATTGAGTTATAATGAACTTTAGAGTTAAGGCCGTTCATTCTTTCAACAGCAACCACTCCTTCCTCTGAAGCCTTATGCGCAAGCATGGGACCTCCGATTACGTCCCCGATCGCGTAGATATTAGCGCAGGTGGTCATGTAGTTCTCATCTGTCTTTATAAACCCTCTTTCATCAAGCTCTACACCCACATCTTCAAGGCCCATGCTGTCACCCGTGCCATAGAAGGCAAAAGAGGTCGGCGCCGCATTTGCTATGGCTTTTCTTCCAACTGACACAAGCACCATGTCGGCCTTAAGAGTGCCCTGCTCTCCTGAGGCCGTGCTCTCCACTGTCACGGTTGCGGAACCCGAGGTTTTCTTAAGGGATTTGTACACAGTTTCGTTTAGGATGGTCATTCCCTGCTTTGTGAATATCTTCTTTGCCTCTTTTGCTACTTCTTCGTCAGCTCCCGGCAGGACCTGTTTTTCCATTTCCACTATGGTCACCTTGCTGCCAAAAGAGTTGTAGACGTAGGCAAATTCCATTCCTATGTATCCTCCGCCTATTATCACTACAGAGCGGGGAACCTCTGGGTGCATTATCGCTTCGTCGCTTGTCATCACAACTTTTCCGTCAATCTTAAGACCGGGAAGCGTCCTAGGGACAGATCCCGTGGCGAGAAGTATCCGTTCGCTCTCTATATCCTGTGATTCCTTTCCGATAACGGAAATTCCATGTTTTGAGGTGAGTCTTCCCGTACCGCTTATAAGAGTTATCTTGTTTTTCTTGAAAAGTCCCTCCACGCCTCTGTTAAGAGAGGTTGAGGCTTTCCTGCTGCTTTTTATTACTTCCGAGTAGTCAAAGGATAAACCCTTGTGAGTGATTCCGTAACGTTTCGAGTCAAGAAAGTGCGAGTACATCTCTGCACACTTGAGAATTGCTTTTGAAGGTATGCATCCCCAGTTAAGGCATACGCCACCTGGTTTGTCTCGCTCGATAACGGCAACTTTCATCCCCATCTGCGCAGCTCTTATTGCTGATATGTATCCCCCGGGACCGGATCCTATAACTGTGAGGTCGAATTTTTCCATTTCGGGGTAATTATATTTACAATCGACGTATCGTCAAAGATTGCCTTAATTTGAAATGAGAGCATTGTCCCTCAATTTACGTAAATTACCGGAATTGTATTCCGACAATTCTGAGCTAGTTAATTCAGCACTGTATGTGGGGAGTTTGCCGGTACAGAGTTTACTTCGAACTCCGTTGACAATATAGGAGGCGGAAATTATATTTCAAAAATATATGACACAGCCAATCTCTCCAAGAAATGAGGCTTTTCTGGGCTTTGTAGTGAACCACTTTATTGAGACAGGGAGTCCTATAGGTTCTTCGACTCTCATATCGAAATACAAGATAAAATGGTCCCCGGCCACCGTTCGCCAAGAACTTAATTCGCTCATGGAGGCGGGTTTTCTCGCTCAAAGTCATGTTTCTTCCGGCAGGTTTCCCACGGAGAAAGGAATAAATTATTACGTGGAGAACATTCTCAACGTGGAGAACTCACCGGATTTCGGTCTGCAGTTTCTTGAGAACAAATATGAAGGTATTGACGGCACGCTTGATCACGTGATAAGCGCTGCAAGTTCGATACTTTCCGACTTTACTAAGCTTGCGGGTCTTGCGATGCTTCCTCAGAGGAATACTCTCAGAGTTAAATCCACGAAGCTTATTAAGATGGGGGAGAGAGAATGCCTTATCTTTCTGGTGTTTGAAGGCGGGCTTACGGAAAAAACCTACATCAGGCTTGCCAAACCCATTAGGGACTCCCAGGTCGAGAGGATAGGGGGTTACCTTAATCGCCTCATTCTGGGTCTGACGATCGAGCAGGTGCGCAAAGTAGTGCTTGAGAAAATAAAGAGAACCACGACCGAATACAATGAAATCCTCGAAAAGGTGCTCAGGATAAGCAGCGAGCTTTTTGAGAAGGAAAGAAAAGCGGGGATATTTATAGAGGGGAAGGTTTCGGTTATCGAATCTTTGAATCTCGGAGATTCCAGTCTCTATAGGACCATAATAGAGATACTCGAGGATCAGGAGCTTCTTTCCAATTTTCTCAAGTCGGTTGTAAAGGACGGTCGCTCAAAAGTCTTTATAGGTTCAGAAAAAGGAATGCCCCGTGGTTTCAGCCTCGTGGCGGCACCTTATTACAAGGGAAACAGCTACGGGAGCTTGGGTGTGTTCGGTCCCACGCGAATGAACTATTCAAAAATCATCCCGCTTGTGAACTATACGGCGAAAATGGTTACAAAGAGGGTTAACGGAGAAATTACGGAATGAGTGAGAACACAGTAGCAGACATTGAAGAAAACAAGAAAAATGGTGCGGAAGACTCAGAAGAGCCTGGAATCTCCGGTGCTGAGGTGGAGGAGGAAGAAACCGGAGAAGATACTTCTGCCGAGCTTGAAGCTCTGAGGGAGAAATATCTGAGACTTTCAGCTGATTTTGATAACTACAAGAAAAGGCTTGCGAGGGAAAAGCAGGAAATACTTGATTTCGGAAGCGCGCACAGGCTAAAGGAACTGCTCTTCGTTCTCGATAATATTGAAAGAGCCATCGAACTTTCTGAGGAATCACACGGCGAAAAAACGGACTTCGTAGCTTTTCTTGACGGAATAAAGCTTGTTCATACGCAATTTCTTGCGGGTCTTGAAAACTTCGGCGTTACTGGAATAGATTCGGGCGAGGGAACTGTTTTCGACCCCAGCTACCACGAAGCCGTTTACAAGGAGCACTCGGAAACTTACGAAAGCGGGACTATAATCTCGGAGGTACAGAAGGGTTACCTTCTAAACGGAAGATTGCTTCGACCTTCGATGGTATCAGTGTCTCAAGGTCCGGAAAAAAAGCCTGAGAAAGATTCCGAGGAAAAAGCTGACTAGAACTCCCGTTCCCCAACTCCCAAATGGCTAAGGATTACTACGAAATACTAGGCGTTGAAAGAAACGCCTCCCCTGAAGACATAAAGAGTTCCTACAAGGATCTTGCCTTTAGGTTCCACCCTGACCGTAATCCCGGGGATAAGGATGCCGAAGAGAAGTTCAAGGAAATAAACGAGGCTTATCAAGTACTTAACGATAGGGACAAAAGGGCCCGTTATGACAGTTTCGGCCATATGTCGGGTGATGGAATGGGCGGTTTCTCCGGATTCGGAGACCTTTTTGGTGATCTCTTCGACGATGTTTTCACTGGAGGTATGGGCAGGAGGGGCAGGGTCCGGCAAGGGGAGAATCTTCGGTATGATCTTGAAGTGGATTTTGACGAAGCTGCGTTTGGAACACAGAAAGAAATAAAGGTCAGGAAAAGAAAGCTCTGTGACGACTGCTCCGGTTCCGGGGCCGCAGTCGGGGGAGAATCGATTTGTGACCGTTGCGGAGGCAGGGGGTCGGTTGCTTTCTCCCAGGGTCCGTTTTCAATAAGCCAGGGATGTCCTTCGTGCGGGGGAAGCGGGAAGGTTATAACGAATCCCTGCGTGAGTTGCAGGGGCTCCGGGCTTTCCTACACCGAAAAGATGGTACAGGTCAACATACCCGCCGGAATCTCAAGCGGAATGAGGCTTGTGATAAGGGGGGAGGGGGAACCCGGAATGCGAGGAGGTCCTCCGGGAGATCTCTACATACAGGTGATGGTACGGGAACACCCTATTTTCACGCGGGAGGGAAATGACATTGTATGTGAGTTTCCTGTAAGTTTCACCCAAGCAGCTCTTGGAGACGAGGTGGAAGTCCCGATTCTAAAGGGCACTACCAAAATGAAAATTCCGGCCGGAACCCAGCCGGGGCAGACTTTCAGGCTTAGAGGAAAAGGACTCGTGGATGTGGAATCCGGGAGCCTTGGTGATCAGTATGTAGTGGTAAAAGTGATAATACCTCAAAAGCTTACCAAAAAACAAAGAGAGGTTTTAATGGAATTTGCCGGAAGCTACAAGAAAGAAAAAGAACCTTTGATCGAAAAATACTTCAACAAAATAAGAGACTTAATTCACTAAACTGAAGTATTATCTGATACCTTTAAAGCTTTTGCCGTATATGCCCGAATTATCCTCCGGCTATTGCCGGGATGATTGAGACGACATCTCCTTTGCTAAGCTTTGTCCCTACTCCGTCAAGAAACCTTATATCTTCATCATTAACGTAGAGGTTTATGAATCTCCTCACGTTTCCGCTCTCATCGCAGAGCCTGTTCTTTATTCCCGGACATTCGCTCTCAAGTTCCTCTATGAGTGCGGATACCGTGGATGCTTCTATGTCAAGCTCGTCCCTGTCTCCTGAGAGCTTTCTAAGAGGGGTTGGAATTCTTACCGATACCATGTTTTTCTCCCGTTTCTTCCTAGGTTTATCCGAAATTCTGCTTCTAACCGGATACTATGACTATAACACGTAACGCTAGAGTTTTTTACTGTTGTATAGCTCTTCGAAGTCCTCGAGGGAAGGTCTTATCACCACGGGCTTTCCAAGAGTTCCCTCGACGGCATCCTGAGTCTTAAGACCGTTTCCTGTTATCGATACCACGATGGGCTCGTCGCGGGGGATTTTTTCTTGCTCTATGAGCTTTTTCGTTACTCCAAGCGTTACTCCACCGGCGGTTTCGGTGTAAATGCCTTCGGTTCTTGCAAGAAGTTTTATCGCGTCCACTATTTCGGCATCGCTTACGTCTTCAGCCGCTCCGCCGCTTTCCCTTATTATGTTCATCGCGTAGTAACCGTCGGCCGGAGTACCAATAGCAAGGGATTTCGCTATGGTATCCGGTTTTACGGGCTTGAACATTTCCCAGTCGTTCTTAAATGCGGTCGATATGGGTGAACATCCCGTTGCCTGAGCGCCGTATACTTTTGAACCCTCAGGCTCAACAATCCCGAGCAACTCAAATTCCTTTATGGCTTTCCAGACCTTGGTAAGAAGAGAACCGCTTGCCATAGGAACCACTATGTGCTTTGGGGCTTTCCATCCGAGTTGTTCCATCACCTCGAACGCGTATGACTTGGAACCTTCGGAATAGTAAGGTCTCATGTTTATGTTCACAAAGGCCCAGTTATATTTGCTGGCTATTTCGCTGCAGAGCTTGTTAACCTCATCGTAACCGCCTTCTACACCTATGAGATTCGCCCCATAGACTATGGTGTTGAGTATTTTCGACTGTTCAAGATCGTGGGGAATCAGTATGATGCTTTTTAGATTCCCGGAAGCGGAAATCGCTGATACGGAGTTTGCTAGGTTCCCCGTGGATGCGCAGCCGGTTGTATCGAATCCGAACTCTCTTGCTTTTGAGAGCGCTACGGATACTACCCTGTCCTTAAAAGAAAGGGTGGGATAACAGACCGCGTCGTTTTTCACGTAGATTTCCGAGACCCCGAGCTCCCTTGCAAGGTTCCTTGCCCGCACAAGCGGAGTGTATCCCACCTGTGTTCCGAGGGTGGGTTCTGAGTCAATCGGAAGAAGCTCCTTGTATCTCCATATGTTCTGCGGACGTGAAGCTATTTTTTCTCTTGAGATATGCTTTTTTATCTCGCCGTAGTTGTATACAGCTTCCAGAGGACCGAAACACGTCTCACAAACATACTTCGGTTCCTTGGGATAAAGATCGCCGCATTCCTTGCATTTAAGAGATTCTACGAAACCCATAGTGCCTCCAAAAGGTCAATTGGGAGTAAAAATTACCCTAAAGGCTTTTGATGTCAAAGAAATTCTGCAACTCGCACTGCAGGTTTTAGAGAAGTTTTTTGCTCATACCGCTCGTAGCTGGCAACCCCGGTTTTTTTATTCGCAATGAGGCTTTCAGGTACACTTTCACGCAAAAAGGAGACCCCGATGGACGTAATTAGCGAGGATGGATTCTCAATACATGGCTTTAAAGTCGGCGAGAGCGACAGCAACTACAATTACCTGGTGGCGTGCGAGGAGACCGGGCAATGCGTGGTAATAGACCCTCTTGATCCGATCACTCTTCTTGAAATCATAAGAAAGAGAAATTACAGGGTTAAATACGTCCTGAATACCCATGCCCATCCGGACCATATTCATGGAAACAACCCCATAATAAAGGTCTTTCTCTCTTCCAAGATACTTATTCATCCGGCGGCCCTTGACTATGTCGCTCCAAGAAGCGAAGGCATAGAGGAAGGAGACGAGATTGGCTTCGGAAAGCAGCGACTCCAGGTGATTCATACCCCGGGACACTGCCCGGAACATGTCTCCTTTGTAATCGGGAACAACATTTTCCTAGGCGATACGGTATTTGTTTCAGGGTGTGGAAACGTAAAGTTCAGGGGGAAAGTCGAAGATTTATACGAAACCTTTGTCTTTAAGCTCTCCGGTCTTCCCGACAGCCTCAAGATGTTCTGCGGTCACGACTACGCGGAAACTAACCTCAGATTCGCCCTTGAACTTGCACCGGAGAACAAAGACGCGAAGAAAAAGCTCAAGGAGATCCCCGAGGACAAGTTCCCCCGTTCAACTCTGGGGGAGGAGAGAACTTATAATCCTTTTATGAGAACGAGTGATCCGCAGATTCTGGACTCGCTCAAGGAAAAGGATCCGTCCTTGGGAAGTGATCCGATGGCGGTTTTCATAAAGTTAAGAGAACTCAGGAACATATGGTAGACTCCGTTTTTTCCTTGTTCCCGCAAAGCGGTGTTTGCCGGCAGCAAAAAAAGAAGAATATAAGGCCTTCCTCAACAAGGTTAGGGAATAATGAATACGAAATATAAAGATACAAAAATCTCCGCGCGACTCGAGGCTCTTTCGAAAAAGAAGATAGTTTTCCTCGACGGCGCCATGGGTACGATGATCCAAAGGCAAAGCCTCGAAGAAGAGGACTTCAGGGGGGATGTGTTCTCTGACCACCCTGTGGACCTAAAGGGCAATAACGATCTGCTTTCTCTTACCAGGCCTGACGTCATATATGAAATCCACAGAGAATACTTTGAGGCCGGCTGCGACATAGTTGAGACCAACACCTTTAGCTCCACCTCAATAGCTCAGGCCGATTACGGCCTTGAAAGCTGGGTGAGAACCCTTAATGTCGAGTCGGCGAAGCTCGCAAAGAAGGCTGCTTCTGACTTTATGGAGAAAAATCCAGGGAGGATTTGTTTCGTTGCCGGGGCGCTGGGTCCGACTAATAAGACGGCATCAATGTCCCCTGACGTAAACGATCCGTCGTACAGGGCGGTTTCTTTTGAAGAGCTGGTTGAGGCTTACTACGAGCAGACGGAAGCTCTTGTTGAGGGAGGGGTGGATATACTTCTGCCCGAAACCACTTTTGACACCCTTAACCTAAAAGCGGCCATATACGCCATTGAGAGCTTTTTCGATTCCCGCGGAGGGGAAAGGATTCCGGTTATGATCTCCGTTACCATAACGGATCGGTCCGGGCGTACCCTTTCTGGACAGACTGTGGAGGCTTTCTGGAACTCCGTTCGCCACGCAAAACCTTTCAGCGTCGGTATAAACTGCGCGCTGGGAGCAGAGGATATGCGTCCTTACATAGAGGAGCTCTCGCGAATAGCTGACTGCCGCATAAGCTGCTACCCGAACGCCGGGCTTCCTAACCCATTGAGCGAGACGGGATACGACGAAACGCCTGAGATCACCTCTACTCTTCTTCTGGATTTCGCAGAAAGCGGTTTCGTGAACATAGTAGGCGGATGCTGCGGCACCACTCCCGAGCACATAGAGATGGTGGTTGAAAAACTAAGAGATGTCACGCCAAGAGAAATCCCGATTCGCAAAGACGCAACCAGGCTAAGCGGCCTTGAACCCCTCACCATAACCTCTGATCCTGATGGACCTTTCATAATGGTTGGGGAGAGGAGCAATGTTACGGGTTCTCCAAAGTTCGCAAGACTCATAAAGGAAGAAGACTATGAAGGAGCTGTTTCGATAGCCCTTCAACAGGTGGAGAACGGGGCGAACATAATAGACGTTAATTTCGATGAAGGGCTTCTTGACTCTGAAGCCTGCATGAAGCGTTTCCTCAATCTTATCGCGTCGGAACCCGAGGTGACCAAGGTTCCGGTGATGATAGACAGCTCCAAGTGGTCCGTTATTGAGGAGGGGCTTAAATGCATTCAGGGCAAGTGCATCGTAAATTCCATAAGTCTTAAGGAAGGCGAGGAAGTGTTCTGTGAACAGGCAAAAGCGGCAATGCGCTACGGCGCTTCAGTTGTGGTAATGGCTTTTGACGAAAAAGGCCAGGCGGCTTCGAAAGAGGACAAGGTGGAAATCTGCAAAAGGGCCTACCGCATATTAACTGAAAAAGTAGGCATGGATCCCTGCGACATAATCTTTGATCCGAACATACTTACTGTCGGAACCGGGATCGAAGAACACAACTCCTACGCTGTGAATTTTATCGAGGCCGTCAGGGAGATAAAGAAGTCCTGTCCCAAAGCGCTCACAAGCGGTGGGGTAAGCAACATATCCTTCTCATTCAGGGGGAACAACGTAGTGCGCGAAGCTATGCACAGCGCGTTTCTTTACCACGCTGTAAAAGCCGGGCTCGATATGGGAATAGTAAACGCCGGAATGCTAACCGTTTACGACGATATTGAACCTGAACTTCTCGAAAAAGTAGAAGACGTGCTTCTTAACCGTCACCCCGACGCCACAGAGCGTCTTGTTGAATATGCGAAACATTTTGAAGGGGTAAAGTCCGGGAGCGCGGAGAGGGAGACCAAGCAATGGAGAGAGCTCGGGGTTGAAAAACGTCTTGAGCATTCCCTTGTAAACGGCATAGCGGACTTCATAGAGGATGACACGGAAGAGGCAAGGGTTAAGTACGGGGCCCCGCTTGAGGTTATCGAGGGTCCTCTTATGGATGGCATGAAAGTAGTCGGGGATCTTTTCGGCGACGGCAAGATGTTTCTTCCCCAGGTGGTGAAAAGCGCCAGAGTCATGAAAAGAGCCGTTGCGCACCTTCAGCCTTTTATGGAAGAGGAAAAAAAGGGAAGCGGGGGAGTCAAGGGGAAATTCGTTATAGCAACGGTAAAGGGAGACGTCCACGATATAGGAAAAAACATAGTGTCTGTGGTTCTTGGCTGCAACAACTACGAAGTGATAGACCTCGGGGTAATGGTTCCCTGCGAGAAAATACTCAACGTTGCAAAAGAGCACCGTGCGGATTTCATAGGATTAAGCGGACTGATTACACCTTCTCTTGACGAAATGGTGTATAACGCGAAAGAGATGGAACGGGAAGGGTTTACCGTTCCCCTTCTTATCGGCGGGGCGACCACAAGCAGGGCTCATACCGCGATAAAAATAGCTCCGGGATACAGCGGCATAGTTGATCACGTAGCCGATGCTTCGCTTGTGGTAGGTGCCTGCAACGAGATGCTGGACCCGGAAAAAGCCCAGCTTTACATGGAGAAACTGGAAAAAAGCAACTTGGAGCAGAAGCAGCGTTTTGAAAAAGCCCGCGGCCAGACGGAATATGCCTCCATAGAAGAGGCGAGGGGAAAGGCGTTCCCGACCCACTGGGATAATGTTGCGATAGAGTGCCCCGGGCGGCTTGGAGTTTTCGTGTTCGACAGCATCTCTCTTGAGGAAGTCGCCGGTTACATCGACTGGTCTCCTTTTTTCTGGGCGTGGGAGCTCAAAGGGGTTTTCCCGAAAATACTTGAGCACCCCGAAAGAGGAAGTCAGGCGAAAAAACTTTACCGGGACGGTCAGGCGCTCCTTAAACGGATAATCTTGGAGAAAGTTTTCACCCCCCGCGCCGTTGTCGGAATCTTCCGCGCAAACAGCGTCGGAGACGATGTTGAAATCTACGGAGAGGAAAAACAGGTTCTGGCAATGTTCCATTTTCTAAGACAGCAGGAACTGCGTTCTAAAGAGGGTCACTATTACTGTCTTTCAGATTTTATAGCGCCGAGTGTCTCGCGCAGAGAAGATTACATGGGGGGATTTGTGGTGACTGCAGGGAAGGGGGTTGAGCAATTCTCCGAGGATTTCAAGAAAAAAGGGGATGATTACAATTCGATTATGACAAGCGTGCTGGGAGACAGGATAGCCGAAGCTCTTGCAGAGATGATTCATAAAAAAGTAAGGGACCTCTGGGGGTACGGAAAAGATGAAAAGCTTAGTTCCGAAGACCTGATAAACGAAAAATACAGGGGAATAAGACCTGCTCCCGGCTACCCTTCATGTCCGGACCACACGGAAAAAAAGATCCTCTGGGATCTCCTCGAGGCGGAAAAGCACACAGGTGTATCGCTTACTGAGAGCTTCGCCATGACTCCGCCAAGTTCGGTTTCAGGGTTCTACATGGCCCATCCCGAATCAAGATATTTCTTTCTTGGGAAAATACTGAAAGACCAGGTTCTGGATTACGCGGAAAGAAAAAAAATCACTCCTGAAGAGGTGGAAAAATGGCTCCGCCCGAATCTCGGGTACTGAGAATTTTCTTCGCAAAATCGAGGGCTTACTTGACAAACGGCTTTAAAATATCTAGAGTGAAAAATCAGGTCCTAACCTTACTAATTTTCAAAACGTCATGAAAAAATCGGATATTGAAAAGGAGCTCTCGCGGAGATTCGATCTTAATTCCGTAGAATCCAGAAAGGTTCTGGACGCCATAATTAACGCCATGACCGAGATGCTTCGTGATGGGGAAAGAATAGAGATAAGACATTTCGGGAGTTTCTTTACAAAAAATTACGAGCCTTATGAGGGAAGAAATCCCAGAACAGGCGAAAAAATATACATCGGCGAAAAAACCCTTCCACTGTTCAGGGTAAGTAGCTGGCTTGCCCCGAAACTTACGGAAAAAAGCAGTGATGAATGACAGGCCACGGCGTAGGTCTGCTAACAACCCTTCTTTTATAAGCGTCACAGATGCCTTTGCTTGATATCCTTGTTTATCCCGCCCCTGAGTTAAAGAAAAAATCCCTGCCCGTGGAGGAGATAAGTGAGGACCTTGAACGTCTTTTGGATGATATGACGGAGACGCTTCGCGATGCGGATGGTGTCGGACTTGCGGCTCCACAGGTCGGCAGAAATATCCGGGCCCTGGTAGTTGATGTACCTTTGCCTGAGAGTGAAGAAAGGGAGTTCTACGAGCTTATAAATCCCGAGATTGTTTCCTCTCGAGGGTTCCAGGTGGGAGAGGAAGGTTGTCTTAGCGTGCCTGGATTTTTTGCGAATATAAGAAGAAAAGACCACGTCCGTGTATCTGCCCTCAATAGAAAAGGGAAGCGTTTTACGATTGACGCGGACGGAATGCTCTCAAGGGTGCTTCAGCATGAAATTGATCATCTTAATGGTATATTGTTTTTTGACAGGCTAAGACGACTTAAAAGAGATCTCCTTGTAAAACAGATCAACGAGCGGTTCGTCTCCGCACAGGATTAATTTTTTGTTTTGCTTGATTCCAAAAGCGATTTCACGACATGATTTCAGATTTGGTTAAAAACATAGAACCTTTCTACGTAATGGACATCCTCGAGAGGGCAAAGCGTCTTGAGGATGAAGGTCGAGACGTCATACATTTCGAGGTTGGAGAACCTGATTTCAATACTCCCGATGAAATATGCTCTGCAGCGGCGAAGTGGATAGAGAAAGGTTACACGAAGTACACGAGCAGTCTTGGGATTGATGAACTCCGACAAAGCGTAGCGGAGGACTACAGCCGTACTTACGGAATAGAGGTGGGGCATGAAAGGGTGATAATAACCATAGGCAGTTCCCCGGCACTCCTGCTGGCAATGCTGACCGTTCTTAACCCCGGCGATGAAATATTGATAACGGACCCGCATTACGCATGTTATCCGCAGATAATAAGCGTTGCGAGAGGAGTCGCAAAGAAGATCCCCGTTTACGAAAGTGACGGTTATCAGGTTGACCCCGCGGAAATCAGAAAGAATATCGGCAGAAAAACAAAGGCTATTCTCGTGAATTCTCCCGCGAACCCCACTGGGGCCGTTATCGACAGGGAAGTTCTCCGGGAACTGTCCGGGATGGGTCTTTTTGTGATTTCAGATGAGATTTACCACGGTCTTGTCTATGGCGCGCGCGTTAACTCAATTCTTGAATTCACCGATAACGCCATAGCGATAAACGGCTTCGCTAAATTCTACTCCATGACGGGTTGGCGTCTCGGTTACATGATAGTTCCAGAAGACCTTGTAAGGTACGTGCAAAAACTTCAGCAGAACCTCTTTATTTCCGCCGGATCTTTTGTTCAGAAAGCAGGAGTCGCCGCCATTGAGGAAGTGAAAAAAGGCGGCGGAAGCCAGGCAATGGTGACTGAGTTTGACAGAAGAAGGAAGGAGATGATAAAAGGGCTTTCCTCGGTTGGATTCGATATTTCGGTTGAACCCAAGGGGGCGTTTTACGTTTTTGTGAATTCCTCTCGATGGAGCCGAGACTCCTGGAGCCTCGCATTTGATATTCTTGAGAACTGCCACGTGGGTGTAACTCCCGGAATAGATTTCAGTGATAGGGGAAGGGATTACCTAAGGTTTTCCTATACGACATCGGTGGACTCCATACGGGAGGGAATAAGAAGGTTGGGTGAGTTTCTGGGTTAAGTATTCTTTGAGGAGAAAAAAGTTTGCATTAGTTACGATCGGGGAGTAGCTTTCTCGGTTTTTCTGGATAAGACGAATTTTCGTCACAGGGTGTTAAATGGATAAAAAGCTTGTCGTTGGAAACTGGAAAATGAATCTGCTTCGGGAGGAAGCACAGGAGTTATCCGGTGCAATAATCAGCCTGCTTGGAGAAGACTACGACACATGCAGGGTAGTGCTCGTGCCTCCCTATACGGTTCTTGACGTGGTAAAGAGAGTCATCTCAAGTTCAAACATAGATCTTGGGGCCCAGAACGTTTTCGGCAGGATAAGTGGGGCGTTCACTGGCGAGATTTCCGCACCGATGCTTCTGGACGCCGGATGCAATTGGGTTATTGTCGGCCATTCGGAGAGAAGGCACATACTTGGGGAGACTGATGAACAGGTCCATGAAAAACTTCTGCTGTCAATCTCCTGCGGGTTGAAGATAATTCTCTGCGTGGGAGAGACCGAAATCCAAAGAGAAGAAGCAATCTGCGGAAGTGAAGATATTTCGGCGAGAAAAGAGTTGCTTTTCTCACCGATAAAGACCCAGATAGAAAGTGCGCTGCACGATCTGGACGAAGAACGGACCTCGGATATCGTCATAGCGTACGAGCCGGTCTGGGCCATAGGAACGGGGGAAAATGCCACTTCTTCTGAAATAGCTGAGATTCACGGATACATACGAGAGCTTTTAACCGAGATGTTTCCCCGTTTAGGCAATAGTGTAAAAATCTTATATGGTGGAAGCGTCAAAACGGGTAATATAGGAGAGATAATGTCTGTTGATGAAGTTGACGGAGTTCTGGTTGGAGGAGCAAGTCTTTCAGCTGACTCTTTTTTTAGAATAATAAAATCCGTGGAGGGTTAGACATTGGAGTTCTTGATACCGTCGGTGAAAATTATCCATATTATTGTCAGCGTCCTTCTTGTGCTGATCATACTGCTTCAGCCGAGTAAATCCGCGGATATAGGCTCAATGTTTGGAGGCGGGAGTTCGGAGTCGCTTTTTGGTTCAAGCGGTGCAATGCCTTTTCTTGTGAAGATGACCAGGCTCTTTGGGCTCATATTCGTAATTACCTCGCTTTTTCTCGGTTACACTTCCGTAAAATCGATATCCGGTTCGGTGGTGGAGAAATCGCCGATCGAAATTTTTGAAGAAACCTCTCCGCCTGTTGAAGAACCTTTGGGAGAACCCTTGGAGCCTTCTCAGGAAGGGAAATGAGTATAAAGGGGTCGGTTCTCTGGACGCCTTTTATTTGAAAGCGCTTTGGTTAATATAGAAATGATAAGTTAATGTAGTGGTAACGTGCCTATTCGGAGGTTTCAAAGATGGCATACATAATTGCCGAACCATGTATCGGAGTTAAGGACAAGGCTTGTGTTGAAGCGTGCCCGGTTGATTGCATATACGAGGGAGATGATCAGCTGATCATACATCCCGATGAATGTATAGACTGCGGAGCGTGCGTAGACCCCTGTCCAGTGGATGCCATATTTCACGAAGATGAATTGCCCAACAAATGGCAGAAGTTCATCGACATAAACAAAGACTTCTTCGAGGGCAAAGAAGGCCTTGAACCGGCCAGAAATGACTAAACTTCAGTAAGAACGGACTTAAAAGAGAAAAAGGGGGACTTGAGAACTTCATCTCCCCCTTTTTTTATGTCTTCGAAAAAACACTTCTGTGCGGATAAGATGGCAGAGTGGAAAAAGCTCAAAAGAGTTTTTCTTACATTTCAGACTGTATCAGCTTGTAGCTTAAAAAGTTTCACGTATATATTTTGCTGTTCAAGATGAATACCCAGGATGTAAAAAAGAAGGCACGAAAGGTTCTTCAATTTCTGAAGAGAACTTATCCCGACGCAAAATGTCATCTTGTTTTTAAGAGTGCATCGGAGCTTCTGATCGGATCTATTCTCTCAGCCCAGTGCACGGATAAACGAGTAAATATGATAACCTCGGGGCTTTTCGAGAAGTACCCTGACCTAAGGGCGTTTTCTTGTGCATCAGAAGCAGAACTCCAAAACGACGTAAGATCAACAGGTTTTTACAGAAACAAGGCAAAAGCGATAATAAACTGTTCAAGGGAGATAATAGAAAAACACAATGGGAAAGTTCCTTGCGAAATGGAAGAACTAGTCAAGCTTCCGGGAGTCGGAAGGAAAACGGCAAATGTTGTAATCGGCAATTATTTCAGAAAACCCGGAATAATAGTCGACACCCATATAATGAGGTTAAGCCGCCGAATTGGTCTTACCTCGAATTCTGACCCCGTTAAGATTGAATTTGATCTTAGAAAGTGCATTCCGGAAGAAGACTGGACATTTTTTTCAAATTCCCTAGGTGATCACGGGAGAAATGTCTGCAAGGCGAGAAAGCCTATATGTTCAAACTGCGGGATATCCCACGTATGCCTTTATTTCGAGGAGCTTTACGCATCGTGAGAGTTGTTAGTATTAAAGAGATTTCTGGAAAACGCTCTGGGCGGAGAAAAAGCAGATGAAGTCCGGCACTGATTATTCTGGATTTTTTCCTTTCGGATGGCTAAGAGAGTTCCGGGGGGATAACTGGCAGATTTTCTGGGATAAGAAAACGGGGCATCTTTTTCTCAAAGCCACCGCAGAAAACACGCTCATAAAAATTGGTGAGGCCCCAGACTGGATGGAGGCGAAGAAAAAAGCTGATTTCCTAATGCAGAATCCTGACTCGGTCTCAATGGAAACCGAAGATTGCTGAATTTACCGCTTTTAGGCAACCGATTCTGGATATTTCTGAGTTCTAAGTCTCTTATCAGTCATCAGAGTTCGTTACTACCGCTATTGACTTGCCCGCGGGATTTTTATAATATGAGTAACTCTTAAAAAACCGTGTTTAATAATGAAATACGTAGAGCAGGAACTGATTTCCGTACCAGTCGGGAAAGGAAAGGTTAACGCCCTCTACTATAGAGCGCTTAATAACGACTCCGAAAAAAGAAAGACCATAATTATCCATGTTCATGGGTTTTTGGGGAACTTTCTTGACGGAAGCCAGAGATTCTTACCGCCGATCCTTGCCAAGGCGGGCTACTCGTCTATTGCGATAAATACCAGACTCGCCAATTTCGGGCTTTTCTTCGGCTTTGGAATAGTGGACGACACTATTTCGCAGATAGACGGGGTAGTCAGGTATTTAGGAGAAATCGGTTACGAGAAAATCATTATTTCCGGTTACAGCCTGGGTGGAGGGGTGATCCTTAGGTACCTTTCCGTAAAAAGCCGCCAACAGGATTCCGTTGAGTCGGAACTACTAAAGGGTGTGATCGCCCTCGCTACTCCTTATTCTATCCCGGACTCGATAAGAAGAAGATGGAACAAGTGGGAAAGCCAGCCTTCCTACGATGAGGTGTACGAGGAAGCGAAGATGATACTTGGCGATAATCCCCATGATTCAAAGCAGGATAGAACGATTCTTATTTTCAGGGCCAGGGGAAACTCCTACCGGCCGGAGCACACCGAGATATATACATACAAGACCTGGTGGTTTCTCGCCGGGCCGGAGGCGGAAGCCGTAAAGAGCTATAAGCAGATAAAGAACATAAAGCTGCCGATTCTTCTAATGCAGGGCTGGGATGATGCGTTTGTAAAACCGGATGAAACTCACAACCTTGCGCAAATAGCCATAGATAACGGAAATGACGACGTTTCTGCATACTATCTCAATACCGGCCATACTCTCGACGGAAAGGAAGAGGAGATGGGCGATATTATAATAAGATGGCTTGAGAGAAGATTCATCTGATTCTGCGATGGTAAACGAACAGAAGAGTCTCCTTACTTACAAGACTGAAGATGGATTCGAAGTGAACTCTCTCCTTGTCACCCCGGAGTTTGAGTCGGAAGAAGATCTCTACGAATCTCCCATAATAATAAATCTCTACGGAGTACTGGGACATTTTCTCACGAGGGGAACCCCGGTGAGGCTCCCACCGCTTCTTAAGGAAAAAAATATAAGCACGCTTTCTGTTAATACCCGCATGGCCTTTATGGGCCAGATAATGGGAGAGGGGATTTTCCCCGACACAATTCATGAAATGAAGGAGTCGGTGAATATTCTTCAGAGGGAGGGATTTCGCAACATTTTCATGCTGGGTTACAGTCTGGGAGCCAATATGGCTGTCTACTACGCATCCCAGACCGATTCCCTCGGGTTAAAGGGGCTTATACTGGAAGGCTGCTCTTATTCTCTTCCCTATTCGCAGCAAAGAAGGCTCGAGAGAAACAGAAGTATTCCTTCTTATGACGCTATTTATCTAAAAGCCAGAGAGGTATTGGGCTCGAGCCCCGAGAAAAAGAAAAACGATCAGGTGTTTATTGTCTACAGAGCATGGGGCGACTCCTTCAACCCAGTTGACGGAGAGATGTTTACATACAGAACATGGTGGTTCATGAGAGGGCCCCATGCCTACTACGCGAAAACCTGCGAGATTATACAGGATGTGAAGGTTCCCGTTTTATTTATCCACGGAGCAGAAGACGACATCGTTGATACATGGGAACCCAAGGAACTTAAGAACATAATGAACCAGACCGGCAACGAAGATGTGACGCTGCGCTATATACCTGGAGCGAAGCACGACTGCGTAGAAAACCCCAAAGATTCCATAGATGCCATTAGCACATGGATATCGGGAGTTGTGGCAAAGACTTAAACTCAGTTTCTCTATCATATCCTGCAAGTTCTGCGGAAGTTGTCTTTATTCTTGCAAAAAAAGAAACTTTGTATATCTTAACAGTTTTTTTAATAAAACAGTCGATTTCCCCCGACACCTTTATTGTTCATAAGTTCTTAGGAAACAGGGAATTTGGAGGAGGAGAACATGCCCGAGAATTTTTCAATCGAAAAAGAACTTTCAGAAAGACACCAGCTTGAAAATCCTTCAGGAGTTTATTACAACCTCTCTGTTCCTAGGCTTTATGAAGAGGCAATTAGGAGAGATGAGGGACTCATCGGTGAGCAGGGGACTTTCATAGGATTCACCTCGCCCCATACTGGAAGATCTCCTAAGGACAGGTTTGTAGTAAAGGAACCTTCTACAGAAAATTACGTAGACTGGGGGCCAGTAAATCAGCCCGTGTCACCCGAGGTATTCGATCACTTCTATAACAAAGTGATGGATTATTTCAATGGAAAAGATGTTTTTGTAAGGGACCTGCAGGTTTGTGCACATCCCGACTACAGAACAAACGTAAGGGTGATAAACGAGTTTGCCTGGCACAATCTTTTTGTAAACAATCTTTTCATAAGACCGGACGCTTCAGAACTTCCCCACAAGGAAATCGGTTTTACCGTTATCTCGGCCCCAGGTTTCAAGGCGGATGATCCCGAGAACTACGGTCTTAACAGCGAGACGTTCATATTCCTTAACCTGAGCAAAAGAATCGCTCTTATCGGGGGGACACGCTATGCGGGGGAGATGAAGAAATCTGTTTTTGCCGCAATGAATTTCCTTTTACCGGAAAAAAACGTTTTTCCTATGCACTGTTCGGCAAATATCGGAAAAGACGGAGAGGTGGCACTTTTCTTCGGACTGTCGGGGACTGGCAAAACCACGCTTTCCGCTGATCCCGAGAGAGCTCTTATCGGGGATGACGAGCATGGTTGGTTTGATGAAGGGGTTTTTAATTTCGAGGGTGGTTGTTACGCGAAAACCATAAAGCTTAGCCCGGCCACAGAACCCGAGATTTATCACGCAGCACTTAATTTCGGTTCGGTTCTTGAAAATGTTGAACTTGACTTGGAGACAGGAAAAATAGACTTTGACAGCGACAAGTATACGGAGAACACCCGCGGTGCTTATCAGATTGATATGCTTGAAAATATCGTTCCTGAGGGCGTTGGAGGCATTCCGAAAAGTATTTTCATGCTGACCTATGATGCTTTCGGAGTCCTGCCTCCGATATCGAGGCTTGATTCCGACCAGGCCATGCGTTATTTCCTTCTGGGATACACAGCGAAAGTTGCTGGTACGGAAAGAGGGGTTAGCAAACCCCAGGCGACTTTCAGTTCATGCTTCGGCTCTCCTTTTCTTCCGAGGCCCCCGAAGTTCTACGGCAGGATGCTGAAAGAAAGGATGGAAAAACATGATGTAAACGTCTGGCTTCTGAATACCGGAATTTCTGGTGGGCCTTTCGGGGTAGGAAAAAGAATGCCTCTACCGTCCACAAGGGCTCTTGTTACCGCCGCAGTAAACGGTTCACTTCAAGATAAAGAGTTTGTCAAAGTTCCTATACTTGACTTGTTTGTTCCGGTTGAGTGTCCGGGGGTTGATGCTACCCTTCTTCAGCCCAGGCTTTCATGGGATGATCCAGAAGAATATGACAGCAAGGCCCGCACGCTGTCAGACCTTTTCGAAAAGGAATACGAAAAATACCTTTAGGGTTAACAGCCGTTTTTCCCACATTGTTTCGCCTCAGATTTAATTCAGTGTCTTGGGCACAACAAAGCCTTAATGTTGTCGTTTATCCGGACCCTGCTTCGTCCCGACCAAAAATTCACAGGTAGATACCAGAGCAAAAGCTGTGTTTTGCAAGCCATTCCGCATTGGGAGAATTGATTGACGGTCTCAAAACGAAATATAAAATCGGGTAAAGTTCAACTTTTAATTTCTTTACTAGAGCAGGTCCGAATATGGAGTTCATAAGGGAATACAAAGATTTTTCTCTTATCACTCTGGGAAATTTCTTTTTCCAGTGTGGTTTCACTTCGTTTTTTCTGCTTCCCCTCTTCGTAAAAGACCTGGGAGGTGATGCAGCCGCCATTGGTTACGTGATGGGAATCTTCGGTGTAGCTTCAGTCAGCACGGCCCTGGTTTCTGGTTTTCTTATAGATCGCTACGGGCAGAGAATCTTCATGCTCTTGGGTTCGGGTCTGATGTTTTTATTCTCCCTTTTTTTTCTGTTTGTAGAGAATATCGATGCAATGATGTACGGTTTGAGACTTCTACAGGGCATTGCATTCGGTCTTTTCTTTACTTCCGCGGCTACGGCTGTTTCGTACAGCATTCCCAGAAAAATAAGGCATTCTTGTCTTACCACTTTCGGCCTTACCACTATAGCCTGCTTCTCAATCGGGCCTTTTTTCGGAGAAATCCTCATTGAAAAATTCGGTTATCACACGTTTTTTCTTTACGCTTCCGGTTTCCAACTGTTCGCTTTTATACTTTGCTTCTTCTCATCGGAAGTAACTCGCGGCGTGCTCAGAAGCCATATCTTCCAGGGATTCCTCAAAATTCTC
The DNA here is from genome assembly GCA_964291665.2 of Thermodesulfobacteriota bacterium. GTDB lineage: Bacteria > Desulfobacterota_D > UBA1144 > Nemesobacterales > Nemesobacteraceae > Nemesobacter. Next base: position 88,032 of record OZ219814.1, on the reverse strand, counting down.
TTTTCCGACAAGTTCAGCGTACTTTTTATGATGAACCTGATGATCGCAGTGGGGCTTGGGTCTCTGGTCCATTTCTTTCACGTTCATCTCAAGGAACGAGGCCTTCAAATGGGGATTTTCTTTGTTATCTATGCGGTGGTGGCAATATTAATCAGGCTTATAGGGGGGAAATACACCGATGCTATAGAGAGAAGGAAGATAGCTCTGCCAGCACTCTTTTTGATGGTTGTTTCGATGCCCTTAGCTTTCTTTGTGGAGACCTACACACATTTGTTCCTGTTTTCTCTTGTATTCAGTCTGGGCTACGGATTTGCTTATCCCACAGTGAACACCATGGTTATTGACAGAGCACATCCCGGGGAGAGGGGAACCGCCGTAGGCATATTTAATATGGCCTATGGAACAGGAATAAACTCTTCTGCCATCATTCTTGGACTTATAGTCCGCGACTACGGTTTCTTCAGCATGTACTTGTCGACCGCACTGTTCTTGGTTGTCGGGTGTGTTATTTTTACTTACAAATACTACATAACCGCACTGTTGGGCGAGGAAGTCGGGGTGGATTAAAACAAAGAAAGGCATATCTTTTCTTCCTATATCCCGATTTATGCAGCAACGCCAAGAAAACCGAATCCTGCGTTCTGATATTTTCAGGAGAAATTCTAAATAGAAACTACTTTAGTCAAAAGTTTTAATTAACTGGTTTCACTGTAGTTTATCGGATTGTCATTGGGAATTTCTTCTGGCGTCCCCGAGGGGATTTGAACCCCTGTTACCGGCGTGAAAGGCCGATGTCCTAGGCCTGACTAGACGACGGGGACGGCGGAAAAATGAGCCGTACAGGATTCGAACCTGTGACCCACTGCTTAAAAGGCAGTTGCTCTACCAGCTGAGCTAACGGCTCAGAAGATGCCGTATTATATCACGGGCCTCTTTCATGTCAAAAAGACATAGCTGTCCTGATAGAAAGCATAAAATCATGTAAACTCCCTTTTCCACTTTCTTTTTCAGGTCACCATTTAGTATGCCTTTTGCACAAAAGTACAGAGATTTTTCCCTGGTCACTTTGGGAAACTTTTTCTTTTTCTGCAATTTCTCCTCTTTTTTCCTGCTTCCGCTTTTCATAAGGGACATAGGGGGTGACGAGGCCCGTATAGGGTATGTCATGGGAACTTTTGGCATAACATCAATAGGAGCTATCCCCTTCGTAGCCTTCCTGATAGACCACTACGGGCGAAGAAGATTCATGCTTGCGGGTTCTTCTCTGATGTTTCTGATCTCCCTTCTCTATATTTTTATATCGGACATTGACGTGAAAATATTCCTCCTGAGACTCATGCAGGGAATAGCTTTCGCTTTTTTCTTCACCTCGGCCGCCACGGCGGTTTCCGATTATGTTCCCAGTGAAATAAGGGCCTACGGGCTCGGCATTTTCGGTGCCTTCACAATAGCTTCCTACTCGGTTGGGCCTACCATCGGAGAACTTATGATAGAAAGATTCGGTTACTCGATCTTTTTTCTCTATACCTCCCTCTTCAGCCTGCTTGCCTTTATTCTCTGTTTCCTCTCGCGTGAGGGAAGCTTCAAGGTATCCCAAAAATCTATTTTCAGCGGATTTTTCGACGTTGTTTTCTCCGCGAGGTTCCGTGTGCTTCTGCTGACCAATCTTATAATTGCCGTGGGGCTTGGAAGCATGCTTAATTTCTTCTCCGTTTTTCTTGAGGAAAACGGGATTCATGCATGGAGCTTTTTTCTTACGTATTCCGTAACCGTCATATTAATCAGGGTTCTCGGAGGAAAGCTTCCGGATATTATTGAGAGAAGAAAAATAGCCCTGCCTTCAATGCTTATCATGATACTGTCCCTGCTCATGATTTTTTCCATAAACTCCACTTTGAGCGCTGTTCTGGTTTCTTTTGTCTTCAGCCTGGGTTACGGGATTCTCTACCCCACCATAAGCGCGATGATTATTGACAGGGCGCTTGATGATGAGAGGGGAACGGCGATGGGAGCGTTTAACATGTCGTTTAGCATCGGGATAAACTTTTTCGCTTTCGCTCTTGGAATCATAGCGCGCGATTACGGTTTTTCGAACATGTATTCGGTAACGGGAATATTCATGTTTGCGGGGTGCATTATCTTTACCTATAAATATTTTATAAGCGCAGGGAGGGCGAACCGTCTTTCATGAAAATAAAATCCGGTGATACCATCCTCCTCGTTTCACCTGACAACAAAAGCTTTATGGTGGTGGTAGAAGAGGGCAAGTCGTTCAGTTCTCATATGGGAATACTCGACCTTTCATCCGCCCTGGGCAAAAAATGGGGAGAAACGATAGTCTCAAGCCTTGGAAACAGTTTTGTACTTCTTAACCCTACCGTGGAACAAAAAATCATGAAGGTGAGAAGGGCTACCCAGATCGTTTATCCAAAAGATGCGGCCTTGATTCTCTTTAAAACGGACGTGAGAGCGGGAGTGAGGGTTGTTGAAGCCGCGACCGGCTCGGGAGCTCTTACCATTGCGCTCGCGAATTCGGTGGCCCCTTCCGGGAAAGTCTATACGTACGAGAAAAGAGAACAGTTCATGAATAATGCCAAAGATAACGTACGACGGGCGGGGCTTTCTGAATACGTGGAATTTAACTGTGGCGATGTCAGAGAAGGTTTTAAGGAAAAAGATGTTGACGTCGCTATACTTGATCTCCCTTCTCCATGGTATGGAATTCCGGCGGCTTACGAGGCTCTTGCCCCCGGAGGGAGAATCGCAAGTATTTCCCCAACGTACAACCAGGTGGAAAGAACCGCGGAATCGCTTGAGGAAACAGGTTTTGTGAGAATCGAAACGGTGGAGCTTATAATGAGGAACTATCAGGTAAAAAAGGGGAAAACCCGCCCGGATAACAGAACCGTGGCACACACAGGATTCCTCACTTTCGCCTTCAAGGGAACAAGCGATGTTGACGCTCGCGAATCAGAATGACTAATGAACGACTTCTTAGAGAAGGCGCAGAACAAATAGGCATCAAGAACATCAGGACCGATCTTTTCCTCTCTTATGTCGGCCTGCTACGCAAATGGGGCAGGCGCATAAACCTAAGTTCGGTTCTCACTGACCGGGAAGTCATAATCAAGCATCTGATTGACTCCCTTACAGTAGCTGAATTCATGCCTCCCGGTTCAAGGGTGATTGACATAGGCACGGGGGCAGGGTTTCCCGGAATTCCGCTTTCTATCTACGACCCGTCCCTTAGCGTTACGCTTCTTGAGTCGGTTGGAAAGAAAGTTGCTTTTTTAAAGGACGCGAAAAGGTCTCTCGGACTCAGCGGCATCGATATCCACCACGGGAGAGCCGAGGAAGTAGACAGAGGGATGAGAGGGTGCTTTGACCGGGTGACGTTCCGGGCCCTCGGGAGCATTGGTACTGTCGTGGCTCTCGGCACTCCTTATCTGGATATAGGAGGGGAGATGGTTATAATGAAGGGACCCCGGGGAAAGAAGGAATGGGAAGATTACGCGAACCTGTATCCGGAAGATATGGAACTTCTTTTGACAAAAGAACTTGAACTGCCTTTTTCGGGCGAGAAAAGGGTGATTATTGTCGCAAAGCCGATATCCCGGCGGATGGAGACGGAAGTTTGAGAACCATAGGAGTAATAGGCGGAAGCGGTCTTTATGAAATGGAAGGCCTTTCGGACGTTAAAACCGTTTCTGTGGAGACTCCATGGGGCAAACCCTCCTCAAGTCTGCTTACAGGAAACCTTGGCAGCGTACAAATGGTTTTTCTTCCAAGACACGGGACAGGACACACAGTATCCCCGTCTGAAATAAATTTCCGGGCCAACATATACGCAATGAAGGCCATGGGAGTCGAGCGGATCATATCTGTAAGCGCCGTGGGGAGCTTGAAAGAGGAAATAGAACCGGGGCACATAGTGATACCTGATCAGTTCATTGATAACACCAAGCGGAGGCCTTCAACGTTTTTTGAAGGTGGCATAGTAGCCCACGTTTCAATGGCCGACCCTGTGTGCTCTGTGCTCTCAGGTTGCCTGCGGGAAGCGTCGCTTGGCTGCGGTGGGACAGTCCACTCGGGAGGAACTTACATCTGCATCGAAGGTCCTCAGTTCTCTACCAGGGCGGAGAGCCATCTGTACAGGGAATGGGGAGCAGACATAATAGGAATGACTGCAATGCCGGAAGCGAAACTTGCTAGGGAAGCCGAGATCTGCTATTCCACAATAGCCCTCTGCACTGATTATGACTGCTGGAACGAAGAACATGATGACGTCACGGTTTCAGACATAATCGAAATCATGAATAAAAACGTTGAAGCTGCAAAAAAAATAGTGGCTGCCGTAGCTGGTACTATCCCCGAAGAAAGGGAGTGTCCTTGCGAAGGTGCCCTGGGCTACTCTATAATAACGTCCCCAGACCGCGTAGCTGAAGAGATAAAGAACAGATTTGAACTTATCGTCAAAAAATACATGTAGAGGTTGGAATGAGTATTGTCGTCGTAGGGTCAGTAGGAATTGACACCATAGAAACACCGTTTGGAAGAGAAGAAAATGTTCTCGGCGGATCCGCCTGTTACTTCTCTCTGGCGGCCCGTAATTTTACGGATGTTCATATGGTTTCCTCCGTTGGAGAAGATTTCCCCCCGGACTATTCCGAACTGCTTCGTTCAAAGGGCATTGATACGGAGGGAATAGCCATCAGTGCCGGAGAAACCTTCAGATGGGAAGGAAGATACGACTACGATATGAAGGATCCGGAAACTGTCTCCGTCATCCTTGGTGTCCTGGGATCATTTGACCCCGTGGTTCCCGAGAAATCCAGAGATGCCGACTATCTTTTCTTAGCCAACACGGACCCCGAAATCCAGATGAAGGTCCTTGAGCAGGTGAGCTCACCCAGAGTCGTGGCCTGTGACACCATGAACTTCTGGATAGATAACAAACTGGAGGAACTGAAGACACTCCTAGGCAGAGTCAACATTCTCATAATAAACGACTCTGAAGCAAGACAGCTATCCGAAGAACCATTGATGGCCAGAGCGGCGAGAAAGATAATGGACATGGGACCGGAATTCCTGATTGTGAAGAGAGGGGAGTACGGAGCTTTGCTTTTTTCTCGGGAAGATCTGTTTTTCGCTCCCAGTTACATGCTTGAGCAAGTGCTTGACCCGACCGGAGCTGGAGACACTTTTGCCGGAGGATTCATGGGCTACGTTGCATCTATGGATAAAGAGCTTGACTTCGCCGGTTTCAAGAAAGGGGTTGCCTACGGAAGCGTGCTGGCTTCCTTTACGGTTGAGGATTTCAGTGTAAGACGTCTGGGTTCGCTACGGAAAGAGGAAATAGAGCAAAGATACGCAGAGTTTCTTAGACTCTCGACCATGTAGAAGGAAGAATCAACTCAGGGACTTTACGTATTTCATGCGGATGTTGTAAATCATGTCGTCGAGAAGCTTCTTTTCCTCTTCTGTCAGATTCCCTTCTGTTTTTTCCGCCAGTATCTCGAGTATGGTTATGGTGTGCTTGGCGGCGGGAATATTAACTTCTCTTTTCTTTGAGTGGGGGTCGGGAATTTCACCCAGATGAATGAGGGCCGAAGCGTTTAATGAGAGAATAAAGCCCGAAAAGTCCATTTTTAGTTCTTCTTTTTCACCGCTCACGATAAACCACTCTCCTTATAGGTAAGTTCCTAACGTCGTTGGATCAATTATAGATACTGGAGGAGTTTTTTTCTAGGGTCGTAGGGATATTTCTCTTTAATCTCATCCATGAGTTTCTTCATGTCCTCACTGGATTCCTTCGGCATTGCTATCTGAACAATTACGAACTGATCTCCTCGCTTGCCGGTCTTGGGGTTTCTCACTCCCTTTTCTCTGAGCCTCATCTTCGTGCCGCTTCCCACGCCGGGCGGGATAGTAAGTTTTACAGGACTCTCTATAGTCGGCACATCAATCAGTGTTCCTAAGGCCGCCTCATAGACCGTTAGCGGAAGATCAATATATATATCGTCGTTTTCTCTTTTGAAAACCGGATGGGACAAGACCTTTATTTCGAGAATGAGATCTCCGGCCATGGAATTCATTTGTTCGCCTTTGCCCGGCAATCTTACCTTGGACCCGGTTTTCACTCCGGCCGGAATCTTGACCGTTATTTTTTTAGTTCCGCTCTCAGGGGACTTAAGCAGGAGTTCTTTCTCTCCACCTTTTACCGCGGTTTCAAAATCAAGGGTTAAGGTATGCTGGATGTTTTTCGGTCTTCTCGGCTGCTGTCGCACGTTGCCGAAATCAAAGATGTCTCCGAAGCTTCCCCCAGCTCCACCCATACCGTAAGCACCGCCTCCCTGAGAAAAAATATCTTTGAAGATTTCGTCTATGTCCGGAAATCCCCGTGAATACTGCCTGTAGCTTCCCCCGCCTGCTCTCTGTCCCCCAAAACCGCTTGTCCCGAACATGTCGTAGGTCTTTTTCTTCTCGGGGTCGGAGAGGGTTTCGTAAGCGTGCTGAATTTCCTTGAATTTCTCCTCGGATTTTTTATCCCCCTGATTCATATCAGGGTGGTGTTTTCTCGCAAGGTCTCTGTACGCTTTCTTTATCTGGTCCTGCGTTGCGTTTCGCGGTACGCCGAGCACTGCGTAAAGATCTTTTTCCGCGTTCATGAAAATAAAAACTCCGGTTCTTCGATGTTCAATATAATACTACTTGAGACTGAAGCAAACTGACTAGAATCATATCTTCTTAACAGTCTTCATAGACCTGAATGAAAAACTGCCTGAATTCTTGGTGGGAACTAATTGGTAGCCTCTTGAAAGCTAGCGAGGATAGTTAGATTTGTCAGTCAGTCCTCTATGGATTCGAGTATTCTGTCTGCAATCTCAAAAAAGGCCTTTGCGGCCGCGCTTTGCGGATCAGATTCCACGATAGGGGTTCCGTTGTCCCCACCGATTCTTATCCGCGGGTCGATTGGAATCTCCCCAAGAAACGGAACTTCAAACTTCTCCGCCATACGTCTTCCTCCACCCCTGCCGAATATATCTATCTTGCCGTCAACATCGGGCATATCTAGATAGCTCATGTTCTCCACAATGCCAAGAATGGGAATATTGAGTTTGTTGAACATCAGTATCCCCCTTCTTACGTCCACCAAGGCCACATCCTGCGGAGTGGTTACTATAACCCCTCCGCTTATCGGAGCCGTCTGCGCCATAGAAAGCTGGGCATCCCCGGTACCCGGAGGAAGGTCAATTACAAGGTAATCCGTTCCGCTCCACTCAACGTCTTCAATAAACTGTTTTATCGCTCCGTGCACCATAGGGCCTCTCCATATCACGGCGTCCTCCTCGTTCACGAGAAAACCGATGGACATTACCTTGAGGCCGAATTTTTCTATGGGAACGATTTTGTCATCAGCCGTTGCGCGGGGTTTCTCGTTTATTCCCATCATCAAAGGAGCGCTCGGGCCCCAGATATCAGCATCCATAAGCCCGACTTTCTGTCTTTTTTTTGAGATTGCCAGAGATAGATTGGTCGCTATTGTCGACTTGCCAACTCCTCCTTTGCCGCTTGCGACGGCTATGTAGTACTTTATGTCGGGAAGTTTGCTTTTTTCACTGCCCGCGTCGGCAGTTATCTGCTTTTGCTGCCGTGAGCCGATCTTCATCGAGAGGTCCTCGACTCCAGGTATGCCGAAAATGGCTTTTCTGACTTCTTCCTCGATTGCGGACTGAAGCTTCTGGTCGGGTTTAGGAAGTACTATGGAGAGGGTCACCTTCGAACCTTCCACAACAATGTCTTTTACGAGGCCGAAGGATATTATGTCCCGGTTAAATCCCGGATATTTAACACCCTTAAGAACTTTTATTATCCGTTCTCTGGTTAGTTCCACGCAGAAAGTTCCCCCTAAGCGATACCCAGTTTCTTTTTTCCTTCCTCGGATATCATGTCGGGGTTCCAGGGAGGATCCCATATCACTTCTATAAGAACGTTATCGGCTCCCGCGTTCTTAAGGGCCATTTCGGCTTGGCCTGCTATATGTGCTCCCATAGCGCACCCTGGCGTGGTGAGCGTCATCTTGATTTGGACGTTTCGCCCGGAAATCTTGGTGTCGTAAATAAGTCCAAGATCCACTATGCTCACGGGAAGTTCGGGATCGTACACATCCTTGAGAGCGCCGTAGACCGTCTCTTCCGTTATTTCGGTGCTCTCTTCAGGTTTTTTCTTCTTTTCAAACTTGGTAAAAGACACGGAGCTTTTATCCTTGGAGGAGCCGCCCCTGTCTATTTGGATTATCTTTTTCATCCCCATGATTTTGCCTCCTGATTTTCTCCTTATTAATAACTACAAGAAACTTATTGAGTTGGCTTTTCTTATGCCATTTCAGGTTGTTTCTTATACTTTGCCGAACTCTTCAAAAGAAATAAAGACCTTAAGGATATTAGCCGAGTTAAAAAAGTCTTTGAAACATGCATTCAGCCTTAAGCTTTCTTGACACTATAATAACTATTCAATAGCATTTTCCGCAAGTTATGAGGCAATCCCGGCAGATATCAATCGGTGACGTGAAAATAGGCGGGGGAGCTCCCGTGTCGGTTCAGTCAATGACCATTACCGATACGAGAGATGTTGCGTCAACGGTTTCCCAGATAAAAAGGCTTGAGAAGGCGGGTTGTGACATTGTCCGGGTCGCCGTTCCCGACATGGATGCCGCAAAGGCCCTGGGAGCGATAAGAAAGGAGATAAGGATTCCCCTTGTCTCGGACATACACTTTGATTACAAACTGGCGCTTGAATCAATAAGACAGGGAGTCGACGGGATGAGAATAAATCCCGGGAACATCGGCGCCAGGTACAGAATAAAGGCCGTGGTTGACGCCTGCAAGGAAAGAGGAATTCCCATAAGAATAGGCGTGAATTCAGGCTCTCTTGAAAAAGACATACTCAAAAAGCACAAGCATCCAACCGCTGAGGCCCTGGTTGAAAGCGCGATGAGGCATGTGCGCATACTCGAGGACCTTGATTTTCTCGACATAAAGATTTCAGTCAAGTCCACCGACGTGAGGAAAATGATCACCGCATACAGAATGCTCGCGGACAAGACCGAATACCCGCTCCATCTCGGAGTTACCGAGGCGGGGACCCCGGGAATGGGAACGGTGAAATCCGCCATAGGAATCGGAGCGCTTCTGGCTGAAGGGATAGGGGACACGATAAGGGTGTCTTTAACAGGTGACCCGGTGGAGGAGATAGTCGTCGGAATGGACATACTGAGGTCTCTTGGAATCAGGAACAACGGAATTGAACTTATCTCGTGTCCGGGGTGCGGGCGACTTGAAATAGATCTTGAGAAGCTGGTTTCTGAAGTTGAACAAGGTGTTTCCGGTTTTAACCTTCCAAGGCCGGTTAAAGTCGCCATACTGGGTTGCGTTGTTAACGGGCCGGGTGAGGCCGCGGAAGCCGATATAGGAATAGCGGGGGGAAAGGGCAAGGGAATGCTTTATCGGGACGGAAAACTGATAAAATCTTTCAGAGAAGCCGATTTGGTCGGGGAACTTGTCAAGGAAATAGAAAGAAATTACGTCAACTGAACTGAAAACCCCGCGAAATTGCTTTCCACCTGAGCTAAAATCACTTTAAAGGAGAAAAACGTATGAGGTTTTCTTCCTATTTTATACCCACGGTCAAAGAAGATCCTTCGGATGCCGAGATCATAAGTCACAAGCTTATGGTAAGAGCAGGCATGATAAGAAAGCTCGCGGCCGGGATCTACAACTACCTTCCTTTGGGGCTCAGATCCATAAGAAAAGTCGAGAACATAGTGCGGGAAGAAATGAACAGGGCCGGAGCCATAGAACTTCTCATGCCCGCGGTGCTTCCGGCCGAACCTTGGATCGAAAGCGCCAGATGGGATTACTACGGAAAGGAACTGCTTCGCTTCAAGGACCGCGCCGAACGGGATTTCTGCCTGGGACCCACTCACGAGGAGATAATAACGGATATAGTCCGCAGGGAGATTCGCTCCTACAAGCAGCTTCCCGTTAATTTTTACCAGATACAGACGAAATTCAGGGATGAGATCCGTCCCCGCTTTGGGGTTATGAGGGCACGTGAGTTCATAATGAAAGATGCCTACAGCTTCGACGTTTCGGATGAGGGAGCGGATCGCTCCTACCAGGCGATGTATGACGCTTACGTGCGTATATTTGAAAGATGCGGGCTCGCGTTCAGCGTGGTTGCCGCCGATTCAGGAAACATCGGCGGAAGTTTCTCACACGAATTCATGGTGACCGCTGACACCGGGGAAGACATAATAATGAGCTCCACGGAAGCCGATTACGCCGCGAACCTAGAACTTGCAAAAATCGGTATTTCAGAAGACGAAAGGGAAGGGGCAAGAGCAACATCCGGGCTCGAGGGAGTCTCCGAGGTCCATACACCGGGCCTTAAGACGGTTGAGGATGTGGCGCGGCTTTTAGGGGTCGGGCCGGAAAAACTGATAAAGACCCTTATAGTAAACACCGAGACGGAACCGGTCGTTGCCCTTGTAAGGGGAGATACGGAGCTCAGTCTAACCAAGCTCAGGAATTTTCTCGGATGCGACATAGCGGAACTTGCCGACCCCGAGACAATTCTTGAGGTTTCAGGAGGACCGCTTGGATTCAGCGGACCCGTAGGACTTAAGAGAGAGAAGGTGAGGGTAGTTGCGGACAAATCCGTTCGCAACATGAAAAACGCCGTAACGGGGGCCAACAAAGGCGACTATCATGTAACAGGCATTAACCCCGGACGGGATTTTGAAGCCGATTCCTACGCGGATATAAGGGTAGCGAGGGAAGGGGACCCGTGCCCGGTTTCCAAAAACGGAGTTCTGAGGGCGTCAAGAGGCATTGAAGTCGGACACGTTTTCAAGCTGGGGACCAAGTACAGCGAAGCCATGGGAGCTACCTACGTGGATGAGAACGGGGTGGAAAAGCCACTTGTTATGGGCTGTTACGGGATAGGGATAGGAAGAACGGTAGCGGCGGCGATAGAACAGAATAACGACGAGTATGGAATAAAATTTCCCGTTCCCTTAGCTCCGTTTGAAGTTTCAGTGCTTCCGATAAACATGAAGCAGCAGGATGTAAAGGATGCGGCGGAGAAAATATACTCAGCGCTTCTCCGCGACGGAGTCGATGTTCTTATCGACGACAGAGCTGAGACCCCCGGTGTGAAATTCAAGGACTCTGATCTGCTCGGAATCCCGATTCAGGTTATCGTTGGTCAAAGAAGCCTGAAAGAAGGCAAGGTGGAAATAAAAAACAGAAACTCCGGCGAGAGAACAAAGGTTGCCGCAGAAAAAGTTCCGGGAGAAATTACCGCTCTTTTGGCCGAAAATAAATAATCAAGACCCTGGGCAGAAATTTTCTGTCGTTGGAAAGCTGCAAAGGCGTTTGTTAAAATCTTTTCCAGTACTTTTCTGTGCCAGCTCTTCGACTGAGTGCAGGAGAGAAGACAGGTATTTATTCTGTGCTTCGCGGGCATATAATCAACAAGGAAAGAGTTAAAGATGTGATTTATAAGCTTTGTAAAGTGGGCAGTCTGGCTGCGGTTCTGACCTTGGTCCTGGCACTTCTTACCCTGACAGCTGAGCATGCAATGGCCGGGGAGGAAGAGGAAGAGAATAAAGTCCTTGTAGGTGGCCGACCGCATTCAGAAGTCATGTCAAAGAGACTGCACCCCATGGCGGTGATCACCCGGCGTGACATTGAACTCTCCGGTATAACCAAATTAAGCGATCTTTTGTCACAGAGATCGAATTTTAATGATTTCGGTTCACATAGACCCTTCATTCTCGGACCCGGTCGTTATACTGTCGTGATAAATGGAAAGCACGCCACAAGTTTTGACATCGACCTTGATCTAGTCCCGGTTTCGGCGATTGAACGCATTGAAATTTTCAAGGGCAGCGCAAGCGCCCCTTATATTGGAAAATCTACCAGTGCCTTAATAAATGTAGTTTTCAGAAATGATTATGAAGGCCTTGAAGTTCGTTCAGGCATCGCGCGTCCGCGCGCTGAGGGTGGAGATTCGGAATATCTAAGCACCATTTGGGGCAGCAGCTTGGGAGAAGGCCATATAACCTTCGGTGCGGAGATATTCAGACGCAATGAAGTTCGTGACTCGGACCGTGACTACAGCCGTGCGATATATGACCCCGGTGGTTCCTTGGCAGATGCCCAAGGGGTGTCCACAGGCGGCAACACCCTATTTCTTACAACAGCCGACGGCAAGGAAATAACGGCGCCGCTTAGCGACTGCGACGAAAACGTATACACGGGAATATTAACGACCTCCTCCGGGGATGATATGCCTGGGAGTGTCTGCGGTTTCGCCCATGCCGATATCTCATGGCATTTGCGGCGCAGGGAAAACGATAACGCATTCATGGATTTCCATTACCCGGTCGGAGATGTGACCGTCTTTCACATTAAAGCCCGAGCCGCGAGATCAAGAACGAAACTCCTACAGGCACCGGAATCAGTTGGTTTCTCATTCGCACCGACCGAGATGCTGAAGCAAGACATAATCAACAACATTGAAGGTCTTAACGAGAGGAATTTCCCACGGGAAATCGATGTTGAGCATAGCTTTTTGGGGCATGGGAACCTCAAATGGAACACGGATGTGAGGGATTACGATATCGCAGTGGGTTTGGAGGGCAAAATCAAAGGCAATATAGATTACCACGCGGATATTCACTACAATCGCTACGAGTATATCAATACAGGTGGCACTTACGTTCACATACCGACAATTAAAGCCGCCATTGAAAACGGAAATTACGATATCCAGGACCCTCTTTCAGAAGCCCCAAAGCATAAAACAGCAATCGCTGAAAGCGGTTTGCGAAGACATGTGAAAAAACAGTTTCATCACATTGAATCAGTAGTTGCGCTGGATGGCCCGCTGTTTGAGATCTTGGGCAACAAACTCAGCTGGTTCGCAGGATACCAGCTCTCATATAACAAACAAAGCAATACCTATGAATATTTCGACCGCTACGACCATTTGGTTGATCCTGGCGATGCGCTTGGAGAGACTCCGAATTCCGCAGCGGTCGATCGTCGGATTTTTTCCCTTTTCGGCGACATATGGGTACCGCTTGGCAACGCGCTGGATCTGTCGCTGTCAGGCCGGTATGAGAGCTGGGAGGACTTGCCGGCAGTATTTCTGCATCGTATGGCAAGCCTGTATAGGGTAACGCCGAATCTGGCTCTTCGCGCCTCCTGGAGCCGTGGAGCACGATTTCCGGGGCTGTTTGAGTTGTATGAAAAAGAATCCGTCACTTACCCCTCTGTCTGCGATGCGGACACGGTAACTGCAAATTGTTCCATAGAACAGGTGAAACTCAGCCAAAATGCCAACCCGAATTTGGAGCCGGACAAAACCGAGAGCTTTGCAGCTGGAGTCTCGGTGGGCGGGGGTCCATTTTATGCAAGCGCCGACTGGTTTCGCCTGCGGACTTCCGATATACCAAGCATGTTGGATCCGCAGTTTATCGTAAGCCTGGAAAGAAGAGGAAGGCTTAACGACTACCCGGAAGTTAAAGTGATACGCGATGGTGACCGATTAAGCGGAATTGAGAACCTCTTTACCAACAGCGGAGAATCGGAGATTGATGGAGTTGATATCGGAATTAAAACCGACTGGGAGATTGCCTGGGCGGATTTCGTGCTCAACGCTAACTGGCTGAGAGTAACGAACTACGAAAGACGAATAGCCGGACAAGTGCAGCCCGAAGACATCCCCCGCGACCGTCTGCACCTTTCGCTCAGAGCCGCTCGGGCCGATATGGCGGTGCAGTGGAATCTGCAAGCGGTTTCAGGTTACTGGAATGATGACAGGAGTAAACGCTACCGGCACTGGGTTGGACATGATGTCGTGTTTAACTGGGAAAACGCATTTGGTTTTAGCTGGCTTGAGCTTACGGGAGGAATGCTGAACATCGGCAACGAGGGTCAATCCCGCTCTGATCAAGATGAAGATCAGGTGTTATATCTGGACTCCATACTGGGACGAACACTTTTTCTTACTACCAAGTTTGAACTTTAATACGTAGTTATTTTTTTCTGAAAGTAAAGTCTCCTTCCTTGTCCAGATCTACCTTTACCGCGGTCGAATCCTTGAAACTTCCTTTCAGTATCTCGTTTGCAAGCGGATCCTGTATGTATTTCTGTACAGCGCGTTTAAGCGGTCTTGCCCCGAAAACAGGATCATAGCCAATATCAACCAGCCTTGTAACGGCTTTCTCAGACAGTTCTATGGCGAGATTTTTCTCCGCAAGCCTCTCTCTTAGATATCCGATCTGGATCTCGGCTATTTTCATTAAGTCCGCTCTTTCCAGACTGCTGAATATGACAACTTCGTCAATTCTGTTTAGAAACTCGGGACGGAAATGGTTTCTTAGCATTTCGTCTATCTTATTTCCCACTTCCTCACAGTTCCCCGACGATTCCTGTATGTACTGGCTTCCGAGGTTTGAGGTCATTATTATCACCGTGTTCCGGAAATCAACGGTTCTACCCTGTCCATCGGTGAGCCTTCCGTCGTCAAGAATCTGAAGAAGCAGGTTAAACACATCGGAGTGCGCTTTTTCTATCTCGTCAAAAAGCACCACGGAATAGGGCCGTCTCCTCACGGTTTCTGAGAGCTGTCCCCCTTCCTCGTATCCGACATACCCGGGAGGGGCTCCAATCAGTCTCGATACCGAGTGTTTCTCCATATACTCGCTCATGTCAATCCGTACGATCGCGTCTTCGTCGTCAAACATGAACTCGGCAAGCGATCTGGCGAGTTCAGTCTTCCCAACTCCGGTAGGTCCGAGGAACATAAACGAGCTTATCGGCCTTTTCGGATCGGAGAGCCCGGCCCTTGACCTCCGAAGCGCATTTGAAACCAGTCTTACCGGCTCTGGCTGTCCCACCACCCGCTTCGAGAGCCTTTCTTCCATGTGAACGAGTTTTTCGACTTCCTCCTCAATCAGGCTTGATACTGGTATTCCCGTCCACTTTGATACAACCGCGGCTATATCCTCGGCGCTTACTTCCTCGCGAAGCATCTTCCTTTGGCTCTGTATTTCAGAGAGCTCCGAGCCGAGGCCCTCCATATTCTTTTCAAGCTCCGGGATTCTGCCGTAAAGAAATTCGGATGCGCGGGAGAGATCTCCTTCTCTCTGCGCTCTCTCCGCATCCATTCTTCCGTTTTCTATTTCCTCTTTGGTCTTTCTTATCCTCGATATGCAGTCTTTTTCCTTCTGCCAGTGCGCTTCGAGTATCTCCGCTTCCTCTTTTAGTTCCGAGAGATCTTCTTCAATCTCCTCAAGTTTTCCCAGAAGTTCAGGGTTCTGCTCTTTTCTGAATCCCTCTCTTTCTATCTCAAGGCGCATTATCTTTCTTTTTATTTCGTCTATCTCCGTCGGCACGGAGTCAATCTCCATTTTGAGCCGCGCAGAGGCTTCGTCCATGAGATCAACGGCCTTGTCAGGCAGAAACCGCCCGGAGATATACCTGTTTGAAAGCTGGGAGGCGGCAACCAGAGCTTCGTCCTTGATTTTCACGCCGTGATGAACCTCGTATTTTTCCTTGAGGCCTCTTAGTATCGACACCGTTTCCTCTACCGAGGGCTCATCAACATAGACCTGCTGAAATCTGCGTTCAAGGGCGGCATCTTTTTCTATGTGATTTCTGTATTCATCAAGAGTGGTCGCACCTATGCAGTGAAGTTCTCCCCGTGCAAGGGCCGGCTTTAGCATGTTTGACGCGTTCATAGCTCCATCAGCCGCTCCGGCTCCAACTACGGTGTGTATCTCGTCTATGAAAAGAATTATCTCTCCTTGGGATTCCGTTACTTCCTTCAGTACGGCCTTGAGTCTCTCCTCGAACTGTCCCCTGTACTTTGCTCCTGCGAGCAGGGATCCCAGATCGAGGGAAATCAGCTTTTTGTCTTTAAGTCCCTCGGGAACGTCAGAGTCAACCATACGCTGAGCGAGCCCTTCGACTATGGCGGTTTTTCCCACTCCAGGTTCCCCTATAAGTACCGGGTTGTTCTTGGTTCTTCGAAGAAGTACACGGATCACGTTCCTTATCTCGTCATCTCTCCCTATAACAGGATCTATCTTCCCGCTCCGGGCAAGTTCAGTGAAGTCCTTTCCGTACTGGCGAAGTGGCTCCATGGTGTCTTCATGGTTCTGCGTGTTCACTGTCTGGTTACCTCTCAGTTCTTTCAGTACTTTTAAGATTCCTTCCTTAGTCACTTTTGATTCTGAAAATCCGTTTCTCAGGGCCCCGGCGGCGTGAGAAACCACTCCAATCAGAAGGTGTTCCGTGCTTACGTACGTGTCTCCAAGATGGTGCGCTTCCTTGTCGGCCGACCGGATAGCAGAATCAAGTTCTCTGCTCATGTATATCTGGTCGGATACCCCTTTTACCTTGGGAAGCTTGGATATCTGCTCGGCGGCCGTCCGCGCAAGCTCTCGGGGGTCGGATCCCAGTCGCTCCAGAATCCTGGCGGGCATCCCGGGCTGACTTACAAGGGCGGTGAACAGATGCGGCAGGTCAACCACCTGATTTCCGCCGTCGCTAGCCGAGTTTTGTGCTTCCACGATAGCTTCTTGAGCCTTCAAAGTGAATTTTTCAGGTGAAATCATCTCAGGCACAAAATAGTCATTCTTCACACGGAATCAAGGAATTGCCTGAAATTGAAAATGGTGGGGAAGGGGAACAAGAAAAGATTGCGCAACAGCCCCACGAGTGCGGTTAAAACACCGCACGCAAAGATTGTCTGCACAGAAGAAAACCGGGAGATTGTAAGGAACGCCGATTAAAGCGTGTTTGCGCTATTTCCCGAGGATGCTCACGACGCAGGTAATTCCGTCCATGGCGGGCTGGGCGCCTCCCATGGTTTCGATGATACCGACTTTCGCATCTTTTACCTGGCGCTCCGGCTCGACTTCCTCTCTCAGCTGCCTTACGATCTCGGCAGTCTGAAGAAGTCCCGTAGCTCCGACCGGATGTCCCCGTGAAAGCAGGCCGCCGCTTGGGTTAACTGCGACTTTGTCGCCTCCGACCCATGTGCTCTTTTCGTCTATGAGAGTTGCTCCCTCTCCCTTCTCGCAAAAGCCGAGAGATTCGACAACCATCATTTCAGCTATTGAGAAAGCATCGTGAATTTCGGCCACATCCATGTCTTCTGGCCCCAGTCCCGCCATCTCGTAAGCCATCTGGGAAGTTCTCCAGACATTCTCGGAAGGATCGCAGGTAAGGCCTGTGGGGCTGCTGTATTTGCCCGACTGGGCGACACATCCCAAGATCTTTATCGGCATCTTTTTAGCAAGCTCTCCGACATGTTCCTCGGAACACAGCACCGCGGCCGCGGCGGCGTCTCCAACGGGACAGCACATGTTACGTGTAAGCGGGTCGGCGATCACCGGCGCGTTTAGCACTTCTTCCACGGTTGTAGTCTTTCTGTACTGGGCAAGAGGATTGAGCGAGGCGTGGTGGCGGCTTTTTACGACGACTTCGGCCAGCTGTTCCAGGGTAACTCCGTATTCGCTCATGTACTTCGAAGCTCTTATGGCGTAGAGCCCGGGCATTCCCATACCTATGGATACCTCGAGATCATCTTCCTCGAGAGGCAGGGGGCCACCGGAGAGAATTCTGCTCAGATTCTCAACACCAAGAGCGAGCGCTATGTCGTACTGACCGTAGGCTATGGTTCTCCAGGCTTCCCACAGGGAAAGCGTTCCGCTTCCGCAGGCACCCTCCACGTTTATGGTGGGCTGCCCGACGAGTCCTATATCCTTAAGCGCCCTCTGGCCGACTCCCATACCTTGGTAGACATGGCCGCAAAAGGCGATTTCTATCCTTCGCGCGTGAATTCCCGAGTCCTGTATCGCCCCCCATGCGGCTTCTCTTGCGAGAATGTGAGCCGGTTTATCGGGAAATCTTCCGCAGGCGGTGTTTCCCACTCCTATTATGTATACGTCTCTCATTAATAACTCCTCCTGCTTGCGCTATAATTTCGGCGATAAATGTATACCAAATTATCCGTGTTGTAAAATTTAAGGAATTTTGATTTTTAATGGTGAAATTTCTGCGATTTAGTGGTATGATGTTCGGAGATGTTATGCAGTTTTAGCTTTATTCTGATACAAAAAATACCCAGATAGGAGGTTATTAATATGAGTGATGTACCAAGTGCCAGCGAAGTTGGTAATATCATGGACACCTTCAGTTCCATAGGACTAAGAAGGTCCATCAGATGGTATGAGCCGCATCAGTCCGTTGAGAAATGGAAGGTTCAGGCCATGCTGGAAGCTGCTAGGCTTTCTCCTACGGCAGGCAACTTCAATGGGCAAAGAGCAATAGTTGTATACAGGGATGAAGATCCCGAAATATGGGAGTTTATATCCGACTGGAGTCAGATCACAACGCAGATGGCTCCCGTGCTTATCTTTTGGTGCTACGACATGGGCAACTACGATACAATGGGTCAGTCTATCCACGACCTTCTAAGAACCGGAGCACTCGATAAGGCGCATGGATGGGAATATGACAGGGTATCCAGGCTGTTCCCGCTTCCTGCAATGCTTCCCGATGCGGTACTGCACCGGCTTGCCGCGATCGATCTTGGAAACGCGATACAGAATGCCTGTCTTGTTGCGACGTCCTTGGGTCTCGGGACCTGCCTTAACGGCGCAAGCGGTGGAGCAAGAAGGAACACGAAAGCAAAATTCAATCTTCCAGATACTTACGTGTTCAGCTGGCTTATGACCGTCGGTTATCCCGCGGAGAGCATTGACGGCGGCGGAGCAAGGAGCCGACCCCCGTTTGAAACCATGTTCTTTGAAAAACAAGTTGGAAACGGCTTCCCGAGAGATCCAGAGGTAGTAAAACTTCTAGAGGACCTGAACCTGCTTCAGCCAGCAGGACCTCTTCCCGGAAGACTTGAGGAGATCAACAAGCTCACCAGACGTTTCGGTCTCGGAGACGAGTGGCTTACGGATTGGAAGCTTGAAGATTCCCAGCTTGGAGATCTTGCGGGAGACAGGAAACCTGAGCCCCTCAGTGCCGAGGAAGTTCAGGCTACGGTCGCGGGTGCATCCGCTGACCCCTCGGGCTTTACCCTCAAACCGACTGTAAAGCGGGAGGAGATCCAGAAGTACAGGGAAGAAAAAGGCATTGGGGATGCCGACTAGTTCTTATAAAAAATAAACAAGGAGGTTTTGGTAATGGCAGAGATAACGCTGAATATTCCAGATCCGATTCATGACAGAATAAAAAGGAGAGCCGAGCAAACCAAAAATACCGATATTGGTATTATAATCGCTACTCTGGCTCTTACTTTCGGCGCCGCATTTTATGACCATACAAAGTGGCTCCAGAATCTAGATGGAGTGGACGACAAGTCTAAGCCTTGGTAGGGTCACGGAAATAAAAGACAAAAGGGGGTGTTCGTGCGAACGGTCATCCCCTTTTTTTATTGTTTTTACGAACAAGACTGCTAAAGCCCTTGGGAAACTAAAGCGAGCTATGCAGCAGGGGAGGCGGGAAACTGCCTTTCAGTTCTTCCCCCCAAGTTAGAATTCCGGAGTTTGGCATCCGCATCGGTTTCTTCAACGAATTTCTCTATATAGAGAAGTAACTCTCTGAAATCTCTTCCGTTCCTGGCTGATACAAACGGCGTTTCAGGAAATGTCTCGCGAAGAGCGGCTTGTGTATCCGCATCGGCTTGGTCAACCTTATTAAACACGAGAATGCTTGGTATGTTTTCGAACTCCATGGATTCTACGATCTTAATTACCGAATCTATTTTTTCTCTAACCTCGGGATCACTGGCATCTGCAACGTGAAGCAGCAGGTCTGCTTCTCCTATTTCTTCAAGCGTCGCCCTGAACGCGTTTATTAGTTCCTTGGGAAGCTTGCTTATAAAGCCCACAGTGTCTGTCATGAGTACATGCTTTCCTCCGGGAAGCATGACCCTTCTTGTCGTCGGGTTAAGGGTAGAGAAGAGCTTGTCCTGGGTAACTATTGAGGATTTGGTCAGGCGGTTAAAAAGCGTGGATTTGCCGACATTCGTGTACCCGATAAAAGACAGGGTCGGAATCATTGAGGTTCTCCTGTTCTTTCTCGTGTGTTCCCTTCTTCTGCAAAGGCCGTCAATCTGCTTTTCAAGCTGTTCGATCTGCTTTCTTATGTTTCTTCTTTCCTGCTCGAGCTTCTTTTCTCCGGGCCCTCTCGTGCCTATTCCACCCCCTAATTGGGAAAAGGCCGCTCCCTTTCCTTTAAGTCTCGGCAAATTATATTGGAATTCGGCAAGCCTTGCCTGAATTTTTCCTTCGTTTGTCTTGGCGTGTTTAGCGAATATCTGTATTATCAGCTGGCTTCGGTCCATTATATCAAGACCGGACTCTTCCCCGATAGCGTTTGCCTGGGCGGGGGTAAGTTCCGTGTCAAAAATGATGGTGTCGGCCCCAAGGTGTTTGGCGTGAAGAGCGATCTCCCTGAGTTTTCCTCTGCCGACCAGGTAACGGGGATCAATGTTCTTTCTTATCTGGACCATCTTGTCGAGCACTATTTTTTCCGCAGAAAGAGCCAAGGAGTTAAGCTCCTCCAAGGACTTCTCGGCAAGGTAGCGAAATTTGGTGCTAAACCCCACAAGTATGACTCCTTCCCTGTTTTCTTTGCCCCCGTTCTTGAGAAAAGCGCTCCTTAGGGACTGTTCTATGGCATTTATCTCCTGTTCAAGGTTAATATTTATGCGTCCCACGTCAGAAAACTTCGAAATCTCCCACTTCGAGTGGTTCTCTCCGCCTGGTGGAATGAGGTTCGCATATTCAAAGCGTCCCGCTGAACCGTTCTGACCTAGAGACACAGAAGCTACCAGGTCGAGTCTTTCATTTGCCAGAGTCACCAGATCAGAATTCGTGAGACCGGCCCCCTTGAGATTAGTTCTTACGGCGCGAAACCCCCTGAGCCTGTATTTAGCTCTTCTCATCCTTCCAAGCAAATTTTCAAAAGGGAAATCGCAAGGTTCTCCGATGAAAACGAATCTTACCTTTCCTTTGCGGTCGATAAATGCCGTTATGGTTTTTTGGAGTTCCCTAGAGAAGGTTAAGAGAGTGCGGGTGAATTCAAGGGTTACCAGACAGTCCTGAGGGATTTTCCTCTTGTATATTCTGAGCAGGTTCTTCAGGTCGCTTCTGGTTAGACCTGAGGTGTTTCCGTGGATTCTGTCTATCTTTTATCCCCCTTGAAGCATATATTATTATATTGAGCAAAGAATTTGAAGCATTTTCAGCGAAGAATGAGAAAAAGCTTGTCGATTTGCCGATTTCTCAATAGTTAAAACGATAAGGTTATTCGTCTGCAGACCCCAGGTAGGAAGCTGAGAGTTAATTAGAGTAATACGCCGTGGAAACAGAAAAACAGCCAGGGATTGCTGAGTTCTACGAAAAGGAAAAAGTCTCGGCCAACTCGGGTAAAACATGCGAAAAAGTGGAGAAGGTCTTGGATTTTCTCTGCCGCGGCTTTGAGACCCGCGTGGAGCCTCTAAATAAAGAATATGGCCAAAATGCAATCAGCGTGGTCGCTCCGCCTCGGGGTTTTATGCATGCGGTTTTCGATGCCGATGTAGAGGCCCAGGGTTTTCTGCTGCTCTTTGGAATCTCAAGACTGGTCATGGTCCTTTTCGGGAACGGAAACGCCGTTACATTTGTCGGGAGAAAAATCGATCCTGCCTCCCAAAGCCAAAAAAAGAACTTAAAGCTTCTCGGGGCAACCTGGGAAGAGACAGAAGACGGGGGGTATCTTTTCCGGGACAGTACGGGAGTAGAGATCGAGGTCCGCGAACTTGTCCTGCGGATAATCCGTTGGGGTACGGGCTAAGGAGCAAGGACGATGTGCGTCAGAAAGGCGATGACAATTATAAGTCCTATGAGCAGCGGTACGCCAAGGATATAGTGAAACCCTTCTTTTTCGTGCGGTTCGAGATCAAACATTACGGCGCAAGGATAACCTATGCTTTCTGTCATTGCAAAGTCTTATTGAACAGATCCTGAAACTTTGTTAGATTCTTACAGTGATGATTGAATATGTAACGCCTTTTTTTCGCCCTCCAAGCGAGCATAAAAGTTTCATTCTGCAGGCCACCATCGGCTGTTCCCACAACAAGTGCACCTATTGCGCCATGTACAGAAAGGAAACCCAGAAATTCAGGGTAAGGACTATGGGCGAGATAAAAGAAATTATTGATGCCGCGGAGCGTAGCGGGTTACTTGAACGAAGAGTTTTCATTGCAGACGGCAACGCGCTTGTACTCTCCACTGCTAAACTGATAGAAATAACGGATTATCTCCACGAGAAAGCCCCGAATCTTGACAGGATCACCATGTACGCGAACATAGGGGACATACTCAGAAAATCAGTTGAAGACCTCACACGTCTTAGGGAAAACGGCCTCAGCATGGTCTACATAGGTTTTGAGAGCGGAGACGATGTGGTTCTCGAGAGGATAGAGAAGGGAGCAGATTTTGCCGAGACCGTTGAAGCTTCAAAAAAACTGAAGGCCTCGGGGATAATGAACTCCGTTATGGTACTTCTCGGCATCGGCGGGAAGGACAGGAGCAGAGAACACGCACTGGCTACCGGGAAGCTTCTCACAGAGTGTGACCCGGAGTATGTCGGGGCCCTTTCTCTTCAGCTTCGTCCCGGTGCGCCTATTTATGAGCAATGGAAGGAAGGTCTGTTTGAACTTCCAGACAAGTTCCAGATGATAGAGGAGCTTGAGACCATAGTCGAAAATACGGAGCTTTCCGACGGCTATTTCTACTCGAACCACATATCAAACTATCTTCCTGTCAGGGCCAAGTTCCCCGAGGAAAAAGACAGAGTTCTTGAACAGATAAAAGAAGTGTTAGAAACAAGAGACGAGGCTTTTCTTCGTCCAGATTACTACAGAGACGTCATAAATCAGTACTGAAAAAAACTCAAGGAGGCTCAAATGGGAAAAATTGCAACAACTTCACCGGTTTGGGGATGCAGCGTAAGCGATCTTAGAGGGCTTGCGAAAATCACGGAAGAAGCAGGTTTTGACGGTATTTTCTCTCCGGAAGTACCGCCTTACAACGCCATAACGAACGCTCAGGTGTTCGCCGAGTGCACGGAGAGGATAAACGTCGGAACGTGGATAGCTAACATATACATGCGCCAGCCCGTAGTTGCTACCGCGACAGCACTTACGATACAGGAAATAACGGACGGAAGGATGATTCTCGGACTGGGGGTGAGCCATAAGCCCGTTAACAACAGATACGATATAGATATGGGAGACCCGATTGAGTCGATGAGAAGCTACGTAGGGGAAGTGAGAGCGTTTGCCGACGGAACTTCTCCACGGCTTTCTCTTAAAAGAAAAGTACCCGATCTCCCGGTCCATATAGCCGGCCTTACAAAAGCTGCTGCGGAGCTTGCTGGAGAGGTTGCCGATGGAATAATGCCGTATCTTTGTCCTCCCGCCTATATATCTACCTTAAAAGAACATGTTGCCGCGGGTGCCGCGAAAGCGGAAAGGGATGCATCGGCCATATCAATTACAAACGGCATTCCATCCTTTGTCTCGGATGATGGAGCCGCGGCAGTTGCCGCAGCCAAAAGAGGACTCGGCCCATACGCCAGATTTCCTTTCTACCAGAGGCTAATAAGGAACATAGGTTTCGGGGATATAATCGACCAAGTGCAGGACGGGGCGAATCCGGCCGAAGTGTTCACAGATGAACTGATAGATTCGGTGGCGCTTGCCGGTACGCCGGATAACTGCAAGAAAAAGCTTGAGGAGCATTTCGCAGCTGGGGTCGATCTTGCAATATTGGTTCCTGGGCCAGTAGGAAAACAAAGTAATATAGAAGTAATGGAAATAACAGCTAAAGCGTATTCTTAAGTTTTTCACGGATCAAAAGAGCGGAAGATAACCAAAAATTTTCCGCTCTTTTGCTTTCCCATCATCTGTATTTCTTTCGGTAATCAATCGTTTTTTCAGGACCTGCTGCAGAAATTTGAATTTTTTCACGTGCGCGGTTGTTAACAAAATTTTATGAAAGTATAATTAGGGCAATTTTATTCTCTTTGCTTCGGTCCGCCTGAACGTGAGTCTCGATACTAACATTTTGTCCCTGCTCGTATTTTTTCCCCTTCTGGGAGCTGCCGTGCTCGCAGTTCTGCCGTATTTTCAGAAGGTTTCCGATTACCAGCTAAAAGCGGTTGCGTTTGTAATAACCCTGGCGGAATTTCTAATATCCCTTCCTCTTTTTTTCCGCTTTAACGGCTCGCTTTCTACAATGCAGTTCGAGGAAAAGATCCCCTGGCTTACGGATCTCGGGGTGTCTTATCATCTGGGAGTCGACGGTCTCAGCCTTTTGCTTGTGCTTCTCACGACCTTTCTTTTCCCCATTACGGTCCTTTGTTCCTGGAACGCGATAAAAGGCGGATGGAGAGCATTTCTCAGCCTTACTCTTTTTCTTGAATCGGCGCTTATCGGGACCTTTGTCGCGCTGGATATGATTCTTTTCTTTATATTCTGGGAAGCGGTACTGATTCCCATGTATTTCATCATAGGAATCTGGGGGTCCTCCAGAAGAATTTACGCGGCGATAAAGTTCTTCATCTACACGGCGCTTGGAAGCGGACTTATGCTGGTCGCGATCATCTACATGTACTACGCCCATATAGACCAGTTCGGCTTTGCGTCAATGAACCTTTTTGACCTGCAAAGGACCAGTCTTGCTTTTGACGGGATACTGAGTCCCCAGGGACTTGTGTTTCTGGCGTTTTTCCTTGCCTTCGCAATCAAGGTTCCGATGTTTCCATTTCACACCTGGCTTCCCGACGCGCACGTTGAAGCCCCCACGCCCGGGAGCGTAATACTTGCCGGCGTTCTGCTTAAGATGGGAACCTACGCAGTAATAAGATTTCTTATCCCGTTTTTCCCGGAGGCGATAGAGGCATACACCGGGGTTCTGATAGCCCTCTCCATCATCGGCATAATCTACGGAGCGATGGTGGCCTTCATGCAGACAGACCTCAAGAAGCTGGTCGCCTATTCAAGCGTAAGCCACATGGGGCTTATAATGCTGGGCGTGTTCATCTTCAATCTCCACGGCGTACAGGGCGGGGTCTACCAGATGATAGGTCATGGTCTCTCAACCGGAGCCCTGTTTATTCTCGTCGGGATGATATACGAAAGACGTCACACCAAGATGATTTCGGAGTTCGGCGGACTCGCGAGGGTAATGCCGATTTACGCGCTGTTTTTCATGATTGCCATGCTATCTTCGATAGGACTTCCTCTTTTAAACGGTTTTATAGGGGAATTTCTGATTCTGCTTGGAGTGTTTGCTGAGAGTTACTTGTACGCGGCGCTTGGAGCCACGGGGCTCGTACTCGGAGCCGTTTACATGCTCTGGGCATACCAGAGGGTGATGTTCGGACCTATAGTAAAGAAAATAAACACGGGGCTTAAAGATCTTAATCCCAGGGAGATAGCCCTTATGATTCCTCTTGCCGTTATGATATTTCTTATGGGGATTTACCCGCAGCCCTTTCTCTCAAAAATGGAACCCACGATAACAAGAATGATAGACGGAACGCAGCAAGAAGCTTTCCGCGCGGACGCCAAAGTTCCGGAGATCCAGAAAAACCGGCCTTAGAATCATGGTCGCTCCTTGGGTGAAACTGGCTGTCAGCTTGGTCAAAATCAATGTCTTTTAAAAGCTCATAACGAAGAAAGTCGAATTTTCCGCCTCTCACAGGTACTGGAACAAAAACTGGAGCGAGGAAGAAAACCGCGAATTCTACGGCAAATCAAGCCTGCCCGGAGGACACGGACACAATTTCGTGCTTGAAGTTACTGTGGAAGGAGAAATAGACCCGCAGACGGGCATGATAATCAATCTCTTTGATCTTAAGCAGATAGTTTCATCGGTCCTGGCTGATTTTGACCACAAGAACTTAAACGAGGACAATCCCCGTTTTCAGGATCTTATACCGACGACGGAGAACATAGCCAAGGTTCTATGGGAAGTGATTGAGGAAAAAATCATTGAAAGAGATGATTGCCGTCTTCACAAGATAAGGGTGTATGAAACAGACGATCTTTTCGTCGACTATAGCAAATGCTAGGGACAAAAGAGCAGGTAATTCTTACGAGAGTATTCAGGTTTTCCGCAAGCCACAGGCTTTTTATGGAAGGATTGTCTGACGAAGAGAACTTCGCCATATTTGACAAATGCGCAAATCCCGCCGGGCATGGACACGACTACACGGTGGAAGTGGCAATAAAGGGAGAAATAGACAAGGAAACGGGTATGGTCATAGACCGTATCGATTTTGAAAAACGGGCAGCGCCCATAATCGAAGAACTTAACTACAAGTGGATAGACAGAGATATTCATTTCTTCCAGGAGAACATATCGACTGTTGAGAATATAGGGAAATACCTGTGGCAGAAATTCGCAGAAATCATCCCGGACAGGCTTGATCGTATAAAAATCTGGGAAAATCCGAAAAGCTATTTTGAGTATTTCGAGGAAAAAAGAGATGGCTGAGAAAGTCGTGATTGTGACCGGTGCGACAAGAGGCATAGGAAAAGCGATTGCAATTGAGTTGCTAGAAGCGGGGTTTTTTACGGCGCTTTGCTCAAGAAATCGCCAGACCACCGCTTCCCTTGAGGATGAAATATCGTCTTTTGCCGGGAATTTCACGATTTCCTCCGTTGATATATCGGTCGAGGAAGAAGTCAGAAGGTTCATCTCAAGTGTCGCTGAAGAAAAGGGGAAGGTTGACGTACTGATCAATAACGCGGGCGTAGTCCACACTGGTCCGGTAGAAAAAACCGATATCGAACAGTGGGATGAAATGATGGCCGTAAACGCAAAGGGCCCCTTTCTCATGGTAAAACATGCTCTTCCTTTTATGCCAAGAGGAAGTCACATCGTAAACATCGGCTCGAACGCTTCAAAAAAAGGCTTTCCCGGGTGGGCAGCCTACTGCGCTTCTAAGTTCGCTGTCTTGGGTTTCACCAATTCGCTTAGAGAAGAGGTAAGAAACAGGGGAATAAAGGTCTCTGCCGTCTTGCCAGGTCCGACCAAAACGGACATCTGGGATTCTCTTGCCGGAGAATGGGACAGGACAAAAATGATGTCTCCTGAAATTACGGCGAAAACGGTCCTGTCAGTCATAAACCAACCCCTCGAAGCGAATATAGACGAAATTGATATAGTTCCATCCACGGGTAATTTATAATTGCGCGAGATCGGTTTCGGAAAAAGCAGATGGTAGAGATAATCTCAGTCGGAATCAGCTACAAGACAACCCCCGTGGAAGTGCGGGAGAGGTTCTCTTTTTCTGATGCGGATATTAGAGAAGCACTCGGAATCCTTCGTTTGAGGGAAAACGTGCTTGAATGCTTCATAGTGTCCACCTGTAACCGTGTTGAGATCTATGCGGTGACCGAGAACCGTGGAAAATGCGAAGAGGAGATCAAGTCCTTTCTTCTGGATTTTCATAAGCTTGCCGACGAGAGCCTTCATCCCTATATGCATACCCGCGTGGGGTCTGACGCGGTTAGACATCTTTTCAGGGTAGCGGCCAGTATTGACTCCATGGTAATCGGAGAAACCCAGATTCTGAACCAGCTCAAAAACTCATATAGCGTGGCGCGTTCAGAAGGTACGGTTGGACTTATACTCAACAGGCTTTTTAACAGGGCTTTTTTCGCCGGGAAAAAAGTCAGGGCCGAAACGGGAATTTCGTCTCAAGCGGTCTCGATAAGTTACCTCGGAGTGGAGCTTGCAAAAAGAATATTCGAGAACCTTGCAAACCGCACCGCCATGCTGGTGGGAACAGGCGAAATGGGAGAGCTCTTCGCAAAACACCTTGTTTCAAACAATATAAAAGAACTCTATGTGACAAGCAGAAATTTTCGTAACGCAGAAAAACTTTCACAATCCCTAAAAGGTAAGCCCATCAGGTTCGAAGAGATGTTCTACCAACTGAAAGACATTGATATTCTTGTTACCGCAACCGGTTCTTCTGATTACATAATAAGAAGTGAGCACGTAACACAGTCTCTCAAGCTCAGGAAAAATGATCCGATCTTCATGATTGATATAGCCGTCCCACGCGATATAGATCCGAAGATAAACAGGATTCCCGGGGTTTACCTCTACGACATAGACGACTTGAGAGTTGTTCAGGGCGAGAACTTAAATTCCAGAAAAGAAAACCTTAAAAAAGCCGAAGAAATAGTTCTGAACGCCGAAAAAGGTTTTACGGACTGGATGGAAAGCCTTAAGGTCTTTCCCGTCATAATCGATATCAAGCAAAAATTCGAGGAAATAAAAAAGACCGAGGTTGAGAAGGCGCTTCGAAAAATCGAGGGCGGTACCGGAGAACAGAAAGAGATACTGGAGAGCTTGGCGAATTCCATAATTGGAAAGATATTCCACGACCCGGTCACTAACCTGAAGAAAAGAACTTCTGGCTATGAAGCGGCTCTTTACTCGGAGGTAACGAGAATACTTTTTGAACTCGACCCAGTGGATGCCTCGCGGGACGCAACAGATATTTATGACGAAGCTGAGAATTGGGACCAGGGGTAGCAGGCTCGCTCTGTGCCAGGCCCGCCTTGTCGAAACGGAACTTCGCGCCGTTTTCCCTTCACTTGAAACGGAAATAACGGAAATAAAAACCTCGGGAGATATAAACTTAGAAAAGGATATCTCCCGGATTGGCGGCAAGGGGGTTTTCGTAAAAGAAATAGAGCAGGGCCTTCTCTCTGGCGAAATAGATATTGCCGTTCACAGCATGAAGGACATGCCTTCAGTTCTTCCAGACGGGCTTGTCATAGGTTCTGTGCTCAAAAGAGAAGACCCGAGAGACGTTTTTGTCTCAGCAGACGGCCGTACCCTTGAACAGCTCCGGGGAAAGGGCAGGGTGGGGACCGGAAGCATAAGAAGAACAGCTCAACTGCTTTTCAGGTTCCCCGATCTGGAAGTTGTTCCCATAAGGGGAAATGTTGATACCAGGCTCAGGAAAATTCTCTCAGAAGACCTTGACGGAATCGTCCTAGCCGCAGCGGGACTCAACCGCCTCGGGCTCTCGGAACGTATTACCCAGCATCTCGCGCGGGATTATATGATTCCCGCTCCATGTCAGGGAATAATTGCCATAGAATGCAGAGAAGATGATACGGAAACGAGAAAATTCATATCCGCAATCACGCATCCTGACACAGAAACAGTAGCAGCGTTTGAACGCTCTTTCCTAGAAACTTTTGGCGGAGACTGTCAGATTCCGCTTGGATGCTGCGCGCAAGTGCGTCTTGGAAAAATATCTGCAGATTCTGTTTTTATAGATATGGAGAAAAAGGCAATTTTCAGGAACACCTGGAAATGCGATGCGGAAAAAGCATTCGCAGAAGGATCTCTCATGGCCAGGGACCTTATGAAACAGGCAGGACTTTAGCGATAAAACTCCCTTAGAATCTGGGTTCTAGTCGTTTCAAGTCTTTTTTCTAGTGTGTGTCGGCACTCGGCAAGGTGTTTTGCTTGACATAATTGGCGTCTTAATTAGAGTTTTCATCTCACAGCTTCTGTCGCGGGGTGGAGCAGCCTGGTAGCTCGTCGGGCTCATAACCCGAAGGTCGCGGGTTCAAATCCCGCCCCCGCTACCAATCTACTCCTATAGCTTTTTTTTGAGAACTGTAACCACCTTGCAGGATTGCTCTAATCCACCAACTCACGATGCTATATGGGTAATTTCTGTTTCATTTTTAAGCCTGCTCGGGTTATAATTGGGCCTTAAGGGTTCTTTTTAGAAACCTTACTTCCGTAAAAAAAGGGTGGGTATCTCTTTGCTTGTTATGGTGTCCCTCGCCTTGGTGCTGGGAGTAATCGGTCAGATGCTCTCAATTAGGACGGGGTTTCCAAGTATTGTGTTTTTCCTCATTTTCGGGGTTCTTGTAGGACCTGAATTCTTATCTCTGGTTCATCCCTCGGAATTTGGAGAAGGTCTTGAAGTAATAATAAAGCTCTGCGTAGCAATCGTTCTTTTCGAAGCGGGGCTTAACCTGAACAAGGAAGAAGCGCTTAGCCACGGAAACATAATACTGCTACTGATAACCGTGGGCGGGATAATTACGATGATAGGCGGAGCGGCCTTCGCCCGTTATGTGACCAATCTTTCCTGGGAAATGGCCTTTGTCTACGGCTCTCTGGTCATAGTAACCGGCCCAACCGTCGTTCAGCCCTTGCTCAGAAGATTCAAGGTCAAGCCCAACCTGAAGCACATACTCGAATACGAAGGAGTGCTGATCGACCCTATCGGGGCATTGATAGCTATTTTTGTAGTTGAGGTGGTCCTCATCGAAAGCGCCCATACTGCGTCCGGCCTTGTCCTCGGGTTCGGAGGCCACATGATGGAAATAGGTGAGGTAGTGCTTCTTGTCGCTTACAAATTTATAGTGGGAGGGGTTTTAGGTTTCCTCGGAGGTTATGTGGCAACCTTCGCCGTTAAGAGATTCTACATCTACATGGAGGATTTTGTAGATCTTTTCATGCTTGCCTCCGCGCTTGCTGTCTACGGATTTGCCGAGATGTTGGCTCCGGAGGCTGGACTTGTAGCAGCCATCGTCTCCGGAGCTATAATCGGAAATCTGAATATTCCGGAGGAAGAGGAAATGAAGAAATTCAAGGGCAAGCTTACAATCCTTGTCATTTCGCTGCTCTTCATTTTTCTTGCGGCAAGCCTGGAACTTGACTACATAAAGGATCTGGGAATCTATGGTCCTTTGGTCGTGTTCGCTCTGCTTTTTATTGTACGTCCGGTGGAGATATTTCTTCTGTGCGTGCGTTCCAGTCTCTCGATCAGGGAAAAGCTGTTTCTCTCCTTCGTTTCTCCAAGAGGAATAATTGCCGCGTCAATAGCTTCTATTATCGCTCTTGAGCTGCAGCAACATGAAGTTCAAGGGGGCAATACCGTCCAGGGACTGGTTTTTCTCACAATAGCAATCTCGGTTCTGCTCCAAGGGGGTGCGGGAGGCTTCGTCTCGAGAGTGCTTGGGGTTAACGATAACAGAAACAAAATAGTGATTGTAGGGGCTAACGATCTCTCAAGACTTCTGGCAAGACTGCTTGAGAGAACCGGCAAGGACGTCCGCCTAATAGACACAAACAGAAGGCTTGTTGAAATCTCCAAGTCAGAGGGATTAACGGCGATTGAAGGAAACAGTCTGACCGTGGACGGACTTGAGAAGACGGAGATTTCTTCCCCGGATACTCTCATATCCCTTACAACAAGCGATCATGTGAATGTTCTTGCCTGTCGCCTGGTGAGAATAGATTTCAAGGTCAATAACGTATGCGCACTTCTAAACAGGATGGCAAGCCCTTCCGATATTGAAGATATGGAAAGATTCAGGGTTCCCCTTGCTTTCGGAAAAAAAATCGACGTAATGAACATATATTCGAAAATTACTGAGCAGAAATATGTTGTTTTCAAGTCCCGGCTCAAGAAAGAAACAATCGATAAATGGGATTCTGAGAAATCGCTTCCCGAACGCCTGATTCCACTTATCGTGGAGAGGGAAAGAACTGACGAAGTCTTTGTTTACCATGAAGGCTTTAACCTTGAAGTGGGAGATATCATATCCATTATGGATATGGACCCGCTCTTCTCGAGCCCCGATATTCTCAGGGAAATTGAAAAAGAGCTAATTGAAGTGTAAAGGTGAAAAAAATGAGTTCCGAGATGAAATCTTTTGAAAACCTTCTGGATGAAATAAAGAAAATCGTCGATACGCTTGAAACGGGGAAGCTGCCTCTTGACGAATCCATTGAAAAATTTGAACGCGGGGCAAGCCTTATAAAGGAATGTTATTTGAACCTTGAGAGCGTAAAAAAGAAAATAAGCCTTATAGTGGAAAAAAACGACGGTACTTTTGATCTTGAAGATTTTGGCGATGAAGAGCAGTAAATGAGTTTTGACATAAAAGATTACCTCGACAGAAGAAAAGAGATCATTGACCGTAGCCTGCGCGAGCACCTGCCTCCCGATAAGACCGAGACGAAACTCTATAAATCAATTGCCTACAGCATCCACCCAGGCGGAAAAAGGCTAAGACCGATCCTATGCCTCGCCGCCGCGGAGCTTATATGCGGAAGCCATAAAAACGTCTTGCCCGTAGCGTGCGCGATTGAGATGATCCACACCTATTCCATCATTCATGATGACCTCCCTTCAATGGATGATGACGACACCAGAAGAGGAAAACCTTCAAACCACAGGGTCTTCGGAGAAGCAGTGGCCACGCTGGCGGGAGACGCCCTTTTAACCGATGCCTTCAGCCTGATAACGGGAAAACTCCTCGAGGAAGGTATATCGTCAGAGCTTATACTGCGGGTTATTTCCATTGTTTCCGAGGCTGCGGGATCAAGGGGCATGGTTCTAGGACAGGCATTTGACCTTGAAATGGATGGGGGAGAACATCTATCAGTTAACGAAATTTCGAATACTTACCTGATGAAAACGGCAAAAATGATCGAGGCGTCCATTCTCAGCGGAGCAGTGCTGGCGGGAGCGGGAAAGGAGGAGCTTCTGAAGCTTAAATCCTATTCGGAGAAAATAGGCATCGCCTTTCAGATAAAAGACGACATTCACGATGCTACAGGAAGTCACGGCAAAACACAGGAATCAGAAGACAAAAACGGAGCGAAAAAACACACCTACGTATCGGTTATGGGAGTTCAGGCATCAAACGCCAAGGTCTCCGAGCTTACAAGCCAAGCCATAGAAGAGCTTGAGAGTTTTCAGAAAACTCCCAACCCCTTAAGAGAAATAGCCATCTGGTTAAGTGAAAGAGAAGAATAAAACGAGGCTTGACAGCCTCCTTGTAGAAAAAAACCTGGCCAAAAGCGGAAATCAGGCCCGAGCGCTTATAATGTCGGGGCGGGTTACCGTGGACGGGAAAAAAGTAGAAAAACCCGGAACGGCGGTAAAAAAAGATTCTGAAGTTGCTGTGGAGCATGACCCTAGAAGATTCGTAAGCAGGGGAGGGCTTAAGCTTGAGAAGGCAATAACGGAGTTTGATATAGACATAAAGGGGAAAGTCGCTCTTGATATAGGGGCTTCAACCGGCGGCTTTACAGACTGTCTTCTGCACTTCGAGGCGTCCAGAGTCTATGCGTTTGACGTAGGCCACGGGCAGATTGACTGGAAGCTTAGAAATGACGAACGGGTCATAGTAAGGGAGAAGATAAACTGCAGGTACCTGCGGGCAGAAGACGTCGGGGAAAAAGTCGACATAGTCACGGTCGACGTCTCTTTTATTTCGCTAACGATGATAATAGAGCCCGCTGTTTCCGTGCTTGCCGATAACGCAACTCTGATTGCCCTCATAAAACCCCAGTTCGAGGTAGGCAGAAAAGACGTTGGAACAAAAGGAATAGTAAGAAACGAGGATAAGATCAAAGAAGTTAACGATAAAATAATACTTTATCTTAGTGGGTTAGGATTCAAAATTAAAGGTTTAATTGAATCTCCCATAAAAGGATCCGGAGGCAATAGAGAGTTCTTAGTTTGCGCCTCATGGACTACTTCTTCCCCCAGTCCTTAAGAAACCTCTCAAGCCCTATGTCCGTAAGAGGATGCTTGAACAACTGGGTAAATACCCTGTAAGGAAAAGTGGCTACATCCGCCCCCATCTTGGCCGCTTCCACTATGTGCATCGGATGCCTTATACTTGCGACAAGTATCTCAGTTTCGTAGGCGTAGTGCGCATAGATCTCACAGATATCAAGCACAAGGTCCATTCCGCTGGACGACACGTCGTCGAGCCTTCCAACAAAAGGGCTTACGTAGGCAGCTCCAGCTTTTGCGGCCAGAAGCGCCTGAGAAGGAGAAAAAACAAGGGTTACGTTAACATTTACGCCTTCGTCTGAGAGAGTCTTCGTGGCTTTTACACCATCTTCGGTCATAGGAAGCTTGACGACTATATTCTCATCTATACCCGCCAGTCTCCTGCCTTCCGAAATCATCTCGGAATATTCAACGCTTAGGACTTCCGCGCTCACTGGACCCTTTACTATACCGCATATCTCCTTTACTAGGTCCTCGAAGCTTTCTTGGCTTCCTTCCTTAGATACAAGTGAAGGGTTCGTGGTTACTCCGTCCACTATTCCGAAAGCCGCGGCGCTTTTGATTTCTTCTAAGTTCGCGGAATCTATAAAGAATTTCATCTCTGTTCTCCTTCGGGAAATACCGTTTTAACCCATTATAATAGGCGGTTTGAATAATATTTCAAAAAGGTTTTGCCTTTTAATACCGATGGAACAGAATGAAAGCTCTCGGATTGTAAAGGATTCTATTTGATTGACGGTATTACAAGACATATACATATCTTTTACGCAAAGACTTCGCTATAAATTTCGTTAATAATCTTTTAGCAGCGTCCAAAAGCTGTGGTATCTTATCAGCTTTATATTTCTGGTGTTAGAAATCATATGGAGGGATAGGTTTATGGTACACAGAATCGGTATTTTCATACTAGTTATCGCCGGGAGCCTAATGTTTTATGCATCGGCGTACGCATCAGGTTCGGCCGCGGCGGGCCAGGGAATCAGCCCCAAAAGTGCTTATACGCAAGGCAAGGCGATTACTTTCAGCAAACTTGTATGTTCATCATGTCCCCTGCAGAAGGGAGACTTGGACCGGGACCGCGCAATGAGTCTGAAAAACAGCCTTGATGCGCGTAACATGTCGGAAAAACCCGGTACGCCCGATGACGAGAATATACAGGTGCTTTGCCCGGGCAGCAGCGCCATAGGATGCGAGAGCGGGGTAGACGAGCAGGAACTTGTTAACTATTACCTGACGCGTCGTTACGGCTTGTGACAGCATCAAGCTTAAACACAGCAAAAAAGAGAGGAGATTGACTATGAAAAGATTTTATTTGATTGCCGTTGTTACGGTTGCATTTGTTTTGAGCTATGGATCGTCCGCGTTTGCAAGTGGTTCCGCATGGCTTCCCGCGCCTGGAAGTGGTTCCGTTACCTTATCTTACGTGTGGCAGAACGCCGACGAATTCTACAAAGAGTCCACAAAGGGAGATACGCCTGCTGGAGAAGACCTAACTCAGCAGACAGTCTGGATTGACGGAAAGTACGGGCTTTCGGATTCGGTGGGAATAGACTTCAGCGCAGGCTTGGCCAGGGGTTCTTTCATTACGGGGGAGGGCATTCCTGCAAAAGAAGAAGAGGAAAACGGGTTAGCCGATATTAATCTCGGCGTGACTTGGCGGATTGCTGACGAAGTGATTAGTTCAGGACCGAGCATCGCTCTTCGCCTCGGCGGAACAAAGGCTGGAAGTTATGATACCGGTTATATCAACTCCATCGGCGACGGTGCAGACGGCTTCGAAATATCCGGCATAATAGGCAAATATATTACCGACCGAATAGCTTTTTCAGGCGAAGTAGGTTATCGCTACCGTCATGATATCCCGAATAACATTTTTGTGACTTTATCTGGCGGCGTACTGATTCTTGACGGAGTTGGGGTAAGTGTCAACTATGACATGACTAATGCGGGATCCGGACTTGACGTTGGCGGTCCCGGTTTTGCACCCGACCGTTTCCCAGAGACTGAAGAAGATATCCACGTGCTTAGTTCGGCATTGAGCGTAGCCGTGTCGGAACAGGTAAGCCTGGGAGCTTCATACGGAAGAGTTCTTGACGGTCGCAATACCGCGGCATCTGATATATTCAGCGTATCCGTCGGTTACTCGTTCTGACACTGTGGAGCGAATGATTAGGGACAATTGAGTCCCCAATCATACTCGTAGTCTATAGTTCCGCTGAAATTCTTAAGGCGCTTTGCAAGTTTTTCATCGGCGTAACGAGCAAGGTGTTCTACGACACCTTGCTCGTTACTGCCAAAATCCTCAACATACCAATCATAGATACTTGAAATGATGATGAAATCATTCTCCATGAAATCTACCCCACGGTTGTGGTTTACGTACTTGTGTGCACCGGTATTGAGCAGTGTGTCGGTGTTTTTAGCCGTAAACGCTGTCCCGAAAAGATCAGGACAGCCGTAACTGGCGCAACTCAAGCCGTAGTGAATAAGGTTATCCTTCCAGATAGGGCGAAGAATATCATTCTCGATATTATTCAAAGTTAGACCCTGACCAGCTACCCTGGCATGCATTTCATCCCAAGGCCCTGAGCATTTCGAGCCCGAAGCACGGTTTTCGCATATATCGCGTATGGAATCGACCGGGAAAGCATCGACTACTAATTTCACCGTAAGGGCGTTATAGAGATTGATCCAATAGGCTTTCTGCTCTGCACGGGAGTAAGTCCTCGGATCGAGTTCCTGTAAGTAGTTCAGGTATCTGGCCAGCTTCGAGGTGTCTTTAGCGTTCGCCTTAAGCGCGGCGTAGTCAAACTTATTAATACCGGAACTGTGGACACGCAAATAAGCGGTCAGTATGTCCTGCCAAGCACTGTGATCAACCTGCTTTACGCTGGTTTCATCGCTGGTTTCCCAAAACGAAATCGGTTCTGGTTTTCCAGATTCTGCATTCAAATTACCAGCGAACGGCACTATGGCAACTAGAACTACGACAACAAGATCTAACCACACTTTGCGTGTTATACTGATGCAAACATTACTCATGGTTTTTTCTCGTCGTATTTGCGGAAATGCTCCATAGGAACGATTTCTCACAACAAATATGGAAAAAGGCCGCTGCCCGTGCTATAAACACTTACATTATCAATTCTATCACGTTAAAACTAGGTTATCTTGCTCTCCTGAAACCACCATTCGCTATGCTCCGTTTGTCTGAAAAGCACGATGCCTTAAGTTCTTCACCATATCAAACGTCATTGAAAGATTCAGCCCTTAATTCTCTTCCGAAAGAACAAGGGGTTTCCGCTAACCCGAAACCTGCCTTGGTAACTCTTCCATGTCCAAGATAACATCCACGCCAAACTTGCGCGAAAGTTCCAAAACCACAGTGCGGCGATGGGTGGACATAGTCGGATGCTGGTGCGCCGTTGGCTACGGTGTTCTGGCTTTTCTGGCTCGACAACCCGGAGAACCCGAACTGCCGGTATTCTTTCTGTTAATCGCATGGACCGGCCTGCCGGTATTCGCTCTCTATCTGTATATTTCCCGGAGCGGGGAGCAGTTCCCGCTTGGTCGCATGCTCTTTTGGGCAACGATATTCAGGATTTGCGGGTTAGTCGGGGGGCCGTTTTTCGAGGATGATTTCTATAGGTATCTTTGGGACGGTTACCGCTTCGCAACAACCGGCACGCCTTACGGGGTCGCACCGGAAGCCTTCTTCGTCGACCCTGGAATTCCGGCAGTGTTTCAGGGGGTGCTCGATCGGATCAACAACCCAGAACTGCCAACCATCTACGCACCTACCACACAGCTTGTCTTTCTGCTTAGCTACTGGCTGTACCCAGGTAGCGTCACGGCACTGCAATCGATCCTGATTGTCGTTGATCTTGCGACCGTAGCTATGCTCCTGCGCCTGGCGCCTGTGGGAAATGTCATGCTCTACGCGTGGTGTCCGCTGGTCATAAAGGAGATTGCATTTACCGCACACCCGGACGGAGTCGGCATCTGCCTGCTGTTAGCGGCAATTGTACTTGCCAGAAACCGTCGATGGCAAAGCGCAGCCATCTGTTTAGGAATGGCTGCCGGAGCCAAAGTGTTTGCACTGGTGCTGGTACCGCTGGTGTTGCTTCGCGCCCGAATCAGGTGCTGGGTACTGTGTGGGGTTACGATTTTAGCGTTGTACGCGCCTTTTGTACTGAGTGGCGGTACGGACATGCAGTCGCTTCGGGTCTTCGCACAGAAATGGGAATTCAATTCGGCGCTGTTCGGCCTTATTACAAACCTCCTAGGAGTATTTGAAACCAAGTTGGTATTAGGCCTGATGTTCGCTGCCTTCTGGATATTTTACAGCGCACGTTACCGCAAGGACGGTGCGGACTCCATACCGCGGGGCGACTGGCTCTACGGAGCACTGCTCTTGGTGTCACCGGTTATTAATCCGTGGTACCTGCTTTGGCTCCTGCCGTTTGCTGCTATCTTTCCCAGCACCTGGGCATGGACGGCCTCACTTGCAGTCTTGATCAGTTACGTAACCGGGCTTAACTTGAACGAATACACCATGCAGCCGTATCAGCAGCCAACATGGGCGCGGTCACTGGAATTTGCCTTGGTTCTGCTGGCGGTGGGCTACGATGTGTTCCGGTACCGGAGACAAAAGGCAGGGTGCTGAACCGCCTGGGTTCTTGCTGAATCCTTCACTCCGGTTTCATCGATATTTCAGCTTATTCCAACGCTTTTAACATCAGAGCAGACAAGGGAATATCCCAAGCGCTACTTCATTATCTGCCTGAATGAATAAAGGCTTACAAGCCTCGCGACGAGGAACGCGAGGAAGAGCTGCCCGGTCATCGCCTCAAAAACGGCCATCAGTCTTCCGACAGGAGTTATGGACGTTATGTCCCCGTACCCTAACGTCGTTAATGTCGTGTAGCTGAAATAAAGGAATTCGTTGATCTCCTTGTGGTGGTGGTAAGCGTCCGGAAGTATGCCCGAAAAGATGGATCCGGGAAAAACCTCGTTAATAAACCCGTATAACGTAGCCCACATCATTCCCAGCAGAAGATAAACACATGCTGCGCCGTACAAGGTGTTTGATGTTATTTCATCCGAGGCAATAAGCATCCTCAAAAGAAGCACAATCAAGTAAAAAAAGAAGAAGAAACTCAGATAGACAACCTGGCTCGCCGGGAAAAACCATTCGGCTAATATCCACGGAGTTGCAAGAACCAGCAGTATTACCAGCGATCTTTTGTTTGTACACGCTGCGTATCCACCAGCGATAAACACAAACACACCAAGAGTGCTTAACAACGAATGCGCATAATGATAGCCTTCCAATACGGCTGTCAGGATCAGTAGAATCACCAATGCACACATAAAGTTAAACATCCTGTAATTCTGCAGGATAGTGAATATTCTCTCGTATCCTTTTAGGTCACTTTTAGTTTTATTTTCCATTGTTTTCCTCCCGAGAGTTCTGAGTTTAAATCCGGCGATAAGATAAAAAACCCTTATTGTTTTTAAGAATTTCTAAGTATCAGAACATAGATTAAACCAAAGACACAAACATAGGGCAAGTAGATTTTAGGGTTGTTCGGGCCTAGTTCATGAACTTGAGTTCGTCATCATCAAACCGTGAATCTTACTCCAAGAAATTATTCGAAAAATATTGTAGAATTCTTTTTCGGCGGAGGTAAGAATGGAGCTCTATATATCAATGAAGGCTGAGAACATAAATCCAACCATGTTCAAGCACGTAACAATGGATATGCCTTCCCCCCAGAATAATGGCTATTTCATCGCGGAATACAGGGAGGCCAAAGAAGAGAGAATACTCATCCTTCACAGGTACTCTTCAATACTTGAGAAAAAACTCCAGAAAGTCGGGTATTTTCTTGTGGAAAAATTCAACAACGGAATAATCGTCAAGAAAAAAGTTGATGAATCAAGAAACTACATGGACGAATGGGAAGAATGGGTGGAGTTTTCGAATGCTCTGCTTGAGGAATTTGAATCTTTTTTCGATAATGTCTGATAATCCGTTATAGGTGAACTGACCGGAAACCTCTGATTCCCCGACCTCACCTCAATACTTCTACCAAATAAAATGCAGCAGAAAATAAACTACAAAGACACTCTTAACCTTCCCAGAACAAATTTCGCGATGAAGGCCAACCTGCAGCAGAAAGAACCTCTCATCCAGAAATCCTGGGAAAAGGAAAACCTGTTCGGAAAAATCCGCGAAAAAAGCCGCGACCGGGAAAAGTTCCTTTTCCACGACGGACCCCCTTACGCAAACGGCCCCATTCACCTGGGGCACCTGCTTAACAAGGTTCTCAAAGACCTGGTCGTACGGTCAAAGGTGATGGAGGGGTTTAACGTGGATTTTGTTCCCGGCTGGGATTGCCACGGTCTTCCGATAGAGCACAAGGTCTTAAAAGAACTGGGGGAAGATGCGACTGCCATGCCGGCGCTTTCAATCAGACGCAACTGCAGCAAATACGCAAGGAAATACGTAAAGACACAGTCAAAGCAGATGATCCGCCTTGGCACAATTGGAGATTACGAAAAACCCTATCTGACTATGACCCCAGATTATGAGGCCGGAGTACTGGAAGCGTTTTCACAATTGCTTGAAAAAGGACTTGTCTACAGAGATCTGAAACCCGTTCACTGGTCAATCGAAAACCGCACCGCTCTTGCCGAGGCAGAACTCGAATACTACGAAAGAGAAGATAGGAGCGTCTACGTGCTTTTTGAGGTTGACGACCCGGCGGCGCTGCCCCCGTCCCTTAACGCAGAACAAACCGAGAGGGTATGCCTTATGATATGGACCACAACGCCTTGGACCCTTCCGGCAAACCTCGCCGTTGCCGTGGCACCGAAGGGAAAATACGGTCTTTACAGGTCCCCCGGAGGTGAAAATCTAATTATGGGCGAGGCTCTCTGCGAAGAAGTTTTCGAAAAATCGGGAAGAAAAGATTACGAAAAAGTCGGTTCCTGCTTGGGAGAAGAGTTGTCGGAACGGGGCATATCATGCAACCATCCGTTTATTGAGAGAAAATCAGTCGTAGTAACGGCCAACTACGTGACTTTCTCAACCGGCACCGGGTGTGTCCATACGGCCCCTGGTCATGGCGATGAGGACTACAGAACTGGTCTTCAGGAGGGGCTCGATATCTACTGTCCGGTTAGAGAGGACGGTACTTTTGATGATACGGTACCGGGCTGGATTAGAGGAAAAGGGGTTTGGGAAAGTAATCAATTAATAACGCAGAGGCTCGCAGATGCCGGAAACCTTTTTTATTCAGAGCCCTATGTTCACAGCTATCCGCATGACTGGCGAAGCAAAACTCCTACCATATTCAGGGCGACAGATCAGTGGTTCATACATATGGACAAACCATTCGGCGAAAGCGGAAAGACTCTGAGGGAAATCGCCATTGACGCAGTCGGGAAGAACATTGATTTCTATCCAGACTGGGGCAGAAGCCGCCTCGGCGGCATGCTTGAGTCAAGGCCCGACTGGTGCATATCGAGACAAAGATCATGGGGGCTTCCGCTTCCGTACTTTACGGACAGAGAGGGCAGGGCGGTCATGACAGTGAAAATGGTTGTGACTGTTGCCGAGAGAATAAGAGAGAAAGGTTCTGACGTTTGGTTTTTCTCCGAACCGCACCAGCTTCTTGATAATTATGATCCGCAGGACGATCCCGAAGCCCCGGATTGGCTTAAGTCGAAAGAGGATTTAAAAGACCTTTTAAAGGGCGCTGATGTCTTTGACGTGTGGTTTGAATCAGGCTCGTCCTGGAACTCA
Organism: Thermodesulfobacteriota bacterium; assembly: GCA_964291665.2. Classification (GTDB taxonomy): domain Bacteria; phylum Desulfobacterota_D; class UBA1144; order Nemesobacterales; family Nemesobacteraceae; genus Nemesobacter. The sequence goes on along the minus strand of OZ219814.1, from coordinate 46,485 downwards.
GTTCTCAACGCAAGAGATCTCGGGTACCCGGCGGATATGTATCTTGAGGGTTCGGACCAGCACAGGGGATGGTTTCAGTCCTCGCTTCTAGTAGCTCTGGGAGCAACCGGAGAGCCTCCCTTCCGTGCACTTTTCACCCACGGATTCATGGTGGACGCTCGGGGCAGAAAAATGAGCAAGTCCGGTGGCAACGCAATCGAGGTTGAGGACATCCTGAGTAAATACGGGGCGGACATATGCAGATGGTGGGTAAGCTCGCTTAGTTACTCAAACGATATAAAAGTCGACTGGGAGTTTTTCGACATCGCCGCGGACGAATACAGAAAAATTAGGAATACCATACGGTTTCTGCTTGGAAACTTAAGTGATTTCGACCCCGAACGGGACAGCATTGAGTTCGAAGAGGACGACAGGTATTCGATTGATCACTGGGCGTACTGCGAGTTCACCAAGTTCGCGAACGAAACCGCGGACGCCTACTCGGGCTTCAGTTACAAGCAGGCAAGCGATCTTATTTTCTCTTTTTGCTGTGACGAGATGAGCGCCGTCTACCTCGCGTGCATAAAAGACAGGCTTTACTGCGAAACAAAGAACAGCAGGAAAAGAAGACGCGCCCAAACGGTTATGTATCAGGTAGCCGAGGGAATCATAAAGTTTCTTGCTCCTGTGCTGGTCCATACTTCATTTGAAGCCTATAAATCCCTGAAAAAAGACGATGATGCCAACGTACACCTTGAAACATTCCCGCGTGTTGAGAAAGTTGAGGCCGATAAGACCTGGAACGATGTTATGGATATAAGGAAACTATGCCTTAAAACCCTTGAGGATGCGCGAGGGGAGGGGGGCATAAACAATCCCCTTGACGCTGCTCTTTCGGTAACGGTTAACGAAGACCTCTTTGATGATATAAAGAAGTTCGAACCTGAGCTTGAAGATCTCTGCGGGGTAAGCAGATTCGAGGTCTTTGCGGGAGAAGAAATCCATGTGGAGCTTACGGATCTTTCCGAGGAGCCCAGATGCGAGCGGTCCTGGAAGAGGGGAAGAACCGTAAAGAAAAGGTCAAACGGAAGATTCCTCAGCGAGAGGGATGCATCAGCGCTTGGGCTTTAGTCCGTTAACAGCCCAGAGCATATGAAATTATCCCGGAGGCCAGGTGAGTTTCCTTCCACCAAGAATATGTATGTGCAGGTGAAAAACGCTTTGTCCTGCATCCTCGTTCGTGTTTATGACAAGCCTGTATCCGCCCTCGCTAAGGCCGAGCATTGAGGCTATTTCCGAAGCCTTGACCATAAGGTGTCCCAAAACCGTCTGGTCTTCAGTCTCAACAGTCGCCATCGAAACTATTTCCTTTTTCGGTATGAGAAGGACATGAACGGGAGCTTGGGGGTTTATATCTCTGAAAGCCAGGCAGAACTCATCTTCATATACTATATCGGCCGGAATTTCTCGATTTATTATTTGTGTGAAAATCGTGCTCATGCCTGTGATTGTCCACCAACTTGGTTTTGATGTCAAAAACCCTTGTTAACTCTTCAGGTTCATTAACGGATGGATCTATAAGGAATGGAGAATTTGAATTGAGACTATACGGAACAAAAGCTTATTTGCTGGAAGACTGGAAACAGTTTGTAGAAATCCCGCGGGTTAAAGTTATCTTATATGAAGTATGACCCCTCCTGAGAGAAAACAGAGAATCCGTCTTTTCATAAGCTGCCTTGTAGACAATTTTTTCCCCCAAGTAGGAGAAGCAATGCTGAGGGTCCTCTCAGACATGGAACTGGAAATCGAATTTCCGCAAGAGCAGACATGTTGTGGACAACCCGCGTTTAACTCTGGTTACGCAAAAGAAGCCGAGAAGGTCGCCTGTCACTTTCTTGATGTTTTTGGCGATGGGAACGAGGCAATCGTGTGTCCCTCGGGTTCATGCGTATCCATGGTAAAACACTATTACGCGGAACTTTTTCGCAATGACCCCGAAAAACTGTCCCTAGTGGAGAAGGTTTCATCCAACATTTATGAGTTCTCAGAATTTGTTTTCCAGCATAAAGAAGCTCTCAATCTTAACTCGGCATACAAGGGCAGGGTTACGTTTCATGATTCCTGCCACGCGCTAAGAGAACTCCGAATAAGCTCTCAACCTCGCGAACTTATCAAGTCCCTTAACGGAGTCGAACTCATTGAAATGGAGATGGCCGATGCCTGCTGCGGCTTTGGAGGAACTTTTTCAATTAAGTATCCGGAAGTATCAAAATCCATGCTTCAGGAAAAAACAGACTCGATCCTGGATTCAGGGGCAGACGCTGTCGTTTCAACCGACATGGGATGCCTCATGAACATAAAAGGACTTGTATCCAGAAAAAAAATGCCCGTAAAAGTGCTTCATCTGGCCGAGCTTATTGCTTTTGAGGACACTAAATGATTACCGAACGCATAGATTTCAAGAAAAATTCCGTAGAGGCTCTAAAAAGCCCAAAGCTGAAAAAAGCTCTTGTGAATTTCACCGACAGGTCAAGAGCCTTCAGACGGAAAGCGGTAAACGAAGTCTCTGAGTGGGAAGAACTCAGGTCCGAAGCCAGAAAGATAAAAGAAGATGTGATTAACAATCTGGACAGCTATCTCCTGGAGCTTGAAAAAAGCGTTATCAGGATGGGCGGCAACGTACACTGGGCAAAAGATGCCGAAGAAGCTTCCTCAATAGTGGTCGATATAGCCAGAGAAAACAACGTCAGAAACGTCGTGAAAAGTAAATCAATGGCCACAGAGGAGATAGAACTTAACAGGCACCTTATATCAAACGGGGTAAACACCGTGGAAACAGACCTCGGGGAATACATAGTTCAGCTTTGCGATGATCATCCCTTCCACATAATCGCCCCCGCAATCCACAAAACCAAAGAGGACATATCGAAGCTTTTCTCCGAGAAATTCGGAGTGCCTGAGTATGAAGAGCCGGAAAAGCTTACGGAAATAGCGAGAAAAAAACTGAGAGAAAAATTTCTCTCGGCCGATATGGGCGTTTCCGGGGTGAACTTCGCCGTGGCAGAGAGTGGAACCATAGCAATAGTGGAGAACGAGGGCAACGCCAGGCTCGCAACCACGTTTCCAGACATACACGTGGCTATCATGGGAATAGAAAAAATCGTTCCCAAGTTCGAGCAGCTCTCCATTTTTCTGAGTCTGCTGGCTAGAAGTGCTACGGGTCAGAAATCCTCCACTTATGTTTCCCTCATAACGGGTCCCAAGAGGGAAGGGGAGAGTGATGGTCCCCGGCAATTTCACCTGATCTTTCTCGATAATGGGAGAAGCGACATAGCAAAGTCAGAAGAAACCAGAGAATCGCTTTATTGTATAAGGTGTGGAGCATGCATAAATATATGCCCGGTTTACAGGCAAGTAGGAGGACACAGTTACGGATGGGTCTACTCGGGGCCGATAGGGGCCGTAATAACTCCCCAGCTAAATGATTTGCATAAAACCGGGGATCTGCCGTTTGCATCCTCTCTTTGTGGAGCCTGCAGGGATGTATGCCCGGTAAAAATCGATTTTCCCCATGTTCTTCTTTCTCTGAGGCAGAGGGTAGTGGAAAAAAACAAGGAAAAGCCGAATCCCGGACAATTTATGGAGAAAATCGCCTTTCGCGCCTGGAGCTTCGTTTTCAGTAAACCGTTTTACTATAATCTCGCGGGGAAAATGATGGTCTTTCTGCAGTATTTCTACCAAAAAGATAATGAATTGCGGGGACTTCCATATCCTTTCTCAAAATGGACTAAAGAAAAAAACTTTCCTGCTTTCTCGAAAAAACCCTTCAGAGAGAGATGGAAAGAGAAGTACCGTGGGAGGAATGGAACGTTACTAAGATGATTTTTAAAGAATCTAAGCCACTTATACTACAAAATTTACGTTTTGCAGCAACAATGCAGAAAGAGACAAACAAGGGTACAGAAAGAGCCTTTGTAGACTCTCAATTATTTATTGATCAAAGTAAGTTACAGGACGATTTTATAGCAAATTTTGAAATGGTATCCGGAGAAGTCCATCTTCTCGAAGAAAAAGGAAGCCTGATTGAGAAAATAAATGAACTTATCCAGGAGCTTGGTGCCCAAACGGTTTCCTTCTGGAATACAAAACCCTTGAAATCACTCGAAATTACCTCGGAAACTGATCTTGCAACCGCAGATATAGGAATAACTGGAGCTGATTTCGCCATTGCTGACACAGGAACTTTAGTTCTGCTGTCCGGCCCGGAGCAGCCGAGACTTACTTCGCTTCTACCTCCCGTGCATATCGCGATACTTGAAAAGGAGAACATAGTTTTGAATATTCATGCTCTGTTTGCAAAGCTCGGGGAATCTTATGAAAAAAATTATGATGAATTGTGTACGTGTATTTCTTTTATAACTGGACCGAGTAGAACGGCTGATATAGAACTTAACCTTACACTGGGAGTTCATGGTCCAGGAAGAGCAATAGTCATAATTGTCTGAAAAGCCTATAAGCTTTTATCTCTAATTACCTCTAATTACTCATAAATATATCCCAAATGACACTCCTCCTCGAGTTTCCCGGCGAAAATATCCAACGTCCGATAATGTATATTATGTAAACTTATATAAATCCATGAACAAATCCGAGGAAATCAGCGACAAGCGCCCTATTTCACCGCTGTTCTTGATTTTTTCTCATATGTCCGGATGATTTTCTGGAAATATGGGAGATTTTATAAGCCATGCCTATTTACGAATATCAATGCCAAAAGTGTGAAGGCGTTTTCGAGATCCTGCAGGGCTTTAATGACAAACCTGCAAGAAAGTGCGAGGAATGCGGAGGAAGGCTTAAACGACTCATCTCTGTTTCCGCTTTCCATCTGAAAGGCTCGGGTTGGTATGAAACCGATTACGGGAAGAAAAAAATATCTGAGCCCAAGCAGCTAAAAGATCACGATATCGGAGAAGGTGCCTCTGCCGCTTCTTCTCAGAGCCCTGCACTTCCAACGGAACAAGCTGCTGTTTCAGGTTCCAGTCAGACATATGACTCGATAAAGTCCGATACGAAAAAAGCAAAGTCAAAGCAAAAGAAAAAATAGCTTATGGACCTCGGCATAAAGGGAAAAGTCGCCTTGGTGGCGGCGTCCAGCAAGGGAATCGGAAAAGCAATAGCTTTCGCTCTTGCGGATGAAGGTGTGAATCTCTCCGTATTCTCCCGTTCAGAAGATGAAATAGAGCGTACGGCTTCTGAAATAAAAACCCGTTTTCCGGTGGATGTTCTTGCCTCAGCGGCCGATGTAACAAATACAGAACAGATTGACCGTGTAATAGAAGAAACGGTAAAAACACTTGGCGGAATTGATATTCTGATAAACAACGCCGGAGGACCCCCTTTCGGCTTTTTCGAAGATTTTGAATCACCCGACTGGCAAAGTGCCTTGGAACTTAACCTTCTAAGCGGCATTTATCTGGCAAAGAAAGTAGTTCCTCTGATGAAGAAAAGAAGCTGGGGAAGAATAGTCAACATAACCTCAATAGCCGTTAAACAGCCGATAGATGGGCTGATACTCTCAAACACTTCCCGTGCCGGGCTCATAGGCTTCTCAAAAACTCTTTCAAACGAACTGGCAAAAGACAATATCCTGGTGAATAACATCTGCCCCGGAAGAATCTACACGGACAGGATAAAAGCGCTTGCGGAAAAAAGAGCCGCACAGTCGGGCATTGAATACGAAAAAGCCATAGAGGAGATGGAAAAGGATATTCCCCTGCAAAGAATAGGAACTCCTGAGGAGTTAGCCGCCCTAGCCTGCTTTCTTGCTTCCGAGAAAGCAAGTTACATGACCGGAACCACTATCCAAGTTGATGGAGGATTGTTGAAGGGACTGTTTTAAAAACTTGTAGGACTATATCGTTTTTTAGTGTATAATGGCATTTTCATTACAAGAAGGTTAGTCCTAATCATGCCACAAAGCTCTGAACAAGCAGTACTGCTTACGCATTCTCCCGACCGCCCGGGTCTTCTCCGCGCAATAATCGATTTCATATCCAGGTATGGCGGTAACATATATGAAATGCAGCATTGCATGGACATGGATGACAAAGTCACCTTTGTTCGTGTAAAGTGGGAAATGGAGAAATTCTCCATTCCCAAAGAGGAATTCTCCGAACGTTTCCAAGAGGAAGTAGCTTCAGAATTCGATATAAAATTCGACATATTCTTCACCGGGAGAGTGCTGCGCATGGCGGTTTTCGTCTCGAAACTCCCACATTGTCTCTCTGATATCATATACAGGCTAAGGGTCAGGGAGTGGAACGTGGAAGTTCCCCTCATTATAAGCAATCATCTTAACCTAAAGCCCGTTGCTGACCGCTACGGCATGGATTTTTATGTGTTCAACGATGTGGAAAATAACAAAGAGGGAGTGGAAGCCAGTCAGCTTGAGCTTCTCAAGGACTATAAAGTGGATTTCATAGTGCTTGCCAGGTACATGCAGATACTTAGCGAGAATTTTGTCTCACACTACAAAAACAAGATAATCAACATTCACCATTCCTTCCTTCCCGCCTTTCCCGGAGCGCGTCCCTACCACAACGCCTACAAAAGAGGTGTCAAGATCGTCGGGGCAACGAGTCATTACGTAACCGAGGATTTGGATTCCGGACCGATAATAGAGCAGGATGTAATACGGGTAAACTACAACGATTCCATAGACGACCTAGTGAGAAAGGGAGAGGATCTGGAGAAACAGGTTCTTTCACAAGCAATCTGGTCTCACATCAACAGAGAAATTCTGATATACAAAAACAGAACAATAATGTTCAATAAATGATCCTCTAAACTTCCTAGAGCTTTGAGGCACCCTAAGTTCGAGAAAATGAATTCCACCCAGCCGTTTCTCCGTTACCTGCTTATTCATCATCATCTTCTTCCTTATCCCGTCTGAAAAGAGACCTTATTCTGTTGTAATCTTCTTGTGAGCGTTCCGCTTTCTTTTCCCCCGAGTCCACTACCATCATCCTCAATCCCCTGAGCACCTCGTCTTTGGACATGGTTGACTTAACTTTGAATGAAATTTCCCCCAGAGGAGTGTTCCTGATTCTTATACCGGATGGGATCTCAAATTCCTTGCGCTCATTGTACTTGTCAAGCACCCTGCCCATGTACTCTTTCCATACCGGAACGGCGGCCAGAGATCCTGACTCCTTGTCTCCGAGCGAGGTGTTATCGTCCTTTCCAACCCACACCCCGGCGACAACCATGGGACTGTATCCTATGAACCACGCATCCGTATAATCATTTGTGGTTCCTGTCTTGCCCGCGATTTGTGCCTTGGAATTAAGGGAATTGGCGAGTAGTCCCGTCCCCTCCGATACAACCGCTTCCATCATGTCCGTCATTATATATGCAGTCTCGGGGCTTATAACCCTCTTAAACTCTTCTGTATTGCCGAAATAATGGATGGGAACTTTTCTGATGAAAAACCCGAATTCCCCCGCGGTAACGAAATCTCTTTGGTCTTCGGCCAAAAGCCCCAGGAACTGCGACCTGCCCTCTCGGGGCTGCGGCGAAAGACGCTCCTGATAATGCCATTCCCCAGACTCCTCGCCCTGCTTTAGTTTCCTCTCGTACCGCAGGTACACCTCCCCCGTGTTGTCTTCAATCAGGCTTCCGTTCCTGTCATAGATCCTGAGTATGAAATTCGGTTTCCTGTATGCCCCGGAATTTGCAAAAACGGAATATGCGGCGGTTATTTCCAGCAGGGTCACTTCGGAACTTCCCAAAGCGAGCGACGGATAGGGATTGATTCTGGACTGGAAGCCGAAGGGCCTGGAGTAACTCGCCACATACCGCGGGTCGACGTCCATGATAAGCCTGATCGAAGAAAGGTTCCTTGAATTGACAAGAGATTCCCTGAAGAAAATCGATCCCATGTATTCTTCGTCGTAATTTTCCGGAACCCAGTCATCCACGATAATGGGCACGTCAAGAAGCTTGCTAGTCTGCGTATACCCCTTGTCTATAGCCGCCGAGTAGAGAAAAGGCTTGAACGCAGAACCCGGCTGCCTTTTCGCCTGAACAGCCCGGTTGAATTTCGAGAGTCCAAAATCATATCCTCCTACCATTGAGATAACGTTGCCTCTTGCGTCCATGGCGATCAGGGCCCCCTGGGTCTGCGGCCAAAACAGGGGAACCACATCTGTCACCTTCTCGCCGCTTACAGACACTCTCACCTTTATAACGTCTCCTGGCAGAAGTTTCTCGGGAAGAAGATAGATGCCGTCGGGAGGGGGAAGATACCTCTCCGGGTCGACTATGTACCTGAGTTTCCGTTTCTCGCCGCCGACTTCTACCGTCGCAAAAGAAGTTTTCTCATCTACCTCTCCCGTAACGGTGATAACGGCCCTGTATGTTTTTCCGTCCTGGAAAACAAGGTGGCTCTGCTGTTCTTTGAATTCCTCGATCTTCTCAAGAGTTCTTAGCCTGGCGATGGTAAACCTGGTTCTTCCCTGTCTTTTCTCCGTGTTGCGTATTCCCCTTCTGACGGCCCTGTAAGCCACAAGGTTCAGGTCCATGTCAAGGGTTGTGTAAACCTTGTAACCGCCCTTCTCATAGGCCCTCCTGCCGACTTTATTCTCAAGATATTCCCTTACGTATTCAACAAAATAAGGGGCTATGTATTCCCCCCTGGGTTCCTGCTTCGGAACGATTTTTATCTTGTATGCCAGGGCTTCCCGCTTCTGTCTGGCGGTTATGAATTCCTGGTTATGCATTATGCTTATCACGGTTTTCTGCCTTTTAAGCGCATTTGAGGGATTGACTCTGGGGGAGTACAGTTCCGGTCTTCGCGGAATTCCCGCAAGCAGGCACGCCTCGGCTACGTTTATCTCTTTTGCCGATTTTCCAAAGTAATTCCGGCTCGCCATCTCAACTCCGTAGACGCCGTCGGCAAGGTATATGTGGTTTAGATAGAGGTAGAGTATTTCGTCTTTGGAGAGATTCCTCTCTATCCTGTAAGAGAGAATAGCTTCCTTTATCTTCCTGCTGTATGCCTTTTCGGGACCCAGAATGAGGTTTTTGGTTATCTGCTGCGTAATTGTGCTTCCGCCTGAGACGATTCTTCCCGTAATCAGGTTCTGTAAAAGGGCCCTCACAACGCTTTTCGCATCCACGCCGCTGTGCTGATAGAATCTCCTGTCTTCCACGGCTATGAAGGCGTTTACTACGTGAGGGGGAATATCCTCAAGATTTACAAGCGCCCTTCTCTCAAGTCCGGACTGCGCTATCAGCTCCCCTTCGGATGAATAAAATTCGTTCAGGATAGCGGGCTGGTATCTTGTGAGGTCGCGCAGATCCGGGAGGTCTTTTGAGAAATAGATATAGACCGCAAGAATCCCGGCCAGACAGGCAAACGCGAAGACCGCAGGCACGAAGAAACGGAAACGGGGAAGCTTGCCCGGTTCTTTGCCAGCAAGATTGATCCCTCTATTAAAATTCATTTGCACCGGGAGTATACAATTCCGTGGAAATCAACTCGAAAAAAGGTTACCTTAAAAAAACTTCTTGGGTTATTCTAATCGGCAATTAGACCAATGACACATTTTTCTGAAGACGAAGCGATGGCCGCTCTCAGTTCATACGTGAAAGACCTGACGGACCAGGAAATAAAAGTACTTATTCTGAAACTCAAAAACGAGATCAGAAAAGAAGACGTGACGTGGGAACAGATAAGGGAGATACTGGCCGAGATCAAAAGCAAAGACAGCGGCGCGCTAAAAGACATAATCCCTTTTCTTGTGTATTGACCAGGCACGGAAAATCCGCACGAAAGACACGCAAATGGCAAACCTGATTGACTGCATCGGCAACACTCCGGTAATACGGCTCAGAAGCATACCGAAAAACGGACGCTCAAAGATATGGGCAAAGCTCGAGAACCTAAACCCTGCGGGAAGCATAAAGGACAGGGCATGTATCGCCATGCTAAGACAAGCGGAGCGTGAAAACCTGATAGAGCCCGGGAAAACGACCGTGGTCGAGGCGTCAAGCGGAAACACCGCCATAGGGATAGCCCTCTGCTGCCGGGCAGGCGGCTACGACTTTACAGTTGTCATGCCCGAGAACACGGCAAAAGAGAAAGTCCAGGTGATAAAGGCGTTTAAGGGACAGGTGGTTCTTACCGACCCAAGCCTGGGGCTTCTGGGATCGAGAGAAAAAGCCCGTGAAATAGAACGCGAAAACCCGGACTCCTATTTTCTTGACCAGTTCAAAAACACAGCGGATATAGAGATTCACCGCGAGGAGACCGCAAAAGAAATAAAAAACCAGATACCGGGGCGTCTCGATGCCTTTGTGTGCGGAGTCGGAAGCGGAGGAACAGCAATGGGAGTGGGATCCGAACTCAAAAAGATCTATCCCGACCTCGAGGTAGTGGTGGTCGAACCCACAGAGTGCCCTACTCTTTCCGAGGGAAAAGAAGGTTCTCACGGGATCTGCGGGATATCGCCCGGATTCATTCCCGAGAAACTCGATACCGGCGTGATCGACAGGATCTACGCGGTCTCCACGGAAGATGCCCGCAAGTGCGCCAAAGCCCTCGCTTCTGAGGAAGGCATTCTGGTCGGGATATCTTCGGGAGCCTGCCTCAGCGCAGCCCTCGGAATCTCGGAAGAACTCGGGGACGGCGGCCAGGTGCTCGTAACTTTCTGCGACAGCGGAGAAATGTATCTGGGGACCGACCTTTACGATTAGAAAATCGGTTTGAAATGAAATTTTAACTATGTTATTTTATCTTTTGGATATGTTTATCCGCGTGAAATTTGCGTAAAGACTAAAGGAATAGCGCATGTCAGCAAACATTTTTAGAAACCTTGTGCTCTGGGTGGCCATATTCGTCGGAGTGTTCGCCGTGTACCAGTTCATGAACACCTCGGCGAATGTCTACTCTGAGATATCCTACAGCAAATTCCTGGAGCACCTGGACAACGATAGGCTAGCAAGGGTAGAGTTCGGCGAAAACATAATAAGGGGAGAACTCAAAAACGCCGACCCCGCGGACCGCGGATTCACGACCACCGGCCCAGCGGGAGAAATTCTTATCGCAAAGCTTGAGGAAAACGGCACAGAGTTCAGTTTTTCCCATCGTAAGCAAAGCTCGCTTACCCAGATACTGATAAACTGGGGCCCTCTTTTCATACTGGTCGCACTCATGGTCTTCTTCATGAGACAGGTGCAGGCCGGGGGCACTAAGGCCATGAGTTTCGGAAAGAACCGCGCGAGGATGCTCTCCGATGAACAGAACAAGATCACCTTCAAGGACGTGGCCGGAGTTGAGGAGGCAAAAGAGGAAGTAAGCGAAATAGTGGAGTTCCTGAAAAGTCCGGAGAAATTCACCCGGCTAGGGGGAAGAATACCCAAGGGAGTTCTGCTGGTCGGTCCCCCGGGAACGGGAAAAACCCTCCTGGCGAAAGCCATAGCCGGAGAAGCGGGAGTGCCTTTTTTCATCATAAGCGGTAGTGACTTCGTGGAGATGTTCGTCGGAGTCGGGGCTTCAAGGGTAAGGGACCTGTTCATACAGGCCAAGAAAAACGCCCCTTGCATAATATTCGTCGACGAGCTCGACGCAGTGGGAAGACACAGGGGAGCGGGGCTCGGAGGAGGCCACGACGAGAGGGAGCAGACCCTTAACCAGCTTCTGGTTGAGATGGACGGTTTCGAAGGAAACGAAGGCATTATAGTCATGGCCGCCACGAACCGCCCTGACGTTCTTGACCCGGCGCTTCTGAGACCTGGGAGGTTTGACCGCCAGGTTGTCGTCCCGAGGCCGGATGTCAGGGGAAGAGAAGCCATCCTGGTCGTTCATTCGAAAGACACCCCGATGGCCAATGATGTGGATCTTTCGGTGATCGCCAGATCCACACCGGGTTTCTCTGGGGCTGACCTTGAAAACCTCGTTAACGAATCCGTGCTTCACGCCGCCCGCAACGACAAGGAGCAGGTCTCCATAGAGGACTTTGAATACGCAAAAGACAAGGTCACCATGGGAGTTGAGAGAAAAAGCATGCTGATAAGCGAAAAAGAAAAGAAGATCACCGCTTATCACGAAGCCGGTCACGCGCTCGTGGCGAAACTTACTCCCGAGGCTGATCCCATACACAAGGTGACGATCATACCGAGAGGAATGGCCCTCGGAGTCACCCAGCAGCTCCCCCTTGAAGACAAGTACACCCTGTCGAGAACCTATCTCCTTTCCACCATAAAGGTGCTTCTGGGAGGCAGGGCCGCCGAAGAACTTGTGTTCTCCGAGAGAACCAGCGGCGCGGCAAACGATCTTGAGAGAGTTACCGACATAGCCAGAAAGATGGTATGCGAGTGGGGAATGAGCGAAGTCGTGGGACCGGTAACTTTCGGCAAAGGGGAACAGCAGCCTTTTCTAGGCAGGGAAATATCGAGAAAAAGCGATTACAGCGAAGATACCGCGGTGCAGATCGATCAAGAGACAAGAAAGATCGTTAACGACAGCTATAACGAGGTAATGAAGCTCCTCGGAGACAATATAAATCTTCTGCATGACCTCTCTTCCCTGCTTCTTGAAAAAGAGGTTATAGACTCGGCGGAACTTGACGAACTGGTGTCAAAAACCCAAGAGTTCAGGCCGGAAGTGAAAAAGCCGTTTGATATAACCAGCAGGGTCTGATCCCCACGGCTTTCCCCTGCCCCGCCGCTGTCCTTCGGCTGTCTTTGCAGAACCGGGAGTAAGAGCCGTTTGCCAAAGTCTTCAGTCCATAAAGCAAATCAGAACGTACCAGAACATCACTTGATAAAACTCGGTTCAAAGGAACTGGATCTCGGCGAAGGGCCACTTGTCATGGGAATCGTGAACATGACGCCTGACTCCTTTTATGACGGAGGAGAGTACAACGACCCCCAAAAGGCCCTCGAGAGAATCGCCTCCTTAATCAAAGACGGGGCCGACATTATTGATATAGGGGGAGAATCCACAAGACCCGGTTCCCTCGGCGTGAGCACAGAAGAGGAGCTTGACAGGGTTATACCGGTAATAGAGGCGGCTTCGGCGGAATTTGAGACCGTAATATCCGTCGACACCACAAAAGCGGCTGTCGCCGAGGAGGCGCTTGGGTGCGGAGCTTCGATGGTAAACGATATAAGCGGACTGAGTTTCGAGCCGCAGGTAGCGGAGAAAGTATCGGAGAAAGGAGCCGCAATCGTACTCACCCACACAAGTTCGCGACCGCTCGACATGCAGGAAAAAACCCAATACACCTCGCTTGTTCCCGATATAGCGGACTTTCTTTTGAATTCAGCTCAGACGGCAATGGCGGCGGGAGTGCCGCGGGACCATATAATAATTGACCCGGGTATCGGATTCGGGAAAACCACCTCGCAGAACCTCGAGATCATAAGAAGGCTCGAGGAATTCTGCGAGCTCGGGTTTCCGGTCTGCCTTGGAACCTCACGAAAATCCTTTATAGGAGAAATCCTGGGGAGCCCTCTTGCCGAGCAAAGATTGATAGGATCCGTCTGTTCAGTAATAATATCAATGCTCAAGGGTATTTCTATCGTAAGAGTTCATGATGTACTTGAAACAGTGCAGGCTATTCGGACGGTAAAAAGCATATACGGGGTCAACTAGGAGATGACAGACTCTACCATACAGAACTTTCGATTCTTTTCTGACAGTCTGGATATCCTGATCGTCGCCATAATATTCTTCTACGTACTGAAGGCCATAGAGGGAACCAGAAGCTCCCAGATTCTGGTCGGACTGGTGGCGATGGCAGTTCTTTACTTTGTCTCAAGAAAATGGGGGTTTTTCACGCTTAACTGGGTGCTTACCCACTTTCTCGGTTTCGCTATCCTCATAATAATAATTCTCTTCCAGGATGACATAAGAAGGGGGCTTGCGAACATAGGAAAAAACCCTTTCTTTTCAGTTTCGCAAAACACGCCGCGAACGAAACGCTTATAGAGGAACTGGTGGATGCCTGCTCTTTTCTCTCTTCAAGGAAAATCGGAGCACTGATAGCCATTGAAAGGCAGGAGAGCCTAAGAGTGTTCCCCGGAAGACCCATTAACGCCAGCTTATCAAGCGAGATGATCATAACCATTTTCAACCCCGCCTCCCCTCTTCACGACGGAGGAGTGATAATCAAAAACGACGTTATTGTTTCAGCCGGGTGCTTCTTCCCGATCAGTACGGACCTTGAACTGGGTACAGAGCTTGGAACAAGGCACAGGGCCGCAATAGAGCTCTCCAGGGAAACTGACGCCGTCGTGGTAATCGTGTCCGAGGAAACGGGGAAGATTTCGCTGGCGGCAGACGGAGAACTTAAAAGAATCGCCAGCGACAGGCTGCTAAAGCCGAGCCTGGTTTCCGAACTTACCGCCGAGAGCCCGAGCGGCATAAAAATAGGCCAGACGGGAAAAGCCTGATGGAGAAAAAACCTTTTTTTCAAGGTCTTACAAAAAAAACAATCGCGCTCGCGCTGGCCGTAATTCTCTGGGCATTTACGAACTTCGAACTTGACGTGGAAAGGGACGTCAGGATTCCGCTTCACCTAAGCGGTCTTCCTGAAGACCTTATTATCGTGAACAATGCCCCTGAGAACGTTGACCTCTCTCTCAGGGGATCGAGAAACCTGCTCTCTTCATTTGCCTTCTCAAACAAGTCAATCCCCGTTGACCTGCAGAAAACGGAACGGGGCGTTCTTAAAATAGACCTGAAGCGCGCGGCATCGCAGATAGTTCCCAGGGGAATCGATATAGTCGCTGCGAGACCCTCAAAGCTCTCGCTTAACATAGACATGCTTACGACGAAAAAATTCAAGGTGAAACCCGTGCTCGGAGAACCGGATTCCGGTTACGAAATATCGAAAAAAATAAAGGTCGTCCCGCGATCCGTAGAGGTAAGAGGACCCGCTTCGCAGCTTGCCAAACTGGAAATCATAGAAACGGCAAAAATAAAGCTTGAAGGCGAAAAAGCCGAGTTCACGGCGCCGGCGCAGTTGCAGCTGCCCTCCCAGTACATGGAAGTCCTCGAGGGCGATCACGTGAACGTAACGGTTCACATAAAAGAGATAATACTCTCCAAGGAGTTTCGGGACGTCGACATAGTTCCCCGCAATTTCGGAGAACTCGAATACACTACAAATCCCGAGCTTAAGGCCACACTGGTGTTCAACGGCCCCTACAAGACCATCAACGACCTTACAAGCAACGAAGTCAAAGTTTTCATAGACGGGGCGGAGATGGGCGAGAGCAGGAATAAAAGACTCAGGGTAAAGGTCCAGTATCCAAGTTCAGGCATGCTGAAACTCACCAAGACCTCTCCGACAAGTGTCAGGGTTAGAGTCAAAGCGCCTCCAGAAGAATCCCCCAAGACGTAAATCATGAAGAATTCCTTATCTGAATCCCCCGAAAGAAAGATTTTTGGAACCGATGGAATAAGAGGGGTTACCAACACCTATCCGATGACCCCCGAGATATCTCTTGCCCTAGGGAAAGCGCTCACAAAATACCTGTCCGAGAAAACTGGCGGCCACGTGAAAATACTCGTCGGCAAAGACACCCGCCTTTCAGGTTACGTCTTCGAACAGGCAATAGCCTCAGGCATAACGTCCATGGGAGCCGACGTGCTGCTCGTGGGCCCCCTGCCCACTCCGGCCATAGCTTTTCTCACTTCAAACATGAGAGCCACAGCCGGCGTGGTCATCTCCGCGTCACATAATCCCTACACCGATAACGGAATAAAGATATTCGATTCCACGGGCTTCAAGCTCCCTGACAGAACAGAGATCGAAATAGAGAACATGGTTCTCGGAGAAAAACAGTTAAGCCCCCCTTCCCTCACGGGAAAGGCTAAAAGAATCGAGGATGCGGTCGGACGCTACATAGTGTTTCTCAAAAACACTTTCCCCAGCGATCTTACGCTTGACGGAGTGAAAATCGTGGTTGACTGCGCAAACGGAGCGGCGTACAAGGTCGCGCCCATAATCTTCGAGGAACTCGGAGCTCGGGTGATCACGATCGGCACCGAGCCCAACGGAACGAACATAAACGTTGACTGCGGAAGCCTTAGGCCCGAGATACTTTGCGAAGAAGTAGTGCGAAGCGGCTCTGACATAGGAATAGCCCTTGACGGAGACGCGGACAGGGTTGTTTTCTGCGACGAAAACGGGAACGAGGTTGACGGCGACCACGTGCTTGCGATCTGCTCATCTGAAATGCTGGAGGCCGGCACATTGTCAACGGACACCGTGGTCGCTACCCAGATGAGCAACATGGCCCTTGAGAACTACTTAAACTCAAAAGGGCTCAGGCTTGAGAGAACCCGCGTGGGAGACAGATACGTGGTGGAAGCAATGAGAGAACTGGGCGC
Organism: Thermodesulfobacteriota bacterium; assembly: GCA_964291665.2. Lineage (GTDB taxonomy): Bacteria > Desulfobacterota_D > UBA1144 > Nemesobacterales > Nemesobacteraceae > Nemesobacter. The sequence goes on along the minus strand of OZ219814.1, from coordinate 30,101 downwards.
AAACCTGGGGGGCGAGAAATCGGGTCACCTGCTGTTTCTTGACCATGCCACCACGGGAGACGGCCTGCTGGCCTCTCTTCAGATTCTAAGCATAATGAAAAAGAAGGGAAAACCGCTTTCAGAGCTAGCCGGGATAATAGACATGTTTCCGCAGGTTCTCAGCAGCCTTGAGATCAAAGAGAAAAAACCGTTTGAGCAGATCCCGGGACTCCTCGAGATCGTCAGGGAATCCGAAAAAATCCTCGGGGACAAAGGAAGAATAAACCTCAGGTATTCCGGAACCGAGCTTCTGGCACGGGTAATGGTCGAAGGGGAAGACGAAACCCTGATAAACGGAATCGCTTCCCGAGTATCTTCCGTAATAAGCGAGAACATAGGAACAGGAAATCCGTAGATGAAAACCAGGCTGAACGTAAACGTTGACCACGTGGCGACCCTGAGACAGGCAAGGATGGGAAGCGAACCGGACCCCGTGGCCGCCGCCACGCAGGCTGAACTCGCCGGAGCAAGCGGAATAGTGGTTCATCTTCGTGAAGACCGCCGACACATTCAGGAAAGGGACCTTCTTCTGCTGAGACAGACGGTGCGGACGAAGCTTAACATGGAAATGGCCGTAACGGATGAAATGATTGAAATTGCGTGCGAGACGCTTCCCGATGTCGTGACCCTGGTTCCGGAAAAAAGGCAGGAGATAACCACCGAGGGAGGACTTGACGTGTGCGGGGATACGCAAAGAATTGCCGCCGGGATTGAAAAGCTTAAGAGTTCCGGGCTGTTCGTAAGCATTTTCATAGACCCCGACCCCGAGCAGATAAGCGCTTCAGCAGAGACGGGAGCCCATATGGTTGAACTCCACACGGGAAGTTACTCAAACGCCCGCGAAGAGACCGGGATGATGATGGAACTTGATAAGATCAGAAAATCGACGGAAGACGCCCTCTCCCACCGGCTCAGGGTATCCGCCGGTCACGGGCTTAACTACGTTAACGTGACCGCGGTTTCGCAAATAGACGGCATTGAGGAACTCAACATCGGCCACAGCATAATTTCACGGGCGGTTTTCTCAGGAATGGGAAAAGCCGTAAGAGACATGATCAACCTGCTATAATATTTTTCTACAGCAGGACACAAGGCGAAAAAACATGGTTTCAGGCATAGGCATCGACATGGTTCGCAACAGTCGCATAGAGAACCTTATTGAGAAATGGGGAGAGAAATTCCTTCGAAAAGTCTTCACCGACGATGAACTCGCGCAGAACGGTGACGGTAAAAACAGGAACATAAGCTACGCGGCCAACTACGCGGTCAAAGAGGCCTTTGTCAAGGCGCTCGGGACCGGGTTCAGACGGGGAATAAAGTTTCACAACATAGCGGTCAAGCGCAACGAGCTTGGAAAACCCTTCATAGACCTTCGGGGAAGCACAAAGGAAATCGCCGAACAAAGGGGCCTGACCCGAATTCATACCACCATATCACACGACGGTGAGTACTCCGTCGCCGTAGTTATACTTGAGGACTGATTACTCAAGCTCAGGTCTCCGTCCCGCCCCTGCGGATTCGAAAAAAACACTCCTGCAGTCCGGGCGGGATATCAGCTCAGCATGTGCTATCTTTAACTCGGTAAACCCAAAATGTTTGAGAATCTCGAAAAACTCCGCCTAAAGGGAGTGGACAGCGTAAAACCGGGGCTCGGCAGAATCACCGCGGTTCTTGAGGAACTGGGATCCCCTCACAGGAAAAAGGATTACGTCGCCGTTGCCGGAACCAACGGCAAGGGGTCCGTGGCGGCCTGTATCGCGTCAATATTCGAGGCAAACGGTTACCGCACAGGCCTCTTTACATCCCCTCACCTAATCGATGTCACGGAAAGAATAAAAGTAGACGGAGAGGAAATAACCACAGAGCAGCTTGAAGAGACCCTCGGCACGGTTTTTGCCGCCTGCGCCGGGATCGGCGTTGAGCTCAGTTATTTCGAAACGCTCACCGTAGCCGCATTTCTTTATTTCAACGGCAAGTCGATAGATGTAGGCGTTCTTGAAGTGGGAATGGGCGGAAGATGGGACTCGACAAACGTATGCGACCATCTGGCAGGCGTTATAACGAATGTGTCATTTGACCACACCGAATACCTGGGAAACACCTTGGTTGAGATTGCGGGGAAAAAGCCGGAATAATCAAAAAAAACGCCCTCGTGGTGACCGGATGCACGGGCGAGGCCCTCTCGGTAATCGAGCGCAGGGTCCGGGAGAACTCCTCGGTATGCCACAGAATCGGAGCAGAGTTCACTTGCAGGGAGAAAGAAGACCTGAGCTTCGATTACGCGGGGCCCAGGTGGAATATTCCGGGACTTAAGGTTTCTCTTGTGGGCACACACCAGGTGGAAAACGCAGTTATATCCGTAGCGGCGGCCGAGTTGCTGACAATGCACACCCGCTACAAAACGGACCCGGAAAAGATAAAAGAGGCTCTTTCGGAAGTCAGTCTGGGGGGACGAATGGAATACTTAGACAGGGAAACTCCCGTTATAATCGACGGCGCGCACAACCTCGCCGCAGGGGAAAACCTCGTTAAGTCGCTTGAGTTTTATCATCCGGGGAAAAAATTCAATTTCCTCATAACAATGCTTAAAAATAAAGACATCGGAGGGTTCACCGAAACGCTCTCCCGCGTTTCGGGGAAACTGATCATAACGGAACTTGCCGGGGAAAAGAAGTTTTTGGAAACGGAAAGAATTCTGGCGCTTACCCGGGGGCAATTTGACTCGGTTGAGGCAGTAAAAGACCCCCGGGAGGCATATGAAGAACTGCTTGGTTACGGAGAAGCAGCTTGTGTTTGTGGTTCCTTTTATCTCATAGGTTATCTTAAAGAGGTGATCCGAAATGAAGAGACTCTCGATAGTAAGTAACGATCTTTTCCTGGCTCACCAGAACCCTCCGGGGCACCCTGAGTGTCCGGAAAGACTGATCAGCATTCTGGGAGCGCTTGAGAGTTCAGGCCTTATGGAGAAAACGGTTCCCGCCGACACGAGGCCCGCCACGGAGGAAGAGATCACTCTCGCACACAGCAAGCCCTATTTCGACATGGTGAAAAGCACCTCCGGTGAGGAGTTCTCGCAACTCGATGCCGACACCTCTACGTGCGAAGTTTCTTTTGACGCCGCGCTTGCGGGATCCGGGGGGCTTATATGCTCGGTAAACGATATTCTTTCAGGGAAAATCGATACCGCATTCGTACTCGCCCGCCCTCCCGGACATCACGCCGAACACGACAGGGCGATGGGGTTCTGCCTGTTTAATCACGTGGCGGTCGCGGGGGCCCACCTGTTGGCCAACTGTGGCCTTGAAAGAGTCCTGATTATAGACTGGGACGTGCATCACGGAAACGGCACACAGCACATCTTCTATGATTCGGACAGGGTGCTCTACTTTTCCGTGCACCAGTTCCCGTTTTACCCCGGCACCGGAAGCCTTAAGGAACTCGGATACAAGGGCGGGCTCGGGTACACGGTTAATGTCCCCTGCCCCGCAATGCTGGGGGATGAGGATTACCTCAGAATCTTCACCGAGATACTCGGACCCGTAGTGGAGCAATACTCCCCGGAATTCATTCTCATCTCCGCGGGCTTTGACGCTTACCAGGTCGATCCGCTTGGTGGAATGCTGGTTACCTCAGGAGGTTTCGCCAGGCTTACAAGATTCGTTATGCAACTCGCCGAAGAGCACTGCGGTGGAAATATCGCCTTTTTGCTTGAGGGCGGTTACAACACTGCGGAGATGGGACTGATCATGAGGTCGGCCATAGAAGAGATACTCGATCTTAAGGTATCGGATACCGGTTTTGATCCCAAGCGGACAACCTGCGAACACACCGTCTCGGAAATCAGAAGGATTTACTCGAAATTCTGGGATTTCTAGTAATTACACTCTGATTTTATACAGCGGTTTCTTTGATTGTTAACCCGCACAAACAGAAAAATTCCTTAGGACTCACCCTCCCTATAAATTGCTTGACAACGGCAAGAATCCTTTATTAAATTAGGAAAGTCCTCCTTAACACATGAAATCACCAACTGAAGCAAAAGGGAGATTGTTATGAAAACTTTAAGGAAAAGAGTTCTTACAAGAAAATCCGGTAGCGAAGCAGTTCTTTTTATGTGTGCGTTAGCGCTGCTGGTTTTCCTCTCCGGAATCCACCCCGCAAGCGCTCATGAGGACAATCATGATTACACCATAACTGCCAACCAAGTTGACCCTACAAACCAAGACAACGTGAGGGATTTCGTGCTGCACATAAGAGCACACTTGGACCAAGTCCCTACAGGAAGCATAGCCGCGTTTGTTGAATTTAAGAACCTGTCATCGATAGATGGAGGAGACTGGAGAAGCGACACCACATATGTAATCCGGTTACGGAAAGACGGCACGCTAATTCATCAACCATATCAACCTCTCGCGGAAAACGGGTCTTTATATGATTTCGAGGACGACGAAGGAACACGGGTTGTGGAACAACTCATCAGGCTTGCAAGCGAAAACCAGGATGGAGGCTGTTTGAACTATGTTTTGAACGGAAGTCAAAGGGTTAGTTGTGCTGTCGAATTTCTCCATCCAGTTTTTCGTGAAGAAACTTTTAAGCTTACAGAGATCCTGATCGGTGGCCTTCACCATGGTTTTGAAGATGTATCTTTTGCCAAAGCAACATGTCCCTACTATGTTCCCCAGATAACCGCTGCTGAGGTGGTGGACGAAGAAACCCTGAAGCAGTTTGTACAAGAGTTTATTGATTATTACATAGAGCAGAGAAAGCGACTTGGTGGTGCTGGAGTAATTGGACTCCGACATTGCTGGAGGGCATTGCCGTGGAAACATGGCCCCATCTACATGTTCTTTATGCCCGAAAATCGAATTGTAGGCTTTAACGGAAATACCCCCGAGCTTGAAAATAAAACCCTTAACCTCAGGGATCGCAATGGAGTGAATGTAGGAGATCTGATTATTGAAGAGGTAAACGATCCCGATAGCGATGGCTTTGTTGACTATCTCTGGGACGACCCAACGACAACTGATGATGATGTTAACCTAGAGGAGTGCCCGGATGGCCCTCAGACCTGCGCCCCCGGCACTTCGCCCAAGAGAACTTATGTTCAAAAAGTACCTTTGCAGCTTACTGCAACAAATAGAATTAATTTAATCTTCGGTTCCGGTATTTACCTTGAAGATGATGACGGAGGATGTGCGATTGCGGGCGTTGGGAATACGCCTCGCGGCACTGTATTCAACCTGTTTTTGATAGTTTCCGTACTGTTTTCAGCAGCTTTGTGGAAAAACCGCTCAAAAGAAAAACAAACAACAAGAAAAAAGAAGGTCTTTATGCGAAACGCAACGGCAACCTTTTTTGTCTGTACGTTAGCGCTGCTGGTTTTCTTCTCCGCAGTGAGTACCGCAGGCGCCCATGAAAATGACCATAGCGACAGTGTAACTGCCGGCGATGTCACTGTTGCGGATCAAGAAAAAATGTTGGAGTTTGTCCTGCATGCAAAAGCCCATTGGGAGGCCATCAGTGAACCGAACGACAACATAGAATTCGAGAAGAGCATCACAGAGGAAGGGGACTGGAAAAACGGCACCATATATCTGATGGTGATAAATGAAGACGGCGCGATCTTTACTCACGCGAATGATCCTCAAGCGCAGAATGCAACCTTGCTTCATTATACCGTAAGTCCCGGAGGAGAATTAGTGGATGGAAGGCTTCATGAAGAAGTAGCAGACCTTGTTGAAGCTTCGAAGATGGAAGGAGGCGGTTGTGTTCCGTATGGTCTGGAAGAAGGCGAAGAGCATATGGAGGGCGATGAGCATGAAGAGCAAGAGCATGAAGAAGAGGGAGAACACGGTACGCAAAGGACAGCATGCGCGGTTAAGTTCGAACACCCCGTCTGGAAAACCGAACTTATCCTGCTTGCAGGCTATCATCATGATCACGAAGAACATGATGATACTGACCTGAGCTTTGATGATATAAATTGTCCATTCTTCACAAAGCCTATTGATGAAAAACCCTTTATCACTCAGGGGAGAACTGCTCACGATGTTGTAGACAGCGACACACTTAAAGAGTTTGTGGAGAATTTCAGGGATCACTTTCAGGAACAGGTAGAGAAAAACAGTCAAAGTCCCGCCCAGTTAGCCAGAATCCGCAATTGCTGGAGGATATCACCTTGGAAGCATAAAGGTATCTACGTGTTTATCATGACTGAAAACAACCTGGTGTTCTTTAACGGAAATGGACCTCATCTTGAGAACCGAAGTTTTAATCTCAGGGACGGTAATGAGTGTGATGTCGGCAATGAGGTAATCAGGGTAGCAAATGGCCAAGACAGGCAATGTAAGGACCTGGGCCTGCTACCGGAGGACCCCGGAGGATTTGTCGAGTACCTGTGGGACGATCCGACGGATGATGTGCCCCCAAGGATCGAAGAAGGCAGAGCCCCTGGTGATGTGCCCAAGTTAAGCTATGTTGTAACTTATAACCACCCTGACTTTCTGGAAGGCGAGAAACTTATAATAGGTTCCGGTCTCCATCCGGGAGTTAGCGGTGACGACGGGTGTGCGATTGTCGGGGCTGGCGGTACTGCCAAAGGCGCTTTGTTTAGCTTGTTCATGATAGCCTCTGTGCTGTTTTCGGCAGTTTTTTGGAAAGGTCGCTTAAAAGGCCGGAATTAACCAAGGTTCAGTGGAGCGCATCGTTCCTCAGGTCTATTTAAGGGACCGCACGCATGACAGCCCGGCGCTTCGTCGCTCGTGGTGCGACGCAGAGGCTTCTCTTTGGCCGGCTAGTGCGCCGCGGCTTTAACGACATGGCATGGGCACTGAAACGGCATGCGGAGGGCATTTCCCCTTTTTACTCCACGAGAAACCTATCCTAGGAAGAGATATCACCTTTTCTGTAGTCGCTTCCCTCGATGAAAAGCGGGGTGCACATCTCATAAAGTCTTGAAGCTATCCTCTCCCCCACCCTGTCCTCAAGTATTTCCGTCTTATTCCTGGATTTTTTAGGCAGCGACTCTCTCGCCACGTAGTTGGTGGTAACAAGGGTTTTCTTCGAGGAATTATAGCGCTTGGAGATGAGCTGATCGAGAATGTTCTGCTCCCATTCGGAACTTTTGCCCTTTCCCATCTCGTCTATAACCAGAATCTCCGCGTTTGTTAATGGTCCTATTATCTCGTTTTCGGGAATTCCCTCGGAATAGGCTTTCCGCAGGTCTCCAAGCAGAAAGAAGAAATCGGTAAACACGCACTCAACGGCTTTCTGAAGGGTAAGCTCCGCTATAGCCCCTACCGCCAGGCGTGTTTTAGCAAGCCCGGGACCTCCCATAAGCAGAAAGCCTTTTTTCTCCGGGTACTTATCGACAAACGACTTCACGTAGGTCATTGCCTCGAACTGGCTGCTGTCGCGGGGGTCTATGTCGTCTGACTGCAGAACGCCGGCGTACTTCGAAGGGATTTTCGCGTTGTTATATCTCCTGACCTTAAGCCTCACCATTCCGCAGAGCCCGCAGCGCTCAAGATACCTGTAGCCCCTTTCGTTCACCAAAAAGATCGTCCCCGAACCGCCGCAGTCACTGCATTCGGAAACGCAGTCGCAGACCTCCGCGCGAGCGTACTGACCATTTTCGGAGGAGATGATGTACCCACCTCCGGAGCATTTTCGACAACCCGTAGTTATGCGTTTTCTTCTGGCCATGTCATTTCATCGTGAAAACATTATTTATGCCGAAAGTCTCGCATACGATTTCATCCCTGAAGGCGTTAAGGGTTTTCCTCTTGGCATCCTCGTCGTAGAGTTTCGCCTTGGCGGGAAGCTTGCTTAGCGCAGCATCAGTTATCTGCTTTTGCCTCTCCGTGGAAAGACCTGAGAAAACATCCCCCATGAAATCCCGCCACAGCAAATCAAACTGTTTGTATATGTTAGCGGACCCCGCGCCGTCCGTCTCCCGAACCCTGCGTCTGAGTTTCTCGTATTTCCCCCGTATATCCTCTCTTTTCTCCTCAACTATGACTCTGTCAAGCCTCTTTAGGACTTGTTCTATTATGCTGCTTCTTGTAAAACCGGAGCTCTGGGGCCTTGTCTGTTTCGATTCCCGTTCTACAGACTGGGTTCTCAGGTAATCTTCAATTTCATGCCTTATGTTAAAAAGCCCTCTCGGCTTCTCGGCCCCTCTCTGCCTCTTCTGCTCGAAGCCATAGGCTATGGCCTTAATCACCATTTCCTTTGAGACGGATTTTTCGCCAAGTTCCCTTATGAGACCGTAGTCCCTGGCCGAAAGCATGAGACCCTTTCCCGCAAGCCCGAGAAAATACCGCTCTATGTCGGCTATGTAGTTTCGCTCTTGAGACTTCATCTTCCCCGGAAAAACACGCGACCTTTGGGTCCGACCCACTACCCCATAATCTCGCGCATGGCCGACATCGTATCGGCATAGTTTTCCGTCTTGTATATTCCGGATCCCGTTACCACTATGTCCGCCCCGGCCTCGATCACTTCCCTTATATTCCCGAGATTTATCCCGCCGTCAGCTTCAATAAGCGGCTTCTTTCCATCCATCTTGTCGAGAAGAGATCTGAGATCTCTTATTTTCGACAGCATTTCGGGAATGAATTTCTGACCCCCGAACCCAGGCTCCACGGTCATTATCACTATCACGTCTATAAGTTCCATGAGCTTTTCCTCTATCACGCCGATCGGGGTTGCGGGGTTAAGGGCCACCCCGGTCATAACCCCTCTCCACCTGATCGAGGAAAGAGCGCTGTAGAGAAGGTTGCAGGCCTCCATCTGTACCGTGACAATCTTCACGTGAGGAGAACCCGCGTCTATGAATTTTTCCGTGAATTTCTCGGGACTATCAATCATAAGGTGTATATCCATCTGGGGTGGCGATTCCATCCGGGAAATCGCCTCCACTATGGGTATTCCTATGCTTATGTTCGGAACAAAGTGCCCGTCCATCACGTCCACGTGTATAAGATCGGCGCCCGCCTCACAGACGGCGGTCACCTCGTCTTCAAGACGAAGATAGTCACACGAGAGTATCGAAGGAGCCAGGAGTTTCTTCATTTAACTTTCTCCGCAAAGCGCAACGGGATTCTTTGGTATTTTACCCGAACAACGGCAAAAACCCACGCGCCCCTAGGCCATTCCACGCCAGGAAGCGAATCCCGAGACGATAGCGGGACAGAAACAATTTTTCGAAACTTTTTACTACCGGAAAACGATCCTGATGATCCTCTCGGCATCTGTCATGTACACACTATTGTTCGTTCCGCGTGCACAGCGCGCGGCCCGAACAGTGTTCGCGTTTTTTATGGAATTAAGATGCCCGGGAAAAACATCCGTCTAACCCGGCAACCGCGCAGATTTATTTTCTGACTGTGTGGATTCTCCACGAGACCGCCAGAAACATGGCGGATACCATTAAAAACAGGTTAAACAGCGAGCTGAGGCTGTCTTTTCCAGTGGTTCCTCCTGCAATCGCACATCCATCATCACTATCATCCATCAACGGGGTCGGGTAAAAGCCGGAACCCAGCACAAATTCTGTTGATGTTAGCTGCTCACCACCGGGAAGTTCTACTTTTACAGTATAGCTGACCTTGTCAGAAGTACCGGGGGATTTTCCCGCTTCGTTCACTTCGTCCCCTTCAATTCTCGGATCATCCCACGTATACTCGCCAAAACCATCTCTTCCCGGTTCTGTTGCTGTGTCTATAAGTTCATGGGCAATCTCCACTCCGTTAGCATCTGTCACTCCATGTAGGTTAATGCCTTCTACCGCAGGATTGATTGCATTGAAAACAGCTACCTCCTCGTGCTCACCGTGTTCGTCGGCTTCGCCCGCCGTGAAAATATAGAGGTATATGCTACCTTCATGCGCAATCCAATCTCCTTGCTCGTCTCGAAATTCGCTCAGGAGAATGAGAAAATCTTCAATATGCACAGCCTCCTCAATATGAGCTTTCGCATGCATAACGAAGTTTTTGAGAGCCTCTCTGTTTTCGTCATTGTCAACACCATTCATTACCGCACTGGCCAAGGTCGTGTCTTGATGATCCCCGTCATGCGCAAAAGACGGAACAGCAATAAAAACACTCACCAGAACTAAAGTTACAGCTAAGAAAAACCCTTTCATAAGTCTATCCCTCCTCGAGAATTCGTCGTTTTTTCAGGACGTGTTACTGACCATTTCGTTCTTGTGTAAATAACCCGCAAATGATACATGATATGAGATTTCGCCTTCAAGCGCTCAATCAAGATAAATTCCCTAGGACCGGACAGCCAGTTAACTCAAAAACCGGTCAATTTGTTTGGGTTCATACAAAAAACGGGTTGTTGACAGGAAGACCAGAATAATTATATTACTTGGACTTTTGAGGTCGCTTAATGTCCCCTAAAAACTTCATATTCACCTCGGAATCCGTAACGGAAGGCCATCCGGACAAGATTGCGGATCAGATATCAGACGCCATACTCGACGCCATGATCGAGCAGGACCCCGACAGCAGGGTCGCGTGCGAGACACTGATCACAACCGGCCTTGTGGTGATTTCCGCCGAGATAACGACGAAAAGCCAGGTCGACATACGACAGGTAGCAAGAGACACGATAAAAGAGATCGGCTACACAGACAGCGCCATGGGGTTTGATGCGGATACCTGTTCGGTCCTCCTCACGATCGACAAGCAGTCCCCGGACATAGCGCTTGGAGTCAACAAAAAAGGAGCCGGCGACCAGGGGCTCATGTTCGGCTACGCGTGTGATGAAACTGAGGAATTCATGCCCTCGCCCATACTCTACGCCCACAAGCTGGCAAAGCGTCTTTCCGAAGTAAGAAAAGATGGCATCCTGCCCTTTTTAAGGCCTGACGGAAAAAGCCAGGTCACCTTCAGGTATGAAAACGGGAAACCGGTCGGAGTGGACGCGGTAGTCATATCATCCCAGCACTCACCGGACGTCTCGTACGAGGATATCTTCGAGGGAATCAGGGAAACCGTAATAAACCCCTGCATTGGAACGTTTGTTTCTGAAAACACGAAAATTCATATAAACCCCACGGGGAACTTCGTAATCGGGGGTCCAATGGGAGACACAGGCCTTACGGGAAGAAAAATCATAGTCGACACCTACGGCGGGTGGTCAAGACACGGCGGCGGGGCGTTTTCTGGAAAGGACCCTTCCAAGGTCGACAGAAGCGCGGCCTATATGGCAAGGTACGTGGCGAAAAACATAGTCGCGGCCTCTCTGGCCTCGCGCTGCGAGGTGCAGATTGCCTACGCAATCGGGGTTGCGGAGCCGGTTTCGGTGATGATCGACGCCTTCGGCACGGCCGCTTTGCCGGAAGAGAAGATCTCAGAAGCAGTGAGGGAGATTTTCGATTTCACTCCTGAGGGAATAATATCGCACCTCGGGCTAAGAAGACCCATCTACAGGAACACCGCTTCCTATGGCCATTTCGGGAGAAACGAAGAAACTTTCTCATGGGAGAAGACAGACAGAATCGCGGAACTTAAAAAAGCCCTGGAGAACGCCTGAGCCGAAGAGCGCTCGGGACTCTTGACCGCGAAAAAGCAACGGAGGAACAGATGGATTATCACGTAAAAGACTTAAAGCTTGCCCGCGAGGGAAAACTGAGAAGCGAATGGGCCGCACAGGAAATGCCCGTTCTAAAGCAGATAGAGGAAAGATTCAAGAAAGAAAAACCTCTTAAGGGAGTAAGAGTGGCCGCGTGCCTTCACGTTACCACAGAAACTGGGAATCTAATGACCACCCTTAAGGCCGGAGGAGCAGAAGCCTACCTCTGCGCGTCAAACCCCCTCAGCACGCAGGATGACGTCGCCGCCCACCTGGTAAAGAACCATAAAATCTCCGTTTTCGCGATAAAGGGAGAAAACACCAAAACCTACTACAAGCATATAAACGCAGTGCTGGCCGCCCGCCCGCACGTAACCATGGATGACGGGGCGGACCTGGTATCAACGCTGCACACGGACCGTAAAAACCTGATAGACGACGTGATCGGGGGAACCGAAGAGACGACAACCGGAGTAATAAGACTCAAGAGCATGGCGGATGACGGAGTGCTTCAGTATCCGATAGTCGCCGTTAACAACGCGGATACCAAGCACCTTTTCGATAACCGCTACGGCACGGGACAGAGCACTCTTGACGGAATCATACGCGCCACCAACAGGCTTGTCTCCGGCACGACCTTCGTAGTCGCAGGATACGGATGGTGCGGAAAAGGACTTGCCATGAGAGCCAGAGGACTGGGAGCGAACGTCATCGTAACCGAGGTTGAGCCGCTTGCGGGACTCGAGGCCACGATGGACGGATTCAGGGTGATGACGATGGAGAAGGCAGCACCGCTTGGAGACTTCTTCTGCACCGTTACGGGCAACATACACGTCATAAGGAAAAAACACTTCCAGAGAATGAAAGACGGGGCGATCGTAGCCAATTCCGGACACTTCAACGTGGAACTTGATCTCGACGCCCTCGGCGAGATAACGACCTCGAAAAGAGCCATAAGGGAGTACGTTGAGGAACATACCCTAGAGAACGGAAGGAGAATCAATGTTCTCGGCGGAGGAAGGCTCATAAACCTGGCCGCGGCCGAGGGACATCCTTCAAGCGTGATGGACATGAGCTTCGCCAACCAGGCGCTCTGCTGCGAGTACATGGTGAAAAACGGAGGGACGCTTGAGAACGACGTTCACGACGTCCCGGAGAAAATAGACAGCTTGATATCCAAGATAAAGCTTAAAACCCTGGGAGTCACCATAGACACCCTGACGGCCGAACAGAAGAAATATCTGAGTTCCTGGCAGGTCGGAACATAAGATTAATGGATGAGCACCTCGATTCGTTCCTTGTATATCTCACGATGAACAGGGGCCTTTCGAAAAACACCATTCAGTCATATTCAAGGGACATATCATCCCTTGTGGCCTTTCTAGACAAAAGGGGCATATCCGACCCCACAGCCGTAAGCGAAGGAGAAATAGCCGCTTTTTTCGAGCACCTCAGGAAAAAGAAGCTCTCCCCGAGAAGCGTGGCGAGAAACATAGTTTCCATAAAGCAGTTCTTCAGGTTCCTGCTCACAGAAAATGTCATAACCGAGGATCCGCTTAGAAACACCGTCTCTCCCAAGCCCGCGAAAACCCTCCCCCACACTCTCTCGCTTGAAGAGGTCGAGAGACTACTTCGGGAGCCCGAGGAAGGCAAGTCCGCCGAGGCGCTCAGGGACCGCGCGATGCTCGAGGTCCTCTACGCAACCGGGGTCAGGGTATCGGAACTTATCGCCCTTGAACTTAACCGCGTTAATCTTGACCACGGCTACGTCATCACCCTCGGCAAAGGAAGCAAGGAGAGAATAGTTCCCATAGGCGACGCCGCCATCAGGAAAGTAAGGGACTATCTTTCTGACTCAAGGCCCAGGCTTCTTCGCGATAGGAGTTCTGAGTACCTTTTCGTTACCTCGAGAACCGGCTCCAAGATGAGCCGTCAGCGCTTCTGGCGCATGATAAAGGACTACGCACTCGCCGCCGGCATACACTCCCACATAACCCCCCACGTGCTTCGCCACTCCTTCGCCACGCACCTGCTTGAGCGGGGGGCCGACCTGCGGGCCATACAGGCCATGCTCGGTCACTCAGACATATCCACGACCCAGATATACACTTATGTTGAGAAGGAAAGACTGAAACGCATACACGAAAAATCTCACCCCAGAGCGTAAACTATCGATATGAACTACCAATTTCTCATAATACTGGTCCCCGTAATCCTTTTTTCCCTTACCATACACGAGTACGCCCACGCGCTTGTGGCCTACAGGCTCGGAGACGACACGGCGAAGAGACAGGGAAGACTGTCGCTTAACCCTCTGGTGCACCTCGATGTTCTGGGAACCCTGCTGCTTTTCATAGTGCATTTCGGATGGGCGAAACCGGTTCCCGTTGACCCGAGGAACTTCAGGAACCCGAAAAAAGACATGCTCATGGTCGCGCTTGCAGGCCCGGTGTCCAACATTCTGACCGCGATTGCGGCGGCCGTGATTCTAAAGGCCATATTTGAGAACTTCGCGGCCATACCCCCGGGAAGCGGGGTTGACGTTGTAGCGCGGATGCTCGTGTGGTTCATATACATAGGGATAGTGCTAGCGGTTTTCAACATGATCCCCGTTCCGCCGCTTGACGGCTCGCGGGTGCTCTACGGACTGCTTCCCGACAGTCTCGCTTACAGGTACGCAAGATTTGAGACTTACGGAATATTCATCCTTTTCGCCTTTTTCCTGTTCGGGGGGCAATTCCTGGGCTACTTCATACGCGTTCCTGTGGTTATCTTTATAGAGTTGTGCAATTTCAGCCCGAGCGAACTCGAGATCGTGATCCGGGCGATGAATCCGTAGTGACTACCCAGAGGAAGGGAGAAATGGAAGATCCGCAGTCAGCCTACAGCGTACAGCTCGAGATATTCAACGGCCCCCTTGACCTGCTGCTTCACCTTATAAAAAAACACGAGGTGGACATCTACGACATACCCATCGCACGCATAACCGAGCAGTATCTTGAATATCTTGAGTTCCTTAAGGACGTGAACCTCGAGATCGTCGGGGATTACATGTCCATGGCGGCCGAACTGGGGTACATAAAATCGCGCATGCTTCTTCCCAGGATAAAGGAAGAAGGCGAAGAAGAGGAAGAGGACCCCAGGGAGGAACTCGTAAGACGCCTGCTTGAGTATGAGAAATACAGAGACGCGGCGGCTGAGCTCGGGGGGATGGAAATTCTCGGAAAAGACGTTTTCCTGGCGGGTTATGACCGCAGGGAGATGTTCGGGGAGCCTGAAGAAGAGACGGAATTCGTGAAATTCGACCTCTGGTCCTTGGTGGACGCCTTCTCCAAGGTGTGCGAGGACAGAAAGAAGGCTGAGACCAAGGAAATATCCCTTACCCCGCAGACATACACCGTCGATGAAAGAAAAAACCAGATGATCGAAATAATGAGAGGTAAGAAAGAGGTTTTCTTCGGAGATCTCTTTGAAGGGGATAAAAACCGCATGGATCTCGTGATAACCTTTCTCTCGATATTGGAACTGCTGAAAGACGGCATACTGGATGTTTTTCAGCCGACCTTCGAAGAACCCATAAAGATAATTCTGAGGGAGGAAAATGGACGATAGAAATTCTCTTGCAAACATAATAGAATGCTTGATATTCATTTCGAAACACCCTTTAACTACTGAGGAAATCTCAAGCTTTCTGAAAGACGTCGAGAAAAAAGAGATAACCGCCGCCTTGGATGAACTCCAGGGGCGCTGGGAGGAAATGGGACGAAGTTTCGTTCTTAGCAGCGTCGCCGGGGGATATCAGTTCAGGACCCGTCCCGAGTATTCCCAATACATAGTCGAGTTTAACAAGGAAATAAAGAAATTCAGACTCTCAAAGGCCGCGCTTGAAGTGCTTGCAATAGTAGCCTACAAGCAGCCCGTTACAAAAGTCGAGGTCGAAAAGATAAGAGGGGTGGACTGCTCAAGCAGCGTAAGCATGCTCCTTGAGAGGAGGTTCATCGAGATCGCGGGAAGAAAGGATGTTCCGGGAAAACCTTTTCTCTACAGAACCACTGATCTTTTTCTCGAGACATTCGGCCTTAAGAACCTTAAGGACTTACCTACAGTAAAAGAAATCGAGAAGATTAAAGAGGAATTTAAAGAACCTGAGTAACCGGAGGACGCTTACCCTTCCTCGGCAAGGTAGTCCAGCACCTCTTTTTCTTTCTCACGCATTATCTCCCTTTCCTTTTTCCCCTTGTGGTCAAATCCAAGCAGGTGCAGAACCGCGTGGACTATAAGCAGACGCAGTTCTTCTCCAACCGTAATCTCAAGCCTCCGGGAGTGACGGACGGCCGTCTCGTAGGATATCACTATATCGCCCAGAAGTTGCTCCCGTCTTAGCAAGATAGTTAAGCACCTCTTTTTCCTTCTCACGTCGGGGTTTACATCGCTTTTCTGAGGAAAGCAGAGAACGTCCGTAGTCGCGTCAATCTCTCTGTATTGCCTGTTAAGCTCCCTCATGTCCCCGTCGCTTATAAGCGAAACACAGAGTTCGCTTCGGGCGGAGAGATCGAGATACGCAAGTATTCTTTTAACCAACCCCACCAGTTCCTCCCTCCCCGGTCCGTCAATGAATTCCTCCCTGTCCACTATGGATATTTCCATTTTCACCCTTCCTTACAGGACAGCGCCTGTCTCGCTTAGGCGAAAGAAAATCAGAGAAGTATAATATGTACAAGGAAAGACAAATATCAGGCTGTCGAACCTGTCAAGCGCCCCTCCATGTCCGGGAATCAGGGAGCCGGAGTCCTTTACCCCCGCCCCTCTTTTTATGGTGGATTCGAAAAGATCGCCCGCAACCGCGGCCGCGGCTATTATTACCGCGTAAAGAACCACCCAGAGAGCAGGAAGAGGGTTGCTGAATATAAGATTCACTACGAAAGCGCTTACGACCGAAACAAAGAACCCGCCTATGAGACCTACCACGGTCTTGCCTGAACTTATATGACTGGCCAGCTTCTTCTTCCCGAAAGCTTTCCCAAAGAAAAACGCTCCTGTGTCGTTAAGAAAAGTGCAGGAAACTGCTAGCACCACGAGGAAAAAGCCGATGTCTTCGGGACCCTGACCATATGAACCGTAATACAAAGCACTCTCGCCACCCGAGATATTTCTCAGCAACACTCCGTGGGCAAGCATCCAGCCGAAATATATAAGCGGCAGAAGAGTCATGCCGAGGTCTCGCAGGCAGTCGCTGAAATCCTTTTTGCGAAATTCCAGTATTATGGAAAGAAATATCAGAAGGGTGAAAAAAAGATTCATGAGCGTGAAGTCGAAAAACGCGCTCACGATCAGAAGCAGGGAAATAGCCGTTATATAAGTTCTTCTCGACTTACGGATATCCGGGCCCGCAAGCGCGAAGAACTCAATGGAACACAGAGCCGCAATCAGACACATCAAAGCGAGATAATACACTCCCCCGTGGTAGAATATGAGAAGAAGTATCGGTACGGCCACGACGGCCGTAGCGATTCTCGTGATCAGGTTTCTGCTTTCTGTCATACTGCGTCACACTTACTTGGAATCGCATAAAAATTAAACGATAAAGGAATCAATGCAAATAACGCCACTTTACTCGGATACCGCCCGCCCGATGAAAATTCTCGTGCTTGCCTCGGGCAGAGGAACGAATTTCGAGAAAATACATTCAAGGCAAATGGAGCTTGAACAAGACGGCGGAAAAAACTACGGGACCGTAGAGCATGTCTTTTCAAATGACCCCAAGGCCCCGGTTCTCGCAAAGGCAGAAACACTTGGAATCAGTACTTCCTACATAAGTTCCGAGAAGTTCTTCGCAGATCTCGGGAAACCACCTTCTGATGAAAACGGACGAGTGCTTTACGATTCGGCGGTGATTTCCCTTATTGAAAAGATTTTTGACCCCGATCTCGTGGTGCTGGCCGGATACAGGAGAAGGCTTAGCCGTCTCTTCACCGAGAGGTTTGCAAACAGGATCGTAAACCTCTACCCCGGGGACACAACAAAGAATTATCTCGTAAGAGGAAAAACCGCGTGCGTACAGGCCATAGAAAACGGCGAGAGGACATTAAGATGCACTGCCTATCTTGAAAACGATCCTGAGACAAGGTTCGGAACCGTGGTTGCCCAGTCAGCCGATATATCGCTTGAGGGCTTCGATATCGCAAACGAGGCGGCAATGGAAGAAAAAATAAGAGAACAGGGAGAATGGAAGCTTTTCCCCTTCGTGGTCCACGACCTGATCGCAAACGGGAGGGTAGCGATTGACGAGAAAAACAATATCTACGTTGACGGTCGACAGACAGGTGAAAGCGGGTTTTCGCTCTCGCCCTGAGGTTACGTACTTCCGTCCCTCAGTCCCTTAAGAAGCTCAATGTCCTTTGACACCTCGGGTGGAGGCATTTCCACTATCATGTCGAGATTCTCAAAAAACGGGTTCCCGATCATAGCGCTGAAGCAGTCAATCCCTATCTTTCCCTCTCCTACATGTTCGTGGCGGTCCTTGCTTGAGTTGAATTCGGCCTTGGAATCGTTCGCGTGAACAAGTTTCACGGTTCCCGGAGCAAACGCGGCGCCGATGCGCTCCTACCACTTCCTCTACGCTCTCGCGGGTCCTTATGTCGTATCCTGAGGCAAACATGTGGGCTGTATCTATACAGACCCCGAGATCGTCATACGCAACGCGCTTCAGTATGAGAGAAATCTCCTCGAAGCTCGCACCTATGGTATCCCCCTGCCCCGCCGTGTTCTCAAGCAGAAGCTGCGTCGTGCCGCTGTAGTCCCCGAGAATTCTCAAAACGGAGTCAACCACGTTGTCTACCGCCGCTTCCCTTTGCAGTCCCTTTGAGCTTCCTATGTGGGTCATCATGTATTTCACCCCCAGTGTGCTTGATCTCTCAAGCTCCTCCCTTACAAGATCCACGCTTTTTTCTCTCAGGTCCTCTTTTCCGGAAGCCAGGTTTATGAAATAAGGAGTGTGAACGTAGTAATCGCTTATAGAGACCTCAGAACAGTTAAGAAAAAAGGCCTCGAGCAGGCGATCTTCAAGCTCGGGGGGTCTGCCGCCTCTTGGCGAACGGGTGAACATCTGAAAGCATTCGCATCCAAGCTGCCTCGCCCTGAGCGGGGCGTTCTCAATCCCGCCTGCTATTGAAACATGCGCTCCGAATTTCATCGCGTCTTACCCCCGTTTGACAAATTCATCCTGTAAATATAACTTGAATGCAGACTTAGAAGGAGTGGGTATTTGACCCCTACGAAAGCTTTTGTAACCAAGGGTGTAGGCAAGCACAAGAAAAAGCTCTCAAGCTTTGAACTTGCCCTAAGGGACGCGGGCATCGCTCAGTTCAATCTGGTCAAGGTTTCAAGCATATTCCCCCGGGCTGCCAGCTCGTAAGCAGAAAGCAAGGACTCACCCTGCTCTCTCCCGGGCAAATAGCGTTTGTGGTAATGAGCGAGAATTCCACAAACGAGCCCAGCAGGCTCATCGCCGCGTCAACCGGCCTTGCGGTCCCGAAGGACAAGACACGCTACGGATACATCTCGGAACACCATAGCTACGGGCAAAAAGAGACCCTCGCGGGAGAGTACGCAGAAGACCTTGCCGCCTACATGCTCGCTACCACCCTTAACGCCCCCTTTGATCCCGATAAAAGTTACGACGAGCAGAAAGACATATGGGAGATAAGCGGGCACAAGGTAAAAAGCAGAAACATAACGCAGACTGCGGTGGGAGATAAGAACGGACTCTGGACGACGGTTCTTACCGCGGTGGTTTTCTGCTCCTACGAGGCAAATACGATCAGCTAGCTCCCTTTATCAGTTCGCGGGCGACTTCAAAAGTTTTTTCGGACACGCTTTTTCCGGCAAGCATCCTGCCTATTTCCATTACCCTCTCCTCTTCACCGAGGGCATCCACCGAGACATCCGTCTCGCTCTCGCCGAATTCCTTCGCAACCAGCAGATGGGTGTTCGCGAACTTAGCAACCTGAGGTAGGTGCGTTATGCACACTACCTGGCTCTGGTCCGAGAGATCCTTTATTTTCCTCCCTATGCTCTCTGCTACAACTCCCCCTATGCCGGCATCCACTTCATCGAATATGAAGATCGAGCCGGCATCGCCGGTGGAAACGAAACTTTTAAGCAGAAGCATTATTCTTGAGAGTTCTCCGCCGGAAGCGACCCTGCTTACGGGCCTAGGGGCCTGGCCCGGGTTGGCGGAGAAAAGAAGCTGTACGCTGTCTATGCCGTCTCCAGAGAGGTCCTTTTCCGAAAATTCCACCTCGAAACGGGCGTTTTTAAGCCCGACCGACTCTGCCTGCTCTGAGAAAAGATCCTGAAGCCGCCCGGCTCCCGCTTTTCTTCCGGCCGAAATCGAAGAGGCAGCCGCTGAAACCCGCTCCCTCAGGGAATCCCTTCTTCGCTCGATTTCCCGAAGCATCTCAGCCGAATTCTCAAGTCCTTCAAGCTCAGCCTCGATCTCCTGCTGTTTTTTTATTATCTCCTCGATAGAATCCCCGTGCTTTCTCTTAAGCCTGCTTATTTCTTCAAGCCTCGAGAGCACCTCTTCAAGCCTCTCGGGGTTGTGTTCTATCTTTCCCGCAAATTCACTCAGACCGTAGAAAACATCTTCGGTTTCTATTAGTATGGCAGCGATTCTGTCGCGAAGCTCCCCGAGAGACGAATCAAGGTCCGAAACCTTCTCAAGATCAGAGAGAGCCTGCTTTAAAAAACCCATCGCCGAGCTCTCCCCCTCGTACACAAGCCCGGTCGCGCTTGTGAGCGAAGATGAGAACCTCTCTGAGTTCTCAAGCCTGACTTTCTCCGCCTCAAGCTCTGAATCCTCATTCGGCGCCGGGGAGACCTTTTTTATCTCCTCGGCCTGGAACCTTAGATAATCCTCTTTTTCCGCCCCGTCCTGCTCTTTTTTCCTGAGTGCCTCAAGTTCATTCTCCGCGCGCACGAGTTCGGCGTAGGAGACCTTGTATTCGGAGACTTCATGTTCAAGTTTAGAAAAAGCGTCTAAATAATTTAAATAATTGCTTCTTTTAAGAAGGCTCTGGTGTTCGTGCTGACCGAACATGTTAACAAGTCCGTCGGTCACCTCAGAGAGCGTCCCGAGCGTCGCTATCGAACCGTTTATGTAAATCCTGTTCCTTCCACCCGGGTTAAAAACCCTTTTTATTACAAGCTCGCCTTCTCCCTCCCCGATGCCGAACCGCTTGAGTTTCTCCCCGATGCCGCAATCACCCGGAACTTCGAAAAGAGCTTCTACCGATGTCTGCTTGTCGCCCGATTTAACGTGGTCCGCCGTGAACTTGTCACCGAGGATTATGTTTATAGCGTCAACGATCAGTGACTTACCGGTGCCGGTCTCTCCGGTAATTATGTTCAGGTTTGCCCCGAAATTGATGGAAATTTCGTCTATTATGGCGAAATTATTAAGCCTGAGTTCAACAAGCATCTGTTTTTCAAGCCCCCTGCCATACCTTCGCAGAACCGGGCAATTCCGCGAAAATCCCCCCGAGCCGCCGAAAGGTTCAGCCCCTTACCTGACCGTCTCCCCTTACCACGAATTTCGAAGTGGTCAGTTCCTCAAGCCCCATCGGGCCAAACGCGTGCAGTTTTGAAGTGCTTATGCCTATTTCGGCGCCGAGACCCAGCTGGAAACCATCGTTGAACCTGGTCGACGTATTGACCATGACCGCGGAGGAATCCACTTCTTTTACGAATTTCTCAGAGTTTTCAGGGTCTTTCGTAACTATGGCATCCGTATGCATGGAGCCGTAAGTCTGTATATGGTCTATAGCCTCGTCAATCGTCGAAACAACTCTTACGTTCAGGATAAGGTCAAGATACTCCTCGTACCAGTCCCCTTCCGTCGCCGAAGCCAGGTGGGGAATAAGTTCCCTCGTGCTCTCGCAGCCCTTTATGCTGACTCCTTCTCCCTCAAGCCTTTCTATCGCAGCGGGCAGGAAGTCGCGCGCCACGGAGGAATGCACAAGCATTGTCTCCATGGAGTTGCACACCCCTGGTCTCTGGACTTTCGCGTTCCGGCAGATTTCCTCGGCCATTTTCAAGTCGGCGTGCTCATCCACGTAAACGTGGCAGACCCCCTTGTAGTGCTTAAGAACCGGAATCCTTGAGTTCTCAGCGACAAACCTTATAAGCCCTTCCCCTCCCCTGGGAATAATGAGATCTATTTTGTCCTCAAGCTTGAGCATCTCGGTCACTACCTCTCTGTCGGTAACCGGGACGACCTGGGCTGTATACGGCGAAAGGCCGCTTCAGGAAAGAGAATCGGCCATCAGCCGGGAGATGGCGAGGTTTGATCTTATCGTCTCAGAGCCGCCGCGGAGAATTACGGAATTGCCGGATTTCACGCAGAGTCCCGCGGCGTCGGCCGTAACACCCGGCCTTGACTCGTAAATAATCCCTATAACGCCCAAGGGGATTCTTTTTTTCTCAACGGAAATCCCGTTCGGCCTGTCCCACTTTGCCGATATCTTGCCCACGGGGTCGGGAAGCTCCGCTATCTCCCGCAGTCCGTCAGCCAGGCGCTTATCCTCGAAGGATTAAGCCTAAGGCGGTCCACAAGGGCGGCCGAGAGACCTTTTTCTTCGGCGTCGGAAACATCCTTTGCGTTTTCTGAGAGCAGATTATCGGTTTCTTTCACCAGAAGTTCCGCAAAGCGCAGAAGAAAGTCGTTTTTCTGGGAAGACGGGGCGGAAGCCAGGGTTCTTGAGGCTTTCCTTGAATTCTCAGCAATACCGCTTATCAGCTCGGCTGGGCTAATTGAGTCAGAAGACCCCGATTCATTGTTTGAAGCAGACATCTTTGTTTCCGAGAAAAACTTTAACGCAGTCCTATTATTATGATCTATAACCGCGAATAAAAGAAGCGGCCAAGCAGAGACGGCTTCCGGGACTCCCTTATCACATGTTCACCGCGTCGCGCGCGATCAGGTAATCGATTATCTGCTGCTTGCACTCATCGATCGAGTGTTTCTCAGTGTCAACCACGATTTCGGGGTTAGAAGGCTCCTCATACGGGTCGTCAATCCCCGTAAATCCCTTTATAACCCCCTCTCTTGCCTTCTTGTAAAGCCCCTTTACGTCCCGCTGCTCGCACTGCTCAACGGAGCAGTCGACGAATACCTCTACGAATTCTCCTTCCTCCACAAGCTCCCTTATTGCGTCACGGTCGGCGCGGTAAGGAGAAACAAAGGCGGAAAGCACCAGGACGCCCGCGTCCATGAAAAGTTTCGATACCTCCCCTATTCTCCTTATGTTCTCCTCGCGGTCCTCGGCGGAAAAACCAAGGTCCTTGCAGAGACCCATTCTGACGTTGTCTCCGTCCAGTATGTACGTGCGGTGGTTTCGCTGTATAAGTTCTTTTTCGATTTCATTTGCAAGAGTGGATTTTCCGGAACTCGGAAGTCCTGTGAACCAGACAATCAAAGAACCGTGGCCGTTCAGCCTCCTTCTGTCCTCTTTGGTAATTTCATGCTCATGGGGAATAACAAACCTTTCCATTTCTACTGCCTCCAAGATTGTAAGATGCGGATATGATTTAAAAAAGATGAGGAAAAGCAGCTAAAGACAGTCAAGCTCTTAGTGCTAATTCCTTTTTCCTCTAAAAACCTTCGGGGCAACAGTATACAGCACGGAAACAAGGGTTGTCCACACCAGCAGGGATTCGCTTAATGAGAAAGAAAGTTCATCCGGGGGGAATGCCGCTTTTCTTTTCGTAAGCTTTTGCCTGAAATTGCTAAAACCGAAAGCGCGAGGAGCAAAAGAAAGGCAATCGCCCCGTTTCCAGACGTATTCCTAACCTGTTCTTGCGCAGCAATTGCGCATCCACCACCCGGATCATCCTCCCTGTTGGTTAACGACACGTCATCCGGATCGAAGCCATTATAGAACCTGTCCCGGCTCTGCGCCCTCTCAAGCACGATAGAGTAGCGCTGGGGACCATCCTCTTCGCTGTCTCTCATACCGGTTACCGTCACCGTCTGCGCAACATCCCAGTCATCGGGGGTGAACCGAAGCGCCTGAGTATCGGCCGTTCCCTCCGACGGATGGCTGCTGCGGAGGGGGATCACGACGTCGCTCATCGGTTCTGACTCAAGCTTCACCCGAAATGTAGCCGCCCTGCCTCCCTCCGTGGTCACAAGCCCGAAGTCGGCGTGACGCTTATCCCGGTCGGAACGCAGGAAGGGGGAAAACCTTCATCATCGATGTCCCAGCCCATGTCCTTCAGCATGGCAAGGCTAAGGTCCATGTCCCTCGGAAAGGGATAAAGATATTCCATAATATCGTCCGCATCCGTATGAACATGGGTTATGGAACTGCCTTTTTCAAAAATCGAGGGAGCATGTATCCGGGGTTTTCCGCCCGGAGCCACGCCGGCGGATTTAAGCTCGGCCATGCGCTGAGCGTAACTGCACGAATTCTCCTTCCCGGGCCGCACGGTTCCGTCCCACAAAAGACCGGTGCCGGAAATGATGGCCTGCTCTCTTTGCTCCGGCTCAAGATTGACGATAAACTCACCGTCTCCCTCCGAATACATCTGTACGTCGTAGATTCTCTGCCACTCCTCTATATCAAGCGAATAACTCCGATTCCCGTACGTTACGTTAATCGTATCGCTGGGAAAAGAACCATCTTCATTAAGGGAAGAATGAAACCCGAGCCCGTGAATAATTTCATGCACGGCAAGGGTAACAAAATCTATGGAATATGACGGCGCTTCCCCGTGAAAACCGTAATAAAAACGCGAGTTTCTGGAGAATTCCACTCTGAAATGAGGCACCGATTCATCTATTAAAGCTTGTCCTTTGATCTTCTCCGCAAGTGCCGGCGGGTACGCTATGTGCAGCAGTTCTTCTGGAGGGAAATTTACAGACTTCCCCATAAGAGTTCTGGCAACCGTGGTTTCATCGCCAAAGGACCTGAACGACGCTTCGACCCGGATCGTGTTCGGACCCGGCAACTTCTCTTCAAGCAGACCGGCGGCGTGCTCAAAGGCGTTTCGCCTCGCCTGCCCCAGGGTGCTCGCGTTATTGCCGCCGTCGCCGAGGCGCGCCCTCTGCCCCTCCGTCAGCCCGGTCGTATCATTAAACCCGATTCCCCGAGCGTCAGTGTATATCGCCTCGATAGTAACCGCACCGCTGTAGGGGACCGCGGGAAAAACGGTCAACAGAAAGAAAAGAAGCCCGATGGAAAAATTATTCACTTCGCTTTGCCTAATGACGTGTAGTTGCGAGCTCACCCTCATAATCGGTAGGACTAGGCACTACCAGAATAACCTAGAAAACCGGCCTGTTCCAGAGCGTGATTGCGAATACCGCAGCAAAGCCATGCAACACTTGATTCTTCATACCGTAATAATTAGAATCTAGTTCCGAAACCGGGGGCGGGATTACCTGCTGTGGATTCCGCTCAATGGCCGGAATCTGGTTCTGCGGAGTAACTCATGGCTTCCGAAGTTAAAGACAAACTTGTGAGTTTCAGAATTCCCGAAAGTGTCTATAGCTACGTATGTTCCACCGCTGAGAGTAAAGGCATAAGCTCAAGCGAATTTATAAGAGTAGCGATAGAAAAGTTTAAAACGGACAGTAGCGAGCCTACCAAGTCCGAGTTAATAGCTTATCTGAGAAACCTTACCGCTTCGGAAAGAGACGAGATTCTGGACAAGGCGGAGGGCACCCGGAAAAGGAGAATAAAGTCTTTTATAAACGATGCGATCTCCCGGAAGCCCGGCATTAAAGGAAAAGAGGTCTGCGAAATGGTAAGCAAGGAATTTCATCTGCCGATCACCCTTGATCTAAAGCACATGGTGTATCTCAGGATAAAAAGCCGCAGGAGAAGAAAAAACCTGGTAGGGAGGCTTGAAAAGGAGTACTAGATATACGGAGCCGAGTTTCCTTGGGGCAGCGCATCCCGTTTTAGCTCCCGCCGCAGAGTTACCAGTCAAACAGTCGTTTCAATCATATACGCACGGAGGCAAAAGATGGAAAGAACATTGTCAATAGTAAAGCCTGACGGAGTCGGAGCAAACCTGATCGGTGAGGTTCTTCGAAGGTTTGAGGAGCAGGGAATAAGCGTCGTGGCGCTTAGGATGATACACCTTTCAAAAAAACAGGCCGAGGGGTTTTACAACGTACACAGGGAAAGACCTTTTTTCTCGAGCCTCACGGACTTCATGTCCTCGGGACCGTGCGTGGTAATGGTTCTTGAGGGTGAAGAGGCCATCTCGAGGGTAAGAGCCATCATGGGCGCCACGAACCCTGAGGAAGCGGATCCCGGGACCATAAGAAAGGATTTCGCGTCCGGTATAGAAAAGAACATAGTGCACGGATCCGATTCGCCGGAATCGGCCGCCTACGAAATAGGATATTTTTTCAACGAGCTTCAAATAAACAGCCGATAGGGTCCCGCACGCAGACCGTTTCGGCCAGGGAGAAAAAACAGGTCGTGTCTTCTGAGAAAAGCATCGACATCCATCCGGTTACCGTACTTAAAAAGCTCGCAGCCTCTTCTCGTCGAGGATTTTATCGAGGAACTGAAAAATGAGCTCTCAAGCGAGCTTCTCCCAAACTGCTGGTTGAAAGCAAAAACCTGGATGATACGTCCCTTCAGGAAATAGTTGAGGACGCGAGGACCCTCCCCATGTTTCACGAGAAAAAACTGATCGTGGCGAAGGGGTATGACGGTCTGAAAAAAGACGATCTTGAGCTGCTTAATGAATACGCCGGAGCCCCGGCCTCTTCCTCCGTGCTGGTCCTGCTCTCAGGAGGGGCTCGGAGAGGCAAAGACAAAGCCCGCAGGCGGCATAAAGCTCGTCGATCTTGACAGGGGAAGCAACACCGACCGGGAAATAAAGCGCCTCGGGGAGAGACTCGGAATCTCTCTTTCTTCCGGAGCAATCGGTTTTGTAAAAACCATGCTCGGCGAAGACATGAACCTCATCAAGAACGAGCTTGGGAAAATATCTCTTTACGTGGAAGGGAAAAAATCCATAGGCGAGAAGGACTTAAGAGAACTTATTGAGAAACGCAGCACCGAGAACGTGTTTTCCCTCTCAACCGCGCTTTCAAACAGGGATCTTCGGGGTCTCTCAGGATACTTCGGGAACTTGAGAGAAACAGGGAGGATCCCCTCTCCATACTTTATATGATAGCCTGGAGATTCCGCCAGATATTCAAGGTGTCGCAGCATCTTCGGGAAGGAAAATCTGATGAAGCCATCGCGAAGGCCATCAAGACATCCCGCGGGGCCGTCTTTTACCTTAAAAAAAGCGTGCGCAATTTCAGGGAAAACGATCTCAACAGAATACTGGGGCTTATAGAGGAAACGGACTACGGAATCAAAAACAGTTCCGGGGACAACTACGTACTTCTTGAGAAACTTCTTCTTGGGATCTGCTCTCAGAAGGCCTAGGAACCAGCAGCCTGGGAACTGCTTAGGTCCGAGAGCTTTTTTGAGAACCTCGATACGTATCTTGAGGCTTTCTTCTTGTGGATAACCCCTTTCGTGGCGGCCTTGTCGGTGAGGGAAACCAAGTTCCTTGAGAAGAGCCTGGGATTTTTCGATATCCTCGCTCTCCAATAGCTTCTGAGTAACGCTTTATCTTGGTTTTAAGAGTGGACGTTACGAACCTGTTTCTCTCTCGTCTTTTCAGGTTCTGGCGATGCTTTTTCTGCGCCGATTTCGTTCTAAGGCCCATGAAAATCCTCCAGGGTTTAAAAATGAAAGTTGAATTCTACATCTTCTCCCCGCATTGTCAATAAAAACTAGAGGCAAGAATAAACAATACTCCAATAGATAAGTATATGATTGAAGAGACAGCGAAAGCACTAGTTTTTTAGAGTGGAAATTTAAATCGTTCAGGCACAGAGATATTTAGTATTTGGTTTCCTGTCAACTTGATTTTGTAGTTAAACCATTTTTACAATCATACTCAATATGAGATAAATTTTTGAATTCCTGACATTACTTATTGGGAAAACTAAATTGATCCAGTTTCGGCAATGATTTCACTATTCTTAAGGTTTCAAGACTCACCGTGATTATACGCCGAAATAAATCTAGTGGATAAACAGTTGAGTTAGTCGTTTCTACCGCGTAGCGGTTTGCATCATTTACAATGCCACTATCTTTGTCAGTTTTGACTCCCTGTCTTTCCATCACCCATTCGAGCGCTGGTCTTCCGTTAACTACATATTCATAGGCTTCTAACGGAATATTGGTCATGGTGATCTTGTGATTATAGATCACAGTAGTTCGATCTTTGTTTTTGCCACTGCCACCAAACTTCATTTTTTCGACTCTAAAATTTTCAGAGTTGAGGGCCATTGAATATGGATTGCTTTCTTTGAAGTTGATTGGATAAGGCTCAGCTATCTCGTAATTTATATGCAGATCTGCTAGTTCACGACCCGCATTCGAGAATGCCCAGAAGTCTTCCGCTCTTTTCACACATGGGATTCGCGGCAATTGCTTGCCTAGATTATTGGCATAACGTTTGCGGTAATCTTCCGAATGCAATAGACCATAGATGTAATAAAAGATATCTTCCTTGAAAACCTTCTCTTCAGGGTAAGCTTTTTGAAAGTACTCCAGTCCTCTGTCACTCACCCCGTCTTTTTCAACATAACTGTCTTCAGGGCTATCGTTCTCATATAGACTTCCTTTAAAATTTCCGGCTTTTTCATAGAGCTTGAGAGGAAAACTTTGAGCGCTAGCTGCCATAATATTTAGGTCTGGCAAGTGGTCTGTCATCAAAACCGAAAAACCTCCCTTTGCCCCAACACCCGTTGTCAAAATTACTCGGTTTTTGACTTCAGGGTTCGGAAAAATACTAGGCATCTGTAAAACTCTCTCATTCATATCTTTACTAAAATAACCCCATTGTTTAAAAAACGGACGGTACATAGCTGAATAAATGCGCCCAGAAAAGAAATCGTGCTTCTTTCCTTCGATCAGATCTTTTTTAAGCCTTCCCGTCCAACTGATTTTCGTTTTATCGTTATTAATGAAACTATCTATATTAAATTCTTCTAGGTCTTTGCCTGAACGGAATAAGCGATCAATTTCGCTGTTGTAAAAGGAAATCATTGATTGCACATTTTTCATCAGAACTTCTTTTGAGCTATTATAGCACCAAGCGTCACGACCAGTGGTCAGGCCACCGGAATAATTCTCAAAAATTGTGATCAAAGACTTGTCTTTTTTATTTCCAATCGGGATAAATTCGTCAAAACTCTCATCTCTTTGCTCAATCCAATCGTTATGCTTATCCGGCATAATTAGATTCCAGTTATTTTCTTTCTTAATACCCGAGATGCTCCTGAATTCTTTTATACGCAAGAGTTTTTCCTCTCTGGAGAGGTAATTACCAATATCGTAGTAGTAAATTTCTCCGCGTTTCTTTTCCAAAGGATTTTTAACCCCAATTGTGATTGCTATAGGTTCCCTACTACCAGCTCCGAAAATTTTTCCACCTTCTTTTCTAGAAAGCTCGCCTAATGTTCTTCTCTGATCTCCTCTTAAATTAAAAACATGTATGCTGGTAAATTCATTCGCAAGACATTTACGAAAACCATCCATGGCCCTACCCGTGATAAAACTTGCACTACTCACATAAGCCAAGATCCCCCGATTGCCCAGACGATTTGAACCCCAACGGAAAGCTCTAACAAAAGAATTGTAAAGAGCATTTTTGTTAGTTGCGTTGGTATGTGTTGCATAAGTTGAACCGATGTGTTCATCAAGGTTAGGGTATGCAAACTTTGCAAGGTTATCTCCGGCATCTCTCCGGGGCCCCCTGTAAGGCGGATTTGCTATTATGATTTGGATATCAAGTTCCTTTTGCTTAATACGTCGATCACTGTTATTGACCAGTATCTTGCTGATCATGTCATCTTTCTCATAGAGTTGGAACGTGTCGGTAAGACATATACCTTCAAATGGTTCATATTCCCCCCCAGCAAGAGAATGATATGCAGCTTCGATGTTGATTGTGGCGATGTCATAGGCGAGAAGGACTATCTCGTTCGCGTGGAGTTCATTTTTGTATTTGTGCTTAAGTTCTTCCGGTTTTATCAATCCGCTTTGCAGAAGACGAGTAATGAATGTGCCGGTGCCAACGAAAGGGTCCAGTATATGAACTCCTTTGCTACCAAGGGTCTGTCCAAATTCTGATTGCAGTATATCGTTAACAGAATGAATAATAAAATCAACGATCTCAACCGGTGTATAGACGATTCCAAGCTTTTCCGTCATCCCCGGAAACGCGTTTTTGAAAAACTTTTCATAAAGCTGAGTTACAATTTTTTGTTTTGCCCCATCGTTGTCAATACCAGAAGCTCTCATTCTTACGCTGGCATAGAATTTGTCTAGGCTGCCAGTTTCATTATCAAGGTTATGCGCTTGAAGAGCATCCAGAACCCCCTG
>OZ219813.1:0-45691 GCA_964291665.2 Thermodesulfobacteriota bacterium | reverse complement strand
TGTGAGTTCTGCGGGTTTTATTACCACGGTGCATCCGGCGACTAGCGCCGGGGCTATTTTCCAGAAGGAAAGAAGTAGGGGGAAATTCCACGGGATTATGTGCGCCGCCACACCCACGGGCTCTTTTATGGTGAGAGATATCTGGTTTTCGTTTACCTGAAGGGTTTCTCCGTTAAGACGGGTGTGTGCTCCCGAGTAATACTCAAGCGTTCTTACCGAACCGCCTATTTCGACTGCGGCGCTCTCGCGGATGGGTTTTCCTGTTTCGCGGGTGTTAACTAGGGCGATCCTGTCCCTGTTGTCAGAGAGTGCCTGCGCTATTCGAAGAAGGTACTTGGCCCGCTCGGACGCCGAGAGACTAGACCACTTGGGAAAAGCACGCTCGGCGGCCCGAACCGCCACGTCGATGTCTTCCGGTCCTCCCTGGGCGACTTCGGCCAGGGGCTTTTCCGTCGCGGGGTTTTCCCTTACGGAGTAAGCGCCGCTTTGCGGTTCCCTTCTCCTCGCCGTCAATGAAAAGATTGCATTTTATTTCCGTACTGGCCATGGTTTGAGAATTATAACAGACAGTTCCTTATAAGTATCTGCCCAAGCACAACTCGGCATTTTGCTGCCTTGTTTCGGAGTCAGTAATAAGGTGCGTTCAAATGTCGAAAAAAACAAGGGCAGCCTCAGGACTGCCCTCGTTAGATCAACTGTTACCAGCAGTTTCAGGGAAACTGCCGATATTGCAAGAAAGTTGCTATGCGCGTTTTCTAAGGAAAACAACCGAGAACAGAACGGACGCTACCAAGAACAGGTTAAGCAAAGTGCTCTGAGAGGTATGTTCAGTTCCGGCGATGGCGCACGCTCCGTCGTCATCCGTCTTCTTCGGTTCAGGATAAGTTCCGGAACCGAAGATGTAGAGATCCTCGGGAGTACCTGGTGGCAATTTTTCGTTTAGGTTCGCCACCTCGATGTAGCTTCTCTTAGGTGAAGTGCCGGGAACCTTTCTATCTTCGAAAAAGTTCTCAACGTCATCATCTGGATCTAGGGGGTCGTCCCAGTGATAGTTGACGTAGGTGGAGGCTCCATTTACTGGGTCTCCTAATTCTTGGTTAAACAGTCTCGCTATATTCTGCTCTCCCGACAACTGGTCATCTACCAATTCTAGGTTGGCGCCGTTCAAATCGAAGTCGTTTCCGTTCACAAATACCGTGGATTCTTCCAAATCCGTACCCATTACGAAAATATATATGTTTCCATGCTTGAAATCCCCACTCCCAAAACAAAAAAGCCGCTCTTGAATTCTTGTGGTTATGTTGTCCCGAAGTTCTCTCTGCGTAGCTGGGTCATTTTGCAGTTGACTTGGGGTTTTGCCTGCAGCCAAGAGCTTACCAGCTTCTTCCTCTGATATCTTTGCTACGTCTTCTTGAACCGCTTCTATAACATCTTTTACGTAAGCCTCGAGATTAGGGTCGGTCGGATCGTCAAAAACCTGCTTAGCGGTAGTTCCGAGCGTGAGACCGGAACAGTCGGGCTCAACAAAAGCGGCGTCATCTACCTCGTGACGAAGACCTGCTATGTTTGTCACGTCTACTGTTAAATCGCTCTCTACTTTAGC
Source organism: Thermodesulfobacteriota bacterium (assembly GCA_964291665.2). Taxonomy (GTDB): domain Bacteria; phylum Desulfobacterota_D; class UBA1144; order Nemesobacterales; family Nemesobacteraceae; genus Nemesobacter. The sequence continues at coordinate 44,088 of OZ219813.1, read as the reverse complement.
CGCGCAGGCTACCCTTTCATTGTTCTGGCCGTAATTTTCGCAATTCGTAGTCCCAATAGATCTGAACCCCCGAGTAAAGCTTTTAAAGTATCCGCAAGCGGCGTCCCGGCATCCGGATCAACCTTGTAACCTATCAATTCGGGATATCCCGCGTGATTCGTTACAACTAAATTCTGTCGGTTATGCCAATTGCGTAGATATCACCGTGTTTATAGTCTCCTTCTCGCCTGATATCCCTGGCGAATATTGTCAGCTCTCTGATCAGCGCGGCACGGTTATCCATGTTATCGGCCCTGACATGTTCATAGTAATTCACTATACGATTAACGAATTCCCTCATCTTCATTTCATTGCCCGGGTCGTCTGCGACTTCTTGCGCGGTTATCGTACTGTTCCCGTGAGTGCCGAACGCCTCAATGCCGAATGAAAAAACAAGCCCTAACGCAAGGAACAGGCTCAAGATCATTCCGTGTGATTTTAATTTCATTCCATTGATCCTCCTGTGATTTTTGCTGCACCGAAATGGTGGTGTAAGACCGGTTCTTCGCCCATTAAAACACAATTTAAGTTCAAATTGCAAGGGAGTTTATAGAGTGATTTTAGGACTATTTGGAACTAACAAATAAAAAAATCTATCTTGCAAGTCTCTTGGGTTTCCCGGAAGGGTAACGGGATTTTTACTACGAGCGGTTCCTGCTCAGGAGAGTCTGGTTCCTGAGGTCAGAAAGAGAATCGTGCTTTGCTGTTTTCCAAGCCGCGCAAGCAGGGCTTCTGCTGATTTTTTTACTTTCTTGCTTTGAAAGGAAATAAAGTGTTTCGTAATGTCGAAAAAAAACTGGTTATCAAGGGCGGCATCAACTCGTTTGTGGAAGCCGCCCTTGACGACCAGTTGTGAATTCCGGAAAATCTTCGCTCTCGCCTTATGCGCGCCTTCTCAGGAAAACTGACGAGAACAGAACAGACGCTATCACGGAACAGGTTAAACAGGGTGCTCTGAGACGCATGTCCCGCTCCGGCGATAGCGCATCCGTCGTCATCGTCTTCCGACATCTCCGGTCTCCGGCATCTCTGGCATCTCTGGCATCTCTGGCAGACTGGCATCATCTCTTCCTCAGGATAAGTCCCGGAACCGAAGATGTAGAGAAAATCAGGAAAATCGCGAAATAAAGGGCTTCTGGGACAGAGTTTGCGTTTATGTCCGCCACCTCAATGTAGCTTGTCTTGCATGAAGTTCCGGGAACCGACCCCATTTCAAACCAGTTCGGGACGTCATCATCCGCCCCTTCATGGGGTCGTCCCAGCGGTAGTTAACGGTAGCGAAGTCTCCATTTGTGGCTCCCCGCTTCTTAACGCATTTCGAAACAGTCCTGCTATACTCTTGTCACTCCCGGTAATTCGTTGTCATCCAATTCCAGATCAAGCGCCGTTCAGGTCAAAGTTGTTTCCGTTGAAAAGTACGGTGGAGGCCAGCCAGGTCCGCACTCATTATGAAAGCATATATGTTTTTATGCTTGAAGTCCCCGCTTCAGCGAAAGCAAGCGACTTTGTCGTAGACTCTTTCGAATACTCCGCTTGAATTCGGCTGCCGCAGCTAACCCATCTGGGTTGGGTCTAGCACTGCAGACCGAGTCAAGATACTAAGATTTCCTGGAAACTCAGCAAGTTGCGCATTCATTGCCGCATCCACTAACTGTTGAGCACTCCCGATAACGCCTTTTACGTAAGCGCTAAGATTAGAGTCGGTCGTTATAAACTTCCTCAGCGTTAGGGTCAAGCGTGAAATCGTTGAACAGTATCGGGAAGATCAAAAGCGGTCATCGTTTATCCGCGTGATGAAGGCCCGCTATGACCGTTATAATTCCGGTCGCTTTCGGCACTTTGGTTGCGCAGGCTACTCTGCCCTGAACCGCCATACTTCTTCGCAATCCGACGTCATGCCGACACCCGAGTCGGTGATTAAAGTTTGTATGGTGCTCGCTACTGCCGAACCCGTGGCATCCGATTGAAACTGGTAACCGAACAATGATGGGAATATCCATAGCGTGATTCGTTACATATCCCACTTGAGTTTAAGGCCATTGAGTACATGTTGTTTTGGGCATTTTTATAGGGCCTCCTCCTGCCTGATCCTGATCTGCCTGCCGTATATTACCACTTCTCTGTTCAGCGCGTCGTTGTCACCGGTGTGTCGCAACAACCTGATCATAATAATCTATTATATGATCAAGGAAGGCCTCCACATCCGCTCTGTCCGTAGGGTTGACCTCGTCTGCGGTTATGCGCGCATCGTCCCCGTCGTGAGTAGCGGATGCCTCAATGCCGAAAGAAAAAACGAGCCCCAGCGCGAAAAACAGGCCCAAAACCATTCCGTGTGTTCTAAATTTCATCCTGATAACTCCTCCCGTAAAATTTTTTGGTAATTACCCCTTGAGTTGACAGATTGCTGGCGTCAACTGAACATCGCAGGCTGTGAAAACTGCATACATCCTAGAAGGGATTTTATTCCACCGCCTGACCGCTTGTCAAGGTAAATATGTAAGTTGTTTCAAGGTAATACGGAACGTTCCGTCCTAAAAAATGCCCCCCGCTCCACGTGAATTCACGCGATGAATTACCTGTCTGCACGGGAAGCGAAGATGTCGGCGGGGCGGGATGGCTCCGGGAATTTAAAGCGCTGCGCTTCGGGTTCGAGGAGGCGGTACGGGGTCTTGAGGACTTGCGGGCTCAGGTCTGTATCCCCCACCGTTATTATCGGATCCAAAGACACTCGAGATAACATACAAAAACCGCCAGGGAGGGTGCCGTCCTCAGGCAGCCGCTCCCTCCTTATTGGTTCCGGCTGGTTACAGGGAAAGTTGCCGGATTTTTTTGTACTTAATAGTAGTGTAGAATAGTACTTCTTGGTATTTAACCATGGCCGCGACCCGGATTGCAGGAGCAAAAGCAGGGAATTAGTGCCCCCACCCGAATTTTTTCTCCCGTTTTACGCTGCTTCCCGCAGTCGTCTCAGTTTCTTTTTCTTCTTCCGTGCCTTCCTTGTCATCGAACCCGGATGATGTATTTTGGCTGCCAACACGTTAAATACCACCATCTGGTCAAACCCGCTTTTGCCCTTTGACCGTATCCTGTCGAGCCCCTTGTGCTCAGGACTGTTTATTGCATTCTCAATCCCCGGATGTTCTTCCGTAGGTGTGTTCTCTTCCGCCTCAGTTCTGAAGTGCTCGGCAAGCATGTATCGATACAACTCGATTGCCAGTCCCTGTTCGTGTTTCTCAATCCAGTCCCGGGCGTTGGGGGTGAGCAGCATTATGGAGCATGATTCGTCTGCAACTACTGTCGTTTCAATGTCACCTGCCGGATTGGACGGCCAGATAACGTCACCGGGGCCGCACTGGCGGAGTCGCAGACCCGCGGAATCGTAGACGGAGGCATGACCCGATAACAGTAGCTGCAGGCCTTGGCTTGGGACGTCCGGTCCCGCGATGACATCCTCGGCGGGGTAGCTCTTGGGGACAAGCCATGGCCGAAGCGTTTCTATGAGGTCCTCGAAGCGAACCCGCCGCTCCAGATAGCGCTCAAGGTCATCGACGGTGTGTTCAAGCAGCGAAGCATGCCGCTCCATCGTGGCCGCATCCGTATTCCACGCCGCGATGATGAGATCCTCGCAGCGCTCCAATCCGTGATCGGCGTTCGATTCCAGCCACAGTTCCGCAAACACCGAAGGAGCGATGTTCCTCTCCAGACTGAACCGCAGTTTTTCTGACAGACCGCTTAAGACCATTCGCACCCCCGCTGCGTTTGCCTGCTGGACGAACCGGGCCACCACGTTCACCGCCGAAAAGTCGAACCCGGAAACGTTGGAGAAGTCGATCATCAGGCAGGCAGGCTGCGATGGGCCGTCCAGGGTTTTCCTGAAACGGTCGACCAGGGCGTTTGCGCTGCCGAAGAAGATGTATCCCTGAAGCTGGTACGCCTGCACCCGGTCGCCCTCCGCCAGGAGGATGGCGCGATCGGGGACCGAGCGGGCCTTGTTGCTCCGACGCTCGCGCGCGGTGAAGTGCGACGTGATCGCATCCACCCGGCTGAGGCGCACGGTGAAGAACACCAGGATGGCCACCATGCCGGCGCCCGCGCCCTCGAGCAGGCCGAAGAAGAGGATGACGACGAAGATCAGGAGAATGATTGCGTATTCCGCCGCGGGCAGGCGTTCGCGGCTCTTCACCAGCCCCTGGTCCAGCATGACGAGACCGGCAAAGACCAGTATTCCACCGACAAAAGCGGTTGGCACCAGTTCCAGCATCTCGTCGCCAAACAACAAAGCAACCCCGACGAAGCAGGCTGCGATAACTCCTGTCATTCGCGCGGTAGCGTGAAAGAGCTTGCTGCGCAGCGATGCGGAAACGATTATGCTCGCCGCTGTTCCCCCGCCGAATCCGCCGACGATGCTGGCGAGGCCTGTCGCCCGGAACTCGCGGTTCCAGTCCATATCCTCTCCCACGGCAACCTCGAGTCCGGCGATATCCACGATGACGCAGATCAGGACAATCAGGATCAGCAGCATCATGTTCGGTATCTGTCCGGCGATCGCGGACCAGTCCACGTGCGCGAAGTCGGCCGGCCACAACACCGGCCACAGGTTCCCCTTCGCCGTGCTGACAAGAAGCAGCCCCTCCGCCCTTGCCTCGGCGCCGGAAATGCCGAGGGCGGAAAGAGCAATATGGTACGCGGCGATCGCGAGCAGAATGCTTGCCGGCAGGATCAGGGGATTTCCCCAACGCCTGATGGCGCCATACAGGATTATCCCATAGGCGACGCCCGGGAGCCATGTCCACAGCGCAGTCGTCTCCAGCGACACCACTGCCCGCCAATCCAGATTTACCCCCATCAGGGACAGGGCTGCCAGACATACGACCCCCCCGATCCCTGCCACAAATCCTCCGGCCACCGGATACGGAATGAAACGCAGCAGGTTGGCGAGCCGGAACCGACCAACCAGAAGACAGCACATTCCCGCGGCCACGGCGCTGATGATCAGCGCGCACGCCGTGGTTACGAAAAGTACCTGGGCATCCGCCTTCATCGTGGCCGCGATGGTCGCCATCACCGGCACAAGCAAGGGAGACAGCCCCGCGATTGTACCGCGGTACCCGCCCACAATCGCGACGAGCAGGCACGCGGCGAAGTTTCCAAACAGTATCAGGCCGATTCCCTGGGATGAATACGGGGCCAGCGCTCCGGAGAATATGAATGTTCCAAAGGCAATCTCGATGACCAGCATGCAGAGACCCGCGGTGAGTCCGGCCGAAAGAACCGGAAGCGACAGCGAAAACGGGTTTTCGTCACCGCTCCTGCCCACAAGATGCCTGAGAGACAGCTTCACTCTGTGAACCTCTCGTCCTGACAGCGCCAAGGATGGTCGTTGCGGTTTGCAGCCGGCAAGGCATTGCTAAACCCGACGCTGTATCTCAAGCCCGTATTGTGAAAACCTTTTTCTTCGCCTGAAATTGCTTTCTTCATCTCTCATGCCTGTTTTGGCAAAGACTAAGAGTTAAATTCAAAAGGCGTTGCCTGGCGCTTTACAAGGGAACTTTGAACACAGTCCGACAGCAGCTGGCCAGTCAGCTAGAATTCTTTATTAGCAAAAATATAACATTGAGGGCAGGACTAAACAACATCACCCTGCGACCTGAAATGAACCGGCACTTACCTTCCACACACTCATACAGGCGTCCCCGACTCCTCAGGCCTTTCCCTGACCTCCAGCTCGAGCGCGTCATACGATACGGAAAAGCGGCGGCGGGACAGTCCGCTCCGCGGAGAATCTCGAAAACGCGGTTTCGGATGTTTTTTCCGGCCGGACGTCCCTTCGCCCGGGCATACTGGTTTGACAACCCCACCCATTTCTGTAACCTAGATTCCCCTAGACTTAGGACTAAGAGGCAACCAGAATAGACATTCTTGACGTAGTTTCCGAAAAACTTCTCGAAAAAGAAGAACAGATAACCTTTGAAGACGCTCTCGCGCTTACCGAGCTTCCCGGGGAGCAGCTTTCTGAACTCATATCGCTTGCAAGGAAGGTTACCCTTAAGTACAAGGGCGACGGGGTGTTTCTGCGTTCCATAATAAGCGCCCAGACGGGGAACTGTCCCGAGGACTGCTCCTTCTGCTCCCAGTCGGCCCATTTCGATACTGAGGTGGAGGCCCATCCGCTTATGGCGGCGGAGAGAATACTCGGGGCCGCCAGGCAGGCCGAGAAAATGGGCGCCATGGATTTCTGCATAGTGATAAGCGCCAAGGGCCCGACGCCGAGGATATTCAAAAAGGTTCTCGAGGCCGTAGATCTTCTCTGCGCGGAAACTGATCTCAAGGTCGGCTGTTCTCTGGGGGATCTAACAAGGGAACAGGCATATGAACTCAGGGATCACGGGGTGTGGAGATATAACCACAATATCGAGACCTGCAGGAGCCATTTCCCCAGCATATGCACAACCCACAGCTACGACGACAGGCTGAAGACCGCCCTTCTGGTAAAGGAAACCGGCATGAATCTCTGCTCGGGCGGCATACTTGGCATGGGAGAGAGCATACGTCAGAGAATGGAGTTTGCTTTCGAGATAAGGGATCTTAACCCCACTTGGGTTCCGATAAACTTCCTTGACCCGAGACCCGGAACTCCGTTTGAGAACCTTGAGACCATACAGCCGCTTGAAGCCGTAAGAACCATTTCGATTTACAGGCTGGTGCTGCCGGACAAGATAATAATGACTGCAGGGGGAAGGGAAGTGACGCTTCGCGACCTCCAGGCGATGGGTCTTGTGGCTGGGGCAAACGCCATGATCCTCGGCAACTACCTTACTACTCCCGGGCGCTCACCGCGCGATGACCTCAGGATGCTTGACGACCTGCAGATGCCGGTCAGGAAAGAAATTCTCAACTAGTCCCGCCGCAGCTTTTTCATGATATTCTTTTCACTTAGGGCATCCTTTGCTCCTTACAGATCGAAATGAGCGACAGATCAAAACAGATAGGGTCTTACGACAGGGAATTCGTCTGGCATCCGTTTACTCAGATGAAGGATTACGTGCGCAAGGATCCCATAGTGATCGAGCGTGCGGAGGGTTCATACCTCATAGACTCCGAGGGAAAAAAGTACATAGACGGCGTCTCATCACTCTGGGTCAACATCCACGGCCACGCGGTGCCCGAGATTGACGGGGCAATAAAAAAACAGCTTGATCTCGTAAGCCACAGCACTCTTTTAGGTATTACTAATCCCCCAGCTGCCGAGCTTGCAAGGGAGATTGTGGAAATCTGTCCGCCGGGACTTAAGAAAGTGTTTTACTCGGGCGACGGGGCAAGTGCCGTTGAGGTCGCGCTAAAGATGGCGTTTCAGTACTGGTCCCACAAAGGTAAGCCGGAGAAAAAGGCTTTTTTGTGCCTTGATAACGGTTATCACGGCGACACTCTGGGGGCGGTTTCGGTCGGGGGAATCGACATCTTCCACAAGGCTTTCTCGCCTCTTTTGTTTAAGACCTACAGGGCTCCCTCCTATTACTGCTACAGATGCCCGCTCGGAAAAACCTGGCCCGGGTGCGGAATCGCGTGCGCGGACGAGATGGGGGAGATACTAGAGGAGCACCACGATGAAATAGCCGCAGTCATACTTGAGCCTTGTGTTCAGGCCGCCGGAGGAATGGTGGTGGCTCCTGACGGCTACCTCGCGAAAGTGAGGGAATACTGCACTCGCTACGACGTGCTTATGATAGTTGATGAGGTGGCGACCGGCTTCGGAAGAACCGGGAAGATGTTCGCGTGCGAACACGACGGCGTGACGCCCGATATGATGGTTCTCGGAAAGGGAATGACCGGTGGATACCTTCCGCTTTCGGCGACAATAACGACTGATGAGATATACGAGGAGTTCCTTGGGGATTACGAGGAATTCAAGACCTTCTTTCACGGACACAGCTACTCCGGAAACCCTCTTTCGTGCGCGGCCGCGATGGGCAATCTCGAGGCTTTTCGAAATAACGACACCCTGGCGTCCCTTTCAGAAAAAGTCGAGTTTCTGGAAGACGAACTTCGGGAGTTCGAGGGTCTCTCCCATGTCGGAAACGTGAGAAACAAGGGACTTATGGTCGGAATCGAGCTCGTGAGCGACAAAGAGACGAAAAAGCCCTACGAGGCGGGGAGAGAATGGGATGGCAAGTTGCGGAAGAGGCGCTTTCGCACGGGGTTTTGATAAGACCGCTAGGGGACGTGGTTGTGCTCATGCCCCCCGTGGGAATCGAGATGGATGACCTCGCGAAACTTCTGCGAGCGACATATCTCTCCATAAAAAATGTCACTGAAGAGGGCTAGTGCGGATGAAGGCCCCCGATTCTCTCGAGTGGATTGAAGATGAATTAAGGGCCATACGGGGGAAGAATCTTTTCAGAACGCTGACGGAGATCGCCTCGGGGCAGTCCCCAGAGATATTGATCGGCGGGAAAAAGCACATACTTCTTGCTTCCAACAACTATCTGGGTCTTTCGACCGACCCGAGGATTGTGGAGGCCGCAGCCGCGGCTCTCGCCAAGTACGGTACGGGTTCCGGGGGGTCGAGGCTTGTGAGCGGAAGTTCTGACCTTCACGCCGAGCTTGAGAGAAAAATAGCGGAGTTCAAATCGACCGAGGCCGCGATTCTTTTCTCAAGCGGCTATCTCGCAAATGTGGGAACGATCGCCGCGCTAGTCGGGGAAGGGGACACGGTGTTCAGCGACGAGCTTAACCACGCATCCATAATAGACGGCTGCAGGCTCTCCCGGGCGAGGGTGAAGATCTATCCCCATCTCGATACGGACAGCCTTCGGCGCATGGTTTCAAGGAGCCGGAGCGGCGGAAAGAAGCTCATAGTCACAGATACGGTGTTCAGCATGGACGGGGATCTCACGGACCTCGGGGAGATCTGCTCGATCTCCGAGCGCCACGGCTGCATGCTCATGGTGGACGAGGCCCACGCAATGGGAGTTCTGGGAGAGAAGGGAAGCGGAGCCACCGAATATTTCGGAGTCGAGGACAGGGTTCCCGTGGTCATGGGTACTCTTTCAAAAGCCGTCGGATCCCTGGGCGGATACGTGGCCGGCAGCCGCAGTCTTGTCGACTTTATCCGAAACAGGGTAAGAAGCTACATTTTCGATACTTCCCTTCCCGCAGCCTCTCTTGCCGCTTCAATCGAGGCGATCAGCATTATCGAGAATGAACCGCAGAGAAGAAAACATCTCATGGATCTTGTAGATAAGTTCAAGGCGGGTCTTTGCGACATGGGATTTAACGTGCTTCCGTCCCAGAGCGCAATCGTGCCCGTATTGACCGGGGAGCCGGAAGCTACCCTTGAGCTAGCCTCGGCACTTCGTGAACGGGGAATTTACACTCCGGCCGTAAGACCTCCCTCCGTCCCCGCCGGAAAATGCAGGATAAGGGCGTCGCTTATGGCGACCCACACGGAAGACCACATATCGCGGGCGCTTGAGGGGTTCAGGGCGGCAAGTTCGCTTGTGAGCAGCTCCTAATACCTGAGGTTGTAGGTCTGCGGTTCCCGGCAGTCTTTAAAGGGAACGGTCGGGACATCAAACAAGTCACGGACTATGAAGGCTTTTGGGCCTTCGATCAGCTCCCTGATGTCATCTACGAATCCTCCCGACGTGGCGTAGCCCACTCCGTTGTTTGCGAGGTCGTGGTTCACGGTCCCGCCTGAGAATTCGTCGTCCCTTTGGGCCCTGATGATGTTGTAAACAGCCGTGTCCACCCTTTTGAGCATCGAGGTCAGTATGTATTCCCGCACGGATTCATCGCTGGTTCCGTACTGATCCGAGTCGACTCCTATGGCCCAGACCTTGGAATTGTCCTCCTGCGAGCTGAATTCCCTGGCGGCCTCGAAAAGCCCCGCTCCAGAGCTCCCTGCGGCGTGAAAAACGATGTCTGAACCGCCGCCGAACATCTCTTCCGCCGCGGCCTTGGCTCCCTCCGGGTTAAAGAAGCCGCTTATGTCGGGCGGCCCGTCAGGATTCTGGGGGTCTGAGAACTGGGAGAGGTAGGCTGTTTCGACATCCATGTTCTTGTTAATCCCTTTTACCATGGCTAGAACGCCTGAGACGAATCCGGCCTCGAACTTTTCAATGAGCCTGTCAGGGGTACCGCATACCCCTCCTATGAAACCTACCTTGCCGGTTTCGCTTTTAAGGGCGGCCGCGACGCCTACGAGGAAGGAACCCTCGGCCTCGTTAAATACCAGGCTTGCGAAATTCGCCGGCGAGTCGCCTCTCTGCAGGATGTCTATACCCGCGAAATTGGTGTCAGGATTGACGGTCGCGACTTTCTTTATTGAATTCTCAAATGAAAATCCGACAGCTATTACCAGATCATTGTCATCGGCCAGAGACTGAAGCAACTTCTCGCGGTTGCTCTCCGTACCGTCAGTCGTTTCCTCGCTCACCACCGCTCCGAGTTCCTCCTGGGCTCTTTTAATGCCCCCATATGCGGAATCATTGAATGACCCGTCGCCTTTGCCCACGGTGTCATAGACAATCCCGACCCTGGGACCGCCCTCTTCCGGGGAACCGTCATCGTCGTGGCACGAGAGAACCGCAAAAGACAGAAAAAGCGCCAATGGCGCAATAAGTGCGAGGGTGTTTAAGCTCAAGGTTCGTCTTAAGGTTTCTCCGGTCATTTTCTTCCTCCGGCCAGATTTCGAAAAAAAGGTTTTTTGCGAGCACCGAACTTAAAGCCGTTCCTGCGGCGTAGATGCACAAGCGGAAGAAGTATATATCAGGACAAGGAGAATTACACACGGAAACAGGAGAACTCTCGTGCGGCATTTAAAGACTCCCTGTCCCCGATCTCTTGCTCCAAGGCGTGTTTGACATGCGGCGGGTTGTGCTCTAGAGTTTAGCGAAATGCCGATTGGAGGATACGTGTTCTAATGGATTGGGGCATGAAAAACAGGATGGCCCGCATTATAAGGCCAGATACCGGAAGGGCGGTCATGCTCGCCCTTGATCACGGCTACTTTCTGGGTCCCACCCACCGCCTCGAGGTTCCTGAAGAAACCATAACTCCTCTCCTTCCCTACGCCGATACCATAATGCTCACAAGAGGGGTGCTCAGAACCTCGGTTGCTCCCGACTCGGGAGCCAACGTGGTGCTCAGGGTCTCCGGGGGAACGAGCATAGCGGGCCCGCATCTTGAGGACGAGGGAATTACAGTAGATTTCGAGGAGGCAATAAGGCTTAACGTTGTGGGAGTAGGGCTTTCCGTTTTTGTCGGAACCGAGTTTGAGAGACAGACCCTTTTGGGTCTCTCAGAGCTTGTGAACCAGGGAGAGAAGTACGGCATTCCGGTTCTCGGGATAACTGCTGTTGGAAAGGAACTTGAAAAAAGGGATTCAAGGTACCTCGCGCTTTGCTGCAGGATATGCGCCGAACTCGGGGCGCGTCTTGTAAAAACTTATTACTGCGAGGATTTCGAGAAAGTGACCCAAAGCTGCCCTGTCCCCATAGTGATCGCGGGCGGTCCCAAGCTTGACACCGAGATGGATGTTTTCAACATGACTCACGAGGCTATATCTCGAGGCGCTGCGGGGGTCGACATGGGAAGAAACATTTGGCAGCGCGACAACCCCGTAGCAATTATAAGGGCGATCCGCGGGATCGTTCATGAGAACATGACCCCAAAGCAGGCCCACGAACTTTTCACGGAACTAAAAGAAGAAAGTTCCTAGTATGCTTGCCGCAGTCTACCACACTAACAGCGACATAAGAATTGAGGAATTTCCCCGTCCCGAGCCGGGAGAAGGGGAGATACTGATCAGGATCAGGGCGAGCGGAATCTGCGGAAGCGATCTCATGGAATGGTACAGGGTTCCGAAGGCTCCCTTGGTGCTGGGTCACGAGGTTGCGGGAGAGGTGGTCGAAATGGGGCCGGGGGTGAGCCGGTTCCAGGCGGGCGACAGGATCGTGGCCACCCATCACGTTCCCTGCGAGAAGTGCCGTTACTGCCTCACCGGCAGGCACACCAACTGTCCCATGATAAGGAAATCGGGCTTTAACCCGGGTGGTTTCTCGGAATACGTGTGCGTAGCCCCACCTAATGTTGAACGGGGCGTTTTTCATCTTCCGGATAACGTTTCTTTTGAGGAAGGATCGTTCACGGAACCCTTGGGCTGCGTCACGAGAGCAATCCGGGCAGCGGGGCTGAAGCCGGGGGAAAGCGTGACGATTCTCGGAAGCGGCATTGCGGGACTTTTATGCCTTCAGTACGTTCTTCATCTCGGCGCCGGGCCGGTTTTCGCGACCGATTCAAACGAATTCAAGCTTCGTAAGGCCATGGAGTTCGGGGCCACTTTTGCCTTCAGTTCCAGCGATGATATCGCTTCGCTCGTGAGAGAGAACAACTCGGGATACCTCTCGGATGTGGTGATAGTCTGCACTGGAGCCCAAGCCGCGATCAAAAGCGCTTTCGAACTTGTTTCCCCGTCGGGGAAAATCCTTTTTTTCGCTCCTTCCGACCCGGAATTCACCCTTGATTTCCCCTTTAACGAATACTGGTGGTCTGGAGTTCGGGTCGTAAGTTCCTATGCTGCGGCTCCCGGAGATCTTGAAGACGCCCTTTCTCTGATAGAAAAAGGAGCTGTCGACGTGGGGAAGATGATTACCCACAGGTTTCCGCTACAGGACATCCAGAAGGGTTTTGCTCTTGCGGAAAACCCCGAGAAAAGCCTCAAGATCATGATAAGTCCATGAAATGATGAGAGCTCAACGCGTGTAGTTGCGAAGAGTCTGATTTATATTCGACTAAACGGTTTGAAGACGCTTGGAACGGAGATTCTCATCCCCTGTCTATTTCCTTTATCCTGTCGAGGATTCTGTTTGCGAGTTCGAACTTGCTCATGAGAGGAAGTTCCTCGACCCTTTCTCTGTCCACGAGCCACGCGATGTTGGTATCTTCTCCGAAGCCTGCCTGCGGGGCTGTAACGTCGTTTGCTACTATGAGGTCTAGATTTTTTTCCTTAAGCTTTTTCTTGGAATTATTAACAAGGTTTTCCGTCTCGGCGGCAAACCCCACTAGGATCCTGTCTTTTTTATCCTTTCCGAGCGATTTCAGTATGTCCCGGGTTTTCTTAAGCGGGATTGAGAGTTCCTTCTTCGATTTCTTTATCTTCTGCCCTGATTTCTCGCAAGGCGAGTAGTCGCTTACGGCCGCCGATTTTATCACGATATGAGATTGCTCAAAGCGCTCGTGGATTCTCTCGTACATATCATTGCAATCCGTTACCCGCACTACCTCCACTCCGTGTGGGTCCGGAAGGGAAGAGTGTCCCGAGACCAGAGTCGCCCGGGCTCCGCGAAGCCATCCCGCCCGGGCTATCGAGTAGCCCATTTTGCCGGTCGAGGGGTTGGATATGAACCTCACAGGGTCTATGTGCTCCCTGGTCGCTCCGGCGCTTACCAGTATGTTTTCTCCCGCGTAGTCCTGCGGAGTGACCGCCTTCTTGACCTCAAGAGCGATAACGTCCGTTTCGGCAAGCCTTCCCCTCCCGGTCCATCCGCAGGCGAGATCTCCCTCGCCGGGCTCCACTATGGTGAATCCGTGCCGCCTCAGTTTTTCCATGTTCTCCTGAACTATCGAGTTCGAGTACATGTTCGAGTTCATGGCCGGGCAGATGATCACGGGAGCTTTTGTTGCCAGTATGACGGTCGCGAGCAGGCTGTCGGCTATCCCCGAAGCGATCTTGCCTATGAAAGACGCGCTTGCGGGTGCGACCACCACGACGTCGGCCTCGTCTGCGATTTTTATGTGACCTATTTCGGATTCGGAAGTGAGATCAAAAAGGTTTGAGGCGACCTTATTTCCGGAAAGGGTCTGGAGGGTGAGGGGAGTTATGAAGCGCTCGGCGTTTCTGGTCATCGCACACCGCACCTCCGCCCCGTCTCTCACGAGAGACCTAACAAGTTCGCAGGACTTGTAGGCAGAAATACCGCCCGTTATTCCCACCACGACGTTCTTTCCACGAAGCAACTCCATGGAATTAAAGTATATTCCCGTTGTGCAAATAGGCAATACGCGGGGGGCCTAGGTCCTAGACCCTGTCGGTTACGGCACCTTGGGAAGCGGAGGAAACAAGCCTTGAATATTTTGCCAGCACGCCGGTTTTTTCTTTCGCCGCAGGTTTCTTCCAGGCTTTCTTTCTTTTATTGAGCTCCCTCTTCGATACGTTCAGGGTTATTTCCCTGCTCTCAGCGTCAATCGTGATTTCATCCCCGTTCTTTATTAGCGCAAGCGTGCCGCCGTCAACCGCCTCGGGCGTTATGTGCCCCACGACGAAGCCGTGCGTTCCTCCGGAGAAGCGCCCGTCTGTGATAAGCGCCACGTCTCCTCCGAGTCCCTTGCCCATTACAGCTGCCGTGGGCGCAAGCATCTCCCTCATTCCGGGGCCGCCCTTGGGACCTTCGTACCTTACCACTATCACGTGCCCTTTTTTAACCCTGCCGTCGAGAATCGCCTTGAGGCTTTGCTCCTCGGAATTGAACACTATAGCCTTCCCGGTAAAGGAGTTGCCTTCCTTGCCCGTTATCTTAGCCACCGCCCCTTCAGGCGCTATGTTTCCCTTGAGAATCACTATGTGAGCCGATTCCTTTATCGGACTCTTCACCGGAAGAACTATCTTCTGTCCCCTGGGGTATCTTCTTACTCCCCGGAGGTTCTGCTTTAGGGTCTTTCCGGTCACCGTCATGCAGTCGCCATGGAGAAGCCCCTCGTCAAGGAGGATTTTAAGCAACGGGGTGAGCCCTCCTATTTTGCAGAAATCAGACATCATGTACTGTCCGCTCGGCTTAAGGTCGGCGAGGACGGGAACTTTCTTCCCGACTCTAGTGAAGTCGTCTATCGTCAATCTCACCCCGGCGGCGTTTGCCATAGCGAGCAGATGAAGAACCGAGTTCGTCGAGCCTCCGAGCGCGACAACTACCGTTATGGCATTCAGGAAAGCTTTTTTCGTCATTATGTCCCGCGGCGTTATGTTCTCCCGTATGAGGTTAACGACCGCCGCGCCCGCGTTCTTGCAGTCCGCCACCTTGTCCTTCGAGATGGCTGCTTGGGCAGAACTGTTCGGAAGACTCATCCCGAGGGCTTCTATTGCCGAAGCCATGGTGTTCGCTGTATACATTCCCCCGCAGGAACCGGCTCCGGGAATGGCGCAGGATTCGATCTCCTTTAACTCGGAATCGGTAATATCATTGTTTGAGTGCGCTCCCACGGCTTCAAACACCGAGACGATGTCCACGTCCTTTCCCCTGTAGTTGCCCGGAAGTATCGTTCCGCCGTAAACGAACACCGATGGCCTGTTGAGCCTCGCCATCGCCATCAGGCATCCCGGCATGTTCTTGTCGCATCCTCCTATGGCCACGATTCCGTCAAACCCTTCTCCCGCGGTCACTGTCTCGATCGAATCGGCGATGACTTCTCTTGATACAAGCGAGTATCTCATTCCCGGAGTTCCCATGGATATTCCGTCGGACACGGTAATGGTGTTGAAGATTATGGACTTGCCCCCTGCCTTGTTCGCTCCTGCGGCCCCGTGTCTTGCGAGCTGGTCTATGTGCATGTTGCAGGGTGTTACCATGCTCCAGGTTGACGCTATTCCTACTACAGGTTTCTTAAAGTCCCTGTCGGTAAAGCCCACGGCTCTCAGCATGGAACGGCTAGGTGCCCTGTGCGCCCCTTCCACGTAGATTGAAGAGTATTTCCTGGGGGTTTCTTTCTTCTTAGGGGTTTTCGTTGCCAATAGAGTATTCCTCCTTGAGTTGACCGTACCACGTTCGGTTGATCAGTTATTGCGGTAAATT
Source organism: Thermodesulfobacteriota bacterium (assembly GCA_964291665.2). Lineage (GTDB taxonomy): Bacteria > Desulfobacterota_D > UBA1144 > Nemesobacterales > Nemesobacteraceae > Nemesobacter. The sequence goes on along the minus strand of OZ219813.1, from coordinate 28,207 downwards.
CTAACTTAAAATGCTCTTTCACGCGATAACAGAAGGCGGGGGCTTTTCCCGGACTTATCCGGCACTCGCGATCAAATCGTTTGAGATATTCCGGCCGAAACCGAATACAGAAGAAATCAAGTTCCAAGAAAGTATTTAGGACCTAGCAGGAAAATAAGAATTAGTTATATCAGTATGTTGCGATTCCAAACCGTCAAAGTCGGGACGATTTTATTTGCGATCAGCGAATGGGGGCTGCGTACAGAATCCCCCCCGATTTCCAGGAAGCGTTAAGTCCTCTTTCAAGCGCTAGAGGAGTATTGAAGCCCAGATGCCTTTCGAATATCTCCCCGTAGTTGCCTACGGCTGAAACTGCGTTAACGGCCCAGTTCTTGTCAAGACCGAGCATCTCGCCCATGTTGCCTTCGGTGCCCAGGAAACGGTTCATGCTCGGATCATTTCCAGGCTTTTTAGCGAGCTCCTTGACGTTCTTCTGAGTGATGCCCATCTCTTCTGCTATAATCAGCGCGTTAACCACCCACTTTCCGATATCAGCCCAACGGTCATCGCCATGGCGCACCGCGCCGCCCAGCGGCTCTTTTGAAATGATTTCGGGAAGAATTATGTGCTCCGCCGGATTTTTCAGCGCCGCTCGCGTAGAGGCTAAAGCCGACGCGTCGGTGGTGTACACGTTGCATCTTTTGCTTTCATACATGATGATGCTCTCCGCGTTGGTTCCGGTATTGAGATGCTCGTACTCCATTTTGTTGAATCTGAAATAATCCGCCAGGTTAAGTTCCGTGGTGGTGCCGACCTGGACGCACACCGAAGCCCCGGCCAACTGCGTTGCTGACGTTACCCCAAGATCTCTGCGAACTAAAAAGCCCTGGCCATCATAGTAGTTAATGGGCAGGAAGGTCAGTTTCAGGTCAGCGTCGCGACTCAGCGTTTCGGTGGTGTTGCGGAACAGTATGTCGCCTTCGCCGGCATTTAGCTGGGCAAAACGCGTTCTGTTCGTAGACGGTACGAAATTCACCTTGTCCCCGCTTCCCAGCACTGCGGCTGCTACGGCCCGGCAGAAATCGACATCAAAACCCTGCCAGCCGCCTTTTCCGTCTGGAGAGGCGAATCCGGCCAAGCCCGATGAAACAATACAGTTGAGCTTGCCCCGCGCTTTCACATCCTCAAGGGTGCCAGCATCAGCCATGACTGTGAATGAAAACAGTACGGCAATAATTGCCAGAAACTTCATTGCTCTCATATCTACTACCTTCTTAAGCAGGATGAAATCAGATTTCTGCCCCCTCCCTTATGTAAAACAACCGTATTTCCCATCAGTGATCCAGTATCTGGCTTAAAAACAGCTTCGTTCTTTCATGCTGCGGGTTCAGGAAAAAGTCATCGGGGTTGTTCTCCTCAATTATTTCTCCGTTGTCCATGAAGATGACGCGGTCGCCGACAGTTCTTGCGAATCCCATTTCATGGGTCACGCATATCATGGTGATCCCTTCGCTTGCCAGCTGAATCATCACGTCCAGCACTTCCTTGATCATTTCAGGGTCAAGTGCCGATGTGGGTTCGTCAAACAGCAGTATCCGGGGTTTCATGCAGAGGCTTCGTGCTATCGCCACGCGCTGCTGCTGGCCCCCGGAGAGCTGACCTGGGTACTTGTTCGCCTGCTCGGGAATCTTGACTCTTTCCAGGTATTTCATGGCAACTGCATTCGCCTCCGCAAGAGGCATCTTGCGGACCCATATGGGAGCAAGGGTACAGTTCTCAAGCACCGTCAGGTGCGGAAACAGGTTAAAATGCTGAAAGACCATGCCCACCTCGCGCCGAATGCTCTCGATGTTCTTGATATCATGGGAAAGTTCTATTCCCTCAACGATGATTTCTCCCTGCTGGTGTTCCTCCAGCCGGTTGATGCATCTGATTAACGTCGATTTTCCCGAACCCGATGGGCCGCATACAACGATTTTTTCCCCGACCCTGACATTAAGATTGATGTTTTTAAGCACATGGAACTTGCCGTACCATTTATGCACATCCCGCATTATTACCGCGTAGTTCTCCGCGGCCGATTTTGTTTTCTCATTCATTGGTTCAGGTTTTTGGGTCATTTGTGCCATGCTCCTTATCTTTTATGCTCGGTTTCCAGTTTGTTTTCAAGGTGCTGTGAATATCTTGCCATCCCAAAACAGGAGATAAAAAAGAATATTGCCACGAACAGGTAAACCTCGGTGGAGAGTCCCGTCCACCTTGTATCTGCGAGAGACGCCCTGCCTATCCCAAGAGGATCCAGAAGTCCGATAATAATTACCAGTGTCGTATCCTTGTATAGTCCGATAAAAGTATTCACTATGCCGGGTATGGAAATCTTCATCGCCTGGGGCAATATGATCAGTCTCATGGCGGACCAGTAGTGAAGCCCCATTGAATCCGCGGCTTCGAACTGTCCTTTCGGTATTGCCTGCAGACCTCCACGGATAACTTCCGCCATGTACGCCGACGCGAAAAGGGTAACCATGATCAGTACGCGCAGCAGAAGATCGAAAGTCACTCCTGGAGGGAGGAAATAATTGAGCATCGTTGAAGCTACGAACAGAAGAGTAATCAACGGTACTCCGCGGATAAACTCGATGAAGCCTATTGAAAATATCTGGATTGCGGGGAGCTTCGACTGACGACCCAGAGCCAGCAGGATCCCGATCGGCAGTGAAAACCCGATGCCGGTTATCCCGATGACCAAGGTAAGCATGAAACCGCCGAACTGGTCGGTCTCGACAGGCGTAAGACCTAGTCCTCCGACCAGAAGCCATGCGGTGACGAATGGGAAGGCGACCGCGATATGAAGAGCGTACTTGCGGTAAGGCGCTCTTTCGAAGAGTATCGGAAAGAGGGTGAAAATCAGCAGGACAAGCGAAAGATTCACCCGCCAGCGTTCAGCGGCTGGGTAAAAACCATAGGTGAACAGGTTAAGACGTTCGCCGATAACCGCCCAGCACGCACCGCCAGCCTTGGCGTTGCATTCATCTCTGCTTCCCCCGGTAAATGCCGCGTCAAGAAACAGCCAGTCCACAAGCGCGGGAACGGTTTGAATCAGAAACCAGAGAGACAGAAGCGTTAAGACTATGTTCGTGGGACTTGAGAAAAAATGTTTTCTAGTCCAGGCGTAGATTCCTATTACGTTACTAGGCGGCGGAAGATCAGGGTGTTCTCCAACTCTGTAGTTTTTTTGGTTTATGGCTATTTCCTCCTAACGTTCAACCAGCCTGATCCGTTTGTTATAGATGTTCATCGCGAAGGATATCATCAGGGATAGCAAGAGATACAGCAACAGCACGATAATCATGCATTCCATTTCCCTGCCCGTCTGGTTAAGCGTAATGCCGCCGATGGTGGCAACTATGTCCATGTAGCCGATCGCGATGGCCAGAGATGAATTCTTGGCAAGGTTAAGATATTGCGAGGTAAGCGGCGGTACTATCACCCTCAGCGCCTGGGGAATCACGACCAGATTAAGCGTTCTGCCGTGGTTTATCCCAAGGGCCAGGGACGCTTCGGTCTGCCCGTAATTGACGGAGATGATGCCGGCCCTTACTATCTCGGCGATAAACGCGGCTGTATACAGGGAAAGCGCAATCCAGAGCGCGGTGAATTCAGGCCTGATCACCATACCTCCGCTAAAGTTGAATCCCGTCAGCGCGGGAATCTCAAACGAGATCGGACCACCTATCAGAAAATAGGAGACAATCGGAATTCCCAGCACGGCCCCCATCGATATCCAGAACACCGGGTAGTACTCTCCCGTTTTTCTCTGTATGCCCGCCGCATATCTGCGGAACCATATTGTGAAAATAATTCCCGCAGCGAACAGCCCCAGAATCACCAGAAACAGAGGTTCAAAAATCGGTTTGGGAAGAAAGAAGCCGCGATTAGTCAGAAACGCTATATCGCCGAGACTTTGCGCCTCTCTGGGCACGGGAAGCGTATTAACTATGATCCCGTATACAAGGAGTATGTGGAGCAGTACGGGTACATTTCTTACGTAATCAATATAGATGTGGGCAAGCTTGCTTGCCAGCAGGTTTTTCGACAGTCGCAGAACGCCCAGCGTGAATCCAAGAACCGTTGCCAGAATGATGCCGCTTACCGCTACCAGAAGGGTATTTAGAATTCCCACCAGCATTGCGCGGAAGTGAGTGGAACGGGACGTGTATTCTATTAGATGCTGATTTATATCATAGCTTGCGGGCTCCCGCAGATAGCCGAAACTGAACCCTTTGCCTATTGCCTCAAGGTTGACAACGGCATTCCTTACGATGTAGGCGAACAAGCCGAAGATCAGCACGACTGCGACGACCTGAATAATAACAGATCGGGAATGCTCATCCCTCCACAATCGAGACAGAAAAGCTATTGGATCCATCACATTCGTGCTGCGGCTTCGGCTTGAGTCATTATTGACGTTTACTCACAATCAGCGAATAGGCGCTGCGTACAAAATCCCTCCCGATTTCCAGGAAGCGTTAAGCCCCCTTTGAAGCGCTAGAGGAGTATTGGGTCCCAGATGCCTTTCGAATATCTCCCCGTAGTTGCCTACGGCTGAAATTGCGTTAACGGCCCAATTCTTGTCAAGACCGAGCATCTCGCCCATGCTGCCTTCGGTGCCCAGGAAACGGTTCATGCCCGGATTGTTCCCAGGCTTTTTAGCGAGATCCTTGACGTTCTTCTGGGTGATGCCCATCTCTTCTGCGATAATCAGCGCGTTAACCACCCACTTTCCGATATCAGCCCAACGGTCATCGCCGTGGCGCACCGCGCCGCCCAGCGGCTCTTTTGAAATGATCTCGGGAAGAATCACATGATCTGAAGGCTTTTTCAGCGCCGCTCGCGTAGAGGCTAAAGCCGACGCGTCGGTGGTGTACACGTCGCATCTTTTGCTTTCATATGCGACGATGCTCTCTTCATTGGTTTCGGTATTGACAGGCTCGTACTTCATTTTGTTGGCTCTGAAGTAATCCGCCAGGTTAAGTTCCGTGGTGGTGCCGGTCTGGATGCACACCGAAGCCCCGGCCAACTGCGTTGCTGACGTTACCCCAAGACTTTTGCGAATTAAAAAGCCCTGACCATCATAGTAGTTAATGGGCAGGAAGGTCAGTTTCAGATCAACGTCGCGACTCAGCGTTTCAGTGGTGTTGCGGAACAGTATGTCGCCTTCGCCGGCATTTAGCTGGGTAAAACGCGTTTTATTCGTAGTCGGTACGAATTTCACCTTGTCCCCGCTTCCCAGCACTGCGGCGGCTACGGCGCGGCAGAAATCGACATCAAAGCCCTGCCAGTTGCCCTTTTCGTCTGGAGAGGCGAATCCGGCCAAGCCCGATGAAACAATACAGTTGAGCTTGCCCCGCTTTTTCACATCCTCAAGGGTGCCGGCATCAGCCATGACTGTGAATGAAAACAATACGGCAATAATTGCCAGAAATTTAATTACTCTCATAACTACCTCCTTTGAGCTTAAATGCTTTTGAATTATCGGTTAAACCAAACCACTTTCCTCAACTTTAGAGTCAATCATATTTCCCGGTGTTTTGCAATTAGGAATGTTAGGTACGGAAAAATTTCGCGAATAAAGAAAGCCGGTCGGTTCCTTTCAGCCGGGAGATGGGATTTTAGAGGCGGACAAAGAAGTTTATTCTTTTTTCTCCGCTATTTTCGAGAAGAGGTTTTCTCCCTTCTTTATTGCCGTGCCGGGTTTTGTGCCCCCCCAGTCCGCGTCTTCTGTGTCGACTTCGGGAGGGAGGCCGATTTTCCTTCGGACCTCGTGGGCGGTCTCCGGCAGAAACGGGTAGACGAGAAGGGAAATCACCCTGATGCTCTCGGCAAGCGTCCAGAGCACCGTCCCGAGTCGTTTGCTCTGTTCTTCTTGTTTCGCGAGTTTCCAGGGCGCCGTGTTGTCGACGTAGCGGTTTACGAGTGCTATAAACTCCCATATGCGGGAAAGAGCCCTGTTAAAGGCGAGTTCTTCGAGATCCGAGCGGACCTGGAGGACTGTTTCGCGATAGGAATCCTCTATTTCCTTCTCGCTTTCCGATAGCTCGGAGGGCTCAGGAACGATACCCCCAAAATATCTCTCTATCATCCCGAGAGAGCGGCTCACGAGATTCCCGAGTCCGTTTACGAGCTCCCCGTTAACGCGGCTTACAAGCGATTTCCTCGAGTAGTCCCCGTCCTGTCCGAAAGGTATTTCTCGGAGCAGAAAGTAGCGGAATATCTCGGAACCGAACTCCTCCACCACCTGATAGGGGTCAACCACGTTTCCAAGCGATTTCGACATCTTCTCCCCCTCTACTGTCCACCATCCGTGCGCGAAGACTGTTTTCGGAAGCGGGAGTCCCGCCGACATCAAAAACGCGGGCCAGTATACAGCGTGGAACCTGAGTATGTCTTTTCCCACGAGGTGAATGTCCGCGGGCCAGAACTTCTCAAAATCCCCGGTCTTTTCAGGGAAACCCAGTGACGTCAGGTAATTTGTGAGGGCGTCGAACCAGACGTATACCACATGTCCTTGTGAATCGGGAACCGGGATTCCCCATGAGAAATTCGTTCTGCTTACGCTCAGGTCCCTGAGACCTCCCTCGACGAAACTCACGACCTCGTTTCTTCTGTAGTCAGGTTTTATGAACTCGGGATGTTCCCTGTAATGCCGAAGAAGGGGTTCCTGGTAACTAGAGAGCCTGAAGAAGTAGCTCTGCTCCTTTATTTTTTCCAGGTGAGGGCGGCTTTCTTCGGGAAGCTTCATTATTTCTTCAAGCTGGGTTTCGGTTATGAAAGCCTCGTTTCTTACGTCGTACCACCCCTCGTACTCGTCAAGGTATATGTCACCGTTTTTCTGCACCAGCCTCCATATCTCGGAAACCGCCTCGTGGTGACGCGGTTCCGTGGTTCTTATGAAATCGGTGTTCGAGATGCCCAGAACTTTCCAAAGGTCCTGAAATTTCACTACCACCCTGTCGGCAAGCCCTATGGGAGTCTCTCCGTTTGTCTGGGCGGTCTGTTCAATTTTTCTCCCGTGCTCGTCCGTTCCCGTGAGGAAGTAGACTTCATGTCCCGAGGCAGCCTTGTATCTCGCGATCGTATCGGTCGCTATGGTCGTGTAGGCGTGGCCGATGTGCGGCACATCATTTACATAGTAAATAGGTGTTGTTACGTAGAACGGCTTTTTTCCCATGTGCTTTCTAATTCCTTAGAAGGAGAGTCAGTATTGCGATTAATAAAACATAACCAAACAGTATTTCAATTATTCTTTGTATGAAATGACCCCATAGAGAATGGAATGGTCTTTTTTAGAGGCAGATTTGCCTAATACGACAAATTCAAGGCTTCCGCGGCTGCTTTGAGACGTTTGTCCAGCGTCAGTAACCGCGTCGGTGGTTCCAAAGCCGTAGCAGTTAGCAGGTGAGCGTCAATATAACCAATGCCGAGTCCCATCAACTGATTCTGCTCAATGAAATATAACACTGAGGCTTCCGCAGCAACGGGCAGAGCGGGCAAATCATTAAGCAATGAAAGAATTTCAGCACGGTCAGCAAGATTACCGCAGGCAATCTCACCGATAACGAAAGGGTGAATAAGTGCCTTGCTGGTTTTAAGCAGGTCCTCAATAGCTCTGCCGCCCTTGCTCAGATGTTCAATCCATACCGAAGTATCAATTAGAATCATTGTTAAAACGGCGACGCGGAATGGATCGAAGCCCGGGCTGACTGCCACCCAGCTTGGCAAGTTGCCGCGCGCTCTCCCTCTCAACCAAAGCTTTTAAAGCTTCCCTGATCAGTTTCGGTTTTGAGGTAATATTTGTGATGTCTTGTGCTCGGGCCAGCAATTCATCGTCTATATTCAATGTTGTTCTCATCTTTAGTGCTCCATGTTTAATTGCTGAATTGTAACCTTGTTTGCATCGAATTATACATCAGTTGATGCTAAAAAACAAGTCTTCCAAGGTGCATCAGTTCATTATTGATATCCCTATCGGGAAAACCTGAGCACAATCTTCTCAAGAGAATTCCTAATGTTCGGTTCCAGTGCCAGCTCTGGTTCCGAGGTGATATTCAAAACATCTTATGTCCGTGTCGGCAGTCCGTCGTTGGCGGTTGCTGGGGTTTTTTCAACCGGCGTTTTTGCGGGATAGCTGTCTCGGATGACGTAAGTGGCGTAATTCGCGGCGAAGCCCCGTCCAGATACCGAAAAGCATCACGACGAACAAAACGGCGAGCGGAAGACTTACAACGATAACTGCGGCCTGGAATGACCCCAATCCGCCTACAAGCATCAGCACGGCGGGGATCAGTCCCCCTATAAAGCACCAAAACTCGCGTTGGCGCACGGGCGTATTCAGCTTGCCCCCGGCTGTTATGGAATCAACTGCCAGAGACCCGGAATCAAGCGAGACGACGAGAAAAGAAAACAACATGACGATGCTCACAAGACTGAACACATGTGTCAGCGGAAACGTCTCCAGCAGTTTGAACAAAGCGAGTCCATGAAGTCCCGTCGCGACCGTTTCTGTCACCCCGGTGTAACCGTCGATCAGAAACTGGTGAACAGCCGTGCCTCCGAAGGCGTTCATCCAGAGCACGCAGAAAATGGTCGGCAATATGAGCACGAAGAACAGAAACTCGCGCACGGTCCTGCCTCTGGAGATGCGGGCAATGAACATTCCGACAAACGGCGCGTAGCAGAACCACCAAGCCCAGTAAAAGATGGTCCATTCGTGCAGAAAATCCATGTCCTCGCGTCCTGTCCAGATGCTGAGGGACGTTATGTTCATGATATAAGTGGCGGTTGAGTCCAGGCAGTGGCGGAGGATGTCAAGCGTCGGTCCGGCCGCAATGATGAACAGCATCAGCGACACTGCGAGAATTATGTTGATTCGGCTCAGGCGGCCGATTCCGGTATTTATCCCGGTCAGCAAGGCCGCCATTGCCGTCAGCACCACCAAGGCGATCAGCACCACCTTGGAGAGATCGGTCGGGGGAATCGAAAACAGGTAATCAATTCCACCGGTTATCTGCTCGGCTCCGAGACCGATCGAGACTGCAATGCCGAACAGGGTGGAGAATACCGCCAGCGCTTCGATCAGGTGCCCGCTCCAGCCCCACACGCGGTTGCCTAAAACGGGATAGAACACCGAACGCAGGGAAAACGGCATGCCCATGTTGTAGGAGAAAAGAGCCATTGACAGCCCCACGACGGCGAATATCGCCCATCCGTGGAGTCCCCAGTGAAAAATAGCCCCCGCCATGCCCGCGGCAAAAGCGGTTTTGGTGTCGGAAGGGTCGATGCCGAGCGGAGGATTCTGAAAATGGTGTACCGGTTCAATCACTCCGAAAAACAGGAATCCTGCGCTTACCGACGTCGAAAAGATCATGGCGAACCAGCTTGCATACGAGTAGTCCGGTTTTGCCTCCCGTCCGCCCAGACGTACCTTGGCGAACGGTGAGACGATCAGCAGCAGGCAGAAAACCAGTATGACGTTGGCTACGCTCATGAACAACCAGTGGAATCGCGTGACGATCCAGTGGCGGGCGTTTGCGAAGAGCTCGGCCGTTTCTTCCTGAAAGATCGTCCCGGCGGCAACGAAGATGACGATCACAAGCGCGGAAACAAGGAATGCCCGGACGTGGAGGTCAAGTCCGAATATCCTGATATTGTCCCGTCCGCGCCGGTAGGAGCGTCCCTTGTAAATATTCGGTGCACGCGACGGTTTTTTCTCTCGCTTCATTTGACGGAAACCGATGCTGAACTACCGCATTTGTGTTGAAAACCTTATTTCCTGTTAGCGGGTCTCGTCTCTGAGTCCCTTCCATATACTAACCGTCATCAGGATGAGCAGGATGGAAAACGGAAGTCCGGCTGTGATTGAAGCCGCCTGCAGTGATTTAAGCCCTCCTCCGAGAAGCAGGGCTATGGCGACTCCGCCCTCCAGGCTGCACCAGAACACGCGCTGGGACGCGGGAGCGTCAAGCTTCCCGCCGGCCGAAGTGATGTCGATGACGAGCGAAGCCGAATCCGATGAAGTGATAAAAAAGATTACGAGAAGAACAACGCTTGCAAACGAGAGTACCTGCGTCATGGGGAGCTGCTCAAGCATCTTGAAGAGTGCGAGTTCCGGTTTCCACTGCGTGACTATAGTCGTAACGCCCGTGTAGCCGTCGAAGAGAAACTGGTGAATGGCCGTGCCGCCGAAAACGCTCATCCACAGGAGGCAGAAGATAGTCGGCAGAACGAGAACGCAGACGAGGAATTCGCGTACGGTTCTTCCCCTTGAGATGCGGGCGATGAACATTCCTACAAACGGCGTCCACGAAATCCACCAGGCCCAGTAAAAAGTTGTCCAGCCATGCAGAAAATCCGTATCCTCTCTCCCTACCCAGTTGCTGAGGGGTACAATCTTCACGATATAGTCCGCTAATCCCGCGAAAAAACTGCTCAATATGTACTGTGTCGGCCCGGCGATGAAAACGAACAACAGCAGAAGCAGGGCAATCGTTATAGTGATCTGACTCAGGCGCCTGATCCCCACGTTCAGCCCGCTGAGTACCGAAAGGGTGGCGAAAAAGGTGGTCAGCACTATGAACACGATGTAAGTCATATCCGTTGCCGGGATTCCGAACAGGTAATTAAGACCGGCCACGGATTGCTTCGCCCCGAGGCCAAGCGATGTGGCAAGACCGAACAGCGTGGCGAATATTGCCAGCGTATCTATAAGATGTCCGCTCCAGCCCCATACGCGTTCGCCGAGAAGGGGGTGGAATGCAGAGCGGATCGTGAGAGGCAGTCCCCTGTTGTAGCAGAAAAAAGCGAGGCCAAGGCCTGCGGTCGCGTAAAATGCCCACGCGGAGAGCCCCCAGTGGAAGGTTGCCGCGGATATGCTGATGGCTTGAGCCGCCTTGGTATCGGAAGGATCAATTCCCAAGGGGGGATTCTGGAAATAATAGACCGGTTCCAGTACGCCGTAGAACAGCAGACCGATGGCGACTCCTGCCGTAAAGATCATGGAGAACCAAGTGATTCTAGAGTATCGGGGAACCGCGTCTGAACCGCCGAGGCGCACTTTGCCGAGCGGAGATAAAATCAGAAAGAAGCAAAACAGCGCGCATATGTTGCAGGCACTCATGAAAAGCCAGTCAAACTGGGTGGTAATCCATATGCGAAGAGCCCCCAGCACTTCCGTCGCTTTTTCCTGAAAAATCAGGGCCCCGACTACGAAAGCGAGCGTGACAATCCCCGAGGTCACAAATACCGGGACGTTTATATCAAGACCGAATATCTGAAGGTTGTCTTGCCCTGCCTGATGACCGTGTTCTATTTTATGCCTCCTCGATCCTTATTCGTAAAGAGTGAAATAGTAGCCCACGTTAATGTTAAAGCGCTTGTGCCACCTGTTGTTTCCGCTGGCGCCGAAATCGTTTACCCCGTCGTAGATATTGCCGTATTCGTCTCCTTCCGCACCGACGAAGAAGTTACCGTCGCTGAGTGCGAAATCGGTGTAGATATATAGAGAGCCCCAGTACCAGAGAGCGCCGAAAGTCCATAGGGAGCTGTTGTTGAAATCTTCTGTTGTCTTGAGGATGGAACTCCACTCGATATAGGGCGTAACGCCGTCGAGCCACGCTATATCTGAACCCTCAAGGCCGTTGTACCTGAGGGAAACAGCCGGCAGCCATGCCTCTGACGCCACGGGCCATGCGAAGTTAAAGGCCCCCATGGGAATAAGGTCGCCGGTTCCCCAGGGAGTCTTGTCCGTAATGTCGTATCTGTAGTAGGACAGCTGGGAGTGAAGCGAGAAATCCCGAAGCGGGGTCACCGCGTGAGCTGAGACCGCGAGATGGTCGGCGCCCGAGTCATCCACATTCGTTCCTTTAAGCCTTCCGTACTGAAACGACATCCCGATATCCCCGATGCTCTCGCTCGCGTAGATAACGCGCAGGTTTACCTGGTGTTCTTCCTCAAAACCGTTTTCTCCGAAGTCGGTGACGTTCCCGTCCGAGTCGGCTCCGCTGTTCCACTTTACGGGGTCGTAACTGTATCGGGCACTGTCGCGGCTGCTTCCGTCCCAGTGTCCTTCGTCCTGAAGATAGTAGGCAAGGTCGACCGTAAGGTCGCCGAAGGCCCTCGTCCATCTTGCTCCCAGGTCCATGTCGTCCGCAAGCCCGACGTAGTAGTGCTGATCAAAGAACCAGCTGTTCGAAACGCCCCATGGGCCCGGTCCGAAAGGAACGCGGACGATGCCCGCCTTGAAGGTGCCGTAAGCGTCCGAGGCGTACCCGAGCCATGCAGTGTGCATCATGCTGTAGTCATCGTAGTACCGGTACTCGGCTCTTCCGATAACGCCGTTGTAGTCAAGGTCGACATTTAGGCGCAGCAGTTCGAAATCCGAGTCTCCGATGTTCTCGCCCCTGCGCCCTGAGTAATCGCCGTAGGCATGGTTGGCGCGCATCGCGCCGCCGATTCTGATCGGACTTTTCTCAGGTTCTTCCGGCTCCTGGAGCGCCGGTGCTGCCCGGGATTCCGACTCCGCGAGTTTTTTCCGGGTTATTTCCAGTTCCCGCTCCAGATATTCGATGCGTTGCCTCAAGACTTCGTTTTCATCGGCGGCCTCGTCGGCAAACGCCGGAGGAACGGAGAACAGAAAAATTACCATGACTAAGATTAGATTGCGCATATATCATCCTACCTCTCGTGCTAAGTTTTTGGCCAAGTTCATCGTGGCAAAATTATATAGTACCATACAGTACTGCAGAAAGTCCGCTTAAAATATAAAAACAGCGAATCAGTCGGGAATGCCTGGCCTGAGGAATACCTCCGCTCCTGGTAAAAAATACCGTTATCGCGGTTATCAGAAACAGTTGCCGGGCGAATCCGTTTTCAGGAGGCTAAGACCGGGTTAAGAAGCCCCGGGCGAATTGATGTTGCTATCGGGAGAGCCTCAGGAGAAGATTCTCGAGAGAAACCTCGACGTTTGCGTTATTCTCCGAGATCCGCGCCATGGTTTCCTCAAGAGCGGCGAATTTGCCCAGAAGTTCAGATACGTTCCTTTTTCCCGAATATTCGTTCAGCTGCTCAATGAGGTCGGTATTTACTATTTCCTCTTTTCTCCCGGAGGTTTTAAGAACCACCGAATCCCGAAGCCATGTCGAGAGAATGTCAAAGACCGTGTTCAGTTCCTGCGGTCCTCCGCCTTTTATGTCTTTCTGTATTCTCTCCACGGAATCAAAGAGGGTGAGAGGTTTTTTGGCGTCGACGGCCATCAGGCAATCTACGTATTCGGTCCTTTTGCGAAGGTAATCCTCATCGGTACCAAGCGCCCTTGAGATGCTGCCCCCCGATATTTTTGAGACAAGCCCCGGGTCATTCTGCCCGGGCTTCTCCTTTTCCAGAAATTCTCTTACTTGTTCTGCCTCAAGGGGCTGGAAGACCACCGACTGGCATCTTGACCTTATAGTCGGCATGAGCAGATCCGCGAGCGTGGTTATGAGGATTATGACGGAGTTCGGCGGCGGTTCTTCAAGGGTCTTCAGGAATGCGTTCTGGGCGTTGAAGTTCATTCTCTGCGCGCCGTCGATTATGAAGACCTTGTAAGGGCTCTCATAGGGTGCCAGGTGAATCAGACGCTCTATGTCCTGTCTTACGTGGTCCACTTTTATCGTCTTCTCGCCCGGGTATCCGAACACGAGCACGTCAGGGTTGAGGCCCTTCTCGGTTTTCGCGCAAGAGGTGCATTCGCAGTCAAGGTTCTCCGTCCCGCTCTCGGCGCAGTTTATGAGTTTTGCGAAACCGATCGCGACCAGTTTTTTCCCCACGCCCTCGGGTCCTGAGAAAAGGTATGCATGCGAGATCCGGTTTTTGCGGACTGAGTTGCGAAGAAACTCCTTCTGGGGTTCGTGTCCTATGATCTGCGGAAATCCCATGGTTCTTATCTTACCGGCAACAACGGGCGTCTTCTATGACCGGGAGATGGTTATTTTACATCTTCAGCCGATATGCATTCTTCAATAAGCAGGGCTACGTGAACCGGAACTGCCTCGGTGAAATGGGAGACCTGCTCGAGACATGATATGCCCGTTACGCAGACCCTCTCCGACTTTCCCAAGTTCCTTATTTTCGGGAAAAGACCACACTCTCCCATGGCTTTTGATATCTCGTAGTGCTCTTTTTCGTAACCGAAGCTTCCCGCCATGCCGCAGCACCCGGCGTCGCTTGACCTCGCGTCGTATCCCAGATCGTTAAGAAGCGACAGGGTCTTTTCGAAATCGCCAACTGATCTTTCGTGGCAGTGCCCATGAACGAGCACCCCTCTGCGTCCTTGCTTCCCGGGACCCGGGAGGTTACCACCTTGCGCGAAGACAAATTCGCAGAGCGAGTGTATGTTCGGAAGGAGCGCGTCAAGGGATTCGTTATCTGGAAGAAGATCGGCGTATTCATCCCGAAACGCGGAAAGGCAGCTGGGTTCTGAAAATACCACGGGGATACCCCTTCTGACGTAATCTGAGAGAACGTTTACGTTGTGAACCGCGTTCTCTCTGGCTTTTTCCACCATGCCGGTACTCAGCATCGGCCGCCCGCAGCATTTTCTTTGTTTCTCCAGAAGCACCTCGAAACCAAGGTTCTCAAGCACCCCGACGACGGCTTTTCCTATCTCGGGGTAGAAAAATTCAGACCAAGTGTCGTGGAAATAAACCACCTGTTTTCCGTTCTGGCTTTTTTTGTTTCTCCTGCGGAACCACCCGCTGAAAGTGTCTTCGGCCATCGGGGGGAGTGATCTTCTTCGGGAAATTCCCGCGAGCGAAAGCAGCCCTTGGGAAAAAGAGCTCTCAAGTGTCCGGTTTAAAAAGCGGGGAAGGGCGCTGCGCGCGGAACTTATCTCGTGCACTCGGGCAAATATGCTGTCTCTTGCCGTAAACCCGGTTTTATTCTTGTAGAGGGCCAGGAACTCGGTTTTCATCTTGCCGACGTCAACCCCGGAAGGACATTCGGTACGGCACGCCTTGCATCCCACGCAAAGATCGAAAACGTCGTAGAATCCTTTCTCGTAGATCATATCTGCGTCCATATGGCCCAGCAGAAGTTCCCGGAGCAGGTTGGCGCGCGCTCTTGTGGTATCGCCCTCGTCAAGGGTTGCCCTGTAGGATGGGCACATTATCCCCTCGGCGGTTTTTCTGCAGACCCCTTGGCCGTTGCACATCGCGGCCGCCGCGGCGAGTCCCCCTTCGCGGGACCAGTCAAGAAAGGTGGCGATATCCCCCGCGGATTTCCTTATCCGCAGGTTCAGGGAAGAATCAGGCCCGCGGACGACTTTTCCCGGATTGAGCACTCCCCGCGGATCAAATATCTCCTTTAGCTTTTTCATCACTGAGTAAAGAGCCTCTCCGAAGAGTTTTTCGTTAAGGTAGCTTCTCTGAAGACCGTCTCCGTGCTCCCCGCTCATTACCCCCGAATGGCGAAGGACAAGTTCGAGGGTGCGCTCCGAGAGGGCTGTCATGTCGGATACTCCTTTCTGCTCCCGAAGGTCAAGAAGGGGCCTTATGTGCAGGCATCCGGCACTTGCGTGACCGTAGAAAGCCGCTTTGAGACCGAACTCTGAAAGAAGCGAAATCACGTCCCTCGTGTAGCGGGCCAGATTCTCTGCGGGAACCGAGACGTCTTCTATGCAAGGCACAGGTCTCTGGTTGCCCCTGTCGCTCATCAGGATTCCGAGCCCCGCCTTTCTTACGTCCCAGATTTTTTTCTGCTCCTCACTCCCTAGTACGGCAAAAGCGGAATCAAGGGAATTCGCAAGGTTCTTCGCCCTCTCCCCGGTCTGCCTTTCGTCATCCCCCTGGAATTCGACCACCAGAATGGATCCCGGGGTTCCGTCAATGAAGGAGAGGGAGTGGGAGAATCCTTTTTTTCTTCTCGCAAGACCTATCAGGGTTCCGTCAATAAGCTCTATCGCCGAGGGACCGTGAGAGAGAATTTCTAAGACCGAGTCCATTGCATCCGGAATTTCACGAAACGGGATGACGCAGAGTGCGCTTGAGAGAGGTTTTTCAACGAGGTTAAGCTCAAAATCGGTCGAGACCGCGAGGGTGCCTTCCGAGGAGGCAAGAAGTTTCGCGGGATTGAACTCCCTGTCCAGAAAATAGTTAAGCGAGTACCCCGAAGCTCTTCTCCAGTGTTTTGGAAAGTCGGTTTTTACAAGCTCCCCGCTTTCCTTTATAAGCGCGGCGAGTTTTTCGAAAAGGCTCTCCGCGATGCCGAGCCCTCCACCGCGTCTTTTGTAATTTTCCCCGGAAAGCCCGAGAGAAGACCCGTCTGCGAGCACGACATTTGAGGAAATCACGTGATCGCCCGCCATTCCGTAAAGTATGGAGTGAGCTCCCGTGGCGTTGTTCGCGACGGCTCCCCCTACGGTGGCAACGCTTGCGCTTGAGGGATCCGGTCCGAACATTAGGCCCAAGGCCGAGAGGTTCCTGTTAAGGTTGTCGATCGAGATTCCGGGCTCCACCCTGACTTTCCTCCCTCCGGCATCCACGTCGATCACCCTGTTCATGTACTTTGACAGGTCAAGAATTATTCCTTCCCCTACCGCCTGTCCCGCAAGGCTTGTCCCGGCCCCGCGTACCGTGACCGGTATGTCTCGGGCGGAGGCCTCGGAGACGGTGATCTCTATGTCCTGGGGGGTTTTCGGGATTACGACCGCTTCGGGGAGAATTCTGTAGTTGCTTGCGTCCGTGCTGTAGATGGCCCGGTCAACGAGGCTTTTTCTTATCTCGCCCCGGATCTGTGTGGCAAGTGCCCTGCTCAGATCTTCGATTTTTGATTTCTCCATGGAAACCGGTGCCGGCCGGGGTGTTTCGGGACAAAAGACTGCGCACGGGAGAGAAGGTCTTCAGTCCCCGCCGTTTTCAAACGTTCTCAGTATCCCGTAGGTCGTGTCGCGTTCGGCCGGGATTCTGCCTATTTCTCTGGTGAGTTTTCTGAACTCCTCGGGCGGGAAGTACTGTCCGTAACTCGCGCCGGCGAAACGGGATATCTGCTCTTCCATGAGCGTTCCCCCGAAATCGTTTGCCCCGGCGGTGAGAGAGAACTGGGCGAACTCGGGTCCCTGCTTTACCCAGGAGACCTGTATGTTGTTTATCCATCCCCGAAGCATCATGCGGGAGACCGCGTACATTTTCAGCTGGTCAAGATCGGTCGGGCCCTTTCTTACCTTTCCCTTGGAGTGAATAAACAGCCTCGTGTTCCAGGGAATGAAGCGAAGCGGCACGAATTCCGTGAACCCTCCGGTCTCTTTCTGTATGTCCCTCAGGATTCCAAGGTGTATGGCCCAGTGATGTCGCTTGTCCAGGTGACCGTACATTATGGTCGAAGTGGTTCTCATTCCCTCCTTGTGGGCTTTTTTAACCACCCTTATCCATACCTCGGTCGGTATCTTCCTGGGAGCGATTACCTTTCTTACTTCTTCAACCAGAACCTCGGCCGCGGTGCCGGGGAAGGTGTTGTGACCAACGTCCCTGAGTCTTCTTATGAAGTCCTCTTCCTCTATGCCGAGAGTCTTTGCGCCGTAGTAGATCTCGTAGGGAGAGAAAGCGTGGGTGTGCATCTCGGGCACGGCTTTTTTTACCGTCTTTATAAGCTCGATGTAGAAATTGCCGTCTATCTCGGGATGCATGCCTCCCTGCATGCATACTTCCGTCGCGCCTATCTCCCAGGCTTCAACGGTTCTCTCCGCGACTTCGTCCATCGAGAGGAAGTAGGCCCTCTCGTCTCCCTCGTCCGCCATGAAATTGCAGAAGCCGCAGTAAACGTCGCAGATGTTAGTGAAGTTTATGTTCCTGTTAACAACATAGGTGACCACGTCCCCGACGTCTTCCTTTCTTATCTGATCGGCCGCGAGGGCTAGGGCGGATATCTCGTCTGTATCCTCTATGTCGAAAAGATGGATCCCGTCCTCAACCGAGATCTCCTTTCCCGAAAGCGCGTCCTCGATTATGCGACCCGTCGTGCCGTTTATGCGCGACATCACCCCGTCGACGCCAAGGGGCCTTCTCTGCTCTATTGAGTCTATTATTTTGTTTATATCTTCCATTTTTTCAGTTTACGGGAACGTATCCCCTCTCATCGACGCGCTCCCTTACCTTGCCGAGAACGTAGGGGTCTATCCAGCGCTCGTCTATGTACTCGGGATAGACGGGAAGTCTCTCCCGAAGTTCGTAACCCAGCGCGCTTACCTCCCTTTCCATTCTCTCAACCTGCGGCCACGGGGCCTCCGGATTCACATAGTCTATCGTAAGAGGCGACACGCCTCCCAGATCGTTTATGCCGGCCGTCAGGTAAAAAGTGAAATTCTTGTTGTTAAGATTAGGGGGTATCTGTATGTTCATGTCCCCTCCGAATATGAGCCTCGAGATGGCGACGGTCTTCAGCATCTCAAGAAAATCGGCGGGAGGGTACTCTTCCATCTTTATTCCTTCCTTGGGGTTGAAGTTCTGAATTATTATTTCCTGCAGGTGGCCGTACTTGCCGGAGAGTTCCGAAAGGGCGTAAAGCGAATCGATTCTTTCCTCGAATGTTTCCCCGATTCCAACCAGAATGCCGCTTGTCCAGGGAATACTGAGTTCGCCCGCGTGCTCCATTGTCTCCATCCTGAGCTTAGGGACCTTGTCTGCGCAGCCGTGGTGGGCGTTTCCTTTCTTAAGAAGCCTCTCGCTTATGTTCTCGAGCATGAGCCCCATGCTGGGGTTGCTTTTTCTGAACCCGGAGAGTTCCTCCGGGGTTGAGAGCCCGAGGTTCGTGTGTGGGAAGATCCCGTGCTCAAGTCCGGTTTTCCCCATGTCGATCAGGTACTCTGCCGTCGTTTCATAACCGATTTCCCCGAGCGCATCCCTGTATACCTGATAGGCAAGTTCCGGCTTGTCGCCCGTGACGAAAAGAAGTTCCGTGCATCCTGCCTTTGCTCCTTTTTTCGCCATATCGACGACCTCTTCAGGGGTCATGAACAGCTCCCCCTCTCCCGGTTCTATCTTGAACGTGCAGTATCCGCAACGGTCCCTGCAGAGCTGGGTAAGGGGTACGAAGACATTCTTGGAGTAAGTTACGGTTTTTCCTTTCGAGCGGTTCCTGATGGCCGATGCGGCCAGAAGAAGAAAAGGGACTTCCCTTGGAAAGAGTTCCGTTAGGTAGAGTGCATCTTCACGAGTGATGCTTTCTTCCTCTATCGCTTTTGATATTACTCTCTCAAGTTTCGTGGAGGGACGTAGCTCCGAGAAGTCTCTTGCGCCGAATGTTTCAAGCAGCATGGCGCTTTCTCTTGCGCCGAATGTTTTTTTCCAAGTTTCAGATAAAAGGCCCATATACAGAAACCACCCGTTCCGTTTCCCGCGCGGAATCAATTTCAACACCACCAACCCCGCCTCTAAGTATCTTATACGGAGGTTGTTTTTGTCAAGGAACGTAGCGAGGATTTATGAGAGGAACCGCGGGGTACCTTGTTCGAAAGTATGCTAGGTTCAAGGTACTATTTTACCTGAAATGGTTCCGTTGAGGTCAGGAAGACTGTCGGGTACGTCCGTTCCGCCGCGTCGGGACGGTATCCGCACGCGCGAGCGCGCACGTCTACCGAACTTCTCCCGCATCTTTTGCGGTTCTTGGCGCATCGCAGCGGGCCTTCTTCTCCTTGCCACCATCATACTCGGCGCGCCGACGGGACCGGCCCGCGCACAGACCGACTCGGAATCGGCCACCTACACGGTAACGTTTGAAGGCAACTGGAACACCGACAGCACGCCCGACGGGGTTGTGGTCGGTGCGCATTTCACGACGCTAATCGGCACCGTACACAACAGCGATGTGACTTTCTGGGCAGCGGGCGAGATGGCCACTGCTGGCGTGGAGAGGGTGGCGGAGCTTGGCATCACGGGTGCGTTTGAGACAGAAATCAGCAATGCCGAAGAAGGAACTGTAAGATCCCTCGTCAAGGAAAGCGGCACCTCCGCCACGGGTACGAGGACATTTGAAGTCGAATTCAGCCGTACTCATCCCCTGCTTACCCTTCTGTCGATGATCGGTCCCAGCCCGGACTGGTTTGTGGGCGTCTCCGGTCTGTCTCTGCTGGATGAATCGGATGCTTGGCTGCCCTCTCACACGGAGGATCTGTTTCCCTACGACGCCGGAACCGAGAACGGAGAAGAATTTTCACTGAGCAATAGCGCTACCAGTCCACAGGGAGACATCACAAGTCTCAGGGGACAGGGCAAGTTCTCCGACGTGCGCATGGCAAGGTTGAGCTTCACTCTCAACGACGTCATTCCGCCGCTGGAAGAAACGGAAACCGGGGAGGTGGATACTCGACGGCGGTGGAGGCTGCACTCTTGGAGGAAGTGATAGCGGCAGCGCGTTCGGCCTGTTTCTGGGCGCGTTGGCGCTGCTTCTGATGGTCTTGTTTAAAAGATGCTCCGTGGTAGACAAGACGCATTGAGGCGAGGCGGGGTGTTGTCTCGGGAAACCGCTTGAGAGAAAGGCTTGTTTCCCTCAATTTTTTCTGAGAATTCTATTTTGACAACCGCTACCACGTCTGGTTGTCAAAACAGGTGGTTTGACTTCGGAAAAACTTTCAATGATACCTTGCTGTGCTACCAAGGAATTTTGTGAAAGCTCTAAATCCACCGCACCCGAACCCGAGGAGTTATGGGTGACGACAATAATCGGTCTGGATGCGGTAATCGGAGGTGTTGGCGGCGGATTTAATCGACCGGGGATGCTCGTAATGAGGTCCATTGCCATTACGCGTGAGGGCAGCGGGTTTATCAAAATCATGGCGCAAAAGTGTAGACGAGGTCGAGAAAGCCGGCGTCGATAGAACCACTGGGGTGGCCCAAGTGCTGCAGACGCAGGGTGATGGTGATGGAATCTTCGTCTGGCTCGGAGGCTTCCTGATAATACCGCGTCTTTATGCGCGTCAGGTCAAAGACATATTGATCTGTCGGGTACGCCTCGCACGTGTCGCCGTTGTCCTCATGGGTAAGGGCGACGACGAGCTGGACGGGATCTGATCCCATGAAGCTGCCGTCCGTGACGAGGGTGAAATAGTGTTCTTTACAGCCGCCGCTGTACGATACTGTAAGGGTCAGCGTGTCGTTTTCGATGACCGGCGCACCATCGCCGTCTGTATCGAGTTCATACGCGTCGCTTTCCTGGAGTTCGGTAGCTCTGTCCACGTCGTCGTCGATGACGACTGACCCCTCGAACGGGCGGCGGTCGTCCGTGTCAGCGGGGGTCATTCTCGAGGTTTTACCGTCTGGATTATCGTCTGTCCCTTGTCCGCATGCTGTTGCGGACAGGAGCAAGAGGCAGAGAATGAACCTGCTTATTCTTTGCAAAGACATGCCTTGGTTTCCTCCTATTGTCTCTGTCTCTTATACGAAGCGTTTGCGCTTGATATGATTTTGACCTGTCAATATCGGATTCACTGCCTTAAACGTTGACAGTATAAGCTGTAAATAGTTATGCTGACCGTACGCAGCTGGACCGACTAGACGTTGCTAATATTATCATCATTTACGTAAAATACAATCAGACGGTGAACACATGAATTTGCGAAAGGGTGTGTGGGGCATCGTAGCGTTGTTTGCCGCATACACTACGCTTTACTGGCATCATGTGACTGCGGCGGCAATGCCGTTTGACGCGCAGTTTTCCTATTTCGTCGCTTCCTGTTCTGTGATCTGCATGGCGCTGGGGCTGCTGCTCTCGGCGCGTCCGCGTGCGGTGGAGACATCGTTTGGCGGTCTTGACCGGATGTACAAGCTGCACAAGTATCTCGGCATCGCCGCCATGGCGCTTTTCATCGCGCACTACGCGACTGTCCCGGGCGGTCCGGATGAAGATGTCGCGGCAACCGCCGCCGTGTCCGTTGAAGAGGAGGCGTTGCCCGCCGAGCCTCCGGGAGAAGAAGAGGAAGGCCTGCCCATCGACCTCTTCGGCATGATCGCGATGGTCGGCTTCACGCTGCTGATCGTAATCACGCTTAACCGCAAGATTCCCTATCACCGCTGGGTCGCGACCCATCGGTTCATGGGAGTATTCTTCGCTGTTGCCGGCGTCCATGTCTCCATGGTGCTTTACGAAGGCGAGGAGATCGCGTTTTTCTCCGCTCCGGGCATGTTTCTCGCGTTTATGCTGCTAGCGGGACTCGCGGGCGGTTTCTACAAGCGGTTTCTTTATCCGAGAAAAGAGAAGCATCGCTTCACCCTGGCCGAGGTGAACAGTCTCGAGCGCGCGACCGAAGTGGTGCTGCGGCCGAAGGACGGGATGTTCTCCTTTGAGCCCGGGCAGTTCGCCTTTATCACGATTGACACAGACGGGTTCAGGGAAGCCCACCCCTTCACCATTTCCTCGGGAGCGAAGGAGGATAGGCTGCGCTTCACCGTCAAGGTGCTCGGGGACTACACCCGCAGGGTGCGCGAAGATCTGACGATGGGCGCCGATGTCGCCGTCGAGGGTCCCTATGGACGGTTCAGCCCCCTTGGGGGTTCCGAGAAGCAGGTATGGGTTGCCGGGGGAATCGGGATCACGCCGTTTCTGTCCGTGCTGCGCACGATGGAACCGGGGCACGGCAGGGCCGTCCGGCTCTACTACTGCGTGCGCGCGGCCAGGGAAGCTCTGTTTTTAAGCGAACTTCGGGCGCGGGCGGCTGAACTGGAGAACGTTACTGTCACGTTGTTTGACTCTGAGGTCGGAGCGCGGATTGACGCGGACGCGATAGTAACCGACCTTGGCGGGGCGTTCGGGGAATGGAACTACTACCTCTGCGGACCGAAGCCGATGGTTGAGGCCGTCTCCGGGGGATTGAGGAAGCGGGGTGTGTCACGGAAGAGCGTTCACAAGGAGGAATTTGAATTCCGCTGAGATGTTTCGCGGGCATCATGATTTAAGTGGCTTTCAGGATGAGTGATGATTAGTTACCTGATTGCGCCTCAAACGCCGGATTGGGTATCTTTCTACGGAATTATACCGAAACCTCTGCCAAAGAATTGATCCGAGGGCGATATAGGATTTACAGTGCTATTTATACGATATTTAAGGATTATGAAACTCCATGCGCTTATCCTGGAATGAAATCCGAAGTCGTGCAGCAGAGTTCTCTCGCCAATGGGCGGACGCCTCCTACGAGAAAGGAGAAACGCAAAGTTTCTACAACGATTTTTTTGAAATATTCGGCGTTAAACGCCGTTCTGTCGCACGTTACGAAGAACATGTGCAGAAACTGGACAACAGTTCGGGATTCATTGACTTGTTCTGGCCGGGGATGCTGCTGGTCGAACAAAAAAGCGCAGGCCGTGATCTGAATCCCGCCCGCAAGCAGGCGGGAGATTACTTTGATGCTCTGCCTGAAAAAGACCGCCCGCGCTATATACTCGTAAGCGATTTCCAAAACTTCGAACTTCTCGACCGCGATGAAAGGAAACTGCTTCGTTTTACGTTGCCCGACCTTTCAACCCATGTCGAAAAATTCGGATTTATCATCGGGGTGGAACGCAAGACTTTCCGCGATCAGGACCCGGTCAATATCAAGGCGGCTGAGCTCGTCGGGCGGTTGCACGACGCGCTTGATGAAGCGGGGTATCGCGGCCACGATCTGGAACGCTTCCTGGTACGGATCGTTTTCTGCCTGTTTGCCGACGACACGGGTATTTTCGAACCGCGTGACATGTTCCTAAATTTTATCGAGACACGTACTAGGGAAGACGGTTCTGATCTAGGGCCTCTGCTTGCCCAGCTTTTCCAGGTTCTGGATACGCCGGATGACGAACGGTCTACAACGCTTGACGAAGACCTTGCAGGTTTTCCCTACATAAACGGCGACCTTTTCCGTGAACCCCTGCGTATCCCTTCTTTTAGCAAAACAATGCGCGAGCGACTGCTTGAAGCCTGTTATTTTGACTGGTCGAACATATCTCCCGCGATTTTCGGCGCTCTTTTCCAGTCGGTTATGGAACCGGCCGAGCGTCGCGCCCAAGGCGCGCACTACACTACCGAGAAAAACATCCTCAAGGTGATTGAACCGCTGTTTCTTGATGAACTCCGAGCTGAATTCGAAAAAATCAAGGCATTGAAGAACAACCGCGAAAAACGGCTTCGGGAGTTTCAGAAAAAGCTCGGCAGCCTTACCTTTTTCGATCCGGCCTGCGGCTGCGGGAACTTCCTGATCATCGCTTACAGGGAAATCCGTCTGCTTGAAATAGAGGTAATCCGTGAGCTTCGCACGCGTGAGATCCGCACGACGGAAACCAGATCGGGACGACAGAGAGAATTTTATATGGAGATACTCTCCCTGGTGAATGTGAATCAGTTCTATGGTATTGAGCTCGGCGAATTCCCGGTGAGGGTCGCCGAGACCGCTCTTTGGATGATGGACCATATCATGAATAACCGGTTGAGCCTGGAGTTCGGGGAGGTTTACGCGCGTATTCCGCTGAAAGAATCGCCCAATATTCGGCACGGAGACGCCTTGGAGACCGACTGGACCGAGATTCTGTCGCCCGAGCGCTGCGACTACGTGTTCGGCAATCCGCCTTTTTGTGGGCGCGAAATTTCAGACGGCTGACCAGCGCGCACAAGTTCATAGGACAGCCAGTCTGGGTAAAAGCGGCGGCAGTCTGGATTATGTCGCCGCCTGGTTCATAAAAGCCGGAGGTTATGTTCGAGACACCTCGGTGCGAATCGGATTCGTAGCGACTAATTCCATTACGCAGGGCGAGCAGGTGGCGCAACTCTGGCCGGTGCTGTTTGACCGTTTCAAGCTCGAAATCAGCTTCGCCCACCGTACCTTCGCCTGGGGTTCTGACGTGCGGGGCAAAGCACATGTCCATGTCGTAATCATCGGTCTAGATAGACGAGAGAAAGCAAAACCGGAAAAACACCTGTTCAGCTATCCTGACATTAATGGCGAACCGGAGGAAACCCGGCACAAGGTGCTTTCACCCTATCTGTTTGACGCTGCCGGACTTTCTAACCCTTATATAACGGTTTGCGAGGAGAGCAGACCAATCAACGGGATGACAAAACTGATTATCGGGTCAAAACCGATAGACGGTGGTCATTACATTTTTACGGCCGAGGAGCGGGCGCGGTTTCTCGAGGAGGAGCCCGATGCCGGACCTCTATTGCGCCCTTTTGTCGGCGCCCGGGAATTTCTGCAAGGCAGTAGACGCTGGATTCTTGCCCTGCATGGCCTATCGCCGTCCTTGCTGGCAAAGTTGCCGGAGGTAAGGAAACGAATTGCCTCCGTGCGCGATTACCGTAAAGCCAGCAAGAGCAAGCCAACGCAGAAATTAGCGGAAACTCCTACTCTCTACCATGTAAACGTGCTTCCCACGGCCCCGTTTCTGGTCATTCCCAAAGTAAGTTCAGAACGCCGAGAATATGTGCCGGTCGGATGGTTAGAACCTCCAACAATCCCCAGCGATCTTGTTTTTATACTTCAAGAAGCCACCCTAACCGATTTCGCACTGTTGACCTCTGCCATGCACATGGCTTGGCTACGTCATGTCGGAGGGCGGCTGGAAAGTCGCTACCGCTACTCCATCGGTCTTGTCTACAACACGTTTCCTACTCCTTCACGAGACAAGGATACGTCGAGACTGGAACTTCTTGCGCAAGCGGTACTTGATGCCCGCGCCGCCCATCCGGATGCAACATTGGCCGATCTCTACGATCCGGACTTGATGCCGCCGGGCCTGCGCAAGGCGCATCAGGCTCTTGATCGTGCAGTGGATCGAC
Organism: Thermodesulfobacteriota bacterium; assembly: GCA_964291665.2. GTDB lineage: Bacteria > Desulfobacterota_D > UBA1144 > Nemesobacterales > Nemesobacteraceae > Nemesobacter. Next base: position 2,407 of record OZ219813.1, on the reverse strand, counting down.
TCTATCGTCAGTCTGGTTTTGTTTCTGAACGCGAGCGAGTTGAACACCTTTTCATGCTCTACGAAAAGATATATACGCCGCTGAAAGCTAAAATAAAAGTCAAACCAAAAAAACAAAAGCTAAGACGCAGGCTTGCTAATAATATTTCCTAAAGTCGAAAAAAGACTCTTTCCATATGTAGTTTTGTTCATGGTAGATTTTTATATACACTGGAGTGAAAGGAACTAACTGAAGAACATAAAAAACATCTCCGAAATTAGCTATCATAGACTTGCTTTTTTAATCAAAATATTCTTCCTGTCTTCAATATGACCAGATATTTGAAGAGAAGAGGTTTTCTATGAAAACACTCTTTGCTCGTTAGTGTGGTCCAACAAATGGAGAAAGTAATCTTATGACAGATGGATTTGACATTGAATTCAAAGGACCCAATGAACAGCAAGTTAGTTATTTCCTTAACTTAGGGGAAATTCTGTTCATATTGGGTGCAAACGGTACAGGTAAATCTAGTCTGATATCGCAGCTTTTTAAGACTCATTACCAACATGCGAAGCGAATATCGGCGCATCGACAAACATGGTTTACGTCAAATACTTTAGATATGACTCCTAAATCTCGAGACAGTCTTGAGAAAAATATTAAATCTAGAGATCAACAAACTCGTTCTCGCTACCGGGAAGATTATGCAGCTGAAAGAGCAAGTGTTGCCATTTATGATCTAATCGACTCTGATACTATGATGGAGCGAGAAATAGCAAGCCTTGTAAGAGCCAACGAGATGGAAGGGGCACGCAATAAAGCAAGAAATCCATCGCCAATTCAAGTGATTAATGAGCTTATGCACCTTTCAAATATTCCTATCGAAATCAAACTAGAAGAAAGGCAGAAAATCATGGCCTACCACAGCAATGGTGCTTCCTACAGCATTGCTGAGTTGTCGGACGGAGAAAGAGCCGCCTTCCTTATTGCTGCTGCTGTGCTTACAGCTAAACCAGAGACTTTACTGCTAATCGATGAGCCTGAGCGTCACCTTCACCGTTCTATAATATCGCCGTTGTTGACATTGCTATTTGAGAAACGAAAAGATTGTGCTTTTATTGTGTCAACACATGAAGTAATGTTGCCAATCGACAACCCGTCCGCAAGCACACTACTTCTTCGTTCTTGTGAATATGTAAACTCCGAAGCGAATTCGTGGAACGCCGATACTCTCGCTCCCAATGCCCAGATCGATGATGAATTGAAGCGTGATATCCTTGGGTCCCGGAGGAAAATGATCTTTGTGGAAGGAACACCAACAAGCCTAGATGCACCGTTATACAGTCTTCTTTTCCCTGGAATCTCCATCATACCAAGAGAGACTTGCCGGGATGTCGAGCACGCCGTGAAGAGCCTAAAAAGCGTGGAGAATGTGCACTGGGTTAAGGTTTGGGGTATCGTCGATAATGACGGTCGTTCAGCCAACGATATTAACCATCTAAAGAAACATAATATACACACACTCTCACTCTATTCGGTCGAGGCTCTGTACTATCATCCAGAAATAATTAAAAGAATAGCAAGACGACAGACAGAGGTTACTGGTGGTGACCCCCAAAAATTATATGAGCGTGCTCTTGCGAGCGCAGTAGCAGCTATTAGGGAAAACAAGAATCACTTGCTCAATAGGAGAGTAGAAAGTCTCGTTAAAAGAAAAATATTTGAATCCCGCCCCAGCAAGGACGATATCTGTCACAAACCTAAGATCAAAATAGAAGTAGATATCGCCTCAATTCGAACAACTGAGGAAAAAGCACTCCTGCACCTTATATCACAAAACGATTTGAAAAAGTTGCTTCAAAGCTATCCAATCCGAGAAAGCGGTGCGTTAGATAAAATCGCCAAAGCAATTGGACTCAATCATGCATCAAAATATCAAGAAGCGGTCAGAAAGCTATTGAAAGAAGAAGAATCTGCAACTGAATTTCTGAGAAATTTGTTTGGGGAATTGTTAACAGAGATTACTGCAGATTAAATTCTTTCTTACACTACGGCTAGCTAGGACAATGTACACGAACATGAGATAGATTGTACCCGATTTAGACTTATTAATGCTGAGCCCATTATGAACGAGATTACCTTTCCTTATATTCTTCGTCGTAATTCTCGGGAGCACAGTCGGACATCGAATCAGTCAGGCATTGAATATGAAGAAGCCATAGAAGAGATGGAAAAAGACATTCCCCTGCGAAGAATAGGCACACCCGAAGAACTGGCCGCCCTAGCCTGCTTTCTTGCTTCTGAGAAAGCAAGTTACATGACAGGAACTACCATCCAAGTTGATGGAGGATTGTTGAGGGGCTGTTTTAAAAACTTGTAGGACTATATCGTTTTTTAAGGTATAATGGCATTTTCATTACAAGAGGTT
>OZ219812.1:0-15643 GCA_964291665.2 Thermodesulfobacteriota bacterium | reverse complement strand
GAGTGATGCACGGGCACAGTGGTCCAATTCCGGACTTAATTTTGCTACCGGCGCTTCGCGCACCATCTCCCTGAGCCTTGTGGAACCGCCGGCGCCTACGCACACCCTGAGCGTCAGCGCCACCCCGCCATGCGGGGCCACGGTCACCGACACCTCCGAGCACCCGAGGTACACTGTTACGCTCGCGCCCGCTCCGCATACTGAGGAGAAGTTACAGTCTCGCATTGTTACCGATAACACCGCAGAGCTATGGTTACCCCACCGATCAATCCAATCGTCCGGAAAGCTCTCTACAGCTCGCAATCCGTTTTCCCATTTCCGGAATGTCTCCCCCGGTTTCAGGGGATTTGAATTCAGACTCTCGAGCGACCGCAGCGTCACGGCGGAATGCCTCTGGACGTTTAGAGAAGACCCGTCCCCGCCCGACAACCAGCCTCCCCCGGACACAGACACAGACGGATCAGGCAATGGCGGTGGAGGCGGACCGGGCCCGGGAGGCGGTGGAGGCGGTGGTCCATCTCCACCAACTGGCGGTGGTGAGCCTCCACCAGGCAGCGATGAAGAGCCCTCAACGTCCTGTCCAGAGGAAGACAGGGAAATTCTCGGGAGCTTCTACGAAATGACGGACGGAGAAAACTGGGATGAGAAGGAATACTGGAACTCGGAAGAACCTCTGGATCAATGGCATGGAGTGGAAACTGATGACGGAAGCGTTGTATCCCTGCGTCTTTCAGGAAACAACCTCTCGGGAGACATCCCCTCCGCGCTTGTGTGCTTTGGGGAACTTGAGGAGCTCTCGGAACTTGCCCTCTGGGATAATGACGGTCTCTCGGGAGAAATACCGGATGAATTTATTCCCGCTGTTGAGAGAGCCGCGCTGAGGGACGTGGCGGAAGCCCTTTCGCTTAACACGCAGTGGTTTGAGGACTATGAAAACTCTGACTTCGGGAACTGGCACGAGGGAGTTACTACGGATGATGACGGCAGGGTAACGGATCTTGATTTCTCCGGGGAGGAAATAACTGGAGAGATTCCAAAGAGCGTTTTCCAACTTTCCGAACTCGAGATCATAGAGACAGGATGCGGAATCACCCTTGAGGCCGAAGCGCCCGAGGGAGTGAGTGTGATAATGCCTGATGACTGCGAAACAGAAGGCTCCGGAGACGGGGGTTGCGCTCTGGGTTCAGGGAATTCTTCCGTGTTCGGCCTGTTTTTCGTGACTCTTCTTGTCTTTGCAGTGCTGGGAAGAAGAGCACGGGACTGAGACTGAGAGTTTCCCGCCTGCTTGCTGCAATACTGATGCTGCTTGCCCTCTCTTGGGGGCTGCGGGTATGTTCTGATTGAGACGCGCTTCCCTGCGCGAAAACCGCAACCCCGAAACCCCTGCGGCGCAAGCGCCGGAACACCTCCTGGTAAAAGCAACCTCCCCTTCAGCGTGAGATCATTCTTACACACAGGCACACAAACTTGAGCCTGTATAGCGGTAGTGGTATATTTTCTGCCCGAGTGCGTGGGGCACACCCGTATATTGAGTTCACTGCGTCTCCATGCGTTCATATACATCCCGACGTGTTAATTTTGGAGAGAGAACATGGATAAAACCCAAGACACCGTAAAGTGCCCGGTAACCCACGGCACAAGCAGTTCAAAGCTGACCGGCAGCATAGCTAACCAGAACTGGTGGCCGAATCAGCTCAATCTGAAAATCCTTCACCAGAACTCTTCTCTTGTGGACCCTATGGGCGAGAAGTTTGATTACGCGGCAGAGTTCCAGGCCCTTGATCTTGAAGCGGTGAGACAGGATCTCTACGCGCTTATGACGGACAGTCAGGATTGGTGGCCCGCGGACTACGGTCATTACGGGCCGCTTTTTATCCGTATGGCCTGGCACAGCGCGGGAACCTACCGAATTCACGACGGACGCGGCGGAGCACGATCCGGCACGCAGCGGTTTGCGCCTCTCAACAGCTGGCCCGACAATGCGAATCTCGACAAGGCTCGCAGGCTTCTATGGCCGATAAAGAAGAAATACGGCCGCAAAATTTCCTGGGCGGATCTTATGATTCTTGCTGGCAACTGCGCTCTTGAGTCCATGGGGCTTAAGACGTTCGGTTTTGCCGGCGGGCGCGAGGACGCATGGGAGCCGGAAGAGGACATCTACTGGGGCCCCGAGACCGAATGGCTGGGAGATGAACGTTACAGCGGCGACCGCGAGCTTCACAATCCTTTTGGCGCCGTGCAGATGGGACTTATCTACGTCAATCCCGAAGGACCCAACGCCAAACCCGACCCGCTTGCCGCGGCGCACGATATCCGCGAAACCTTCGGGCGCATGGCTATGGACGATGAAGAAACTGTTGCCCTGATTGCGGGCGGACACACATTCGGCAAGTGTCATGGTGCCGGAGACGCGGCCTGCGTTGGTCCCGAGCCAGAGGCTGCCGGCATTGAGGAGCAGGGTCTCGGATGGACGAGCAAGCATGCGAGCGGACACGGCCCTGACGCTATAACAAGCGGTCTTGAGGGCGCATGGACGCCCAATCCGACGGCATGGGACAACGGCTTTTTCGACATGCTTTTCGGTTACGAGTGGGAGCTTACCAAGAGTCCTGCGGGTGCTTGGCAATGGACACCAAAGGACGTGGATGACAAGGATCTTGCCCCCGAATCGGACGGCTCCGGAAACCGGGTTCCGACGATAATGGCGACCACTGACCTCTCACTGCGCATGGATCCTGTGTATGAACCGATCTCCCGCCGCTTTCACGAAAACCCGGATGAATTGGCAGAGGCGTTTGCAAAGGCGTGGTACAAGCTTACCCATCGCGATATGGGTCCTTACCCCTGTTGCCTCGGATCGCTGGTTCCGGACGAGCCTCAGATCTGGCAGGATCCGGTGCCAGCTGTTGATCATGAACTTGTTGAGGCAGAGGACATTGCGCTTTTGAAAGAAGAGATACTTGACCAGGAACTCTCGATCCAGGAACTGGTTCGGGCGGCATGGGCTTCAGCTTCCACTTTCAGGGGCACCGACCGCAGGGGAGGCGCTAACGGTGCGCGTATCAGGCTTTCTCCCCAGAAGGACTGGGATGCCAACGACCCCGGAGAACTCAGCAAGACGTTGTCTTTACTGATGGCCGTTGGGGAGCGTTTTAATAATGCGCAGACAAACGGGAAATCCGTTTCGCTTGCGGATCTCATAGTGCTCGGCGGCTGTGCTGCAGTCGAGAAGGCGGCGGAAGCCGCGGGGTATTCGGTGAGTCTTCCCTTTACGCCTGGCCGCACGGACGCCACTGAAGAGCAGACAGATGTGGCTACCTTTGAGGTGCTTGAACCGAAAGCAGACGGCTTTCGCAATTATATCGCAGCCGGTCAGCAGCAGTCGCCGGCGGAACTTCTGATTGACAAGGCGCACCTGCTCGGGCTTACCGCGCCTGAGATGACTGTGCTGCTCGGCGGCATGCGGGCACTCGGTGCAAACGCCGGAGGGTCGCAACATGGATTGTTCACAGATAGGGTCGGGACCCTGAGCAATGATTTCTTTGTTAACCTGCTTGATATGTCGACTGAATGGGGGCGTTCTACTGATTCTGAAGGGGTCTATGAAGGCCGCGACAGAGCGACTGGCGAGATTAGATGGACCGCTACCGAAGTTGATCTCATTTTCGGGTCCAACTCACAGTTACGGGCACTTGCGGAGGTTCATGCCTGTGATGATTCGGGGGAAGCTTTTGTGCGGGATTTTGTTGCTGCCTGGACCAAGGTTATGAATCTTGATCGTTTTGATGCTTCCTGATTCCGGATCAGGGGAATATCATAAATTGCGGGGCAACAAGTACCGTTTTAATATCGAGGTTTTTGCGTTTATAATCTGATACTATGAGCGGGAAGTTGTTTGTGATCTCCGGTCCGTCGGGAAGCGGAAAAACAACGATTGTCACCCGTGTTCTGTCAAACGTGCAGAACCTCCGCTTCTCTATTTCCTACACAACAAGATCAATGCGCGCGGGGGAGATCCGCGGAGAGCACTACGAGTTTGTCTCCGGAGAAGAATTCCAGAGCATGATCAAAAAGGGTTTCTTTGCCGAGTGGGCTGAGGTGCACGGAAATTTTTACGGCACACCTAAGGCTGAAATAGAAAGATGGATCAAAACGGGTGTTGACGTCATTCTGGACATAGATGTTCAGGGAGCAAAAAGGTTGAGGGGTGTGTTTGACGATGCAGTCTTCATATTTGTTGTCCCGCCGTCTCTAGAGGTTCTTGAACAAAGACTAAGAGACAGGAAATCAGAGGAAGAGGGGGACATCTCCACTCGTCTCGGAATTGTCAAGGAGGAAGTGGCCTGCTCGAAGTGCTATGATTATATTATAATTAATGATGAGGCGGATATTGCGGCTAGGAGAATTGAGGCCGTCATCCTTTCGCAAAGACAAGGGGATAGTGAAGATTCCCGCCAGCGGATGCTCGCCGTTACTCGGGACTCGAAGACGGAAAATGTGTACGGCCCCGTTTTTCTTAGGAGATTCGGCCTTAAGTGAGGTGTTCGCGCTGCTGTGATCAGGCTAAACGACATCATTGACAAGGTTGCTTCCTACTCGGATATCGAGAACGAAGATCTTGACTTCATAAAAAAAGCCTATGTGTATTCGGCTAAGGTTCACTCCGGTCAGAAAAGAGTTTCCGGGGAACCGTACCTGAGTCATCCCCTTGAGGTTTCCTCCATACTCGCGAACTTAAAACTTGACGTTCCCTCCATAGTTACCGGGCTTCTTCACGACACGATAGAGGACACTCTTGCGACTCGCGAGGAAATCGAACGGAATTTCGGAAGCGAGATAGCTTTTCTCGTTGACGCTACCACGAAAATAAGCCGTCTTCCCCATGTCTCCGATGTGGAAAAACAGGCCGAAAGCTTCCGCAAGCTGATACTCGCCACGGCTGAAGACATAAGGGTTGTGCTGATAAAACTCGCCGACAGGCTGCACAACATGAGAACGCTTCAGTATCTGCCTGAGGAAAAACAGAAAAGGATTGCTGTTGAAACTATGGAAATTTACGCGCCGCTTGCTCACCGCCTCGGAATGAACTGGATATCGGTTGAGCTAGAGGATCTGGCGTTTAAGTTCTCTGAGCCGGGTGAATACGAGCGTATTAGTCAAACCGTGTCTGCAAAGAAAAAAGATTGGGAAAAGTACACGACTGAAATCGTCTCGCTCATAAACGCCAAGATGGAAGAATTTGAAATTCGCGGAGATGTCTCGTGGAGATTCAAGCATTTATACGGTATCTACAGCAAGATGAAGAAGGGCAATATAAGCCTGCGCAATATTTACGACATACTGGGTTTCCGGATCGTTACTGCGGGTGAAAACGAATGCTATCAGGTTCTGGGAGCGGTGCATTCCTTGTGGAAACCGATTCCGGGGAGAATAAAAGACTACATAGCCCTTCCGAAGGCCAACAACTACCAGTCCATTCATACTGCCGTGATAGGGCCCTTCGGAGAACAGATGGAGATCCAGATACGGACAGAGCATATGCATCGGATTGCCGAGTACGGTGTTGCCGCTCACTGGAGGTACAAGGAGGGAAACTCCATTGAGAACGGGAACGACAAGATCTACTCAAACCTCCGTCACCTCGTCGAGTTAAAAGACATAAAGGACTCGACGGAGTACATAGAAGCCATAAAAGGAGAGCTCATACTGGATGTCGTGTACGTTTACACTCCCAACGCGGACCTCCTTGAGTTTCCCGTGGGCGCGACCCCGGTTGACTTTGCGTATTCAATTCACACAGACATAGGCAATCACTGCTCCCAGGCTTTTGTTAACCATAAACTTGTTCCTCTTAACTACAAGCTTCAAACCGGGGACATGGTGGAAGTGGTGACTTCCAAGAACAGGGCTCCTAACAGGCAGTGGCTTGATTTTGTCGTTACCTCAAAAGCTAAAAACAGAATAAGGAGCTGGCTGAGGCAGGAGGAAAACCGCAATGCCGAAGAGATTGGAGAGGCAATAACTCACAGGAAACTTGCGGCGAAAGGATTTAATCTGCGGCACTTGCGAGAGAAAAAAAGGTTTGAGGAATCTCTGGCGAAGCTTCAATTCTCGGAAGTAAAGGACTTTTACAGGGCGGTCGGATTCGGCAATGCCGCGGTAAACGATCTTCTCAAGGCGATGCATCCCAGGAAATTCGCCGAAGGCACCGAGAAAAGCAAAAGAATAAAAAACATAATAAACAGGATCTCCAAAGACGAGTACAAAGACGCCGTGCTCGTCAGAAGATATGACAACATACTCATAAAGTTCGGCAAGTGTTGCAACCCGGTTCCCGGGGAACAGATCATAGGCTTCATAACCAGAGGCAGAGGGATAACCGTGCACGTTTACAATTGCCCCAAATTGCTTGAAGTTGCTCCTGAAAGGAGAATAGAAGTTGCTTGGAATGACGAGTATTCGGGGCGGATGCCCATCGGTCTTTCGGTTAGGTGTGAGAACAGGAAAGGCATACTCTCTGAGCTGACAAGCACGGTTTCGGAACTCAATGTCGACATTGTCAGTGCCGATGCGAGCGAAGATGAGACTGGACAGGGAGATGTGAGGTTCGAGGTAGCGGTGGAGAACATCAAGCAACTTGAAAAACTCGTTGAATCGCTTAAGAATCTTGGGGGAGTGATCTCGGTTGAGAGATTAACGGAAACCTCACTCCCGCAGCCGAATGACCTGAGCTAAACTGGCATTCGCGTGCGTTCGGACATTTTTGCCATGATCATAACTTGGATCAGAAAAGAGCTTGCCATAAGAAGTTCAAAGAAGCTTGTGCGTACCGTAAGAGGCATCATCCGGAAAAAAGGGAGCTTCATGGCCCCCAGGGAAGCCGATCACGCCGAAGCAAGGATACTTGCCTGTGAAGAGGCGATAGAAAGGGGTTCCCTTCACGAGATAAGGGCATCAAGGAAAGCCCTTCGGATTTTTTTTGAAGACAACCTCAGGTCCTACGGTAAATCCGCCCTGCGACAGAACGTGGAAGCTATAGTGATAGCGGTAGCACTCGCTCTGGCAATAAGAGCCTTCGTGATTCAGCCCTTCAAGATTCCTTCAGGCTCAATGCTTCCGACGCTTCTTGTGGGTGATCATATACTGATAAACAAGTTTACCTACGGAACAAGAATTCCTTTTACCAACAAGATGTTTTTTCCTTTCTCCGAAATTGACCGCGGCGACATCATAGTCTTCAAACTCAGCGGGGATAATACGACAGATTTCCCCATGCCCGGTAAAGGGGCTTTCTACGTAAAAAGAGCCGTGGGCGTTGCCGGGGATGAAATAGACATCAGCGGCAGGGACATCCTTATAAACGGCAGGGCTGTGGAGCAGGTCTACACCGGCAACTACGAGTACCCGGACCAGAAATTCTTTTCCGTTGCCGACAGGTACAAGCAGTCGCTCTCCGGGAAAAATTTCAGCGTTATATATAAAAAGGGGAACAGTTCCACGACGAGCGGAAAAATGAGCTTTCCTCTTGTTGTTCCCAAGGGCAGGATTTTCGTCATGGGCGATAACAGGGACAACAGTTACGACAGCAGATTCTGGGGATTCGTGCCGGTGGAAAATGTTTACGGCAAGGCATTTATGATTCACTGGTCGTGGAATCTTTCTAACCCGGGTTTTGCGGATAAGGTAAGGTGGAATAGAATTTTTTCGGGAATCAAGTGAGTTTCTCGATGGTTAGACAGTTTCCTCATTTCTTGGTTTTTTGCTTGTAGGTTGCGCGAATCATCTCATTTCAGAACACATTACGCACAATTGCTACGGGAATAAAATCTGGGGTTCGTGGCGGCTTTTGCCTTTGCGTTGTCCTGTGCGTCTGGGCTGCAGGCACCGCAATTGCACGAACGGAGGTACCTCCCCGGCACTTGCGTGAAGCCTGTGTCGAGGACGGTCGACGCTTGGCGTACGGGTTTTTCGCCGACTTCAGACCCGTGAGCTACAGCGAGAACTTGGACCCGGACAGCTCCGGGTTTAACAGTCACCTCGGCTACGAATCCGACCTCTTGACGGCACTGGAGACGATGGATGACGCGGGGCTTAAATTCAACCGTAGCGCCATCAAGGAATGGCCGGGCATTTGGTTGTTGCCCGCTAGCCCTCATTATGACTTGGTGGGCGGTGGCATCACTATACTTGAGTCGCGCACCCGCGACGCAGCGGGAACGACGAGGGTCACATTCACTTCCGGACACATCACCTTCCGCCAGTCACTCTTAGTGCGCGTGGAGGATGCCCAGCGCTATGGCTCGCATGATGATCTGGATGATGCGCGGGTCGCCGTGCTGGGAGGCTCGACCGGCGAACATCGGTTACTGCAGTTGACCGGGGTGGTGGATACCGAAGGCAACCTGGCTGCCGGCACGGTGGTCCACTTGGGCGACGGCACGAGACTCACTGCCGACGGCAGCGCCGACTATAAGATCACCGCTGCTGCCTCAACCGGAAACCTATCGGGCCGTACGAGCATCGAGGGGACTCAGGGAACCGTCAGGGAAGTGCTCATCATGTCAACGGATCAGGAGCAGCTTGCTGCCCTGGAAAATGGGCGGGTGGATGCCGTGGCGCGTGGTGAGTTGAGCAACCATGAGGCTTCCCGAAACTCCAATTCCCGTTTCGTCGTGACGGTTCTCGACCCGGAGGTGGAGTACGGCGGCTTTGCCTTTAATAAGGATGACCGAGTCCTCGCCGACTGTGTTGATGCCCGGATCAACTATCTGACCGACAACCGGCATATCGGTTTTGCGGAGTGGTTGGAAGATACTGAGGTTTTCCTTAAACGCGCCCGTTACTGGAACGCCTCGGCGGAAGGCGATGATGACGGGTGTTCCATCGCCTCAACCGGCAGCACGCATCAAAGCACTTTGCTTATGCTTAACCTGCTCCCTGCAGCGTCCATTTTGTTCTCGGTGGTTTTCTTGAGAAAACGCATCTGGCGCTAGTTTACTGCGACGAAGTCTTCCCGCTGTCTGATCGGGGCTCGGAAGCAAGAGCAGGATTATCTTTCTGCCTCATGACACATGTCTATAATTTTGTAAACTTTCCTGTATAATTCCCCTGAATTATGGCGAGCAAGAAAAAAATACAACCACTAGAGGACAGGGCCGAAAAATTTTTCTCCGGGATCATAGACGACATATCGCCCGAGAGACTAAGCAGCCTTATTGTCATAGGAATAAAGACAAGAGGGGAATATCTGGGCAAGAGGCTCGTTGAGCGTATAAGCGAGCGGACTGGAAAGGATGTTACCTTTGGAACGATCGATATTACTCTCTACAGGGATGATTTCGAGAACAGGAAAAACTGGCCGCGACTGCGCAAAACCAGTATCCCCAACGACGTACAGGGGAAAAACATAATACTTGTTGACGATGTCCTCTACACTGGCCGTACTGTGCGGGCCGCAATAAATTCAATCATGGATTATGGAAGGCCGGCCTCGGTCAAGCTGGCGGTGCTCGTGGACAGGGGAGGAAGGGAACTTCCCGTGCAGCCCGACTATGCGGGAATCAGCATCGAAACGTTAGACGACGAGATGGTCAACGTTTACCTAGAAGAAGTGGACGGCAGGGAGGAAATCGAGATAATCAGAAAAAATGGCGTTTAACAAAAAGCACATACTGGGTCTTGGAGAACTCTCGGCCGAGGAAATTAAGATCATTCTCGACACCGCGGAGTCCATGAAGGAGATTTCCACCAGGGACGTAAAGAAGGTTCCGACTCTTAAGGGAAGAACCGTAGTGAATCTCTTTTTCGAACCCAGTACCAGGACCCGATCGTCATTTGAAATCGCTGAGAAAAGACTCAGTGCTGATGTTCTGAATTTTTCTGCTTCGCAGAGCAGCATAGTAAAAGGTGAGAGCCTTTTGGACACTGCCAGGAATTTTGAGGCCATGGGCGCGAGCATAATGGTCATAAGGCATGGAATGTCCGGTGCGCCTTTTGTCCTGGCCCGCGAGATAAACGCCTCGGTGATAAACGCCGGAGACGGCTCCCACGAGCATCCAAGCCAGGCTCTTATTGATATTTTCACCATAAGGGAGAAAAAAGGAAGAATCGAAGATCTTGATGTGCTTATCGTTGGGGATATTCTCAACAGCAGGGTAGCCAGATCCAATATTTTCGGCCTCCGAAAGCTCGGAGCGAGAGTGAGGATAGCCGGGCCGGCGACCATAGTTCCCGAATATTTCAGGGATATGGGAGCGGAGATATTTTATTCGCTTGAACACGCCATTGAAGATGTGGATGTGGTGATAATGCTGAGGGTTCAGAGTGAGCGGAAGACCCTTGAATACTTCCCCTCGTTGAGAGAATACTCGGGGCTTTACGGACTTACCAGAGAGAAACTCAGGCTTGCGAAAGAAGACGTGATAGTGATGCATCCGGGTCCGATTAATAGGGGGGTTGAACTTACTTCGGAGATAGCTGATGACCCGGGGGCCGTTATACTTGAGCAGGTGGCAAACGGAATTGCTGTGAGAATGGCCATGATATATCTTGTTGCCTTGGGAGAAAGCTTATAGATGGGAGTGCTCATTAAAAACGGCCGCGTTATTGACCCTTCACAATCCCTTGATATGGTCTCGGACATATATGTCCAGGAAGACAGGGTGAGGGAAATATCAAAGCGAATAGATACCCCACGCAAGTCGGACACTGTAATAGACGCCAGCGGGCAGATCGTGGCCCCCGGATTCGTGGATATTCACGTACATCTAAGAGAACCGGGCTATGAACACAAGGAGACGATAAAGACGGGTTGCCTCGCCGCCGCCGCGGGTGGCTTTACCTCCATAGTGTGTATGCCCAACACAAATCCCATAAACGACAATGCCTCGGTGACAGAGTACATACTCTTAAAAGCCAGAACTGAGGGCATAGTAAATGTGTTTCCGATAGGAGCGATAACCAAAGGGGAGAAGGGAAAGGAACTTGCCGACATAGGCGAGATGTGTGAAGCCGGGTGCGTGGGCATTTCCGACGACGGGATGCCGGTCACGGACTCGGGACTTATGCGAAAGGCCATGGAGTATGTAAAGCCTTTTGGGATTCCGGTTATCACGCATGCCGAAGACACTGGGCTTTCTGCGGGCGGCGTTATGAACGAGGGTTTCGTTTCAACCGAACTTGGCCTTCGGGGAATTCCAGCCGCTTCTGAGGAAGTCGGGGTGGTCAGGGACATAATTCTCTGCGAACTCACTGGCACTCCTCTTCACATCTGCCATGTTTCTACCAAGGGTTCGGTAAGACTTGTGCGGGAAGCGAAAAAAAGAGGTGCCAAGGTTACCGCGGAGGCGACTCCTCACCATTTCACTCTTACGGACAAGTTGGTATATGGTTACAACACCGATGCCAAGATGAATCCGCCGCTTAGGACCCAGGAAGACGTAGATGCCATACTGGAAGGCATTGCCGATGGGACAATTGACGTGATAGCCACGGATCATGCCCCTCACAGTCAGGATGAGAAAAACGTTGAATTTGACTTAGCACCTTTCGGTATAGTTGGTCTTGAAACTGCCCTCTCACTTTCGCTTGAACTGGTGGAAAAAGGGATTATTACCTTGGATGAGATGATAAAGAAACTTACCGTCACTCCTTCCGAGATAGTGGGAATAGAAAGAGGTACGCTTGCCCCGGGTTCAATCGCCGATCTTGTGGTGTTCGATCCTGGGAAGAGTCGCACGATAAATCCTGAAGAGTTTTTCTCAAAGAGTAGAAACACTCCGTTTTCCGGGTGGGAACTCAAAGGAGTGGTAAGCAATACGATAGTTTCGGGAAAGGTTGTTTTCAGTCATACCTAGGTTTTATTTTTTGCGGAAGCCAACGGAAAAGAGATTCCAACGCAATGGAAGACAAGCAGTTTGAACTAAGAAAATCAAAGCTAGAAGAACTAAGGGCAATGGGCATTGACCCTTATGGAAACAGTTTTACACCGGAGCATACAGCCGGAGAACTGGTCTCTCTGCATACTTCGAAGTCTCCTGAAGAACTTGAACAGATGGAAGGGCTCTTCAGCTTGGCCGGAAGAATCGTTTCAAAGAGGGACTTCGGAAAAAGTGCTTTTTTTCATCTGTCGGATCGCACGGGGAGAATTCAGGGATTTATACAGAAAAACTCCATTGACGAGAGAACCTTTACGCTGTTTCGCAAGCTACTTGACGTAGGAGATTTTGCCGGTGTCCGTGGAGAGCTTTTTAAAACCAGAACCGGGGAGCTTACAGTGAGGGTCCAAGAGCTTTTTTTCCTCACAAAGGCTCTGAGGCCGCTTCCTGAAAAATGGCACGGTCTCCAGGATGTGGAGATAAGATACCGCCAGCGCTACTTGGATCTGATTGCTAATCAGAGGACTAGGGAGATTTTTCAGACAAGGTCAAAGGTGATAAATCTCATTAGAAGGTTTCTTGACGAAAGGGATTTCCTCGAAGTAGAGACCCCGGTGCTTCACCCGATTGCCGGAGGCGCAACCGCAAAACCCTTTATTACTCATCACAACGCCCTTGATATGGATCTTTACTTGAGAATAGCGCCTGAGCTTTACCTGAAACGACTTGTCGTTGGGGGACTTGAGAGAGTTTATGAACTTGGAAGAACGTTCAGAAATGAGGGAGTGTCCACCAAGCACAACCCGGAATTCACCATGATTGAGTTCTATCAGGCCTACGCGACTTACGAGGACCTTATGAATCTCATAGAGGAGCTTGTCTGCTACGTGGTGGAAAATACGGTGGGAGACATGCAGGTTGAGTATGAAGATAAGAAAATAGACTTCAAGAGACCTTGGAAGAGAATTAACATTTATGAGGCTCTGCGGGAGAAATTCGGTTCCGAAATAACTGAAGATGACCAGTTTCTTTTTGCAAAAGCGGATTCCATGGGAATAAACCATAACGGGATTAAGGGGAAGGCTCTCACGGAGATTTTCGAGGCGCTTTTCGAGGACACTCTTCTTAACCCGACTTTCGTTTATGGTTTTCCGCTTGATGTCTCCCCGCTTGCCAGAAAAAACGATGATGATCCTGAAGTGGTTGACAGATTCGAGCTTTACATCTACGGAAGGGAGATAGCCAACGCTTTTTCTGAGCTTAACGACCCGATTGATCAGAAAAAACGGTTCACGGACCAGGTCGAGATGAAGAAAAAGGGCGAGGATGAATATCACGAAATGGATAATGATTACGTGTCGGCCCTTGAGTACGGAATGCCCCCGGCGGCCGGAGCCGGTATAGGGATCGACCGTCTTGTGATGCTGCTTACCAACTCCTCTTCCATAAGAGAAGTTATTTTCTTCCCTCACCTCAGACCTTAGCATGAGTTACGAATCGTTAATCTCCCTTAGGTACCTGAAATCGGGAACTGGGCGTGGTTTCCTCTCTCTAATCGGTCTTATCTCCATTCTGGGTGTTTTTCTGGGGGTAGCCTCGCTTAACGTGGTGCTTTCGGTCATGAAAGGGTTTGAGGATGAACTCAGGGACAAGATAATAGGTGCGAGTTCCCACGTAGTCGTAATGAGCTACGAAGGAGAGTTCGAGGATTTTGCGGAGGTGGAAAAGAGGCTTGAGGACTTTCCCGGTGTAACCTCGACAAGCCCCTTTATTTACAATCACGGCATGCTTGTCACAGAATACGCTGTCTCAGGTTCCGTTATAAGGGGGATAGACCCAAACAATTCAGCCTCGGTTGCTGCCGTGGCTGAAGCGGTTGGGAAGGGCAGCTTGCCGGAGACGGGCAAAGACCGTGAGCTCCTCTTTGAGGAAGGCGCCCGGATCGTTTCGGGGCTTTTACATAAGACTGCTTCCGGGCATCCTCCGATCATCATAGGCAGGGAACTTTCCAACCTGATTGGCGCGACAATCGGGGATACCGTCAATCTTGTCTCTCCTTACGGAAAGATCGGTCCTTTCGGCCCGACTGCCAAGATAAGAAAATTCGGTGTAATAGGAGTTTTTGATTACGGCATGATTGAATACGATTCGTCTACCGCCTACGTGTCGCTTGGGGATGCTATGAATTTCTTTGAAACCCAAAGCAAGATAACAGGCATAGAAGTCAGGGTGGATGACATATACCAGGCGCGCGAAACGGGGAACAAGATAGCTGAAACTCTCGGCTTTCCTTTCTATGCGAAGAACTGGGAGGACTCGAACAGAAGCCTTTTCAGGGCGCTTCGGCTTGAGAGAATGGCGATAGGAATATTCCTTGGGTTTATAGTGCTTGTTGCCGCCTTGAATATAGTCAGCACGCTTACGATGCTCGTTATGGAGAAAAAAAGGGACATAGCCGTGCTCATATCCATGGGAGCTCGCAAAAGCGGCATCAGAAAGATATTTGTCTACGACGGAATGATAATAGGGACCGTCGGAACACTTCTCGGCACGCTCTTCGGATACCTGATCTGCCGCTTTCTTGAGACCAGCAATTTTATAAAGGAAGCAATTCCGTTTGATGACAACGTCTATCCTATTTCCGAATTCCCTGTTAGGATAGAGCCGGTTTATTTTCTCGTCGTGGCGGCATCAAGCCTGCTTATATGTTTTCTTGCGACTCTGTACCCGTCTTACAGGGCTTCGAGAGAAAACCCCGTGGAGTCATTGAGATATGAGTGAATTGCTTTACAGCGTGAAAGGGCTTGGAAAGGTTTTCAATAAGTCGGGCAGCAGCGTGTGCGCTCTCGGCGGAGTGAATATGGATATTTCTGCCGGAGAAACCCTCGGAGTCGTGGGAGTGTCGGGTTCGGGGAAAAGCACCCTTCTTCACATACTTGGCACTCTTGAGCCCCCGACGGAAGGTTCGGTTTTCTACAGGGGAAAGGATCTTTTCAGCCAGGATGAAGAAGAGCTCTCGGTTTTCAGAAACTCGGAAATTGGATTTATTTTTCAATTTCATTACCTTCTTATGGAATTCACGGCGCTTGAAAACGTCATGATGCCGTGTCTTATAGCAAGGCAGAGCCTTGCTGTGGCGAGACAAAAGGCTTGCGATGTGCTTGAGAGGGTGGGGCTTTCCGAGCGTCTCAACCATCTTCCGGGAGAGCTTTCCGGGGGAGAGCAGCAGAGAGTGGCGATCGCCAGATCGATTGTCAGGGGGCCGAAGGTTATACTTGCCGACGAGCCCACGGGGAATCTTGACAAAAAAACGGGGTTCTCGGTTCTTGATCTGTTCTGCAGGCTTAACGAGGATTACGGGGTTACGGTTGTAATGGTTACGCATAACGACGAATTTGCGAAGCGAATGAAAAAAACTGTTAGAATATCAGACGGGATGGTTGCCGATGCGAACTAAAAGTCTTGTATTTTTCTTTGCTGTTTTTCTTGCCATGGCGACGTTTCCAACCACGGGTTCCATGGCGCAGGCTCCCCCTGCCGGAGAAGAACCTGAAAAGCATCAGTCTTTCAAGGGCACAGTTGCCGAGGTGGTAATTTCAGGCAACCGCAGAACCGAAAGCTCCCTTATAGATCTCAATATAGAGACCAGGCAGGGCGATGAATATTCCCCGCAGACCGTAAAAGGGGACCTTAAGAGAATATACAAGCTTGATTTCTTCCAGCAGGTCCTTGTTGACGTTAAGCCAGTTGAAGGCGGTCTCAGGGTT
>OZ219811.1:0-32527 GCA_964291665.2 Thermodesulfobacteriota bacterium | reverse complement strand
GGAGGGCTTAGCTGGGAACGTTTCACAATAGACCCCGATCCAGGGCCCAGAAAGCTTGAAGAATCACGCAATGTCCGCGAGATAAATGACGTGGTCTGGAAATGCAACAAAGATTCCACCACCCGAGGCGGAGCGAGGTTTGCCGAGGCAGGCATGGCCGAAGTTCTGGGAGAGGAAACTCTTCTTGTCGATATAAGTTACGGTCCAGAGAAGGTTTTTGAGGGAATAACGGACGCCGCCGAAAAACTCGGCGCAGATCTGGTGGTGGGAATAGACGTTGGCGGAGACGTGCTTGGATTCGGAGACGAAGAGGGACTCATGAGTCCGCTTGCCGACGCCATAATGACCGCGGCGCTTTACAGACAGAGTTTCCGGATGCCTACCGTAATGGGAGTATTCGGTTTCGGAAGCGACGGAGAACTCTCCAAAGAAGAACTTGAGAGGTCATTCGGCATCATAGCACGGAACAATGGAATTCTCGGGAGCTGGGGCATATCTGCAACCACACTGGAATTAATGGAAAAAGCGATAAGCATAATACCCACCGAGGCGAGCAGAGGGCCCGTTGAATACGCAAAAGGAGTTTTCAGCACCACTTCAATAAGAGACGGCAGAAGAAAAGTCGAACTCGATATAAGTTCCACAGTAACTTTCTACATAGATCCCCGGGTGGTTTACGAAAAGGTGTCAAGACCCGCGCAAGCGGTCTACGGGTGCAGAACGATAGGGGAGGCAAACTCAAAGCTTAACGAAGCGGGAATCAGAACGGAGCTTGATATTGAAATGGAGCTTTACGAAAATCTCGGGAAAAACTAATGGCACTTATAGCCAACAGTTGAGACTATACCGATGACCCGATGGTTGCATTTTCACGGGTCATCGGGGAAGCCGCTTCCTACCGGTCGCTCCAGACCGCCAGTTCATTGCGGTTGGGATCTAGAAAATGAAACCGTCGCCCGCCGGGGAAGGAAAATATCGGTTTGCAGAGTTCGCCTCCGGCGGCAGTGATGCGTTCCAGCGTGGCTTCCAGATCTTCCGCGTAAAGCACCACCAGCGCAGCGCCCTGGCTGCTGTCGGACTGCAGCGGGGAGTGGTAGAACCCGCCGTCCATGCTACCGTCATTGAAGGCACAGTAGCAGTCGCCGTAGTCTTGGAAGGTCCAGCCAAACACGTCACCGTAAAACGTCTTGGCCTTAGTAAAGTCTTCCGCGGGCAACTCGACATAATTGATCCGGGAGTCTTCTTTCATGATCGCACACTATCAGGCCGCAGACCCCTTCCCTGAGGTAGAATATCAGGGCGGTCTTTCCGTTGTTCAATATATTTTTTCGTGAATAAGCTTGAGTATACGCCTTGATTCTTCCTCATCTCCCCAGATGCCCACGCGGACAATCAGATCGGTTATCTCGGGCTTGTCGTACTTGACGGTTATATAGACCATTTTATCCTGGTCCCGAAGCTTGGCTTCGATAAGCGCCTTGCCCACCTTGCTTTCTTTTTTGGTTACCTCAAACTCCTGCTGTTCCACAACCTCTACAACCGCGAACCAGACCTTGTCAAACGAAGCAGGCTCCTTGCTCTTTAAAACTCCCTTGAGATAAGCCGCGGTACTGCCGCCGACCACGCCTCCCATCACGAGCACGCAACTCGAAGAAAAAACAATTGCAAGCAAGCATAAAAGCACGGCGTGATGCTTTTTTGGTAGGAAATTCATTTTCACTCCCGGCAGGCTTTACAAAAAAAACCTATATGGTTACTTAACCTAACTTAGGAAGAAAAAGAGTCAACATCCATGGAATCCTTCATATCAAAAAACAGACTGGTTTTTGGACAGGTTTCGCACTACCATAAACATATGGGGAGACAGAATAGGAGCGGCAGTCATAGAGAAGCTGGAGCCCGATGAAAACACCGGCTGAAAAACAAGACAGAACTTCGGGGAGGACAATCTCGCTTGACATAGGGACCAAGACGATAGGGGTTGCCGTAAGCGACGAGCTGGGGATCACGGCAAACGGCGTCTGTACCATAAGTCGGGAAAACGAGAGAAAAGACCTCGCGCAGCTTCGCGATATAATGGAGCGATACTCCCCTCGCGAAATCCTCGTTGGGATACCCTACAACCAGGACGGTTCTCTCGGAAGCAGGGCAAAAGCCATAAAGAAATTTTCCGAACGCATTCGAGATTCTCTAGGCCTTTCGGTGAAATACTGGGACGAGAGCTTTTCCACCAAGACCGCAGAGCAAACACTGATAGAAGCCGGCATGGGAAGAAAAAAGCGAAAAACGGTAATAGACAAGATGGCCGCTACAGTAATACTGGAAGAGTACCTTCTGAGCAGAAGCTAGGTAAACCTCGGGGCAGACCTGATATGCCATACGCAAAGACAAACGGAATAAATCTTTACTATAAAGAGTACGGAAAGGGATATCCGCTCGTGCTCATCCACGGTCTTGGAAGCAGTCTTGAAAGCTGGGATGTGCAGGTTCCCATCTACTCGGAACATTTCCGCGTGATAGTGCTTGACAACAGGGGTTCGGGCCGCTCCGAGAAGCCCGATTATCCCTATACGATGGAGCAGATGGCGGATGACGCCGCAGGGCTCTTGGACTTTCTCGGGATAGAAAAAGCCCACTTCGTTGGAAAATCAATGGGTGGAATGATCTGCCAGTGGCTGGGTATAAAATACCCCGAGAGGGTCAACAAGCTCGTTATGGGATGCTCCTCCGCACATAGGGACGAGGTCGGAAATCTGCTTATCAAAACCGCGAGGGACATAGTGGATAAAGCGGGACCCGGGGCGGGATGGGTTTTTGCGCTTTTTCTCGGATACCGAAGGAAATATATCGAAGAGAATTACGACTCCTTAATAGGCAGAATCGAGGAAGTTCCCGTTGACCCCGATGCGGCCGCCGGATACAGGAACCAAAGCTACGCGTGCGAGAACCACGACGTGTTAGCCCAACTCGGGAAGATCTCAGCGAAAACCCTGGTCATGTACGGAGAGCGGGATATAGTTACGCCTCCCGAGAGATCGAAAAAGCTTGTGGAACTTATACCGGATGCGGTTGAGAAGGCCTTTGCGGACGTCGGCCACGGATTCTGGAGAGAGTGCCAAGCCGAGGTGGATAGAGCCGTGCTCGATTTCCTCGTAAAAGACTAGCTACACGGGACTCCGCCCAAAGAACGACCACGGTTCCTGCTCCGCAATCGATCCAGGTCCTGCGAGTCTCTCTACGTCTGCTTTAAAAAACTCAGCCACTTTAGAGATGTATGCAGCTCTTTCTTCTATGACCTGTTCCGGTAGGTCAGCTGCACACCGAAGGTTCTGCCTTTGGAGAGCGGCGCGAACGAACCTCCCCCGACAGAGGGGTGGAGATCAACATAGCTTCCGTGTTTAACTTGGTCAAGAAGGTTCTTTCCGTAAAATCCGATTGAGAACCTACCGTTCATTGGAGTGATATCAATTCCGGCGTCAACAACTTTCTGCTCTGGAGTATATCCTTTGTTGTCATCTGTAAGGTATAATTTGCTGCGATACGAGTAGCTTACCCTTGAAGTCAATTTCGCCCAGTTCGCAAGTCCGGCATCATGGGTCGCGCCGACGCTCCAAGTCCACTTTGCGGCCCGGGGAAGCTGTAAAGCTAGGTCTTTTACGTCAAGAGTGCCGTCTCGATTAAGGTCATGTTTTACCTTAGTGTACTCGGGATCTACGTATCCGACGAAACCCAGAAGAAAAAGTTTCTCGGTAACGGCGATCAGCCCGTCAAATTCAAAGCCGAAGGCTTCTACATCCGCAGTGTTGCGAATCTCCTCGGCTATGCCGCCCAAGGCCACGGATTCTGGAAGAGTTATCACCCTCTGCACATCATCGATCAGGTTATAGAAAACCGCACCGTTCAGGATGCCTATGTTTGTTGATAACTTGAATCCTGCCTCGAAGGTATCGATCTTTTCTTCATCGTACGGTCCCGGGCGTTCCACCTCTGGGGCATAGGTATTGCGCAGATTATAGCCTCCAGAGCGGTATCCTCTGGTCCAGTGTCCGTAAACGTTCGCTTCAAAGTTCGCTCCGCCGTCTAGATAGTAGGCAACGCCGAGCTTGGGCGACCAACTGTTCCAGGTCTCTTCGTCGGTGAAATCAAGCGGGCATGCGGGTCCGGTCGCGAAGTTGCATGGCATTCCCCCGCTGGCTGTAGCGGGGGCGGAGGATGTCTCAGCCTCTCTCTTTTCATAGCCGTAACGGGTGCCCGCGGTAAGCATTATCTGATCCGTAAGGTCGTAATCAAAAGAGAGAAATACACCTAGCGTATCAACGTAATAATTCCCTCCCAAGTCTTGGATAATAGCTCCTCCTAACAGATAACGGCGGTCATGATAATTTATCTCGTTTGTAAAGTAATAAAAACCGGTCGTCGCGTGGAGACTTTCGAAGAATCTGCCCGCGTAGCGCAGTTCGTTGCTCCACTGACGGTAGGGGGTCCATCCACGTATATTCAAAAGGTTTTGCGACGAAGAATCGATATCAAGCAAAGCGGACCCGTCCGCGTCGTAAAGGCCAAATATGTTCGTTATGGTGCCATCTCCGAAACCCACATCCCAATTCACCTGAGCGGAGAAAAAGTGATTTCTATGCTCCCTGAAGCCTTCCTCGTCGATGCTGAAATCATGACTATTAATATTGAAGTCGCGCTGGTTCTGTCCCGGGGAGCCATCGCTTTCCGAATTCTCGTACCGGTAGCGCAGAACAAGGCTTACGTCATCCGTTGGATTCCACGTAATAACCGATCGTACCATTCGTGTGTCGTTCTCTCCGTAAGCCTCGCCCGTGTGGAGATTCTTAAACCAGCCGTTATCCTGATTTGTGTACGCACTTATCTTTACGCCGATGGTCTCGCTAATAGGGCCTCCGATTGTGCCCATATAATAGCTGTTAAGACTCTCGCCTCCTCCTTCAAACGTAGTGCGGGCCGATATCTCAAGAGCATCTCCCGGTTTTTTCGTGTTAACCAGTATGGCGCCCCCCGTGACATTACGGCCGAAAAGTGTTCCCTGCGGCCCCCTCAGCACCTCCATGCTTTCAATATCGAAGGTATCAAACAAAACGATGGTTGTCTGCCCTAGGTACACGCCGTCGACAAACACTCCCACGGTTGGATCAACAGACGCTATGGAGCTGTTTATTCCGACACCGCGGATGGAAAAGTTGGCTATTGCCATTCCCGAGATGGAATCGTCAAGTGCCACATTGGGCATGCTCGCTGATAGACTTTCAAGGTCGTTTACCTTCAAAGCCTCAATCTTTTCGGAACTGAAATGGGTGATCGCCAGGGGAACGTTCTGAATCAGCTCTTCTCGTTTTCGGGCGGTGACCGTGATTTTTTTGAGAAGTACGCCGCTTACCCCAAACAAACTCTGTGCAGCTGCCTCATCGTCTTGTGCAGCTGCGTCACCGCTGCCGAGCGACGCTAGGAGTACACCTGCGAGAAACAGGCTCAAAAACCCCTTCACTGCAGACTGAAATTTTCCTCTAATTATTTTGATACCCTCCTTTCTCCGGGAGATTATAACATAATCCTGCACAAAAAATCCAAGTTGTCAGGTTATTAGGTAACGTAACCTACGGCGCGACATGAAATGCCCGGCCGCGGCGGACACACAGGCATCTCCGCCGCACAGGGGATAAATCAAGCAACGGGAATGGAGTTTTCGATCAGAAGAATCGGTATGTTCTCCCTTACGGGATAGAGATATTCCCCGCCGCGGCAAATAAGACCCCCCTCGATCTTCTCGGAAACCCGCTCTCCCGACCTGTCAACGAGAGTTCCGAACTCAACAAGTTCGTTAAGCCGCTCAATGATTTCCCGACCGGCCTCTTCAAGAGGTTCTCCAGTCTCAGGACACACGAGAATTTCAAGCAGTTCCTTGTCAATCATCGGTTTCGGGATTAACGGTTTGCGGGGGGAGACCTTGGGACGCGGGTGCAGTGGAACTTCCGCCCGCAAGAAACCTTCTATGTTCCCAGCAGCTTCTGGGCCTCCTCATCCGATTTCTCAAAATAAAACTTGGGATCATTGCGCCCGGCTATAACGCTCTCGTCAATGACACAGCGTGTTACTCCCTCAAGCGAAGGCACTTCATAGAAAACCTCAAGCATAATCGCTTCTATGATGGCCCGAAGCCCCCTGGCCCCGGTATTTCTCAAGACGGCTTCCCTGGCGATGGCTTTTCTCGCATCTTCCGTTATCTCCAGCTGCACCTTCTCGATTTCCATCATCCTCTCAAACTGCTTTACGATGGCGTTTTTGGGTTCGGTCAAAATCTCGACCAACTGCTCTTCGGTAAGTTCGCTCAGACTGGCAATGATCGGGACTCTACCGACGAATTCGGGAATCAGTCCGAACTGAACAAGATCCTCAGGCTGGACCTTGTTGAGAAAGTTGCTTTCGTCCTCCGCAGTCCTGTCTGACAACTTAGCTCCGAAGCCGATGGATTTCTCCCCGATTCTCGCGCGGATAATATCCTCAAGGCCGCAGAAAGCACCACCGCATATGAAAAGAATGTTCGTGGTGTCCACCTGGGTAAATTCCTGCTGCGGATGCTTCCTTCCCCCCTTGGGAGGAACATTTGCCAGGGTCCCTTCCATTATCTTGAGCAACGCCTGCTGCACACCCTCTCCCGAGACATCTCTCGTGATGGAGGGACTGTCGCTTGATTTGCGCGTGAGCTTGTCTATCTCGTCTATATAGATAATGCCCCCGCGGGAAGCTTTTTCGACATCGTAGTTTGCCGCCTGAAGGAGGCTCACTATCATGTTTTCCACGTCCTCGCCCACATAGCCAGCTTCCGTATAGCAGGTAGCGTCCACTATGGTGAAGGGAACGTCGAGAATCTTGGCCAGCGTCTGCGCAAGCAGGGTTTTTCCTGAACCCGTGGGGCCTATGAGAAGTATGTTGCTTTTCTCCACTTCCACCTTGTCGCTTCTTCTCCTGCCGGATTCGTTAAACTGCATCCGCTTGTAGTGATTGTAGACGGCGACGGAAAGTACCTTCTTGGCGTTTTCCTGACCTATTATGTATCCGTCAAGGAAGGATTTCATCTGCTGCGGGGTCGGAAAGGATTTCTTCGGTTTCGGAAAAGCGCTGTCCTTGGTCCTCTCTTCCGCTATGATCTGGTTACAGAGGTCTATGCACTCATCACAGATATAGACGCCGTGGCCCGCTATGAGCTTGTTGATCTCTTCCTGATTCTTCCCGCAGAAAGAACAGTAGTGCTTCGTTTCTTCTTTGCTTTTCCTGGGACTCATCCGGTTGCCTCCTCCCTTTCGGTAATTATGGCATCCACTATACCGTAATCAATAGAATCCTGAGCGGTCATGAAAAAGTCTCTGTCCGTATCGTTCGCTATCCTCTCAAGAGTCTGCCCGGTGTGCTTCTCAAGTATGGAGTTGAGCTGCTCTTTCACCCTGACGATCTCCTTTGCGTGTATCTCTATGTCGCTTGCCTGCCCGGAAACACCTCCGAGCACCTGGTGAATCATCACCCTCGAGTGAGGCAGCGCGTACCTTTTGCCCGACGCGCCGCTTGCCAGAAGAACCGCAGCCATGCTGACCGCCTGCCCGATGCATATGGTGGAGACTTCGGGTTTCACGTACTGTATCGTGTCGTAGATGGCAAGACCGGAAGTAACATGCCCTCCGGGAGAATTTATGTAGAGGTAAATAGGCGTCTCGGGGTTCTCGGATTCAAGAAAAAGGAGCTGGGCGATTACGACGTTGGCTACCGCATCGTTTATGTCGGAACCTATAAAGACGATCCTGTCCTTAAGGAGCCTTGAGAAAATATCGTAGCCCTGATCGCCCCTGCTCGTACGCTCAATAACGTAGGGTATGAAATCGGTTATCATTGAACCGATTATAACTAAGCGTGTTATTCCTTGTCAATCTGCGCGGGTTCGCCCTCTACTTCCTCAATCTGGGCCCGCTCCAGGAGAAGATCCAAAACCCCTCGGGTTTTGATCTGGGATTCAAGATGCTCCATAGTCCCCGGCTGTTCATAAGCCTTGTGCACCTGGTCGGGAGGAAGATTATATGAAGCGGCCAGGCGGTCTATGTGCTCGTTTAGCTGCTTACGGGTAACTCTCACGTTCTCCTTCTGAGCGATGCGGCCGAGAATTATGGATGTCCTGACGCTCTCGGCGGCCTTCTCGGTGAATTTCGGCGCCACGTCCTCCCCGATCTCGGGTTCCGTGACTCCGCCTCTCTGCATGTCGGAGAGAAATCTCGCTTTAAGGCTCTCCTCTTCCTTTTCAAGCAGCGACGGAGGAACGTCGAACTGGTTTTTCGAGAGAAGGTCGTCGACTATCTGATCCCTCATGGATGAGAGCTGTTCGTCTTCATGGAGGTGCTCAAGCTGCTCCTTTATGGCCTTTTGCAGCTCAGAGATACCCTCGACGTCAAAATCCTTAGCGAAATCATCGTCCGCCTCGGGCAGAACCCTGTCGTGAATCTCATTTATCTTGACGGTGAAACTGACGGTTTTCCCGGCGGCCTCGGATATCAGGAAGTCTTCCGGATAGGAAACCGAGAATTGAGCTTCCTCGCCCGCTTTCTTCCCAAGCAGGTTCTCTTCGAACTCGGGGGCAAACTGCTCTTCGCCCAGCAGGAACCTTACGTTCTGCCTGTTAAGATCGTCTATGGTCTCCCCGTCTTCAAACTTGCCGCTGTAGTCTACAAAAACGTAATCGCCCTCCTTGGCAGGACGATCTTCCTCGACAAGCCTTGACTGCGCGGACCTTTCCCTGAGTTTCTGCACCTCGGCGTCTATATCCTCCTCTGTCACCTGGCGGACGGTTTTCTTAACTGGAATTGAGCTGTAGTCAGAAAGCTCAAAATCGGGAACAATCTCGAATTCAGCCGAATAGGCGAAATCCTCTCCGGTCTTTACCTCATCCATCTCCGTAATGTCGGGGCGTGTCACTGGCAAAAGCGAGCGCTGCGCAAGGGCTTCGGACAAGGTTTCCGAAACAAGGTTAGATGCGGTTTCCTGATCGACCTCCTTTCCGTACATTGACTCGACCACGTGACGGGGGACCTTTCCCTTTCTAAATCCCTTGACGCTCACTCCTCCCATAACATCGCGGAACACGGAATTTCTTTTTTCCGCAACCTGATCCGAGGAAAGAGAAACCCTTATCTTTTTTCTGGTGCTGTCAATATCCTCAACATCTATCTTCATTTTGTCTAAAACCCCTCGGTAAAGAATTCAGGTAACAATATATCATTATTCGAAAAATTCTAGTATGCTCCGTAACTCAAAGTGAATTTTCAAATCCGAAGTTAAAAACCGAACGTCACACCTTTTGCACGTCACCTCTTGAACGTCGCTCGCAGCTTACGAATGTTTTTCCCGGTATACGTAATTTCGTGCAAACAAAGAAAAGGCAAGGACAAGAAGGACAGCTTGGGGGATCGCGGTCTCATAAGAGGGATATATCCCGAGGGTATCCATGTAAGGAATGAAATCCGCCGTAGTTGAAGAAATAATTCCCGCCTCCTGGAGTTCAAGTATTCCCTTGCCAAGAAGTATGAAACAAAGCAAATAGAGGAAAACGCTCGTGAAGGAAAAGAAGTATTTAAGAGGAATCCTGAGGGTAAACCTGTACATAAGAAAGGCTATTACGAACACGACCGCCACTCCCGCAACAAGTCCATAGATCACGTGCGGCGTGGATGAACCGGTCTGGAAGAAAAGTGCCTGGTAAAAAAGCATCGTCTCGAAAGCCTCCCTGTAGACGGCAAGAAACGAAACGAAAGCAAGGGTAAGACCGCTTCTGCGTGTAAGCGCGCCCTGGGTCTTCGAGCGGACGTATTCCTTCCATTTTTTTACGTCCGCTTTTGAGACAAGCCAGTAACTTACGTAAAAAAGAATCGCTGCTGCCAGAAGAGAAGTCACTCCTTCCACAATCTCCCTTCTAGCCCCCGAGATATCTATTATGGTTCTTGCCGCAACCCACGTCGCCAGTCCCGCAAAGATGGCGAGCACCCACCCGTAGTGAACGTACCTGATCATCCCGCGGTTACCTGAATGCGCCAAAGCGGCGATAATGGCCGCGATTATAAGCAGAGCCTCAAGCGCTTCTCTGAGTATTATGGCAAAGGAATTAACAAAACTGAGGTATTTGCCGAGCGATGAGCCGCCTTGTAGGATGCGTTCCGACTCGCGAAGATCCTCCTCTATGCTAGCTTTCAGATCACGAAGCTCGGAGGAATCCCGGTCGGACATCACTAATGACCTGAAAAATCCTATTTTTTTCTCAACCTCAAGAACAAGCGGTCTTTTTTTCGATACCAGGGCAGGTTCGATTCTCTGAAACCCTCCCAGGTACCCGTCGAGAGCCTCCTTGAAAGCCTCATCCTTTCTACCGGCCTCGTAAAGATCGATGGCCTCTTCAAGCTTCCTCAGGGTATGGGCTATAGCTTCGGATGCACCTCCAGCAATTCCATCCCGAAGATAAGCGGTTCTCAGGTAAAAAAGAACTTCCTCGTCACTGCCCCCGGCTCCGGCATTAAGAAGAATCTCCGCATTGCTGGCTAGGGCAAGGTTTTCAAGCTTTCTTACATCATGGGAAATATTCTCCGTGGAGAGCCCAGGAGTACCTCCGCCTGAGGGAATATCCGGATACCCGAGCGAGAGAACGTAAAACGCCACATCCCATTTCTGTTTTTCGTCAAGCACTTTTTCGAACGAGGTCATGGCGGTACCTTCGATCCCGAAAGTGGTGGTGTTGTAAACTTTAAAGGGTGAGAGCCCGAGATTTATATCAGGATCTGTGAAATCCGTGGGAGGAGGATTGAGGGTCTTAGAGAAAGCATCGTCCGGCCTTCCTGAGAGCCCATGACAGGAGGAACAGTTCCTTACGTAAAGCTCTTTTCCGCTTTCGTAATCGGGTATATTCGCCGGATAGGGTTTGATGTCATAGGCTGAAATGATCCGCCCCTTCAGTTCACCTGCAAGGCTTTCCACTTCTGAGACGGGCCCCTTGGATACCACAATTGAGTGCAGACGTGCGAATTTTTCGGAAAAATCAGTTGTCCCTTCTCTCTTTTCACCCGTCTTTTCCCACAGGTCAACCGCTATGGAAGAAAAATCCAGCATTTCCTGATACTCAAATTCGTTTATGATCTCCCCTTCTTTTACGGCATTTGCGTAATCTCCTCCTATGTAATCGACAAGAGAGAGGATCCTGTCTATCTCTGCGGCATAAGAGAATGCGGGAAAAAGAAAAAATATGAGAACTGACAAACAGAAGAAACTTTTTTTAAGCATAGTCCGCGGACATCTCCCCATCTTGGGGGTCAGGGAAGGTACTTTTTACCATTCTAGACCTTTATTGTCAATAATTCTCATTGTCGTTATTTTCACCTTTCTAAATGGTTCCGGGAAAAAAATCAGACGGGTAATTTCGCTAATTTTCTTGTCTGGAAATATTTTTAAAAAAATTCTTGACATCATAACTCCAGAATGTTATTAATCTGCATCATGGATATCAAATATCCATAATATCTATCAATTACGCAACCCCAACAGGTCGCAAAAGGAGGATGTCAACAGATGGTTAATTATACAAAGAGGTGGAAAATGCTTTTTGTCTTTTTCCTGATTTTTTCACTCGGAGGCACGCAGATTTCTCTAGCGGGTACAGCTTCGGACGAAAAGATAAAAAAGCTTGAGGAACAGATAAAGGTTCTAGCGGATGAGATAGAAGCCATAAAGTCCGCTTCGGTAACGGAGCCTCCAGTCTATGAGACAGAATTCGGCTTGGCCCCCGCGGCTTCTAAGGTCTACAGGGTTGATCAGGGAATATCGTTTGGAGGATACGGTGAGGTGCTTATAGGCAACGTAAAAGAGGGGGATGCGAACGATGTAGTGGATACCCTGAGACTGGTTCTCTATAACGGCTACAAGTACAACGACCACATAATTTTCAACTCGGAAATCGAGTTCGAGCACGGTACGACGGGAAGCAATAAGGATGGAAAAGCGGGGTCGGCCTCGGTTGAGTTCGCGTACGTCGATTTCCTTATAAGGGATGAGTTTAACCTTCGGGGTGGGCTTCTGCTGACTCCTTTCGGAGTTGTAAACGAGATTCATGAACCGACAACGTTTTACGGAGTGGGGCGACCCGAGGTGGAGAGAAGAATAATTCCGAGCACCTGGAGAGAGTCCGGAGCCGGGGCGCACGGAACGTTTGATCTGGGCAGCGGCGGAGAGCTTTCTTACAGGGCCTACGTGATGTCGAGCGCCGATGCTCGGGGGTTCAAGGCGTCGGATAACAGAAGTCTTCGAATCAAGGGAAACAGGGCAAGATTCGAGGACATGGCTTTTGTCGGAAGGCTTGAGTACGATCCTATTCCGGGAATCAGAATCGGAGGATCCATGTTCTACGGTAACACCGGTCAGGGCGAAGAAGTTAACGGCCAGACGATAGACGGCCTTTTCCAGATGTACTCGGTTGACGGACAGTTTCAGTATGCAGGGTTAGACCTGAGGGCTTTAGCAGTCTGGACCAGTCTTGATGACGCCGCGCTTATAAACCAACTTAAAGAGTATGAAGGCAACAAATCCGTCGGGGAGGAACAGTCCGGCTGGTATCTTCTCGGAGCATATAACATTTTCTCCGCGCTTAACTCCGGAAGCAAATACATGGAGTACCTAGCGCCTTTTTTCCGGTATGAACAATTTGATACCCAGGAGAAAGTTCCCGCCGGATATGAGAGAAATCCAGCGAACGACAGGACCCAGTACACAATCGGGATAAATTACAAGCCGATTCCAAACGTGGTCGTAAAGGCAGAGTATCAGAATCTTGATACCGCCGGGGGTGAGGCGAAGGATCAGTACAACTTCGGGATTGGATATGTGTTTTAAGATGCAGAACTTAAATCCGCGATAAACGGGCGCGGGTTTATGCTTCTTTTTTTTCTCTCTTTCTCTCTCTTCAAAAGGGCAATATTCAGATAGAATGTTGCCCTTCTTTCATCATGAGTATGAGAATCCTTATCTTAATAACGCTTTTGTTTTTTCTGCATGGTCCGGGAGATGCATCCGCCAAGGTCTTTCTTACCAAAGGCAAGGCGCTTGAACTCCTTTTCCCTGAAGCAGAAGAAATAGAAAAAAGACACGTTTTTCTCACCAAGCCCCAGGCCGAAAGCGTACGCGAAGTGGCCAAGGTAGAGGTAGATTCAAGACTCTACACTTTCTACATAGCGAAATCCGGCGGAAAAGAGACAGGCTACGCGGTTATCGATACCCACACTCTTCGTACTTTGACCGAAACCGTACTATTCGTAATAAATCCCGATGGGACGCTTCGCCACGCCGAAACTCTCGCATTTTTCGAACCCACAGATTACATGCCAAGCGGAAAATGGATAAACTTGTTCCTGGAAAAAACCAAGATGGACAGAATGAAGGTAGGAAAAGGAGTTCCCAACATTACCGGAGCCACGATAAGTGCGGTATCTTTTTCACAAGCCACGAGAAGGGTTCTCGCAGTCTACAGGGTTATGTTCGGCACTATGGCTGATCAATAACTTCTATCCAGGAGAGAAAAATGAAATTCTTCATTTCATCGGACATAAGAAAAAACGATCTGTTAAAACTTGTCGTTCTGCTCACGACTATTTTCTTCCTCTTTTTGTGGTTAACCAACCTTCTGCTTTTCCTTAAGGTGGGGTTCAGCTATGAAAGCGTTGTTGAGTACTACAGGGGATCCGAAGAGAGTTTCAGGCCTCCGAGAAGCTACCTTGGGCTGCTCGAGGAAGCTCATTTCCACTTTTTCTCAATGGCCGTTTTACTGGTAACGCTAAATCATCTCTTTCTTTTCACTAACAGAAGCTCCGCCGAAAAGCTCCTCGTCATAATAGCGTCTTACGGCTCAGCCTTCCTCGATATAGCCGGGGGCTGGCTAGTAAGGTACATAAGCGCCGAGTTTGCCTATGTTAAAATCGGCTCTTTTGTCGTCCTTCAGATATCTCTTCTTTACCTGATCATTTTCGTGACGTTTTATCTTTACAGAAAAAAACCGGAGTACCCGAAGCCGCAGCAGTGACTCCCCTGCACCCTACGGGCACGCATAAGACCCGAAGCAGGACTTTTTCTTTCCGCTTTTCCCAACGACGAGAAACCCTGAGATTTATACTTCCGGGCAAACTCCTGTGCTCCACGTAGGCCCAGAACCGAAACGGCAGTCGAGAAGACATCGGCTTCCGTAGCGGTTTTGGAAACGGCTACAACCGAAGTCACATCCTCAGCCGGCCAACCCGTCCTGGGATCAATTATATGGGAGTATCTTTTCCCATCGTGCTCAAAGTAGCGCTCATAATCTCCTGAAGTCGCGACACCCTTGTTCACAAGGTCAAGTTTCGAGATGATTTCGCTTCCGCTCCCGGGTTTCCTCACTCCCACATCCCAGAACTTTTTGCCCGCGGGGGGGTCCATTGCGTATATGTTTCCCCCGAAATTCACAAGCCCCCTCTTGATCCCGTTTTGCTTGGCGATATTTACCATCTCGTCAACCGCGTAACCTTTTCCTATAGCTCCGAAGTCGAGTCTGACGCAGTCGCCGTCAAGGAAAACCTGGGATTTAACTTCGTCTATCTTTATTTTCCGAAAACCCGTACACCCGAGCGCGTCGCGGATCCGTGACCGACCGGGTAACCGACCCGCCTTGGTCTCAGCCCCCCAGAGTTCGAAAAGACTGCCGATAGTTATGTCAAAAGCCCCTTCGGTAAGCTCCGAGTACTTAATCGAGGTCCGCACGAGACGTAGAAACTCTGTGGGAACAGAAACGGGAGCGACGCCCGCATTTCTGTTCACCTCGGCAAGAACGCTGTCATCCCTGTAGTTACTGAAAAGCCGGTCTATTTCCTTGGTTCTCTCCACGCAGGCATCAACAACCCGGTGGAAGAGTTCCTCGCTTGTGGAATAAAACTTAAGTTCCACCGTTGAGCCCATCGAGTAAAAGGATCTCTCGTAGAGATTCTCCGTACCGTGGGAGCAGGAATAAAAAAACAGAACTAAAAGCGCAAGGTGGCGCATGTCTTGAGAATCACGTAAAGCGTTTTTCTGCGAGAGGAGGGAGTCGAACCCTCACACCCTAAGGTACTAGATCCTAAATCTAGCGCGTCTGCCTGTTCCGCCACTCTCGCCCTTTACAGCCAAAAATCGCCAGGCACTCTGAATCGTACTTCCGGGCAGTGCCTTAAGACGCAAAATGAAGTGGGCTGCGAGGGATTCGAACCCACGACCGACTGATTAAGAGTCAGCTGCTCTACCAGACTGAGCTAGCAGCCCGGAAACAGAATAACAGAAAAGAAAATAAATGAAAATCGAAACGTCCGGCGGCCCAGGCAGCTAAAAAACCCGCCTTTTTGAACTCTCAGCTAAGATCGTTTATTTTTGAAGTTGTGGAAAATCTAATAAATCACCTCAGAGAATACCACAATGCTTACAGCTCGCAGATAGAAAACCTGGTGCTTTCTATTCTGATAGTGGCAGTCCTGTTCTTCCTAAGAAAAATCCTCATCTCGATCATAACCAAGAACACGAAAGATCCCAGGACAGTCTATTACTCAAAACGCATTATAGGGTACGTCTACGCCTTCCTTGCCATAATACTGGTCGGCAGCTTGTGGATAAAGGGTCTGGGCCCTATAGGAACCTACCTGGGTATCGCGAGCGCCGGTCTCGCCATAGCGCTTCATGAGACCATAGCCAACATTGCCGGCTGGTTCTTCATCCTCTGGAGAAAACCCTTCGTAATAGGAGACCGCATACAGATAGGAGAAACCAAGGGGGACGTAATAGATTTAAGGCTGTTTCAGTTCAGCATAGTCGAGGTTGGAAACTGGGTTGAAGCTGAACAGAGTACGGGCAGGATCATACATATTCCCAACAGTCATGTGCTGAAGGAAAGAACTGCGAATTACCACGGCGCGTTTAACTATATATGGAATGAGATACATGTCCTCGTAACGTTTGAGAGCGACTGGAGAAAGACCCGTGAAATTCTTGAGAGAATAGCGAAAGAAAAAATCGAATCCTCTTCAAATCAGGCTGAACAACAGCTCCGCCTAGCCGCCGAGAGATACATGATACATTTCTCGAAGCTAACCCCGGCGGTTTACATGTCGACAAGAGACAGCGGAGTCCTTTTCTCAATCAGATACATAATAAACCCGAGACAGAAAAGGGGGTCGGAGCAGACTATCTGGGAAGCTATACTGGCCGAGTTTGAAAAGCACCCCAACATCGATTTCGCTTACCCGACGACGCGCTTCTATCACCAGAAGCAGGAAAGTGTCGATGAAATAAATCCTGTTTCCTGAATTGAAGCGAAACGGACCTACTACGGTTTCCCCGCTTATGGGCTCTCCTCGGGTTTTAAAATGGCAATCGCAGCCGCTTCGGGGTTTATGTACTTCCTGGCCACCCTAGCTACGTCATCGGCCGTAACCGAAAGGATCTTCTCCGGGAACTTTCTGTATTCGTAAGTGCCTATTCCGTAAAGTTCATCAAATCCGACCGTGGACGCCTGGGCGGAGTTTCTCTGAAGCCCTATCTCGAAGCTGCCGACTATGTAGTTCTTCGCCCTCTCAAGCTCATGTTTCCCGACACCCTGCAAGGCAAGCTGGAGCTGTTCCTTTATTGCTCCGAGTGCCTCTTCTTCCTTCTGCGGAGCAGTTCCTATATAGACGCCGAAATAGCCGCCTTCCATCCCAGGAACGTAGAACGAGGTAACGGCATAGGCGAGGCTTTTCTTGTCCCGAAGCTCAATGAAGAGTCTTCCCCCCTGACCTGAGAGCACCGAATTCAGCACCTCGAACGCATAGCGGTCACGGCTTTTAAACCCCGGGGCGTGAAAACCCGCGATAATGTGGGTCTGGGCCTTGTCTCTTTCAAACTCGACAGTTTCCCTCGGGGCAGAAAGCGCGGACTCACGCGGCGGCTGGGTCTTTTCGAAGCCGCCCTGTTTCATTCCGCCAAACAGCTTTTCAAGAACGCCGAGGGTTTTCTCCGCATCAATGTCGCCTGCGACGGAGATGACCATGTTCTCGGGTCTTATAACCTTTTTGTAAAACCCCCGGACATCGGCCGAGGTAAACCTGTCTACGTTTTCCTCGATTCCCAGAACGTTGAACCTGTAGGGGTGCTTAAGGAAAAGGGTCCTCAGAAAATTCCTGACCGTCTTTCCCGTGAGGTTATCCTTCTGCTTTTCCAAAGCGGCCAGAATTTCCCTTCTCTCCCTCTCCATTTCCTCATCGGAAAAAGAAGGATCAAGTATCACGTCTGAGAAAATATCCATTGCCCCTTCAAAGTTCTCACTTAAGGCTGAGAGAGTCACCCCAACGCTGTTTTTCCCAGAAAAGCCGTCAACCGTT
Source organism: Thermodesulfobacteriota bacterium (assembly GCA_964291665.2). GTDB lineage: Bacteria > Desulfobacterota_D > UBA1144 > Nemesobacterales > Nemesobacteraceae > Nemesobacter. Next base: position 15,083 of record OZ219811.1, on the reverse strand, counting down.
CCCCCCAGCCCTTCTATCTGGGTGGCTATGTCTTCTGCGGAGCGGCTCGAGGTCCCGCGGGTGAACATCCCGGACATGAAGTTCGAAATTCCGTTTGTGTTTTCGTCCTCATACCTGAGGCCGCCCAGGAAAGCCGCATGAACGGAGAAGAGCGGAACGGCCGGATTACGCTTCAAAAGAACCCGGATTCCGTTTGAAAGCTCGTATTTCTTAAATTCCGTCTGCGTTGAAGAAGCCTTTTTCTTTTCTTTTTTCTGGGTCCCTCCGGGAAAAACAAGGGCTTTTCTGAAGCCCTTCTCAACCCCCTTGGTTTTGTCTTTAGGAAGCAGCACTCCCGCGGTGAGACTTTTCTGCGTCAGGTATTCTCTGGCCACCCGCAATACGTCCTCCGGGGTAACATTCCTCACCCTTTCAAGGTAGAGGCGTTCGTAGCTGTGATCTCCCGTTTCAAGCTCGAAGTAACCAAGCTTTCTCGCCTGTCCCTGCATGGTCTCCTTGGCGCGGATGAAGTCCCTTTCTATGTTAGTTTTGGCGCGGGCAAGCTCCTCGGCCCCGACGGGTTCGTTTTTTATAAGCTCTATCTCCGCCACTATTTCCTTTGAGGCCTTTTCCACTTTACCGGGATCAAGAACTCCGCCCACGAGGAAAAGACCGTTTTCCTTGAGGCTGTAAGCGTAGGCGTATATGTCGTTTACGGTGGCGTTTTGCTCCTTTAATTTTCTGTAGAGCCTGGAGCTTTCCCCAGTGCCAAGTATGCCGCTTATGACGTCAAGAACGGGAGTGTCAGCGTGGCTCGCCGAGGGGGTATGAAAGGCAAAACTGAAGTAGCCCGTGTTTACGTCGCGGCCGATAACGAAAGTTCTAGTGCGTTTCTGCTCGGGCTCCGGAGGAAGTTCGCACTCAGGAGTTTTTCTTTTCTTTATTTTTCCGAAAGTCCGGGCCACCGCGTCCTTTATTCCCTCAGGATCAAAATCCCCGACCACAACGAGAATCATGTTGTCCGGGGAATACCACTTTCTGTAGAAATCCAGTATTCCGTCTCTGGTGAAGCTCCCCACGCTCTGCTTGGTTCCTATTATGGGCCTTCCGTAGGGATGAACGCTGTAGGCCGTGGAGAAAAGCTTCTGACTGATTACCCTTGAGGGAGAGTCCTCTCCCCTTCTTATCTCTTCCTGGACAACCTCAAGCTCCTTCTCAAGCTCCGCGGGGTCAAAAGTCGAGTTCTCCATGACGTCTGAGAGCACATCAAGAGCCATAGGCAGAAAGCGTCGTGCGCTTACGATGTAGTAAACCGTCTCGTCAAAGGAAGTAAACGCATTTATGTCTCCGCCTCCCGCCTCGACCATCCCGGCTATCTCGCCGACCCGTCTTCTTTCCGTCCCCTTGAAAAGCATGTGTTCGTGCACGTGCGCGAGGCCGTACTCGCCCTCCACCTCGCACGCGCTTCCGGTCTTCACCCACACGTTAACCGCAACAACAGGAGAAGAGTCGTTTCTCTCAAGAAGCACAGTCATGCCGTTAGAAAGACTATATTTCGTTACTCCTTCGACACCCGCAAAGGTCTGCGCATTTAAGCTCATAAAACTTGCTCCCGTAATCAGAATGAACAAAAAAAGTAATCTAAAAAACCCTTTCATCGACTCCATCCTTCAGAGGGAAAACCCCTAGGACTCGTCGCCGGCCAGGGCTTCTGACTCTTTGTCCCGCGATGTAGCCTTCGCGACCAGCTTCCAAGCACAACGTCCGAGTTCGAGGATAAAATAGCAGTAAGTTATGGCGACCGCGACCACTCCGGGATTGGTAATAAGCGCCGCAATTATGATGGAGCCCGCGACAAGAGTGCTGAAAGGTCCGAATCTGGCGATTCGCGGGAATTTCCTGTATGGAACCTCGCTAACCATAACAAGTCCCACAACAGGAACGAAGAAAAGATAAAAAGATTTCATAAGCGGCGTAGCAATTACCTGAAACTCAGAGAGAAGGAGTATTGGAGAGAGAATAAGTCCCGCGGCCATAGGACTCGGAAGCCCCGTGAACATGCGCTTTTCTTTGGTCGTAAACTGCACGTTAAAACGCGCGAGCCTGAGCGCTGCGCAGACCACGTAGAAAAGCATAGCCATCAGTCCAGGGTTTCCGTATTCCGAAAGCCCCCATACATAAAGAAGCACTGCCGGGGCGACCCCGAACGATACAAGATCGCAGAGCGAATCATAGGAGGCGCCGAAGCGGCTCTCCGAGTTAAGAGCTCTTGCTATCCTGCCGTCAAGCATGTCGACAAGTACCGCCAGGCCGATAAATCCAGCTGCCCACCAGAAGCGATTAAAAAGCCATTCTTCAGAGACTATGGCTGAGGCACGGTCCCCGTGAATGGAAATCGAAGTCACTATGGACGCAAGGCCGAACGCAAGGCCCACAGTCGTGAGCATGCTCGGCAGCAGAGGGATAACCCTCCCCGGGCGGGGAGATCTTCTCCTTCTTTTTTTCCTTAAGTTAGCCACGCTATAACCGTCCTGCCGGCCACGACTTTCTGCCCCATCTCAACACCCACATTCACATCCTCGGGCAGGTAAACATCCACTCTTGAACCAAACTTTATAATCCCGAATTTTTCCCCGATTTCCAATACGTCGCCGAATTTCGCACGTGATACGATTCTTCTCGCGAGAAAACCAGCCACCTGGACTATAACCACCCGGACTCCGCCCTCGCACTCAATCAGGGTGACAAGCCGCTCGTTGGCCTCGGATGAATCACCCTTAAAAGCCATTTTGAATTCCCCAGGGTAATAAGTGGTTCCGACTACCTTGCCCGAAACGGGAAATCTGTTTATATGGCAGTCGAAGATAGAGAGAAAAATGCTTATTCTTCGGGTGTTCCGCTTAAGATAATCGTCTTCAAACGTCTCCGAGATATCTATTATTTTCCCGTCTGCGGGACAGATCACGGAACCGGGTTCAAGCGGAGGAAGTTCCCTTCCAGGATCCCTGAAGAAAAAGATGGAAAAAGCGGTGAGCAGAAGAAATACTAAAAATAAAGAGAGAGAACCCAGAAGCGCGAAGAGAATACAAAGGGCGGCTGAGACGTAGATTATACCGAGCCCTTCGCTTGCGACCCTCACAAATCGGAAATCCATCAATTCTTGTCTTTATCGACTAGTTTCTTCTGGAAAAGCGAACTCATCATCCCCCTAAGCTCGGCGCCGACTTTTTCGATCGGATGCTCTTCACCCTGTCTGAGAAGTGCGTTATAGGAAGGCCTTCCAGCCTGATTCTCAAGTATCCATTCCGAGGCAAACTGTCCGGACTGAATCTCCCCGATTATCTTTTTCATCTCCTGTTTTACGGAGTCGTTTATAAGCCTCGGGCCCCTGGTTATGTCTCCGTACTTGGCCGTATCGCTCACCGAGTAACGCATGTTGGCTATCCCGCCCTCGTATATGAGGTCAACTATAAGCTTGACTTCGTGGCAGCACTCGAAATAAGCCATCTCGGGCGGATAACCGGCTTCAACAAGCGTCTCGTATCCTGCCAGGATAAGGGCCGTGAGCCCTCCGCAGAGAACTGACTGCTCCCCGAAAAGATCGGTTTCCGTCTCGTCCTTGAAAGTCGTCTCTATAACTCCCGCCCTTGAACATCCGATAGGCTCTGGCGTAAGCAAGAGCAAGATCCTTAGCGTCGCCCGTCGAGTTCTGGTGAACGGCTACGAGTCCCGGCACACCGGCACCCCCGACATACTGGTCCCTTACCGTGTGCCCCGGAGCCTTGGGAGCGACCATGAACACGTCCACGCCCGCGGGCGGTCTGATCTGTCCGTAGTGAATGTTAAAACCGTGGCTGAACATAAGCGCGTTTCCGGCAACCAGGTTCTTTTCGACATGCTCATGGTATATCGCCGGCTGGTAAGTGTCCGGAGCCAGCATAACCACTATGTCCGCGGATTTGGAAGCGGCGGAAACCGACTTCACGTTAAAACCAGCCTCCTTGGCCTTTTTCCAGTTGGGACTGTCCTTAATATCCGCGACCGTGACCGAGACTCCGCTCTCTCTTAGATTCTGGGCATGGGCGTGACCCTGGCTTCCGTAGCCTATGATCGCAATCTTCTTTTTCTTAAGCTTAGACGGATCAATATCCTCATCGTAATAAACTTTCACCGGTTATATCCTCCTTTACTTGCTCTTCTTGTTCGCCCGGGACATGGCGACAGTTCCAGTTCTCGCGATTTCCTTTATCCCGAAGGGTCGTTGAAGTTCAACAAACGCCTGAATTTTCTGTTCATCCCCGGTAACCTCGAACGTGTAGGACCTTGGAGACACGTCGACGACCTTGGCCCGGAATATGTCGGCAATCCGCAGAATTTCCGGCTTGGAATCGGCCTTCGCATCGACCTTGATGAGAATCATCTCTCTTTCCACGCGGTCAAGTTCGGTCATGTCAACAACCTTGATCACGTTGACCATGTTGTTGAACCTTTTTATTATCTGCTGGATTATGGCTTCGTCGCCGGTTGTGACCAGAGTTATTCTGGACGTCCCCGGTTCCTGGGTTTCCGCGACATTAAGACTCTCTATGTTGAAATCCCTCGCGCTGAAAAGCCCCGCGATTCTTGAGAGTACCCCGGCTTCATTGTCTACCGTTATTGATATCGTGTGTCTCGATTTCATGGAACCTCCAAAGTGGTGAAAAAATTATCAGGAAAACGCAATTATACCGAATACCCGAGAAATGTTAATACCCACCAGCCAACCACCAAAGCTCCTCAGCCCCCGGCGTCTTCCTTAAGAATTTCCCCCAGCTCCCCGTTTACATGCATGTCGGTACATATATCGCATCCGCCTATGAAATTGCCGTTAACGTAGAGTTGCGGAAGGGTTGGCCACTGCGAGTAGTCCTTTATCCCCTGGCGGATCTCCGGATCCAAAAGAACGTCGACGGTTTCGTAATCCACCCCGTAGTAGTTGAGAATGTTCACCACCTGCGCCGAAAAACCACACTGCGGCATCTTTTTTGACCCCTTCATGTAAAGGATAATAGAGTTCTCTTCGATCTGACGCCCTATTTTTTTCTGTATATCCGACATTGCCCCGCTCCTTACTTTTTAAGTCTCTCCCACTGATCGTCCGTGTAGGTTTTTATAGAGATGGCATGAATTTCGGATTCCATAGCGTCTCCAAGCGCCGCGTAAACAAGCTTGTGACGTTCAATAGGCGGCTTGCCCCTGAACTGTTCGGACACGACGACTGCCTGAAAATGCGTTCCGTCCCCCTCAACCTCGACAAACGACGCCTGAATGCCCTGCTCTATCATCTCACGGATCCTCTGCGTTTCCATCACAGCGGGAAATTATATACGCATATCAGTGTGTTTCCAAGAAATGGAACGCGGCACAAACCATCTTGCAAAAATCCCCGGCTGTCTTATCCTTAATCTGTTAGGAAAAAGAGGTTCTAATACACAAGATGAAAGTAAAAGAAATAATGAACAGCCCCGTGGTTACCGCCAACGAGAACGACTCGCTTGAGCAGTGCGCGCGCAAGATGCTCGAACTCAGAATTGCCCAGCTTCCGGTGGTTAACAACGACGGAGCACTCACAGGATTCATAGCCGCAAGCGACTTTATCGCCAAGAAAACCACTGTTTCCTTCTCGAGAACCGAAATCCTCGAACTCTTCGGACAGTGGTTTGACCAGGGGCAAATTGAGAAGATATATGAGGATGCCGGGCGTATCATGGTGAAGGAAGTAATGAGCAGCCCAGCCATATCCATCGGCCCGGACGCATCGGTAAAAGATGTGTTCGAAGAGCTAGCCGGAACCGGCTTCCACAGCGTTGTCGTGGTCGAGGAGGAAAAACCCGTGGGGCTAGTTTCTGTATCCGATTTTCTGAAACTGATCGTAAGATAATCCGTCTTCGGCCCGCCGTGCCATCATGAAAAACTTCGGAGTTTCAAAGGAAAAACAGACGGCACTCGAGCGGGAAATGAAGCGTCTCGGCATAAGGGAAGAAGATATCGAGGAAACTTTCACGAGATCTTCGGGACCCGGCGGACAGAACGTAAACAAGTTGGCCACCTGCGTTCACCTGCGACACCGTCCAAGCGGCATTGCCGTGAAGGTTATGAGGGAGCGCTCCCAGGCGCTTAACAGATTCCTTGCAAGGAGAAGCCTCACCGAGAAAATCGCGACGCAGGTCCACGGAGAAGACTCCGCTGGAAGAAAAAAAGCGCAGAAAATAATAAAACAGAAAAAAAGAAGAAAAAGAAGGACGGCGAAAAAGCTCGCCGGGGATACCCAGTGATAAACCACCAACTGTCGAGTGGGCAATGAAAAATACCCCTGATTCAAAGCGCAATGCCGGATTGCTCTGTCAATCATTATGCTTGACGCTTCTTCTGCTGTTTTGCCCGACGTCAGCAGAAGCCGAGACCCTGACCGGCAAGCCTTATGTAACAGACGGCGATACGGTCAAAGTTTCGGGGGAACGGATCAGGCTTGAAGGAATTGACGCACCGGAAAGAAACCAGCGCTGCAAAAATGCCTCCGGAAAAGGCTATGACTGCGGTATTGTTTCAACCGCAGCCCTTAGAAACAAAATAGGGCGCAATTCCATTACGTGCGAGGGAACAAAGCGCGACCGCTACGGACGCTTTCTCGGGATCTGCTACATAAACGAGATTGACTTAAACGGCTGGATGGTCCAAAACGGCTACGCCCTCGCTTACAGGCGCTACTCGCGCCGTTACGTCTCCGCAGAGCAGGAGGCCCGCGAAAACAACCGCGGTTTGTGGGCCGGGGAATTCGTCGTGCCTTGGAGCTGGCGAAAAGGGGAACGGCTTACGAACAGTTCTCCACATCCCGGCAAGTAAGTCGGCAGCAAAATGTTGAAAAATCAGGAGTTCATGTCAATCTTACCTGCATGGAAAACGAAACAGCTGACTCCCCCGAGGAAAACCACGGACTCTCCGAAGACTGGGTGGTTTTCGGACCGGCTTTCATCCTTATAGCCCTCGGGCTTCTTTTTCCCTATCTTTCTCTTCCCAAGTTTTCGTGGACCCCAGATTCTCTGGGCGAGGTCTTAAGCGCAAAGAACATCTCTCTTTCCCTTTCGCTGGGAGTGGTCTTCTTGTTTTTTTCAAGCTTCGGAATCCGCATGATGGGCGGATCGGTTACCCGCTACGTCGTGGGCTTTCCCTTAGTTTTCGCACTTGCGTGGGCGTCCAAGTTTCTCGCCGGAAACGCAATGGCCAAGGAATGGGGCGTAAGCTATGTCATCTTTGCTCTTTTAATCGGAATGTTCGTTGGCAATGTTTTCCCCGACCGCTTCCGGGAGGCGGTCCGCACCGAGTACTACATCAAGATTGGGCTTATAATTCTGGGTTCCGGCATCCTGTTCGGCAAGATACTCTCCGCGGGGTCGGCGGGGATTCTGCAAGCCCTGTTCGTTGTGCTCGTCATCTGGTACGCATGCTACTGGATCTGCAGGAGGCTTGCCGTGGATTCCGAGTTTGCCGCCATGCTCTCCACGGCCGTTTCCATCTGCGGGGTCTCTGCCGCCATTGCGGCCTGCGGAGCCATAGGCGGAGACAGAAAGAAGCTCTCCTACGTAACTTCTCTCGTTCTCATAGTGGCCGTCCCCATGATGCTGATCATGCCCTGGGCTGTAGAGCATTTCCAAATTCCTGCGGTGATCGGAGGAGCATGGATCGGAGGAACCATTGACACCACAGGAGCCGTGGTAGCCGCGGGGGAACTGGTGGGGGAATCGGCGATGAACGCTGCCGTGGTGGTGAAGTTTTCGCAGAACGCCATGCTGGGTCTAGCAGCGTTTGCCCTTTCTCTTTGGTGGACGTTCCGCCAGGGAGCGGATGAAGGGGTAAAGCCGTCGGTCGGGGTCATCTGGGAGCGTTTCCCAAAGTTCATATTAGGTTTCATGGCAGCGTCGCTTCTTTTTTCCTTCGCAGTTGGAGACGATCTTGTTTCGCAGACCAAGGGGCTCATGAAAGGGCTTCGCGGCTGGTGGTTCGCCCTTGCGTTTGTGTGTATAGGTCTTGAGACACGTTTTTCCACCTTGGTAAGCATGGATGAAGGACGACCGGCCTATGCGTTTCTCATAGCGCAGGGAATGAACGTCATCTGGACACTGATCATTGCATGGCTTCTTTTCGGCGGCTTGCTGTTTCCCGCCCCCGTTCTGTAGTTAATAATTCAGGGAATTGCTTTTTTAGTCGACTGATTCTTAAAATAAGCCGAAGACTACAGGCGGTAAAGAAACTCTGACTTTTTTCTATATACCTGCTAATTCCGCAGCCGTTCTGTTGGAAGCAGAACCTTAGCAGATCGGTCAATATGGGCTTTCAGAGGTGGGTATTTCACCAAGCGGTAAGCAACGAGGTCGACCTTGTAGGGTAGGCTGCTTTCATGGAAACAGGTCCATAGCCGGTCAACCGTCCTCTCCTCAACATCCCCGTAAAGAACCACCTCTATATCAGAACAACTTCCGTAAGAACCCGTTGCTCTTGAACCAAACAGCGATACGGACTCAACGGGGGGGGCAAATTCTTTTATGATATCCCTGATCAGATTCAGTTGCTTCTCGCTTAATCCATGATCAATCATCGTCAAGCTCCAGGTTAAGCTTCGGATAGTTTTTCATGCAACTCGCCGATGCAGTCAAGATATCTGGTTTGTATATCTTCTATTATGATTTCAAATTTCGTGAAATCATAGGTATGACTCATTTTGTTACGCGCATCAAGGGCGCTCATCCATCCTTCCCCGTCGGATACCAGTTTTCCCGCAACGGACTCTTTCAGCACGGCTCTAGGGGTAATTTGGCTGAATATTACATTCTGTCTCTCCAGATAATCCTTCATTGTTTTCCAAGCGAGTTCCATGCAAAACTCAAAACGTTGGATCAATCCTTCTTTGCCAGTTGGTCCAGTTCTCCGGCCTCGCTTTCTCTCTACCGCTTCCCGCAGCAAAAGATAAGCTCTGCTGAAATTATCAAACCGGTACTGCCACCTCTTCTTCTCTCGTGTCATGGCAAATTCAGCCGAAAAACGCAACAGTTAGACAGTCTCAAAAACACCCAATCCGACATTTTGAAGTCAGGATATCAACCCTCCTGATTACCAAGCTTTACCGATACCGGCAGCAAATGAAAGTCCCGAACTTTTACATGAGTCCTCACGATATTGCCAAACCCTAAAAGCCAAGTACCTTAATTGCAGCAAATATTCCAAAGGAGTTCGCAACAATGAAAGCGATTATCTATCACGAATTCGGAGAAACCGATGTTCTTAAATACGAAGAGATAGGCAAGCCGGAACTTGGACCGGGAGAAGTCCTTGTAGAGGTAAAATCCTCCTCCATAAACTTCGTTGACCTCAGGCTCAGAAGCGGGAAATCACCCCGTCCAGTGCCCCTGCCGCACGTGGGGGAGTAGACGTGGCGGGCATTGTATGTGAGAAAAGCGAGGACGTGTCTGACGTGGAAACGGGCGATCGGGTCATGGTCATGCCAGCCGTGCGCTCGGAAAGAGGCCTTGAGATAGTCGGGGTCACCTCCACGGAGGATTCGCCGAATACGTGAAGATACCTTCATCCAACGTGGTATCGATTCCCGAAGGACTCTCTTTCGATGACGCCGCAACCCTTCCGACCTGCTACGTCACCGCCTGGTACGGCTTCTGCGAAAGAGGGAATATCGCCGAGGGAGAAACGGTGCTTGTGCACGCGGCGGGAAGCGGAACGGGAAGCGCGGCGATACAGGTAGCCAAGCTCTTCGATTCCTTCGTAATAGCTACCGCGGGAAGCGACGAAAAACTTGAGAAGGCAAAAGAAATCGGAGCCGACGTCACCATAAACTATAACTCTTCGGATCTCGGAGAGGAGCTAAAGAAAATTACAAAAACGCGTAAGATAAACATGATCTTCGATCCCGTGGGAGCTTCGATGTGGAAAGAGAACACGCAGTATCTGGCCCCAGGGGGAAACTTCTGCTGATCGGAGTCGCGGGAGGCGGCGCTGCGGAAGCGGCCCTCGGCCCGCTTATCATGAAAGATCTCTCAGTGCTGGGAGTAACGGTGTTTAACGCCCGGAAGGAACACTTTGAGAAAGTCGCGCAGCTTGCCGCAGAAGGCGCCCTGAAACCTTCGATACACGCAGGTTTCACCTGAATGAAGCGGCTGCGGCGCAGAAAATTCTCGAAGACCGCCAGCAGTTCGGAAAAGTCATCCTGAACCCGTAAGGAAAAACTGATTCACAAGGTGAGCATCAAAAATCTGTTCGCGGCGCTTCTGTTTGCCTTCATCGCCGCGCCAGTTGCGTGCCTGGCAGGGCCGCCCTGCCCGAAAAGCATAATATCGCTCACACTGGCCTCAGACGAGATGCTGGTCGACATAGTCCGCGACAGAGAAAAGATAGCCGCGCTCACCTATTTCTCGACCGACCCGCTTATTTCAAACGTGGTGGAGAAAGCGCGGGGAATTCCGCAGGTCCGGGCAAACATCGAGCAGGTAATCGCGAAATCCCCGGATCTCGTGATAGTCGCGGACCACACAAACCCGAACATACGCGCGCATCTTGAGGCAGCGGGAATAAAGGTGCTGGCGCTCCACGAAATCGTCTCGCTTGAGAGCATAAAAAAGAATATAGAGCTGGTCGGAGGGGCTGTCTGCGAGGAAGCCGCGGCAAAAAGCCTCGTAGAAAAAATGGAGAGACAGATTGCGGATGCCAGGGCGAAGATTCCGCCTCGCGCGAAAGCCCCGACGGTTCTTTTTTACGGAGCTCCCGGGTTCACGGTCGGCAAACGCTCACCATAAACGACATAATAGAACGCTCCGGGGCCATCAACCTCCCGGCGCGCCTCGGGCTGAGCGGATACAGCAACATATCTACCGAATACGTAATCCAGAACAACCCTGACCTGGTGCTTACAAGTAGTTATAATCCTTCTCACCCGGACTTTGTCGGCCAGATGTTCAAAGATTCCGCCTTCAGAGACAAAAAGATCATAGTCGTCGCGGGAAAGCATCTAGACGCCGCGTCTCATTACGCGGCGCGGGCCGTAACTGATCTGGTGAACCTGATACTCAGAGCAGAGAACAATGCCGACCGGTAAGAAAACGCTTTCCGTATACGCAGTACTCGCCTTGCTGCTCTTGCTGACCGTAGTCGCGTGCGTATCGCTCGGGGCGGTGAGCGTTCCGTTTGACAATGTAATCAGCGTGATAGCCGGCAAACTGCTCTGGCTCGATGCCGGAGCGGGAATCGAAAAATCACAGGAACTTATCGTCTGGAACGTGAGGCTCCCGAGAGTTCTTCTCGCCGCCACCATAGGAGGGGGGACTCTCAATTGTGGGAGCGGTAATGCAGGCGATGTTCAGAAACCCCCTGGCCGAACCCGGAATACTGGGCTGGTCAAGCGGCGGAGCTTTCTTCGCCGTCCTGACAATCTATACCGGTATTCACCAGCAGTGGTTTCTCCTGCTCCCGCTCGCGGCGTTCGCGGGCACACTTCTCACGGCATACGCGGTCTACGGGATATCGCGCTACCGGGGTTTTGTCGAGAACACGACGCTTCTTCTCTGCGGGGTGGCGCTTGGAACACTCTTTGTCTCTCTCACGACTTTCGTGCTTTCGGTATCAAACGCGTGGTCAATGAAGGAAATGCTTTTCTGGATAATGGGCGGAGTCGACTCGCGCACCTGGACACATTTCGCAATGGCCGCGGTGCCCGTGCTTGCCGCCTCGGCAATACTGCTTTTCTACGCTAAGAACCTAAACGCAAGTCTCCTCGGCTACGAGACGGCAAAGACCGTCGGCATCGACATAGAGAAAACAACGAAACATCTAATAGTCCTGAGTTCCCTCATAGTCGGAGCAAGCGTGGCGGTAAGCGGCATCGTGGGATTCGTCGGACTTATAATTCCCCACTCGGTAAGACTGCTGATCGGGGTGGATCACCGCCGGCTCCTGCCCGCGAGTTTTATCGCCGGGGCCATATTCCTGCCCTCAGCGGACCTTATAGCGAGAACCGTAATGAGCCCCGAGGAGCTTCGCCCTGGGGTAATCACTTCCTTCATCGGAGTTCCTTTCTTCATGTTTCTGCTGAGGCGGAACTTCAGCGGGAGAGAAATCGCGTAGAATGCAAGGAGAACACATAAAACATCGGGACTCAGTTACGGCGCAAACGGAAAAACCATAGTCGACGACGTAAACCTTCGAGATCAGAAGAAACGAGTTTCTGGGCATAGTCGGCCCGAACGGCGCAGGGAAATCCACGCTTCTCAGGCTTCTTGCCCGCATAATCGATCCCGACGCAGGCCGCATCATGCTTGACGGAGAGGATATCTCTGGATACGAGGCAAAGGAGCTTTACAGAAAAATATCGTTTCTCCCGCAGACCTCGTATTTCGATTTTCCCCTCAGCGCACTCGAGGTAGTGCTTACGGGAAGGTATCCGTACCTGGGAATTTTCGAAAGCGAAAGCGAAGAAGACATGAAGCCGCGCCGAGGACTGCCTTTCGCTTGTGGACCTGGATGGGTTTTCTCGAAGAAAAGTAACGACGCTCTCGGGGGGAGAGCAGCAAAGAGTGTCGGTCGCGAGGGTTCTTGCGCAGGAAACCGATTTCACCTTCCTTGACGAGCCCTCTTCCCACCTCGACATACACCACAAGTTCGTCCTCATGGAACTGCTGAGAACGCTGGCGCGACAGGGGAAAGGGATCGTGGCCGTTCTCCACGACCTTGATCTCGCGAGCAGGTTCTGCGAAAGGATCCTTGTACTTGAGAATGGACGAGTCGCAGCCCTGGAGAACCGTCGCGCGTGCTTTCCGAAAAGCTTCTCTCGTCGGTATTTAAGGTAAGGGGCTCGTGGGACCCCGGAGGGGAAAATCTTCTTGTTTCCCAGTGACCTCGAGGGGTATAAAAACCACCCTTCTACATTTTTAGTCTGCAGGCGAACAATCAGACTTCAAAAGAGCACCTGTATTGCATAGCCTGAATTTTTTATAGGAAAGTTTCGTTTCTCCATTTCCCCCAACCATTCCCATAGAGAGCGTGAAGCATAACCAGCATATGCTCCGTTTAGTCTAAAAACAGCACCAAGTGCTGACTCAATGCGGTCTTCTCCTTTTATTCCCACTGTTTTAGCAATAGTCTCTGATACTGTATTTTGAGAAACTAAAAATACAGTATCGGACAACTGGTAACAATCTGGATATTCCTTTGTGATAAGTTCAACTACTTCCGGATTAGGCTCTTTCAAGGTGATTGCGAAAATTGGCATGCCGACTCCCCTCCTGCAAAACTATTATAAAATATGTTTTTCTGAAAGGAAGTAAAAAATTCCGGCAAAAATCTTAACTCGTCGCTAAATTTGACAAAAAAATTCGATTAACTATATTCTGTTGCCTAGTTTTATTAGGGCCCATAGCTCAGTTGGTTAGAGCAGCGGACTCATAATCCGTCGGTCCCTGGTTCGAGTCCGGGTGGGCCCAGAATTGAGAAACAGAGACCATGAAGGTCAATAAAGAGAAAGCCGAAACAACCCCCTCCGAAAGCCCCAGAATACCGATTTCCCTGAAAGGTAAATCTGGATTGGTTCGCCTGAAATAAAAAATGATGGAACAGCGTATCGAAAGCCTGCGGAAACTCGAGACAGTTGACCTGAGAATAAGAGAGTTAACCGAAGGGCTTAAAAGATACCCCGGCGAAATCGACAGCCTTAAAAAAGACCTTCTCGAAAAAGAAGAATCGATAAATCTGAAGGAAACCACCCTCTCGGAACTCAAGGCGCAAAGAGACGGTCTAGAATCCTCTCTTCGCTCCAATCAGGAATCCATAAAGAAGTCCGAGGAAAGGCTGTTTGCCATAAAGACCCACAAGGAATACGAAGCGCTTCAGAAGGAAATAACCGATACAAGAAAGGAAAACCTCGAAATAGAAGACCGGACAATCTCCGTAATGACGGAGATCGAAGAGACCGAGGCAGCTCTTGTCGGGGAGAAAGAAAACTACGCGACTCTGGAAGAGCAATACGCGGAGCAGATCGCGGAAAAGAAAAAAAGATTGAAGAACTCGAGATTTCCCGCAAACCGGCGGAGCGTGAAAAAAGTGAAATCCTGTCCATTATAGACCCGAAAATACTCCCGCTTTACGAAAAAATCTTCAAAAGAAACGGCAGGGCGCTCGCGCTTGCCGAAAACGAGAAATGCACGAGCTGCAACATAAACATCCCGCCTCAGCTCTACAATGAAATACTGAAACAGACAAAACTGGTTCAGTGCCCGAACTGCAAGAAGATTCTTTACACAAACCCGTAACCGCCCATAGAGTTACCACGAGATTGCAAGAACGGAACCGTAAATGATATCTGTTGAACTGATCAACATACTCATATTTCTTCTGCCGGGATTTTGGCAGCTGCTATTTTCTACCGGCTTACAGCATTCTCCGATGAAACCTCGGGTATCCTGGGATTTTTGGCAGCTGCTATTTTCTACTGGCTTACAGCTCATACGAAACCGGTACATTCGGCCAAGTCGTTCAAGCTTTAATTTTCACCTTTATCGCTCACATACTGTTTTCTATATTCTCTACGGAACAAATAAAGTTGCCAGAGGAACCTTCCCTCGAGCTAAACCGGAGTATTATCTGGTTAATTTTGATAGCGGTCTGTTTAGGCTTGCTATTCGCTTGGATTTCAAACAAGGACCTAACGCACAAGCTCTTCCGCTACATGAGAATAACAAAGGAAAACTCCTACCCGTCGGAATGGTATTCAGCTTTTTCGCGCCACCCCAGTCGCTTCGTTGTGTTGTATTGTACATGGCTGGAAACCGCCGCCTTTACGGCTGGCCTGCGGAGTGGCCCAGCAAACCGGGGCAAGGACATTTCCGAATTGAAGAGGCAGAGTGGTTGCAAGATGAGCAATTGGATTCCATTAAAGTACAAGGTACACTGTTAATACCGGAATCAGAAGTTGAAATGGTAGAGTTTTTACCCTATGAGGAGTAAATTATGGCAAGAGAAGAAAACCCGTATCCTGGAAGGAAGCCTACGAAGGAACCTTCGATTGGGACATA